>NZ_SZQL01000011.1 GCF_005233845.1 Ilyomonas limi
TGTCTGCCGGCTGTCCTGATTACAATTCCTGCTGCATTGGATGGTTGCCTGCTCTCTGCCGGCTGTCGCCTGAGGCAAAACGTCCCGCAATCTATTACCCTGTTGCCAAAAATTACGCATAACACAAATATTACGCGAACTTTCAATTCCTCCAAAATATTTTACACTATTGATAATCAATTCGCTTCCATTCGCTTTTTTTATTTTCATGGTTCGGCAATGCCATTTACCAGTCCAGTTCTTCTTTTTCCCACAGATCATCCAGCGGGCTGATGATGTTTACCAGTTTCTCCTTTTTCACATGCAGATACCGCTCGGTAGTATGAATATTAAAATGTCCCAGAATATCTTTGATGTAGCGGATATCTATGCCCTTTTCCAGCAAATGGGTGGCAAAGGAGTGACGCAGGCTGTGAAATCCAACTTCTTTATGGATACCAGCATTCTCCTTAGCTATTTGAAATACCTTTTGCGCACTCCGCACCTGGTACCTGGTACCCTGTTGCTGTCCCTCAAATAAATAAATCACAGGCTTTGGCTGCACATCTTCATAGTACTTTTCAAGTATATCCAACAGCACCGGACTGAGACCCACATAACGGTCCTTTTTGCCCTTACTCCTCTCTATGAACAACTGCATACGGCTGCGGTCTATATGTTTTAACTGCAGGTTGATGACTTCGCTTACACGCAATCCCGCACTGTAGGCAGTAAACAGAATGGCTTTGTGCTTTTTGTAAGTGATGGCATTGAAAAGCCTGCGCAGTTCATCTTCTCCCAAAACTTTCGGCAGCACCAGTTGCTTTTTGGGGCGTGGTATTTCCCAAAAGAAACGTTCGCGTTTGAGCACCTGTTCATAATAAAACTTCAGGGCATTGATGCGGCTGTGCAGGGTATTTTCGCTCAGTCCTAAGGCTGTATAGCAGTATTGCAGGTAATCTTTGATGCGTTGGGTGGTAAATTCACTTGCTTTACACCCTTTTATCGTTTGCAAAAAAACGCTCATCTCCTTTAAGTATGTACTGATAGTACTTTGGCTGTATGCTTTTAACTCCAGCTGCTGGCGCATAGTAGTAAGTACCTGTGCATTGATGGGGTATATATTGCTTGTATGTAGCTTAACGCTACCGGCAGGTAAAATGATCTTACTCCTGCTGAGTGGTAAAGCATTAGTGTTTTTTAGCAATGTATGAGTGGTAGTGTTTGACTGCACAACTGCTGTAGTTGTGGTAGTAGATAACTGCTCACTGTTTTTGAAACATTGCTGCATGGCAGTGGTTCGCAGCTGGCAATGTGGGCGTAGCGCATAAAAAAGGATAGAATAGTTTTCTTTAGAAAGTGGTAAATACCAGCATTTATTTGTTCGGCTCCAGCGGGCACCATGGAGCTTTCTCACTATGGAAGCTACTTTCACATTTCGTTCAAATAGAACAGCTATCTGCATCATGCCACGGTGCTGCAGTGGTTGCAAGGTAACGTCGATCATTATGTAAACTAATGTAGGTTTAGGTTGATGGTTTTTTATTTCGTTGCTAAGCTTTGGTGCAGCAAAATACGTTTTTATTGTAAACAACACAATTATATAAGGCAGGTTGTGTTTCCCAATGTTGAAAACCGCGATTCACGGTGCCTATCTTCCACCCCACATTACCTCTTTGCGTTCGTTAACAAAGATTAAAAAGTGATACAATCAATAACAAATATTCATTATACAAAAACGATCGTATTTGTATAATAAGTTTGTTCCTCTCTTTTTTATCACTTTTACACCAGATTACTTTTCATGAAACTTATTTACAAAATCAGGTTATAATTTACTTGTAAATTATCGATCCTTGTTTAATGTCACCATGTAGGCCTGTAAGTGCCCAAATTTTGAGATAAAATCTAACTTTTGAGTTATCCGCATTGTAGTCAAAGGTAGGTTGTAATACTGACTGGGAAAGCCTTAGCAGCATTTTGCTTTAAAAGATGAATGTAAAAGCAACAGTAGATAATTTTCTACTTAAGAGTATCGGGTCCAATAAAAAGCCTCTTGGATGGACATAAATCCTCACAATGGTTAAAACAATACTTTCCCTTGTTTTACAAATTACATTACACATATTCCAAAATTATGGTACTGTCTTAATTTGAACTTTCATCATTTTACTTATAAATTTTTTAAACCCTTTTTCATAGAGTTGACCTTTTGATATACCTGTATCATCCACCACTTTTTGGTTATTGAGCTCTCTGATCCAAAACAATTTATTGTTCTGTGTTTTTATTTTGAGTAGCACTAAAACCAGACTACGAAGTTCTTGTCCTGATGCATGCTCAGGATAGCGTGTAAGCCACAGCAGGCACATTCTTTGGATATGTATCAGCATTCTTTGAACATTTACATCCGGTAAGGATCTTTTGATGACTTTGAGTATGCTTTTAAGTCCGTCGGCTGTGATACTTTCCAAATGCACGCCTAAGCGAATAAGATTATCCGGATCTTCTTTAATCTCCTTATGATGCTTTTCATCCGAAACCCTGATGAGTTGGGTGTGCCCGTCTAAACCATCCTGGTATGCCAGTAAACAGCTTTTACACTTAAATCTTTGCTTTCCCTGATGTTCTCCCCATCTCATTACTTCCAAATGATCACAAGCCCGGTATTGTTTTCTTTGAAGAATTCGTAAAAAGAAAAAATCTGATCAAACTCCTCTCATCAAACTTCCTTCAAATCCTTTACTGTATTATATCTCAACAAATTTTACCAACCATTCTCAGTAGTATGCCTGCATAGTTATTTTTTATATAAGAGCAACACGAAAATTTATATAATTTCTTTTATAAAACAACGCCGCGTAAATGCTTCTACCTCCTGTTCTCCGCGGTGAAAAAAACTAAAACAAACCGAACAACATTCCATCAACCTTACTAATTACTTCACCAAGGTCTTCGTCGTTTTCAGGAAATTTATTCTTATCCACATCTATCACCAGCAGCTTGCCTTCGTTATAACCTTCAATCCATTTCTCGTATAAAATGTTCAGCTTTTTCAAATAATCGAGGCGAATATTTTCCTCGTATTCGCGACCGCGCTTTTGTATTTGCCCTACAAGAGTTGGCACAGATGCTTTTAGATAAATGAGTAGATCGGGGGGTTGCACCATGCTTTTCAGTGTTTGAAAAAAGTGGTAATAATTATCAAAATCACGCTGACTCATTAAACCCATATCGTGGAGGTTGGGCGCAAAAATATTGGCATCTTCGTAGATGGTTCTGTCCTGAATTACTGTTTCGGTGCCGTTTTGTATTTCCAGCAATTGCTTCAAACGGCTATTTAAAAAATAAATCTGCAGGTTGAAGCTCCAACGTGGCATATCATCATAAAAATCCATGAGATATGGATTGTTGTCCACATCTTCAAACTGCGGAATCCAGCGATAATGCTTGCTCAACAATTCAGTAAGTGTTGTTTTGCCGGCACCAATATTTCCGGCAACTGCTATATGTTTTGGCTTTTGTTGTTTAGGCATGTGTCAATCATTGTTAGCCGGTGGCTTTTGGCTTCCGGTAATTAGTTGTATGTATAATTTCCGAATTAAAATATGATTCTTTTACGTACAGATTCCGCGCAATGCTGCCGCTAATTTGATTATGATTCTATCTGCCTATTGGCAGCTCTGCGGAATGACGGTAGTATTTTCTTATGCTGTTTATAAGAATGCTTGTAATTTATAAATGTATTTACTTATGAAACACTCCTGCAGGTATGTGAATGAAAATATTTTCTTACACATAATGTACACCTACTGCCTTGCGCACCAGTTGCAATGTTTCATTAGCACTTGTTCTTGCCTTATCTGCACCCTGGCGAATAATTGTTGATAAGTAATTATTATCGTTCTGTATGGCTTGTGCTTTTTCGCGGATAGGTTTCATAAAAACAGCCATGTCTTCGGCCAATTGCTTTTTCATATCGCCATAACGGATGTTGCAATTATTAAAGTCTGCTTCAAACTTTTCTACAACAGCAGGCTCGCTTACCAGTTGCATTAAAGTAAATAGGTTTTGAATATAATCGGGCTTTGCACTGTTTGGTTCGGTTGGTCCACTATCGGTTTTAGCCTTCATTATTTTCTTGCGAATGGCTTCATCTTCGTCGGCTAAATACAAGGTAGCATTAGCGTTTTCACTTTTGCTCATTTTGCCCATACCATCCAGTCCCATGATTTTCACTAGTTCATTACCAAAGTTAAATGCTTGAGGCAACACCAATACTTCGCCATAACGGTTGTTGAAACGGGTGGCAAAATTGCGCGCCATTTCCAGGTGTTGCTCCTGGTCTTTGCCTACAGGCACTTTTACAGCACGGTGTATTAAAATATCTGCTGCCATCAATACCGGATAAGTAAGCAAACCAGCGTTTACATTATCTGGCTGCATACGTACTTTATCTTTAAACGTGGGCGTTTTTTCCAGTTCACCTTTGTATGCCAGCATGTTTAAATAAAGATATAATTCTGCTATTTCGGGTACATCGCTTTGCACAAACAGGGCTACTTTATCGGGGTCCAATCCACAGGCAATGTTCTCTGCCAGCACACGATACACCGAAGCTTGCAGCCCGCTGGTATCCAAATGCGTAGTAAGGCTGTGCCAGTCGGCTACAAAAAAATAACAGTTGTATTGTTCCTGCATACGCACATAATTGCGCAGCGCACCAAAATAATTACCTAAATGTAAAAAACCGGTTGGACGAATGCCACTTACAACTATCTCTTTCATAAGGTGGCGAAGATAATAAATACGATGCGAAGGAACAGGCAAAAGAACCAATTAAGGTTATCTGTGAGAGTGGTTTATCAGGTTCAATTTACCCCCAAACCACTTCTTTAATTGCAGTATCTGCCTGCCAGTCTTTTATTAGTTGTACCAGTTCGGTTTTATTTATTTTTTTGAATTTGAAAGAAATCACAAATTCATCCTCTGTTTTATCCAGCAAAAAAGCAGTTATATCCGCATTATTAAGTCGAAAAATGCTGTTGACTATTTCCACCGATTTGTCTTTATTTACTGTTATAATTTTTATACTTTTTTGCTTGAAGCGGCTCGAAAATTTTCTTTCAATCGGTTGTAATATCCAAAGAATAATAATCGCCAGTATGGTTGTCATAGCTGCCGCAAAGTACAAGCCACCACCTGTTGCCAAACCAATAGCAGCAACCGTCCACAGCCCCGATGCAGTGGTTAAGCCGCGAATGGTTCCCTGCCGTAAAAATAATATGGTTCCTGCCCCAATAAAGCCGATGCCGCTAATTACCTGTGCTGCTACCCTGGATGGGTCGAGGCCAATACCTTCCTTTCCCAACACATCATTAAAACCATAAGTAGATACGATCATGGATAGGGCTGCACCCAAGCATACCATCATGTGTGTTCTTAAGCCGGCTGCCCAGTCTTTTCGTTCCCTTTCCAAACCTATAACAGCACCAAAGAATGCTGCCAACAACAAGCGAATTATTACTTCTTTCCAGTCAATCATTCATCAAAAATACTTCGCAACTTTGAATGAATGCATTGCCTTTTTGCTGCCGCATGACTTTGCCAATGCTTATCAATCAGCATGTTCTTTGCAGTAGAATGCTGCTGTATGGCTTTACCTTCTTCTTTGCGCGCATTAAGGTATTATAATTTCAGGCTGTATTTTGTGGGGCAGGCAGTATCGCTCATTGGCACCTGGATGCAGCGCCTTGCGGTAAGCTGGCTCGTTTATACTATTACCCACTCGGCATTCTGGCTGGGTGTAGTGGCGTTTGCAGGACAAATTCCAATCCTGTTGCTCTCACCATATGCCGGCGCGTATGTGGACCGGCATAGCCGTTACCGCACCCTGCTGAAAACACAGATCGCTTCAATGGTACAAGCGGGACTGCTGGCGCTTATTGTGTTTATAAATTTTTATAACATAGCAGCCATTATTTTCTTGAGTGTTGCACTGGGTATCATTAATGCATTTGACACACCGGCACGGCAGTCCATGATGATTGTGTTGGTAAGAGAAAAAACAGACTTGCCCAATGCCATTGCATTGAACTCTTCGATGGTAACACTGGCAAGACTTATTGGCCCCGCAGCAGGCGGTATATTGCTGAGCAGTTATGGTGAAGATGTATGTTTTTTTCTCAATTTTATAAGCTTTGTTGCGGTTATTGGTTCGCTGCTGATGATGAAAATAAAAGTGCCGGAGCGCACTAAACCCAAAGAGCACATTTGGCAAAATCTGCATGCAGGCTATCAATACCTGAAGC
The DNA here is from genome assembly GCF_005233845.1 of Ilyomonas limi. Lineage (GTDB taxonomy): Bacteria > Bacteroidota > Bacteroidia > Chitinophagales > Chitinophagaceae > Ilyomonas > Ilyomonas limi. The sequence continues at coordinate 6,291 of NZ_SZQL01000011.1, forward strand.
ATCACAACGGACTGCGTTCGGCAATACTGCATATTGCACTAATCAGTTTGCTGGCAATGCCATATTCTACCTTGTTGCCGCTGTATGCAAAAACAGTGTTTAAAGGCGATGTAACTACGTTTAGCTGGCTCAATAGTATATCAGGATTGGGTGCATTACTTGGCGCGATATTCATGGCGAACCTGAAAACCGGCAGAAATTTATTGCGCATTATTATTTATGCAACACTGTTATTTTGCATATGCTTATCTATTTTTTCTTTTAATAAAGATTTTGATATAGCGCTCTTGTTTATTATGCTGGCAGAAGCCGGTATGCTGGCGATGATTGCAGCCACCAATACGTTTATCCAAACGAATGTGGATGAAAAGATGCGAGGGCGTGTAATTAGTTATTATGTAATGGCGTTTCAGGGTATGCAGCCGATTGGCAGCCTGCTCGTTGGTGCTTCGGCGCACTACTTCACCGGTCCGCATACAGTATTGATAGAAGGTATCGCGGGCACTGTTGTTACGTTGTGTTTTATTCCATATTTCAAACGTGCGAGAAAGGAACAGCCAAAACCAATTGTGGTGTTGGAGGAAAGATGAGCTGCAGGGAGATAATTAACTGTATTGAATACGAAAGCTAGAACATTTTGTTGAAATTATTTATACTTCTTCAGTAGAAAAATTACCCGGCCTTACTATAATCTCTTGCACCAAACAAAAGGCTTCCAATCCGTACCATAGTGCTACCTTCTTCCAACGCAATAATATAATCGCTGCTCATACCCATAGAAAGTATGGATAGCCGAAAATTGCTGGTTGACAGAGCAGCATATTTATCAAATAAACCTTTTAAATGGCGAAACTCAGCCCCTGTTTTATGCTCATCATCGGTGTTGGAGGCCATACCCATCAGGCCTTTGATGCAGATGTTGTTTAAAGCAGAAGGATTGCTTATTACTTCATTAATTATTTGTTTCAATTCTTCATCGCTTAAACCAAATTTTGTCTCTTCCTGTGCGATGTGTACCTGCAATAAACAATCAATAACACGTTTGTGTTTTGCAGCTTGTTTGTTGATTTCTCTCAAAAGTTTATAATCATCCACACCATGAATAAGGTGCACAAAAGGAGCAATGTATTTTACTTTATTGCTTTGCAAATGACCAATAAAATGCCAGCGAATATCGTTAGGTAATTGGGATTGTTTATCCGTTAATTCCTGTACATAATTTTCACCAAAGTCACGCTGGCCAAACGCATACAATGCCTGAATATCTTCGATAGGTTTGGTTTTGCTTACTGCAACCAGTGTAGCATCATAATTATTCAATTTATTTTTTATCTCCTTATACTGCTGCTCATTAATAGCCATGCGGTTTTGCTTTTATGCAAAAGTAATTTGATTAACCTTTTTAAACCGCAAAGGCGCAAAGACGTTAAGATTGATAAAATAAAAGATAAATAAAACTTCTTTATGCTGGCAGCTACGGGCAAAACAGCGTAAAAGGAGGAAAAGAAAACCGGGAATCTATACTTTACCCAGTACATACATTTCAGATACGGTAGGCGAAGATACACCACCGGCTTTTTCAAGCGTAATACCAAAAGCTTCGGCCTGGTTGAAAGTTTTCATTTGTTCAACCGTACCGGTCTTTTCGTCGAACAATCCGGCACTCACCGGCTTGCCGTTTACAAAAGCCCATAGTTGGTATTGCTTACCTTCAGGTGCTTTTGGCAGTGATATATTAGTAGCATAAACAGCCTTTGTCCGGGTATCCCAAAATACTTGTGCTAATATATCTTTAGGGCGGTTGGGCATAGGCTTCAGGTTAATCATTTTATAGCCCGTATCGCGGTAAAAGCGCATATCGCTGGCATACTGCGCAAGCTGCTGCTGCTGTGCAGCAGCATAATTTTGCAGGCTGTCCATCTGTTGCTGCATAGCCGCCATTTGCACGCGCTGCCGATTATTGTTTATAAATGTATAAGCGATTGATCCGATAGCTAATAATACTCCTATTACAGCAGCCGCAATCAAACCACTATTGCTACGATTAGGCTGGTACATAGGAATTATTTTAGCTGTTGTATGACCATCAGAAAGCGGTATCGCACCGGGTAATGAGGTAGTTGCATCGTTGCCTACAGGCAGGCTCTTCAACCTGTTGAAAAGCTGGTCTTTTACAGCAGCGGAGGGCGACTCTTCTACCTCGTTGGCTGCGTTAAGTAATGCATCTTCTATTGCATAAAGCTCGGCCTGCACCTCAGGAAACAGCTTTGCAAGCTGCTCTATCTTATAGGCATCTTCGCTTGAGAGCATTCCCAATACATACAACTCAAGGTCACCGGACGATATGATACAACTCAGATCCAATTAAACATTTGGTTTTATTAATTTTCTTAAACTGGCAATAGCCGATCGCATGCGGGTTTTAACCGTGCCAACCGGTATCACCAAAATTTTTGCTATTTCTTCCTGCGTATAACCTTTAAAATATGCCAAATCTATCAATCTTGCATTTTCTTCAGGTATAGAGTTTAATACTTTTTTTAATCCTACATCAGTTACACGGGATTCTTCGGTAGGGGCTGATGTATATACGTTTTCCTGCAATGCACCAGTTTTGCTTTGCTTGTTAAATTCTTTAGACCTTGTACGGTCAATGGAAAGATTACGCGCAATACTCAGCATCCAGGTATATAAACGGCCACGCGAACCATCATAGGTGTGAATGTTCTGCCAGACTTTTACAAATGTTTCCTGCAATATGTCTTCAGCTATTTCCTGCTGTGGTATGATTTGCTTTATTACTATAAATAAAGCTTTGGAATAATGATCGTACAAAAAGCGGTAAGCCTGCTCCTCATATAGCTTCAGGCGCCTTAACAGTTCGTCTTCATTATGGAGGAGGTCGGTCAAAAGTAGTTAGTGTATTGTATTAAAGGGTAAAATAAAGTGATTTTCATTACATAATCACATATTCCCCTTTTTTATTTACGGCAATAAAAGGGAGTTTTTTGTTTTCTTCAAAATAATCGTACACCTCTCTTAATTTCGATTCAAACTTTTGCAGTTCGCCGTCATCTTTGGTCACACGCTGCAAATAATCCATACTTTTTTGCCGGTTGAAGCGTACCGGAAAAATATGAACCGGTATAAAATCTTCGCCTTCACTTTTGGCAATTGCTGCCAGCAGATACACTTCTTCTATAGGTCCATCCATCAGCGGAATGCAACCTACGGTAATGCAACTGCCATGTATATAAATACCGCTGCCGGGACGAAGCGAATCGCTTAATACTTTGTCCGATTCATTAGGATAATTAATGCCTAATGCCAGGTGATAATTGCTGTTGGGGTTGAATTGATTGATATAATAAAAACCTTCCGGAACCTGGTAATCATCTTGCATACGCTTGGGGCCAATTGCACCTGCCATTGCACACACCTTATACGTTTTAAACAACTTAAACGCTTCGTTGCTGTTGTTGCGCACCCACACTTCCAACTGGCTGTCGTACTTAAAAGAGCGCAGGTAAATTTCTTTAGCTGGCCAGGTAAGTCCCTCGGCCGCAAACTGCTTGCGCAGCGTATCTTCATTTGCTCTTAAAGCATACGCCACACGCATAAAACTTTTTTGAAAATCTACGAAAGAACTTTGTGCAGTAGCTGCATTAAAAATAAAAATAGAAAAAATTGCAACAAGAAGTAACCGGCTCATAGTAGTCAAAAATATTTCAATACTTATAAAAATTGGCTTAAACAAGCGTTAAATGGAATACAAACTATTTAAATTTATTTGATGCTATAATCTATCAACTCCTGCGTTGCAGTTATACCATCGCCAGTGCCCAATACATCCGATATAGCAACTTTTGACCTTACAACGCCTATACCTTTAGCAAAATAAAAATCGTAGGTAGCAAAGTCGGTGTAAGTACCCAGAAAGTTGAAAGCCAGTACATATTGGGTATGTATTACCTCTGCATACGTTTTACCCTGCACGGTAAAAGTAGCAAGTTTTTCTACTGTTGTGCCGGTGCCCCTCGTGGGTACACCATTAATAGCACCCATATCATACTCCCAGCTACTACCCACACTTGCAGTATCGTTGAGTACCAGCATGGTTACCGGAATACTGTCTTCTTCAATACTGAAATAATACTTATGGTCTTTAATGGCATAATAGGCGTCATTATCCCCGATAGCACTTACGGTATGCACTTTTGTGAAAGTAATTGTATTAATAATAGTATCCTCGTCCAGTACGGTAGAAGTATCGTAAGCGTTGGAAAATCCGGAATCTTTATACACCCAATAAGTGCCCGCGGTGAGTGGCATATAACCTTCGCCCGCAGCCGTGGTATCTGTTACCGGTATATCTGTATGGGACTCAACTTCTTTTTGGCAGCTACACAAAATAGCGAGACAATATAACGCAGCTACAATTCCTAATGTCTTCATCATATAACAAACTTTTTCAGTTGCGAAATTAAGGGTAAAAGGGAATGATGAAAGGGCAATACTCCATTTTCAAGCGAATATTAAGAACAGAAGATGGAATGTTATAAAATGTTTTTATATCAAAATTTTATACTCATTCACCAGCAAGCTCTTTTGCAAAAGCTTCCACAGGCAAACCATCATAGTTGCCACTGCTCATCAGCAGTACGCAACTTTGTTCATATTGTTGTTGTTGCATCCATTGCCAAAGAGTATCTTTATCATTAAACACCAATAAGCCTTCCTTAGTAAAACCTTGCAGCACACTTTCGGGCGTCAGCGGCGGCATGCGTTTAAGCTCCAGCGCATGTCTCGAATAAAATACTACTGCCACATCGGCTTTATCCATCGCACCGGCATATTCCTGCATAAAAGCAGCATTCAAACTGCTGTAGGTATGCAACTCCAAAATAGCAAATAGCCTACGTTGCGGAAACTGTTCTTTTACTGCCCGGATGGTAGCTTTTACCTTGCTGGGCGCATGGGCAAAATCGCGATATACATTTATGGAATCACTGGCGGCAATCAATTGCAAACGCTTGGCAGCGCCGCTGAAAGTGGCTATCGCATGTAAGAAAGTATCGGTTGCAATGCGGTATTCTTTACATACATAATAAGCAGCATGCAGGTTTAATAAATTGTGGTTGCCAAATACTTGCAAGATGGCGGGTTGGTTATCAATCGTCACTGTTGTTTTTCCGTAAACGATAGCGTGCGCGGGAACGTTGTATGGCTGATAACGAATGTCGGCGCGCTTATTAGCTTCTACCAATTTTTTCAATACTTCATCCGTTTCATTATAAATCAATATACCGCCAGGCTCTATTTTATTAATGAAAATAATAAACTGCTCCAGATAAAAATCAAACGTTGGAAACACATTGATATGATCCCACGCGATGCCTGTAATAACTGCAATATGTGGATAGAGAAAATGAAACTTAGGGCGCCTCTCCAACGTGCTTGCCGGGTATTCATCGCCTTCGCAAATAATTACCGGCGCATCGGTTATGCTTACACTCTGGCTAAAGCCTTCGAGCTTGGCTCCTACCAGATAATCAAACGGTTTACCAGCCTCTTTAAACACGTGCATTACCATGCTGGTAGTCGTTGTTTTGCCATGGCTGCCACCAATCACAATACGGGTTTTATTGTAGCTTTCCTGGTAGATATATTCCGGAAAAGAATATATTTTTAAACCCAATTGCTGCGCCTTTGCCAGTTCAGGATTATCGGCTTTTGCGTGCATACCGAGTATTACCGCGTCTATATCTGGTGTAATATTTTCCTCGTTCCAGCCCATTTGTCTGGGCAATAGACCGGCTTGCTCCAGATTAGCTTTTGCAGGTTCAAATATTTCATCATCGCTGCCGGTTACCATATAGCCTTTTTGGTGCAACGCAATTGCCAACTGGTGCATTACACTGCCACCAATAGCAATTAAGTGAATCTTAAGTGGATTATAAGTTTTATTAAACTCCATACGAATATGAAATGAGTAATTTAGCTCTTTAATTATTTAGTACAACCCTTCATAAAACAAAGAAAATGTTTATGAAACAAATAGTGACTTCTTTATTGCTCATTATAGTGCTGGCAGCGTTTTTTAGCTCCTGCATAGCTTCCCGTAACAATTGGTCAGATTGTCCGTCGCATGACAAAAATTATTTTAAAGTCAGAAACAGCAGGTAAGGGCATACATTTTGTTTTTTTGTCGGTATGAAATGGATTCATTTGACAAATATAGACCAGCTCACGGAGATTGACCAGCAATCTTTCAACCGCCCGCAATTTATATTCAAGCACAGCACGCGCTGCAGCATTAGCAGCATGATATTAACCCGGCTTGAGCGCAGCAAGGTGCCCGAAGAAGTGGACTGTTATATCCTCGACTTAATAAGGCACCGCGATATATCCAACAAAATTGCGCAGGAATATGATGTGTACCACGAGTCGCCGCAAGTGTTGCTCATTAAAAATGGCGAATGTGTGTACGATGAAAGCCATTATGGCATTACAATGGATGCCATAATAGAGCAAGTGTAGATAGCTTTTGATTTCTTTCAATAAAGCAAAACGTAATAGTTTGAGGTAGCATTACACACTCAAACTATTACGTTTTTTATTTATGAATTTTTACATCGTACATCAAGTCATTTACAGATATTCTCCACTATACAATCGATATTAGCTTCATATTTGTTTATATTCATTCTAAAAACAAGCAAATATGAAGCTATTTACTGCCTGGCAAATGCAGCATTGGGATGCTTACACCATCAAGCATCAGCAAATATCTTCACTTGAACTGATGGAGCGGGCATCGCAGGCTTGCACCGACTGGATAATTCAACAAAATTTTGCTAACCGCAACATTAAAATATTTTGTGGCAAAGGCAATAATGGCGGTGATGGTCTGGCAATTGCAAGACAGCTATTAACCAACGGTACCGGCGCTGTTGTTTACATTGCAGCATTTGGTGCTACCGGCACACCCGATTTTCAACAAAATCTTGCCCGTTTACGATCGCTCACCACAGACATTCATTACCTGCAATCAGCAGAGCAGTTTCCTGCCATAAATGAAGAAGATATAGTTATTGATGCCTTATTTGGCTTTGGATTAAACCGGCCATTAACCGGCTTGTACCAGCAGTTGGTTGAGCATATAAATAACTATGCAAAACAAGTGATAGCTATTGATGTGCCCAGTGGTTTATTTACCGATGAAACATCCAACAATAACACGATTATCAAAGCAACTTATACCCTTACTTTTCAATCGTTGAAGTTGTGTTTTGTTGCTGCCGAAAATGCTGCATACTTTGGTGAAGTAATAGTGCTGCCTATTGGTTTAGAAAATAAATATGAAGACGATGAAACAGCCATTTATGAAATGGTGAGCGAAGAGATGATTGTCAACCTGTATAAGCCGCGCAAAGCTTTTTCGCACAAAGGCACGTATGGTCATGCCTTGTTGATAGCAGGTAATACAGGTAAAATGGGTGCAGCCGTGATGTGTGCAAAAGCCTGCCTGCGCAGTGGCGTGGGATTGCTTACCTGCGCTATACCCCGGGAGGAATTTGCAGTGCTGCAAACCACCACCGCCGAAGCAATGGTGATTAATAGAAAAGAAATACCGGATATAAGTAAATATGATGCAATTGGCATAGGTCCTGGCTTGGGAACTGCCGATGAAATGATTACGCTGTTACTAAATGTTGTAGAGCGATATAAACAACCGATGCTTTTAGATGCCGATGCTTTGAACATTATAGCCAGGCATACAGACTTACTTCAACTTCTTCCGAAACATGCAATTATTACACCACATCCCAAAGAGTTTGACCGCTTATTTGGTGAAAGCAGCAACGACTTTGAGCGCATGCAAAAAGCAATTGACGCATCTGTACAATACAATATCATTATTGTATTAAAAGGACATTATACATTAATAGCCAACGAAGGCAAAGGGTACTTTAATACCACTGGCAATGCAGGTATGGCTACCGGCGGTTCTGGCGATATCTTATCAGGTATCATTACTGCATTATTAGCACAACAGTATTCACCTTTTGGGGCTGCTATACTGGGTGTATATGTACACGGTTTAGCTGGTGATTGGTGCCTCGAAGAGCAATCGTATGAAAGTTTGCTGCCTACTGATATGGTTGAAAAATTAGGAAAAGCTTTTAAACAAATAAGCAACAAGAAAGAGGCTTGAAATTGGCCTGCGTAAGAAGCATAAATTCAATTCATTTATCATAATTTATACATAATTGCGGAGGATAGCCTTGTAGGCGATTGTAGGTTATTAAAGAAGCATATATTAAAACAAGCTAAGCTTTTACAGCATTTTACTTCATTCTCCAGCATGTTGATAGCATTAATTAAGATATATAACTGGTAACAGTCTGTGATGTTAAGATAATCTAGGCTCCTGTAAGAATATATGCTTTCGCAGTTGTTGTTTGCAGCCAAATGTTTTTGTAACTGTACATATAATTATTTACGCCAATTACAAAATAAAAAGGAGTTCAAGACTGAACCCCTTTGTACCCTTCATAAACAATCCATACCCCTATGGATAGTATTTTGAAATATGTTGAATAACTTTTTTCCTGATTGGTACTGCAAAGCTAAACGCTTATGCTTCCACTGACCTATTTTTTAGACAGAATGGATTTTTTTTTAGGTAAACAGGATTTAGCAGCTTATGTTTTTAAATAATTATATTCATTAACCCCTATTTTTGCTGCCCATAAATTTTATAATCTTCCTAACAAAATTTGCTTATGCAGAGTTTGCTTTTTTATGCAGTGCCCGTTTTTGGTATCATTGGGCTGTTGTACACCTTTGTTAAATTCAATTGGGTATCTAAGCAGGAGGCTGGTAATGAACGCATGCGTGAAATCAGCAACCATATTGCCGAAGGTGCCATGGCATTCTTACGTGCAGAATGGAGAATACTCACCTACTTTGTAATTATTGTTGCCATACTGCTGGGTGTAATGGCAATGAGCAACGAAAATTCTCACTGGTCTATAGCCATTGCCTTTATTATAGGTGCAGTAAGCAGTGCGGTGGCAGGTTTTATTGGTATGAAGGTAGCCACTAAAGCTAATGTGCGTACAGCCAACGCAGCCCGTACCAGTCTTGCAAAAGCATTAAATGTTTCTTTTACCGGCGGCTCGGTAATGGGGTTAGGTGTAGCTGGCTTAGCAGTATTGGGTTTAAGCAGTTTGTTTTTGGTGTTAAAGCACATTTTTGCACCCGAAGCAGATGCTAACTCGGCTGATATGGTACGTACGATAGAAGTACTCACCGGCTTTTCGCTGGGCGCAGAATCTATTGCCTTGTTTGCCCGCGTAGGTGGTGGTATTTATACCAAAGCAGCCGATGTAGGCGCCGATTTGGTAGGTAAAGTAGAAGCCGGAATTCCTGAAGATGACCCCCGCAACCCCGCTACCATTGCAGATAATGTAGGTGACAACGTGGGTGATGTGGCAGGCATGGGTGCCGACTTGTTTGGTTCTTATGTTGCAACGGTACTTGCTACTATGGTGCTTGGACAGGAAGCTGTATCGCACGACAATTTTGGCGGCTACGCTCCTATCCTGCTGCCAATGACGATTGCTGGTGTAGGTATTGTGTTTTCCATAATCGGTACTTTGTTTGTAAAAGTGAGTGATAATGCGGGCATCAATACCTCCAATGTGCAAAAAGCGTTAAATATGGGCAACTGGGGCTCTATTATTCTCACGGCCATTGCGAGTGCATTTTTAGTATATTATATTTTACCCGAAACACCCGTTTACCTGCAGCGCGATTTTGTAGCCGATAATCCTGCACAGGTAGTAACCGGTGCTATTGCTATTACCCGCGGAGGCGTGTTGGGCGCTATCATTGTTGGTCTTGCAGTAGGTACGCTAATGAGTATCATTACTGAATATTATACTGCTATGGGCAAACGTCCCGTAATGAGCATTATCCGCCAGTCGGGTACCGGTCATGCTACTAATGTGATTGGTGGTTTGGCAGTGGGTATGGAATCTACGTTATTACCTATTATCGTTTTGGCTGCCGGCATTTATGGTTCGTATGCCTGTGCCGGTTTGTATGGCGTGGCTATTGCCGCCGCCGGTATGATGGCAACCACGGCTATGCAATTGGCAATTGATGCCTTTGGACCAATCGCCGATAATGCAGGTGGTATTGCCGAAATGAGCGAGCTGCCAAAAGAAGTGCGCGAAAAAACAGACGTACTGGATGCGGTGGGTAATACTACGGCTGCTACTGGTAAAGGTTTTGCTATCGCTTCTGCCGCATTAACAGCGCTTGCTTTGTTTGCAGCGTATGTAGGCGTAGTCAATCACAATGGCTACGAAATGGCAGGTATTGATATTTATAAGGCGAAAGTACTGGCTTCCTTATTTGTTGGAGGAATGATACCGTTCATCTTTTCTTCGTTAGCTATCCGTGCGGTTGGTCAGGCCGCTATGGCAATGGTGGAAGAAGTACGCCGCCAGTTCCGTACTATTCCGGGTATAATGGAAGGTACAGGCAAGCCGGAATACGACAAGTGTGTAGCTATCTCTACCGAAGCTTCTATCAAAAAAATGATGCTGCCAGGTGCTATTGCTATCGTTTCTCCACTGCTGATTGGCTTCCTGTTAGGACCAGAAGCATTGGGCGGATTTTTAGCGGGTGCTACAGTGAGCGGGGTACTGATGGGTATGTTCCAGAATAATGCCGGTGGTGCCTGGGATAATGCCAAAAAAAGCTTTGAAAAAGGGGTAGAAATTAATGGTCAGATGTACTACAAAAAGTCTGAGCCGCATAAAGCATCTGTAACAGGTGATACGGTTGGTGATCCGTTCAAGGACACTTCCGGCCCATCTATGAACATTTTAATCAAGCTGATGTCTATTGTATCATTGGTAATTGCGCCAACGCTGGCCAGTTTATATGCCAATAATACAAACACGATTGATGCGCCGGGCGTTTCTAAAAATAAAACAGAAATCAAACAGGAAGTGCCTGCCATTAGTAAAACAACGGATCATAAAACAATCGTACTTAAATAATTGGTTTGTTTTTTATTGACAAAGCCCTTGTGCATTTGCACAAGGGCTTTTTGTTTTAATTACAACATGCGAGGCAGCATATTTATAGGATTGTTCCTCTTTCCTTCAATCTATTCTTTTAAGAAGGGCTGCTGATACATAAGGGTAAAAGCAACCTGAATTGTTATACAATAAACTCTTTAAAAAATGAAACAGTTAAAACACTTGTTTGTTATTGTGCTGGCGGCCACAATTTTTTCATCGTGCGATAAAGTAGTAGGCGAAGGACCTGTTACTACTACCGACAGAACAGTAGCCAATTTCTCGGCAATTGATGTAAGCGTGCCTGCCGAAGTATATTATTACACCGGTGCAGAATATACAGTACAGATACAGGCACAGCAAAACATTACCGATCTGATTGAAACCAATGTAAGCGGCAATACCTTGCAGATACGATTTGACCGTAATAATGTAAATATCAAGTCGAAAGGTGTACGCATTAATATTACAGCTCCCAACGTCAGCAGCATACGTATGAGTGGATCCGGCAGTATTTATGCACCGGTACGCATTGAGACTGATCATTTTCAGCTAAGCCTCAGTGGCTCATGCAATGCGACAATAGATACTTTGGTTGTCCATAGCTTTCGTAGTTCTATCAGTGGCAGCGGCAATATAATAGTGCAGCATGGCAGTGCCGAAGAGGTGCAGGTGGAAATAAGCGGCAGCGGCGATGTAGATATGCTTGGTGTAACCGCGGCGAATGTAACTACGCGCTCCAGCGGCTCGGGCACAATCAAAGTAACTGCAACCGAAACGCTGGATGCGCATATCTCGGGTAGTGGCAAGGTGTATTATAAAGGTTCGCCGGATGTTTCAACTGAAGTTTCAGGCTCTGGTGGAATAAATAAGATGGAGTAATGACTTTTGGATAATGATTGTACCGATGTGGTGCTGATAAGGCTGCTGTATCTTCCCCCTAAATAAAAACGCTGACAGAGTTCCGCGCCCTGTCAGCATTATACAAAAAACAGGCACTTTACACATTAAACCTGAAGTGCATTACATCGCCATCTTTTACAATATATTCTTTGCCTTCGATGCGCAGCTTACCGGCATCGCGGCAGGCTGCTTCGGAGCCATAGGTAATGTAATCTTCGTAACTGATGACTTCAGCCTTAATAAATCCCTTTTCAAAGTCGGTATGGATGACACCCGCAGCCTGTGGTGCTTTCCAGCCTTTGCCAATCGTCCATGCACGCACTTCCTGCACGCCGGCAGTAAAATACGTGTTTAAATTGAGTAAATGATACGCCATGCGGATGAGCCGGTTGAGTGCCGGTTCTGTCATGCCATATTCTTCCATAAACATCTGCTGGTCTTCTTTGTTTTCCATTTCGGCTATCTGCGCCTCTATGGAGTTGTTCATGATAATCACTTCTGCATTTTCACCAGTTACAGAAGCAACTAAAGCCTCCGAATATTTGTTGCCGGTGTGCATCGAAGCTTCATCCACATTGGCTACATAAAGTACAGGCTTTTCGGTTAATAAGAACAAATCAGCAATGGCATTGCGCTCTTCTTTGCTTAAATCCAGAGAGCGAATGCTTTTGCCCTGCTCCAGGTGTGTTTTGCAACGCAGCAACACTTCCAGCTCTGCTTTCATTTTCGGGTCAGCTTTTGCCATCTTTTCGGTGCGCTGCAATTTCTTTTCCACGCTTTCCAGGTCTTTCAACTGTAGTTCAGTATCAATAATCTCTTTATCGCTTACCGGGTTAATGGCGCCTTCTTCGCGCAATATATTTTCATCTTCAAAACAACGGATCACGTGTATAATGGCATCCACCTCGCGGATGTTGCCTAAAAACTTGTTGCCCAGCCCCTCTCCTTTGCTGGCACCGCGTACCAGTCCGGCAATATCCACAATTTCAATTTGGGTTGGCACTATCCGGTCTGGATGCACCAGTTCGGCCAGCTTCTGCAGACGCTCATCCGGCACATCCACCAAGCCTACATTCGGCTCGATAGTACAAAAACGGTAGTTGCTTGCCTGTGCTTTGGCGCTGCTGCTCACGGCATTAAACAAGGTGGATTTGCCTACGTTGGGCAATCCTACGATTCCAGCCTGTAAAGACATATTTATTTTTTATTTGTAATTATTCAATTGTTTTTATTATCTAATAAACTAAAGCTGTAAGGATGATTTTATAATTACTGTTTGTTACTTTTTCCTCCCGATATTATCGGGACAGGCATTGATGCAAAAAGTAACCAAAAAGATCAAGGACAACCCGATCCGCTCCGCGCGTTTGTCCGGCTAACGCCTCCACTTACTCTAAGATGGATTATAGTATTAAGTTTGCGGATTGGCTAATAAATTCCTATAGATGTCTATTTCAAGAACGCTCACCAAAGCTTTTTACTATGCGATATTTTACCGGCTAAAACTGAGTATTTTATTCTAAATATTTTTAGCCAGCACTCACTGTACTCTATTTTCCAACCGTTGCCTTTTTATGTGATTTTTCAATGGGCAATCCCATACACCTGCCACTAACGCTCCACCCAATTAATCAATTAATAATGCCCAATCATCAACATTTTACGGGCGCGCAAAAGTAGCAAACGAAATTTATTTGTTTAATTACAATTTTGGTTTTAAAGTTGTTTACGCTTATGAGAAAAACAATATTGATAATAGACGATGATACCCGCAACATCTTCGCACTATCGGCGGTATTGAGGGCTAAACACTTTGACTGTATCACTGCAACATCGGCACCCGAAGGCATTGCTCTATTGCGCAGCAACCAGCAGATAACAGCGGTGCTGATGGATATAATGATGCCGGACATGGATGGCTATGAAGCTATTAAGATTATCAAAAACGATGTAGCTATTGCTTCTGTTCCGGTAATTGCAGTAACAGCCAAGGCTATGCAGGGCGATGAGACAAAAATACTGGACGAAGGCGCCGATGCATATATCTCCAAGCCGGTAGATGTAGATAAGTTGCTAAAGGTATTGTCGCAATTTTAAAACGGAAGCGTGTGGAAGCAACGATGATAAGCGACGAGCAGATTGAATTATTGTTAAATGATGTGCTGGAGTTGTATGGATATGATTTTACCAATTACACCAAAGCTTCTATTAAACGACGCATCAACCGCATACTGGCGGTGGACCGTTTTCCGAGCTTTGCGGAGCTGCGCTACCGGCTGCGCAACGATAAAACCTACCTCAACCGTTTTGTGGAAGCGATTAGCGTAAACGTTACCGAAATGTTTCGGGACCCGCAGTTTTTCAGGATACTGAAGGAAAAGGTATTGCCGCATTTAGCCACCTATCCTTATATCCGCATCTGGCATGCCGGCTGCTCTACCGGTGAAGAAGTGTACTCTATGGCCATATTGCTTAAAGAAGCTAACCTGCTACATAAGTCGCTGCTGTATGCTACCGATATCAACCAGGAAGTACTGGAAAAAGCAAGACAGGGCGTATTCTCTCTGAGTAATATGAAGCAATATTCCGAAAACTATATTCTCAGCGGCGGCATAAAAGCTTTTTCCGATTATTACATCACTACCAACGGTCATGTAAAGTTTAATGAGGAACTGCGCCGCAAAATTATATTTGCCATGCACAACCTTGTATCTGACAGGTCATTCAATGAGTTTCAACTGATATTATGCCGCAATGTGCTTATTTATTTTGATAAACACCTGCAAGACCGGGCGATCGGTTTGTTTGATGAAAGCCTTGAAACACTGGGTTATTTAGCGTTGGGCGCCAAAGAAACACTACGGTTTGCACCGATAGAAAAGAATTATAAACAAATTGACGGGAAGGAAAAAATATGGCGCAAGATGAAATAAAAAAGGTGTTTGTTATAGGCGGCTCGTCGGGTAGTTTTGATGTACTGCTGTACCTGTTGGCACGCCTGCAACCACTGGATGCTGCAGCTATCGTCATTGTGCTGCACCGGAAAAGCGGGTACGATACAGCGCTCATAGAAGTATTTTCCTATCGTACGGGTATCACGGTAAAAGAAGTGGATGAAAAAGAACCGATGCTGCCTGGTTTCATTTATGTGGCGCCCGCCAATTATCATTTGCTGATAGAAAAAGATTATACATTTTCGCTCGATGTTTCGGAAAGAATCAATTACAGCCGACCGAGCATAGATGTGTGTTTTGAAACAGCCGCCGAAGCTTTTGGGCAAAAGTTATTTGGTATTTTATTATCAGGTTCCAATATTGATGGCACGCATGGACTGGAGACCATCCGGCAGTTTGGCGGAACTACCATTGTACAAAATCCACAAACGGCTGAGTCGCCTTTTATGCCGCAGCAAGCCATTAATAATGGCGCAGCAGATTACGTCCTGGAGCCGGAAGGGATTGCCAGGTTTATCAATGGTGAGTAGTGAATAATGTCTTTTCTGTTCACCGGGTGTGGAAAAGGAGTAAATGGAGGTTTCGCTGAGTTTAGTCTATCTCCGCGTAAACGCTGCGTTCTCTGCTCTCTGCACTGGAACAGCTCCGGATGAAATAACAATAGAATCATTTTATAAAATAATCCACCATGATGCGTTTAGTTATAGGTTGTATTCTCTCCTTTTTCTTTTTAGAAGCCAGTTCGCAAGGTCTGTATATGCCGCGTAATATCAAACAGGCTTACCTCCGTGAAACCAGATCAGTTACAGGCAGGCCGGGTGATAAATACTGGCAAAATTATGGACGGTACAATATCAGCATTACGGCGCAGCCACCCAGCCGTACTATCCGGGGCACAGAGCAGATTGTGTATTTCAACCGCAGCACCGATACACTGCAATATTTAGTGATACGCATTATCCCCAATATACACCGGCCGGGAGCAGTGCGGTATACCCCCGCCGATTCGAACTATCTTACTTCGGGCGTGCATATAGATTCGTTTGCCATTAATGGCGCACTGCAAACCTGGGAAGAAGATTATTACCATAATACCGTTTATCCGGTAAAGCTGCCCGCCGCATTGCATCCCGGCGACTCAGTACATCTGGATGTTGCCTGGCATTACGATGTATCGCTTAAAAGCGGCCGCGAAGGCATGCTGGATTCTACTACTTTTTATATTGCCTATTTCTATCCGCGCGTATCGGTGTATGATGATTATAACGGTTGGGATGATGTGGAATTTGTGGATTACCAGGAATTTTATAACGATTTTAATGATTATACCCTTAGTGTAACGGTGCCTAAAAACTACATCGTATGGGCTACAGGCACCTTGCAAAATGCCGATGCCGTACTGCAACCGCTTTATAACAAACGCCTGCAGGCATCCATGACCTCTGATTCTGTTATTCATATTGCCACACTGCAGGAGCTTCTCAGTAAAAAGGTGACTGCACAGAATAAGCTGAACACCTGGCGCTGGACTGCCGACAACATTACCGATGTAACCGTTGCCATCAGCGATCATTATGTGTGGGATGCTTCGAGCGTGGTGGTGGACGATGCCACCCACCGCCGTGCCAGTATGCAGGCTGCGTACAACGATACAGCGCAGGATTTTCGTCACATGGTGGAATTTGGCAAACATGCGCTTAGCTGGTTCTCGCACCACTGGCCGGGCGTGCCGTATCCTTATCCCAAAATGACTGCCGTGCAAGGCTATGCCGACATGGAATACCCGATGATGATTAACGACAGCCATACGCCTAACCCTGATTTTACTCGCTTTGTGGCAGAGCACGAGATTGCGCATACCTATTTTCCATTTTACATGGGCATCAACGAAACGCGGTACCCGTTTATGGATGAAGGCTGGGCAACCACTTTGGAGTATTTAATAGGCATAGCTGATGTGGGGAAAGACCGTGCAGATGACCTGTACAAAAACTTCCGTATTGTAAACTGGATATACGATCTTTCGGATGAGGAAGACCTGCCCATTATTACACCAGCTAATGTTTTGCGTGGCAGTGGTTATGGCAATAATGCTTATGGCAAGCCGTCGCTGGCTTATTTAGCTCTAAAAGATATGCTGGGCGATGATGTCTTCCGCAAATGCCTGCACGAATATATGGACCGCTGGCATGGCAAGCACCCTATCCCCTGGGATTTCTTTTTTACATTTAATGATGTATCGGGTAATAACTTAAACTGGTTTTGGAACAATTGGTTCTTTAGCAATGGCTATATTGATATTGCAGTGCAAAATGTAGTGCACAACGCAAACGATAATACCATTTTCGTACAAAATACCGGCGGCTTTCCCGTACCGTTTGATGTGCGGATCCGCTATACCGATGGTTCGACCGACAGCCTGCACCAGACTGCGACTACCTGGAGTGCCAACCAAAAAGCGGCTGCCGTTATCGTGCCTGGCAATAAAACCATCCAGGCCATCCGGCTGGACAACGGTATTTTTATGGATGCGGATGAACGGAATAATACCTGGAAGAGCAAATAGGAGAATGCCATCAGGTTCAGATAACGTTTTGCCTGCGTGCGGATTAACAGGCGTCTCAGGTGGTAATAGTCAGCCCTTTATAACAGCTTTAGCAATAAAATGGAAATGACCTGTTATTCCCGTACTTCTTTATAATGCATTATAATGCATTCATTCAAGTTATTATGGAGATGACAGATGGCCATTGACAGCAAGAGGAAGGGCTTACAGGAGTGTATAATCTGTATCTGTAATTTTACGGTATGTGCACTGTCTTGTAATGAACATCCACAGCTTAATAACCAGTTGGTATAAACTCTTGTTATAGCAAAAAGGTCTGGTAAGTACCAGACCTTTTTGGGTAACTACGCTACCTTTTCTTAAGCCATTGCTGCAGATAAAACGATATGATACAGCTTACCGCAGCACTGATTGCCGTGAGTAAAACCGTATGCAAGATACTGCTACCTGCATTCATAGCCTTGTAAAAACCGGTGAGCGTACCTGCGATTGCGGATATAAGCGTTATACTGCCTGGGCTTGCTTGTGTTTGCATGATATTGGATTTTATATTGAACCATGAACCGTTAAAACCGCCACTCTTAAGTACAAAACACCGGGCTGCACCAACCTGCCTGCCGGCAAACAGGAAATAACACAACCCTGGTGTTCCTTTCTTTTCCCGGCGATTTAGCTGTTTGTATCTTAATCCATTTACATATACTGCCAGCTAAAATGTTTACGCCCCGGCAGATGGTGCTTATGCACAATATCCGTTATACCAACCAGTGAGGCGCTACCGGGTTGGGCAGTAGTTTAACGATATTAGCTGACAGTGTACTAAACAGGCTCCTTACGGGGCTTAGCGCAGGCTGTTAAACCGGCGCATCTACTTTTATCAGGCTGCAGGCATTGTACGTACCGTTGTTAAGCGGATACATCTTGCCATTGACCTGTTGTAAAAATTCGATACCAAACACAAGGAATAAGGGATACGTGCTGTTGCCGGGCAATGCGCAAGTGAGCGACATATCAGCGATTGCCGTATTGCCATACACCATTTCTGCGGTTACGGCAGTATCCACTTCATAGCTTTCGTTTTCGAAATCAATTGCTGCCGCGCCCGAGAACAATCTGAAATGCGTAGTGCCAGTTGGAGCAGTTACCATATTGAGCGGGACAAAGCCGGGAACAGTGACCGTTGCCGCGCCCGAAGACCGCACTAATGATGCCGTGAAAGGTGCATACAGCGTTGCAGACAGGCGTGCGTTGCGGTTGAACTCAAATCCTTCGAGCAACAGCGCTTCGCCATCAATCACATTGCGCAGTCCACGATCGTTTACGTCATCTGCCTGCACTACTTTCAGCATTTGCGTTGTCAGCCGGCTAACAATCAATTGATCTTTTGATTTGATGAGTGCCGCACGAAAAGCGGTCCGGAGCAATTTCGCTCCTTTACCAGCCCTGGAAAACTCGGCCATGTTTTCGCGAGTCCGTTGAAAGGCAGGATCGGTAGCTATTTTGTCTGCCGCAATGCCACCTTTACTTCTTACCAGAAAGCCCTCTTTTGATTTGAAAAAAGTGAGGTTACCAATTGTTCCTTCGATGGGCAGTATGCCCGTTTGTTTTGCCATGATGATTCTTTTTTTGGATTTTAAAAATGTTTATTCCGTGTCGCTCACACGATCCACGCGTATGATGTGTGATTGACAGGACAAACTTAATAAGCGACAACAGGCAAGAACAGTTGCAGCGGTTACAGTACCCCTGCAACATGGTTGAAAGATAAGCTGTTATAATACATATTTGAATAAAATACAGTTGATATGGGTGTTGAATGACAATAACCCGCGGCTGCGTTTCGGGGACAGGTAGTCCAGATGGATCTGGCACTGTAAAGGCAATGTGTTAATAGTAAAATAGGGTTGGACGGATAGGTTGGTGTAGGTATTACAGCCGTATTGCAGGCGTGAGGCTGCTGCTAAGGAGCTTATCTTATTGGCAGAGTGAATAAAGTATTAAATTTATGGAATGTAGTATTATACACGTACTTAGTGTACACAATTAATTATATATGTTTATAATAAAATAAATCTATTTTGATGCTGAGACTGTAAGTTCTTTTGAGTATCATTTTTATAATAGTTCTCACTCTTACTTTTTTCTCTTGAAAGAAAAAAGTAACAAAAAAGTTCAAGGACAACCCGATTGCTCCGCGCGTTTGTCCCGCCTTCGCCTCCACTTACCCTAAAATGGGTTTCTGTTTTTGGGTGAATAGTTTGGACAGCAATGACCTTATGAACACCAATGTATTTTCTCTCCTAAGAATTGGAATTAATTTAAGTTAGGGCTACCTACAAATAATCCTCTAACAGGTCGTATCTTATCATCCAAATGCTGGGAATTTATACTACAGCTATTTGAGTAATGATGCATTAATCACAATCCAGTTAATATTTTTTGAGCTGGGTGAGCATTTGGAGGAGGTATTCTTTGACTATGGTGATGGCAGCCTGATCGGGGGAGTAATATTTAGCACGCAAGCTGTCGGGAGAAATGGTATCCACTTTGGCTGTTTTCAGGGAAACTGCAAACATTTTCAGTAATTCTGCCTGATTGCTGTGCTGAATAATTTTGCTGTCCACCAGTAAACGCGACATGACCGCCAGCTGATTGACGGATAATCCGGTTAATATTTTTCCTCTTGCAGCAGCAGCTACCGGCATGAACGGCGCTGTGTTATCGGGAACCTGCAGTTTTTTATTAATATCATTCAATTCGCCCCTTATTGCGCTACAAAGCCAAGCCTTTACCGGCGGCTGGTTGCTATGCATGGGATTACATACATCATACAACTGCTCATATTTCTTAAGATAAAAGGTCCATTGGTCTGCTTTTTCCTTCAGGCTCTCTTTAGCTGCGGTTTCCTGTACCAGGCTGTTCATCAGGTAATTCAGAAACTCCCAATCATTAAAATTTTGCTGCATCAAACAGGTGATGATTGCCTCCTGCGGGTGCGCCGTAGAATTTTTTGCCACTTCCTGCAGTGAAGCTACCAATGCCTGCAGATAAGCCGCCTGCCCATACGTAAAACCGGCGGGCGGGGAAAAATTGATGAAAGCCCTTACGGGTTTTAAGGCCATCGCCACCAGCACAGGGTCGGCTGCCGTTTGAAGGAGTGCGGTTTCCAGTACCGGTAACTGATTACCGAGATTAACCTGGTATTGCGATAGCATAATAGCCGGCAACCTGCACTGTGTACCAAAATACGCCGGATAATACTGCTGCAGGTATTCTAAAAATTCCAACAACATGTTATCCAACGCATCATACAACCGCTGAAGCATTGATCTTACAGCAGCATCGGGTACTATACTATCCAGCATACACCGGTGGCTAACAATTGTATTTAGCAAGCTAATACCGGCTACCTGCGTAGTTTGTACCGTTATTTTTAACGCTTTCGCATCCTTAGCAGCGGTGCACTGCTGCAGGAAATAGAAATGGAATGCTTTTGACTTGTGTTTGGCCTGCTGCAGCAGTTGCGAATAAGGACATGCTGCTGCGGAACAGGTAATAAACTGATCGGGATGCACACCATCAACAATAAACTGGTGCATTGCCTCTAATCGCCAGGGCATAGGGATACCGGATTTTAATAATAACTACTTTTACAAAGTAAGCGGGCTCATTTACGACTACCCCTGACCAGGCTTATCCCAGGCTTTGGGTAGGCTTTACCTACGCTTTACTATGCAGTAAAATTAAATCCAAAATGGAACACCAAATAATAAAATACGCATAAATTAAATTAATAATCCATTAATAAGCGCTACACCGGCCGGCCAAAAACCGGATTCTGCTACTTCCCAATTCGTAACAATTCCAAAGCAGCGCAGGCGACGATAGTACAACATGGTCCAACGCTTAAGCGTTAGATAAAAAATCCTATTTGACCGTAAAAAATATTGATATTTACTATTACCGGACAGTGTGGGTGTGGGCACCGGAAAATTGCAACGCCTGATGCAAGCTGTCTTTATGAACAAGGAAAACTCCCTCAAATAAGCTACAGTAGTAGCCGGACAAAAAAGAATTTTGCTGAATTGCAAGATAGCTACGATGTTACTATATTTTATTTTCCTGCATCATCGCTTTCAAGAAATGTAATCAATGCCTAAAATCATCATCTCTGACATCAACTGTTTTATCATTCTGGCAAATACTAGAGAACCGGAGCTTTTACATTAAGTGTAAGGGCAAATCACCAATAGCACCTTACATAGCAACGGAATATGGTGACTTATTGCCGGAATTGATTGAGATTGCGATTGTGCTGGACAAGAATAAACTGTGACTTCTGAAATACTAATTTACTATTTTTTTAATACTAAAACCGCTTCGCCGCATAACCTTGAAAATGATGGAAAGAACTTCAACAACTTGCTATCAACTGACCTCAAAACTCTTAATAAGAATTTATTACTAATATACTTTTTAAATATATATAGTAGTGAGAAGTTTTCTATAACAACTTCCTGGAAGTGTTTATTTAATTTTTCTGAGATTAATTTTTTGTGTAAGATTACCTCACCGCGTTCATCACTTTTATGACTTTTCAAGGCTGTCAACCTTCGTCCAATCTGATAAAAGATGTTATCATGCCCCCAGTTTTCTGCAAAAATGGCTTTCCCGTCTTTTTTTAAAATTCTGTTTATTTCTGCAGGTACATTTTGATATAATATTACGTGGTGCAATGCTTCAAATCCAATAACATAATCAAAAAAAGAATCGGGATAGGATAACTTCTCGGCATCCATAACTTTGAAGTCAATTTTTTGATTATTAACAGCAGCTTTAAAATTTGCAACTTCGATAGCATTTTTTGAAATATCAAATCCGTAAATTTCAGCTCCAAACTGAGATAAATAAACTGCTAAATCTCCTCTTCCGCAACAGTAATCCAGCACCTTTTTTCCCCTAATATCATTTTTTAAAAGCTTTGAAACAGCTTGGTTGAATAACACACCTCGACTATTTCCCCCCTTTTCCTTAGCTGTTAAGAACCTTGCTTCAAACAATGCCTTATCGGTCCTATGCGCAGCCTCGTTTAAAACTGTATTTCCGTATTTATTATTTTGAAACAGAATTTCATTCTCTTTCATATCATTTAATGCTAAACCTGTGCTTTTCATGACATTAATTTATTTATTAGCTTTAGTTAAGATGATAACAATTAAATTATAACTCTTAGTAAAAATAAATAGGGAAGTAATCTACAGTCATGATAAAGTGATTAGCCTTATCACTTTCTTAAGCAATCCGTTTAAACTTAATCACATGTCATTCCTATCTCTGGAAAATAAAAGCAATTTATAAAAAGCAAGTTAATACAAAAGATAATACATAGCAGTGGAAAATGACTAAGAAGGAAAAGATAAAACAATTTTATATTTAACACATTAATACAACACAACTTATTACAGATATAAAAGCTACTATATTAGGGTCTATTTAAATATATTTGCATATGTTATAATGTTATTACACAGTGCCGGTAGTTACCATCTTATTTTACCGCTCAGCTATAACTGCCAGGATGATCTGTGTTATATCATCTTCATTTAAGTGGATTAAGATATTGCTCCTGCAAACCAAAACATGCCATAGGAGCAATATAAATTTGTAAAATGCTGGTAAATATTTTATTTTCCGTACGAGACCACACCCAAACTATTGCAACTTATAATAAACAAGCTATCCAATACTGCTATAAGTAATTAACACCACAGGATCTTTTATACTTGATTCTAAATTCCTAGCCAATTGTAGGTAAGTATCATCTTTATAGTGCCTGCTTGCCTCTATAAGCATTTCATATATAGTTTCCGTATCATATTTAGCAATTTGCTTATATTCCCACTTTTTATTTCCTAACGCATAAGGCAACAACCAGTCAAACGCCTTTTTAAGACTTTTACCATCTGGGGTGGTATAATGCCATAAATCTATATCTAACTTATCTGCAAGCGTTGCTAATTTAAACCATGCTTCAAGATTGAAAGTACTATACGACAATGCCTTAGTACGTGTTAACTCAAAGTGTTGTTTTCCTTCATTATCAAATTGCTCTTCTATTCGCTTCAGTGACGTTTTTATGTAATCCTTAGCAAAATCGTCTTTATTAATAAATAGAGCATAAGAAACTATTTGAGCATCGTACCAAGTGCCGTGATTAGTTTTACTGTTGTGTTCTTCTTTACCATTAGTGCTGGTTTGCATCCAGTTCAGAAAATCTTCAAACCATTGTTTTAAAGCTTTATCGTCGGTTTCTGTCCATGAAGATGAATTTTCTATTAATGTAACAGCATCGAGCATGTCTATAAATGCAGAAGTTTCAATCAAACCTGCACCTCTGCCAGATTTCACTCCCGGAATAAACTGGGCATAATTAAGATTGGGATTCATTCGCGTAGCTGTATCTATAAACCAACCGCGCAATAATTCTGTAGCCTTGGTAGCGTACTTTTCATCGTTAGTAAAATAATATGCAAATCCAAGAAGCTTTACCGATCGTACTAACTTATTTTTTAATGTTTCATCTGAAATCTTTTTAATTTCAGGGTTAATTCTTCCATCTTTTCTTATGTAAGCACTGTTAGTACCAGGCTTTGTAGAATCGGGCCAGTAGTATGGAGCTAAACTTAAATAATCATGTCTATCACCACTGGGAGGTACAAAACCCTTGGAGGTTACAGATAGCACGTGCAAGTTCAGTACAATATTGGCCTGCTTTACTAAATTATCCAATATTGCCTTTGCATCGCTGTTTCCATCCTGCACTTTATTCTTGATATTTTCCAAACTTGTTTTATTCACAATTTGAAAAGATGAATTTTGAGCATCTACCGATTTAAGAAAAAGAAATATAGAAAATGCTAATAATGTAAATAATTGATGTTTTTTCATAGAAAGAAATATAAAGAGGATTCGATTAATCACTTTTACAATTGCCAGTAAACTACCTATACCAGAATGCAACTATTTTGCCACAGAAGTAGCATTCGGGTCTATTATCATATCATTATTGCTTATACTCAACAATTAGCAACCTTGAATTACAACCCACTCAGTTGTTATCTTCAGTTCTCAAAGCATTATTGACTTTTAATAGATATAAAGGTTAAATCGTATTGGAATTGTAAAGGAATATTAGCATTTCTATTACTCTACTGTTTGGCTTTAAGGAGATTTTGCCTTATATCTCCTGCCAGAGTTTTCATTCTCTTTACTATAGAGTTGTTATTGTTAAATTTGTTGCCATGCCCAATTATAGCACCTATATCGTTGATCAAACCTGTCATTTTTTCGAAAGTAGTTAAGGGTACTTGTTTAGTAGCTACTTGTACTTCATACGAAAAGAGCTTGAGTGTATTGAAAGCTATTTCTTCTATTCTTTTAACCTCCCGATTATTTAATTCATTCTTCCACTTATTAAAATTATTACTAATTATTCTCTCACCGTAGTTTATTTTCCCCTCAATACGTTCTTGAAGATGCAACTGGTAGTTTAACATATTTGATGACCATTCGATATTTAAAAACTCACATATCTTTTTTGAAAAGAATTCAACATCAGATACAAAATCTTCGTAGCGCAATATACTATATTGATCTTCAGGTAGTTTTTGTAGCATTTGGTAAGCTTTACTCATCCTTGCCTGCCACTTATGAGCACACAATAAATAATCCTTTCCCCATTTCCTTTTCCAGGATAAGGAGACATCTCGAATATCCCTTACAACAATTATAAGCTTACATTTCGGAAAAATTTTTAACAGATTATCAATATTTTCACTATTCTGAGGGGTCTTATTGCCCCAAATACTAACACCTTCTGATGTAAACCAGCTATGTAGAACATGTTGAATGCTAACAGGATATTGATAGGAGGAATAATTTATATTTTTTAAATTGTTCCATCTATCCATTTTTTTCATTAAATCTCGAAATACTTCAATACCATTCAGGTCATTAAATGTGGTATCTGCTGAATATCCATACTTGTATAAATAGTATATAAAAGGCATTTCACCTGAGATATCTATTTTGGGGTGAGCGTTTAGAATGTTTTTAGTTAAATCTGTACCGCCGCTCGGGAAACCACATACAAATAAGGGCGACTGTTCTACTGACATATTTTTGAATTAAAGCCGCTAATTAAAGCGAAATATTTTAAAAACGGGTTTTTAAGTGATATGATGATTCATCGTATTAATAAAATTGTGCTTGAGATTATATACTGAGATGTTGTAATAAATAAAATATTTATACTTGTTGGTATCAATATTGGCTGGTGCAAAGCATGAGTTTTATTATACAAGGAGGCTATTTAACTAATTTGCTTTTTAGCCGTAAGATTTACGTTTATTTTACAATTAAAGCAAAAATTTTGTAGCTGTTTGCCTCATACACCTACATTTTTATCTTGTTTTTTTCCAAGTAATTACTAAAATAATCAATTCTTTAGGCAAGCATTGAATTTTACGTTTTTCAAGACTATACATTTGCACAAATTTTCCCGGCATATCATGAGATATTTCCTTAATACAATATCATTAGTTTACCTATTTATTTTATTCTTGAGTTTAACTTCATGTAGTACTAACAAAAACGTTACTTATTTTAAAGATTTTGCTGATACTGCAAAAAAAACTTCTGTATTGCTTGCTAATTTCAATTACCCACGTATACAGACAGACGATATTCTGAATATTACCATACAAACAATAGATCCGACAACTAATACGTTATTAAATGCTCCCAATACTTTTACGCCTGCTGCAATTGCCGGAAGTATAAATAGTGGTGGTCAGCAATCGGCAGTTCCCGGATATTTGGTGGATCAGAATGGCGAAATCGAACTTCCTTTTACCGGAAAAGTAAAGGTGATTGGGTTGACAACCGTTGAGGCAAAGGAGTTAATAAGGCAAAAAATGGTTGCTTACGTAAAAGAACCTATTGTAAATGTAAAGTTTGCGAATTTTAAAGTCACTGTAATTGGTGAGGTAACCAGGCCAGGCACCTATATTATACCTAATGAAAAAGTAAGCATCTTAGATGCTCTTGGCCTTGCAGGTGATTTGACAATTTATGGCAAAAGAGAAAACATCTTATTGTTAAGAGATACCATCAATAACGTAAAAAACTTGGTGCATTTGGATCTAAACTCAAAAGATGTCATTAGTTCACCATACTACTATCTCCAGTCAAATGATGTAATTTATGTTGAGCCAAATAAGGCTAAAATAAATAACTCTGACGCTACGCGTAACAGAAACATTACACTTATTGCCTCGGGACTCTCTGTACTTATTGTTTTATTTTCCCGCGTAAAATTTTAAATATCCTTTTAAATAATGAATGTGGATACAAGGCTCGTAAAAGAAAAGGAAGAAAACTTAGATGTAAAAAAGATACTATTTAAGTATCTAAGTTATTGGAAGCTTTACTGCATATGTATTGTTTTAGCATTACTTGGAGCTTTTCTTTTTTTTAGATACGCAACAACGCTCTATAAAATTCATGCACAGGTATTAATAGCGCAAAACCAAGCTAATAGTACAAC
The DNA here is from genome assembly GCF_005233845.1 of Ilyomonas limi. Lineage (GTDB taxonomy): Bacteria > Bacteroidota > Bacteroidia > Chitinophagales > Chitinophagaceae > Ilyomonas > Ilyomonas limi. The sequence goes on from NZ_SZQL01000011.1 coordinate 33,423, forward strand.
CTCAAGTTTTTTGCAATCCAGTATGATGGAAGATTTTAGTGGACTGTTTAATATGACAAACAGTGTGAATGACGAACTGGCAATATTACAAACCAGGGATTTACTTGAGAAAGTTGTTAAGGACTTAAACCTTAATGTTATTTACCAGCAAAGCGGTGTTATAAATACAAAAGAAATTTATCAAAGGTCTCCTTTTGAGGTAAGTTATATTCCAGACTCAGATTCTGTTTTAACAGCAATGTTTTCAATAACATTCCCAAAAGATGCAAATTATCAAACGTATGAAATTGAAAGTAAAATAAGTGATTCAGATTTTCACGCAAAATCTAAATTCAATGATACTTTGATTACACCAGTTGGTAAAATATGTATAACAAAAACCGGGAAGCCCTTTGAAAATCTTGATTATTCTTTTGTTATTGCTTCACCAGATGAAGTAATTGAAAACTTGATCAAAAATCTGTCCCTTGCTATTCCTGATAAAGAAACAGATGTAATTACTTTAGATTTTGTAACTAACATTCCGCTTAAAGGCGAAACAATACTAAGAAAGCTGATTGATGTATATTTAAACCGCAACCTGAACGAAAAATATAGTATATCTGACAGTGCTCTTAGTTTTATTAATTCCCGCATAACCCTAGTAGCAGAAGATTTGAACAATATAGAGGGAGATATTCAAAACTTTAAGCAATCCAACAATCTAACAGATATTTCAGAACAATCTAAGCAGTTAGTTGCCAGTTCCAGCAGCTATTTAGATAAACAGAATGAAGTTGAAGTGCAGTTGAACGTTGTTGAAACCATGCTTAAATACATTCAAGACGAAAAAAATAATCATCGTCCGGTTCCTGCCCTTTTAAACGCAGATCCTATTTTTTTAGCACTTGTAGATAAATACAATACGGCTTTAGTACAAAGAGATAGGCTTGTACTTACTATACAGGAAAACAATCCGATAATACAAAATGCGGATGAGCAGATAAGCAATTTAAGGTCAGATATTATCAAAAGTTTGCAGAGCCAGGAGAAAGTACTGCTTATGAGCAAAAAGCAGCTTTCCTACGAAAACTCACAGTTCAGCTCACTCATAAAAAGTGTACCGGCACAGGAAAGGCGCTATGTTAACCTTTCGCGCGAAAGAGATGTTAAGCAGGCACTTTATCTGTATTTATTGCAGAAAAAAGAAGAAATAGCCATTACAAAGGCTTCTAATATACCAAGTGCCAGTGTAATTGCTAAACCAAAGAGCGAGTATGAACCTTACTTTCCCAGTAAATTGCTTACGCTCGCAATTGCTTTACTCCTGGGGGTAGGTATCCCCACAGGCATAGTAATGGTAACACAACTTTTAAATACCAGAGTAGAAACAAGAGAAGATATTGAAGAAAATACAGCCACTCCTATAATAGCTGAAATAAGTCATAGTGATCAGCCGGAAGTGATGCTAACAGACAAAGAAAGTCGCTCCGTAGTTTCCGAGCAGTTCAGGCTTATAAGAACCAAAATGGAGTTTTTGGTACCTGCAAAGAAATGTCCGAAAATACTTATCACTTCATTTATGCCTTCCGAAGGAAAATCTTTTATAGCAGCTAATCTCGCTCATATATATGCATTAGCAGGTAAAAAAGTTTTATTAATGGAGCTTGATTTACGTAAACCTAAGCTGTCTAAAATATTAAAGATGCCTAATAATACAGGCTTTACGAAATATGTAGTTCATCAAAAAAATTCTCCTCTTGATTATATACAGCAGGTTGGTGATTCATCTGTATATCTGATGGGTTCTGGACCTATACCTCCGAATCCCGCAGAGCTATTAATTAATCCTATTGTAACTACATTATTTAGCGAGCTTGAGCAACATTTTGATCTTATAATAATGGATTCACCTCCGGTGAGTGCAGTAGCAGATGCACGTATCCTTATGAGGTTTAGCGATATTAACTTTTATATAGTAAGGCAGAAACATAGTTATAAGAACAGCCTTAAAGCGACTGATGAGCTTATAAAGACAGAAAATTTATCTAATTTATACATAGTGGTTAATGATGTAAGGAAAGGTACAGCGTATGGATATGGATATGGATATGGATATGGATATGGATATGGATATGGATATTCTAGTTCAAAATAATGTATGTAAATTCAACAGTATAAATGAATAAAAATCTTTTTTATAGAAAGGTACATAAGCTTAAGAAGTTTAGTGTAGATAGTACAATTACTTGTAAGTATAAGCAGTAGAAACTATATTTCTTTGATGTTAAACTGTTTACTAAGTGAAGTTGCAAAAGTTTTTGAAGAATTCGTGGTCTACAAATCTGAAGTCATATTGATTTAACAAATTGGAAGTCTTTACCAGGAAGGATTAAGAGATTCCTATACATTATGTCGTAGTGCCTCCCAAATCTCGTTTATGAAAAAACTTTTGCAACTTCACTTAGAATGTAAAGAATTTAAATTATTAGAATGTATCTTTTACCCAATTTGATTATTCCAGGTGCACCAAAGTCGGGTACAACCTCATTGTGTGAGTATCTAAAACAGCATGATGAAATATTTGTTCCTACCATTAAAGAACCAAGATTTTTTATTAATGAGATAGTTAAAAATGTTTCAGAAAAAGATCCTTTGTACGAGAATTTGATCAGGTTAAGTGCTTTTACAGAAGAAAATTATAAGGAAAGATTTAAAAAGGGGGAAACCGCAAAATTCAGGTGTGATGCAAGTGTACATTACATGTACTACCACGAACTTGTTATTCCAAAGCTAAAAACTACAGTCGCTGATCCACATATAATAATCATGTTAAGAAACCCTGTAACCAGAGCTTTTTCCAACTATGTATTCTTAGCTAATAAACAAAATAACACCTTTGAAGATGGATTAAAGCTTGAAAATACAAGAAAAGCAGATAACTGGTTTGCCTTCTGGTATTTTACAGAACAAGGATTTTACTATGAGGCCGTTAAGAAATACATGCAGTCCTTTTCTCATGTTAAAATCATATTGTTTGATGAATTTAATAAAGATACCAGTGCAGTTGTAAAAGATGTATTTGCTTTTCTGGATGTAAAGGAAGTACCTATTGACACGGGGCGTATTCACAATAAATCTGGTGTTCCAAAAAATAAATTTGTTAAATGGTTGCTGTTTAATGACAATGTTTTAAAGAGTACTTCCAAAAGGGTATTTTCAACTTTTTTTGGTGATGCAGACAGGTATCGTTTAGCTTCTAAAATACGTAACAATTTTAGGAAAAATCCCGAATTGCGTTTACTACCTGAAACCCATAATTTTCTTGTAGATCTATACAGGGATGATATTTTAAAGCTTGAGGAGCTATTAAAAACGGATTTGAGCCAATGGCTAAAAAAGAAGTAAATGTTACCCAAATAATATGTTGCAAAAAATTGTAGAAGGCAAAAAATTCATCAGTAATAAGAAACATGTACTTATAGAATCCGGCTTTGCTTTTGCCGTTAGGGTGCTTTCTGCTTTTGCTACGTTTATTTTAAACCTAGTTATAGCCAGGCAGTTTGGATCATTTAATTCTGGTTATTTTTTTCTATGCCTCACCATTACAACAGTGTTATCTACCATTTTGAGATTTGGAAGCGATAATCTTCTCATTAGATATGCAGGAATTTATAACAGTAATAAAACCTTGCACCAACTTACCTTTTTAGTAAAAAAATTCGGTAAGATTTTAATTATTTTCTCAGTTGGTCTAACTGTATTGCTTTTAACCTTTAATTCATTTATAGCAACTTATTTTTTTAAAAAAGAAGAACTTGGGCCTATTCTTTTTTGGATGCTTCTATCTGTCCCTTTTTTAACTGTAGCTTTTTTTCTTTCATATGTCTTACAAGGTTTAAGAAAGGTTACTTTATCAGTTTCAATTCAGGGCATTTTTGTTCAGGTTGGGCTAAGCATATTGATATTAATACTAAAACCAGTGAGTGCAGTTGAGCTTGCCAAATTATATTTAGCAGCTTGTATTGCTAATATGATTGTTGCATTATTTGCCTGCAGGAATTATCTGCCTGCTCTAAAAGATAACGAAGGACAACTACCTCCAAATATTTGGAATGCATCCTATACGTTATGGATTTTTAGTATCTTACTGTTAGGAATTCAGTGGGGAGGGCAATTCATAGGAGGTATTTATATCAAGCCTGATGAATTTGCACAGTTTGCTATTGCACAAAGAACATCCGCACTTATATCGTTTATATTAGTAGCTGTAAATATGATAAGTGCTCCCAGGTTTGCCAGTTTATACAACCAGAAAAAGTATGAAGAGTTGAAAAAATACGCTATTAACTCTACACGATTAATGGTGCTGTTTGCAACTCCATTGGTCATTTTTATTTTACTCTTTCCCACATTTATACTTCAAGTGTTTGGAAAAGATTTTATTAATGCAGCGCCAATGCTTCGTATACTTTGTTTAGGGCAATATGTAAATGTGCTAACCGGATCTGTAGGCTACCTGTTAATGATGAGTGGACATGAAAAAGATCTTAAGAATATAACTGCAATTTTTGGTTCATTAGCCTTATTGCTAAATTATATACTTATAAAAAATTACGGAGCTTTGGGCGGTTCCATTGCTATTGCTTTATCTATTGCGTTACAAAATATCGTAATGGCAGGTATGGTTAAGAAGCGATTGGGATTTAACACTTTAAATATATTTCCTGTTAAAGGTAGATTTAGTTAAAACTGTATTTCATCATTTTAAGATCACTCTTGATGAGGAAGAAGGGATAGGTTATAAAAGCACAAGTGTTGAACACCCTGGGTAAAAATTCATTTACTGTAACAACAAACGAACCGGTTTCGCATAAATTACTGCAATTAATGACATCTATAATTACTCCATATTGGAAGCTTAAAACTAAAATTTTATTTAAACTAAATCGGGTTAATTATTCTACTTTCAAAACCAAGGGCGTTCCTTACATAAAAATTCACAAAGCTGGCAAAATTATTATTGGTAAAAACTTTAGAATGAATAACGGCTTTTCGGGAAATGTTATTGGCAGACAACAAAGATGCATTTTCAATGTAAAAGGAAAGCTGGAAATAAAAAACAATGTTGGTGTAAGCTCGCTTGCTATTGTTTGCCACAAGTTAATTGAAATAGGCAATAATGTATTAATAGGTGGTAATGTAGCTATCTACGATACTGATTTTCACTCTTTGAATTTTGAAGAGAGAACTGCTATACCGGAAGTAAAAACCAATGTTATGAGTAAAGAAATTATTATAGAAGATAATGTTTTTATAGGTGCTCATTCTCTGATTTTAAAAGGCGTAGTCATCGGACGGAATTCTATTGTAGGCGCTGGTAGTGTAGTAACAAAACCAATTCCTCCAAACGAGATATGGGCTGGTAATCCAGCAAAAAAAATAAGAAGCCTTACATCATAGTATTTTAGCTAGTAACCGGCATAACGAAAGTATACTGAACATCAAATCAAATAACCAAATTCTTTAAAAGTTTATATCTGTTTATAAACTTTTATTTATAATGAATATTTATTACATCATAACTTTCTTTTTTGTACTTATTTCCTCAAAGGCGAATTTCCTTTTCATAAACGATATATACTGGATTGTTTTTGAACTGATACTACTTTTCTTATGCTTCGAACAAAAAAAAATAAAGCTCAGGGATGCCAGAGTATTGCTGCTGTTTACCGTAGGTTATCTTTTACTTATAATGGTACGCAACCTTTACAATAAGTTATCTTTCGATTACATAGAAAGTGATATTCTGTACCTGATTAAGTACATCTTAGTTACTTACCTTTTTTGTGCATACTTAAAAGGAAGAGCAATAAAATATCTTGTAAAAGTTATTACAGACCTGGCTATTATTTCTTTGCTCTTTTATGCAATACAAATTACTTTGGGCGGTAAGGCTATATTAACCATAGGCAAGGCAATTCAAGGCTTTTTACCACCTATTCCCAGGTCAGATGAGTACACTAACTTTTTATTTTATACTTACAATGAAAAACATTATTTCCGGAATTCCGGCTTTTCATGGGAACCTGGGGCGTACGGGTGTTTTCTGATCATAGGTATTTTATTGCATCTATTTAACGAGAATTTTAAAGTAGATAAAAAACTAAAAATCTTACTGATTGCACTTTTAACAACCTTATCTACAACAGCTTATGCAGCATTTTTTCTAATACTTTTTATGTTTTACCGGGTAAAGGGTGGCAAAGTCAATTTTGGTATTGTTGTGTTGCTAATTATAGTTCTGGTACTTATTTATCAGGTTCCATTTCTTGGTGATAAAATAACTGATATATATTCTTCAGATCTGGCTGATTATAACGAACTCGATAAACTAAACAAGTATTATATTAATGCAGAAAGGCAAATACCCCTTAATCGTTTTGCCAGTATTTTGTTTGTTTATTATACTTTTGGTCTTAAGATGATAATGGGAATAAGCAATGAATATAAAGATTTGTATGTCAGCAAATACAATGTTAATCTCTCAAATGGAATTATGGATTTTTGTGCAAAATTCGGGTTAGTTGGTTTTATTTATCTTTTAAACAGATTTGCCAAATTTTGTAAACTTTTTCTCCGGAAAGGAGAATATGTATTCTATTGCATATTAATCCTTGTAAGTATAAGCTTTGGAGAAACTATACTTATTTTGCCCTTCTTTATTATGTTCATTTTTTTATACCATTTTGAAAAAAATGATTTATATTATTATCCCGGTTCATGATCGGTTACAGTACACTATAAACTGTATAGAATCCTTAATATCACAAAAAGAAGAAAAAAGGATTATCGTTGTTGATGACGGATCTTCTGACGGAACCTCTGCATACTTAAAAACCAACTTTCCTGATGTAGCTGTTTTACAGGGAGATGGCAATCTATGGTGGACCGGCGCTATGAATAAGGGAGTTGAATTTGTACTAAAAAACGCTTCAACAGAAGATGACTTTATTTTGTCTCTGAATAATGATCTTGTAGTTCCAAATAACTATTTAGATGAATTGTGCAAAGCCAGCCAGCTAAAGCCCAATGCTTTAATTGGATCTGTGACAGTTGATGTTGAGGAAAAAACATTTGTTCATTACGCAGGTGTAAAATGGAATGCTTATACCGGTGCAGCAAAACACAATATAACATCCAAAACAACTTTAAGTGAGATACAGAGAAAAAGCAATTTATTAGAGACTTCTTATTTACCAGGAAGAGGTGTATTAATTCCAATAAAGGTATTTAAATCAATTGGTTTGTACGATGAGGTTAACTTCCCGCATTACAGAGCAGATCATGATTTTTCATTAAGAGCTAAAAAAGCCGGGTTTGATCTGTTTATTTCATCAAAAGCCGTGGTATATAGTCATACGCAAGAAACAGGCTTGAAAAGAAAAAACTATAAATCAATAATTGAATATTTAAAAATCTCATTAACTTCTATGAAGTCTCCGGTAAACTTAAATAACAGATGGAGATGGGCTAAAAAGCATGCTAAGAGTTTTCCTGTTTTTTATTTTACGTTGGATATGACAAGAGTTTTGAAATCATTGTTACAAAAATATCTTAGCGCCTAAATCACCTTTATATGTAATCTGAATTTAGGAATATACTAATAAATATTTTATTAACTCTGCTGGTAATCTATTACCTATATATTAATCAGAATTATTGGGCTAATCTATAATGGCAAACAAACTTTTTTTTATCTCACGAGACGCTAACTGGCAACTGTATAGAAATGAAGTACTTACTTACTTTGCAAAAAAATATAATTATGATGTAACAATTTTATCTACAGGAATGCTTAAAGATTACCTGAAAGAAAATGATCGTTTAAAATACAAGCTATTTAAAAATTTATTTTCGCACCAATCAAAGACAAGCTTTTTTCCAGGGGCAATTACCTACATCATTAAACACAAGCCATCCTGTGTATTAGCACTTAATAATGCTACACAAATAACAGAATACATAGCTTGCATACTATGCCGAATATTAGGAATAAAATTCGTATGGTGGACACATGCTTACGACCATAAACCTATATCCAACAAATTTAAACGGAATGTAAAAGACGCATACGTGAAGTTTTTCCTTAGCTTAGGTAAGGCTATTATTACGTTTTCTCCTAAAGGAAAGCAATATTTAATTGATGCCGGTATTAAGAAAGAAAAAATTTTTGTTGCCCCCAATACTTTAGATACGGAACGCTTACTAGTTATAAATCATCAGGTGAGTTCTCAGCTTGATAAGGTTCAGTTCTTATCAGAAATATCACCTTTAATAAATAAACAATCCAAAATTTTACTATTCTCCGGAAGGTTAAACATTTATAAAAAAGTACATAATGCACTATATGCCCTTGCCGAAATCTTGAAAAGGGACAAAAACGTTCATCTGATTATTATTGGCGATGGCGACCAAAAAAAATCATTAACTGAGATCACCGAGCAACTTGGCATTACTGGTAATGTTCACTTCAGAGGCTATATTTTTGAGGAATTTGAAGTTGGCAAGTATTTTAAAGTCAGCGACTTATTTATAATGCCGGGCTATGTAGGGCTTGCTATTGTTCATTCCTTTTGCTTTGGACTACCGATAATTACTGAGAATATCAATTTTCACAGTCCCGAAATTCAATTTCTTAAAGATGGAATTAACGGATACTTTGTTCAGGAAGATAATAAAGAAGAAATGGCCAACAAAATTCTTGATGTGCTGCATAACGAAAATCTATTATCATCTTTGAGCAAGAATGCCTACGAGACTGTTTTAAACGAAGCTAGTATTTTAAACATGAGTGCTCAAATGTATAAGGCTATAAACATTTAGTCCGTAAAATGAAAACAGACAAGATAAAGTGGTTTCGCAACAGATTAGCTACTATGAGCGGGCCGGAAATTATCTTCCGGCTCCGTGAGTTTTTACAAAAAAAAAATGAAAAGCGAATTTATAAGATACCAGTTTCAGAACTTATAAATGTAAATTCTGCCAATTTAAACATAGACTACAATTCTTTTCCAGACTTTGAATACGTATATCATTTTTTTACCTTTAAGATTGATCTATCCAATGCTCTTGATTTTCATTTAGACATCTCTACAGGTAAACATTTTCCTAAAAAGTTTGCAAAAGAGATTAATATCCGTTCCGATGAATTTGGAAGTGCGAAAGTAGTTTGGGAAATTAATCGTTTAGAATTTCTACTTCCATTGGTATTATCATATAAAAAAACATCAGACAAGAAATTAATACAACTTTTTTGTGATATTATAACAGACTGGAATTTACAAAATCCTTACTTAGTCGGTGTTAACTGGTACAGTAATATAGAAGTCAACATAAGATTAATAAATTGGTACTGGTGTTGGATAATTTTAGATTCCGATGAAATCTGGCATTCTGATGTTAAGTACAAAGACTTCCGGGAGAATATTTGGTTGCCACTTATCTATAAGCATTGCTACTACAGTTACAAAAATCCCTCTCGTTTTTCGTCAGCAAATAACCATTTGATTTCTGAGTATGCAGGATTATTTATTGCTTCCTGCTTATGGCAATTTCCCGAATCGGCAAAATGGCGAAACTATGCTATGAAAGGTTTGGAAAAAGAAATCCAGATACAACACAGCAAAAATGGTATAAACAAAGAAGAAGCAGCAGAATATATACAATTTATTACAGATTTTTTCCTGATTGCTTTTGTTGTAGCGGAACAGCATCATATAGCTTTCTCGCATAGCTATGTAGCAATGCTACAGAGAATTTGTGACTACATTTATAACTTTCTGGATATAAAAAATCGATTTCCTCAGTACGGCGATGAAGATGATGGCAAATTGCTATTGCTACACATAAATCAACATGATAATAATTTTTCATCCCTATTAAATACAGCTTCTATCCTATTTAATAATGTTGAATGGAAAAAAACGGAAGCCTTAGATTTAAAGTCAAAATTACTTACCGCACATAGAGCTAAAAATAGCTTACAAAAAGCACATGGTACAACAGATACACAAAAAAGCAAACTCTATCCGGAGGAAGGGCATTTTATTTTAAGAAAAGTAAAAGATCAGAATGAAATATATATTCACTTTGATGCGGCTTCCTTAGGCTTTCTTTCTATTGCAGCACACGGACATGCAGATGCACTTTCTTTTATTTTACACCTCAATGGAATACCAGTATTTATTGATTCCGGCACTTATACTTATCATACAGAGCCGGAGTGGCGAAAATATTTTATGGGTACCCTGGCTCATAATACCATAAGAATTAATAAGCAAAATCAGGCAACTATTGGCGGTCCAACTATGTGGCTACAACACTATAAAACAACAGTAATAAAAAGTGAAAGTAATGAAGTGCAGGATACTATTATTGCTTCTCATAATGGTTATAAGCAGACAGGAGCAGAGCACATTCGTTCCTTTATTTTTGACAAGATAAATAACGTAATAACAATAAAAGATATAATAAATATTAAGGGAACTGAAAGCAAATTAATTGAACAGCCCTTTCATATCCATCCTGCCTGGATTGTAAAAAAAGTAACAGACAATGAACTTGACATTTACTCTGAAACTAATTCCAACATCAAATTGATTATTGATTCAAAGTTAAAACCCACGTTAATAAATGGGCAAACCTCACCTGAAATAATAGGATGGTATTCTTCTTCGTTTTTACAAAAACAACCCTGTACTACTGTTTTAAGCTCTTACGAAACTACTCAAACAATTATTTTTGAAACAGTGATTAAAATAGCACAATGAACATTAGCATTTTTGGACTTGGATATGTTGGCTGCGTAAGCCTCGGATGTCTTGCACAAAACGGTCATACGGTAATAGGCGTAGATGTAAGCGAAACTAAAATACAGCAGATAAATAATGGGGAAGCTACCATTGTAGAGAAAGATATAGACGACATTATACACCAGCAACGAAAAGCAGGAAGGATAAGCGCTACCAAGGATTATAAGCAAGCCATATTGCATACAGAGATTTCTATTGTTGCAGTGGGTACGCCTTCGTCGCAAAAAGGACATCTCAACTTAGAATACATTTTTAACGTTGCAGAAAATATAGGCGAAGTACTGGCACAGAAAGATGAGTTCCATATAATAGCCTTACGCAGCACCATCTTTCCGGGCACCTGCGAGAAGTTTGCACGCATTATTGAAGATACATCGGGCAAAAAAAACAATATTGATTTTGCAGTTGTAGATAACCCCGAATTCCTGCGCGAAGGCACTGCAGTAGCTGATTATTATAATCCACCGCTTACCCTTATTGGCAGCGATTGCGAAAAGGCTACCGAAAAAATGAAAGCCTTATACGAGCAACTGCCGGCAGAAATAATTGTAACAGATGTAAAAGTTGCGGAGATCATGAAGTATGTTAATAACACCTATCATGCACTTAAAATCTCTTTTGCCAATGAAGTGGGCAATATTTGCAGCAGTCTGGGTATAGACGCTTATAAAGTGATGGAGATTTTTTGCAAAGACCAACAGTTAAACATTTCCCCCTATTATTTCAAACCAGGTTTTGCTTATGGCGGCTCCTGCCTGCCCAAAGATCTGAAGGGGCTACAAACGCTCGCCCATGATTTATACATAAAAACACCCGTCATAAACAGCATTGATAAAACCAACGACATACAGATACAACGTGCAGTAGGCCTATTGAGCAAATATTTTGGAAAAAAAATTGCTATACTGGGTATTAGCTTTAAAGCCGGTACAGATGACCTGCGCAACAGTCCTTTTGTGGAAGTGGTGGAAATATTGCTGGGCAGAGGGTTTGACCTACGTATTTACGACGAAAATATACAGGTAGCACGGCTGACCGGTAAAAACAAAGCGTATATCGAAAGCAGGATACCGCACCTGGCAAAGTTACTTTCGCATGATCTGGATAAGCTGATACGGGAAAGTGATGTACTGGTGGTAAGTAATAAAGAAAGGGGAATAGAAAATGCTCTGCAACAGGTAAGCGGTAAAATTATTATTGACATGGTGCGACTACCGTACCTGAAGGAGAAAAACACTTATACGGGTATTAACTGGTAAAACAAAAAAATATTTTTGGATAATACAACTAATTTTGGAACTTATAATGTATAAAGATATTTAACTCATATAATACTTTAGTACATTGTTTACATGATTATCTTTGGCAGCAGGCGACCATCCGGATGGAGAAACACCATCTGATTGCAGTTACCGACGGTTACCCCACCCGCCGAAAGCTGAATATAATTATGTAGCATATTATCATTATCATTATCGTATGGAATCCAAATAGCATCAACATCATGTCTTTAGAATTGAAAGGAAAACACATTCTTATCATCGTTGAAAACCTGCCGGTACCCTTTGACCGGCGCGTTTGGCAAGAAGCTAATACCTTGAAAGAAAAGGGTGCAAAAGTGTCAATTATCTGCCCCATCATGCGGGAATATACTACCCGGTACGAGGAAATAAACGGCATATCTATTTACCGGCACCCAATTGGAATAGAAGCCAGTGGCGCGCTTGGTTATTTGATTGAATATTCTACCGTATTGTTTTGGGAAATGCTGCTGGCCTGGAAAATCTTTCTTAAAAAGAAGTTCGATGTCCTGCAGGTTTGTAATCCGCCCGACCTTGGTTTTGTAATTGCTATTCCGTTTAAGCTGTTTGGCGTTAAATATGTTTTTGATCACCACGACATTAATCCCGAACTCTATATTGCAAAGTTTAATAAAAAAGGATTTTTTTATAAGCTGATGCTGTTGTTTGAGAGATGGAACTTTAAAACGGCTGATTATAGTATTGCCACCAATGAGTCTTATAAACAAATTGCCATACAAAGAGGCAACATGCCTACGGACAGCGTAGCAGTAGTACGCAGTGGTCCTAAGCTAGACAGGCTAAGGATAACAGCAGGCAACAGTAAATATAAAAAGGGTAAAAAATACCTGATTGGTTACATAGGTGTTATTGGCGACCAGGAAGGTATTGATCTATTGCTGGAAGCCTTTAAGCTGCTGCTTACAAAAAGGCAAGACGTACAATTAGCCATTATTGGCGGAGGTACCAGCCTGAAGAATATGCAGGAGCTGAGCCACAGCATGGGACTTTCGGACAATGTAGATTTTTATGGCAGGGTGTCGGATGAATTGATGGTTGATATTTTAAACACCGCCGATATTTGCGTAAACCCCGATAAGCCAACGTGTATGAATGACCTTTCTACCATGAATAAGATCATGGAATACATGGCGCTTAAAAAACCAATTATTCAGTTTGATCTTAAGGAAGGAAGATATTCGGCCCAGGATGCCTCCTTGTATGCCGACCATGTAGAAGATTTTGCAGATAAAATGAACTTACTGCTAGATAATGCCTTACTAAGAAAGAAAATGGGTGATTACGGCTATCACAGGGTAATTAATGAGCTTTCGTGGGAACATGAAAGTAAAAAACTACTTCAGTTTTATTCAACCATTTTGGGTGTTAAAATCCAACCAAAACCGAGTTATCAGGAAAACCGAGTGAAGGTGCTTGTTGAAAAATAACATTAATTCAGCAGTTTTAAGAAGTACTTTTTCATATTGCACTGTATTCAAAACTGGCTCTCTTTTAAAGGTAAGTAGTTTATATTGTACTCCTTAGCCGTTTGGATTATTTGAATATACTACTTTTAACTCTTCTGTTTTGTTTTTGGTATTACATATTGCTATTTGGAAAGGCTTACTATTTATTCTTAACTTGCTTTTAGCGGGTGTGAATACCAAAGCTTTAAAGATGTGATTGCTTACATATAGTTGTTGTTTGTCACTTTTTACTTGATCAAAAAGTAACCAAAAAGTATGAATGCATTAATGTTTTTTCAATGGTATTCATGAGAACGCGCTTCGCTTAGTTCAAGGACGGCATGATCGCTCCGCGCATCCGTCCGGGCCTGTGCCTCCACTTATTCTAAATTGCACCCTTATTTTTAGATTTATAGCTTAGCTGATGAATGCTTGCGGACAGTTTAGATATTTTATCTCCGACAAAATATTTTCCATTATACAGCTATCTGTTCTACATTCTTCCTTGCGATTAGCATTTTTAAATATTTCCACTTACCGCATTTCTCTTCTTTTATACAAATTAAAATATAACATTTGCAAACTGATAATGCTTGTCGTGGCTGTTTAGCAGGGAATTCAATTATTCTTTACATGGATAAACAAACTCTTAAATGAACATACTTATTACGGGTACGGCAGGGTTTATCGGGTTTCATGTAGCTAATGCCTTTATACAGGCAGGCAATACCGTTACGGGCATTGATAACCTGAATGACTATTATAGCGTGGCATTGAAACATGGCAGGCTACAGGCGGCAGGAATAGACACTGCCAGTCTTCTTTATAACACTGCTATACAAAGCAGCACGCACCCCGGCTATACTTTTTATGTGCTCGCCCTTGAAGACTACCAGGCGTTGCAGCAGTTGTTTAGCGAAAAGCAGTTTGATATTGTTATTCACCTTGCCGCACAGGCAGGCGTGCGCTACAGTGTAACCCATCCACATGCATATATCCACAGCAACATGCTGGGCTTTTTAAATATACTGGAGTGCTGCAAGCAGTTTAACATTAAGCACCTGGTATATGCCAGCAGCTCGAGCGTGTATGGCATGAATACGGAGGAAACATTTTCTACCGGCGATCCGGTGGATCATCCCATCTCGCTATATGCCGCTACCAAACGCAGCAACGAACTGATGGCGCATGTATATAGCAATATGTACAGGCTGCCGGTAACCGGACTGCGGTTTTTTACGGTATATGGACCCTGGGGCAGACCTGATATGGCGCTGTCGCTTTTTACAAAAGCTATCCTTGAAGATAAGCCAATAGATGTGTATAACAATGGTAATATGCTGCGCGATTTTACTTATATAGATGATATTGTAGAAGGCATTGTACGTGTGGCGCAACATCCGCCTACAGGTGATGCAGACCTGTTTGCCAAAGCACCTGATCCGTCGTTTTCGTCGGCACCTTTTAAAATATATAACATTGGCAACAACCAGCCGGTAAAGCTGATGGATTTCATTGAAATTATTGAGCAAACTGT
The DNA here is from genome assembly GCF_005233845.1 of Ilyomonas limi. GTDB lineage: Bacteria > Bacteroidota > Bacteroidia > Chitinophagales > Chitinophagaceae > Ilyomonas > Ilyomonas limi. The sequence continues at coordinate 48,580 of NZ_SZQL01000011.1, forward strand.
TGGCAAAAAAGCCATCAAAAACTTTATGCCTTTACAACCGGGCGATGTGTACAAGACATACGCTGATGTTACCCCTATAATAGAAGAACTCGGCTACAAGCCCGATACACCTGTTGAATATGGAGTGCGGGAGTTTGTACAATGGTTCAGGGAATTTTATAAGATGTAACAAAGTACATTATTAGCTACATGTACTTTATTTTAATACCATTTTGAATAATATTTCGCCATCCGGTAGAAGTTTTAGGTGAGTGGAGACATTACAGGTGTTTAGGAATTGATTTTGGAATTATAATCCATATTTACTTTTTTCTCTTGAAAGAAAAAAGTAACAAAAAAGTTCAAGGACAACCCGATCGCTCCGCGCGTTTGTCCGGGCCTGCGCCTCCACTTATTCTAAATTGCACTTCTTATGTTACCTGCAATGTAGTTTGACTTACATACCTTTTACTTCTAATATATTATAAAACATACATTTGATTACCGGCAAATAATGTAAGAGCACGATATACAATAATACAGAAGAAACAAAAGTCCTTTGCGGCTTAGTGTCTTCGCGGTTAAAATCCTTATTCAAAAATACTATCCGGTAAGATGAGCGTCCACTGGTTGGGCGATTGTGCAATGTACTTTGTATCGAGCAGGCGGCTGTAGCGGATGCCTATGGTAATGCTTTGCTCGTTCCACCAGCGCGTATCTACATACAACTCCGCACCGGCAGTTTTGAAGTTGAAAGAAGGCCGGTACCGTTTTGCATTGTTGGTACGCAGTTGCGTATAGTCGAAGAACACATTAGCTCTTATCCGCCTGAAATACACAATATTGCCAAAGCCCCAATCGGGATAGCAGAGCGGAAAATGATAATTGACACCCAATTTATACATGTTGGGATATACGCGATCCTGGATAAAATTGTAACCACGCGAAAACGGGAAGCTGCTGCTGAAACGATAATTGGAAAGCGTATCGCTTGTTTGATAAGCCGCATTCAATACAAGACTGTGTGCTTTCAAAATACCGGGCAGGTACAAAGCGCCGGACAGTAATAATTGGTATGCCTTTTTGCTTTCGGCCAATGTGCGGTATTGTGCAGAAAAAGTTTGTGCCCAACGCGGAAAAATGTGCTGTACTGCCTGCTGCCGCTGGCCTATATAATTTAAGCTTGTTTGGATAATATTATAATAACCATTAGTCCATTTTTCCTTAGCAGCACCGGTAAATTGTATGCCTCTTACATTATAAGAGGCGGCAGTGGTTATATACCTGTTTTGCCTGCCACCGGATAGATTGAGCGGCAGCCGCAAGCCTGTGCCGGCGTTCCATTCGTTCCAGGTTTGCAATATATTGCTATCGCTGTAAGCCTTACGGTTAAACGTTTCTGAGAAATTGATAAATGGCTCTACATACCAGCCGCCATACAAAAAATCAGTGCCTGCCTGATGGTATTTTTCTACGGTATTGTATTGATAATACAACCGGGTTTGTACGGTGCTTAAGATATTTTCGCCATAGATAGTAAATGTAAACAAAGGATCGGCATAATCGGGTTGCCAGCTATGGAGGTTAAACGGATTGCTCCATTTGTGATAACCGGAGGTGGGATACTGTGCCGGTTCCACATTGGTAATGGTGCTATCAGCAGTTGGTATTGCCGGCAATGGCACATACAAACGGGTTAGTGTGTTATTTTTTGTAACAGGCTGCCATGCCGCCTGCCAGGCACCAAGGCGCTTTCCATCTGCCGTTTGCGTAGTACTGATTATTTTACCATCCTGCATCAGTGCAGCACCATATAAACCCGTAGGATAACCGGCCAGTTTGTATGCTCTTTGCTGCGATACAATATACGCATGTACTTCATCGCGGGCATTGCCGGTAATGCTATACAATAATGTGTCGCCCTGTACCGACGGAAAGCCGAGCATACGATTGGCAAACGGCAAAATAGTCCGCTTATCTTTTGTTTCGATATCCAACTGCTGCAAACTCATTTCGCCGGTAGGCTTGCGCAGCATTACAAAAATGGATCGATCATCTTGTGCAAACTTCGGGTATGAATAAACATAGTTGCTATCGTTGGTAAAAGCAAACAACTTATCGCCGTTTTTATCCAATATATCCAATGTGGATTGCTGATTGGGCAGCAAGGCAACGGCTGCTATTTTACTTCCGTCGTGCGCTATATCGGGCGAGAAATACCGGGTGCGCGTCGTAATTTTTTGTTCCTTTCCGGTAGCAACATTTACTGTTTTTATTACACTGTATTGCCGGTAACCCCAGCGCATATCGGGCTGATAAGCCGCATAAATAATGGTGTTGTGATTAAAAGAAAAATAATCATCGTTGGTAATGCTTTGCGCCGCTATTTTTTGCTCTCTTCCATCTGTATATATTTTGTAAAAAGCAGGCACTGTTTTATAGCTGTTTTTTAAAACCATTACTGCCCCATCGTCTGTTTTATAAGGATATTGATAATTAATCACATTGTTCTTTTGCAGCTTGGATACCCAATCAACAGCAGGTGTTTTTTCCGTTTTCCATTGCTGCCGGTAATAGGTAAATGCATCGCGTACAAACCGGCGGTACATAATGCCGGTGTGCCTTTTTACTGCACCTTGCCAGGGATAAATCAATGGTTTAAAACGCACTGCATCCTCGGTTATTTTTTTCCAAATATCCATACCATATTTCTCCCTTCCATACGCTACGAGCATATATCCAAGCGGATAATGATCGGGTACAAAATCTTTGAAAGAGCCGTTGCGCAACTTCATAAAAGTGTACTGTTTACCATCCATATACAACGCCTTATACCCATTATAGAAATAAGGCAGTGTGCCCCTGCCCTGCTTAGTTAGTTCCGTTTCGTTATATACTGCATCCCCCTCAAAAAACCAGTTGGGCACTGCTGCATTGTTGGCTAATGCCTGCCCGTTTTCTCCAAATAAAATATAGGCTGTTTTACTCAGTCCCTTCCTGAAATTACTGTATTGCTCTACGTGCCGGTATTCATGCACTGCCAGCAGACCGGCAGCACTTTGCGCGCCTAATTCAAAAGCATTTTGCTGTGGCAATAAATAATATTCGCTGCGGTATGGGCCTAAGCTTACATACCCATTGAAGTAGGTGAGTTTATTGCGCAACACGATGTTTATCTTGTGCACAGCATTGCCTAATGTGCCTGCATATTTTTGTTGTTCCAGGCGTGTGATGGCTGCGATGTGCTGTGCAATAGAATCCTGCCCGGCGGGATAAATAATCCGGAATGTATCGGTATTGATCTGCTTCCATTTGATACCGGAGGGTGTAGCGCCGAATTGCTGTGCAATGGCAGGAATAACGCTCAGTATAACAGCAAGAAAAAGGAAGATTTTTTTTAGAAGCATAAGTTTGAAATAAAGATATGGATTGCAGGAGTGATTTGGATTATTTAACTATGTAACCTTACAGGTTGTTTATCTCGTTGCTGCTAAAGAATGAAGCAACCTGCGGGTAGTAGTACAGTCAACATAAACTGCTGGTATTCATGCGTTAATAATGATAAGTACGCCGTTGGTATTAGGTGTAATTAATGTTCATTCACAAATTGCGTACTACTTCCCCCAATCATCGGGAAAGCCGCCGCTGATTTATTCTTTATAAAATTTTCTAATTGGCAGCGTTCACGGAATGACGGCTTCGGGATTATTCTATTTTAATTTTGACGATATACTTAAACTTTATTAATACCCGTTCAAAATAAGCCACTTATTTTAATTTACAGGTATAGCACAGATTGCTTCACACCGCCCGCAATGATGCGTTGGGTTATTTTATCTTAAAATACATACGTAGCTACTGCATTGCCGGTGAGGGTGGCTGTAAATGTTTTGCCCTGCAATACCACATTAAAAGTTTGCGCATCGGCGGTAGTGTTGGCAACAATCAGCACTATTTTACCTTCCGGTGTTTTAAAAGCAGCGTTGGGCAACTGGTCGTAACTATTGGAGGCAATACGCACCGAACCGGGACGTATAAATTTGGAAGCGTGTGCCACGGTATAATAAGCCACGTTGCGCCCTACCGAATCGCCGTCAATAGTAATAGCGCCCTGGCAAAACGGGCAGCCACCATTATCTGTATGCGGTTCGTTGTTCTTATCAGCAGCCAAATTCCACAGCAATACATTGCGGCTCCAGTTGCGCGTGGCACCGATTATCAGGCGGCTTACCGGCGATACAATATCAAACTCCTTTAAATCTATCACCATTTGCTCGGTGAAGTATAGATGCTTATCCGGGTGCGTATTATGCACGGCGCTCATGGATTCTATTTCGCCACCATACAAATGAAAGCCACTGCCATCTACATATTGCGCAGCATCCTTATCATTTAAAATAGCAATAGCATACTCGGGCACATCGCAGTTATGATCGTACAAAATAATCTTTGTTTTAATACCTTTTTGCCTGAATAACGGACCTACATCATTTTTTATAAAATCGCGCTGTTCATCTGCCTGCATTACCATGCTCGGCGTATTCTTTGGGTTCAGCGGCTCGTTTTGCAGGGTTACTGCATCTATGGTGATGCCCTGTGCTTTCATGGACTGTATGTATTTTACAAAATAGCGTGCATATACACCATAGTATTCCTTCTTCAGGCTGCCACCTTTTACATTGTTATTCGTCTTCATCCAGGCGGGCGCGGTCCACGGCGAGCCTAAAATTTTGATCGTTGGATTAATGGCTAAGATTTCTTTCAGCACCGGTATTACATCCTGTTTATCTTCTTTCAAATCGAAGTGCGTTAATGCGGTATCGGTTTGTCCGTCGGGCATATCATCGTAGGTAAACACATGATCGTTGAGGTCGCTGGCGCCAATACTTACCCGCAGGTAGCTAAAGCCAATATCGTTTTTACCTACACCAAACAACTCCTGCAAAACAGCGTGCCGTGCCGCCGATGACATGCGCACCAGATGCTGTGCGCTGCCACCCGTTAGTGCAAAGCCAAAACCATCTATCATCTGGTATTGTGTAGCAGCATCAATACCTATCACACGGCGCTCCTCCGCACCGTGCCATTGCTCCGGTGCAAACGTGCCGGTGCTTTGCGTAAACAGAGCCTGCTTATCGTTGGAAGTGGTAAAAATCTGTACTTCTTTATTTTGGCTGTAGCTATAATAACTGGTACAGCATAGCAGCAATACAATAAAGATGGATGTACGGGTAAACAGCATAACGTTTGTTTTTTGGATGATGTTGTAAAAGTAAGGCGGTGAGGCTATTTGAAGAAGTATGTTATAGTGTATTATACCTTTTTAAAATAAGTTAGCTGATAATAAGCTACAAGGCTGGGAACGGGGAAAATAAATGGGTGAACCGTAAAAGCGTGAAGGTTGCCGGATAAGAATAAGCGTTTGTTTAAAAGATTTGAACCACGGAGAGATGACCTTTCACAAAGAAGTATCAAGCATGATTCGTATAGCCTATGCCCCTTAAGTCTCTTTAATCCCCATCTGAAAATTGCAAACAGCTTCCAGCTTCAAAGTCAGTAGGGTGCTCTTCTGACACTTATTAATTATACCTGCCTACCTGTTGAAGCATTATGTTCATATCTCTTTTAAATTAACCGTTTCTTCTTTCATTTTGCTATCGTGCAGTAATCTTTTTATAGGTCTTGTCTGTTTAAGTTAAGCTTTATTTTGCTATTTTTGCTGCTGATTGCTAACCATTTCATTTAACCTCTGACAACATGAAAAACTACTGTTTCCATATATGTTCCAATATACCTATTAGTCGCTTACCCATTATCATGTTCATAAATAATTGAAATGCTATCAATAGCATATAGCTGGCAAAAACATATTGCTAAGTCTGCACTGCATATTTCTATATTTTCATAAACCTATAAAAGTTGCCTTATGAAGCACCTCTATGTAAACATTATAAAGCAAAAAAAATTTGCTTTCTTAAGCCTCTTGCTATTGCTTTTTTTTATGCCTGCCTGGGCGCAGGAGAAAACAGTTACCGGCAGAACCACAGATGCGAGTCTTAACCCCTTGGCCAATGTATCGGTACAGGTAAAGGGAAGCAACAGTGGTACTGTTACAGATGCTGCAGGACAATATTCCATCACCGTGCCATCGTCCTCTTCTATTCTTGTCTTTTCGTACACTGGTATGCAAACGCAGGAAATACAGGTAAACGACCGCACCACCATTGATGTACAAATGACCGTAGCTGCCGATTCGCTGGGCGAAGTGGTGGTGATTGGTTATGGTACTGCCAAGAAGTCTGACCTTACTGGTGCTGTAGCCACTGTAAAAGCCGAAAAACTGCTCGACAGACCGGTAACAGACGTATCGCAGGCACTACAGGGCAGGGTAGCCGGTGTAGATGTAAGCATTAACACCAGTGCACCAGGCGAGCCTGCTAAGGTGCGCATTCGTGGCAACAGTTCTATTAACTCCAGCCTTGAGCCTCTATACGTGGTGGATGGCGTAATTGGCGTAGATGCTACAAGCCTCAACCCCAACGATATTGCCTCCCTTGAAGTGTTGAAAGACGCCTCATCTACTGCCATCTATGGTGCAAGAGGTGCTAATGGCGTAATTATTATTACTACCAAGCGTGGTATTAAGGGCAGAACCCGCATTTCCTATGATGGATATGTATCTCAGAATAGCTTACAGCGCCATTTAGAAGCATTAGACGCAAACGAGTTTATGCAGGTATATAAGCTGGCTTATGCAAATACTGCAAAATATGATTCCATTGGCTATGCCGAAGGAAAATACGTTCCGGTAGATCCTGCCTCATTGCCAAACCTTTTCGATGCAAACGGCAATCCGCTGTATAACACCAACTGGGAAAGCGAAGTGTACAAGACCTCTTACAGCCAAAGCCATCAGCTTACATTGCAGGGAGGAAGCGATAAATCGGTTTATAGTGCCTCGCTGGGTGTTTTAGATCAGAACGGCTTGATGATAGAATCCTGGTTCAACAGATACAGTGCCCGTTTTACCATGGATAATGATGTAAAAAAATGGCTTAAGATAGGCGGTAGCCTTTCGCTGGTACAAAGCAAAGAAAGAATGGTATCGGATGCAAACGGGGGGCTGAATGTATCCAGAATGGTAATAGAAGCATTGCCTATTTTACCTGTAAAATATCCGGATGGCACATGGGCCGGCAACAGCGATTTTCCGGGTATGGAAGGGGGCAGCAATCCTGTAAACATTGCTAAAAACCGTTATACACTTATCAACAAGCAACATTCATTGGGTAATGTATATGCATTGTTTCACATTACCAGAGATCTTGATTTCCGGTCTGATTTCGGATTTGATTTAAACAGCCAGAAAAATAATTTCTACTCAGGCAGAGAATTATCCTCTTTATCAGCCAACCAAAGGGGTGTTGCCAGTATAAACAACTGGCAGAGGGCCTACTGGCAGAGCGAAAATTATTTGACATGGAACAAGCAGATCAACAGCAATCAACGTTTAACTGCATTGGTAGGTCTTTCCTGGCAGAAGTATAGCGAGGAATACAGCGGCGCAAGCACTTCCGATTTTATTGATGACTATTGGGCCTGGCACAATTTAGGTGCCGGTACAGGGCAGCCTGGCGTAGGTTCTTCGGACTATCAATGGACAATGAATTCTTATTTTGCACGGCTTACCTACAACATCGGCGGTAAATATCTGTTTACAGCCACAGGCAGATATGACGGATCTTCCAAGTTTGGAGAAAATAACAAATATGCGTTCTTTCCGTCTGTAGGCGCTGCCTGGAATATTTCCGAAGAAAACTTTTTGAAGGACAACCCGACCATTAGTTTGCTGAAGGTACGCGCCAGCTACGGCTCCACCGGCAACCAGGAGATAGGTACTTATAATTCTATTCAGCTATTGGCATCCGGTACTACCATTTTCGATGGTACACGGCAGCCAACGGTGTACCGCGCAAGCTTTGGTAATCCTGATTTAAAGTGGGAACGTAATAACCAGTTTGATGCAGGTTTGGAGCTGGGATTATTTAAAAACCGCATCAATCTGACAGTTGATTATTACCGTAAGGTAACAAAGGATATGCTGCTGGCAGCACCTATAGCATGGACCTCCGGTTTAGAAAGTGTATTCCAAAACATAGGTTCCGTAGAGAATAAAGGGTTTGAGTTTTCTTTAAATACTGTAAACGTCAATACCAAAGACTTCGGATGGACTACCAGTATCATTGCCTCTACGAACAAGAGTAAAATACTCCAGTTGGGTAAAAACAATGATGACATTTATCCGGGTCCCTGGTTTTTGGGACAAACCAATATACTGCGTGTAGGCTGGCCGATAGGTACCTTCTGGGGATATGAAAGAGAAGGCGTATGGGGCACAAAAGATGCCGCAGAAGCAGCAAAATATAACCTGCAGCCTGGGGATCTGAAATGGAAAGACCAGAACAATGATGGCAAAATTGATGATGCAGATAATGTACGTCTCGGTCAGGCTTTCCCTAAATGGACAGGCGATATTGTGAATACATTGAACTATAAAAACTTTGATTTTACTTTCGACATCCGTTTTGTACTGGGTGTAAATACCGTAGCCAACTTCAAACACTCCACACAAGACAGGCAGGCAATTGCCAACAGCTTAGCCAGCGTATTAGATGCATGGACACCAGAGAACCAGGATAGTAAGATTGCCGAAGTCCGCTATTATGGAGCTTTTTATCAAACGCACATTGATAGCTGGTGGGTAGAGAACGGTGCTTTTGTAAGAGGTCAGAATTTTGTATTGGGCTACACACTGCCAAGTGCGCTCACAGACAGGTGGAAAATAGACCGTCTGCGCTTTTATGCCAGCGCTCAGAATCTGTTCCTCATTACAAAATATTCCGGCTACGACCCCGAGGTAACCACCTTTGGCGGAAACCTGACTCAAAACCAGGACTTCTTTCCTTATCCACATCCGCGTGTAATAAACCTTGGCGTAAATCTTAGTTTTTAATTGTAGAATTATTAATCTGTAAGTAATGAAAAATACAAAACACATCCCGCATATATTATTGTTCATGCTCTTATTTGGCCTTGGCTCCTGTACGAAGTTTTTGGATGAAAATCCTACCGGCTCGCTTACGCCATCGTCCAGTGTTACCAGCCCCGAAATTGCCCGCGCTTTTGCTAACTCCGCTTACTCCGAGCTTACTACCCTCGATCAGGGTTCGGGTGGCTATGGTGGCAATACGGCAGAATTAATGGAGTTTATGTCTGGTAAAGCATTTGGTAATGCCCAAACCGAAAGCTTCAGGTTTTACAACCTTACCTACGATGCACAATCGTTTTATATTGACACCTGGTGGCAAGGGCTTTTTTATGGTGTAGCCAACTGCAACCTGGCTTTGCAAAAAATTGCTGATATACCTATGGATACGGCCACTAAAGCAAACCTGCTGGCAGAAGTACACACGTTAAGAGCTTTCTACTACTTCTATCTCGTAAGGATGTATGGTGATGTACCCATTATAACTGATGTGGTATCGGACCTGAACAATGTAAATCCACAGCGCAATCCTGTAAAAGATGTGTACGACCAGGTAATTATCCCTGACCTGCTGACTGCTGAAGCTTCTACGCTGCCCTGGCAGGATAACACCGGAAAGGTATCTATGGGCGCAGTTAAATCGTTATTGGCCGATGTGTATCTGACCTATGCTGGCTACCCGGTTCAGGGCGGCGATCAGTATTATGCAGAATCGGCTAAACGATCAAAAGAAGTAATGGATAACGGTGGCTTTATTTTATTTCCCGAATATACCGACATGATTCAGCCGGCTAATAAAAACAAAGGCGAGTTCATCTGGCAGGTACAGTTTGCTGCAGGGCTGAGTGACAACGATCTTACTGCAAAGGCATTGCCTCAGTACCAGGATATTGCGGTATATTCAGATGAATTTGGCGGGCTGGTGCCTACCACCCAATTTGTAAAAAGCTATCCTGATGGTGATAAACGTGTGCAGGAAAGGCAGTTTTATTATACTAAATATCCAAGAAATGGCACTACTACCGACACCGTTGTTTTAGGCGGATACTACATTTACAAATGGTTTGATGTAAGTGCCGTAACCAATACTGCACACTCCGATCTGAATTATACCATTTACCGGCTGGCAGATGTAATGCTGATGTATGCAGAAGCATCTAACCGCGCAGAAGGCAGTCCTAACGCAACTGCTATTGCAGCTGTAAATGCCATACGCCAAAGAGCCAAATTACCGCCAATCAGCGCCATGAGCCAGGACGAATTTGAAAAAGAGGTATGGACACAACGCTATCTCGAGCTGGCGTATGAAGGCAAGATCTGGTTTGACATGCTTCGCACAAGAAAGGTACGGAATGATATTACCAAACAATTTGATGACTTTGTTGGACATACCACTGTTTGGGGCAAGACGTTTACGCAAAATCAGTTATTATTTCCTATTCCACTTCGCGAAATAAACAACAATCCTAATCTGGTGCAAAACCCAGGATTTTAAGCAGGATTGAACATGATACAATGTTCACATAATTATACTTGATTCTTCTTGATGTAATTTAATATCATTACAACAGGAAGAATCAGGTGCCATTAATGATACTTAACAGCGCCCATAGGTACGCCAACACCTATGGGCACTGTTTTTGGGATAAATTTGTTGATTTTTAGTATAGTCTCCGCCGTGCACTAACTGTTTAGAGAAGGCGTTTGAACCATAAACCTACCCTGCTGTTAGACAAAGTGCACAGAGAACAATTCACGGTGCTTCTTAAAAATTTGGTAACCTGCGGTAAAGAATACCTGGTAAAAGTTAGCCTCCAATAGTGTTAGAACCCTGCGCCCTTACGAGTGTGAGGTACGAAGCAGGAGGCAATCTGTGGATAGTAGAAAGTTCAAAATGAGCCATCAATATTAGTTTTAAGCTCAGCACAAACTGCTTCGCGCTGCCTGCAGAGACGTTTGTTGCACCATTTTAACACTTGAAATCATGTTTAGAACAGGTATAGTTAGTCTTTTGCCACTGTAGTTTCATTCTACCGCAATCCTAAACAGCACCTGAATTGTTTGATGACTAAGAATAGTGTTTCTCAAAAACCGATAAGTCCTCTTCTAATGCTTTACGATTCCAGTTGCCTGTTTCGGCAGCGGCTTCGTAGGTAGATTGAAGAAATTGCAGCAGGTAATTTTCGGGGTCTGCAGATGTTATAACATCCTTATAAGAGAGAAAAAACTCGCCCATTTCATGGCTATAAAATGCTTCCTTTGGTTGTACTGCCATTTTACTAAATGCTTCTGGTGTGGGATAACAATAGGCGTAAAAAACAGGATAAGGGAACTGATCGTTTCCCACCCAAAAACCACAACTGCTCACTTCATGTGAATAGGCTTCCTGCATTACCCGTAGTGGTATATTAGGCGAGCCGCCGGGGTGCAGGGGTGCTCTACGGCCTGAAAAACGTGTAACTGCCAAATCAAAAGCGCCCCAGAATATATGTACCGGGCTGCATTTTCCTATAAACTTTGCTCTGAACTTTGTAAATACAACATGAATATGTATCCAGGCTTGCCACAGTGCATGCATTTGTTCCGGATTGTATTCTCTATGGGTATTATCCATTGCAAACGGAATTACCGGATCCAGCTCGTTTGGACTGGCATAAATAGTTGCTTCAATACCCAGCTTATTTAATTTCTCCATAAATACCTTATAAAAATCAGCAACCGGGCGGGCATATAATTGCATAGTATCTTGCTTTCCGGTACTGGTAGTAATAGATAAGGTATGTTGTATGAAATCAAAATCTATTTGGAATAGTCCCTCACTATAAGGCACACTGCCAGTAGTTATTCCACTTGCGGAGAGATACAAGGTTACATGCCAGGAATGATTAATCCAGGGCATCTTTACAAGCCGTACCTTACCTACAATTTGCGCCCATAACTGTACAGTAGCTACTGTGTCTTTCAGCGCTTCGTATGTCAATTCCGGCCAACTATTGCTCATGTTGTACGTTTTAGTATTCAACAAATGCATCATCTTCATAACAAAACAGCCATCTTTCGTGTGGCTGTGCAGAGGCAACCACCGGATGTTGCGTTGCATGATAATGTGTGGTCATGTGTTTGTTGGGTGAGCTATCGCAGCATAAAGTAACACCGCAGGTTTGGCAAGTTCTTAAATGCACCCAGGTATCTCCTGCTTTAATGCATTCCTCACATACGAGTTGTTGGGGATGTTTAATTTCTTGTATGCTTTTTATATGTCCGCAAATTTGTTCTGTATTCATTATATTTGTTTTTGGTTGTATAATATTTTATTTTTTTAAAAATACGGTTTATACTACAGTGGCAACAATCAACAACACAACAAAAGTGTAACAATCAAACTGAATTAAATAAAGAAACTAATAACGAAGTAATAAACATAATAATATCCTGAAAGCACCTTGTGTTAAAGATACAATAGTCTGGTTGTACAATCCTTCAATAAATTATGAGACTTTGCAATCTCAGCAGGGTCTTCCAGCGGAAACCCAAACGAAAATAGTTTAACACCCAAAAGAAGTGATAGGATGCAACTAAATAATCATACCCTGTTGAAATAAAAATAGCCTTGTATAATTATACAAGGCTATCGAAAGCGGCTGTGGAGCTGAGGGGAGTCGAACCCCTGTCCAAACATCATTACCATAAGCTTTCTACATGCTTAGTCCATTATTATTTGTCGGGATGTGGCAGGAAACAGACCAACCAACCACTTCCTTAGCTGAATGTATCTTTTGCAGCAGTCACAGCCTTCTGCTGCAGCAGCCTGTGTTTGTTTTGAGTCGGCGGCAAAACCTGGCAACAGGCAAGCCTGTTTTGCGGCCCAAATGACTAACTAATCACTGATTAGGCAGCCATGGCATACTGTGTATTGCCATTTAATGTTTGAATCTTCAGATTTAAGTGCTAATGATACAACGCACTGCATGCTTACACCTACCGCAACGTATGCTGTCAAAACCAGGTACAGCCCCGGTTGAATATGCAAACGTACATTTGCAGTTTTTTGGGACAGCAAATTTACATCATTTATTTCTTTTTTTAAATATTGAGTGGCACCGGCATGAATAATTATGATTCTGTTATAGCAATTTACCAGCAGCGGATAGCGACATTTAAGAAGGCATTACAACAAATTAATAAAAAGCGCACACGCATTGCCTGGCTGCGCTTTACCGTGGTTGTGATAACCCTGTTTGCAGTCATTTATGGATGGAAAAGCCAACATGCCACTTCTTTATTAATAGAAGTGCTTGCCGGCATGAGTGTGTTTTTATTCATTGTATCAAAAGATATGAACGCAAAAGCCGCTGCCGAAAACCTGCAGCGGTTGATTGACATTAATGAAGCGGAAATAGCCATTCTCAACGGCAATTATGCCAACAGAGAAACCGGAGTTTCCTTTTTGCCAGCACACCACAGCTACGCCAATGATTTAGACATTTTTGGTGAATATTCCATTTATCAGTACCTCAACCGCTGTACATCGGAACAAGGCAAAAACTTGTTGGCACAACGGCTGCTGCAACCGCTTATAAAACCGGAAGTTGAACAGGAACAGCAAGCTGTAAGAGAAGCAATCAACACCATAGACTGGCGACAACAATGGTGTGCCGACGGAATAGAAAGTGCGCTCACAATAGCTACGCAGCAAAGAATAGCAGCCTGGATGCAACAACCGCCGGTATATGACGCACCAATATGGAAGTGGCTAAGGATTGTTTTCCCCGTGGTAAGTTTGAGTACGATATTGCTGTATGTGTATGATGTAATTCCTGCAGCTATTTTATATGCAGCTATCTTTATTTTTTTCCTGTTTGCCTCTTCGTTAAGTAAAAAAATAAATTCGGTTTGGGTGTTATTATCACGCATCGCTAACGAAATGAGTACGCTGCAAAAACTCCTGGCATTAATAGAAAAACAAACTTTTACCAATGAAAAATGCAGGGCTGTAAAAAGCGCACTTACAAGTGAAAATGGCGACTATGCTTCCTCACAGGTTAAAGAATTAAAAAGTATTCTCAACCGCTTTGATGTACGATTGAATGTTTTTGCCTTCTTTATTTTAAATACATTTTTCTTGTGGGATCTGCAACAAGTGCTCCTGCTAAATAAATGGAAGAAAAGCAATGAAAATACAATACATAAATGGTTTGCTGCTATTGCCGAAACAGAAGTATTAGTGAGCATTGCTACACTTGCATTCAATCAGCCGCACTGGTGCTTCCCACAAATTGCGGATGCACATTTTACGTTGGAAGGCACTGGGATTGGGCATCCGCTAATTGCACAAACAAAAAGAATTGATAATAATTTTGCAATACAGGGCAGCGGTAAAGTAGCCATTATTACGGGTTCCAATATGGGTGGCAAAAGCACTTTTCTGCGTAGTGCAGGTGTGAACATGGTGCTGGCGTTTATGGGTGCGCCGGTATGCGCTAATACGTTTGCAGTTTCGGTGGTACACCTCATGAGCAGTATGCGGGTAACGGATAATTTAGCTGAGAGCACTTCAACTTTTTACGCAGAACTGAAGAAACTGCAAACCATTATTCAGGCTGTAAAAAGAAAAGAACAAATATTTATTTTACTGGATGAAATACTGCGCGGCACCAACTCTTTAGACCGGCATACCGGCTCGGCGGCCTTGATAAAACAATTATTGCATTACGATGCCGTTGCCGTTATTGCCACGCATGATGTAGAGCTCGCCAACCTGGAAACTAAGTATCCGCAAGCGATTGCCAACTACCATTTTGATGTGCAGGTAGCGGGCAATGACTTGTATTTCGATTACAAACTAAAACACGGCATTTGCCAAAGTATGAATGCTTCTATTTTAATGAAGAATATTGGTATTGAAATGGAGTGATTTTTTTTCACCGCGGAGAACAGGAGTAAATGGAGGTTTCGCGGAGAGAGTAGAAGACAGTGCAAAAAACCTTGTTGAAACAGAGGTTATATTAACTATAAAAAACAGAGGTTTTGCAGCATAAAAACATGCTCTGCGAAACCTCTTTAAACTTTTGTTCCCTGTCTGCCGACAGGCAGGTCTGCGGTAAAAGAAAAAGCTTATTTAAACAACCGCCAGAAATCCAGCCCTAACGCATACGCCATCAGGCCAAGCAGTAACACCATGCCCACCATTTGCGAAATTTCCATAAAGCGGTCACTCGGTTTGCGCCCGGAAACCAATTCGGCTACCGTAAACAGTGCATGACCACCATCCAAACCTGGAATAGGTAAAATATTCATCAAGGCTAAAACTAAAGAAAAGAATGCAGTAATGCTCCAGAAGCTTTGCCAATCCCACTCCGACGGAAACATTTTACCAATGCTTATTACACTGCCCAATGACTCATTCGTATTCACTTTTCCACTAAAAATGAGCTTTAACTGCAGCCAGTAAGACACCAGCGTTTCCCAGCTTTTTTTAAAGCCTGCCGGAATAGATTCTAAGAAGGTATAATTAATGGTTTTAACCTGAAAAAATTTAGATGGCTCACCGTTGCTAATACCTATCATACCCGATGCAGGCACATGCAACTGTACAGTACTGGTATCATTTCCGCGCAAAATTTTCAGGTGAATGGTTTTATTTTTATTATGCTGAAGAAGAATTCTAAAGTCATTCAAAAAAGCAACACTCGTATCATTTACACTCAATATCTGGTCACCTTTCCGCAGTCCTGCTTTATAAGCGGCAGTCGTATCACCCGAAATACTGTCTATAGGAGCCAGCGGCACCCTGATATCAATAAAGTTGATGTCTTTATAGCTAATCAGTTTGCCCGGAAAATCTTCGGGAATAACAATGTTTACCGGCTGCCCGTTGCGTTGCACCTGCACCGTTTTGGCAGAATTTAGAACAACCGCCAATGGTATTTTACTAAAGCGATCAATATATTCACCATCGGCACTTACCACTTTATCGCCGTTTTTAAAACCTACGCTTTGCGCCAGCGAATCGGCAGCAATACCATACGTCATTTGGTTGGTAGGAATATATTCTTCGCCCCAGTGCCATAGCATCATGGCATAAATAAAAAAGCCTAATAATAAATTAACCACCACACCGGCAACCATAATAATCAATCGCTGCCAGGCGGGCTTGCTCCTGAATTCATACGGCTTGGGTGGCTGTTTCATTTGCTCTTTATCCATGCTTTCGTCTATCATGCCGGATATCTTTACATAGCCTCCAAACGGTACCCAGCCAATACCATATTCCGTTTCACCAATCTTCTTTTTCCAGAGCGAAAACCAGGGATTAAAGAATAAATAAAACTTTTCTACCCGGCATTTAAAAATGCGGGCAGCTACAAAATGTCCCAGCTCGTGCAGGGTAACTAATATTGAAAAAGAAAGAATGAACTGTAATGTTTTTACACCTGCTACTGTCCAGTCTATAGCTAATAATGTTGTCATTGTAAAATACGCAATCTTGTTAAATGCTTGATAGTTTGCGGCAATGCCGAAAAAAATCGTGCAATGATAATCATTTATGAAGCAGCAATAAAGAAGGATGTTGGATGAAGGGAAAATTTAAGATTTTCTATTTGAACTATAATGGCACAAAGAATAATTGATAAGGAAAAAGTACGTCTTGTACCTCTGTGCCCCTTGTGATTCTGCGATTCTGTGGTTCAAAAAGCAGTTCAAATTATTTTTTTGCCTCTGTGGGCACTCTTCACCAACCGATATTTATTTGCCGGTGAAGAACACCGGCAAAGGCTTTAAGAAAAGAAAAAACTTTGTGTAACTTCCTTTCTTCATGGTTCCAAAAAACTTACATCTGAATCATAGAAGCCGCAAAGCTGCGGGCTTCACCATCGGTATAATAATATTCTTCCAGCGTAGGATGGTTGATATACTGCACCTTACCCATAGCCTGCTCCACTACTTCGGTAATATCCATAAAGCCAATACGGTTGCGGAGAAAAGCATATACTGCAATCTCGTTGGCAGCATTTAAAATACAAGGCATGTTGCCGCCTTTGTGCATGGCTTCAATTGCCAAAGGAAGATTGCGAAAGGTCTTTGTATCCGGCTCTTCAAATGTAAGGGTAGCCGGGTTTTTAAAATTATAACGCGGAAAGTCACTCTTGATGCGCCTGGGAAAACTCAATGCATATTGTATCGGCAGCTTCATATCGGGCAAGCCCATTTGCGCTTTGATGCTGCCATCTTCGTACTGCACCATACTATGGATAATACTTTGCGGGTGTATCAGCACTTCTATTTGCCTGGGGTCCAGGTTGAACAGCCATTTTGCTTCAATCATCTCCAAACCTTTATTCATCAGCGTGGCAGAGTCGATTGTTATTTTGGCGCCCATGCTCCAGTTGGGGTGCTGCAAAGCGTGATCGCGCTTTACATTCATTAAATAATTAGGTTTTTTACCCCTGAACGGACCGCCACTGGCAGTAAGAATTATTTTTTCAATTTTATTCCGCCCCTCTCCTATCAAACATTGAAAAATAGCCGAATGTTCACTATCTACAGGTATTACCGGAACTTTTTTTTCATACGCTTTACGCATCACAATATCCCCGGCTACCACCAATGTTTCTTTATTGGCAAGCGCAATTGTTTTACCTGCATCAATGGCATTGAGTGTAGATTGCAAACCGGCATACCCTACAATGGCTGCCAGCATCAAATCGTAGCAATCTATAGAGGCTACTTCATTAATAGATTGTTCACCGGCAAACACTTTTACATCAGTTTTTGCCAGCGCATCCTTTACCATTTTATATTTCCGATCATCCCCAATTACCGCTATGTTGGGCTTAAATTTCAATGATTGTTCTATCAGGAGTTCGGCATTGGTATGCGCAGTTAATACTTCGGCACTAAATTTATCGCTGTGTGCCTCTATTACTTCCAGCGCCTGCCGCCCAATAGAACCTGTAGAACCAAATATGGCTATGCGTTTAATCATCAACTGGTTTTAGAAAAATGGGGTAAAGATAAATAATAACCGGCCTGCATTAGCAAAACCATTGCCAGCTTTGTCCAGCTTACCCTTTTTTAAAAGCAGTGCAAAATAAGACAAGGATGATTAACATTTATCTAAAAAACAGGTGGTATTATTTAAACTGTTTACTGTAATTTCGGGCGCCCCGAAAGGAGTTGCTAACTTTTGCCCGCCATTATCATTTTTTAAAGATAACCAATGGATGTATCTGCCAACAATGCGCTACAGCATTTTAGAAACCTTGTAGGAGTCAGGTTTCAATTGTACAACAGTTTATTTACTTCGCTGCCATTTCACCGTATCGAAAAAACCGGTGTGTTGCTCTCGCTTTTTTTAATTCAGTGCGAAGAAGGTTTTAAAAAGAACCAAAGCCCGGTAGAAATTATTGATTCTTTTTTGCAACAATACACCGGCTACCAGCAAACAAGGGAACAGTTGGATTTGCTCTTTCGTTTCGTGCAATATGCCGAAAGACAAGTAGTATTGTTTGATGCACTGGAAGATGCAGCCTTTACCCAGATTAATGATATGAATGGTTCGGGTACGGTAAAACAGTTGCAGTCTGTTGTGTACCAGTCTGATAAAGAAGACGAACTGGAGAATAAGCTGAAAGATTTTGGCGTTCGCATTGTGCTTACGGCGCATCCTACTCAGTTTTATCCCGGCGAAGTGTTAGGCATTATTCACGATTTGTCTAAAGCATTAATGAATGAAAATGCGGCACTCATCAATTCTTATTTACAGCAATTGGGCAAAACGCCGTTTTTGCGTAAGCAGAAACCAACGCCGTATGATGAAGCAGTAAGCCTGATATGGTACCTGGAAAATGTATTTTACCCTGCCTCCGGCAAAATATTAGCGGAGATGAAAAATTATTTTCCACATGCGGTATCATCAAAAAATCCGGTAATACAAATGGGCTTTTGGCCCGGCGGCGACCGCGACGGCAACCCGTTTGTGACTGCCGAAACCACGCTAAAAGTTGCCGAGGCCTTGCGGGGTGCTATTGTAAAATGTTACTACCAGGATGTGCGCAAACTCAAGCGTCGCCTCACTTTTAAAGGTGTGGAAAATGTAATTGCAGAGTTAGAGAGAAAATTATATGCTAATTTGTTTCTCACAGCCGACCGCACTGACCTGAATAAAGAAGATATTTTGGAAATGCTGCGCCAGGTAAAAAACACCATTAAATACGAACACAATGGGTTATTCCAGTATGCAGTAGAAAACCTGATTAGTAAAATAGAAATCTTCGGGTTTTATTTTGCTGCACTGGATGTGCGGCAGGATAGCTCGATACACGAAAAAGTGCTGCAACATATTGCAGAACGGACAGACCTTTTACCCGACAATTACCAATCGCTCCCGGAAGCGGAAAGGATAAATGCCTTGCTAAATATCAGCAGCGAAGTAGATACGAACGTGCTGGATAACGAAGTGGAAAAAGATGTAATTGCTGCAATGCGGGTCATTAAAACTATTCAGCAGGCGAATGGCGAACCCGCTTGTAATCGCTATGTCATCAGCCATGCCGTAAGCGCATTGAGTATTATAGAAGTGTTTGGATTGTTTTTATTGAGTGGCTGGCAAAAAGAATCGCTCACGGTGGATATTGTTCCACTTTTTGAAACGATAGATGATTTGCAAGCTGCAGCGCCGGTAATGGAAAGCTTGTATCAAAATGAAATCTATCGCAATCATTTACGCAGGCGCGGCGATACGCAAACCATCATGCTCGGCTTTAGCGACGGCACCAAAGACGGCGGCTACCTCATGGCAAACTTTAGTATTTACAAGGCCAAAGAGCAATTAACTGCCGTTAGCAAAAAGTACGATATAGATGTGATTTTCTTTGATGGCCGTGGTGGCCCTCCTTCGCGCGGCGGTGGCAAAACGCATAAGTTTTATGCCTCGATGGGACATAATATTTCCAATAAAGAAATACAGCTTACCATACAGGGACAAACCGTAAGCTCCAACTTTGGTACAATTGATTCTGCGCAATACAACATCGAGCAGTTGATTCATGCGGGTATTATCAATGATATTTCTTTGAGCAGAAAACTAACACTTAACGAAAGTGAAGAAGTGTTGCTGCAACAATTATCTGAGGTGAGTTATGAAGCCTATTCTGAACTTAAAAATCATCCATATTTTATTGATTATCTCAGCCAGGCAAGTCCGCTGCGTTTTTATGCCGAAACAAATATTGGCAGCCGTCCAACCAAGCGGGGCGGTTCCCGGCTATCGCTGGATAGTTTACGGGCTATTCCTTATGTTGGCGCCTGGAGCCAGTTGAAGCAAAATGTAACCGGCTATTACGGCGTGGGTACAGCTTTGCAAAAGCTGGAAGAACAAGGTAAATGGAAAGAAGTGCAGCAGTTGTATAGAAACTCCTTATTTTTCAAAACGCTGATTGATAATTGTGAGATGGTGATGAAGAAATGCTTTTTCCCGCTTACTGCTTTCTTAAGTAAAGATGAGCGGTTTGGCGAAATATGGAAGATGGCTTATGAAGAATTTGAACTCACCATTAAATATGTATTGCGCTTATCAGGCAATACAGAGTTGATGGAAGATTATCCAGTGGAAAAATTGTCTATTCAAATGCGGGAACGTATTGTGCTGCCGCTGGCAACCATTCAGCAATATTGCATCAGTAAATTGCGCGAGCACGAACAGAAAGGCACACCATCACCATTGAAAGACATTTACGAAAAGCTCATTATCCGGTGCTCTTTCGGAATTATCAATGCGGGAAGAAACAGTGTGTAAGAACGGAGGCTGCAGCTTTGAGTTACGAATTGTGAGCTGGTATGGCTTAATTTAATTGGAAAAATAGCAAATGAATAGTTTGGCTTAAGCATTATCTCTTAAACCAAACTATTGAATAGCGTTATAAAAAGCAAGCGGCTCTTGTATCAGGAGCAGCTTGCTTTTTTATTTGCCATAAAACCCATTAAAAACAGAATATAGTTAAAAATGGTAAGTGGCGGCCAGTATTCCGCTTAAAGTGGTTTTAGCTGGGCTGCCATCGTGTTGAACAAACACTTCTTCTTTAGCAGCATCCAGCCGCAGTTCGGGGATAATGGTCAGGTTGCCTATTTTGAAATTAGGGGAAAGCGTTACATCAAAAATACTGGTTGCCGGTGCACTTGCCACCTGCTTTTGATTATCAAAATATTCACCCCGCAATGTAATGCCGAAAGTACTGGTTGGATCAAAATTCAAATACAAAGCCGAACCCCACCAATTATTGGCATTGCCGTTTTCTGGCTTTACCAATTGCACCGTACCATTATAACCAATGCTAAACCGGTCGGTAATTTTTCCGTTCAGTACCAAATCAAACTGGGTGAGGCCATAGCTGCCACCATAAGAACCCTGGTAATTGATGTAAGCTTTCAATTGATCATTATTTGTGCCGGTGCTGAACTGTGCAATGGCGTACTTGCGCGATGATAATGTTGTTGCCTGATCGGTTGGGTTGGTTACACCCACCATCAAAGCACTCTTATTACCCAAACCGATATCCGCTTTTAAACCCGTATGTGAGAACGGACCGTACGAAAACAGGTAGCTCATGCTGTAGTTGCGGTTTAAATAGGCATCTACCAATTCGTAGCCAATGTGCGTAGCCCATTTACCCATAGTTAGTTTAAATTTGTCACTTATTGCATAGCTTACATTTAATTGCTTTACTGCTGCAAGGGTAGTATAGCCATTTTTGCCCGAACCAATGTTGCCGTCTGGATAATTGAATTCTTCTGCTCTTCTTCCAAATCCTACATCAATAAAAGCACTGGCTTTGCCAAAATTATGCGTAGCCTGTATGCT
This sequence comes from Ilyomonas limi, assembly GCF_005233845.1. Taxonomy (GTDB): domain Bacteria; phylum Bacteroidota; class Bacteroidia; order Chitinophagales; family Chitinophagaceae; genus Ilyomonas; species Ilyomonas limi. Next base: position 70,464 of record NZ_SZQL01000011.1, read on the forward strand.
TGCCATGCCCAGCTCAAAAGCATTTTGTGAATTTGTAAAACTGGTGTAATTGTTTGTTACCGGGTGCCCACCAGCATCTGTAGTGTTGGCAAAATTGTAGCGGTAATACATATCGAGCGAGCCGGTAATTTTTACACCTGCCACTTCCACGCCCGAAGTATTTGTTTTAGTCGCAGTGGTGTCTTGTGCATAACATACATGAAAGCCAGCCAGCACGGACAAACAAAGAGCGGTTCTTTTCATAAGAAATAGTTTTTAGGTTAATGATAAAAGAATACAATTTCCAGGCAGGCAATATCAGAAGCATAAAATGCATGATATGTTCAAAAGCATCATCGTAAACACATTAGCAGATGGGAAGCATAAGTAAATGCACAACCAGTTAAATATATTTTGTTTTAATCACCAGATTTAGGATAGTAAGCCATCCGCCGATTGAGGAAATAGCCAGAAACCGGTAAATGGAAAACAGGCGATTTAAAAAGCAAGAGAAGCATTCCATAATTTAGGAATGCTTTTCCGAGTAGAAGGGTCGTTTAGATGTTAAAGGCTCTCAATCTCAGCTTCCTTTTCGTACACCATACCATTGGTAGCTGTTACGATGAGTGTACCCTGTGTATATTTTTCATTATGCTGACTTTCATCCAAGCCAGCTTCCTCTTCCGCTTCGCTCACGCGCAATGGCAGAATGAAGTTGATGAATTTGAAAATAAGAAACGAGGCTGTAAAGCTGTAGGCTACTACTATCAGCAAAGCCTTACACTGGATAAAAAAGAAATCGAAATTGCCATAAAACCAGCCATCATTACCGGCAGCGTTTACTGTTTTAGTGGCAAAAATGCCGGTGAGCAACATACCAACCATACCACCAATGCCATGACAGGGAAATACATCCAGCGTATCATCCAATACGGTTTTCTGCTTAAGATGAACGGCAATATTGGAAATAAGTGCCGCTACAAAACCAATGAAGATACTTTGCGGAATAGCTACAAATCCAGCACCCGGTGTAATAGCCACCAAGCCTACAACTGCACCGATACAAAAGCCCAGCACCGAGGGCTTCTTGCCACGAATAGCGTCAAAAAACATCCACGACAAACCAGCAGCACCAGCAGCTGTATTGGTAGCTGCAAAAGCCGAAACAGACAACATATTGGCACCTAATGCCGAGCCGGCATTAAACCCAAACCACCCAAACCACAGCAGTCCCGTACCAATTAATACGTACGGTATATTTGCCGGCGGTACTTCTCTATGCTCCATGTGCACTTTCCGGCGCTTGAGTACCAATGCACCCGCCAGTGCTGCACAACCTGCCGAAATATGAACTACCGTACCACCAGCAAAGTCGAGCACGCCCATTTTGTACAAAAAGCCCTGTGGATGCCACGACCAGTGTGCCAAGGGCGCATACACCAGCAAGCTGAAAAGACAAATAAATAAAATATAAGAAGTAAAACGAATACGTTCGGCCACAGCGCCTACTACCAAGCCTGGTGTAATTATGGCAAACATCAACTGAAACAATGAAAAAAGCAGTAGCGGAATCGTCATGGGCGTACCGCCTTGCAATACGGGCGCACCGGAGAACACATTTTTAAAGAACAGAAAGGTAGTTGGATTGCCAATTACTCCGCCAATGGTATCGCCAAAGCAAAGACTAAAGCCTACCACTACCCAGAGTACGCTTACTACGCCGGCTGCTACCACGCTTTTCATCATAGTGGATAGTACGTTTTTACGGTGCACCATACCACCGTAAAAGAAAGCTAGCCCCGGAGTCATTAAAAACACCAGTGCGGTAGCTACAATAATCCAGGCAGTATCTGCCGAGTTGTATTCGACACCTGCTTTTGGCACATAAGAAGGAATAAAAAGCGACGCGACAGAGATTACAGCTAAGACCAAAAAAGGTGCAATTTGTTTGAAGGTTTGCCTTGCCATAGGATGATTTTTAAAAAATAACTCAGAAATATTTATAGCAAGGTATAATTTTTTAGGATAAATTATAAAATAATAATACATATTTTTTATTATTATGTATTATTATGATGACTTTATTGCAGAAAACCTGTCGGGTGCTAATCTTATATTTAAGATATAAAAGCCATTAAGGTACCCGTCCGCATATCGGAACAGAGGGAAATCAACCATTCTAATTGACAAACAGCAGTTACAAAGTATTTTAGCTTTTGGTTATATCTTCCTATACTTTTGTTTCGAAGTCCAAATTTTTATATCCTTTTTTTACAAACTGCAAGCAATAAAAAAGGCAGCCTTAAGGCTGCCTTTTTACAATATGTATAGTAATTTAATATTACTGTGCTACCAAAATACTTTTTTCTTTGCTTTCCAGCAATGAATAACCCATTAAAAATTCATCTGCTCTGCGTGCACATTCCCTGCCTTCGCTGATTGCCCAAACTACCAATGATTGTCCCCGGCGCATGTCACCACAGGAAAATATCTTAGGAATGCTGGTTTGATAATCCTTTTCAGTTGCTTTTACATTACCTCTTTCATCCAGTTCTACTTCTAATTGCTCCAACATACCTTTTTGTTGTGGGCCTGTAAAACCCATTGCCAGCAGTGCCAACTGGCAAGGCATTTCTCTTTCGCTGCCCGGTACTTCTACAAACTGTGCCGGACGACCGTCTTCCGCTATTTTCCATTCTAAGTCCACTACTTTTAAAGCCTGCAGATTGCCTTTCTCGTCCCGTAAAAATGCCTTGGTAGCAATTGCCCAATGCCTGTTGGCACCTTCCTCGTGCGAAGATGTGGTTTTCAACAGCATTGGGTAAGTTGGCCAAGGCATATATTGTGTACGGCTATGTGGCGGTTGGGGCATCAGCTCAAATTGTGTAACCGAGAGGGCACCTTGCCGGTTGGATGTACCCACGCAGTCGCTGCCTGTATCGCCGCCGCCAATCACAATTACGTGTTTGCCTTTGGCGGATAAATCTTCCTTAATCAAATTGCTCTCTGAGGGCGCATCGCCCAACGGATTTCTGCCAGCCACCCTTTTATTCTGCTGTTTCAAAAATTCCATTGCAAAATAAACGCCTTTAGCATCCCTGCCGGTTACCGGCAAATTGCGGGGTACAGTAGAGCCGCCGGCTAATATAATCGCATGGTTTTCGCGCAGCAAATCATTCACACTTACATTTACCCCTACATGCGCATTGTATTTAAATATCACGCCCTCTTCTTCCAGGAGCGCAACACGGCGGTCAATCACCCATTTTTCCAGCTTGAAATCAGGAATACCATAGCGAAGTAAACCACCAGCAGCATCGTCCCTTTCGTAAACGGTCACTGTATGCCCCGCATGGTTCAATTGTGCTGCTGCTGCCAGTCCCGCAGGACCAGAACCTACTATTGCAATCTTTTTTCCGGTACGCACATTGGGCTTGCGGGCTTTTACCAAGCCTTTGCTGAAAGCGATTTCAATAATATGCTTCTCAATTTCTTCGATGGTAATCGGTGGTTGATTGATGCCCAGTACGCAAGCACTTTCGCAGGGCGCCGGGCAAATGCGTCCGGTAAACTCCGGAAAGTTATTCGTTAAGCTTAGTATTTCGTAAGCTTCTTGCCAGTTTTTGCGATACACGGCGTCGTTAAACTCCGGAATAATATTGCCGAGCGGACAACCATGATGGCAAAACGGTACACCACAATCCATACAGCGCGAGGCTTGCTGATTCAGCTTCTCTGCCGGGAACAATTCTATAAATTCCCGGTAATCGTTTATACGCTCATCTACCGGGCGCTTTGCCGGTAATTCTCTGGTAAATTCTAAAAAACCTGTTATTTTACCCATGTATCAACGTTGATTTTTGCGCTTCGCAAAATGTTTATAAAGTTTGTACAAAACAAGGCTTTCAACTTGTTACTTAATTTTTACCCCTTGTAATCTCATGCTCACCTTGCAGCTTGATACCTGCCTTTTACAGCCTTAATCTTTCAGTTCTTCACCCATTTCCGCCAGCATTTTTTTCCTTTTTTCTTCCAATGCCTTCTTGTAATCGGTTGGGAAAACCTTTACAAAATGCTGCAACTGGTTATCAAAATCGCTCAGAATAAAGTTGGCTATTGTGCTGCCAGTGTAAGTATAATGTTTACTAATCATCTCCTGCAATTGCTGAGTATCTTCTTCTGTCAGCGATTCGAGGTTCACCATTTCTTTGTTGCACAGGGTATCAAACTGACCAGTCACATCGTACACAAAGGCAATACCACCGCTCATGCCCGCTGCAAAGTTGCGTCCCATAGCGCCAAGTATTACAACGGTACCACCAGTCATGTACTCGCAACCATGATCACCCACACCTTCAACTACCACTTGTGCACCTGAGTTGCGCACGCAAAAACGCTCACCGGCTTTACCTCTTATATAAGCTTCGCCGGAGGTAGCGCCGTAAAAAGCTACATTGCCAATAATGATATTTTCTTCCGGCACAAACGTAGCTTGCTTAGAAGGATATACAATTAGTTTAGCACCGCTTAAACCTTTACCAAAGTAATCGTTGGCACCACCCTCCAGTTCCAGCGTTACACCTTTAGTATTAAAAGCACCAAAGCTTTGTCCGGCTGTCCCGGTGAGTTTAAAGTGAATGGTATCGTCTGGTAAACCTTCTCCCTTATAAATTTTAGTAATTTCATTAGAGAGTATAGTACCGGCTGTTCTGTCGGTATTTTTTATTTTAAAAGAGGCGGTAACTTCTTCACCATTTTCCAGAGCGGGCTTTGCCGCTTCCAGGAAACGCCAGTCCAATACATTTTTCAGGCCGTGGTCCTGCTCTTCTATTTTGTAGAGGCCGGTTTGAGCTGATGCCGGATCTTTATATAAAATTGAGGATAAATCCAATTTGCTGTATTTCCAGTGCGATACATTCTGGCGTATTTTCAGGATATCTACCTGCCCAATCATTTCATTCACTGTTCTAAAGCCAAGTTCAGCCATAATCTCACGCAATTCCTGTGTGATAAATCTGAAGAAATTAACCACATGCTCCGGATCACCGGTAAAGCGCTTGCGCAGTTCAGGATTTTGAGTTGCCACGCCTACCGGACATGTATTCAGATGACACTTGCGCATCATAATACAACCTTCTACTATTAAAGCAGCAGTAGCAACCCCCCATTCTTCAGCACCGAGCAATGCGGCAATCGCAATATCACGCCCGGTTTTCATTTGTCCATCCGCCTGCACCGTTACACGGCTCCTCAGTTTATTTTTTACCAGTGTCTGATGCGTTTCTGCCAGTCCTAATTCCCACGGCAAACCAGCGTGCTTAATAGAACTGATTGGCGATGCACCGGTACCACCATCCATACCGGCAATCAATACCACATCTGCTTTTGCCTTGGTAACGCCGGCAGCAATGGTACCTACGCCAGCTTTAGATACTAGTTTTACATTGATGCGCGCAGCACGATTGGCATTTTTCAAATCAAATATTAACTGTGCCAAATCCTCAATAGAATAGATATCGTGGTGCGGTGGTGGCGAAATTAAGCCTACACCCGGCGTAGAGTGGCGCGTTTTACCAATCCAATCATCTACTTTATGTCCGGGCAATTGTCCACCTTCTCCCGGCTTTGCGCCTTGCGCCATTTTTATCTGCAATTCATCGGCTTCCGTTAAATAATAGCTCGTTACGCCAAAGCGTGCAGAAGCTACCTGTTTGATAGCCGAACGCATAGAATCACCATTAGGCAAACGCTGGTAACGTATTTCATCTTCGCCACCTTCGCCGGTATTGCTTTTACCACCGAGACGGTTCATTGCAATGGCCAATGTAGTATGTGCTTCCCACGAAATAGAGCCGAAGCTCATAGCTCCGGTGGCAAAACGCTTGTAAATGTTTTCTGCCGGTTCTACTTCATCAATAGAAATAGAGGGACGATTGGGAGCAAATTCAAACAGGCTGCGCAGGGTTACTGCTTTTTCCGATTGATCATTTACCAGCTTACTGTATTTTTTAAATACATTGTAATCATTCATCCTGGTAGAATACTGTAACAGATGAATGGTTTGCGGATTAAACAAGTGGAATTCCCCTTTGCGCTTCCACTGGTAAACACCACCTTCGGGCAAGCGGCTGACGTCCACATCTTTTTTGCGGAAAGCAAAGAAATGTTTAGCTAATACTTCTTTGGCAATTTCATCCAGGCCCATACCTTCTATGCGCGAAGTAGCACCGGCAAAGTAGCGGTTTACCACATCTTTATTAATACCAATAATCTCAAAAATCTGCGCACCCTGGTAAGACTGTAAAGTAGAAATACCCATTTTGGAGAATACCTTCAGCAAACCATCACACACCGATTTTACATAGTTCTTTTTTAAAGTTTCTACGTCCAGGTTTGTTTGCAGCTTGCCACTCAATTTTATATCGCGGATAGTAGAAAGTGCGAGATAAGGATTGATAGCTGTAGCGCCAAAACCAAGCAGGCAGGCAAAATGGTGAACTTCCCACACATCGCCGGCTTCTACTACCAATCCTACACGGCCACGTAACCCTTTGCGGATAAGGTGGTGATGCACTGCAGATACTGCAAGCAATGAAGGAATAGGTGCATGCTCGCTGTCTATTGCCCTGTCTGATAATACTAATACTTCAAAGCCATCATTTACAGCATCAACTGCATAGCGGCAAAGGCGGTCTATACCAGCTTTTAGGGAACCGGTTTTTCCATCTGCCCGGAAATATGTTTGTAAAGTTTTTGCCTGGAAAATGCCGGTATCTATACTACGCAGTTTTTCAAGCTCATGATTATTTAAGATGGGATGCTTGAGTGCAACGGAATGGCAGGTAAGCGGATCTTCTTCCAGCAGGTTGCCATTATTACCTACAAATGTAGCCAGCGACATTACCATACGTTCACGAATCGGGTCAATGGGTGGATTGGTAACCTGTGCAAACAACTGTTTGAAATAGCTGCTTAAATGTTGCGGCTGATCGCTTAATACCGCCAGCGGTACATCGGTACCCATAGAGCCAATCGGCTCTTTGCCATCGGCAGCCATTGGGGTAATAATAGTCTCCAAATCTTCAATAGAATAACCAAATGCTTTCTGGTATTTGAAAATCTGGTCATGTTCCAGATGCGTAAACTGTACGCGTGGCTCCGGCAGTTCTTCCAGTTTGATTTTATATTTATTCAGCCAATCGCCATACGGCTTTTGTGAACATATAGTATGTTTTAATTCATCATCACTAATGATTCTGCCTTGCTCCATATCCACCACAAACATTTTTCCCGGCTGCAGGCGCCCAAACTCTTTTACCAAGGTGGGATCTATTGGCAATACGCCAGTTTCGGAAGCCATAATTACACGATCATCGTGTGTTACGCAGTAGCGCGACGGGCGCAGACCGTTTCTATCCAGTGTGGCACCTATTATTTTACCATTGGTAAATGAAATAGAAGCTGGTCCATCCCAAGGCTCCATCAGGCAGGCATGATATTCATAAAATGCCTGTTTAAGCGGGTCCATTTGCGTGTTACCGTCCCATGCTTCCGGTATCAGCATCATCATTACGTGTGGCAAAGAGCGACCACATAAAGTGAGCAATTCTATCATATTGTCCAGACAAGCAGAATCGGATTGTCCTTCAAAAATGATAGGCAACAGCATGTCTAATTCTTCTTTACTGAAGTAAGAAGAAATAAAGCCTTTTTCATTGGTCTTCAGCCAATTCAGATTGCCTTGCAGCGTATTGATTTCGCCATTGTGTGCTATATAGCGGAATGGCTGTGCCAGGTTCCAGGAAGGAAAAGTATTGGTAGCAAAACGTGAATGCACCAACCCGAAAGCTGATACTACCCGTTTATTATTTAAATCGGTGAAATAACCACGCACCTGCTCGGAGGTGAGTTGTCCCTTATACGAAACTGTTTTGTAAGAAAGTGAAGCTATGTAAAAAGCAGTGGCGCCTTTACGCACTGTATCCTGAATGGTATGTGTAGCATAATTGCGCAGCACAAATAACTTGCGCTCAAATGCCTCAGGGTCAGTAATATGGTCAGGACAGGCAATAAACACCTGCTCCATTTCCGGCTCCACGCTTAATGCTGTAAAACCAATTCCATCAGGATTTACCGGCACACGGCGATAGGTAAGCACCTCCAGCCCCAGCGTCTCAGCAGCACGGTTAAAGCTCTCACGGCATTCTTCGCGCAGTCGTATTTCTTTTGGAAAAAAAATAACACCTACCCCATACTTACCATAAGAGGGCAGGTGAACACCGAGTTTTAAACATTCATCGAAAAAAAACTCGTGCGGCATCTGAAGCATAATGCCCGCACCATCGCCGGTATTGCTCTCGCAACCGCAGGCACCACGGTGCCCCATGTTCTCCAACACGGTCAGTGCATCCGAAATAATCTGGTGAGATTTATGGCCTTTTATGTTGGCAACAAATCCAATTCCGCACGCATCATGCTCAAAAGCAGGATCATATAAACCTGCCAATGGCTTTTCTGAATAGCTTCTATTCATGCATCAAAGACATTTAATTGTTAATTACTATAAGGGCAGGCAATCGCATAAAATTAGACAAAAAAATGAAAAAACATCATTTATGGTGTTTAATCGTTTCAATAAAATGTTAATACATTTAAAATCAGGAAAACAAAAAATAGAAATTATTCATTTTTAAGGCACTGTACTTAGAAAATATTAATTATGATACGGCATAAAAATCCCTTGTTTGGAAAATTTGTAAACTTTTTAAATTGTGAAGAATTTTATAGCACCCGGAGGGATAGACTGAAGCGTGAATTTTTTTACACGAATTTGCATAGCACATAGATAACATAGCAGTGGCATGGATGAGAAGGGTGTGTATTAAGCGAGTTAATCAGATGAATCATTGGCTGTTTATCAATACAATCCTTCAAAATAAATATGTACTACAGTCAATGTCATCCGTGTACTATAGATACACATCTTCAATCATATAAAACTCGGCAGGACCGTTGTATCGCAATGTAATTGCCAGCACATCAAATTGTATAAAATTCCATTGCGGGTTTTGGTATTGATATTCTTCGGCAGCATTCATCAGGTTGTCCATTTTTTTCTTACTGATGCTTTCTTCAGGTTTGCCATAGGCTGAAGAAGTGCGTGTTTTTATTTCTATAAAATGCAAGAATTTTCCTTTATTAGCAATAATATCCACCTCCCAATTCTTAAAGCGCCAGTTGCGGTGCAGGATGGTATAGCCATGTGCTATTAAATAATCTACAGCCATATCTTCTCCTTTATTGCCTGTAACTTTGTTGTTCATTGGTTGTTGTTTAATATTGCAAACTTATGAGCCTGGTACAAGATAAAATATTACTGCTAAGAGGCAAAGTGCAACCCTACGCATGGGGTGGTCACCATTTTATTGCAAACTGGCTAGGCACCGGAAATACGCAGCATCAACCTTTTGCAGAGTATTGGATGGGGGCGCATCCCTCTGCCTCTTCATTGGTGGTTACCCGCAATGGCGAGTTATCGTTACACCAATTAATTCACGATTACCCGGAAGAGTTTCTGAGCACACATGTGCGCCAGCATTTTAATGAATTACCATATCTTTTTAAAATACTGGATGTAAAAGATATGCTGAGCATACAGGTACATCCTACCAAGGAAGCAGCTGCCAAAGGCTTTCACGAAGAAGAAGCAGCAGGCATTACCTTAGGCGCGCCTAACCGCAATTATAAAGATAAAAACCATAAGCCCGAAGTGATGGTGGCATTAAGCGACTTTTGGCTCCTGCATGGTTTTTTACCCGAAGAAAAATTGTTGCATGTATTGCAAACCGTACCAGAATTTGCAGGGTTGGAAGCTATATTTAAAGAGGGTGATTACAAGGCGTTGTACCAGCACGTAATGAGTATGCCTCAGGAGGAGGTAAACGAAATGCTTCTTCCACTGGTGCAGCGGGAATTGGAAAGAAAGAAAAATGGCAAGCTAACCAAGGCAGACCCGGGCTGGTGGGTAGCCAAATTGTTTGAAGGCAGTGACCAAATTGATGATATTGACCGTGGCGTGTTCTCTATTTATTTTTTTAATATTGTGGAAGTACACGAGGGCGAGGCTATCTTTCAGGGGGCAGGCATACCGCACGCTTACCTCGAAGGACAGAATGTAGAGTTGATGGCAAACAGTGACAATGTACTACGTGGCGGACTCACGCCCAAGCACGTAGATGTACCGGAGCTGCTAAAACATACCGCTTTCAAAGGTGTTGAGCCCAACGTAATGAAAGGCGAGGAAGTAAGCCCTGCTGTTACGGCTTATCCTTGCCCGGTGCCTGATTTTGGTATTCAAAAAATTGAGTTATCCACAAATGAAAGTATAGAAAGTAAGGCAAGTTCTTTAGAGATTTGGGTATTGATAAAAGGTATAGCTAATTTTGAATGGGATGGTAAAAGTATAGTGGCAGGTAAAGGGCAGGCTGTGGCTATATTGCCTAATGATAAATTTACCGTAACAGCACAGGAAAATACTTTGATATATAAGGCATTTGTGCCGGAAGCGGAATAAATAAAATTTAAACACTTAATGATATGAAGATTACTAAACGAATTGTTGTTGCGCTGGTATTATTAACTGCCGTATGCGCATTGTACCGTATTATTCCGGGCCGTCCATGGGGCTTTGCACCGCAGATTGCAATGGCTGTTTTTGGCGGGGCAATTTTCATAAACAACAAAAAATGGGCATTTGCAGCGCCTTTACTGTCTATGTTTTTGAGTGATGTGTTGTATGAGGTATTGTACCATGCAGGCATAAGCGTTATGCCGGGCTTTTATGAAGGACAATGGCAGAATTATCTTTTATTCGGACTGCTTACAACAGTTGGTTTTTTAGTAAAGAAAATAAATGTGTTGAATGTGTTGCTGGCTTCCATTGCGGCACCTACCGTTTATTTTATCATATCCAACTTTTTGGTGTGGACAGCCGGTGCAGGATGGAGCCGCCCAAAAACATTGAGCGGACTGATGATGTGCTATAACGATGGATTACCGTTTTATCCAAATAGTTTGTATTCAACTGTGTTCTTCTCGATAGTATTGTTCGGTGGATATTACTTGATACAAAAAAGTATTGCAAATAAATCAAACCAGTTAGCTTAAACAGCTTTTAAAGCATAAAGAAAAAGAGAAGCACCCTGCCAGTTGGCAGGGTGCTTCTCTTTTTCTTTATCCAAAGTCCGTACATTATGAGAGGTCTTTGTGCTCCTATGTATCATTGCCATGGCGGGAAGGTAGGACTGTGATTCAAAATGGATTCATTTACGTTATAAAGCAGATGCTTCGTGCGTTTCGTACCATTCATCTATCAATAAATTATTACCATCTGCTGCAGTAGTTGCCAATACATCGCAGCGGTTGTTGTAAGGATTAGTTGCATGCCCCTTCACCCATTTAATAGTAATGGTAAAAGCTTTAGCCAGCTGATAAAAGCGCATCCATAAATCCTTATTTTTTTTGCCACCTTTAAAATCTGTTTTTATCCAGTTGTCCAGCCACTTCTTTTCTATACTGTTTACTACATACTGGCTATCAGTATAAATAGTAACGGGAATATGTTTTTGTTTCAGTGCTTCCAACGCAGTAATAACTGCCAGCAACTCCATACGGTTGTTGGTAGTAAGGCGATAACCAGCAGATAACTCCTTTTGTTTGTTGCCATACATCAAAATAACGCCATAACCACCACGCCCCGGATTGCCTCTTGCCGCACCATCGGTATAGATCACTAATTTATTTTCCTGCATATTTTTTATTAATAACTCGCTGCGGGTGCATGTAAGATCGGCGTTATTTTTTGCTGTACCAGAATTCGGAATAACAAAGGCAATGAGCAGTCGCAACATTAAATATAAAAAGCAACCCAGCACTTCTTTTAAAAAACTTTGCACTACTCAGCAACAACAGGCTTATTTTCCTCTGTAAAAAAAGTACCTTTTAAATACGTTACCACTTCGCCACGCATTAAGACCCTTTCCCCTCTCAACTCACAATCCAGATAACCTTTGCGTTTTGAAAGCTGGGTGCTTTTCAATTGGTTTTTACCTAATTGTTTTGCCCAATAAGGAATGATAATGGTATGTGCGGAGCCGGTAACCGGATCTTCATTAATGCCACTTTGCGGATAAAAACAACGCGCCACCACATCGCTCGCTTCTCCTTTGGCAGTGCAAATAACACCACGTGCTTTTACCTTGGCCAACTCACTAAAAGCCGGTTGCAAATCTTCCACCGCCTGTTGCGATGGTAAGACCACCATGTAATCGAAGGAGCTTTTAAAAACAGGTGCATGCGCTATTTTTAAACCTTCAAACAATCCTTCCGGCATGTCCGTTACTTCTTCACAGGTATTCGCCGGAAAGTCAAGCTGGTATTTATTTTCGCCCACTTTTGTAACCACCAGTTTTCCACTGGCAGAGAGAAAAACAATTTCTTCTTTATCGTAACTAAGTTCGGTGTACATAATGTGTGCAGCCGCTAAGGTAGCGTGTCCGCAAAGCTTCACTTCAACTGTTGGGGTAAACCAGCGGACAGTAAAAGCTCCATCTTGTTGCGGTACAAAAAACACCGTTTCACTTAAGTTATTTTCCGCTGCAATCTGTTGCATTAATTCATCTGGCAGCCAATCGGTAAGCGGACAAACAGCCGCCGGATTACCGCTGAATAATTTGTGCGTAAAAGCATCGGCTATATAAACAGGTAGGCGCATAAATTGATATATTAACAGAGGTGCAAAATAAAAGCAGAATAAGATAGCATCCTTTATTTTCTGTAAAAAGAAATAAACAGCACGCCATCATTTTAAAACAACACAATGAAGCAGTTTTTTAAGTACAACGGCTTATCTATCGTCATGTTGCTCCTGTTTGTATTATCATTAAGTGCACAAATTATCCTGGGCTTTAAGGCCCGCAACGATGAAATAAAGGACCAGCATGGCAAGCCTTTTACACTTAGCGAATACCTCGCTTCGGGGCATTTTATTGAAGCTACTTTTGAGAATTGGGAAAGCGAGTTTTTGCAAATGGCTGCCTTTGTGTTGCTATCCGTTTCTCTATATCAAAAAGGATCGGCAGAGTCGAAAGATCCTGACAAAGAGGAAGAAACAGATAAGGAACCGGAGCCTAAAGAAGATGCACCTTGGCCGGTGAAGAAAGGAGGCTTTGTGCTTACACTCTACAAAAACTCTTTAAGTATTACCTTCTTTTTGCTATTCTTAATATCGTTCGTCATACATTTCTATGGCAGTCTTTTAAATTACAATGACGATCAGATATTAATGGGACTACCTGTTACAAAGGCATCAGATTATATAGGTAACAGCCAGTTTTGGTTTGAGTCGTTTGAGAACTGGCAAAGCGAGTTTTTATCAGTGTTTTGCATGGTTGTACTGAGTATTTTCTTAAGACAAAAAGGCTCACCGCAATCAAAACCGGTAGATGCACCGGACAGTCAAACCGGGGCATGAATTTTTTGTGAATGATGGACGTGCGAGTAGCAAATTGCCAATTGCGAATAAGTTAGAATAAAGATGTACCCTTAATACTCTTTTTGTACATCGTACATCAAATACCTAGCACTTCTTTCAACTTGGCATAACCGGATTTACTTACGGGTAATTTGGCGCCAGTAGTTAATTGCATAATATGGCTTTCTTTTTCATACGCATCAATGCGGCTGATGAGTTGCACATTTACTATGTAAGAACGATGAATACGCACAAACTGTTGCGAAGGCAATAACTTCTCAAAAGATGTCATCGTTTTGTTTTTTAAAAAGTCACCTTCGGCAGTATAGATTTTTACGTAATCATCGGCTGCTTCAAAGTATTGTATTTGTGCAACGGGAATAATTTTTATTTTATTACCATCTTTCACTACTACCCTGTTGCTCTGGTTCGGACTGCTCGCGACCGTTTCCAGCAAAGCTTTAGCAGGTTGTTGTTTTGCGGCTACGTTGTGCTGGCTTATAAATTTCTGGATTGCTTTATCAAAACGTTCTTTGCTGAATGGCTTTAATAAGTAATCTATCGCATGCGTTTCAAAAGCTTTCATTGCATATTCATCAAAAGCTGTTGTAAAAATCACGGCAGGCGGCTCATCCAGCAATTCCAACATCTCAAAGCCGTTAATCTTTGGCATTTGTATATCTAAAAAAATCAAATCGGGGTTGTATTGCTGAATGATTTTCACTCCTTCGAAACCATTGTTACATTCCGCTATTACTTCAAAAACAGGATACGCATTCAGGTATGCTGTTACAATACTCCGGGCTAAAGGTTCATCATCTATAATTACAACTTTCATAATAAAAATACATTAAAGGTTTAGCTGCGGAATGGTCAATTTTACGGTAAACGTTTGATCAGCTTTGATGGTTTCTAACAAGTCGTACCTGCCAAATAATAAATACAATCTTCGCCGGATAGATGCCAGTCCAAAGCCGGTGCCGGTTACAGCTTGCAAATCTTCTTCATCGTAAGGATTGGAAATATGCACTACCAACGTGTTGTCTGTTGCCGTAGCAGTTATCACAATTTCTGTTTCATCCAAGGTATTATACAAACCAAACTTGATAGCATTTTCAACAGCAGGTTGCAATAGCAAAGCAGGTAATTTTTTTTCAGCAGATACTTCAGTATAATCCACCTTTACTTCGAGGCGATGACCAAAGCGAACCTTTTCTATATCGAGGTACAACTGCAAATGCTGCAACTCTTCCTGTAAGGTAATAAACTGTACTTCATCCCGCTTTAAAGTACCACGCAAAAAATCGGATAGCTGCTGAATCATCGTTCTTGCTTTTTCTGCATCCACTATGGTAAGCGCACTGATAGAGTTTAAACTATTGAATAAAAAATGTGGCTGCAACTGGTGCCTTAGTTTATACAATTCTGCATCTTTCAACATTTGTTCCGCGGCTGTTTTTCTATATTGTATCTCGTTTTGTTCCTGCAGTGCATACCACAGCAAACTAAGCATGCTCATGCAACCTATTAATAAAAAAACAACACAATACCGTATAAGCCAGGAACCATACAATAGTGCTATATAACTTTCATTCCGCTGAAAGAGCCAATGCAATAAAAATGTGGCAATGCCTGTGCACATCACACTTAACACGGCACTTACTATAAGGACATACCAGTATTTTTCGCGCCGGGGCAAATAGTAGCGCATGTTGTTGTAAATAAGCAGGCAGGCACCGCTGGTAAGCACGTTTGTTATTACACTATCCACAATTACTATTGAAAAGAATGCATAATAATTATACAATACGTATATATGCAGCATGCACCACAACAGCCACCAGGCAGTAAATGCCAGCTTATACTTTTTTGTTTGTAGCATGAAGAGCGAAAAAAGTGTTAGTTTTTATGTATACAAACCGTGCTGCTTTGTGCCAGTAAGTATGCAGCTTTTGTTTGAACGATATTGATGTAGCTATCTGCATTATCCTGCTCGTTAATGCATGAATACAATTCGGCACCGTCAAAAAAGTTATCTATTTTATTCATTTCACTTACATCAATAAATTTCCATTGCACCAGTCTTTCTTTATTGTTATAAAAAGTTTCCTGTTCGCGATGCCCAAGCAGTTGTGCTTTTACGAGCGCATGCATATCATCGTTTGCCTCTATGATGCGCAATTGCTCATCGAACTGTGCGGTATGCAATCCATCACCGCAAATAATCTGATAAACAAGTTTTACGAGATACCAATTCATAGGAATGATTTTTATAAATGAATAATGGTTTTTATGTATAGGGGTAAGTGGCTAAGTGTGCGTTTATTAATGGTGACTAAACAGTTGTGGACTTGTAAGTAAGGGAATGAGAGAATAAAGTGGCAGGTGAAAAGTAACATATAGCTCATTTATCACTCACAACTCATACCATTCACCTCTTACATCTATTTCGCAGCCATAGGATAGCTTTTGATTTCGACACCGCCAAACACTGCTACACCATCCAGCACCAGCACTTTGCCGCTTTGCAAAGCAGGATAAACAAAGCGCTTATCTTCTACGCCACCAAATATAGCAGTAGCATGACTTTGCACTTCCCAATCTGCCGGAACAACCAGTTTAACACCACCAAAAACAGCAGTAACATCCAATACTACAGTACCTTGTATGTCTGCCTGCGTAAGATCTATCTCGGCACCGCCCATAAAAGCAGTAATATCGCCACCCTGAAAGTTTTTGGACAGTATTCCCCTTCTTACACCGGCAAATACAGCCGTAATATCTATCAAGTTATCGAGGCTTGCTGGTGCTGCAGCAGGGGTGCCATAATCGTTATCCTGCCAGTTATCCATTCTTATTCTTTTTGGTTTCAATAAGAAAAACAAGCCTAAGATCATAATGGCAACCGGCCATATATACGTGCGGATATTGAGCAACGGAAAAGCATCATCTATCAATGAAGCACTGCCAATAAAAACAAGTATCAGCCAAAACGGATGTCTGAAGCGATGTTTGATGCCAATAAAAAGACCTAATATAATTAGAAATGTTTCCCAGCTAAAAACCCATCCGGGTATAGGTGTTCCCAATTTGGAAGCTAGTAAAATGCCGCCGGCAAGCAGCAAGAATGCACCTGTAAATACACGTCCCTCGTGGCGCATGGTACGTTTTGTACGATTTGTAGCCCTGATATCTTCGTTGTTCATTGTGTTAATTTGATTCGGTAATACAAATTTATACTGGTAATAAAATGGCAAAAAGCACCTTTAGGTAAATGACAGCCAGCTACCGGCGAACAGGGTACAAATAATCGGTGAATGATTTTTTACCGGCTGAAATACATACATTTGAAAGGCTAAATTTTGATATATCACATTCCGCTATGAGTAAACCAATTTTTACCTGCGCTCCTATATTTTTATAACGTTTTATTTATCCTGCATCAGGGTTTCGTTTGTTGGTTGGCAGCAGATAAAGACTGGTTTAAAAATGGCAATTCTATCGTGTTTATTTTATAACTACTGCATTATGCTATACACCATTAAAAGGCTTATTGCTATTGCTTTTTTCTTTTTTGCTTTTTGCATTACTGCTGCAGCACAACGTACCGATATAAGGGGTTTTGGAGATGTGACTACGACTTATCAAAACAAAAAAATGTCGTTTGGTTTTGATGAGCAGGATTTATTTATCACCTCGCAGCTTACCGACCGTATTTCTTTTTTAGGCGAAACTGTTTTCAAGCCCGATTCGTCGTCTCATTCGGGCTTTGATGTAAGCATCGAAAGGATAATCATTAAATATAATTATGCAGGCAACAACAACCTGCTCATCGGTAAGCATCATACCCCCATCAATTACTGGAATGATACCTATCATCATGGCAGGGTTTTCTTTCCTACTATTTTTCGCCCCCTCCTATTCGATGCGGGTTATATTCCGTTGCATACTACGGGTATCAGTCTGGAAGGTCATGATTTAGGCAAGCTGCAATTTGGTTATAATCTGATGGTGGGTAACGGGCTTGGCTCGCAGGATGTATTGGACAATGATAAAAGCAAATCGGTAACAGCTTTGGTGTATATAAAACCGGTGGACAGGCTGCGTATTGGCGCCAGTTATTACCACGATGTGATACAAAAAGGCGCTGAAGTACACAACCATCCTGCCACGCTAAACTGGAAAGTAAAGCAACATTTATTCACAGGCTCTGTAGCTTATTTTGGTAAAAAGTATGAGCTGCTTGCCGAAAGCACAATGGGACTGAACCATACCGACAGCACCGGTACAACGCGCTCTTTTGCATCCTATGTTTACACAGGCTATCACATTACCGAAAAGCTCATCCCTTATGTACGTATAGATAACCTTGCCTTCCAGGATGATGAAGTGTACTTTAATAAAGATAACACCACCGCCTTCCTTGCAGGTATCCGTTATCAAATCAATTTTTTAACGGTGGTCAAGCTGGAATACATGCATCAACATTCAAGATATAATGGCGACATCAACAAAGTGACCGCGCAGTTTGCCATTGGCTTTTAACCCTACACATTTAATCAACAGAACTAAACGTAGCATGAAATATATAATGATCGCTCTTTTGCTGCTGGTAACACATCTTGCAAAGTCGCAGGATGGGCAGCTTGCTGTTATCAGCAATCAAAAGGGTGCTCCGCCAGCTTTAGATTTAGAAGAGCTGAAATCTATTTTTATGGGAGAGCGGCAGCGCTGGCGCAATGGCACCAAGGTGGTGATAGCACTGATGAAGCCCAACACAGAAACGGGAAAAATCATCAGCAATAAACTGTACAATATGAGCAGCGATGAAGTAAATAAATTTTGGCTGGCACTGGTATTTCAGGGCAAGGCAGATTCGCCGGTATCCTTTGAGTCGGCTGCTGCTCTGGAGAGTTTTGTAGCCAGCAATCCGGGCGCTATTGGCATTGTGGCGCAGAGCGATTTGCCGGCAGATGCGCAGGTAACATTGATTGATGGTAAGAGAGCTTTTTAAAAGCATAGTATTGAATAGACTTTTTCAAAAACAGCAAAGCATGTTTTTTACTTTAAAAACAAAAATCTGGCTTACCATACTTTCCATCGTATTGATGTTTACCTTTTTTACACTGATTTATTTTCCTGCACAGCAAGGCAATTTCCTTTATAAAAATTATAACAACGAAGTACAAAACCTGGCAAATACAGTTGCTTTGGGCGTACAGATTGCACTGGACGATCAAAATTATAAAGCGGTGCAAACAGCTATGGAATATGTAAAGGGAAACCCGGGGCTTAAATTTGTAAGCCTTGTACAAAAAGATACTGTTTGGGATGCAACACATACAAAGCCAGACATTAAAGAAATGGTTTTTAAAACCTTTCCTGATAATGCACAACCTCTCCTGTATGCACCGGCAAATAACGATTCTATTATTATTAAAAGAGCACCTTTTAATGATAAAATGATGAGTGGAGAAATTGTACTGGGTTTTACTACAAAAGAAATAGAGCAAAGCAAAAAAAATATCCGAACCACCTCCTTAATAGTGAGTGCTTTTATTTTTTTGATAGGATTGTTTATAGGCCTTTTATTGTCGCGCAAAATTTCTAAACCCGTAATTGCCCTGCGCAATGCAGCCAGGAAAGTGGGTGAAGGCGATTTAACACAACGTGTGCAAGCATACAGCAACGACGAAATTGGCGATCTTACCAATGCGTTTAACACAATGGTAATCGACCTCAGCAAAACAAGAAATGAGCTACGCACATCTAACCGTTCCCTATTGGAAAGCAATGCGGCACTGAGCAATACACTGAATGAACTGAAAGCCACACAGGCACAGTTGATTCAATCAGAAAAAATGGCTTCATTAGGCGAACTGACAGCAGGCATTGCGCACGAGATACAAAACCCGCTAAACTTTGTCAACAACTTTTCGGAAGTAAGTATAGAGCTGGCTGAGGAACTGAAAGAAGCGTTGCAGCAACTCGCCGATACTACACAACTGCACGAAAGTATTACTACTATTGCAGATGACTTGATACAAAACCAGCAAAAAATAAACTATCATGGCAAGCGTGCCGATGCTATTGTAAAAGGCATGCTGCAGCACAGCCGCAAGAGCACCGGACAAAAAGAACTCACCGACATTAATCAACTGGCAGATGAATACCTGCGCCTCAGCTATCATGGCTTGCGGGCTAAAGACAAAACATTTAATGCTGCCATACAAACCTATTTTGATGAAAACCTGCAAAAAATAAATGTCATTCCGCAAGATATTGGCCGTGTTTTATTGAATCTTTATACCAATGCTTTTTATGCTGTAACTAAAAGGAAAAAGGCCCTTCAATCGCCCGATAAATCTGCCCGGGTTCAGCCGGAAAGCAAAACATACGAACCTACTGTAACGGTAACTACCAAAAACATTTTTACTGCTACACCTGGCGCCGACAGCCCTTCCGTCACAGGCATTGAAATACACGTGAGAGACAATGGTAATGGCATCTCGGCCGAACATGTAAGTAAAATTTTCCAGCCTTTTTTCACTACTAAGCCTACCGGCGAAGGCACTGGACTGGGATTATCATTAAGCTACGATATTATTACCAAAGGGCATGGCGGCACATTAACAGTACAATCGCAGGAAGGTGAATACGCCGAGTTTATCATTACTTTGCCTGTAGGTTAGTAATAATTAAAATGGATATAAATGCTTATGAAATTACATCTCACACTGTTAAAAATACTTATATGAAACACTTGCTGCTTACGCTTGCACTTATTTTTTTTATGTTTTATATACGTGCGCAAAACAAAAAAATTGACAGCCTCAACAACCTGATTGCCCTATCAAAAACAGATACTGCACGCATCAATTTATTAAATGCAAAGGCAAACGCATATACCGAAAACAGTCTTGATTCTTCCATCAGCATTGCAAAAATGGCAGTAGAAAAAGCAAAGCAGGTACATTATCAAAAAGGCGAAGCAGCGGCTTACAATATATTAGGAACTGCATACACCTATAAAGGTTCGTTTGAACCGGCGCTGTACAATTACAAAATAGCGGAACAATTGTACCGGCAAGCCGCAGATTCGGAAGGTTTAAATAAAGTGTACAGAGGATATGGTATGTACTATGGCATGCAAAGTAAGTACGATAGTTCTATTGTTTTTTTCCAAAAAAATGTTGATTATGATGAAAGGAACGGAAGGGAAAAAGATTTGACCAGCGCCTATCAGAATATTGCTGTTTCTTATACTATGCTTTCCAATTATAAACAGGCTTTATTTTATCAAAGCAAAGCTTTGCATTTGGCTGAAAGCCGCAATGATATTACAGCACAGGCTTATATCAATTTAAATATGGGCATTAGTTATTCAAACGTACATGATTATGCCAGGGCTGAAGCGCTTTATAAGAAAGCAATACAACTTGCACAACAGGCACAGATAAAGAATGTAGAATTATATGGCTATGCTAATATCAGTTCTGCTTACGAAATGCTTCAAAGATATCAGGAAATGTATGACAACGCCACCAAAGCAGTACTATTGGGCAGGCAGTTGGGTGATGATGCCATTGTTGCTTCATCCCTTTCAAGAGCAGCCAAAGCATTGGCATACCAAAAAAACTTTAAAGAGGCAGAAAAGATGTCAATGCAATCTATTGCTATAGCAGATTCTGCAGGCACCCCGATGACTGTTTTTCAGACAATGTCTGATATGGGGTTTATAAAAAAAGTGCAACAGCAATATCAACAGGCAATTCAGTATTATGAAAAAGGATTTGCTGCGTTAAAAGATGCTGATATGTTTGATGAGCAGATAGGCTCGGCTTACAGCGATTTATCAGCCTGTTATGAACAGCAGGGCTTATATAAAAAAGCGTTAGCAGCATTTAAAACTGCCACCCACATCAGTGATTCCATAAGAAGCAGGGAGAACATACGCAAAGCTACCGAATTAAGCATGAACTATGATTTTGCAAAAAAAGAACAGGCAATCAAAGCAGAACAGGACAAACAAAACGCTATAGCCCATGCAAGACAGCTGGCATTGATAATTGGTCTGGGCTGTACAGTAGTATTGATTATTGGGGCAGTAGTGGCTTACCGTAATAAACAAAAGGCTAACGTATTATTGCAACATCAAAAAGGCAAACTGGAAAAAACTCTTACCGAACTCAAAGCCACACAAACACAGTTGATTCAAAGTGAAAAAATGGCTTCCTTAGGTGAACTGACAGCAGGCATTGCACACGAAATACAAAATCCGTTAAACTTCGTTAATAACTTTTCGGAAGTAAGCCAGGAACTGCTGGAAGAAATGGAAGAACAAATAAACGCCGGCAATACACAGGAAGCCAGATCCATTTCTGCTGAAGTAAGACAAAACCTGCAGAAAATACTACATCATGGCAAGCGTGCCGATGCTATTGTAAAAGGTATGCTGCAGCACAGCCGCAAGAGCACCGGGCAAAAAGAACTCACCGACATCAATGCTTTAGCTGATGAATACCTGCGCCTCAGTTATCATGGCTTGCGGGCTAAAGACAAATTATTTACAACGGCACTGCAAACCGACTTTGATAAAAGTGCAGTTAAAATAAATGTTGTTCCGCAAGATGTAGGACGTGCGTTCCTGAACTTATTTACAAATGCATTCTATGCTGTTCGGCAAAAGCAAAAACAGCTAAGCACCGCCAGTTACGAGCCGCTTGTTGCAGTAAGTACAAGAAAGCTGGAAAACGCAGTAGCGATAAGCGTGAGAGATAATGGCAATGGCATTTCGGACGAACATGTAAGTAAAATTTTCCAGCCTTTTTTTACTACCAAGCCTACTGGCGAAGGCACTGGACTGGGATTATCATTAAGCTACGATATTATTACCAAAGAACATGGCGGCACATTAACAGTACAATCGCAGGAAGGAGAATATGCTGAGTTTATTATTACTTTGCCTGCATAAATTATACTAATTTACACATTGTAAATGCTTCCTCTCACCTTATGAGTAACACTAAAAAAATATTGGTAGTAGATGACGAGCAGGATGTTCGTATATTGTTTGAACAACGCTTTCGCAAAGAAATTCGTAGCGGACTGGTAAACTTTGTATTTGCATATTCGGGGGAAGAAGCATTGCGTTATCTTAATCAACACGAACACGAGGCAGTATTAATTCTTTCTGATATAAATATGCCGGGTATGAGCGGACTTGAACTGCTAAAAAAAATAAAGCAGGAACATAAAGAACCGCCACCCGTGGTGATGATGATTACTGCCTATGGTGATAACGAAAACTATCAGACTGCCGTAAACCTGGGCGCCGACGATTTTTTAACCAAGCCACTCGACTTTACTATCTTGAAAGAAAAATTAAACCTTTTAAACTAATGTCAAAGATATTGGTGGTAGATGATGAGACTGACCTGGAAATATTGATAAAACAAAAGTTCCGAAGGCAGATAAGAGAAAGGCAATACGAATTTGTATTTGCCGTAAATGGCGTGGACGCACTAAAAAAGCTGGCAGAAAATTCTGATGTTGATGTAGTGTTCAGCGATATAAATATGCCTGAAATGGATGGACTTACATTGCTTACAAAACTCAACGAAATTAGTCCGCTTACCAAAGCCGTCATTGTATCTGCCTACGGCGATATGGATAATATACGCACGGCTATGAACCGCGGTGCATTTGACTTTGTGTGCAAGCCTGTGAACTTTGATGACCTTGAAGTAACCTTAAATAAAACGATACAGCATGTAAGCCAGCTAAAAGAAACCCTGAAGGCCATCAAAGAAAACAACATCCTGCGCATGTACGTGGATGAAGCGGTGCTGAACTTTATGGACCGTAAGGAGTTTGAAAATTCGTTGATGGTAAATGAAACGTTAGAAGCCACCGTTGCTTTTTTCGACATTTGCGGCTTTACTGCCATTACCGAAACCGAGTCGGCAGATAAAGTAGTAAAAATGCTCAACAAATATTTTGATGTAATGGTTGAACAAATCATTGCGCAGAATGGCTATGTGGACAAATTTATAGGCGATGCTATCATGGCTGTTTTTCGCGGCGATTATCACCTCGACCGGGCTATTGAAGCGAGCCTTGCTGTACGCTCACGAATAGACAAACTGCCAAAAGAAACTACCGGACTCAACTTTACCCCACAAGTATCTATCGGCATCAACAGTGGTGAATTAATTTCAGGCAACATCGGTTCTGCCAACCTCCGCCGCCTGGATTATACCGTGATTGGTGATGTAGTGAATACCGCTCAACGGTTACAGAGTAATGCCAAAGCAGGACAAATTGTTATTTCCGAAAAAGCGTATGAGCAAATTAAAGAGTCTTTCCGTTGTGAAAAGATAGGAGAAGTGGCCTTAAAAAATAAATCCTATCCAGCTGTGATTTATGAAGTATTGGATTAAGAAACAAGGCTTAAGATACAAATCACCAGTGTTCTAAACAAGCATTTTATGTTTGGGAGTAAAGCAATATCGTCACTGCGACTACGAGGAACGAAGCAGGAAGCAGTCTGTGCTCAACCTTACATCAATATAGAAGGCTTAGTTTGATTGTATTACCATCCACAGATTGCTTCACTCCGTTCGCAATGACGTAGCGTAAGATTGCACTTCAGCAGCTTTCGGACACTTATGAATACAAAGCTTAAAGTCCTAAGTTGTGCACAGCCACTCACTACTCACACCACTCTAATGCCTTGATCTTCGTCTTAATATGCCGCCTGAAGCCTCTTTAATTGTATTGGCAAATATGAATGCATTAGGGTCTATATCGTGCAATAGATTTTTCAGTTTGCGCATTTCGAGTCGGGTAATAACGGTAAAGATAATATCCGTATCATTATGCACTTCAAAGTTGCCGGGCAGGTAGCCGCGCTCACCTTTATACACGGTAATGCCTCTGCCTAATTCGTTTACCAGCTTGTCTTTTACTATTTCGCTTCGCGAAGAAATAATAGTAACGCCGGTATATTCTTCAATACCTTCTACTACATAATCCACCGTTTTAGAAGCCGTAAAATAAGTAAGCATGGAGTATAAAGATGTTTGTATGCCAAACTTTAAAGCGGCTATCAAAAAGATAATAACATTGATAGCAAACACAATTTCGGTTACAGAAAAGCTCGATCTTTTTCCCGTGTACATACCCAGCACCTCTATGCCATCCAATACACTGCCGGCGCGGATGGTAAGGCCAATACCAACACCCAGAAAGAAGCCGCCAAAAACAGAAACCAGCGGTTTATCTACTATTACCTTTGGATAAGGGAAATAAGCAAAGCAAACACCCAGCAGCACTACGCATACAAACATTTTAACAGCAAACTCTTTATTGATGACATAACTGCTCATAACGATAAAAGGCAGATTGGCTATTACCAATACTACAGGCAAAGGCACATGATATATTTCGTGAATGAGCAGTGAAATACCACTTACGCCACCATCGAAAAATTTGTTTGGCACCAAAAAACTTTCCAGTGCAAAGCCCGCCATTATAACGCCTACCGTCATCAGCAACAAATCTTTGAAGTGTATAGGCAAGTGAATTTTTCTTACATTTTTCATGGTTAATAATGCCTCATCCGGGCTTTAAGGGTAAACAGATTAGCCAGCTTTTTTTCGTACAATAAGCGATTGGCAGCAGCAGTATAGTAATGGTGTGAAGATAAGAACTGCACCTGCAGTTCATCCCACTCTTCCTGTGAGCCAATCAGGTGCAAAGCACTCATTTCTTTAAACAGTTTTTCTCCAAGATCAAAGAACTTGTCTGTGCCAAGATAATACAAATCTGCATCACACAGGATGTAGGCTAAAGGAGTATGTGCCTGTTGTGGCAGTTTTGTAACCATTATCAGTTCGCAAATGGCTTCAATGGCAGCAGCATCATATTCATACGAAGGCAGTAGTTTCTTTGCAATATCGCAACTTGCATCTTCGTGGTTCTTTACAGTTCTGATAAAGCCAACATCGTGCAGTAGCGCAGCAGTGAGGAGTAACTCCATTTTGTGCTCACATACCTTTTCTGCCGTTGCCAGTTGCCGGGCAGCATTCATTACATACTGTGTATGCTCCTTATTATGATAATATAAATGCGGCGGCAACTTCGTTTCTAAAAGGTCTAATATATAATGCTGCAACTCCTTTGTTTTCATGTATGCAGAAGTATGGTTTTATCGTTATTAATAAAAAAATTATTCTTACAAACTTAGTTCAGCAAATTAAAGTAAAGCATTAATATCGTGAATTGCTGATAAAAAAAACCTCCGGAACAGGAGGTTTTTGATATTCGAACGAAGTTGAACGCTTTGCTTTCACAAGATATTCCTTTAAACACAGAGGAATATGAGTTAAGGTCCGGCGGAACACAGAGAGGACAACTGCTTAGTGCCAGCAAGCGCCTTTATGTCTTTGCTGTTGTAAACTTACACACTCACATTAAAATCGCGCAACGCATCATTTAAACTGGTCTTCAAATCGGTGCTGGGCTTGCGTTTGCCAATTATTAAGGCACAGCTTACGCCAAAGCTTCCTGCCGGAAAATCTTTATTGTACGTACCTGGAATGACCACACTTCTTGCCGGCACAATGCCGCGATACTCGATTGGCTCGCTGCCGCTTACATCAAAAATTTTGGTGGATTGTGTAAGCACTACATTAGCACCTAACACTGCTTCTTTTTGCACAATCACACCTTCCACTACAATACTGCGGCTGCCCAAAAAACAACCATCTTCAATAATCACCGGCGAAGCCTGCAAAGGCTCTAACACACCACCAATACCTACGCCACCGCTCAGGTGCACACCTTTGCCAATTTGTGCGCAGCTTCCAACAGTAGCCCAGGTATCCACCATCGTACCTTCATCTACATACGCACCTATGTTTACATAGCTTGGCATTAATACCACATTTTTTGCAATGTACGCACCATAGCGTGCAACAGCGTGCGGCACTGCACGAACACCTAATTCTTTATAATTGCTCTTGAGCAACATTTTATCGTAAAACTCAAATGGCGGTAAGCTAAAGGTTTGCATTTGCTGAATGCCAAAATACAGGAGAATGGCTTGCTTTACCCACTCGTTTACTACCCAGCCGTCTTCTGTTGGAGAAGCCGTGCGCAGGCGGCCTTTGTCCACTTCTTCTATTACGGCTTTTACGGCATCGGTGTATTTTGTTTCCTTTAAAAGTTCCCGGTTGTTCCAGGCTTCCAATATTAATTCTTTCATAAGCCACACCCCTGAAAGGGGATTTTTAATAGTGATTATATGTTTGTTTTTAAATCTTATAGCTACCTGCAATATTCCTATTTTAAATGCAGCTGCGCAAAGATAGGTTGCTGATATACTTGAACGAAAGCAGGTAAATATTTTGTAACGATACAATTCTCCTATATACAAACGATGCAATGCCGCAAGCACTGCATCGTTATATTTTTGTACAAAAAACAGCTTACAGTAAATAGTATAGAATTGAGGTAACTAAATTTTTTAACAGGAAACTAATCCTTATGTAACCTCCATTCACTCCTGATCTCCGCTGTAAAAGCAAAAAATTACTTCAACTTCATATCAGCAATAATGCCTTTAATGCGGTCTTCCAGCTTAGCTTTTGTAGCTTCATATTCGTCATCGCTTTCGAGTATAGTATGCACGCTGAAATAGAACTTTATTTTAGGCTCTGTACCCGATGGACGTGCTGATATTTTGGTGCCATCAGCTAATATAAATTGCAGCACATTACTCTTGGGCAATTTAATATCCCTCTCTTCTCCGGTTACCAAATTTTTGCCTTTGCTTGTTTGATAATCCAATACTTCCAGCACCGGCGAACCATTGATCTCTGTTGGCGGATTATTGCGGTAACCTTGCATCATTTCTGCAATTTCCTCCTGCCCACGCATACCTTTTTTGGTGATGGAAATAAGGTTTTCGAGCCAGAAGCCGTAATTTCTATATAGCTCCAGCAACTTCTCAAAAGGCGTCATGCCTTTGTTTTTGAGATAAGCAGTCATCTCGCAGAGGAAAGCCACAGCCGATACCGCATCTTTATCGCGCAACTGGTCACCAATCATCAAACCAAAACTTTCTTCACCACCTATAATATAATTTTCTTTGCCTTCTTTTTCTTTTATCAACTCTGCAATCCACTTAAAACCGGTGAGCACATTATAGCAGGCTACGCCATTTTGTTTGGCTATTTCATCAATCAATTCGGTAGTAACAATCGTTTTTATTACCATATCATTAGGCTTTGCCAAGCCTTGTGCTTTACGTGCTTCAATCATGTATGCACAGGCAAGTACAGCTGTTTGGTTACCATTCAGCAGCACCCAATTACCCTTATTATCTTTTACACCAATACCTACACGGTCACTGTCGGGATCGGTGCCTAATAAAATATCTGCGTCTATTTCTCTGGCTTTCTTCAAGCCTATGCTCATAGCTTCACTTTCTTCTGGATTTGGATATACCACAGTTGGAAAATTGCCATCAGGTGTTGATTGTTCTTCTACAATTGTAACGTTGGTAAAACCAAATGCTTTCAATACCTGCGGAACCAGCATAATGCCCGTACCATGGATAGGCGTATAAACAATTTTAAGGTCGTGCTGTTTTGATATATCATGCGGCAATACACTCAGGCTTTTTACCATGTTGATGTAAGCCTCATCCATGTCTTTACCAATAATGGTAATATTGTTTTCACCACCGGTGAATTTCACATCATCCACGCTGGCAATCGCTTCTACTTCTTTTATTACATTTTTATCGTGTGGCGGCACCAGTTGCCCGCCATCATTCCAATAAGCTTTATAGCCGTTGTATTCTTTGGGGTTGTGCGATGCGGTACAAATAACACCACCATCGCATTTAAGACTACGAATAGCAAATGAGATTTCAGGCGTTGGACGCAATGCATCAAACAAGTACACCTTAATGCCATTGGCAGCAAAAACGTTGGCAGTGGTTTCGGCAAAAAAGCGACTGTTATTGCGACTGTCGTGCCCTACTACCATTATTATTTCCTTATCGCCATACGTCTTTTTAAGATAGTTGGCAAAGCCTTGCGTAGCCATGCCAATGGTATATTTGTTTACACGATTGGTACCCACGCCCATAATGCCGCGCAAGCCGCCGGTGCCAAACTCGAGGTTGCGGTAAAAAGCATCGGTAAGCTCATCGGGATTGTTTTGTTGCAGTTGTTGCACTGCATTTTTAGTATCCTGGTCGTAGTTACCAGTGAGCCAGGTATTTACTTTTTCCTGTATAGCAGCATCCATTGTGTGTATATTAAGTGGTTAAAAGAGATTGGTAGAAAAACAAAAAGTATGCAAGTATAATTAAATTGCTGTGTTTAGAATAAAGTTTTATGAAGTAATGGCAGAATAAGACATTGCTTATGAATGAAATAGATGGAAGCTGCAATTATGCGTAGTTAAATTGATAAGGAGCAATACTGCTCATCATTCCGCGATTGCCGCCCGGTATGAAAATTTATTTACTAAAAGTTTGCGGGCGCTTTATGCGAAAGCTGAGGAATAATATATCTGCAAATAATTGTTAGAAATTGCTTATTCAACTGTTGTATTTACTTTGATTATACTATTATCTACAAATTGTGCCCAAGTCCACCGCCGGCTACAAGTGAATGCAAGTGTAAAATGGCAGCTTTGCGGAATGACGGACAGCTTGCGTTCTCTGATTTATCACTAACATTTATTTACCAAAATTATATTACTATTGTATAACTGCTCAACTATGAAAT
Organism: Ilyomonas limi; assembly: GCF_005233845.1. Classification (GTDB taxonomy): domain Bacteria; phylum Bacteroidota; class Bacteroidia; order Chitinophagales; family Chitinophagaceae; genus Ilyomonas; species Ilyomonas limi. Next base: position 99,783 of record NZ_SZQL01000011.1, read on the forward strand.
CAATTATTACTTTACTGTGGGCTATTTTATTCTTTCCAACTACTAACTACTGCCAGCTATCGCCTGTTGCAAGCGAAAACAATATCCTCATTTGCTGCCAGGCAACGGCACCAGATAATGAGTTTTCAGGATTACTAAAATGGAGAAACTTTGTATTACTCATTCCGCAGCATGTTTCGGATACAGATATGCACAACATTATAGCCATTGATACATTAAGCATTGATTCGGTTTTACAACATCAGGCTGATTCTGTTTATCATTACACTACAATAATTTTTGATACTTCACTCCACAACATTATTCATTCCATTCAGCAAACCATTGGCAAACACAACAAATATGGTGGCTTTGAAGCGGCTGTTGCAGTTGATGATTCCATATTCTTTACGGTAGAAACAGACAGTTTGTGTTACGTGGTAAAGGGAGTTATTAAGGAAAAAGAAGATAAATATCGCGTGGTATTTAAACCAAAAGACATACTAGCTCTGCAAAAGCCAAACTATCGCTTTGATAATGCCGGTTTTGAAAGTTTAACTTATTTGCCCGCAAGTAAAAAGCTGGTTGCTTTGTACGAAAACAATAATCTTTCAAACGCAGTAACAGGTTATACTTTTAATACCGATTTTACACACAAGCAGTCTTTACAATTTAATAAGCCATTGCTCTTTCGCTTAACAGATATAACAGCCATTAAAGACAGTGCAGGCAATGATGCATTGCTGGGGATGAATTTCTTTTATAATGACTTTAAAAAAGATACTGGCAGAAAAGCCACCGAGTTTAATTATTATTTCACAGGCGACACAAATAAAGTTTATACAAGTAAACAATTGACAGCAGCACAAAGTCAACTGCATGGCGGCAACCTATTAAAAGATTGTTTTTCCAGAGTCATCAGCCTGCATATACACAACAATACCGTAAGCTGGCAGGAGGAAGAAATTATTAGTTATCAATGTGATAACTGGGAAGGAATAACATCATACAAAAAAGGAGTACTATTAATGGTGGACGGAAAGCCACCGGGTGTAAATTGCAGGCTTTCCTATTTTGAACTGGATAATCAACCATAATATTTTTGGAACATAACAGCATGGCAACAGCACTATTGGCGCGCTTACCTATACAACGGGTACACCGTATAGCCGTAAGTAGTTTTTTCTTTCTCTTTGGATTGTGCTTTGCTACCTGGGCAAGCCGTATTCCCGATATTAAATTAGAACTGCAATTGAGCGATGGTGAGCTCGGCGGTGTGTTGTTTGCATTGCCGGTTGGATTGATGACGAGCCTCCCTATATCGGGCTGGATTGTGGGTAAATATGGCAGCCGTATAGCATTAACTGTTGGCGCTGTTTTATATCCAATTACACTTATCTTTTTAGGATTAGCAGCCACACGCTGGCAACTTGCTGCCGCATTGTTTGTATTTGGATTGTGGGGAAACATGTGCAACATTGCCGCCAACACACAAGCAGTAGGCGTAGAAGGTATGTATGGCCGTTCTATCATGGCATCGTTTCACGGCGTATGGAGCCTGGCGGGCTTTTCGGGCGCATTGATTGGTTCGGTAATCATTGCAGCACATATTATTCCGCCGGTGCATTTTGCTATTATTACGGCTGTTGCGCTCTCGCTCAATTTATTATTCTTTAAACAATTGTTACCTGCCGATAACCGTGCGGCATCGCAACCCATTTTTGCAAAGCCGGATGCTACTTTATTGAAGCTGGGTCTTATTGCTTTTTGCAGCATGGTGGCCGAAGGCACTATGTTTGACTGGAGCGGTGTATATTTTCAAAAAGTAGTAGCAGCACCAAAAGAGTTGGAAACGCTGGGTTATGTGGCGTTTATGAGTACGATGGCAACCGGGCGTTTTGTAGCGGATTGGTTAACGAACAAGATTGGGAAAAAAACAACCTTGCAGATCAGTGGCTTATTGATTACTACCGGCCTGACGATTGCAATTATTTTCCCGTTTTTAATACCGGCAACTATTGGATTTTTATTGGTGGGCTTTGGCGTTTCATCTATTGTACCATTAATTTATGGTGTTGCGGGTAAAAGCAAAACCATGTCTGCCGGTGTGGCTATTGCGGCGGTTTCGACCATTGGTTTTTTAGGCTTCTTATTAGGTCCGCCCACAATTGGTTTTATAGCGCAAGTCTCCAGTTTAAAATGGTCGTTTACATTGATAGCGGCTCTGGCTTTTTGCAATATCATTTTGGCAGCAAAGGTGGAATTTGAGTAACAGCGACTGTCTTAAACAGAACTGCTTATTTGTATGCTTTAGTTGTATTAGTTGTAAAGGACTTTTCCGAAGGAGATTCCGTGTTGTATTAATAACATTGTCGCCATTTTAAACGTAAGGTTTCAGCGATGTTATGAAGATTTTGCTACAAGGAATAACTTTTTCTATCATCCCGTTTACGAAAAGGTTTAATTACCTTTTTGTATTTCTCCTGTTATCTGAAATTAAGCGATACTGCAAATCGTACTAAAAATTGTGTACAAACCACAATTTACAAGTTATCGAAATTAATCCATCGAATTGTAGTTATACAGAATGTTAGCGCCAGCGCGCCTCGAAGTAAGCGATAAAGAGGTTTCTTCCGGAATATTCTAAACTGCTGTAAGTATAGGCAATAAGGAAAGGCAAGATATGCTTTTGTTTATTTGAGCACGAAACAGAAGCATATTTGAGATATGCTTTTTTCTTATTCTTCAGGGTATTCCACGCTAATGCCCTGAAGAACGGGAACAAAAGCTGATAATGATTGATAGCCGGGTGTTTAATGTTTCTAATCCCGCTATTGCAAATACACGTATTAGTGGTAATGCATTAATAAGTTTTAAGCTTCAATTTGTCGTTTATGAATTGCTTGATAAACAGCCTGGAAACAAACGGCAAAAACATAAGATTGGTAAAGGTATTTCGCAACCATATACCTAATTTGCTTTTAGGAACCAACGACCTTGCAAAGGTCTGGGCTATGTTCTGCTTACGCTCAATAAACGGTTTGAAAATATTTTCGTATCGCTCAAATGCAGCTTTATAATTTCCGTTTTCTTCTTTTAACTCCCCCGCAAGTATATATGCGCCCACCATAGCAAGCGTTGAACCTTGCCCTGATAACAATGACGGACAATCGCAAGCATCACCAACCAATGTTATACGGTCTTTAGACCAATAGCTCATCCGAATTTGACTTACCACATCAAAATAGAAATCGGGAGCCGTATTTATTTTTGAAAGCAATTCGGCGCATTTCCAGCCCGCATTTTCAAATTCACTTCTCAAAATCTCTTTTTGCGTTTCTACATCATGATGATTATAAGATAATTTTGACGGCGAAGTAAAAATGAAAAACGTTGCAGCTTTACGCCCATTAAGAGAATAAACGGCTGCATGTTTACATGGAATATTGTATGTCAGAAATAAGTGCCATGAGAAACGCTATCTTCAATAGTGAATGAAGCGGTGTAATAGCCATAGTATTTTTCAAACTGTGCTTCGCTTCCAAAAACAAGGCTTCGCACATTTGAATGTAATCCGTCAGCGCCAACAATCAGGTCAAATAAACGGGTGCTGCCACTACGTAAGTGTACGGTTACTCCTTCATCATGCTGTTCAATTTTATGAATTAGGTCTCCAAAGATAATTTCAATGTCCTTATCAAGATGGTAGTAAATTACTTTTGATAAATCGCTGCGAAGTAATGTCAACGCACGCCCGTTCATCATCTTTTTAAGTTCTTTATAATTCATTCCGCCCCTTCGTTTGTTATTCTCATCAACAAAAGCGACCTCTGATATATTCAAATCAACTTTCTCCAGGTCAGGCACAATCTTCATTCTTTCTGCCACGTCAAATCCTGCACCCCAGAAATCAATAGCATAGCCACCTTTCCTGAGTTTGGGTGCGACTTCTATAATGGTCGGGTTAAAGCCAAATTTTTTTAGCCAGTAAGCAAGAGTCAAGCCTGCTATTCCTGCACCTGATATTAAAACGTTTTTATTGTCCATTATTGGATTGATGTTTTAGCATTGCCACATTGTAGCATTGGCAGTGTGGCGGAATTTAAAAAAGCTCTGATTTCCTCTGCGGCCTGTTGCCAAATAAATCTTGAGGACATGTCATTTACAATTGCACACAACGTTACCTATTGCCGAAGTACCGGAATAGCGTTTCTTCTGCCCTGTAAGCTATTCTATTGTTGAATAATTATTCTTCAGCCGGCATTTTACCAATGCAATTGTTGTATGCGATTTTATTTCCTATAACTCCTGAATTTTAGCTTTTTCTTCTTTATAAGGTAAGTTCGATTAATTCATCACCTCCTACAACGCACTATTCCCGGTACTATAATTTTCTGTTTTCAAAAAACAAGGAAATCTTTCCCTCGCTTACATAGGCAATTCAAATGGCAGTCCGGTTCATTTCTGCAAACGCATCAGTGAATTACTTTTTCAACGACAGAATATAGGTAACCATTGTTTTCGCATCTTCAAATGAAAGCTCGGGATGTGGGTCCATTACCGCAGATCCCCAGCTTCCACGTCCGCCGATGATTACTTTATGGGCAAGCATCTCAATATAAACTTTGTTTACAGGGTATCTTTTTGCTATATCTCTAAAAGCCGGCCCCACTGATCGCTGGTCTTCTTTATGACAGGTATAACAATCTGAATAAGCGATCAGAACTTCACCCTTATCGGCTACTTCAACAGGTATGCTATCATTTATACCTGGTATTTGTTTTATGTAATCGATCGTTTTCCTCTTATTCTCTTGTTTAGGTTTATTGTCACAACTAAGCAGATAAAATGTGGCAGATAATAAGCATCCGATTAAAAGTGTGTTTTTCTTTCTAAACATATAAATTCTACGCCTCATTAGAGTCAATTTTTTATAACCTGGCTATACTTTTTGCTCTTTTGTGCCTGTCATTGGCTTCGCGTTGAAAGTAAATATATTTTCTTATTTAATTTTTGGGAAGTGATTTTTGTCATGATGAAAGTCAAAGAATGAAGTAGCAGGCAACGAGTGCAGGCTTGGTGTTCGAGGTGGCACAGAATATATACTAAGACTGTGTTTGATAGTCGTGAGAAATTCCTTTTCCAGCCTTTTGTTTTAAAAATGTGAGATATTTTATAGTTGACTTATGTAAGTCTTGATATTCTTCTTTTTTGCTACCAAATAATAAGAACGGTCAATAAACAAAGGCAAGTCGTTAATGAGAAAAATATTAAAAGCTCCATATAATTCAAGTAGAGATTCTTCATTAAAAAAGTCAGAGAAGTAAATTTTCATAAATTGTTAGAATCTGATAGTATTTCTGCTAACTCCCAAATATACGCAACATTCACCAACAACCTGCGCCGGTCCAACCAGATGCACGCTGATTTGCGCGCAACTGTTTTCTTAGCTCCACTCAGTCCCGCTCCAGCTGCGCCTGCATCCGCTGTATTCTGTCTTCCAGCTTTTCTGAAGTCAGATTCTCCCGCATGCTGTCCACTTTTATAGGGAAACAAAACGGTGTAAGCCTGTCCGGAAAAGTCAGTATAATGTTTTCGCTCACAATACGCTGCAAGGCATTGCGCAGGCGCACTTCCTCCATCTGCTGGTCAAACACTTCCTGGTAAGCCTGCCGCAAGAGCAAATTGGTAGCGTCGTATTCGCTGAATACATTAAACAGCAAAGACGCCGATGCCTGCAAATGCCGCGCTTTTTTATGTTCGCCGGGATAGCCCTGAAAAATTAATCCCCCAATTACGGCAATGTCTCTAAACTTACGCCGCGCCATCTCTACACTATTTACGCTCGCCTGTATATCCTGCATTAAATGTTGGATAGAAAATAACTCATATACATTCGCATCATCTACCGGAATGGGTTGGTCGCTTAACAGTTCAAAGCCATAATCGTTCATAGCAATAGAAAAAGTAATAGGGGTAATACGACTGATGCGATATGCTATCAAAGCAGCCATTGCCTCGTGCACCAACCTGCCTTCAAACGGATATACAAAGAGGTGATAACCATCGCGCGTAACAATTTGCTCAATTAATAACTCGCCGGCTTTGGGTATATGCGAAAGTTGCTGTTGTAATTCAAATAATGGTTGTAATACAGAGATTTCTACCGGCTTTTTACCTCTTGTAAGTGCGGCATTAAATGCCTGTCTAAGCATCACACCCAAATTGGCTGAGAGCGGCATCCTGCCACCATTCCAGCTTGGTACAATAGACTTTTTGGCATTGGATTTTTTGGTAATCACCGTCATGTCTTTAATGCCCACTAATTCCAATGTTCGACCAGCCAATGCAAATACATCGCCCGGTGATAAGCGGCTGATAAAATATTCCTCTATCATACCCACATAGCTGCCGCCGAGCAGTTTTACTTTCAGCATGGCATCGCTTACAATCGTACCAATGTGCATGCGGTGCCGCATGGCTATACCGCGGTTTTTTATTCTATAAATACCGTCCTCTCCTATCTCTACTTTTTTATACTCATCATATTGTGCCAATGCATCGCCACCTTTAGTAATGTAGTGAAGAATATGCAGGTATTCTTCTTCTGTAATTTCGCTAAAGCAATAGGTGGTTTTAATTTCATCATAAATTTCATCCGGCTTAAAGCCTTCGCCAACAGCAATAGTGCAGAGATATTGCGTCAACACATCAAAGCACAGCAACATCGGTTCGCGGCTTTCAATGATTTCCGCTTTAATAGCAGCCTTCAAAGCCGCAGCTTCTACTAATTCTAAAGAATGGGTGGGTAAAAAATAAATACGGCTTACCTCGCCTGGCCCATGTCCGCTACGACCGGCACGTTGCAAAAAACGCGCAACCCCTTTGGGTGAACCAACCTGAATGACTGTATCTACCGGACGAAAATCAACGCCTAAATCAAGGCTTGCTGTACAAACAACCGCTTTTAATTTTTGCACATGCAATGCTTCTTCTACCCAGTTGCGCAACTCGTGCTCTATGCTGCCATGATGCAAGGCAATAGCACCCGCTAATTGTGGCGCAATATCCAGCAGCTTTTGGTACCATCGCTCGCTCATGCCCCGCGTATTGATGAAGATCAACGTAGTATTACTTTGCTCAATAATAGGAATGATTTGTTCAGCCAGTGTAAGCCCCAAATGCCCGGCCCAGGGATAACGTTCTATTTCATCCGGTAAGATAGATTCTACATGAATTTGCTTATTGAGATTAGCTTTTACAATTACACTTCCGTTAAGTTGCAATGGCGAAAGCAACACTTCCATAGCCTGTTCCAGATTGCCAATGGTGGCGCTAATGCCCCAGAGAGAGAGATGACAATTGGGAGATGACAGATGAGGGTTATTGGTCGCTGATTTCCGGTTGCTGGCTGCCGGTTGCTGGTAACTGGCACCAGGTATCTGGCATCCTGCATCGGGCTTGCTGCAATTCACGATGCGGCTAATTGCCAACTCCACGAGTACGCCGCGCTTGCTGCCAATGAGTTCGTGCCATTCATCAATAGCTATGATTTTAAGTGTTTTAAAGAATCCGGGATAGCCTTTTTGGGTAAGTAAAAGATGCAGGCTTTCGGGTGTAATAATGAGTACTTCGGGCATATTGCGCTTTTGCTTTTGGCGTTCGCCCGCATCCGTATCGCCATTGCGAATGCCAATACGCCATTGCATGCCCAACTCATTTATCACCTGCTCCATTGCACGGCCAATATCTTTTGCCAATGCACGCAAAGGCGTAACCCACAGTAGCTGCAAGCCATTATTTTTCCTGCGTAAATAATCAGTTGGATGTAGGTTGATGAACTGAATAACAGTGCCCAAAAACACCGAAAAAGTTTTGCCGCAACCGGTGGGTGCATTCATCAATCCGCTTTTGCCATTAAGGATATGCTGCCACGTTTCTTCCTGAAATGGAAATGGATAAAAGTCTTTACCGGCGAGCCATTGACGAACAACCTGGTAGCCTGGCGTGGAATGTAGGGCAAGCGAATTGTTAGGCATAAACAATCCGTCCTCCTGCACAGACTACCCGTATGAAAACTATGTTATACACAGTTTCAAAAATAAACATTTAAAAGGCTTTGAGATAATGTGCTGGTGCAATTAACAAAGCAGATTAATTTAATAAAGTAAAAAAGCAAGTAGCACATTATTCTGCAAATTGCCGCCTATGCGTACTTATATTAATTTGGTCTTTGCGGGCGCGTTGTGCATAATGACAACAACTCACAAATGCCACCATTCCGAACAAGGATAAACACCATCAATAACCACCGGCTCGCCAATCATTGGCGTGGTTACCTGCACCCCTTTTTCCTTTGCCGCTTTGGTAAGCCGTTTAATAGGCTCATCCCACGGATGCAAGGCGATATCAAACTTAGCCCAATGTACCGGCATCAACACTTTTGCATTCAGATCTATGCAAGCCTGCACAGCTTCCTCGGGAAACTGGTGTATTTGCGGCCACGCTACATTATATTGACCGTTTTCTAAAACAGCCATATCAAAGGGACCATACTTCGCTCCTATTTCCTTGAAATGATTACCATACCCGCTGTCTGCACCAATGTATATATTGTACTCATTCGTCTTTAAAATAAAAGAAGACCATAGCGTAGTAAACCGCCTGAAAGACCGGCCGGAAAAATGCCGCGCCGGTGCGGCAATCAACTGCAAATTATCCGTAATAGTTACACTTTGCCACCAGTCTAATTCAGTAATATTTTGTTGATTATAGCCCCAATACACCAAATGCGATGCAACACCCAGCGATGTATAAATGTGCTTTACTTTCGGGCGTAGTTTAGTCACTGTTTCATAGTCCAGATGATCGTAATGGTCGTGTGTAATGAGCAATACGTCAATAGCGGGCATATCATCAATACTATAAACATTTGTACCTGCAAAGCTTTTATTCATAAAAGAAAAAGGCGCCGCATAACCGCTGAATACCGGATCAACTAAAATATTGATGCTGTTAACACGGATGAAATAAGAGGAATGTCCAAACCAAACAATCACCGGCTTATCAGAGATACTTTGTTTCAAATCGGTTTTTACAGCAGGCAAAGGCTTTGGCGGCTTATTGCTTTTTGGTTTATTAATAAAATGCCAGAGCGTTTTTACTATAGATGCATCTTCGGCTAAAGTGGCTGTTGGTACCACATTTTGAAACTGATTATTCCTGTAGTTGGGCGATTGTTTCAGGGTATCCAATTCCTTTCCTGCGGGATCTTTACCAAACGATGCAAACATGTAACGGAGTTTGGGCTTAAAGATATACGACTATTGGTGAATACCCAACAATGAGCTTTGAATAATCTGTATACTGAATAAAATACCTTAGCAAAAAATATGCTATGCCTAATGTTGACGCTATCCAGACTGTAAGCATTTACAAATTATTTGTTCCGCTGAAAGAGCCCTTTGTTATATCGCTTGGACCTATATATCATGTGCAAAATATTGTTGTTGTTATTAAAACAAAAAATGGCATTACCGGCTTTGGAGAGTGCAGTCCGTACATGACCATCAATGGCGAGAGTGTAGATACCTGCTTTATTGTAGGGCAATACTTTGCCAAAGTATTGAAAGGTAAAAACGCATTGGATATAGCAGCCTGTTGCACCATAATGGATAAAACCATTTATGCCAATTACAGCATCAAGAGTGCGTTTGATATGGCGCTGCACGATGTTGCTGCACAACATGCCAACGTGCCGTTGTATCAGTTTTTAGGTGGTAAAAAGGATAAAATACTAACCACGGATATGACGGTGAGTATTGGCATACCCGAAAAAATGCAACAGGACGCCATGCAGTTTAAGGCAACAGGCTTTCCTGCTATCAAAGTAAAATTAGGCGAAGATCTGGAGAGCGATGTTGCAAGAATAAAAGCTATCCGCGAAGGCATTGGCAGTGCTATTCCCTTACGGATAGATGCCAACCAGGGCTGGCAAACGCCTGATAATGCGATTGCTATTTTGAATGCTTTAGCGCCTTACAACATAGAGCATTGCGAAGAGCCAATTGCTCGCTGGCGTTTTATGGAACTCAGTAAGGTATCGGCAATGAGTCCAATCCCCATTATGGCAGATGAAAGCTGCGGTGACCACCATGATGCAGCACGATTGATTGCATTGAATGCGTGCCCGATGTTTAATATTAAACTGGGCAAAACAGGTGGCTTATTAAATGCTATGAAAATAGTACAACTGGCTGCTACAGCCAACATGCACTTGCAAATTGGTGGTTTTATGGAATCGAGACTGGGTATGACGGCAAGTGCACATTTGGCATTGAGTGATGGGCATATTGTGCATTGCGATTTTGATACGCCGCTGATGTTTACCGAAGATCCGGTACGGGATGGAATTTTATATAAAGAAAAGGGTGTAATAGAAGTTCCGGACGTACCGGGATTGGGGGCTGCAATTAAAGACGAATATTTAGAAAAAGCAGAGCAGGTAACTATTGAGTAACTTGCCTGGAAAATAAGTTGAATCAAAACGCTGCCATCGTTCCTCTTCGCCTTGTCCGAAATGAAATAACAGGCGGCACTGTAATTGACAGGTGTATTTTAAACTTAATAAACATGATTACAGGCATTCCTAAAAACTATCATATTATTGCAGATATTGGTTATATACCGCTTGTATGGATGGCACCTAAGCTCTTCCGCTTTGAAGAAGAAAAAACTGCTGCAACGCTCTGCCAGCTATCCAGTGCAGCAGATGTGGCTTACAGTTTAATAACCGATGCCCCGTGGGGTGCAGTAAAGTTGATTTCTTACAAAACACATGCGCTTATAGATGTTGCGCAGGGAGTGGTAGCGCTTACTGCTTCCCTCGCACTTCCTGTCAGGAATAAACGGGCAAGAAATACATTGCTGGCAATGGGCGTCACAGGCCTGGTGGTTGGTACTTTGTCGTGGATAGGCAGTAAGAGAAACAAGTAAATAGCGCTATTCATTTAATCCATTACCTGCATGTTATTTCAAATCTGTTGCATTTGTATAAATACTACATCTTTATACAAATAAATTCCTTCTTCTTACCGGCTACTGTTATTTTTACATACTTATGGAGCATCCGGTTATACATTCCAAACTACCCGAAGTAGGTACCACTATTTTTACGGTAATGAGCCAGTTGGCATTGCAGCACAACGCCATTAATCTTGGTCAGGGCTTTCCCGATTTCAACATGAATGAACGCCTGATACAGCATGTGCACGAAGCCATGCTGACAGGGCAAAACCAATATACGCACATGAATGGATTGCCATTACTGCGCGAACGGATTGCCAACAAAGTAAACCAACTGTATAATGCAACCATTAATCCGGATACTCAAATTACCGTTACACCCGGCGCTACTTATGCTATCTATACCGCATTCACCACTATACTGCAGCCGGGTGATGAAGTGATTGTGTTTGAGCCGGCGTATGACAGTTATATTCCCAACATTATTGTCAATGGTGCAAAGCCGGTTATTATACCGTTACAATTTCCTTCTTATGCAATTGATTGGGAAGAAGTAAAAAAGAAGATCACCGCCAAAACAAAAGCCATCATTATCAACTCGCCGCACAATCCTACCGGCACAGTGCTGAGCAATAACGATTTGCTGCAACTACAATCCATTGTAAATAACACCAATATAGTTGTAATAAGCGATGAAGTATATGAACACCTTGTTTATGACGGACTGCAACACGAAAGTGTGTTGAAGTATCCTGAACTGATGCAACGGAGCTTTGTATGTTTTTCATTTGGCAAAACGTACAGTTGCACCGGCTGGAAAATGGGCTACTGCATTGCACCGGAAGGCTTGATGAGTGAGTTTAGAAAGATACATCAGTACAATGCCTTTAGCACCAACACACCCATGCAGGCCGGACTGGCAATGATGCTGGAAGATGCTACCGCTTATCTCTCTTTAAGCAACAGTATGCAACAAAAACGGGATTATTTGCTATTGTTGATGCAGGCAACACCTTTTGAGCCGCTTGCCTGCCACGGGAGTTTTTTTCAGTGTTACAGCTATCAACATTTCAGCGATGAAAACGACGCTGAATTAGCTATCCGCCTTACCAGAGAGGTGGGTGTAGCTACCATACCTGCATCTGTTTTTTATACCAATCATACCGACAATAAGGTTTTGCGTTTTTGCTTCGCCAAAAAAGAAGCCACCCTCGCCGAGGCTGCAGCACGACTTAAACAATTGTTTTAACCTAACACACTGGTCTTCTTTTGCAATGGTTTAAGTGCTACTACCTTTTGCTTTTTGTTGGCAAAATAACGTACAAACCAGGCAATAGTAAAAGTAGGAATGAGGTCGGTGCCGGGTAGTAATTCTTCTGCTAAGTTAAACACAGCGCCAAAAGCGGCTTTTTTGCCAAATACTATAAAAAAGATGATGGCCGAAACAGGCGCCCAGGCTGCATCTATTATTTCGCCCCAGCCGGGCAGAAGATAGGAGCTGCAACCTATCACATCCATCAATACACAAAAGGCTAAAGAAGGCTGTTTTTTCATGATAATATATAAACAATTTACCTACCATTTTTATTGCCTGCGATAATGACAGTTTTTATCACTGCGAAGGCGCAAAGAGTAAAATGCTATTCATCAAATCCCTTCATAGCTTGGAAATGTTGGCTTTAAAAACAATTAACGGATAAAACAGGAGATGCAGTTATCTTGGTGGCAATTTGATATTCGTAATCTCATGGTAATAAGTCCCTTTGTTTTATTCAAGCTAAAAAATTATCATTTAAAGTAAATAACAAAACAGCAAACTATAAAAATTGCTTTAAAGCCGTTAAAATTTGACAAAGACTGGTTTGAATGCGCCGAGTTACGGAAATTTGTTGCAGTATTATGAATCCAATATCAACTATGTCATTACAAACATTAGACATTTCTGAACACGAGAGACTTCGCGAACTATATCACACCGAAATACTTGATACACCAAGCGAAAGCGATTTTGATGATATCGTAAGGCTTACGGCGCAAACCTTCAATATGCCGGTTGCGCTGATCACATTTGTGGATAGCGACCGCGTGTGGGTAAAAGCCAGTGTGGATACACCTATCTGCGAAGCAAAACGCAACGAAGCCGTTTGCCATTATACCATCGCACAGGAAGAAGTATTGGAAGTGCCCGATTTAAGAGAAGATACCCGCTTCCGTCATCTTTCACAGTTACAGGCTGTATCTGCCTACAGATATTATGCAGGCGCGCCGCTTGCTACCAGCAGGGGTTATAAAATAGGTTCGCTGTGTGTATTGGATAAAAAGCCAAGACACCTTACGCATGACCAGAAAGCAGCACTCCAGGTGCTTGCCAGGCATGTGATAAGCCTTATAGAACTGCGCGTGCGCAACCGCGAAATGGCACAACTGAGCGAAATGCAAAACAAGATCATCAGCATTATTGGTCACGATATCCGTAATCCGCTGGCTTCCTTCAGGGTAATGCTGGATTTACTGGATGATAAATCCAAAGATTTTGATGAAGAAGAAGCAGCCGAAATGAATGATTTGCTGCGCAAGCAAATGGATAGCACACTCGACTTGCTAAACAACCTGGTACAGTGGGGTAAGCTGCATGTGCGTTTAAACAAATCTGCGCCCGACAGTGTAGATATGCATAAACTTGTTAACCGGGTAATGCGCCCGCTGGAATTTTCGGTTACTTTAAAGGGCAATAAGTTTATCAACGATATTCCTGAAGAAACGTATTTACTTGCCGATGAACAGGCGCTGGAATTTGTACTGCGCAACCTGCTTACCAATGCCAATAAGTTTACCGATAAAGGCAACATTACCGTAGCACACCAATTTGCCGATAATCAGCATTTATTGAGTGTAAGGGATACCGGTACTGGCATGGATGAACAACAGATAAAACAGGTGCTGTACGAGAACGGTAATTATTATACTATTGGTACCAATGCCGAGAAAGGCAGCGGCTTAGGCTTATCGCTGGTGCGGGAGTTTTTGAGTAAAATAAATAGTTCGCTTGCAATACAAAGTACAGTAGGTGAGGGTACAACAGTTTCTTTTAATATCTATAATTAAAATAAGCCTGTTTGTATCGAATTAATACAGTTAAGTAGGAGGGCATCCAAATGAACATAAGTAGAAGGTGTTGAATGTGTCGGAACAGTTTTGAAAGAATCTGCTGTATGTATTACAAATAAAAAATCTGTAGTGAGCGAAAGCTTGCTACAGATTTTTTATTTGAGGTTGCTTAAGTTCAATTGCTTGAACTACAAAAACTACAAGAACATAGAGTCTCACAAAAAATTTAACTCCCGGTATCATGCAGGTGAAGCATACTTCGTGCAATTTGATTATTGCGAACCCCATAGCCCCCGTCTTCCAAACTTTTAAACAGTTTCTTAAAAAAACTTTTGGTAATCATGCAAATATGCTGAATCTTTAAAACCTAAACGATTATATGCCATGACTAACAATCCAACAGCACTTGCTATTAAAGACACTACGGCTAATCCAGCACCTTTAGGTTTATTAGGTTTTGGGATGACGACTGTTCTACTCAACCTGCACAATGCAGGCTTTTACAGCGTCAATTCTATGATTATAGGTATGGGCATTTTTATGGGCGGCATTGCCCAAATTTTTGCCGGACTGCAGGAGTGGAAAAAGAACAATACGTTTGGCGCTACCGCTTTTACGGCTTATGGTTCTTTCTGGCTGTCGCTGGTAGCTTTATGGCTGATACCCAAAACCAGCTTTGGCGCAGCCTACGCCAGCGATGAAAAAAGTGTTGGCTTTTACCTGTTACTATGGGGTATTTTCACTTTATTCATGTTTATCGGCACCTTACGTTCCAACAGGATGTTGCAGGTAGTTTTCTTTACACTAACTATTTTATTTTTCCTGCTGGCTGCTGCCGATTTTACCGGCAATGAAACGCTGCACATCATTGCAGGCTACGAAGGTATTTTTTGCGGCCTGAGTGCTTTTTATGGCTGCGTAGCGCAGGTATTGAACGAAGTATATGGCAAAACGGTATTGCCGCTGGGCGTAAAAAGAACAACAGTGAAGATTGAGTAAAGATATTCTTATAGGATAACTGATGTTACTGATAGTTAATAGCTGGTCTTTCTGATTTACCCAGCATATGTGATGTTGCTATTAGAAAATTATTATTGCTGAAAATGTAATAATAGTTATCAGTAAAATATAAATTCTGAAAGCTATAATAATTGTTCATGATAAGCCCGGAAGAAGTAAAAAAGTGTGCACTTTCTTTTGAAGGCACTGATGAAAAACCGCATTTTCATCGTATTGCTTTTACTGTAAATAAAAGAATATTTGCCACACTTTCTTATGAAGACAAAACAGTGAACCTGATGTTTAATCCACAACTGCAAGTGCTGTTTTGTCCGCCCAGCAGCGAGGTGATTTTTCCAATACCAAACGGCTGGGGTAAAAAGGGGGCTACAACCATCAATCTTGATAAAGCAACCAAAAAACTGGTACAATCGGCACTGCAGGAAGCATATAAACTGAAGAAGAAAAATAAGTAGTAACGATGTTTCCTCATTTTTTCTACATTCCTTTTTCCCATCATTGTTGCGATTGCTGTTGCCGGCAACAAAAAATTTTTTACCGGTAAAAGCAATATGTATCAATCATTTTAATCCTTATCTTGACCGCCAAAATCCACATCTAAAATTGCTATATGAATAATCAAAACCAATCTTCGCGAAGGAAATTTTTACAACAAATCGGCGCTACTTCTTTACTCGCGGCCGCATCGCCACTCAGCAGTTTAGCTGCAAAAGAAAAAGCAGAAGAACGCATATTACATTACGAAAGAAAAATATCGCCCAACGATAAAATACGCCTTGGCGTAATAGGCTTTGGCGTGCAAGGTCACTTCGACCTGCGCGAAATGCTGCGGGTGCCCGGCATCGAGCTGGCAGGCATTTGCGACTTATATACCGGCAGGCTCGAAAATGCAAAAGAGCTATATGGTAAAGATTTGTTTACCACCCGCAACTACGAAGATATCTTAAACAAAAGTGACATTGATGCAGTGCTTATTGCTACTACCGATTGCTGGCATGCGCATATAACCGAGGCAGCTTTGAAAAAAGGAAAAGCGGTGTATATAGAGAAACCGATGGTAAAGAAAATAAGTGAAGGTTATGGGGTAATAGAGACACAGAAAAAAACCGGGAAAGTATTGCAGGTAGGCAGCCAGCGCGTTAGCAGCATCACGTACGCCAAAGCAAAAGAACTGCTTGCCGCCGGCGAAATAGGCAAACTGAATATGGTGAATGCTGTGTATGACCGCCAGAGTTCCATTGGTGCGTGGGAATATACCATTGCACAAGATGCATCGCCCGAAACGCTGGACTGGAATAAATATGCGGAAATTGTGGGCAACGTACCTTATGACCCTAAAAAGTTTTTCTGGTGGCGCGCTTATAAAGAATTTGGCACCGGGGTAGCCGGCGACTTATTTATACACCTGCTGAGCGGAACACATTTTATCACCAACTCCAAAGGACCGGAAAGCATTTACAGCAGTGGGCAACTGAGCTACTGGAAGGATGGCAGAAACATGCCCGATGTAATGACCGGCATTATGCAGTATCCCGATTCGCCGGAGCATCCGGCATTTCAACTGACCTTACAGGTAAACTTTATCAGCGGCACCGGCGGGCAGGAAAGAACCCAGTTTGTTGGCTCGGAGGGCGTGATGGTAGTAGATGGTAATAATTTACATATTTCGCACAGCATTATGCCCGAAGCACCTGGTTTTGGCGGCTACGATTCGGTATTTACGTTTCCTAAACAAATGCAGGAAGACATGACAAAGGCATATAATGCCAAATGGACCGATGCACAAAAACAACGCCCAAAGAAACCGGATGTGAACTTTAAAGCACCCGATGGCTACGATGAGCACCTGGACCATGTAACCAACTTTTTTGATTCGGTGCGCACAGGTAAACCGGTAGTGGAAGACGCAGTTTTTGGCTTCAGAGCAGCAGTGCCGGCATTATCGTGCAACGAAAGCTATTTCCAAAAGAAGATTATCCGCTGGGATCCGGTAAATATGAAGCTGGTATAATGTTGCTGTCACATTCTGTTTTAACCGGCATTTCAAAGTATGAGGAAAACAAATCTTCAAATTATTTATATCAATTAATTCTGTAATCAAAATGTGGACTTGTCATGCTGAGGTACGAAGCATCTGTGAATTGTAATTAAATCGCTTTTGAATTAGACTTGGATCTACAGCAATGTTCAGGTGCCTTCTTCGTCAGCATGACAAAAACCACTTACCACTGATGGGTGTCTTAACCATTAACTCATCAATAAAACCTGCTATATGAAAAAATATTTCCTTCTTTTAACCCTCTTTTTTTTCGCTATTGTTTCTGTAAAAGCACAGCTTACCAATACAAAATGGAAGGCTACCATTCAGGCAGATGAAACATTGGACTTAGAATTTCAATTTGGCAAAGACACGTTGAATGTCATCAACCTTGGAGAAGCATCTGTTATTGAAGTATATACTTATACCACTGCGAACAGCGTGATTACTTTACATAAAGTGTACGGGCAAAGCGAATGTGATACAGCTACTACCGGACAATACAAATATGCCATAAAAGAGCATGCAATCAGTTTTATGATAATGGAAGATGCTTGTGAGCAACGAGCAGCAATATTGAATAATAGCCAATGGACGAAAGTAGAATAACTGCTGCTCATTTTTATAGTCTTTTTTTACAGTAAATTACCTGGCGTTTTGTATTTTCGGAATAAACAAGGTTTAAAGTTCGTCATGCCATAACAAAAGCGGCAGACACATCTCCTGTACTACAACAAGGCAGCGATCTCTCCCGTTCGTTTAAACGGCGATGCAGATTGAATATCAGATAGAACCGCCAAACAGCTTTACTATTAATAGCAAAATCTTTATAGCAACCCTGCAGGTACTTTTGTTGTAGCTGCCCAAACCTGCCAGCACAAAACATAAAAATAAATTTAAAGGCAACCTTTTTACAAAGCTTGCGTATTTGCAAAAGGAATACAGTTCTGCCTTATCTTTATAAAGTGAGATAGAACTTGTACAATTACTGTTACTGTTTAGTCTTTGCCATTGTATGCTTGTTTAGCCCGGAATAATAAACCAATTGCCTGTTTATAAAATTGAAAAACGAGACTCATGATTTTACCAGTACAAAGAGGTATTTGAAGCATTTGCATTAAATAAATTTTCTCTTTATTATAAAACCACTTAATCATGATACTATGAAAAAGATTACCCTCCTCTTTACGCTTGCGTTCATTGCAATCTCATCAGCAAGTTTTGCAAAAAGAATTATTATTAAAGTTTCCAACTTCCAGTTCTCACCGAGTAGCGTCAATGCTAAAGTAGGTGATACCATCATATGGAAATGGGTAACCGGTAAACATACTACTACATCATTGTCCATCCCTGCAAACGCAAAAGCCTGGGATAGGCCCATAGATGTGGACCATAAAAGTTTTAGATATATACTAAAAGTAGCGGGAGTTTATAAATATGATTGTACCATTCATGCTTCGGTAATGAAAGGCACTCTAAATGTAACAAAACGGCTGACTGCGAATTTAGATAACTTTACCATCAATGGAGACAATGCTCAGGCAATGCTCAAGTGGAACACTACCTCTTCTGAAGAGGTGTCTTATTTTTCCATACAAAGAAGTACCGATGGAAACAACTTTACCGAAATAGCCAAAGTAAATGCAAACACCTCAAATTTGTACAATTTTAAAGACAGGGATGCACTGCAGGATAAATACATCTATTATCAGGTAGCCATGGTGGATGTAAATGGCAACCGGCAATTATCACCTATACAAATGTTTGCCAACACGCGTGCTATTACTCCAAAACTCATCACCAGTCTCAGTCCCAACCCTATAAGCAGCCCGGGACATTTGATGCTGCAGTTTAATGCAGATAAAGATGGAACCATGCTGGCAAAATTGTATAATCAAACCGGGCTTCTAATTAAAGAAGAAAAGCTAAGTGCCGTAAAAGGGTTGAACAATGGGCACTTCCACATGGGCAGCCTTGCACCCGGCACCTATTATATTGTTTTCACGTTGGGTGATATTACAGAAAAGCATGTCGTCGTCGTACAATAATAACTGTAATTGGAAAGTATTATTAAAGGAGATATTCATTGATTTACTGCCGGGCATTTTTACCCGGCAGTACTATTTACAATAAGAAAAAGTTTTTATTCTGTTAGATATTTACACCCAAAGGCAGGTCTTGCATTATTACCAGGAAAATGCAAGGATGAATTTATTGCCACCTGAAATGAAAATAATTTTTTAAGCCTCGAAGGCACAGAAAACTTCACTATACTCCTATAAGCGTCACATTATCCGCCGCCTACTTTATCCTGCTCTTCCGTTTCGTTGTAGCCGGTAACCGGCGGCATATATTTTTCTTCTGCCATCTCTTCCCTCTCCTTAATATCATCGCGGTCTGCATTATTGCTGTTTAAACCGTTCTTACCAACATTGTTATTGCCTGTTAAATAGTCCTGCAATTGCTGCAACCCCTCCTCCCAGCCTTGCTTATGCGGCTGCACGTGCTCCTCGCTTTCAAAGCCGGCTTGCGTTATCCGGATGGCAGCATGGCTGTTATCGCCCTCAAAATGTACTGATAATTTATAAGCTGCATTTTCCTCTCGCTCTAGTTTCAAATGCCAGTTCCAGGTGTACTCCAGTAAGCTATGTTCTTCCACTTTCTCGTATCTGCCATCAATGATAAGGCTGTTATTCTCAAAAACATATTTTACTTCACCACCTTCTTTTATATCATTTATTACATCTGCCAGTTTTTTACCCATTGGCTTCCACCATTGTTTTAACTGCTCGGGTTGTGTCCACGCGTTATACGCTGCTTCTTTTGAACAGTTCAGTTCTTTTGAAATGGTGAGGTTTGATGCATTATTTGCCATTTGCTACTATTTAGAAGAAACCATCTTCAAACATCATGCAAGGATGTGGCAACGACATTTGTATATGCAACGGTTGCAGGTTGTACAGTTTTGCATTTGAGGGCTGTTCAATATTATCTGATTGAAAGCCAATTACTGTGGCCTTTATGCAGCTCCCGTTTTCAATGCCAAAGGCAGCTCTGTATCTCTGGTTCACAACCATTTCGGGCAAGCACAAATGTGAAGGATTCGCCAATTCTCGCCCGCTAAAAGCAATATACAAACAACAAAGTGTTGATTAATGATCAACTAATTTCAACCAGCTTCATCAGGAGTTTACGGTAGGTTGCCGGCAATTAAACAAGCCATTAGCATGCAGGCAAGAATAACTTCCTTATCTTTGGGCGCAATATTTACCGTATATATTCTAACGTTTGAATTATTATGCACATACAACTCTTACGTGTAAAACTCCAGCAAGTAATTGTATCAGAAAGCTCCAGAAGCTATCCTGGCAGTATTGCTTTGCCCGATGAACTAATAGAAGCTGCCGGTCTCAAACTCTTTGAGCAGGTTCATGTAAATAATCTTAGCAATGGCAGCCGTATTGTAACCTATGTAGTGCGCAGCAAAAAAGAAGGATTTGTTTCACTCAATGGTGCTGCTTCGTGGTTGTTTAATAAAGGCGATCAGATACACATTTTAGCTTACGGCTATTTCAATGAAGAAGATGCCGAACGCTTTGAGCCTAAGATCATCTATACCAACGAACACAACAGGGTTGTAGAGGCGAAGGTTTATGCTTTTTAATGTAGAAAAAGCGATCATACAACGGATAACAGACTGGCACAATTGGCCATTTTACCTTTTTTATTTTCCTCTTGGCTACGCGTGGGTGTGGTATTATATAAAAACACGCTCGCTATGGTTTTTTACGGCCTCCAACCCAACATTGACATTCGGAGGTTTTGAAGGAGAAGCTAAAAGCGAAATGTACACACAATTGCCGTCGGAACTATATCCCAAAAGCATTTTTATATCTCCTGCCTTACCTTTTGCTGATGTAACGCCACAATTGCTTCGTGCAGGTATCCGCTATCCGTTTGTAGTAAAGCCGGATGTAGGTATGAAAGGATTGTTGTTTAGAAAAATAGTAAACGAGCAACAGTTAAAGACGTATCATTCAGCCATGCCGGCAACCTACATCATCCAGGAGTTTATTGATATGCCATGCGAAGTGAGTGTTTTTTATTGCAGAAAACCCGCAAATTGCAAAGGCAGTATTACCGCTTTTATAGAAAAAAAACTATTGGAAGTAACGGGCAACGGCTCCTCTACACTTGAAGCCTTGATCAGTAACAATGCTGAAGCAAAGGAGTTTTTAAGTACCATCAAAAAGCAACATGCAAAGGATTTACAAACGGTTTTACCTGCAGGTGAAACGTTTTGCATATCGCATATTGCCAATTTGTATAATGGCGCCCGCTTTGTTGATCTTACCAGCGAAGTAAATGATACTTTGCATCAAATTTTTGATACTATTAGCCATCAAACGCAATTCCTGTACGGACGTTACGACATCAAGTGCCAGTCTGTAGAAGACATGCTGCAGGGGAAAAATTTTATTATACTCGAGTTTAACGGGGCAGGCTCTGTCCCCAATCATATTCATGCAGGCAAGTACAATCTGCCGCAGGCTTACAAAGAAATTTTAAAACATTGGAAAGCGATGTACGAAATAAGCCGCGATAACTGTAAAAACGGCATACCGTACTGGGGTTTTTTAAAAGGCTATCGTTTTCTGCAAAACTCTAAACGGTACTTCAACAAGCTAAAGCAGTTGGATAAAGAACTGGATTTGAATGTCAGGTGATGCATATAGCTGTTACTGTAATTCATGATTATACTTTTGATACTTTTTTGCAATGCACTTCTTTTATTTTTTAACCTAAAAATCTTTGAGGTGCGCTATGCTAGTACTGCAAAGAACAGGAAGATATAAGAGCGATACCGATTCAACAAGTCCGGTACAAAAACGATTGGTTTAATAAAAACAAATAGTCTTCGTAATCTTTATAAATTTTACATCAATTATCATTTAAAGAACAGGCAGGTCGGAAAGACCCGCCTGTTCTTTTTTCTTCCAGGCTTGCTGCGTTACCACTTGCGAAGAACAAAATGTAAGAAATGTAAATTATTCATTTAGAAATAATGTAACCAGCGTTGTTACAAACGAAATAAAGCAATCTGTAATTTTTATCTCTTTTCAATATTTCTTACAATATTTCTTGATCCCAAATAACTGGATATGTGGTAAACTGTTAAAAAAGCTGGCATATAGAAATCACCGTTTTTTACTATGGTTTACGGAGGAAAGTCAGCGGGCTATCGGTACCGTTAAGTGTTAAATACAGTGCATCGGTGCCACTGGGCTCCACACCTGTAGTGTAAATATATGAGTTATTGGTACTCAATTCTCCTTTGCTTAAATCCCGGTCTTCTGCCACTTGTCCATCCACCGTCCGGCGGTAGTGGGCTCTGGAAGGATGCGTTTTGATTACTTTAGATGCCGCATCTACTTCCACCGTGCCATGGGTAACTGATTGCTGGTAAGTTTGTACACCACTAGCTACAGTTCCCGAGGTAAAATACTGGGTATAAGTGCCATCGGCATTAAAAGTGAATGCAAAAGCATACTCCACGCCATTGCCGATATATTCTCCCGGATTTTGGCTCCAATATTCAGTCATTGAAAAATTTCCAAACATCCAGTTGCCTCTTAGTTCTGCAGGCACATCAGTACGCGGTCCAGCGGGACTATCTGCATCTGATTTTGAACACGCAGTAATTGTCAATGTTAAAGCAACAGCTAATAACAAAATAAGTTGTTTCATGTTTTGTTTTTATAGGGTTTAATGGTAGTGCAAAGGTGTGGTATAAACAGGGGCAAAGGCAAGCTGCTGAGTAATTAATTGAAAAAGATAGTGGATGAATTGAAATAATACCGCAGGCCTGGAGATTATAAGTGTACAGCGCTTGCAATTGCGTTATCCTTCATCACCGGCATATTTATCGGATGGTGAAGAACACGGCAAAGCCATGAAGCGCCCTTATCTTTCCTGCAATCCCTCACCTACTCTTCCACGCCTGCTTCTATAGTAGAAGGATGCGCCGCATCGTGCAAAATAGTAATGCGCTCTTTCTTATAGTCGCTGTCCGCTGCATCGGGTATATTTATAAACTGCTGCGGGTTACGGTCTACCAGCGGAAACCAACTGCTTTGCACCTGCACCATAATGCGGTGACCTTTCAAAAAAGTATGCGCCACATCATTTAATTGCAACGTTACTTTGGTAGGTTCGTTGGGCGTAAAAGGTACAGGATTTTCAAAACTATTGCGGAATTTGCCGCGCAATACTTCCGCTCTTACCAGTTGTTGGGTGTTGTTGCTATCGGGCAGTACATCAATCACTTTCACTACAAAATCGGCGTCGCTGCCACTCAGGCTTACATACAGGTTGGCCATAATAGGTCCCAGTACCGTTTTATCGTTTTGCAACACTTCGCTTTGATAATATACAACATCATTGCGCCCCGAGGCAAAGCTTTGGTCGGCAGCCATATATTCATTAAGGCGGTCAGCACTGCGTTGGTTAATGTAAGGGACAGGATTAGCCGGATCGGACGTATATTCATCTTTGCCCTTTAGCTTACCTTTTTGCAATAGTAATTGATGGTTGTAATTCAACCACCAGGTTTCATGCGCCATACCTTTTGGCGGCCATGCCTTAAATCTTTTCCACTCGTTACTGCCGGTTACAAAAATGGTGGCTTCCGTAGTATCAAAACTGCCTTTCTCTTTAAGATAAAAATTGAAGAAATTAAATTCTATCTGCTGAAATGCAGCATTCAAATCCTGGCCAAACTGATAGCCCGCAAATTGGTTCCATTGCTTTTTTTCCCATGCGCCGTGCGTCCAGGGAGCCATTATCAAAAAGTTATTATTATGGAGGTTTTGCTGTTCAATGGCTTTGTATGTATGCAATGCGCCAAAGAGGTCTTCCGCATCAAACCAGCCGCCTACCACCAGTGTAGCAGGGTGAATATTTTTTAAATGCGGACGAATGTTTCTTGCCTGCCAATACGCATCCTTGGTAGCATGCGCCAGGAATTCATTCCATATGTTGGATGTATTACGAAAGTACAAATCGTTGAAGTGGTGCAATGCGCCTGTTTGTAAGTAAAAATCATACACCTCATTGATGTTAAGTGTTGAATCTACAGGCGGGTTTTCTGCTCTTGGGCCATTGCGTGGTGCATCAAAAAAGTTTAGAAAGCTAAAATTATCCATCAGGAAAAAAGCACCGCGATGATAGGCATCATCCCCCTCAAACTCGTCTGTTACCGGTGCCTGCGGCGATGCCGCTTTGAGGGCCGGATGTGCATTGGGCAAAGCCGCTGTGGCATAAAAACCTGGATATGAAATACCATATATACCAGCCTTACCATTGTTGTGGCTGATGTTTTTTAACAGCCAGTCTATCGTGTCGTACGTGTCGCTGCTTTCATCCACCTGCTTGCTGTCTTTTTTATCATCAATAGCAGGTGTCATCTCTTCAAATTGTCCTTCGCTCATATGCCTGCCGCGTACATCCTGATACACAAAGATGTATTTTTCGCGTGTGAAAAGCGGGTTTGGACCAAGGCGTTTTCTATAAATAGCCTCGCCATAAGGCGCTACCGAATAAGGCGTTCTGTTGATGAGAAAAGGATATGATTGAGTAGTATCTTTTGGAATATAAACACTGGTAAACAACTTCACCCCATCGCGCATAGCAATACGCACTTCTTTTTTGGTGTAATTGTCTTGAATATATGCTGAATCGCCTGCAAGAGGCTGCGCAAAAGATGGTAAACAAAGAATAATAAGGAAAGAAAATAACAGATATTTCATACGGATAAAGGTAATGACTACAGGTATTGAGTAGAACTGTGAACCCATATTATTGCGGGCGAAGTACTCTGTAAATGGCAGGACAATCAACACAAGCCATCCATATTGATCTTACATCAACCGGGCAAAGCTCCTTCACTCCGCTGGTAATACTAATAATCAGTAAATTTTGAAAACTGAATTCATTTTAATAAAAGCACTCCCATACTGCCTTTGCACCAAAAATGCAATCTATTTTCATCCTACATTTGACTGCATGAATACACCATTGCAGGCTGTGCATCACATCGCTATTATTTGTTCGGATTACGAAGTCTCCAAACGTTTTTATACCGGAGTATTGGGTTTGCATATCATTCGCGAAGTATATCGCGAACGCCGGCAATCGTACAAACTGGATCTGGCAATTGGTGACCATTACATAATAGAATTGTTTTCATTTCCGTATCCGCCGCCACGCCCATCCACACCCGAAGCTTGCGGACTCAGGCATCTTGCATTTGCAGTAAACAACTTAGACGCAGCTATTCAGCATCTCCATAACAACGATGTTGCAACTGAACCGGTACGGGTAGATGAATATACCGGCAAACGATTTACTTTCTTTAAAGATCCGGACGGTTTGCCACTGGAGTTATATGAAGTGTAAATCTTATTTTATGGCATGGAGCTGCTAATGGAAGTGAGTAAGATGTAAGATAATAATGTATGTGTGATGAATTTTTTGTAAAGGTACATTGCAGATTATCTTATTAATAATACTTTACTGAAGATTATTGGGAAACGCATTTGCCTATTGCAAAAATAGCAGCATCCATTACTCCATACAGCGGTGCCCATTCCATCCATACCGAAAATTGCAATTCTGTAAATACATAAGCGCTTTACTACTATTGGTATAATAACGGTTGTTTTTGGCCACACCCATTTCAGGTTTATCACACTGCCCGCTACTATAAGTATAATACTTTTACTTAATAATTATTTCTTTGATAATATGCTGCTTAATTAAGCATCACATAAGCCCAAACTTCTCCAACTTTAAAAATCCGTTTTCCAACTTTGAAACTGGCTTGGTGCTAATTTTTTCGTAACGTATTCAGTTTCAACATTAATCTTTTTGGCATTTCTGTTGTCTATTACAGAGTCTTTGATATTGGATTCCGGGGGAAGAGTATTTCTATACTGTACCCTCTTTTTTTATCTGTTAAATCTATTATCAATTAAATATTTTATCACTGCTTTCCAATTCGTATCAATTCTATTAAACTACGAACAGGAAGTACTTATCAGGTTATCGTTTTTACACTCTTATAAAGCAAAAAAAACACCAGTCGTTTTTTTTGAAGCAGGCTGTAGAGTAGATGTTTAGTGCTTAGCGCAACCATCGAACACCAAAGGCGCCAACACTCACCAGAGTACCTGTACATAATTGGGGGGTTTAAGTGCATATACTTTTGGGTCACAAACCCATATAAAGGAACGTAACTAAAACACAGAATAAACCGCTGAAGCTATTAGCTATAAAAGAATGCCCGTTTATTACAACAGATTTATCCGTTTTATTCTTTTCTATCTTTATTTATCCCAACAATCTCTCAAATCTTCATCAAGGAAACATTCTTCGTCAAAAAGTTTTCGAAAACGAAATCTTTGTCCGATACCGGACAAAACGGAAGCGTCCATTTAAATTAAATGGATGATAATGAACTATTTACCGGTGGCACGCCGGTTGAATAATCTGAGCAAAATAGAAATAATGGATACGGCGCTTCCCAATACAGTAATACAACAGCGTAACAGAAAAAAGGTATATTTAGTTGTTGACGTGCTGCTTGTCCTTTCAATTTGCATCTGGCTCGTACGGTTCTCTTTTGCATCCACCATCAGCCGCTCTGCTTTCACCACTTCAACTGTTGAAGTAGGCAGCATCGAAAATACATTGACTGCTTCTGGTCAAATTTTGCCTGAATTTGAGGAAGTAATCACAAGTCCTATTTCAGCTTCTATACAAAATGTACTATTAGATGCCGGCAGTGCGGTAAAAGCCGGGCAAGCCATTCTTACATTAGACAAAACCGCCACCCAAACAGAATATGAAAAACAGAAGTTTCAGTTAGAAAGCAAACGCAACAGCATACAACAATTAAAAGTAGAATTAGACAAAAGTTTTTACGATATAAAATCCAACAACGATATTAAGCAACTGCGGATCAACAGCTTAAAAGCAGCCGTAGAAGATGCCAAACGCCTGTACAAGGCAGGTGGCGGTACAAAGGAAGATGTAGAACGGGCCGAACTGGATTTAAAAGTTGCCGAACTGGAAAAAAAGCAATTGGAGAATGAAATAAAAGCAAAGCAAAAAACCATGCAGTTGGAAATACGCGAATCGGAAATTGCCGCCGCCATACAGGAAAATGATTTAAATGCTTTAGGAAGAAAATTACAGATGGCAGATATTGTTGCCAACCATGCCGGTGTAATAACGTGGGTAAACAAAAATATTGGCGTCAGCATACAGGAAGGTGAATCGCTGGCACGCGTAGCCGACCTCAGCAGCTTTAAAGCTAACGGCACTATTTCCGATACTTATTTAGATCAACTGCACAACGGCATGCCTGTTATCATTCGCGCCAATGATATGGAGGTACGGGGTATTATCAGTACTATTTATCCATCTGTCCAAAATGGCATTGTTTCCTTCGACATACAGCTCAATGACCGCAACAACAAGCAGTTGCGACCAGATATGAAAGTGGATGTGTACGTAGTAACGGCTGCTAACAACCATACCATGCGTGTGGCCAATGGTGCTGCATTTAAAGGTGCACCAATGCAAGACATTTTTGTACTGAAAGGGGATAAAGCAGAAAGAAGAACGGTGCACATCGGCATGAGCAACTTTGATTATGTAGAAATAAAGGATAATGTGCAACCCGGCGATGTGGTGATTACTTCGGATATGAGTGATTATAAAAATGCAAAAGAAATCACCATTAAAAAGTAATACATGAGACAGCTACAATTGATATTTTTTTTATTGTTCCAGTTGCTGCTGTGCAAGGGTTTCAGCCAAAAAGATAATGACACGGTACAGCTAAGCCTGCAGCAAATAGTGCAGATGGCAAAAAATAAATCCATTGCATCGCAACAGGCAATCACCAGCCGTGAAACACGCTATTGGGAATGGCGAACGTATCGCTCTAACTATAAACCACAGCTTTCTTTAGAAGGTATTCTGCCGGGCTACAACAAAACTTATCTGCAGGTAGTGCAGCCCAACGGAACAATTGAATTTCAACCTATACACAACAACAATTCATCCCTCAACCTTTCTTTCAGCCAAAGCATTGCGCAAACGGGTGGTACCATTTTCGGCACCTCGCAGTTGCAGCGTTTTGATGACTTTGACCGGAAGAATACGTTGTACAACAGTATGCCGTATGCTATTGGTTACAACCAGCCTATTTTTCAATTCAATAGCTTGAAATGGGACAAGAAAATAGAGCCGCTGAAATATAGCGAAAGCAAGCAGGCTTTTACAGAAGATATGGAACAAATTGCCGTAACGGCAAGTGGCTATTTTTTCGACCTTTTACTGGCGCAGGTAAACCTGAAAGCTGCCGAAACTAATTTAACCAATACGCAAAAAATTCTGGCTATTGCTAATGAGAAATTCGACCTTGGTAAAATATCTAAAAACGAAATATTACAACTACAGTTAGAATTATTAAAGTCGCAGAAAGCAGTAGGTATTGCCAAGCGCGATATGGAAATTGCTACGTTAAATATAAAAGCATACACTGGTATGCAGGGCAACAGCAAAATAGAACTGATGGTTCCGGAAGGTGAAATTAATATGCAGTTGAGCACCGATAAAGTATTGGAAGAAGCATACGCCAACAGAAGCGATGCGATTGCCTTTATGCGCCGCATTGCCGAGGCAAAAAGAGATGTAGCAAAAGCAAAAGCCAACAGTGGTATCAATGCGTCTTTAACGGCTAACTTAGGCTTTTCGAAAAGTGCTGCCACGGTTGGCAAAGTGTACCGCTCGCCACAAGACCAGCAGTTGCTGCAGCTTCAGTTTGATATTCCGGTACTGGACTGGGGCAGGCAGAAATCGCGCACCAAAACCGCCGAAGCCAATTTGAAATTAACGGAATATTCGGTAGCGCAGGACAAGCAAAATTTTACACAGGAAATCATTACGCAGGTAACGCTTTTCCAGATGATGAAAGACCAGGTAGCACTATCGGCAAGAGCAGACAGTATTGCTACTGAAAAGTACGGTATTGCCAAAGACCGTTATGTGTTGGGCAATTTAAGCATCACCGATTTGGGGATTGCTTTTGAAGAAAAAGACCAGGCGAAAAGAGATTATGTAGCGGCGCTGCGCGACTTGTGGAGCGCTTATTATGAGCTCCGGTATTTATCCCTGTATGACTTTGAGAAAAACCAAAAAATTATGTACAAATAAAAATGCCATTGCGAATGATAGCGAAGCAATCTGTGGATGGTATTAAAATCAAAATAAGTCATCAGAGGATTGTATTCGTGCTAAATTTTATAAAGATAGAATTAAGCCACTCATAGTGATTTACAGCTTAGCATAAATTGCTTCGCTATCGCTCGTAATGACGAAGATTGTCAAATTACAAAAGCAACAATTCATTCTAAATATTCATTAGTTCACAACAACTATTCAACTAACAATTTTACAAACAAAAACAAATAATTTATGATACAGGTTCAACAACCCACCATGCAAACAACTACTGCAATTAACGATAAAAGAGAAGCTATGATACACTTGCAAAACGTTGAAAAAGTGTATCGCACCGATACGATTGAAACACTGGCTTTAAGCAATATCAATCTCCATATTGCCAAAGGCGAATTTTTGTCTATCATGGGTCCATCGGGCTGCGGCAAAAGTACCTTGCTCAATATTATAGGTTTGCTGGATGCAGCTACCAAAGGTCAGGTGCTGATTGATAATCAGGATACTACCCATTTATCGGATAAAGCCATGGCGCAGTTTCGCAATAAAAAAATTGGTTTCATTTTTCAAAGCTATCATCTCATTAATGATCTTGCTGTGCAGGACAATGTAGAGCTTCCCCTGCTCTACCGCAGCAGCTCGGCAAAAGAAAGAAGGCAACGCTCTGCCGAAGCTTTGCAAAAAGTAGGCTTAAGCAACCGCATGAAACATTTTCCAAAACAGCTTTCGGGCGGACAAAAGCAACGCGTAGCCATTGCCAGAGCGATTGTAGGGCAGCCAGAGATTATACTGGCGGATGAGCCAACCGGCAACCTGGATAGTGCCATGGGCGATGAAATCATGAACATCTTACTGCACCTTAACAGCACTGAAGGTACAACCATAATAATGGTTACACACGATGAATACATGGCAAAGAAAACACATCGTTTAGTGCGCTTGTTTGATGGCTCGCAAGTGCAGTAAAATAGATGACAGATGATAGCTGATAGATGACAACGTGTATGATGCTGCAACTGTTCTTCACCTATAGTTAATAATTCAACATTTATAATTCTTTTTATATGCTTAAAAATTATTTTAAAATAGCCATAGCGGTACTAAAGCGAAGGAAATTCTTCACTTTTATTTCTTTGTTTGGCATTTCCTTTACGCTTACGATACTTATAGTTTTAACTGCATTTGTAGACAATATAGTTAGCGCCAATTATCCTGAAGTAAACCGGGATCGTTCGCTATATATTATTTCCATTCAACAAAAAGATACCGTGCACCAGGGGCAAATGACGGGACCAGCGAGTTATTATTATTTAAGTCATTATGTAGAGACTTTGAAAACACCAGCGATGGTTGCTATCTCTTCCATGTTTGCTCCAACCAATGCGTATGTAAACAATCGCAAACTAGTGCTAAATATGAAGTACACCAACGATGCTTTCTGGAAGGTGTTGCAGTTTCAATTTCTGGAAGGTAAGCCATACACGCAACAGCAAATTGAAAACGGCGAGCATATTGCTGTAATAACGGAAGATACAAAGCAGCAATACTTTGGCGATGTGCCTTCGGTGGTGGGTAAATATATTGAAGCAGACAATGTGCAGTACCGCGTAACAGGCGTTGTAAAAAGTGTCCCTGTTATCATGCCTGTAACTTATGCTGACATCTTTGTACCTTATACATTTTCCAAAGCAGACTGGAGAACAAAAACATACTCAGGAAGCTACACTGCTGTTTTGCTTGCCAATTCACCATCAGACTTTAAGAAAATACAAGCGGAGTATGCCAATGTTGTTGCTAAAATTCCGCCGGAAAACAAAGATTTTAATGTGCTGGTAAGTTCTGCAGATACCTATCTCAAAAGTTTTTTAGCTATCAGTAATAAAGGCAACGGTGTAGAAATATTAACTACGGTTATTCTTGTATTTGCATTGTTTGTTATGCTGTTGCCTACACTCAACCTCATCAATATCAATATAAGCCGTATTATGGAGCGCTCGTCTGAAATAGGCGTACGCAAAGCATTTGGCGCCTCTTCCAAAACACTGGTTATACAGTTTATAGTTGAAAATCTTATCCTCACCATTTTCGGTGCGGTGCTTGGCTTGCTGGTTTCGTTTATTATAATTCAGATGATCAACAACAGTAATCTTATTGCAAATATTCACCTCACCATCAACTTTACAGTACTGTTTTATGCGTTGCTTGCATGTCTTGCTTTTGGCTTATTCTCAGGCGTTTACCCTGCCTGGCGTATGTCGAAAATGCACATAGCAACTGCATTAAAAGCACAATAATATTCACCTTAAAAAAGATTATATGTTCAGGCATTTATTTAAACTGATATGGAACAAAAAGAAAGAAAACTTTCTGATGATAACAGAAATGCTGGTGTCGTTTCTTGTAATATTTGCAGTGCTTTCTATGACGGTTTTTTATTATCACAATTACCGGCAGCCAATGGGCTTTGATTATGAGGATGTATGGGTGGTAAATTATTCAGCGCCACAAAGCGCGCAGCGCGGCGATTCTGCCATGTTGTTCAGGCAAACGATACGGCAAATGCTACTCTCTATGCCGCAGATAAAAAAATTAAGCTTTGCAGGAAGTAATGTACCGTTTGCTATGAGCACTTCCAACTCAAATATCGATTATAATGGCAAGTCAGTACTTGCAAACATTTATGATTCAGAAATCAGCTACGCCAGCGTACTCAATATGCACCTGAAAGAAGGACGATGGTTTACACAAGCTGATGAAGTATCAAAATATCCGCCGGTTGTCATTAATGAAATGACGAAAGAAGCCTTGTTTGGCAAGGATCAGGCAGTTGGAAAACTAATAGGAAAGGACAATCCTTTAAAGGTGGTAGGTGTTGTTCAAAATTTGAAAGATAAAGGTGATTACCAGCCGGTTGAATATGGCATGTACAAACTAATGGATACTGGTTCGTATCACCATGCAAGCACTATTTTGTTGAAGGTGCAGCCCGGTACAGACGCTGCTTTCGAAGGCAAGATTTTCAAACAACTTTCTAATGCAATTGGCTCAAGCATCGAAATAGAACATCTGGATAAAAAACTCGCTTCAAAAAACAAGATATTTTTAGTACCGGCTATTATTGCGACAATTGTAGCTGCATTTCTCATCATCAATGTTGCGCTTGGTTTGTTTGGTGTGTTGTGGTATAATATCAATAAACGCAGAAGCGAAATTGGCTTGCGTCGTGCAGTGGGCGCTACGGGTAATTCCGTTTCAAAACAGCTTGTTGGCGAAGCACTGATGCTCTCTACGTTTGCGCTCATTATCGGTTCGTTTTTCGCTGTGCAGTTTCCCTTGCTCAATGTGTTCGATTTACCTGAAGGTGTTTATATTATTGCAATGGTTTTATCCATCTTATTTATTTACTTTCTTGTAATTATTTGTGCATTATATCCAGGCAGGCAGGCGGCTGCAATTTACCCTGCTACTGCATTGCACGAAGATTAGAAAAATTGCTTATTTTACCTGCTGATTTCCACCGCGGAGAACAGGAGTAAATAGAGTTTACGCAGAGTACATAAATTTTATTAACGGCTGTTTAAAATCAGTAAGTTAAAAACCAGTGATTACAGCCGTCTTGCCGACGAAAGGAGGCATCTCTGCTTTTTTAGTTCGTTATCGTTGCGGGGATTTCTCCCGTTGGTCGAAATGACGAAACCCTGATTTATTAGCTCTATAAATTTAAACAGCTTCTAATCTTTTAAAATACTCAAAAAAATCTCTGCGAAACCTCCTATAACTCCTGTTCTCCGCGGTGAACCCAAAAAATTAAACTTGCTGTTGTATGATACTGATTATTGATGATGATATTGCTGTACGAACTTCATTAATTCTGTTGTTGGAAAATGAAGGCTACCGCACGGCTACTGCCGATGGCCCGGAAAAAGCATTAAAGATCTTGTTTGAAGAAAAGCCGGAACTCATCATTTTGGATTTAAATTTTTCTTTAGCCACTTCCGGCGAAGAAGGTATGGAATTACTGAAAAAAATACGGCAAATTAATGGCGCTATTCCGGTGATTTTAATTACCGGCTGGGGAAGTATTGAATTAGCCGTGCAAGGCATGAAACTGGGTGCCAACGATTTCATCAATAAGCCGTGGAGCAACGAACATTTGCTGCAATCTATTAAGACATTATTGAATCTTACCGGCAAAAAGAAAGAACATCATTCACGCAAGCAGTTAGACAATTTATACAACTTCCAGCACATCATTGGCGAAGACCTAAAAATGTTGAATATTTTAGAAACCATTGGTCAGGTTGCCGGTACCGATGCTTCGGTATTGATACGTGGCGAAAGTGGTACGGGTAAAGAATTAATTGCAGAAGCGATTCACCAAAACTCATTGCGCCGCAACAAACCTTTTATTAAAGTAAATCTCGGCGGCATTAGTTCTTCCTTGTTTGAAAGTGAAATGTTTGGTCATGTACGCGGTGCATTCACTGATGCAAAATTTGACAGAACCGGACGTTTTGAAATGGCAAATAAAGGCACTATTTTCTTAGATGAAATAGGTGATTTGGATGCCGGCAGCCAGGTAAAATTATTGCGTGTATTGCAAGACAGAACGTATGAAGTACTCGGTAGCAGCCGTACTAAAACAGTAGATGTGCGTGTAATTTGCGCTACGAATAAGAACCTGGATGAGATGATACTGGAAAATACTTTTCGCGAGGATCTATTGTACCGTATCAACCTTATTACTATCCATCTGCCGGCATTGCGGGAGCGCCCGAAAGATATTCCTTTACTGGTGAACTTCTTCGTCAATAACCTTCGTGAAGTATATAATCGTCCCAACTTAACCGTAACGCCCGATGGGATGAAATGGCTGCAGCAATTGCCTTTACCCGGCAATATCAGACAGTTGAAAAACTTAGTAGAACGCTCTGTTTTAGTAACCAGAAAAAATGAATTAAATGCAGAAGATTTCAAAGCCCAGTTAGAGCAATCTCCACAAAAGAAAGGTACTGTTCAGTTGCCCGGAGTTGGTGCCATCACATTGGAAGAAATGGAAGTGCAAATGATTAAGAGAACCATGGCTTATTACAACAATAAAGTATCTAAAGCTGCTACATCGCTGGGGCTTACGCGTAGTGCCTTGTACCGCCGGCTCGATAAATATAACATACCTTATGATGAAACTGCGGACTAAGTATTTGTTCTTTGTTGCACTACTACACCTCGTAGCACTGGTGCTTAGTTTTTATGTCTTTCAGGAGAATAAACTATACTTTATTGTTTCAGAAATTTTCATTTTTATTTCTGCAGCTATTGCATGGAGTTTTTATAAAGAATTGATAGCGCCACTGAGGCGATTGATGCAAGGCATAGAAGCTATAAAAGACAGGGATTTCAACGTAAAATTTTTGACAACCGGTAGTCCGGAAATGGGCCAGTTGATTAATGTATATAACACGATGATTGATGAATTGAGAAAAGAACGCACGCAACAGGAACAGCAACATTTTTTCCTGGAAAAACTGATTGCTACTTCTCCAACCGGCATTATTATTCTGGATTATGACAACCATATTCAACTGGTAAATTATAAAGCACTTACGATAATAAAACTGCCGGAGAATAAGTTGATTGGGAGAACAATGAATGACATCAATCATCCAATTATTAATCAGGTAAAAACACTGGAATCCGGCGAATCAGTTACTATCAACCTTACCGGTATTAATATGTACAAAGTGCAAAAAGCACAGTTTATTGACCGGGGCTTTGCAAGAAGTTTTATTATGATAGAAGAGCTGACCGAAGAAATAGTAAGTGCTGAAAAGAAGGTATATAGTAAGGTCATCCGCATGATGGCGCACGAAGTGAATAATTCTATTGGTCCGGTTAATTCTATTCTTCATTCTGCTTTAAACATGCAACAGTTATGGCAACAGCCGTCAACAGCCATGCTTAAAGAAGCTTTATGTACCGCTATCATGCGTAATGAAAACCTGAATGTATTTACGAGAAATTTTGCCAACCTGGTAAAACTGCCAGAGCCGATAAAAAAGCCCATAAGCGTGCATCAACTGGTACATGCCATAGCGCACCTGATGGAAATAAGAGCGGCAGAAAAAAACATTCGATTCCAAATTCATCTGCCGGAGCAGGATTTTATTATTTATGCAGACGAAGCACAAATGGAACAGGTGTTGGTAAACATTGTAAAAAATGCTATTGAAGCTATTGACGAAGGAGGTATTATTACCTTTATTGTAAAGGACAACAAGCTGATAATTGCCGATACCGGCCAAGGTATTGATGCCAATCATCAGCAATATATCTTCTCCCCTTTCTTCAGTACCAAGAAAGACGGGCAAGGCATTGGACTAACGCTGGTAAGAGAAGTACTTACCAATCACGGTTTTCATTTTACTTTAGAGAGAAACGTTGCGGCATTGCAAACGGAGTTTATAATAGATTTTAGCAGGCACAATTAATATACAATTGGCAATCGGGCTATAACGCATTCGCAATTAGCTCTAGAATTCTTATTTAACAAGTAAACTTTCTTTTGAAGCAGCTACTATTTTCCCCGCTTTACTATATCCATCCGCAATGGCATCGCCCATGCCATAGTTGAAGTTGTGCTGGTTTGCCCGGCCAGCAGTTACCAACCCATCAAATTGTTGTAAAAAATCAGCTATATCTGTTTTTATTTTTTGAAAGCCTAACTCCGGAATTTCATAAGCATTTCTCAGGCGAATAATCTTTGTATCCTTTACAACTATATTATCTCTGCGCGAAAAAACGGTTAAGTCTTTTTTGGCAATTTCAACAATAGCATCATCCGTCAATTGCCATACTGTTTCTTTTTCCGAAGTCCAGTATTCCAGCATTACAATATCATTTCCATCTATATTTCTAAACCGGTTAAAATTGGTGATACGTGTAGCTTTCAATTGTTTACTATACAGGTACACCGTATTATCTTCCAAAATGTAGCAATGTTCCAGCAGCAAAAAAACACAAATAAGCGAGCGGTAATTAATTCTGGCAAGACTCTCAAATATTGGTACCGGCACCTGCGGTAACAGCCGTATTAATATTGTTTCCGGAATGGTAGAAACTACATAATCGTATGCTTCCACACTGCCATCTGCCAGTTGAATACCCGTTACTTTTTTACCTTCCGTTGTAAATCCTTTGATGTTAACCGAGAAATAGAATTGTCCGTCATTTGCTTCAATCTTTTGCTGCATTGCTTCCCACAGCATACTAAAGCCTTCATCGGGATAATACGACTTTTTATAAGTGACTGTGTTCTTTTTAGTGAACATGTTTCTTAGCTTTTTCATCATACTGTTGCCCTTAAATCCTATCAGGTTTTTAAAGAAAATGGCATCTATTTCTTTGCAGGATTTACCCCATAATTTCTCCGTATATTCCTGAAAAAAAGTAGTGAAAATATAATTGCCGAATGTTCCTTTTACAAATGATTCCACATCTTCTGCATTGCTGCTTTTTCTTTTCCTATTTATAAAAGAAATTGCAGCCTTGCAACAGGCCACCAGTCCAATGCTTTTAATGATATTTATGCCATCGGGCGGATAATTGTAAAAGCTGTTATTCATGTGTATTCTTGAGAGCCTTTCATAATGATGCATTTTTACACTGTCAAAGATTTCCTGCATAAAGGCTTTCGCAGCGGGATTCATGTTTTCTCCTATAAAATGTGGCCCCAACTCGGTGCGGGCATGCCATAGCCAAACGCTTTTAGCAAGTCCACCCACTACTTTATCTTTCTCATATATGCTTACGGCTATTCCGTTTTTGCACAGTTCATGTGCCATTGCAAGACCGGCCGGACCTGCCCCTATTATTGCCACTTTCATAGTTGTACCAGGGTTTAAAAGTTTACAATGTTTTGGTTAAGTAGTTCAATGTACGTTAGTTATAGGTTTATATATTACTTATTTACCTAAATTATATTACAATTCACCTATCTTCTTTATAGATTCTTTTATTTTTTTGCAAAGTATAAAAAATGTTAATTACTTTTAACAAGCTATTCCCACACTGCTTTTTGTATAAATGTGACACCCGGTTGCTGCAGTAGTACACCCTGACTGTTTTTTGCTCTAACGATATGCAAAACCAATAGCTTAAATATGCAAATACACACTCCCGCAACACCCAAAACCGTATTAGTTACCGGCGGTGCCGGATTTATTGGTAGCCATCTGGTACGTAAGTTTCTTAAATCGGGCGGTACCGTTCATGTTTTTGATAATATGTACACCGGCAGAATGGATAACCTGCCTGAGCATCCCAACTTGTTCTTTCACGCAGGTTCCATCATGGATTTGCCTGCGCTTGAACGGCTGAAAGCGTGCAACTTTGATGTGATATTTCATCTTGCCAGTGTAGTGGGTATGCGGCTCGCTACCAAATACCAGCAATTGGTGTATGATACAGCAACCATTGGAACATTAAATGTATTGAACACATTTAAGAATGTACCCATTGTTTTATTTTCTTCTTCGGCAGTATATGGCATGGATAATAAATGTGCCGTAAAAGAATCTACACCCGTAGATTTTGAACAGTTATTGCAATACGATGGCGGCAAGCTGGGCTATGCCTGTGGTAAATACGAGATGGAACAGATAGGCAGAAGAGCCGCCCAAAACGGCAGAAAAGTATTAATTATTCGTCCGTTTAATGTTGTGGGGAAACGCCAGTTGGGAACGTATGGCATGGTGATTCCAACCTTTATCAATCAGGCTTTACAAGACAAACCCCTCACCATTTATGATGATGGTTTTCAGGTACGCTCATTCAGTTATATTCAAACGTTTGTAAGCTGTTTATGTAAATTAATGGAGCATGATGAAGTGTGGACTGCCGATAAAAATATTGTAAACATCGGCACCAATAAAGGTCATTCCATCAACGATTTGGCAGGCATTGTTTTGCAGGAAACAAAATCGCATTCGCTCGTTAAATATCATTTATACGAAGACTTTTTTCACAACCATAAAGATGTGGTGTACCGCGTGCCCGATACGGCTTATGGCGAACAGTTTTATGGCAAAGTAGAATGGCCAAGCTTACGGGAAATTGTAAAAGATATTTTGCAGAATTTTACTGTAGAAGCAGCTAAAACGGAAACTCAATTTTCTGCCTCTTAATCATTTTTATTTGGAATAATAGTGATTGCTATAAACACACTTCCATTTTTATTAACCTTTTATTAAACCCTGTTTCTTATACCAGTACTATGATGCAAACTGATTTCCTCATTTTAGGTGCCGGCGTTACCGGATTGGCAGCCGCCGTAGAGTTGGAAAAGCAAGCCATTGTGCTGGAGAAAGAAAGCACACCAGGCGGGCTTGTTCGCTCTAAATGTTTTAATGGCAACTACTGGTTTGATAATGTGCTGCACATCCTTCATTTTAAAGACAAAGTAATTCAGGAGCGCATTACGACGATGCTTGGCGAGGTATTACAACCCTGCCCGCCGGTAGCCTGGATTGAATGCAAAGAAGGGGTTGCATTATATCCATTCCAGTTAAATATCGGCGGCTTAAATGTAGCAGCCAGAAACCGCTGTATTGCCGACTATGCAAGAGTTTATTTCCATAAACATGAAAACGAAAAGGCAACTAACTATGAGGCATACTTAAAAGCTACTTTTGGTGATGCCATGTGCGAGCTGTTTTATTTTCCTTATAATGAAAAGCTGTATAAATATCCTTTACATAAGATTGCAGCCGATGAAATATTATGGAATATTCACCGCCCTTCTTTTGAAGAAATTTTACAAGGAAGCTTTCAACCCAATATGTTGCGCACCACTTACAACAGCAATGCCTTTTATCCGCGCCCACCTCAAAATGCACCGTTGAGAGGTATGGAAATGTTATCACAGGCTTTAGCTAATAACGTACACAACTTACAACTCAATACAGCGGTTACGCATATTGATTTACCAACTAAAACAGTGCATACAACACAAAATGGTATAAAAAAGAAATATGTGTTTACTGAACAATGTTTATCTACTTTGCCACTGCCGCAACTAATGAAACTGTGCAGTGATGTACCACAAAGTTTATTAAACGAAATTGACAAACTGGAATATACCAAAGTGTTTTCAATTGCGTTGTGCATTAAAGGTGAACGTCCAAAAAATCCCGGGCACTGGCGCTATTATACCGATCCTGAACTACCATTTACAAGATTGATTTTTATGACAGAATTCGACACGCACAATGCGCCGGAAGATGGCTGGGGATTGCTCGCAGAAATAACCTGGAACAGCAGAACGCCCGAGCAGGATAAGACAGCTCTTATTACAGAATTGATTGCGGCATTACACAAAATTGACTTGCTCAATGAACATACAGCAATTATCAGCACACATGTATGGACGGCAGATCCAGCCTATGTTATTTTCACTCCTGAAACACAAAAAATTGTTCAGCATTGTTTTGATTTTTTAGAAGCATATGATATAAAAAGCCTTGGGCGCTATGGCAATTGGGAGTATTCTTCTATGTATCAAAACATCAAAGCAGGCTTTAACTGGGCACAAAAAGTAACTTCAAAAGTAACGGCATGATATACGCATACCTTTTCTTTTTGGCTGCACTTTTTATGGGTGCATGCTTTACCTGGCTGGTAAGGCTTTACGCACTAAAAATGAACATTGTAAACAAGCCAAACCCTATTGTACCGCAGCATGTAAAACCCATTGCTTACCTCGGTGGTGTAGGCATTATGACGGGTGCTATCATTATGATTGTATGCAGCTATCAGTATGACATACCTTTTCATAAACTACAAAAGCCTTTTCCATCGGTAGCTCCGTTGATAGCTGGCGCCATTGGCTATCTTGCCTGGGGGGTGTACGACGATTTAAAACAATTAAAACCCTTACCTAAATTTCTGGGTCAGTTGGTGCTTGCCACGATGTGTGTAGCTTTAGGTATTCAAACTACTTTGTTTAATATAGGATGGATTGATTTCTTGTTTTCTGTATTCTGGATCGTGCTTATTGTAAATGCACTAAACTTTACTGATGTATGCGATGGATTAGTTGGCACAATTTGCGTGGTCTCTTTTTTCATCATTGGTTTTCTAAAACCTGAATTAAGGATATTTTGCTTTTTGATTGCCGGTACAACAGCAGGTTTTTTATTTTTTAATTTACCAAGAGCTTCCATTTTTTTAGGCGATGCAGGCTCGCATTTACTCGGGTTTTTGATAGCAGCTATTGGCATATTCGGCAGCCAGCATGCTACTGCGATAGATGCCGCCGCATGGCTGATGCTGATAGCCAGTGTTCCTCTTTTTGAGTTATTATTTATTACTTCGGTACGAATAAAAAAGGGGCTGCCGTGGTGGAAAGGTAGTCCCGATCATTTTTCGCTGCGGCTGCAAAAAGGCGGCTTTACCAGGATACAGATAAATATAATAGCCGGTGGAATAAGCACGCTGGTAGTGAGTATCGCCTGCTTCTTTTCTGCTTTTGAAATATGGGTAAAAGTGGTATCGCTGGTTATCATTTTCCTCATGTATGCAGTTGCATGGAAATTTTTGCTGAAGTGGGAAGTAACAAAATGAACGTCATTGCGAGAGATAGCGAAGCAATCTGTGGGTTATAGTAAAACAGAATAAATCTTTAGTAATTGATTGTAAAATCTACAAAGTTCAAAATAAGCCATCTATATTGATTTACAGCTACCCACAGATTGCTTCGCTATCGCTCGCAATGATGAAGTCCTTTGAATAACAATAGTAAATACGTTTACCAAAATAATTTAATTACTCTCCAGTTAATTTAAAATGATCATGTACAAGTACTAACAAAAATTAATTATAAACTATGCAACTATGCTTTACCGTAGATTGGGAAGATTGGTATCATGGGTTAGGTATGCCGGTAACTGAATGGAAACATCTCGAAAGACGCATTAAAATCGGGCATTACAAACTGCTGGAATTTCTTGCTAAACATAATGTAAAAGCTACTTATTTTTTGCTCGGTATGACAATGGAGGAATTTCCGGAACTGGTGGCAGAAATAAAAAACGAAGGACATGAGCTGGCTTGCCACACCTATTCACATCCATTTCTTGCACATATTACGCCCGAAATGTTCAGGGCAGAAATACAACAATGTAAAACGCTTATTAATCAATTGGGTGAAAGCTATCAAGGCTTTCGTGCGCCTTATTTTTCTATAAACCAGAACAATATCCGGGTGCTGGATATTTTAAAAGAAGAAGGATTTGTATATGATTCCAGCATTTTTCCGGGCAATACATTTCGTGCGGGTATTACCGGCTTCAATAAAGAAATACACAAGCTACCGAGTGGTTTAATAGAATTTCCCATCAGCAATTTTCCGGTGGCAGGACTGCAATTTGGTGTTGGCGGTGCGTATTTCAGAACGCTTCCTTATTATTATTTCAAACAGCGGCTGCAACGTTTATTGCAACATCGTCCTGCACTTTTTTATTTCCATCCGTGGGAGTTTGATGCAAAACAACCATACATCAAAGGACTGGCACATCGTGCGGTACACACGCATTATCATAACCTCCACAAAACAGAAGAAAAGCTGGAAAGGTTATTTAATGATTTTCAATTTGTGCCTTTATCAGCCATACTATACAAAGCAAAAGAGCAACATTATACCGTCACATCAACCGAAAAAGCAACTTATAATTCAGCATAAATTTGCTCTAATTGCCGGATGTTTTTGCTAATATTATGCTTTGCCATTACATACTGTTTTCCCTTATCTCCAATACATTTCGCGCGTTCTTTATCTTTTATTAACGCAGCAATGATTGCTGAATATTCCTCCTTCGTAAGGCAGGCAAAACCATTTTCATTATTATTAATTACATCATTATTGCCATCTGTTTTACTTACAATACAGGGCACGCCTTCCAGCATTGCTTCAAGCAACGCATAAGACAAGCCTTCATATAACGATGGCAGCAAAAAGAGGTCTATTTGCCGCAAAAAATTGAGC
Organism: Ilyomonas limi; assembly: GCF_005233845.1. Classification (GTDB taxonomy): domain Bacteria; phylum Bacteroidota; class Bacteroidia; order Chitinophagales; family Chitinophagaceae; genus Ilyomonas; species Ilyomonas limi. Next base: position 142,301 of record NZ_SZQL01000011.1, read on the forward strand.
GCTAAAACAGCATCACCTTTGTTGATGAGATGCACCTTATCTTTTATACCATATTGCTTTATTCTATCGTCCAGTTTTGCACGTAAATGGTCGTGAAAGCCGGCGCCTAAAAAATAAAAATGTGCATCGGGAAACTGTTGTATCGTATCAAAAGCAATATCTGCAAAAAGCAACGGATTTTTTTGATAGGTGATTCTGCCAATGGTGCCAATTTTAATATTGCCCTGCAACAAGCCCAGCGTATCAGGTACTTGTGGCGGAGCAGATGGAATAAACAAAGAGTTGGGTATAATAAAAATATCTTCGGCTTTAATGCCAACGGCATAGATAAAACGGTTGGCTTCTGTATGCGAAATACAAAGCAGTTTATAGGTAAATTTTTTCCCTATTAATTCAAGCAGAAAAAAGAGCCACCGCTTAAAGCCGGTAAACGAAAGATAAGAGCCGCCATGCGGCGTAAAGAGCGATTTACAACCTTTTGTTTTTGCAGCAATACGCCCTATAAAGCCTGCTTTGGAACTATGCAGGTGTACCAGTTTCGGCTTTTCTTTTCCAATCAATTTTCGCAAATGGAAAATAGACAATATATCGGTAAAAGGATTGAAACCGCGCGACATGCGAACGCGATAATGCTTTATACCTTTCTCTTTGCAAAATTGCTCAATGGAAGGCTCGGAGGATGCAAGCACAATCTCAAATTTATTGCTGTCAATATGCTGAATTACCTGGCGAATGTACGTTTCCACACCTCCAACCGATTGGGTGATATGCATTACTTTTATTCTTTCCATGTAATTCTACATTTTGGTTTTAAAGGGTTTATTGATGTAAGTATTAATCTACAAGCAATGAATAAAAATACGTAAGAAAGAAGAATAGCAATGAGAAAGAACTAAACAATTTGATTACTTGTGAGCAAGACGAAATCAGCATTATTCCATCTTGTTCACCGGCCTTTTCTTTTGCCCCAGATACAAACCAATAATCACAAATAAAGTACCTACAACCGTATATACGGTAATTGGCTCATTTAATAAAATAGCGGCATATACAAAACCAAATACAGGGCACAAAAACAGCCACAACGAAGCCCTTACTGCATCTACTTTTAAAAGATACAACCAAAGCTGAACCGATATAATGGATACAGGAATAACGAGCCAGCCTTCGGCTCCCCAAAATTTACTGTCAAAATAGTTGATGGTGTTGGGGTGATGCATTAATAAAGAGAAAGGCAGCAGCAATATGCCGCCAATAAATACCTGCCAGCCATTTATAACTATCGAAGGCAATTGCCACTTTGTTTCGGCAAAATAAATAACACCGGCAGAGTAACATAACATACTCAATAGCATTAAAATCAAACCCTGTACGGTAGCAGTGCTGTTTTGCAGCAGCGGATATGTAGCAATGATAACGCCTGCCATACCCAAGGCAATACTTAGCCATTGCACTGCTTTCACTCTTCTGCCCGTCCACACAGCGGTAAGTACACTAATCATCAATGGATTGGTAGCAGGCGCCAGACTGCCAATACCTGCCGACACTTGTTTGAGTGCAATAATATACAAGCCCAAATACAGCGTGGTATTTAACGACCCAAAAATAACAAGCTGTTTCCAGTCCCCTCTCTTCGGCAGTTTTTTTCTGGCAAACAGGTACGCATATACCAGCATGATTGTACCTGCCAGCAAGAAGCGCACATTGAACAACAGCAACGGCTCTACAGATTGAATGCCTATTTTTCCGGCAACAGAAGCGGATGCCCAGAGCATGGAAAAAAGCAGTCCGGTAATAATAAACGGAGTAGTGCTGTGTAATGGGGATGATTTCATGCAGGTATTATATTCAAGTAAAGCACATATATGCACTTTATTGGCTTAAGGCTGCGAAATTAATAGTAGCAGAGATTGCACAACAATTAGTTCTTGTAGTGTTTGTGTAAAAAATGAAATTTTTACATTTTCGTCCTTTACATAAACTATAAACATTTAATAGCTAAAAGGTTATATAAGCTGCTCTACTCTTGATAACTTTTTAATATATTTGTAGCCATAAAGCGCCACATAAAGAAATGAAGAGCCAATTACACAAGAGAATTGTTTATAAACCAATATATCAGGATAAGACATTTTTTAGTAGTCTCGAAACACAGCCTGCCTATTTAAATTCTTCTGAAATTATAAACATGAAGGCACAATTAAGTAAGTTGCCTGCGATGTATAAAAACAAATAATGTTTGACTGGAATGCTGCTTAACTACCAAAACATATTAAAAAACTGCTGTATATCCATATCATGAACAACAGCACTAAGGCAAGCGGCAAATACGTATAAAATAGTATATACCTACATCTTGCATTACATTTCAACTAAACCAAAACAGTAAACCGTATTCAATTTTAAAAAATAAACCCATATGCACTTACAAAAAAACAACCTGGATGCCTGTAAAAAAAAACGGAATAACCTGTTGCTTACATTGAGACACTTACTTCTGTTGACATGTTTTTGCCTTCTAACCGCGCTGGCGCATGCCCAGCCACCAATGCGGCATAAGCCAGTATCGTTAGACCCCCTGAAAGACAAAATAGAATACCAGCATTTTACCATACGCCTGATACCCACTATTGACGGTTATTACGGATTTGACATTCTGCGCGGAGAGAAACTGGTGCTGCACCAAACCGAAAACCCATTGCCAAATATCAGATTGATTGAAAAAGCAGATGCTTACCTGGCAGCCAAATGGCTGATAAATGAATACCAGAAATCAGGTCATTTTCCGCGTGTATTTCCTCCAGGTTTTGAAAGGCAGTTTCATTCTTCATCACACTAAACCCATTAAACCATAGCTAATGAAAAAAATATTACTCGCACTTAGTTGTATTGCTTGTTTTTTTACGCTCCATGCACAGGTGTTGTACGGTACCGCCTCCGACGGAGGTACCAATGGTAAAGGCACTATTAATACATTTAATACGAATGCAGGCATCCTCAACGCCATATTTACTTTCGACTCGCCCGACGGCGCGCATCCTCAATTTTCTGGTTTGATAAAAGCCAATGATGGTAAGCTATACGGCATGACGCGGTATGGTGGCAGCAACAATTATGGTGTATTGTTTTCTTACGAACCCACAAGCTCAAAATATACGCTGCTGAAGGACTTTGATGTTAGCAGTGGCACCTACCCTTACGGCAGTTTGATGCAGGCTAAAGATGGCAAGCTGTATGGTATGACTACCTATGGTGGGAATAATAATGCCGGTGTTATTTTTTCGTTCGATCCTGTTAGTGCTGTTTATACAAAATTGAAGGATTTGGATATAGCTAATGGTGCCTGGCCTTACGGACATCTGATACAGGCAACCGACGGCAAGCTGTATGGGTTGACCAGCTATGGCGGCAACCGCAATACGGGCGTTATTTTCTCTTTCAATCCTTCCAGTTTAGTTTATACCAAGCTAAAGGATTTGGATGGTGGCAATGGCGGTAGTCCTTACGGAAGCCTTATGCAGGCAGCCGACGGCAAGCTGTACGGCATGACAGCTTACGGTGGCAGTAAGGGGGAAGGCGTTATTTTCTCTTATGATCTTACCACTGCAACTTATAGCAGGCAAATAGATTTTGATGGCTCCAACGGCGCATACCCTTACGGTCATCTAATCCAAACCGCCGATGGCAAACTGTATGGTATGACTAATGCGGGTGGATACTTTAATGATGGCGTTATCTTTTCTTTTAACCCTTCTACGTTCACTTATACCAAACTGAAAGATTTTGATATTGCAAGTGGCGGCAATCCCTATGACGGTTTAATGCAGGCAGCCGACGGCAAACTGTACGGTACCACCAGTGATGGTGGCAGCAATAATAGCGGCGTTATTTTCTCTTTTAACCCGGTTACTGCCGCTTATGTGAAACTGAAAGATTTGGATGATGCTAATGGCAGCAGCCCCCAAAGTAATTTGGTACAAACGACCGATGGCAAGCTGTATAGTATGACTACCAATGGTGGAAGCGGCGGCAGTGGTGTTATTTTCGCTTTTGATCCCAGCCAGTTAAGCTATACTAAAGTAAAGGATTTTGGTTCCAATACGGTGGGGAGCAATGTACTGGCAGGCTTGATACAAAGTGCCGGAAAGCTGTATGGCATGACGAATACCGGAGGAAACAAGGGTGCCGGTGTAATCTATTCTTTTAACCCTGCTACTTCTATGTACACCAATCTCTATTCATTTGACGGCGCCAATGGCAGCAATCCTTACGGCAGTTTGATGCAGGCTAAAGATGGCAAGCTGTATGGTATGACCTATTCGGGTGGCAGCAAGGGATATGGTGTAATCTTTTTGTTTGATACCGCTACTTCCTTGTACACCAAAGTATATGATTTTGACTACAGCAAAGGCGGCAATCCAACCGGCAGTTTAATACAAGCTACGAATGGAAAGCTGTACGGTATGACCTACTACGGTGGAAATAATGGAGCCGGCGTTGTATTTTCTTTTGACCCGGTTACTTTGGTATATACAAAACTGGTAGATTTTAATGGAACCAACGGCGCATATCCTTACGGCAGCCTGATGCAGGCTACTGATAACAAACTGTATGGCCTGACCTACTCAGGCGGCAGCAAAGGCTTCGGTGTTATTTTTTCGTTTGATCCTGCAACTTCAATATATACCAAACAAAGAGACTTTGCAGGCACCAATGGCAGCAACCCAACAGGCAACCTGTTACAGGCTGCAGATGGTAAGTTGTACGGCATGACCAGCTTTGGCGGCAGCAGTGATAAAGGCGTTATTTTTTCGTTTATTCCTACTACTTTAACATTTGCCAGGCGCAAAGACTTTGATGGTATTAGTGGCGGCAACCCACACGGCAGCCTTATGCAGGCGGCTGATGGCAAACTGTATGGTGTAACCAATGCAGGCGGTAATAATAATGCTGGTGTTATTTTTTCATTTGCACCTGCAAAATCTACCTATACAAAATTGCAGGACTTTGATGGCACAAACGGAAGCGCTCCACAATACGTTACTTTAACCGAAGCAACCTGCGCAGGTACTACATTTTACCGGGATGCAGATAGTGATGGTTATGGCGATATAAACAACAGTACGGTAGCTTGCGTCCAACCTGCGGGCTATGTAGCAGATAGCACCGACTGCAACGACAGTGATGCCAATGCAAATAAAGCTATAACCTGGTATATTGATGCGGATGCAGATGGCTACTCAGGAGACAGCACCATGCAATGCAGCCGCCCTGCTAATGGATTTTTGCTTGCAGAACTAACCGGCGGCACCGGCGACTGTGATGATAGTAATACAGGCATTCATCCTGATGCCACCGAAATACCTGGTGATAGTATTGACCAGGATTGTGACGGATTTGACCTGAAGACCTGGTATGCCGACGCGGACGGCGATAGCTATGGCAATGCTAATACAGTAACTACTGCCAACGAACAACCAACCGGCTATGTTGCAAACAGCACTGATTGTAACGATGGGGATGGTACCATTTATCCCGGCGCACCCGAATTATGCGATGGAAAAGATAACAATTGCGATGGCACTGTTGATGAAGGCTGTGCAGTACCGAAGTTAAGAATTAATGATGTATCGCTAACAGAAGGCAACAGCGGTATGCAGAAGATGACTTTTTCAGTTACGCTTTCGGTTACTTCAGCACAAACGGTAACGGTGAGTTACAGAACAAGAAATGGAACAGCAACTGCACCTGATGATTACGAAGCACAATCAGGCATGCTCACCTTTGAGCCGGGTGTAAAGAAGCAAACCATTTCTATTATCATCAACGGCGATGCGATTGTAGAAGGTGATGAAACCTTCAATGTGCGTTTGGGCAATCCTGTAAATGCAACTATTAGCAGAGCATTGGGCACTGGCACTATTCTCGATGATGAAACTTCTTCTACTTCACCTGTAGGGCGTAATAATGGCGGTAGCACTTACGTGGTAAGTATATCTCCAAACCCCGCCAATAATGTTCTCAACGTGAAGTTGGATAGCTTTAGAGGAAAGGTTATTCTGCAACTAACAAACCTGCAAGGTAAAGTGCTTAAAGAAGCTAAACTGCAAACAATGGGTAATGAGTGGCATGCCCAGCAACGCTTTAATGTATCAGACATGGCAAGCGGCACTTACCTTATAGTGGTGCTGGATGAAGAGGGTAATAAGCAAACAAAGAAAGTAGTAATAGCTCACCGGTAATACAGGTAAATTATTTAATAAAAAAACCAAAGGCTACTTCTTATTGAAGTAGCCTTTGGTACTATTACAATATACACATAAAAGTACGGTATTTTAAATGAAGGAATCTCCTGAACAACCCGCTGAGAATACCGAACTATTTATTTCCGTCCAATCCGGTACAACCTGCCACCGTCGGTTACTGCATACAAGGCGCCATCCTTACCTTCCGTAACTGCTCTAAACCGCTGTCCTTCATTGGCTAATAATCTTTCCTCACCTACAACTCTGTTATTATCAATCACCAGCCGTACAATGTGAGTACCACTTAGCGCACCAATAAATAAGTTATTTTTCCACTCCGGTATGCTATCGCCACTATAAAACGTCATTCCGCTGGGCGAAACAACAGGGTCCCAATAATATACCGGCTGCTCCATTCCTTCGTGCTGCGTAATACCATCCCCTACTTTTTTACCGCTGTATTCAATTCCGTAAGTGATGGTTGCCCAGCCATAATTTTTTCCAGGCTCTATCCTGTTTACCTCATCTCCACCCCGGGGTCCAAATTCGGCCTCCCAAAGGTCGCCCGTTGCAGGATGAATGGCAAGGCTCTGCACATTGCGGTGTCCATAAGAGTACAACTCAGGGCGTGCATCATTTCTGTTTAGGAAAGGATTACCAGCCGCCGGCTTACCGTCCGTCGTTATACGGATTACTTTACCTAAAGCCGAGTTCAACAATTGCGCCTGTGGCCTTGTTTGTAAGTCGGAGCGTTCGCCAGTACTAATGAACAGGTTGCCTTTGCCATCAAAAAGAATTCTTCCACCGTAGTGTAAAGTACCATTATAAGCCGGTGTTGCTCTATAAATAACAGTAGCATTTTCAATCTGTTTTTCATTAGCAGCTAATTTTCCTTTAGCTATAGCAGTCAGGTTGCCTTCTGGTGTCTTTTCCGAAAAAGCCCAGTACACCATCCGGTTACTCTCAAATTGCGGATCAATAGTAACGCCCAGCAACCCACCTTGTCCGGCATTAACAACGGGTGGCAAACCAGTAATCGGTTCGCTCAGCTCGCCGGTATTTGTTGCAATCCGCATAGTACCTTCTTTTTGCGTTATCAGAAACCTGCCATCCGGGAGCTGTGTAATTCCCCACGGGCTGTTTAGCTTATCCGTAAGCACTTTTCCTTCATAAGGTGTAGTTGTTTTAACACCGGGAGCACGGGTTTGTCCTTTAAAAGCAGGCTTGTAGCTGGAATTGGGTGCTTTTGTTTCTACCGGCGGGTTATTAGAAGCCGTATCTACCGGATTATTATCAGCCGTTTTATTACCGGCTGTTTTGTTGCCACAGGCAAATATCAATAAGGGAGCAATTAAAAGGAAAAATAGTTTATACATGTTAATTTGTCTTTTGATGAAATGATTGATTAATAATCAACAGATAATGTACCATTATTTAAAATTTATATGACCGTTTATAAAATAGAAAATATAGAATGGCAACCCGCTAATCTGTCACATGTTTTTTGCTTCTTATTCCCGTATAAAAGCGCTCTGGGAAAGAGAGGAACATACGGTTACAAAAAGCAGCATAAAAATTGGGTTGTAATAGCCTGCTATTATTTATTTAAACTAAGTATTTTAAATATGTACCATTTTTACGAACTTATGATTTAGCACAAATGGTGGTGTCTGTTGCAACTGCATATTTCTCCAACCAGCAGTTGTAATCCTTCAGGATAATAGGCATTCTTAAACGGTTAAAAGTCTATTGTATTAAGAATTAAACGATTTGTTAATATAAAAAAACATTTTTACGTTTACACATCCAAAATTAGCTGATGTTTTTAACATGCCCCATTAAGACTGAGTCCCCGATTTAAAGATACCATGACAGCTAAACAATCGTTTTGTAAGTGTGCTTTTCCGGAAAGAATCTGTTAATACGATTATGATGAAGAATTCGGTATTTAGACTAATATTATTCAGTTTAGCAGGCATAAAAAGGACGGTCTTTCTCCTCACGCTGTTGCTGGCAATAAGCTGCTGTTATAGCCAGCAACATACTACTGCAGTAAAAGGAATACTTGATTTACGGAATCGTAGCTGGGCAAAAAACGGCATAATCAATTTAGACGGTGAATGGGCATTTTACTGGAATAAATTATACACACCAGCTTCTTTCGATTCTGCTCAACTTACTCCATCTGTTTATGCTGTAGTTCCCGGCTTTTGGAATAGTATTATTCCCAACCAGAGTTGGTTCAAACCTGCTTTTGGTTATGCTACGTACAGGTTGAAAGTATTGTGCCCGCCATCGGATAAACAGCTTGCATTGGAATTTCTAACGATAGCATCGACCTATAAACTATTTGTAAATGGAAAGCAGTTAACCGAAATAGGCAAGGTAGGCACCAGCGAGGCAACTACCACACCGGCTTACCAACCCATGCTTATAACGGTAACGCCAGTAAATAATACATTGGATATTGTAATACAGGTTGCCAACTTTAACTACAGTATTGGCGGTCTGTGGGACGTTATACAACTGGGCACACAGGAACAAATAATTATTTACCGGATAAAAAATATAGCACAGGATTTTTTTATTACAGGTAGTTTCTTCCTTATTGGTATTTTTTATTTAGTGATTTACTTTTTCTTCAGGCGGGGAAGATCGCCCTTATATTTTGCATTATTCTGCATCTTAATAGGCTTTCGTCCGCTTGTAACAGGCGAGTTGGGTATTAACTATATTACTAGTTTAAGTTGGCAGTTTATCAAACATGTTGAGTTTTTATCGGTATATTTAACAGTTCCGGTGTTGTCTCTTTTTTCATATGAATTATTTCCCAGGGAATTTTCAAAAAAGATGCTTCGTTATATATTATTCATCAGTATCCCCTTTATCGTTGCAGCCATATTTACATCGCCGTTTATTTTTCGCTACACATTAAGACCTTTCCAGTTATTTATGATACTTACATCCTGCTATGGCTTGTATGTGTATATGTGTGCAGTTAAACACAGCAGAGTTGGCAGTGTTTATTTTCTTGCGGGGTTTATTATTCTTTTTATAACCATTATTAACGACATCCTTTATACAACCCTTATTATACATAGCATTAACCTGTTGTATGCCGGACTTTACATTCTTGTTATCTGCCAGGCAACTACAGTGGCAAAGCAATTTTTTCAGGCATTTATAAAGATTGAGAAACTGAATAAACAACTGGAGCAGATAAATAGTGAGCTTAACACAAAAAATGATATGATCAATGAAACGAATGAGCAGTTGAATAAGTTGAATGCAGAACTGGATAATTTAGTATTCAGAACATCGCACGATCTGAAGTCGCCTATTACTTCCATGCTGGCTATGACGGAAGTAATAAAAATGGAAGCAGATAAGGATAAAAAAAATGAGTATGTTGATTTTCAAAAAAAGATCATATTACGGTTGGATGCTTTAATAAACGAAATACTGCAGTATGCAAAAAACAAAAGTACTGCTCTGCAATATGAGCCCATAAACCTCGAAGAATTTATACAGAATGCTTTGCAGGATCAGCTCTTTTCTTATCGTTCAGAAAAGATAAAAAGAATGATAGAAGTAAGCCAGCCATGTGTATTTAAAACAGATAAGACAAGATTAAGTATGATCATAAACAATTTAATCTCTAATGGATTAAAGCATCACAATAAAGAGCAGGAAAACCCTTATTTAAAAATTGTGGTACACGTTACCGAAAAGGAGGCAACCATAGAAGTTACTGATAACGGGCAAGGCATTGCACAAGAACACCTCGATCATATTTTTACTAAATTTTACAGGGTAAATACAAAATCAGCCGGTTCGGGCTTCGGCTTGTATATCGTAAAAGAAACAGTAGAAAAACTGGGTGGTACCATCAGGGTAGAGTCCCAGGTGGGTGTTGGTACCAGTTTCTTTATTGTTATTCCAAATGCCGCATACAGTTAACTATTTTGCTAATGCATAAGTATTTATTTATTACTAAAAATAAACAATACGGCATACCAACTTTCATCTTTAATATGTTTTTCTGATTGTTTTACCTTATCCTGGCAAGTTTTGATGACGCTGTGTAATTGTAAAACATGCTTTTTACCGGGTTGAATGTATATTTAATTGATAATACACATCTGCCGTAATATGATGGCCGTAATATATCTGCTCCAAAATATGGTAAAGTGCCGGGTCATACATTTTTAAATCATCTGGTGATTGTATATGCACCTGTCCGTCATCAAATGCATCGTTCGACCAAAACCACCATTGCGTACCTTCTGCCCAATACTCTGCTACCGTATTAATAGCATACTGATTTTTGTACATCCCCTTCGATTTTGCAGCTTCGTAAGCCTGTTCAATTTCAACATAGAGTGCGGTATCTACCGTAGCCAATGCGCTCATTATATTATGGCTAAATTCGTGCACCAAAATATTTTCGCCATAATACTTTGTACCGGCATACCCCAGCAGGTTTTCTTCGGCGCAAGATACTACGTTGCCGCCCATACCTCTGGCGCGTTGATTCCAATATTGCTTATCACTCATACTGCCAATACCATTAACCTTATCATAGTTTTCCCGCTCAGCTGGCGTAAGCCTTGTGTCATTGCGTTGGGGCTTTTTCCAGTCACGTCGTTCCGGCAAATCCGTTTCCATTTCTGTTTCAGCCATTACCAGCACACGCGACTTTCTTTTCACTAATTCCGCTCTGATAGCTGGTCTTTTCATCAGCATATAATTCACAATATCACGAGCCACCAATAACGCTGCATCAGGTGCTTTTCCTGATGAAACGATTGGAATGCCAAAAGCATCTGTATATTTTTTATAGAAAGTATCAAGCTGCAGTGAATCGGGCGGAGATGTAATCATTGCCTGCCGATAACCTGATATTAAAGGCTTAATGGTTATAAACGTGTTAGCCTGAGGATCGAACTGTTTATAGATCGTTTTACCGCCGTAATCAAGACTGTCTTTATAGGAGATTATTTTTTTGAAACCACCAATTAAATGTTTCTCTTCATCATAAATACTTTCTTCCTTCCGTGTTAAGCGGTTTTGAGTATCACCACTCACTATTATATGCCGGCGCAAATTGCCTACTATATCATATTCCTTTAGTTCAACAGGCACACTATCCTTATTATAAGTTACTTCTCTCCTGCCGCCATAAGGCTCAAATGGTCCGTATTCAACGGTCGTTTTTTGAGCGGCAGCATTTATTGGTAATAAATAATAAAAACCGATTAGAAAAAGAATAAATAATAACCAGATGTTTCCTTTCATACCCATCATTAAAGCCTTAAAGCAAATATCTGCATTCTTCGGCGTACAATGCATCCCTAAAAGTCTAAACGATCAGTGTGCTCTCCTAATCTCCTATACAAAGCCCAAATCTTAAATATTACTTCTTACATATTCACCGCACAATTAGTTATCATCACTTGACAATCCATATAAATCTCTTATTTTCAGCCCCTAATTGCCTCCATATATGCCACAGTATATTTTAGCTTTCGATCAGGGCACTACCAGCTCCCGCGCTATTGTATTTGATAAAAACGGAATGATAAAAAGCATGGCGCAAAAAGAATTTACCCAAATTTTTCCGCAGCCAGGCTGGGTAGAACACGATCCTAATGAAATATGGAGCACACAACTGGGCGTATCCGCCGAAGCCGTTACCAAAGCAGGTTTAACGGTAAAAGATATTGCCGCCATTGGCATCACCAACCAGCGCGAAACAGTTGTTGTTTGGGATAGAAATACCGGTGCACCCATTTGCAATGCCATTGTGTGGCAGGACCGCAGAACCGCACATTATTGTGATGAGCTAAAACAACAAGGCCATTTACCTGTTGTACAGCAAAAAACAGGGCTTATTATTGATGCTTATTTTTCTGCTACCAAGCTCAAATGGATCTTAGATAGTGTGGATGGTGCACGCGACAAAGCAGCACAGGGCAACTTATGTTTTGGCACCGTAGATAGCTGGCTGATATGGAAGCTTACAAATGGCACCGTGCACGCCACCGATGTTACTAATGCATCGCGCACCATGCTGTACAACATTCATACACTTAGCTGGGACGAAGAATTGTTGCGGCTATTTGATATACCTGCCAGTGTGCTGCCACAGGTAAAAAGCAGCAGCGAAGTATATGGCTACACGCAGCAAATATTATCAACACACAACATACCCATTGCAGGCATTGCCGGCGACCAGCAAGCTGCTTTGTTTGGACAAATGTGTACCAAGCCGGGTATGGTAAAAAACACCTATGGTACAGGTTGTTTTATGCTGATGCAAACCGGCGAAAAACCGGTTACTTCCAAAAACAATTTACTCACTACTATTGCATGGCAAATTAACGGCTGTACACAATATGCACTCGAAGGCAGCGTGTTTATTGCCGGTGCTGTTGTGCAATGGCTGCGCGATGGCTTACAATTGATTCGTACATCAGCTGAAGTAGAAACGCTTGCCAACCAGGTTTCTTCCAGCGAAGGCGTGTATGTAGTGCCTGCCTTTGCGGGTCTCGGCGCACCTTACTGGAATGGTCATGCACGTGGCACCATTACCGGCATTACGCGCGGCACTACAGCTGCGCATATTGCAAGGGCTTGCATCGAAAGCATTGCTTTTCAAACGATGGATGTGTTACAAGCTATGCACGCCGATTCCGGTGTTTCCATTCAGGAGCTGCGGGTAGATGGCGGTGCTACTGTCAATAACCTGTTAATGGAGTTTCAAAGCGATTTACTGGGCACGCCGGTTATTCGCCCAAAAATTACCGAAACCACGGCATTAGGCGCAGCTTATCTCGCGGGACTGGCAGTGGGTTACTGGCAAAATCTGGAAGAAATACAACAGCAGTGGCAAGCGGATACTGTATTTCAGCCTTACTCAACGGATACACAGCGGGAGGAATGGTCGCGTGAATGGCAGCGTGCCATCCGTGCTGCACAAGCCTGGGCAAATGATATGGGTGGATAAATGTTCTTGCGTACTTAATTATTACGACGGTAAAATATTCAACAATGCATCTTACTTTTTTAAACCACAATATACCTTTTCTATTCCTTACTCCACTTGTGGGGAAGGGTTAGGGATGGGGCACTCACACCTATGCTTCGCGACCAAATGCTCACTCAGCTACAGCAAACGCCCCAATGGGACATCGTTATTATTGGCGGTGGCGCTACCGGTTTGGGCTGTGCGGTAGATGCGGCAAGCAGAGGTTTTAAAACATTGCTGGTAGAACAACACGATTTTGCAAAGGGTACTTCTTCACGCTCTACCAAACTGGTGCATGGCGGCGTGCGCTATCTGGCACAAGGAAATATCAAGCTGGTAAAAGAGGCATTGCGCGAAAGAGCTTATTTACTGCGCAATGCACCGCATGTAACATCAACTATGGCTTTTGTTGTGCCAGTGTATAGTTGGTGGGATAAATGGTTTTATGGTATTGGTTTAAAAATGTACCAATTGTTGGCAGGCAAGCTATCCTTAGGCAAAACAAAATGGCTGAATAAAAGAAAAACATTGCAGGAATTACCAGGTATTAATGATGAAAAATTGAAAGGTGGCATCCTGTATTATGATGGACAGTTTGATGATGCGCGACTGGCAATTGACTTAGCCAAAACAGCCATTCAGCAAGGCGCAACGGCGATTAATTATTGCAAAGCACAATCATTTATTAAACAAGATAACCGCATTACTGCTGTTGTAATAAAAGATGAAATAAACAACAACGCTTATACAGTAAAAGCCAAAACATTCATTAATGCTACCGGCGTTTTTGCCGATGCCGTAATGCAAATGGATGAGCCACACAAAGACAATCTCATTGCGCCATCGCAAGGCATACATGTAGTGGTGGATAGGAATTTCTTCTCTGGTAATAATGCTTTGATGATTCCAAAAACAGATGATGGACGCGTACTATTTGCCGTACCGTGGCATAACAAAGTTATACTCGGCACTACCGATACACCTGTCAAACATATTAGCATCGAGCCAAAACCTCTGGAAGAAGAAATTGGCTTTATACTGCACCATGCAAATAGATATTTAACTAAAACAATTACAAGAAAAGAAATCAGAAGCGTGTTTGTTGGATTAAGGCCTTTAATAAAGAAAGGCGGTAACGCTACTACTTCCTTATTGAGCAGAGATCACACCATCTTAGTTTCAAAAAGCCGGCTTATAACAGTAAGTGGCGGTAAATGGACTACTTACCGCAAGATGGCAGAAGATGTAATTGATAAAGCTATTCAAATTGCACAGCTTCCACAAAAGACTTGTATTACCAGGCAGCTTTCTATTCAGGCGTCACGTATAGAAGCAGCAACTAACAGCAAAGATTTTTTACATGCCGGTTTTCATTATACAGCACAAGACATTCAATATTTTGTAACAGAAGAAATGGCAATAAAAGTAGAAGATGTATTGGCACGAAGGACAAGAATATTATTTTTAAATGCTACCATAGCAAGTACAGTTGCACCTATTGTAGCACAACAAATGGCCAATCTGCTACAGCGAGATGAACAATGGGTACAAGACGAGATTACAACATTCACGCAATTAGCCAATCAATATCGCCTGGCGGATGCATGAATTATAAGGAATAATAACTAATCACTTTAATAACTGCATATCAAAAACCAAACTGAATATGACTCCTTTTGTAAGCGAATTTATAGGTACTGCTGTACTGCTCACGCTGGGCGATGGGGTAGTAGCTAATGTTGTATTAGCTAAAACCAAAGGCTTTAGTGGCGGTCTGACAGCTATTACTTTTGGCTGGTCCATTGCTGTATTTGCCGGTGTGCTGATCGCAGCCAAGGACAGCGGCGCGCACCTCAATCCGGCGGTTACGCTGGCGCTTGCCGCTTTGCACAAATTGCCCTGGGATCAGGTACCGGTTTACCTTGCCGCACAACTGCTGGGCGCTATGGCAGGCGCCCTCCTGGTGTGGCTGTCTTACAAGCAGCATTTTGATGAAACCCCTGATGCTACTACCCAACTGGCTGTGTTTTGCACCGCACCATCTATCCGTAATGCAACACATAATTTTATTACTGAAACAATAGGCACTTTTATTTTTATGTTAGCCGTTTTGTATATCATACCACCATCGGATAGCTTAGGCTCTTTGGACGCGTTGCCGGTTGCGCTAATTGTATTAGGTATTGGTTTAAGCCTTGGCGGCCCAACAGGCTATGCTATTAATCCGGCAAGGGATTTAGGTCCACGTATCATGCATGCCATTTTACCTATCAAAAATAAAAGAGATAGCGATTGGGCATATAGCTGGATTCCGGTTATTGCGCCAATCATAGGTGCACTTTTGGCTGCTTATGTGTATTGGCTACTACATTAGTTTTACGATTACAAATACGTTCTATTATCTTAATAAACTAAAAAGGCTCGCATGATTACGAGCCTTTGTTATATATAATCGACTGCTTGTTTGTGTATGGTTACTATGATATTTGAATAAGGTCAATTCCAAATGCAAAACGAAATTAAACAATTACTGGCCGGTTGCCAGCCACCTTGCAACTTGCTCACCTAATTGCTCAACAGCCATTTGTTCATAACGCTCATTATCTTCCTTAGTCAGTATATCTTTCCATCTGCCATTGGTGCCTTTATTAATGAAGGTTTCAGAGCCGCCATCCCATGCTGCACCGCCCAGTGGAACAGTTTTGGCACCATTCTTTTTCATGTAATCAAAACTGCAATGCTTTAATATATCGTTCCATTTATTTTCATCAATATCAATCTCCAGAAAGTTAGCTATTTTCTCAATCTCGCGGGGCATGTTTTCTTTCAACTGCGCAAAATGTACCAGCATTACATTGGGTAAATGACGTATGCTCCACCAGCTACGGATATGCTCCCAAAAAGGCCAAAAAGGATAGCCATCTTTATCCATCCAATCACGGAAATACTGCGCAATATCGGGTGTTGGTTTTTCCAGTTTTGGACCTACCCTTCCTGGAGTTTCATTGATTAACTTGTAAAATAGTTCGTTACCATTGGCGTGATGGTTATATAAACTCCACACTACATCTCTGCCATCCCGGCCGATGTAAATGTATTTGGCTTTTTCAGAAAAAACGAGTGCATCTACCGGTAGGTGTGTTTTAACAAAACGGCGATGCGTTTGGCTTTCCAGTGCATCCAGCTTTATGTGGGCTTCGGGTATGCGAAGATCGAGCCAGGGCGACATATTAGAAACATCTACATCGGGCACACCATTAAAAATAAGCTGCGAAATAATTTGCTGCATCCAGGTAGTGCCCGATTTTCCATATGTTGCAATGATAATGTCGTCTGCTCTGAAATTAAAATGGTTCCAGATAGTAGAATCAAAATGGTGGCTGCGAAGTTCACGTTTCTTTCTCGGCAAGGCGAGTGTTTCTGCTGTCATAATTTTAAAAGGGTTTAGTTTTTTTTGTTTAGTCAAAGATGCAATAGGAAAGCAGCGGATGAAAAGCAGATTCGGATTTACGAACAGAAAAGGAGGATGAATGGCAGAAAAGAATGAATGAACTGCAATAAAAAACATAACAATATGACTCTTATTGAAATAAGAGATGCTATTGTGTTTTATAAAATTGCTTTACGGTAGCTGATTTTTCATATTTATTTACCAAAGCCAAACATATTGCCCAAGCCGCCGGTCATACCCGATAAAGAATCTTTAATGCTATCGAGCGAAATGCTATGATCGTTTGGGTCCATGGCTTTATGTGCAAACTTTTGCAAAATGCCCGGAACAGCACCGGCTATAGCACCAACTACAGCAGGTGGTAAATTAAACTTGCTTGCCAAACTGGCTGCTAATCCTCCGGTGATAGCACTGGTAGCGGTACTGCCCGATTCCACACCACCGGTAAACTTTGATAGTAGTCCGCCAATGCCACCCTGCGCTGTGCCGGCCGCATTTTTCAAATGGTCTGTTATCTGGCTCGCTACTTCTTTGTGTACGGCATCTGCTTTATCGGCAGGTACAGCATTAGCTACCTGCGGATTGTTGTCAAGATGCTCTTTCACTAAATTTAAAATTTGATCGAACATAAATTTTTTATTTATTGATTGGTAATGAGATAGTAAGTCCACATAAAACGCACCAAATTAAAATAAGCAACAGCAGGAAAAATAATTGTACATTTTTATAGTCAAATGGCAGGAAAAATTTTACAAGGAAAAGCGGCAAGCAGGCGTTGCAAATAAAAAAGCTGGAAAGATTTTTGCACACTATGGTAGCATTTTAAATACTTGTGTGATGCCGGTAAAATAATGTGGAAAAAGAAATGTTGTTGAAAAAAATAGAGTAATAACACGTTTGCGTAAAAGCTTTTTACAATAGCAATAAGCCACTTACGATATTAAACTATTAATGCGTGCTTCGCTTACCAAACAACTGTTTTACATCAATATTTTAAAGCTTATAAGGGATTAAATACTACTTTTATCCCTTCGTAAAAGGATACGTACCCACAGTATTTTTCTATCAATATCAACAATAACAATCAACACAATTAACTGTTTGTATGGTGCGTGCAGAGGAATGGCTGAAACACTTTGTTTGCCTGATAGCTTGTGTGATCATAAGCTTTATGGCGGCAGCACAAACGGCTGATTTTACAGCAACACCCACCAGTGGCTGTTCCCCTTTATCGGTCATTTTTACAAACACTTCCACTGGTTTTTCTGCAAATGCTACTTACAACTGGGACTTTGGCAATGGCAATTCTTCTGCTTTAAAAGACAGTGTAGGCGCACAATACAAAGACGAGCATGATTATACCGTAACACTTACTGTAACAGATAACAATCAAACCTACACCAAAAGCACAACCATTACAGTATATAAAAAACCTCTGGTTGATTTTTCGGCAAATACATTAAACGGTTGTGCACCGCTGCCGGTTACTTTTACCAGCAACTCCACACCCGGTGATGGTACTATTGCAAGCTATTTCTGGGACTTCGGCGATGGTGCTACAGCATCTGGCACACAGGAAACGGTGCATACTTACCAATCGGCAGCAACTATTTCGCCCAGCCTTACGGTGACTAATAGTTTTGGCTGTTACAGTACCGCAAAAAAGACAGATTTGATACAAGTGCTTCCCTCTGTTAATCCGGCTTTTACCGCCTCGCAAACGGTATTGTGTACGGTAAATGATGCGGTCACTTTTATCAACAACAGCACCGGTGAGGGCACGCTCAGCTACCATTGGGATTTTGGAGACGGACAGACTTCAATAGACAAAGTGCCTGAACACCTGTACAGCAGTAAAGGCACTTACAACGTAAAGCTGGAAGTAACCAACAGCGATGGCTGCACAGCAGATACGGCAATGCCGGCCTACATTAATGTAGCCAACTACAATGCTGATTTTGAAGTACCGGCACTGGCATGCGAGCACACCAACATAACCTTTACTGATATAAGCAACCCGCAGCCTACTTCTTACACACAGCAGTTATGGATAGTAGATGGGCAACAATTCAGTATAGATTCCAGCCAGTTTTCTTACAGCTTTACAGCAGGGCAGCATACAGTACAATTGATAGATGTTTTTGGCACTTGTAAAGACACCGCTATAAAAAACATCACTGTACTGGAAAAACCAGCCATAACCGGCTTTGTGGTGAATATACAAAATACATGCGGTGCCCCGACAACTGTACAATTTAAAGATACAACAGCAAACATCACAAAGTGGGAATGGGATGTGGATAATACCACAAACAGCAATTTTGAACCAACCAATTTTACATCGGCTACCTCCTACACCTATACTGCCGATGGTACTTACTATGCATGGCTGCGCACTACTAATGCTGCCGGTTGCACCGCCGAAATAGTACAACCAATAACCATTAAAAAAGTGAGTGCAGATATTCATAGTTCGGCGGGGCAATATGGGTGTGATAGTTTAACCACCACTTTTTCAGCCCTTTCATCGCAGGTAATAAAAGAAACCGTCTGGAACTTTGGTGATAACACACCTACCACAACCGATAAAACGCCAGAGCATGTTTTTAAGCAGCCGGGCGATTATCAGGTTATCCTCAATTACAAAACTGCCGATGGCTGCAGCGGCGTGGCTACTTATACGGTACACGTTACGCCCAGACCAAAATTTGACTTTACTGCTGTGCCCGGCACTACGGTGTGCGGCAGTACGCCGGTGAGCTTTAATGTAACAGGCAGCAATCTGGATGGCAACTATTTCTGGAATTTTGGCGATCAGCCGGGCTATCGTCCCGGCACTATTGATCAATCACACCAATACAGGTACGATTCTACGTTTACGGTTTCATTGGTTATTACTAAAGAAGGCTGCAGCGATACCGTTACTAAAAAAGATTATATTACGGTGCTGCCACCTTTCCCCAATATCCACAACCAGGCACACACCTGCGAAGGCACCCGTGGCCTGGTTACCTATGAGGATACAACAAAAGCAACTAACTGGAGCTGGGACTTTGGTGATGGTACACCAGCTTACACATACAATAGCCCGCAACAAATTATTCAGCATACGTATTCCAAAAGTGGTACGTATATCGTTAAACTAACAGCAAAAAGCGGCAACTGCACCGTAACAGATTCTGTAAATACATTTGTCTTGCTCAGGCAATCGCCGGTTTTAACTTCTACACTTACAGAGCTTTGCGGCAGTGATAACCTGCCGCTGGTTGTATCTGATGTAGAAACCAATCCCGCTGCTGTATTTTTTGGTTTTAACCACGACTACAATATGCTCTATGCGCAGTACCGGGACAGCAGTTTATTTGCAGGCACCTATACTTCTCCTGACGATGTATGGCGCAATACCTTTCATCTGGATTTAACTGATTTAGATAATACAAAAAAAGACTTGCGTATTATTACTACTTCTTATTATTTTAATTGTCTGGATACCACCAATTATATCCCTATAAAAATAAAAGGGCCAAAAGCAGGGTTTGAAATACAGAACAATGACAACTGTTTTAAAGATCCGCTCACTTTTACAGATACTTCTAAAAGTAGCAATGGCGCTGCTATTGTTAAATGGGAGTGGAATTTTGGCGATGGCAATACTACTGCAAAAATAAACAGCAATCCATTTGATTATCAGTACCAAACGCCCGGAACGTACAATATATTGCTTAGAGTAACAGATAAAACCGGCTGCACCGATACTGCACAGCACACCATCAGGACAAACTTTCCGTTGGCAGCTTTTGAGATGTCGGAAAACCCGGTTTTGCCAGATTCAAATGTTTATTTTTATAATCGCTCTGTGATCAGCGATACCAACAACTACAACAACAGCGCATTTACCTGGATGTTTGGTGATGGCACAATCATTAAGAATGTTTATCGGGATTCTATTCCTGTACACCACTATGCAACAACCGGTGTAGATACCGTGATGCTGATAGCAAGAGATAACCTTACAACATGCAGCGATACCGCTGTACAATTGTTGTATGTAAAAAACCTCAATCTTAATTTTACCTATACTACTGAGTTCGTCAATCCGGGCAGCGGTTGCCCACCCATAGTAGCAACATTTACCAGCACTACTGTAAATACCAGCAGCATCAGTTGGGATTTTGGAGATGGCACTACCATTGGCAATAATGGTGTTCCACAACACACCTATAATAAACCCGGCAAATACAAGGTAACATTGTATGGCTATTTCAGGGATGGAACGGTGGATTCTGTTTTTCAATATATTACCATCCAGGGTCCGTATGCTACGCTAAGAGCAGATAAGCAATTTGTGTGCGGTGCACAACCCATTATGCTTACTGCACAGGCATCAAACGCTACATCTTATACATGGGATTTTGGTGATGGTACGCTTACCGGTGCTGCCGATACTTTTGCAGTACACAACTATCTCACGCCAGGTATGTACACGCCATCGCTGATTGTAAAAGACAGCAACAACTGCTCTTTTCCTTTTTTCCTCGAAAAACCTATTATTATTGATACGTTGCATCTTGCCATACAGACCAGGCCCGAAGTTGTGTGCGATTCATCCATTGTTTTGTTTACGCCGGATATAATAAGTGTGGCAAAAGATGTGGCAAAAGTGCCATTACAATACCATTGGAGTTTTGGCACCGGCAAAGTAAAAGATACTGCAAACACAGAAAGCCCGGCTTTCCTGTACAGCAAAACCGGTACTTACCCGGTAACATTGAGTGCAGCCTCGCCCTATGGCTGCGCCGCTGAAACCAGCGTTGATATTGTAGTAAATCCAACACCTAAGGCGGGCATCAAAGGTCCCGCATCGCTGTGCCAGGATGATTGGGGCAATTTTATTGGCAGCGCTGATATATCCAACAACTCCCTTACCTGGGAATGGCATTTCCCCAACGGCAGCACTTCCGCAGAACAAAAACCTGCGCAGCAGCAATTTATACACTCCGGCACCGATCCGGTAATGCTGGTGGTAAATGAAAACGGCTGCTACGATACTGCTTATAGCCCGCTTACGGTATATGCCAAACCCCTTGTTAATTTACAACCTGTGCGGCCGCAAATCTGTGCAGGTCAATCTGTGCAATTAACGGCGCACGATGGTATTAGTTACAAATGGACACCCAATAAAAGTATAAACGATAATACCATTGCCAATCCGTTCGTAGCGCCCGATAGCACTACGTTGTATAAAGTGGCTGTGACCAACAGTAATGGATGTGTAAATACCGATTCGGTAATGGTGCGGGTAGTACAACGGTTTGCAATAACTGCCATGCCGCTCCTGTATGTATGTCGCGGCAGCAGTGCGCAATTAAATGTATCGGGCGCCGACATATACCAATGGATTGAAGGCAGCGGACTGAGTAACACCAATACTTCCAACCCGGCTATTAATACTACCACTGCTCAAACCTATAAAGTGGTAGGCTACGATAGCAGCCACTGCTTTACCGATACGGCTATTACCGAAGTGCGCATTGTTGAATTGCCAACTGTAAATGCCGGTAATAATATCAGCACTTTTGCCGGCTCACCGGTAACACTTGCACCTACCACCAGCCCCGATGTAACCGGCTGGAACTGGCAACCGGAGATGTATTTAAGCTGCAGCAATTGTCCTTCGCCGGTAAGCATACCGCAGGCTAACATAACGTATGTAGTGCAGGTAAATAATGAATACGGTTGTGTGGCAAAAGATAGTGTGCAGATAAACGTATTGTGTAAGCAAAGTCTGATACAAATTCCATCGGCATTTACGCCTAATGGTGATGGAATTAATGAGCGTTTTAACGTTAGAGGGAGTGGGATTAAACAAATTAACCGCTTTGCTATATTTAACCGGGATGGTCAAATGTTGTTTGAACGTACCAACATGAGCGCCTACGATGAAAATGCCGGCTGGGATGGTACCTTTAAAGGTAAAGCGGTAGCTCCCGGCACGTACGTGTATATAGCATCTATTGTTTGCGCCACCGGCGAAGTATATCACTACAAAGGCACCGTAGTATTGATAAGGTAAATTTTTCTTCCCGCCTTCCACAGCCTGTATAGCAGGTAAGACATGCTCAGCATGACAAGGATAAAAGTGATTTCAAAATCAAACTGTTCCATTAAGCATCTTTCCAAAACATTTCTATTCTCCCCGAAAAAGAAAAATAATACTTGTTATAAAGCTCTGGTATGCTTCTGTTTATAAAACATTGGTTTAGTGCGGGAGAACTCCTCCCCAATCAGGAATTAATAATACCTGAAAATAGGGTTTGTAAAATATTTTTGTTTGCTTTACAGTTATTATACGAGAAAGTTATTGCATGAAGCAGTTGGTACTAAAAAGTAGTTTATGTTGGCTGTTCCTAATGATCTGTTGGCTGTCGCAGGCACAGAAAGGCACTACTATTACCCTGAAGAAACCCGGCAAATACGAAAACCGAACCCTGCCTGCCGAGCAAAGTGACACCAAAAAGTTTGGTCCGGTAAGGCATGCTTTGCAGAATATGTACACACATTACAATTATTATTTTAATGCCAATGCCCTTCTCAACGATATTGTGGCACGCGCCAAAGCAGCCAACAAAGACGATTATACAAAACTCCTTCCCTTTTACAATTATTCGCTCAATACTACTGCACAAAGTGGCAGCGATATAGATTCTGTTATTTACCACTGTACCGCCGGCGTGTTGCTCCACGACCTGCGCAACGACTGGATTGATAACTTATATTTTTTGCTGGGTAAAGCCTACTTCTATCGCAAGAATTTCGATTCTGCTATGAACGCTTTTCAGTATGTGAACTATGCGTGGGGACCAAAGGACGATGGCTATAATTTGCCCATCGGCAGCAATGCTACCAATAAAGGCGAGCTGACGATTGCGACAAAGGAAAAAACAGATGTATGGCATAAAACTGCCGTAACGCCACCCAGCCGCAACGAAAACTTCTTATGGATGGCGCGTACCAGCATAGAAACCGGGAATGCCGGACGTGCCGGCGGTTTGCTGGAAATATTGCGCAACGACCCCAAATTTCCGGAGCGATTGCAACCCGACCTGCACGAAGCATTGGCTTATTTATTTTATAACCAAAAAAGATACGACAGTGCTGCTACACACCTCGGTGAGGCGCTGGACAATGCTAACAATCAATTGGAAAAAGCGCGCTGGGAATACCTGATGGCGCAAATGTATCATCTTGCCGGCAATGATGAAGAAGCAGTAAAATACTTCAACCGCTGTGCCGACCATACACCAGATCCCATTATGGAAGTGAATGCCTATTTCAACAGCATTAATATAGGTAACGATAGCACTGGTGCCACTACGCAGCAAAAGCTGGATGCGCTGCTGCGTATGGCTAAAAAAGATAAATACGTGCTATACCGCGATATTATCTATTATGCCGCAGCGCAGGTAGAACTACAACTTGGCAACAACGATGAAGCCATTGCATTGCTAAAGAAAAGCATAGCAAATAATGTGGATAATCCCGACCAAAGAAGCAAATCCTTTTTGTTGCTTGCCGATGTGGAATACAACCAGCGCAAATGGATGAATGCCCATAACTTTTACGACAGTACGCAAGCTGCAGGCAACCTAAGCGATTCATTGGAGATGGATCGGTTAAGCACCCGGCAGCCGGCAATGGCAAGCATTGCAGGTTATCTTACTGCTGTAGATAAGGAAGATAGTTTGCAGCAGGTAGCGGCTATGCCCGAAGCGCAACGTACTGCTTACCTGAAAAAAACACTGCGGCAGATACGCCGCAGCCAGGGATTGAAAGACGAGGACAATACGCCCAACATCAATCCTGCAGTACAATTGCAAACACAGGCAAATTTGTTTGATAATACAGCGGCGTCCAAAGACTGGTATTTTAATAATACTGCCCTCAAGAGCAGCGGTTTTGGTGCATTCAGGCAACAATGGGGCAACCGGCCGAATGTAGATAACTGGCGCCGCCAGAGCGATATTACCAGGATGGCGATGCAACAGCCCGGCTCGCCGGATGGGGACACAGACAGTACTGATGCGGAGAATGGTGATGAGAATGGAGAAGAAGCAGCCCCTGCAATGGCCAACTCTATTGAAGACCTGGAAGCCGGACTGCCTTTAACACCCGAAAAGCTGCAACAATCCAATGAAAATATAGCAAAAGCATATTTCCACAGTGGGGAAGTATTTCAAAACGAACTGCAAAACTTTCCGGCTGCTATTGAGATGTATCAGCAGATGAATACAGTAACCGATTCGAGTGAGTATCGTGAGCAATCGCTTTTCAACTTATATTATTGCTATAATAGATTAGGTAAAAGAGCCAGCGCAGACTCTGCCTTAGCCGTTTTACAAAGAGATTACCGTAATGGACAATGGCTGGCAAAACTGAAAAACGGCAGCATAGCACCCTCAGAATCAAGTGAAAAATCGCCTGCTACACAGCAATACGAAAAAATATATAACGCGTTTATTGAAGGCAATTTTAATGAAGCTCAAAAGCAAAAAGAAATAGCCGACAGCCAGTATGGAAATAGCTATTGGACCCCGCAATTGCTGTACATTGAATCTATTTATTATGTTTCGCAGCGGGAAGACAGCAGTGCGCTGAAGCAACTGCAAAACCTGCAGGATCAGTTTCCTTCCTCACCGCTGGTAGAAAAAGCCCAAACAATGGCAGATGTCATCAGGCGGCGCCCACAGATAGAAGCCTATCTTACCAAACTGCAAATCAAGCGGAACGTAGATACTACTACCAGTACTGTTTTAGTAAATACTACACCGGTAGAAGCTCCCATCAAACAATCGGTGGAGTACAAGAAACCCGATTCTGTAATTTCCAAACCGGCGAACAAACCAGTGGCAGTAAATTTAGATACAGTTGCGGTAAAAGCACCGGAAGTGGCTAAAACGTTCTCCTTTAATGCTGCCGACTCGCAGTACGTGGCGCTGGTGCTGGATAAAGTAGCGCCGGTGTATGCTACCGAAGCCAGGAATGCATTTAACCGTTATAATAAACAAACGTTTTACAACCAAACAATCAATACCAGTTCTGTAAAGCTGGATGACCGCTACAATATAATGCTGATTGGCCCGTTTACCGATGCCGCAGCAGCATTGGATTATATAGATAAAACGAAGCCACAAACGGCGGGTCGCATCTTGCCCTGGCTTACCGCCGATAAATACGGCTTTTTGATGATAAGCCCGTCCAACTTCAGGCTACTCAACGAGAATAAAGACCTGGATACTTATAGAAGTGTAATACAGAAAGCCATTCCCGACAAGTTTTAGCCTGAAGGCATAGTTTTTAAAACAAGTGGTGAGCCATTTCTTTGGCAAGAAACTTGAATGCTTATCGCTATAAAACCATGGAGGTAACTTATGAACACCGATTTTAATCTTGAACACAAGGAAGGCAAAGTAGCTACAGCTATTGAAGAGCAAACTGCCAAAATTCCTTCCGACGTATTTTTGTGGGCTGCATTAGGCTCAATGGCGGCATCGGCTATATTGCAATTTACTTCTTACAAAAAAGAGAGTCTTTTTGTTGGTCAATGGGCTGCTCCCTTCCTGCTGTTGGGTATTTATAATAAGCTGGTTAAGCAATTGGGTCACGACGAAACAAACCGGTAATTTACCCCCGCAAAACTTTTTGAAATGTTTAAATCCTGTATGGTGTTCAATACCTTATAGGATTTTTTTATGGATAAAAGTGAAAGGGGCTTTTATTTAAAAATGAAGGGAATCACTGGTGCTTCGTTCTTTATGCGAGTACCCTTTTTTGAACCACAGAGTAAAAAGAGTAAGACACAGAGGAACACATCGCAGTTTATATATTTTATAAATATGATTTAGAACAACTTAATGAGAAGATATAGCTACTATTTATCCCATCCATCCCACTAATCCCATAAAATCCCGGTTCAGACATTATTGACCCACCAGGAAAACGGCATTGCAAAACAACATTTTGCCACCTTGCCAAAACAAGCGGAACAATGGATCTTCGGTAAGATATACCATACTGCCCTCGCCCTCGTTTTGTACGCCAAATACCATCGCATCCTTCAGTTGGGGCTTTAGTTTGCTGCCTACAAAACCGGCAGTATAAGCTGCTTTTTTAATAACCCCTACATTCCATCCATCTTTCAAAAAATTAACTATGCTGCTGTTGCTTTTAAGCGTGTAATAGAAATTGGGATACCCGTAAGCCAATGGATGTGTAGTATCCATATCCAACTGGTAAATGGCACCTATGATTGTCTGGCTCAAGTCGCTTCTTTCGCGGCTGCCATATACTCTCAATGCAGTGTAATCACTGTCGGAAGCAACAGAATCCAACTGATTTTCGCGTATGGAAATATCCCAGCCATTTTTTGCCAATTGCACCACCGCATCTTCCATCGCTATTATCTTACCGCCGTACAGCACAAACTGATGCAGTTTTTCCTGTACGTTTCTGTTGCTTAGAATTGTATAGCTGCCAGCCGGAAAAATGAGTGTATTGTACTTACTTATATCCAAACGATTAAGATCATCTGCATTTAGCAACGTTATGGGATATTGCAGCGTTTGGTCAAATAAGTGCCACACTTCGCCGGCAGCACCAGCATCAACCTGCCCTCCGGTAAGCATGGCTACCTTTGGCGCGTGAATATACTGTACATCTCCCGAGCCAAAATCAGAACCTTTTTCCACAAAGCCACTTTCTACAGGTATTGCCTGTATATTGTATTTACTGCAGGCATCGTTTACTACAGCATTCCAGTTGTTTACATTATTGCCACGCAAAACAATGAGCGTACCGGCACTATAGTTTTTACCATTGTAGGTGAAAGCCTTATCAGTAAAACGTACTTTTACACCATGCGATAAAAGGTAAGCCAATACCTGGCTGGCATTGAACGAAGTATAGGGAATCAGCAAACCGTAATTACTTTCTGCACGCGTAATGTTTGTTGTTGGTAAGCTGCCGCCTACCGGCAATTTGTCTTTTATGCCATACGTTTTAATGTTATAAGCATACGGTAACGACCATGCAGTAATATCGTATGTAACCGAATCTTCCAGGAAACTTTTAGGCTCAAATAATACCCGCAATAAGGTGCTTCGCGGTTGAAAAGCGGAGATAGCAAGCTGAAAGCCTTCCTCTTTATAAGCTTCCTCTTTGCCGGTAAAATAGTTATAACCGTGGAAGTTTTTTGCGTTGGTAATGCCATACCTGATGTGATTTTTATCCAGCAAAGCAGCTATCTCCTGCAACTGATTAATATCTTTCGAAGTCATCACATAGGTTTTGTAAGGTGCATTTACCGCATTTACCGAATTGTCGTAAAACTGCTTAAACTCACTTACCAACCTTTTTGCATTCTTTGAAACAGTTTCTATAGTAGCCATACTGGTTGTGTAATGGTGCATTATACGGTCAGCCAGCGTTAAAGTGTCTTCATCTTCCAACCGAATGCCTAAGCCCGCACCAATACCGCCTTGCTCGTAGGTCATACCGATAGCGCCACTGTACAAAGGATAGGTATCGCCATAAGAGGGATAAAACAAATCAAACTCTTCTCTGGTAAAATAGAGCCAGCCATTGGCATCAAAATACTTAGCATTGTTTTTACCAACCATCACCTGAAAGTCGCGCTGCCATTGCGTTATCACTTCATGGTAAGGCTCGGCTGCCGGTGCAAAATAATAGGGCGAATTAGGGCCTTGCTCATGAAAATCCACATGCACCTGCGGCATCCATTCCTGGTACTTTTTTAGCCGTTGCTGTGTTTCCAGTTGCGTTTGCCAGGCCCAATCACGGTTAAGGTCAAAATTGTAATGGTTGGTTCTACCTTGCGGCCAAGGCTCCCGATGCTCACGCGCTTGCGGGTCGGCATTAAATTGTACACCCACTGTGGAGTTGTACCAGTTTACATACCGGTCGTGCCCGTCGGGGTTTTCAATCGGGTCTATTACCACAACCAGGTTTTTCAGCCAATCCTTTGTTTGTGTATTGCTGTCACTCACCAATGCATATAAGGTAAGCATTGCTGCTTCTGCCGACGAAGGCTCGTTGCCATGCACATTATAACTGAGCCACAAAATAGCAGGCACACCAGTAGTTTGAGGTGCAATATTGTCTTTCAGCATGCCGGTAATGCGTAGGTTATTCTTGCGTATTTCTTCCAGTCGTTGCAGGTTTTCGGGCAAGCCAATGTAAGCCAGTATTAAATCCCTTCCCTCGTATGTTTGTCCATATTTTTCCACCTTTACCATGTTGGGTTTAGCGGTAGCAACTGCACTAAAATAATCATCAATTTTATAACCTAGTGTAAAGTGCGTACCTACAGGATAACCCAAAAACTGCCGGGGAGAAAGAAGTTGCGCAGAGACAGAAAGCATACAAAAAATAAAACCGGAGAGCAATACTGTTTTTTTCATAAACAAAGCAATAAGTGAATAAGTTAAAAGTAATGGCTTTTGATTAAACAGGTTTGAAAGGAATGTAATTGGTTAAAAAACCGGTACATTCATACACGGAAATAAGAAGGCACAACATCTTTCACATCATCCATATCCCGCTTATATTTGCCCACTATGTCTGCCGAAAGTATCATTGCCGATTGGAAAAACAAACGTTTTAAGCCCATCTACTGGCTGGAAGGCGAAGAACCTTATTTTATAGATGTGGTAATGAACTATGCAGAGCACCAGCTTTTACCGGAAAGCGAAACCGGCTTCAACCTTACTGTTTTTTATGGTCGTGATGCCGATTGGGCGGCTGTGGTAAATGCCTGCCGCCGCTACCCGATGTTTGCCGAAAGGCAAGTAGTGCTGCTGAAAGAAGCGCAACAAATGAAAGATATTGAAAAGCTGGAAGGTTATGTAGAAAAGCCGCTGTCATCTACTATTTTGGTGGTAAGCTATAAAGAGAAAAAAGTAGATGCACGTACCAAATTTGCCAAAACACTTAAGAAAAATGGGGAATTTTTAAGTACTGCAAAGCTGCGTGATTATGAACTGCCTGGCTGGATAAGTCAATACATACAACAACAAGGTTTAAGCATCAACCAAAAGGGATTGAATATGCTGGCTGATAATATTGGCAGCGATTTGTCGCGCATTGCCAATGAAATTGATAAGCTGGAAATAAACCTGAAAGGCAGAAAAAACATTACGGAAGAAGATATTGAAGAATACATCGGCATCAGCAAGGAGTTTAATGTATATGAGTTGCAGGATGCGTTGGGCAGAAAAGATGTGCCTAAAGCTATTCGCATCATCAAGTATTTTGAATCAAACCCTAAAGCCGGTCCTATACAACTGATTTTACCAACGCTGTACAATTATTTCAGCAAAGTATATTCAATGTATGGCATGGAAGACAGGAGTGAAAAGAAAGTGGCGTCTTTATTTTATAATAATCCTTATGCTGCGAAGCAGGCGTTGCAAACCTTCAATTTGTACGGCTATAATGGAGTGGAAAAAGTGTTGTTGCTATTGCATCAATACAATTTGCGAAGTATTGGTATAGATAATGCAGGCACTGAAGATGCGGATTTGATGAAGGAATTGGTAGTAAAAATGGTGAGTTGATTTATTTTGGAATTAAAGAAGTACAAAAGACACAGAGAAACACAAAGGA
The DNA here is from genome assembly GCF_005233845.1 of Ilyomonas limi. Lineage (GTDB taxonomy): Bacteria > Bacteroidota > Bacteroidia > Chitinophagales > Chitinophagaceae > Ilyomonas > Ilyomonas limi. The sequence goes on from NZ_SZQL01000011.1 coordinate 172,707, forward strand.
TTTGTTGAAAACTATACTGTTTTATTCTTCGCTGTTTAACAACTTTAAAGCTTGCTGTTTATCTGCTGCCAGTTGTGCTTTTAATGCATCCAAACCACTGAATTTTACTTCGCCACGGATGTAATGTTTTATAAAAACACGTAATGTTTGCCCGTAAATATCTTTATCAAAATCAAACAGGTTTACTTCAATTGTGCGCTTAGTGCCATCAACAGTAGGACGCACACCAATGTTCATCATGCCTTTGAGAGAGTGAGGAGTGGTAAGTGGTAAATTAGTGCCTAAATCACTCACAACTGACGACACATCACTCACATGCCCATTGCGCACAACTTCCGCCTCTACTGCATACACCCCATTACCGGGAATCAGTTTTTCTTTATCTGCTATTTCTAAATTGGCAGTTGGATAACCAATGGTTCTGCCCAATTGATTGCCCATTACTACTAACCCTTCAAAAAAATAAGTATAGCTCAGGAATTTATTTGCCGCTGCCACATCACTTTTCAGCAGGGCTTCACGAATGCGTGTAGAAGAAATAATTACTTCATTCAACACATGCTCCGGTATTTCCTTTACTTCAAAACCCAGTTGTTTGCCATACTTTTCCAGCAAATGATAATCGCCGCAGCGCCCCTTGCCAAACTTATGGTCGTAGCCGATAATAACGGTATGCGGATGGAATTTTTCCCATAAAAAATGTTGAATATATTCTTCGGCACCCTGGTTTGAAAAAGCCGCATCAAAAGGAATAACCACCAAGTGGTCAATACCCAACGATTGCAGCAAAGTAATTTTTTCGGGTAAGGTAGTAAGGATAGGAACGGCTAATTGCCCCTCGCGCACCACCTTTCGCGGATGCGGATGAAAAGTAATAATAACCGTTTCGCCATGTACTTTTTCAGCTTCGCTCTTCAACTGCTCAATAATTTTGCGATGACCGGCATGTACGCCATCAAACGTACCGATAGTCACTACTGCATTTCGAAAATGAGGCAAATGGGCTAAATCTCGATGTACCAGCATAAACGAAGCAAAGATAAGATGCAGCCCGCATCCCCTAAAGAGAGTTTTGCCCCTTCCCTGAAGGGAGATAGAAATAGCAAAGTATAACAATCTATCATCACTTACATTTGCAGCCATTCCTTTACTTTATTATTCATTTTTGGTCAATGGCTTACAACTATCTATATAGCCGCATTAATTACTCCCCTTCAGGGCATGGGGGCATCTATTCGCAACGTGGTGTTTCGGCACAAAAAGAAGAAGTACATGCAGCCATACAAAAACTGGATGCCGGCTTGTACCCACATGCTTTTTGCAAAATGTATCCCGATTTTATTGGTGGTGATGCTGATTTTGTAAATATCATGCATGCCGATGGTGCCGGCACCAAAAGTATTCTGGCCTATTTATATTGGAAAGAAACAGGCGATGTAAATACCTGGAAAGGCATTGCGCAGGATGCAGTAGCGATGAACCTGGATGATTTGTTGTGCGTGGGTGTGTATGATAATTTGCTGTTTTCTTCTACTATTGATAGAAATAAAAAGCTCATTATGGGCGAAGTATTGAAAGCAGTGATAGATGGTACACAGGAGTTTTTTGATATGCTGAAAAGCTTTGGTGTACACATCCACTATCTTGGCGGCGAAACGGCGGATGTAGGCGATGTAGTGCGCACCATTGCCGTGAATGGAACTATGATGGCACGACAGCAAAAAGGGAGAATTATTACTAACGAAAAGATACAACCCGGTAATGTAATTGTGGGTTTTGCATCTTATGGCCAAGCTACCTACGAAACAGCATACAACAGCGGTTTGGGTAGTAATGGACTTACCAGCGCCAGGCATGATGTATTGAGTAAATGGTATAAAGAAAACTATCCCGAAACCTACGAACCATCGCTGGCAGATGAGGTAGTGTATATTGGTAAAAATCGCATGACAGATGAATTGACTATTGATAATTCTACATTCACAATCGGCAAGTTGTTGCTTAGTCCCACGCGCACCTACGCACCGTTGATGAAAGTGTTGCTGGAAGAACAGTTTGACGACCTGCATGGCGTGATTCATTGCAGTGGCGGCGGACAAACAAAGTGCATGAAATATTTACCTGCACCGATGAAAGTAATTAAAGACAATTTATTTACACCGCCACCTATCTTTCAATTGATACAACAAAACTCCGGCGCGGATAACAGGGAAATGTACCAGGTATTTAACATGGGTCACCGCCTGGAAATTTTTACTAATGAACAGGCTGCGGAAAAGATGATTGCAACTGCAAAAGGTTTCAATATTAACGCAAAGATTATTGGCAGGACGGAAAAGAATAATGAAAAAGAATTGAGACTGTATGCTGGAGATGAATTGATTGAGTATAAGTTTTAGTAAAGTTTTTTATGCAAAAAAAGCAGCACCATTAGCGTGCTGCTTTTTTGTTAGCATCTTAGGGTACAATTTAGCTTTCTTCCACCCGAAAGGTAATTGCTTGTTTTGTTTTTGCCTCAGTTGCACGTCCGTTTAAGACAGCAGGAATCCATTTAGGCCCGCTTTTAATAACACGCACCGCTTCTGCGCCGGTTCCGTAGCCGGGATCGTTTTCTGCTTTTACGTCCGACAGATTTCCCTTGGTATCTACTGTAAACGAAACGACAACCGTATAAATTCCGGGAGGAGCTTTCTGCTCTTTAGGTAAATTTGCATTCAGGTTTCTAATCAGATAATTCTTCCAGGCTTCTGCCCCACCGGGAAATTTTGGATCTGTCAAGCTTACATCATATTGAAATGCTTTACTTTCCGGTTTGATGGTAGTATCACTTGTAACTGAACTGATGGCCGCAGTCGCTGTAATAAATGTCGTGCCACTGGTACTTGTTTCGTGCTTATCCTTTGTAATTATTTCTATCAGCCCATTTTTACCCCTTTCACCATATTTTTTTACAGCATATTCATCTTTTAAAACCGACATAGAATAAATACTATTAGGCTTTAACTTTTGCAACGCTTCTTTAGACATTTCTTTCCCATCAACAAAGAAAATGGGTTGCTTTTTACTATCTGTTTTCATTAAAATTTTATCCGCCTGAATGGTAATATTTTCCGGAGGAAACGTAACGGTCTTAGATCTCAAATCAATATCCACGCTATCCGATGTGGAATTTTTGTTTTTTTCATCACCATTTTTCAAATTAATGATGACCACGCCATTCTTACCTCTTTCACCATATTGCTTTATAGCGCCGCTGCCTTTTAGAACATTAATGGATTCTATTTTGGATTTATCAATTTTTTCTAATTCAACTGCTGAAACTTCCTTACCATCAACAAAATATAAAGGCGTTTTGCCACTGGTATCTGTTATTACAACACTTGTAGTTTCAGGTGCTGCATTGGCGTAAGCAACTACGCCCTGCAAAATAGCTCTTGCCAGTTGCTCTACTTTTTTTGCATCTGTTAACTGTTTTACATTATCAGCATTATTAATGTAGCCACACTCTACAACAATGGCAGGATAAGGATTTTTATCTATTACATAAATGCCTTGTTCCTTGCGCTGCATTATGGTGGAGCTAACCGGAAAATCATCCTTTGCCACTTGCAGCAAACTGGAACCAAGTAAGCGGCTTTGCCTGTAATTAGCATTGGATTCATCTCTTGTTATATACACGCTCACTTCATTTTTGCTGGTCTGCGGCTCTTCTGTAGTATTCACATGTATAGAAACAAAAGCATTTGGATGCGCCTGCTCAATCACATCCATTCTCATTTTTTGATCCATGGTTATATCTTCCGTTCTCGTCATTTTTACCGTAATGCCATATTCCGGTGCTAACGCCTGCACCTTTTTAGCAACAGATAAATTAATGTCTTTCTCCATGATACCATTTATACCAACTGCACCAGCTTCACTTCCGCCATGGCCGGCATCTACCAACAAAGTGAATGGAGTATTGGTGTGTACTAAACTTTGCTGTTGCCTGCTTTCTTTTAATTTAAAAGCAAATAACATAATGGTACCTGCCAGCAAAGGCAATATCATAATGCGTCTTACATAACTGTAGCTCGTTTTTGCAGATGTGGTAAGCATAAGTAACCGTCTTTTTATAGGTGAATAATTGAATGATTGCGCAGGAGAAAATATGTGTTTGCCATATTGCGATTGAAGCAACACAAGTGCAAATGCTTCTGCACTCTTGTTTTCAATAGCTTTTTCATCGGCAATAAACTCGTGTATCAGGCCCAGCTCTTTTTGTATAAGCCAGTAGAAAGGATTCATCCAAAACACAAGCGTGGTTAAGCGTAAAAACAATTTATCCCAGCTATGTTTTTGTTCAATATGCGTGAGTTCGTGCTTAAAGATCTGCCGGCCGGTTAAGTCGGTAATATCAATTGTGTTTTTCCAAAACAAATTGTTGAAAAACGAAAAAGGCGCTTGTTGTAAATCAGTATTAATAAAAAGAATATCATCAAGCTTTTCAACCGGATATATGTGCTTAAAGCGATAGAGTTTATGAATACTAAATATAAAAAACAATAGCATTAGTAACGTAATGAGTGCATACAATAGCATGATGAACAAACTCCAAGAAAATGTAAAAGCGCCGCCATCAGCATTTATTTCCACCGTATTTACAACGGCTACATTCATCAATTGAATCACCTGGCGGTTATTGCTTTGAAACTCCCATAATTCAATGTTCAGCAGAGGCAGTAAAAGGCTGAGTGCGACACTCATCAGCAGGTAAAAACGGTTATAATAATGGAATCGTTTGTTGCGCAGTACAATGTAGTAATACAGGAATAAAATGCCCGAACATATAGTGGCTTTCAACAGGTATATGAGTATGGCTTGCATATATGGCAGTTTACTTTTTCTTTAATTGTTTTAGCAGCAGTTCCAGGTCTTCGAGGCTTAGCTTTTTTTCTTCTACCAAAAAAGAAACAGCTTGCGCAAACGATCCGCCGAAATAGCCTTTTACCAAACCATTCATAGTGTTTTTAAAATAAGCCTGCTTGCTGATAAGTGGCTTATACTCGTTCATTCGCCCATATACCTCCGTTCCTACAAATGCTTTCTCCATCAATATCTTCAATAGGGTAGCTACGGTATTTGGGTGCGGTTTTGGAGCGGGCATGGCTTCTACGATATCTTTCAAAAAACCTTTTCCCAACTTCCATAAAGCCTGCATAACCTGCTCTTCGGCTTTGGTTAAACTTTTCATACAACTAAATGTTTAGTCAAAGATAAACTAATAATTTAGTTTAACAACTATTTTTTTAGTTATTAATTTTTGCCACTAAGGCGTGAAGGCACCAAATGGCTTTTACGCAAATGATTAAGACATTGTAGCGGTGCCGTAATATGGATATTAGCGCTTCCTGCTTTGGCGTAAAAATACGCTGCCTGCCGTGTAAAGCTTTTAACGTCAACTTATCTGAGTGAGGGATTCATATACTTTTATTCCCTTTATGCCTTCATGGTTTAGCGGTTTAAACATGTATCTAAAAATAAATTTTTAAAATTGCATGTATATACATATATTTGCATTGTGAAACTGGAAGACGCCATACAATCGCACAACTTTACAAGTGAAAAACAAAAAGCCGGGCTGCACATTTTATTTACAGCTTACCAGCTAAAATGTGAAGTGAGTGCTATATTGAAGCCTTTTGATCTTACTGCCGAGCAGTATAATGTGCTGCGTATTTTGAAAGGTAAGCACCCGCAAAATATGTGTGTAAAAGATATTGCCGGCCGCATGATTGAACGCAGCTCCAACGTACCACGCATTATAGACAGGCTTGTGTACAAAAAACTGGTAAAAAGAAGCCAATCGAAGGAAGACAAGCGTGAAACAATGATGATTTTAACGGATAAAGGCTTGGCATTATTGGAAAGCAGTTCGCAAAAAATGAACGAAACGTTTGACGGCATTCTCCGGCTAAGCAATGAAGAATCAAAAATCTTGAATGATTTACTGGAAAAAGTGAATAAAGAACAATAATTGTTACAAACTAATTTTATTTAAAAACAACTAAAAACAAAAATTATGGCAACTTACAAAATCGATCCCGCACACTCCGAAATCAATTTTAAAATTAAACACCTGATGATTACCAGCGTTACCGGCAGCTTTACTAAGTTTGAAGGTTACATGGAAAGCGAAAAAGACGATTTTACCGATGCGAAAATTCATTTTGAAGCGGAAACAGCAAGCATTACTACACATAACGAACAAAGAGACGGACACTTAAGATCACCTGAATTTTTTGATGCTGAAAAGTTTCCAAAAGTTACGTTCGACTCTGCTTCTTTTCAGAAAAAAAGCGGAGATGATTACACGCTTACCGGCAATCTTACCATGCACGGCATTACCAAATTCGTTACACTGGATGTAGAACTTGGCGGCGTAAATACAGACCCCTGGGGACAAACAAAAGTAGGCTTTGAAATTGTTGGCAAAATCAACCGTAAGGAGTATGGTTTGGAATGGAATGCAGCCCTCGAAACCGGCGGTGTAATGCTGGCCGATGATGTAAAGCTGCAGATAAGCGTGCAGTTGGTAAAACAGGCTTAAAAATTGAAATCTGCTACAAAAAGAGCCAGCCAGCTATGAATATCGAAATAATATCCGGTAGTCCGCGTAAAAACAGCATGACCAATCGTGTGGCGTTGTTCTTAAAGGCTTACCTGCAAAAGGTTTCGCAGCATAATATTAATATTATAGATGTACGTGATTGGGATATTCCGGTGCTGGAAACAGCATGGATGTCGCCAGAAAAAGTACCTGCAAACCTGCAGCCGCTTGGCAGCCGCATGTTTGGCGCCGATGCGTTTATTATGGTTACACCCGAGTATAACGGCAGCTATACCTCGGCGCTCAAAAACCTGTTTGACCATTTTCCAAAGCAGCAGCACAAAGCATTTGGCATTGTTACCGCATCGGATGGTGCTATGGGCGGCATCCGCGCCAGCCAGCAGTTACAGTTACTCATTCACGCGCTGTTTGGTATTGGCTCGCCATACATGCTGGTAGTACCCGGTGTAAACAAGAAGTTTGATGAACAGGGTAATTTGCTCGATCCTAATTTTCAAAAGAATATAGACATCTTTGTTACCGAGTTGTTGTGGCTCGCCGAGAGCATACACCCGGTAGTAGAGCCAGCCGAATTAGCATAAAGGATGAATAAAAATCCCTCCTGTGCAGAGGGATTTTCTTATTTGGATAATTTATATATGCCCCACTGTTCTTATTACGTACTAAGTACAATGTAACGTAAATTCTTTTAAGTTCAAGGAGTACTTAAATATAATGATAGCCATTTTATTAGCCAAGCCATCCACCAAGTTAATGAAAGTCCATCTTAGGCAAAGTTGGCGGGGCACGGACGGATGCACGGAGCGATCATGCCGCCCCTGAACCCACGAAGTGGCTCATTGAGGCAAAAGCAATCAATTATTCACGAAATAACTAAGCGAAGCGTTCTCATGAATACCATTGAAAAACATCAACCCATTCATAACTTTTTGGTTAGTTTTTTCTTTCAATGCCTGTCACGCAAGGCGTGAAGAAAAAGTCAGACAATGACTTGCTGTAAGAAGTTACTCTCACGATATTTACAAGCCCTGCTACACTGCGATTAAATCTAATTTTTAAATTTATTTATGTTACACTACAATAAAATTAGTAAAAATAGCAATGTTAATTAACAAACAAAGCAACTAAAGCAGTGGTTATAAGTTTTACAACTGATACCTTTTTTGTTACCTTTGCGCCTTCCTACACAACATGAGCGACGAAATAAAACATGAATGTGGCTTAGCCTACATTCGCCTGTTAAAACCGTTTTCCTATTACCTCAAAAAGTATGGCACTGTCATGTACGGCATTAACAAGCTGTACCTGTTGATGGAAAAGCAGCACAACCGCGGACAAGATGGCGCCGGTATTGCTGCCGTAAAACTGGATGTAGAACCAGGCTATCCCTTCTTGTACCGCACCCGCAGCAATGCCCAGCAGCCTATTGCCGATATTTTTTACAAAATTGGCCAGGAAGTACACGAACTGGAAAAATACCAGTCCGATATTCGTCAGCACCCCGGCTTAATGAAAGGTCATTTGCCTTTTATGGGTGAGTTGCTGCTCGGACATCTCCGCTACGGCACACAAGGCAGAAATATGGTAGAGTTTTGCCATCCTTTCATCAAGCGCGACAATAACCCAGGGAAAAATATAGCACTTGCTGGTAACTTCAACCTGGTGAATACAGAAGAGCTGTTCGACTTAATAAATATGGATCCGGGCGAGTTTCAAAAGCAAAGCGACCTCGCTGCCATGCTCGAAGTTATTCACCATTTTCTTTCCAGAGAAGATGACGCGCACCCTAATCATGCCAATATAGCGAATGTTTTAAAAAGGGCTACTCCTCTTTTTGATGGCGGTTATACAATTGGGGGGTTACTGGGTAACGGCTATAGTTTTGTTACCCGCGATGCGCACGGCATTCGTCCAGCTTATTACTATATTGATGATGAAGTAATTGTAGCAGCCAGTGAACGGGCTTCTATTCGTACAACATTTAATGTGGGTGAAAACGAAGTGCACGAACTGATGCCCGCACATGCATTGATTGTGGATGATAAAGGCAGCCATGTAATAGAGAAAGTACAGCCGCCAAAAGAGCGCCGCGCCTGCTCGTTTGAGCGTATTTATTTCAGCCGCGGCTCCGATGAAAAAATTTATCGCGAGCGTATTGCATTAGGCAACCATTTAAGTCATCGCGTACTGGAAGAAATTAATTACGACCTTAAAAATACCATCTTTTCCTATATACCCAACACTGCCGAAGTAGCTTTTTATGGTTTGGTAAAAGGTATGGAAGATTACCTCAACCAGCGTAAGATTCAGCGTATTCTTAGCTGGGGCGATAATATTAATCCTGAAGCGCTGGAGGAACTGGTGAACCGTAAAATACGGCAGGAAAAAATTGCCATTAAAGATGTAAAGCTTCGCACCTTTATTACCGAAGATACCAGCCGCAACGAGATGGTGCAGCACGTGTACGATATTACGTATGGTACGGTTAAGAAAGATTCGGATACGCTGGTTGTAATAGACGATTCTATTGTACGCGGCACAACTTTAAAGGAAAGTATTGTGCGGATGCTGGCAAGATTGAGTCCTAAAAAAATCATTGTTGTTTCTTCTGCTCCGCAAATACGCTATCCCGATTGTTATGGCATAGATATGAGCAAATTGGGCGATTTTATTGCTTTTCGGGCAGCCATTGCCTTGCTTAAAGAACGCAATATGATGCACTGCCTGGATGAGATTTATGAGCAATGCAAAGAACTCCAACGCAATAACCAGTTGCATACCGAAAATTTAGTGCGCTACGTGTACAAACCTTTTACTACCGAAGAAATATCCAATAAAATTGCGGAATTAATTACACCACCCGATCTGCAAATTCCGGTACAGGTAATTTACCAAACGATTGAGGACCTGCACGATAGCTGCCCAACCAATACCGGCGACTGGTATTTTACCGGCAACTATCCTACACCCGGCGGCAACCGCGTGGTCAATCGTGCTTTCATCCATTTTATGGAAGGAAAAAATATGCGGGGTTATTAATTTTTTACCGCGAAGATGCTAGGAAGCAAAGGATCAGGAAGAAATTAGACTGAATAAAACAAAAGCTCCGGACTTATAATTAGTCCGGAGCTTTTTTATTTGGAAGATTCAGTGCGTTTCATCGAAATTACAACATCTGTAAAAAACCGTGATCCAAGATATATTACCACGTAGCCAGTACCGTTACCCCGCCTTTCACCGTTTGATTGAGCTGCACCTGTACTTTAGCATCTAATGGCAGCAATACATCTACCCGGCTGCCAAATTTAATAAAACCCATTTCACTGCCCTGATTTACGATATTGCCGGGTGTGAGATAATTTACAATACGTTTGGCAAGGGCACCGGCAATTTGCTTTACCAGTAGCTCACCCCGCTCATTCTGCAATACCACGCTGTGCCGTTCATTTTCAGTAGAAGATTTTGGATGCCACGCTACCAGGTATTTTCCTTTGTGATATTTACTATACATCACCGCACCGCTTATCGGATTGCGGTTGACATGCACATTGGCAGGGCTCATAAAAATACTTACCTGTATGCGTTTATCTTTAAAAAACTCATCGTCCACCACTTCTTCTATTACCACCACTTTACCATCGGCCGGACAAATAATCTGTTCCTCATCATCGGTTAGCAAACGGTTGGGAATACGAAAAAACGAAATGATAAATAAGAATAATATTAAAGTAATGGCAAACACAACTATCGCTATAAGCGGATGACTACCGCTTAAAAAATTAAACGAAAAAAGATTGATAATGCCAAATAACAGTGCAGCAATACCAATTGATTGATAGCCTTCTTTGTGAATCTTCATGTTAAACGGTGGGTTACGCGCGCAAAGATAAGTGCACAAACCATTACATTACAGTGCAAAATAAACATACAACCACACAAACGGTGTTGCCAGTAAAAGAGAATCAAAGCGGTCTAAAAAGCCACCATGACCAGGCATTAGTTCACCGCTGTCTTTTACACCGGCTAAACGTTTCAGTTTGCTTTCCAGCAAATCGCCTATGGTTCCCGCGACCGTTGCAATAGCCGAAATTATGATTACATGTACTACCGGCAGGTGAAATGCAAAATGACTTATCAGCGTAACTATCACTATCGCCAGCAAAGCGCCGCCTATGGTGCCCTCGCGTGTTTTTTTGGGCGAAATAGAACTCAATGGGGTTTTACCAATCAGCGAACCAACAATGTACGCCATTGTATCGTTTATCCAGATAGAAGCTATTAGTATCAACGGAATAACTAAACCATTATTAGCAGGCAGCAGATACATGCTTCTTAATTTAATCATCAATGCCCAACTCACCGATATATACAGCAAACCAGCAAGTGAATACCCTAAATTTTTAAAAGTATAGGACTTCAGGTGTATAATATCTACAGTGGGTACCAGAATTATTAAAATGATCAGCATTCTCCACCCGATGGAAGTAATGGCTACAGCACCTGCAAACGGCGCTACACTGTTGGCACACAACATTAAACTCCAGCCAAGCAGCATAATGCCATACTTATGAAAAAGCGGAATTTTTTTATAATCTGTATCTATAATCCCCAGTAATTTTTGATACTCTATCCAACAACCAAAATGAATAATGGTAAAAAGCAGCAGAAAAGAGTAAAAATTAATGAGTAAGCCTGCCAGCATCACTATTACAAACACTACTGCCGTAAGTGAGCGCGTCTTAAATGTTTGCAGGTTAAATGCCATACGCGAAGGATACAGATTTTAAAATAGTTGTTATACACTGAGAGCATTAGCTATTGGTTATTTACCATAAAAACTTTCTTTATCACAAAGAAGCATCAAAAATAGCTATACAAAAAGCACGGTTACCGTTTTACTTGCTGTGGGGAAATAGTAATACGGGTATAATATTCTCTTCTATTAAGCATACATAAAAAGGAGAAGCCAACCGTTTGATAAAGGTTGGCTTCTTTTGCTCCCGAAACTGGACTTGAACCAGTGACCCTCTGATTAACAGTCAGATGCTCTAACCAACTGAGCTATTCGGGAATCATTCCCTTGTGTAAGGGGTTGCAAAAATAGGAGAATTTAAATATTGAGCAAAGGTTTTTGGAAATTTATTTACCCTAAACAAGAAATACTAAAACAAGCATTCTTACTACCTAAATAAGTAATTATTGCATTAGCAACCGAATGCGCCTAAATACCTCGTATCGCCCCATTCTGCAATTTTCAACTTTAAACCTTGAAGCTTTATAAATTGTTTTTTGAGTCTCGCAACTCGTGACTTGAACCTTAAACCTTAAACATTCCTTAGTTTCTACTGCCAAATTTGCGCATTACCCTGCTTGGCAATAATTTTGACTGTTTATAGTTAACCAATTTGTATAGACATGATGGAAGAAAAAGACACACGAAACAATGGTGCTGGCGCTGCACAAGCGACAGATTTTAATATTAATGCTGACGAAAATGCAGCAGGCACTACGCACTTGAACGATCCGGTAGAAAATGACGACCAGGTTGCTCAGTTGAAAGAAGACTTGCAGGATCAAAAGGATAAATACCTGCGCCTGATGGCAGAGTTTGACAACTTTAGGCGCCGTACTGCCAAAGAGCGGTTGGAAGAAAGCCAAATGGCGGGTAAAAACGTAATTATTTCGCTGTTAGATGTGCTGGATGATATGGACCGTGCAGAAAAGCAGATGAAAAACAGCAATGATACGGAGCAGATAAAAGAAGGCGTACTGCTGGTATTTAACAAATTACGCAATACCCTGCAGCAAAAAGGACTAAAAGCTATGGACAGCGTACAGCAGGACTTTGATGTGGAAAAGCATGATGCCATCACCGAAATCCCCTCGCCGACGCCAGACCAGACTGGCAAAGTACTGGACGAAGTTCAAAAAGGCTATTACCTCAACGACAAAATCATCAGGCACGCCAAAGTGGTAGTAGGAAAATAATGTTCCTTAACCCCTAAAGGGAATAGGAAGCTTATAAATAAAAATCAAACATAAACAATTAACACTACTCCTCTTTAGGGGAGGAGGCAAATATGGTAAAGAGAGATTATTACGAAGTGTTGGGCGTTTCCAAAACAGCATCTGCCGATGAGATAAAGAAGGCTTATCGCAAAGTGGCTATGCAGTATCACCCTGACCGTAACCCCGGCGATAAATCGGCCGAAGAGAAATTTAAAGAGGCTGCTGAAGCTTACGAAATATTGAGCGATGCCGATAAAAAAGCGAAATACGACCGCTTTGGTCATCAGGCATTTGGTCCGGGTATGAGTGGTGGCGGCTTTGGCGGTGGCATGAATATGGACGACATTTTCAGCCAGTTTGGAGACATCTTTGGCGACTCTGTTTTTGGCAGCATGTTTGGCGGTGGCGGCGGTGCCCGTACCAGTCGTGGACGTGGCAATCGTGGTAGCAATCTCCGTGTAAAAATCAAACTCAGTTTTGAGGAGATGGCCAAAGGTGTTACTAAAAACATCAAGGTAAAGAAATATGTACCTTGTAATGTGTGTGATGGTTCCGGCGCTAAAGATAAAGCCAGCATTCAAACCTGTCCTACCTGTCACGGCAGCGGCCAGGTACGTAAGGTGTCCAATACATTTTTGGGTCAAATGCAAACGGTGAGCACCTGTCCTACCTGTAACGGTGAAGGCTCTACCATTACTGCAAAATGTAGCCATTGTAAAGGCGAAGGCCGTATGTATGCCGAAGAAACGGTGAGCATAGATATACCGGCCGGCGTGCAGGAAGGCATACAGTTAAGTATGCAGGGCAAAGGCAATGCAGGCGAACGTGGCGGAGCACCCGGCGATTTGCTGATTGTGATAGAAGAAGAAGCACACAAAGAGTTGTACCGCGATGGTATGAATGTAGCATATGAACTGCATATTACCTTCCCTGAAGCTGCCTTTGGAACGCAGGTAGAAGTGCCTACCATTGACGGACGTGCTAAAATAAAGATCCCACCTGGTACTCAGAGTGGCAAGATATTCAGGCTAAAAGGCAAAGGTTTCCCCGAACTGCAAGGCTATCAGCGTGGCGACCAATTGGTGCATGTAAACATCTGGACACCGCAAAACCTTACAGCAGAAGAAAGAAGCATGCTGGAAAAAATGAACGAAAGTCCCAATTTTAAACCCCAGCCGGGTAAAAGCGATAAAAGCTTTTTCGAGAAAGTAAAAGAAGTATTCACTTAATAATAAATTGCCGGCTTACAGCCGGCTTTTTTATTTTAAATAAAGCTTTGGTCTTCCATTAAAGCGCTGACATGGTTTAGAACCCTGTCAGCGCTTTTTGCCATCCATTGTAAGCTCCGGCAAGGCAATGGCACGGCCAACTCCAAAACAAAAAGGTTCCAAACTTTTAAAAGTTTGGAACCTTTTTATAAGATCAAATGATCTTTCCATCTGGTCTATTAGAAAAACCACCGGAAAATATCCTAATAAAATACACTATTATTCAGGCATAACTATAGCACATCACTGCGCTTATCTTTAATAGTAGCTGCCTTACGGAGTGCATCCAGCATACCATTGCCTTGCTGTTGCATCAGCGTACCTTTTATGTTATTAGCGGTTTGCTCTGGCGTGCTTACTACAGTTGAGGTAGCCGATACTCCTTCGCCCTTTACCACAAATACACCACCGTTGCCGGCAATGGGTGAGCTTGCTTTGTTAAGTATTTGCTTATTAAATGAAGCACCAACTACTTTCGGTTCGAGGCCTACACCCGGAACGGCTGGCGATTGAAAAGAGAGACTATCGGCATGTTGAACGCTGGTGCCGGAGCTTTGAGCAGCCGACTCCAGTGTATTGCCTTTTATTTTAGTGTCAATAATAAGTTTTGCTTTTTTATCATTACGCACAAAATTTTCTACCATTGGTCTGGCTGTTTTTGCCGAAGCCAGGCCTTCTTTTTCAACACCCGTAATAACAGCTACTACATATTGGTCGCCCAGCTCAACGGGGTCAGACACGTTGCCAACTTTATTGCTGTAAACCCATTTGATGAAATCACGGTTTTCGCCGTCTACTGCGCTAATGGAATAATCATTTTTCCTTATGTCCTGCGATGGAACAGGTGTTTTGCCCAGCTTTTTCGCATTGGCAGTAAAAGAATTATAATCCCTGCTGTTTGCAGCAAAATTGGAAGCGGCCGTACTGGCTGCATTAATTGTTTCGGTGCTCGCTTCAATAGGCTTAGATACGTACGCTACATCATAAGCAGGCTCCATATTGCTCTGGCTCAGTACCTCTATATAATGATAACCGGAATATTGTGGAGTAGCCACCTTTACTACTTTCTTGGTACCCACCGGCTCGTAAAAAGCAGTTTGGGCAAACTCGGGACTGATACCACTGAACTGTGAGTAAGAAAAAGTGTATTCACCGGCTGTACCCTTGCTGCCCTGGTCATCACTGTACTTCTGCACCATTGAGTCGAAATTGGCGCCGTGCTGTATAGCATATACCACCGAGTCAATTCTGTTCTTAGCAGTACTGTCGGACAATGTTTGCTGACCATTCTGATCGGCTGTTTTAACAAGAATATGACGCACTCTCACTGTATCGGGCACTACGCGTTTGGCTACCAGTTTTGCCAATGTATAAGCGCCATTATCTATGTAAGGACCAAAGACACCGCCTAAGGGCAACTGCATAATAGAGTCTGCATACGGACCTGTTAAATCGTTTGCAGTAGCATATATGCCTGTATAAGGTGCACCACTGCTCTTGGAAGTAACAAATGCCTTCACATCATTAGTTGTGGCAAAAGCCTGTTTTAAGTCTTCCACACTGCTTTTTACAGCAGCGCTGTCGGCAGCAGTTGGCGCTTCACTAAAGGTGATGTAAGAAATAGTACGGGTTTCTTCTTCACGCTTAAATTGCTTTTCATGCTTTTGCACATAGGCATTAATGTCTTCATCCGTTATTTTTACCGCGCTGTCGCTAATGCTACTGTAAGGCACATATACGTATGAGGCTTTGGCAATCAGGCTATTATCGGTGTTGGCTTTTTCGGCAAGCCATTTAGGCACATATACCGATTCGGTGAGCAGGGCACTGTACTTTTGATATAATGTTTGCAGTTGTGTTTGCTCCAGGTTGGGCTGCAAATATTCTTTGTAAGCAGTTTGTACTCTCGGGTCGTCCATCCTTTTTTTCAGTTGTGCAAATTGCTGGCGTGCCTGATTGGCGTCAAATACACCGGTCTTAGGGTCGGTAAATTGCTGCTGAATCCACTGCGGAGGATTATCGCCGAAGAGTACATCGCCCATTTCATCCGGCGTAACTACCAGCCCTGCTTTATTCACTTCCTGGTTGAGCAGGGTTTGCTGTACGAGGTAATTCCACGTTTGCTCACTCAGCATACCATGCGGCATTTGCTGACCACTTTGCCGGCTCATTTGATCCATATAATCGTATTTCGCCTGGTACTCATCCCTTGGTATATCTTCACCATTTACTGTTCCCAACGTATTGTTATTAGCAAATGGATTGCCGCTGCGGAGAGAAGAATCCTGCATAATGAAAGCAATCAAAGCAAGCGCAATTATACCGAAAACGATCCATGCACCCTTATCACGAATTGTCTGAATAACTGACATAAAAAAATCCATTTTTAGAGGATGGCAAAAATAGGGGAATAAGCTATTCAAAAACAGCTATATTTTGCTCCTCGTTGCTGCAGGCAACAGTTTTAAGCCCTTTTTACAATATGTGAGTAAAAGCGAAAGGTCAGTTGTGAGTGGCGAATAGTAATCTAATTTATGCTCCGTACTGTTTATTTCGATATTGAAACTATACTGCGCTCTGCCTGTCATTCCACAATTGCCATCGACAAGGAGGCTTAAGTTTAATCGAATTTTACGATGGTTTGCGTGGAACCTGTAGGTAGCGGTGCAATCAATAGTAATGATACAGTACCAATTTCTAATAATCACTTGCAGGTAAATTCAATCCACAGGTCTGCACAAAGCGCCCGCCAGTTGTAAATAATAGATTTTCCACATTGGGCGCAATTGAGGAATGACGGCAGTATTTTGCTCACCTTATACTGAAAATTAAAGGCTTATAAAAATTGTACTTATTTAATAATAGCCTGTAGTCCAATCTCTGCGCCTTTTTGGAGCATGTATTGATGAGCTGCATCAAAATTATTCTCAATTACCCCATCCAAAATAGCTTCCCGGATGGCGTCTTTAACTATGCCTACTTTTTTGCCTGGAGGCAGATCAAATGTTTGCATAATCATTTCACCGGTGATAGGTGGCTGCCAGTTGCGGATCCGGTCTTTTTCTTCTACTTCGGCAAGACGCTGGCGCACCAATTCAAAGTTTTGCAGGTAACGTTTTACTTTTTGTTTGTTTTTGCTGGTAATATCTGCATTGCACAATATCATCAATGCATCAATATCTTCCCCTGCATCAAACAATAAACGACGGATAGCACTATCTGTAATATTTTCTTTGGTAAGGCTGATAGGACGCAAATGCAGTGCTACCAGCTTTTGTACAAAGCGCATGTGTTCGCCAAGCGGCAGCTTTAGTTTAGCAAAAATTTTGGGCACCATGCGCGCACCCACCACCTCGTGACCATGAAAAGTAAAGCCATGCCCTTCTTCAAACGCTTTGGTGGCGGGCTTTCCAATATCATGTAAAAGAGCCGCCCAACGCAACCATAAATCATTGCTTTTCTCGGCAACATTATCTATTACTTGCAGGGTGTGATAGAAATTATCTTTATGCCCCATTCCATCAATATTCTCTGCTCCTTGCAGCGCCACCATTTGCGGAAAAATAATTTGCAGCAACCCACTTTTAAATAATAACTCCCAACCAACAGAAGGCTTTGGGCTTAACATTATTTTATTCAATTCATCAGTAATTCTTTCCTGCGAAATAATGCTGATTCTTGCTGCATCTTCTTTAAGAGCTGCAAAGGTTTTGTTGGCTATAGTAAATCGTAACTGGGTGGCAAAACGTATAGCCCGCAACATGCGCAACGGGTCGTCACTAAAAGTTTGAAGCGGCTCTAATGGTGTTTGAATGATTTTTCGTTCAATATCTTTCAATCCGTTGAAAGGATCAATCAATGCACCATAATCTTCATTATTCAAACTTATAGCAAGTGCATTGATGGTAAAATCACGGCGGTTTTGATCGTCCTGCAAAGTGCCGGGCAACACATCGGGATTGCGGCTTTCGGCACGATAACTTTCTTTGCGCGCTCCTACAAATTCTATTTCAAAATCATCAATTTTTATTTGCGCAGTACCAAAGTTTTTAAAGAATGCAACAACCGGTTGTGGCTTAAAACGCGCAGCTACTTTTTGTGCCAGCACAATACCATCGCCCACGCAAACAATATCAGCATCCTTGCTGGGGCGACCAATAATTTTATCCCGCACAAAGCCGCCAATGAGGTAAGTTGGATATTGCAACTCCTGCGCTGCTGCTGCAATTTTGCGAAAAATAAATAACTCTTTTCCAGTACAAGGTATCTGCATAGCAGCAAAGATAAAGGCAGCTATATTTTGGCAATAAGAAGAATGATTTGCTTATGCTGACAAGCAAACAAATTAGCTGATAAACGGGTATGTTGAAAGCTGAATATGGTTCAACATTAAGTTAGATGATGATCAAAAACATCATAAAAATAACGAACGCGGGTGCATCCGTTTTATAATGATTTTGCCGGTTAAATAACGCCTTACAAAACGTGAGACGACATCTTAATGATTAAATACACAAATGTCGTTTCACGTTTTGCAATGGAGTAGTTATTCAAACTCTAATTCGCTTTTGTTCATATCCCAATCCATGGTAAAACGTTTTTCACTCGACTGGCGAACCCACTTTTTGGATGCAGCAGCAGAATAGTTATTGTAAATATTATTTGAAGAAGGCAATTTCTTACCGGTGTTGATACCTAAAACAACTGATGAATGTACAGATGAAACAGGTATATTTTTAATAATTGCTGACATGGTTGTTGGTTTTTAAAGTTACACAGAGCTTAGTCACATAACTGTGCCACTTTTTGTTGAAAAACGGTGAATAAGTCAGAATAAAAACGTAAAAAACTCCATTTCAATACACTTAAACTAAATTAAAATATGTTATAAAAAATCCACACTGTGGAATTTTAAAATTAAAAAGTGGTATAAAACGAACACTATCGTCCGCTTTCAGGCTGTATAAAGAGGCATTAGATAAATGCAATGCTGCCTGACAAAGCAACAATGAGTGGTGAAAATGGATCAGCGGCAAATATGAGGAGTAAGTGGTTTTTAACTGCCAAGGCACTGAGACAAAATTGTGTAACGTGTAAGGAAAGAAATCTTGAAATTCCTTGCACTCACAATAAAGAATTATAACAGTATAAAAGCAAGTAATCAACGAAACAGTTTTAAACTTTACTATTCTTCGCGTCTTAGCGAATTGGCAGTTAAAACAAAAATGCTCCGTATTAAATAATACGAAGCACTTTAATGAGTAAGTAAAGTAAACCTCAGAAAACACACTAACTGCAACCCATGCTGTTGCCGCAATTGAGGCACTTGTAGCAAGTACCACTGCGCACGGTAATATGTCCGCAAGTGTTACAAGCCGGTGCATCGCTTTGCATGCTCTTGGCAGCAGCATTAACAGCATCTAAACCAGCTTCGGTTTTTACAACTGCTTTTTGCAGCTTTTGCGGCTGCGGGGCAGGCGTAGTATTGGGCGAAGTAGCTTTTACATGAATAGTGCTTAAAGCAGGCTTTACCAATGGTTCCAGTTCGTCTTCTTCCTCACCCAGATTGGAGATTTCGGGTGTATCCAGCACATGCACCAGGTCGGTTCTGTTTAAGTATTCGTAAGCCAGGCAACGGAAGATAAAGTCAACAATGGATGTTGTTGTTTTAATGTTTGGATGATCCACCATACCGGCGGGCTCAAACTTGGTGAATACAAATTTTTCTACAAATTCTTCCAGCGGTACGCCATACTGCAGGCCTACAGAAACCGAGATGGCAAAGCAGTTCATCAGGCTGCGCAATGTAGAACCTTCTTTAGCCAAATCAATGAAGATTTCGCCTAACGTTCCATCGGTGTATTCGCCGGTGCGGAGGAATAATACTTGTCCGCCGATTTTTGCCTTTTGTGTAAAGCCCCGGCGCTTCTTGGGCAATGTTTTTCGCTCTACAATTTGCGACAGCTTACGTTTCAGGCTCGTATCACTGCTTTCCTGCATCCGTTTTTGTACCTCAACCAGCAAGTCTTCCACCGATAATTTGCTCAGGTCAACAATATTGCTCTCGGGCTGCGTTTGTAAAAGGGATGCTTCTTTCACGCTTGCTTCTTGTGCACCTGCTTCTTCGCTTTTATCCTCTTTTTTCTTCTTGTCACTTTTATTGCTTAATGGTTGCGATAATTTAGATCCATCGCGGTACAATGCATTTGCTTTCAAGCCCAACTTCCAGCTAAGCATATAACAGGCTTCTATTTCTTCTACCGTTGCCTCGTGTGGCAGATTGATGGTTTTGGAAATAGCACCGCTGAGGAATGGCTGGCAGGCTGCCATCATGCGGATGTGGCCATTGGCATGTATATAACGTTCGCCTTTTTTACCGCATTTATTGGCACAATCAAAAATGGGTAAATGTTCTTCTTTTAAGTAAGGCGCACCTTCTACCGTCATCGTGCCGCATACATAATCATTGGCAGCTTCTATTTGTTCATCAGTAAAGCCTAATGCTTCTAATAAGTTGAAATTCCAGTCGTTGTATTGCTCGGATGTAAAGCCTAAGCGTTCCAAACAAGCCTCGCCTAATGTGTATTTATTGAAGATAAATCCGATTTCAAAAGCAGATTTTGCAGCCGCATTCAGCTTGGCAATTTCTTCAGCCAGGAAGCCTTTTTCACTCAGCGTTTGCGGATTGATGAATGGAGCGCCTTCAAAATTAGCAGCACCAACTGCATATTTTTCAATAGCTGCGGCCTGTTTTTCATTATACCCCAAATTCTTCAACGCCTGAGGCACACTTTGATTGATGATTTTGAAATAACCACCACCGCTCAACTTTTTAAATTTCACCAAAGCAAAATCAGGTTCAACACCGGTCGTATCACAATCCATCACCAGACCAATCGTACCGGTTGGAGCAATTACGGTTGTTTGTGCATTGCGGTAGCCGTATTTCTCACCTAATTGCACTGCATCATCCCAGGCTTTGGTAGCTGCGGTTAATAGATAATCCGGGCAATATTTAGCGTTAATGCCTTGTGGTTTTATTTCCAAACCTGCATACGCATCTTCTGCGTCGTAGGCTGCTGCACGATGGTTGCGCATTACGCGAAGCATATCTTCCCTATTTTCTTCATACTTAGCAAAAGCACCTAAGAAGGAAGCCATTTCTGCAGAAGTTTTATAGGCAATACCCGTCATGATAGCGGTGATAGCACCAGCTATGCCGCGTGCTTCTTCGCTGTCGTAAGCAATGCCGCTTACCATGAGCATAGAGCCCAGATTAGCAAAGCCCAAGCCGAGTGTGCGGTAATCGTAGCTTAACTGCGCCACTTCTTTGGATGGAAATTGTGCCATTAATACAGAGATTTCCAGCACAGTCGTCCACAAGCGCGTGGTATATTCAAAGCCTTCTACATCAAACAAATTCGTTCCTTCATCAAAGAACTTGCGAAGGTTAACCGAGGCCAGATTACAAGCAGTATTATCTAAGAACATGTACTCGCTGCAAGGGTTGGAAGCATTGATGCGGCCGCCCTTGGGACAGGTATGCCATTCATTGATAGTGGTATCGTATTGTGTACCAGGATCGGCACAACGCCATGCAGCATATGCAATCTGCTTCCATACTTCGCGGGACGGAATCTTCTTCATTGTCTTGCCGGTAGTGCGTGCCTTTAGTTCCCAATCCCCATCTTCTTCCAAAGCCTTGAAAAATTCATTGGGTATGCGGATGGAGTTGTTAGAGTTCTGACCAGAAACAGTTGCATAGGCATCGCCTTCATAACTATTATCATAGCCCGCAGCAACCAATGCAGCCACTTTCTTTTCTTCTTCCACTTTCCAGTTGATGAACTCCATAATTTCGGGATGGTCCAGATCAAGGCAAACCATCTTAGCCGCACGGCGGGTAGTACCACCACTTTTGATAGCGCCTGCAGCCCTGTCACCTATTTTTAAGAAACTCATTAAGCCACTGGAAGTTCCGCCGCCACTCAGTTTTTCACCGGCAGCACGGATGGAAGAATAATTGGTTCCCACACCAGAACCATATTTAAAAATGCGTGCTTCACGCGTCCACAGGTCCATAATGCCGCCTTCATTCACCAGATCATCGCTTACACTGAGGATAAAACAGGCGTGTGGTTGCGGACGCTCATACGCATTAGTAGATTTCTTTAACTGTCCATCCACCGGATCAACATAATAATGTCCTTGTGGCTTGCCGGTAATACCATAGCTCTCGTGCAGACCGGTATTAAACCACTGTGGGCTGTTGGGCACGCAAGCCTGGTTAAGAATGCTGTACACCAGTTCATCGTAGAACACCTGTGCATCCTGAGATGAAGCAAAATAACCGTAGCGTTCGCCCCATACTTTCCAGCAATTCGCCATGCGGTGGGCTACCTGTTTTACGCTGGTTTCGCGACTGGTAGTGCCATCCGGCTGTGGCACACCGGCCTTGCGAAAATACTTTTGGGCAAGAATATCGGTAGCAATCTGACTCCAGCCCTTCGGCACTTCTACGTTGTTCATTTCAAACACCACTTCGCCGCTGGGATTGCGAATGATGCTGGTACGATAATCATACTCAAACTGATCGTAAGGACTTACTCCTTCTTGTGTGAAGCGGCGCTTGAATTGCAGCCCCGGGTTAGTCTGTACATTCATATCGAAAAGGTTTTGATTGTTATATTTAAATATTGTAAAAAGCAGGGTTTATCTCGCAGCATCTTTATTTGTAAACAATACAACAGACCGACGATAGAGCCACCTGACAGCGGCGTTTGACGGCAGGATAACTATAATAATTGTTTACCAATGTACTCATCTTTTTTCGCTCTAAAAAGTTAATTGGGAAGACGAAAATACCTTGCCGAAATGAGATGGCATAATGTAACTATGCAGATTGAATGTGGATAATTGTGGATAACTCAATTCTTCATATTGTAAGTATTGCGTTTGAGTCGGTGCATAACATTTTGAAGAAATTTTTTGGTAGAGGATTTGTAATGCGGCAGTATAAAATAAATGTTGAGGAAAAGGCACAACTTTACAGTTATTTACGTAAGAACTGCTTTTGTAAAGCTTAGGTTTCATAACCTTAGTAGCTAAAAAAACTATTATAAATAACTCATTATAGCAGCAGCTAAATAGCTGCACATGTAAGCACCTCCACATTTTCTACTCATACACAGTAGCTGCCACTCACCACAACATTCTCGCACTTAACCACTTATTTTACCACCCTTCACACATACTTTACCATTTGTGAAAGTATTTTAACCGCTTATATCGGATGAATAATATCCGTATCTCCAACTGTATATATCTTTACTTCATCAATCAAACAGGAGCCTGTCTCCCACTAAAATGAATGCTTTTCTGGAATTCTTATTTGCCCGTTACCGCCAAAGGGTAAAACCACCGGAAATCTCCACTCTGTAGTACACATTCTCAGTACAAGATTCAACCGAACAGCACACTAAGCTTTGCCAAACAGCAATGCTTTCCCCCACTTATTTACTATCATCCAACAACAAAATGAAACTAAACAACAGGTTGGTAGTGGTGATTACTATACTTTTATTCATCACTATCCATCATACATACAGCAAGCAGGAAACCTCTGTAAAACATACAAAGTATGCATCTGAAAAAGCGAAAGATTCAATTATAAGCGCAGACTTTTTTAGTCCCGGCAAAATCATATTTGTAAAGCTTCCATAGCGCATTTTCCACTAATAACAAGCTTGAAAATAAAGTTTCAGAAAGCACCTAAGCGGTTGTACTTGCAACGCTATGCTTATCATCAAAACAACCTGCTTCTGGTTTATTATTCCTTTAAGATTTAAACCTCACACTAAATTTATTTTGTTATGTGCTTCCAATTGTTTCTTTTAGTATTGCATAGTAAAGCCTAATTTCAATTTTCATTTATTTACTGTCCTTTCTATTGTATGACTGTTGACCTGCTTATTATTTTATTTATAGCACGCTATCTGCGCATCTCTCTTAAAACAGCAGAAAAACATCCGCTGTGGGATGAGCGATTGCGTTGGGCATTCTTTGGCGCTATAGTCTTGTTTGTTATAAGCGTGGTATATTCTCCTTCGCAAAGCCTGCTGTTGTGGGCAGCCAAGCTTGGGTTGGCAACATTGGCCTACCTGCTATATACGCAGCCAGTTTTCAAGCCGGCACGACCTGTATTTATCGGTATCAGCCCATACATCACTATATCGCTTTTTGCCAGTCTTATCAAAGTAGTTAATCACAGTTTATATGACGAATGGAAAGATTTTATAGATACTGCCGAGGTTTGTGCAGTGCTATGGGGCATTGGCACCTGGATAGTGGTAAACAAGCAAAATAAAGAGCTGAATACAGTACGTGAAAAGGTAGTGCAGGAAGAAGAAAACAGTCGTATCGCCACAGCTATGAAAGCACAACTGGAAGTGCAGGTTGCCGAAAGAACAGCCGAACTAACCACGCAAAAAGAAGCATTGGAGCATACGTTGCAAGAGTTGAAAGCTACACAGGCACAACTGATACAAAGCGAAAAAATGGCTTCGTTGGGCGAATTAACAGCAGGCATTGCACACGAGATACAAAACCCACTAAATTTCGTCAACAACTTTTCGGAAGTAAGCAATGAGTTGCTGGAGGAGATGAAAACCGAACTGAATGCAGGTAACGACGAAGAGGCAATAGCTATTGCAAATGATGTGAAACAAAACATGGAAAAAATTATTTTTCATGGTAAGCGCGCCGACGCTATTGTAAAAGGTATGTTGCAACACAGCCGCAAAAACACCGGACAAAAAGAAGAAGTAAATCTTAATTCTTTGTGCGATGAATATCTGCGCCTCAGTTTTCATGGATTGCGGGCTAAAGACAAAGCGTTTAATGCAAATTTTCAAACCCGTTTTGATGAGAGTATCGGCAGAATAAATGTGGTGCCACAGGATATTGGCAGGGTATTATTAAACCTTATCAACAATGCTTTTTATGCAGTAAGTGAAAGAAAAAAAATGGCAGGCGAAGGTTATAGCCCCACGGTTACAATAACTACAAAACGTATCAATTTACCTTCGGGGCAGGAAGGTGTTGAGATTGTAGTAGCAGACAACGGTACCGGCATTCCTGCAGAAAATGTAAATAAAATTTTTCAGCCTTTTTTCTCCACCAAACCCACCGGGCAAGGCACCGGGCTGGGCTTATCTATCAGCTACGATATTGTTACCAAGCAACACGGCGGCACTATTCAGATACAAACCAAAGAAGACGAAGGAACATCATTTATTATTCAGTTGCCATGCAGGTAAAAAGCACTCCTCTAAGCATATTTTTTAAATCAGTACTAAGCGGCTTGTATAAATCACAAAGCTTTACAATTAAAGAACCACCCAATCATGCCTTTTCCAGATATGCTTTCATGCTCGACATCTGATGCATTGTGCCCAGCAACATAATCTTCATGTGTGCCTGGATGATGGTATCGGGCGACGGATTGATAATAAAACGGCCCTCTTTGTCCTTAATGCCAATGCAATTAACGCCTGTTTTTGGCGCATAAATGATGTCTTGTATAGACTTATCCTTTAATGAATCGGGCAGCATATTATAGTCAATAGATTCGATATTGATAGCATCTGCTTCATCTCCCCAAAGGTTATTTATAAATTCAATTACATCGGGCTTTGATACTAAGGTTGCCATGTGCGCACCACCTATTTTATCTGGCAATATCACATGGTTGGCGCCGGCTGTTTTCAGCTTCTTAACAGCACTTTTTTGCCCTGCCCGGCTAATGATTTGAAGATGCGGATTGAGCGACCGGGCAGATAGTACAATGAATACATTGTCGGCATCTGTAGGCAGGGTAAGCAGCAATGCTTTTGCTTTTTGTATGCCTGCTTTTATCAGCACCTCATCATCGGTTGCATCTCCTAAAATAGATATTAAAGATGTGTGATCTTCCAGCCATTCCTTAAAATGATTTTCATCATTATCAATTACCACAAAATCGGTTTTATGTTGTCTTAATATCTTGGCTGCCTGCTGTCCGTTACGTCCAAAGCCGCAGATAATAACGTGATTGCTGATGTGTTCCATTGCATTCATAAGCTTACGGTTTTTTAAATACAAAGCCAGTTCACCACTCACCATATATCGCGTGAGCCTGCTGAGTGCATACGTGAAAATGGTGAATGAAGAAACGATAAAAATGATGTTGAAAATTTTCCCATTAGTGGTAAGCGGCTTTACTTCCTGATAGCCGATGGTGGCAATAGTAATAACGGTCATATACAATGCATCCAGAAAGTTGTAATGCTCGGTAAGCATAAAGCCAATAATACCAACAACAATGATAAGCAGGATAGTACCAAACCAAAATACTAATGTAATAGGCTTCTTCACAGCCAAAGCAGTTTAGAAACTAAAGATATTGGTTTTGGAGAAGATGTTTGAAAGATGTTGTATAACTTACACCAACTATGGCAGATGATTTGCTAATTATATAATTTTCAATTATTAAAATGAACTATCATGCAAACTGAAAACAATAAAAAAACAGAACAAGATAACAAGGATGCGGTTGTAAAACCCGATCCCGAAACACTGCATACCACTGATCCGCAGGAACACATGGAAGGTCCGTTTTCTTCGATAATGCAAGACGCAAAAGAAAGCTTTGAAGACAACGGTTCGGAAGAAGAAGTGGGAAAGACAAAAGAATAAAGGTACACTTCCATCATCGGCTATTTCATTATTACAAGCAGAGCGAAGCCTGTTGTAAGACGGGCTTCGCTCTGCTTGTAATAATGTATGCCCCAACATTTATAATTTCTTACCTATTGGCCTTTTCATGCCTGTTAATAACACTGCGGCATAAAAGAATATATTTTGCCTTAGTTTTGAAATCAATATCAACACTTTGCTGCTATATGAAAAAAACTATCTTCTTTCTTTCTTTTCTCTTTGTAAGTTTTATGTCTGATGCACAGCATTATGAGGCTAATTGGGAATCGCTCAACAAGCGTGGCATTCCTGCATGGTTTCACCAGGATAAGTTTGGCATTTTTATTCATTGGGGCGTGTACTCGGTACCATCGTATGCGCCGGTGATTCCCAACAGCGGCGAAAGCTATGCAGAGTGGTATTGGTATCGCATACGCGAAGGCAATAAACGGTTTACAGCTTTTCACGATAGTGTGTATGGCAAAAATTTTCAGTACCAGGGGTTTGAATCTATGTTCAAAGCAGAACTGTTCGATCCAAAGCAATGGGCGGATGTGTTTAAACGGTCAGGTGCAAAATATGTAGTGCTTACCTCCAAGCACCACGAAGGTTATTGCTTATGGAACAGTGCCGAAGCCGACCGCGATTGGGGGCGTGCATGGAATGCGGTAACCGGCACCCCACAGCGCGATTTATTGGGCGATTTAACCAACGCCGTACGTGCCGAAGGCCTGAAGATGGGCTATTACTATTCTTTATATGAATGGTTTAACCCGCTGTGGAGGACAGATAAACAAAAATTTGTAACAGAGCATCTTTTTCCACAGTTTAAAGACCTGGTAACGAAGTATAAACCTTCCATCATCTTCTCCGATGGCGAATGGGAGTTGAGTGATACCGCATGGAAAAGTCCGGAGCTGCTGGCCTGGTTATTTAATGAATCGCCGGTAGCAAAAGAGGTAGTGGTAGATGACCGTTGGGGTGGCAATACGAGAGGCAAAAATACCGGTGCAACTTATACCACATCGGAGTATGGCGCAGGTATGGACCCCAATGTGATTTGGGAAGAAAGCCAAGGCATTGGCCATTCCTATGGTTATAACAGAAACGAGCAATTGAATGATTATAAAACCAGCAATGCACTTATTCTTACATTGGTAGATGTGGTTGCAAGAGGCGGCAATTTATTGCTGGATATTGGGCCTGCTGCTGACGGCACCATTCCCGTAATTATGCAGCAACGATTAATTGATATAGGCGATTGGCTGCAGGTAAATGGTGATGCCATTTACGGCACCGAGGCCTGGAAGCAATCGTACCAATGGAGTGAAGGTAAAAAGCCTGAGAAAAAAGGTGAAAGTTATATGGCAGGATACAGTGCTGCAGAACTGGTAAAGCCCAAGCAGGATGCTGCACATGTTGAATACTTCTTTACGCGAAAAGGCAAAGATTTGTTTTGCATTGTGCCGGCTTATACGCCTCAGATTCGTATAAAAGATTTTAAACCTGCAGCCGGCAAAGTGAGTATTTTAGGAAGTAATAAAACAATCTCCGGCAGGCAAGCTGGTAATGATTTTATTATAGACATATCTTCTTTAAAACCGGCTGAAATTTTTACAACACCATTTGTGGTGCGGCTGCAAAATGCATTGTAAGAACAGAGATAAATTATAAATAATAAAGCCCTTCTCCTGAGAAGGGCTTTATTATTTACCTGTTTGCTGGCAGGAGAAATATATTACGGTAAAACAAAATAATGTACTTGCCAGCAAACCTTTTAAAATATAGCGAATGCAAAAAAAGCTTTATGTAGCTGGTATTACAAAGTAATGCTCGTAAAGTAATCACTAAGCACATAAAGAGTATAAATAATAAGCCACTACTCTCAAACAGATTTAAGGCAAATATCTTCTCGTATGAAAGTAAAATCCATTGATTAATAAGCTTTAAGATAATAAATAACTATTTACATTTGCTTAAGCCGAAACATTTACAAATCAAAACCCCT
Organism: Ilyomonas limi; assembly: GCF_005233845.1. Lineage (GTDB taxonomy): Bacteria > Bacteroidota > Bacteroidia > Chitinophagales > Chitinophagaceae > Ilyomonas > Ilyomonas limi. The sequence continues at coordinate 201,337 of NZ_SZQL01000011.1, forward strand.
TCTTATGTTGAACAAATTACTTCTTCCATCTTGCTGGATCATTATTTTATTTACAAGCTGCCAAAAAGATTTATCTACCAAACAGACCGTCGCAAACAATATGCTTGCAGCAGCAGACATTCAGCCATTGAATGCTTTGACCGGCATAATAGATACTACAAACAAATGGTATGGTACCTATTCAGGGCTTTTTGAAGAGTATCCTGTTATTCCGGATGCATATTTAATACAAAACGGTGTGGCTCAACTGCCATACTTAGACCGGCAGTTTTCTTATTCTTACATATATTACGATATACCTGCTCAATATAACATCTCAGGTGATAGTATTGCATTGGAAGCAGAAGTAAAAAATCCAAGAGCCAGCAGTTTTAGCGATTACGACGTGATATTGCAACTGATAGGCGAACAGCATACGGCTGAAGTGCATTTTGTGGCAGATACAGAATATGCCTCTTACACCTCCTATACTATAGGTGATGCTCAACTCACCGGATTAACCGAACTGGTACATTATTTTGGCACTTTCCGAAAACTAAAGCTTGCGCAAAAAAAGTATTACACTGCCGTTTACATAAACAATACAGAAGTATATAGATTCAAGTACGGTAAAAGGAATAGTATCGGACGATTAAAAACAATTGGTATTGTCTTCAAAGGTTATGGAAGCTGCACGGGAGTTGGTGTAAGAAATAGCTCAAACCATAACCCCATACTCTCCGATAAGTTTAATACTGACGGACAAAGTAAGGTTACTTATTATTTTTAAGACCTGTACTACCCAGAGCAGTATAAAGCGACAAATTGCCGGTGCTTTGTTTTCATCAAACTGCAGGCTGTATATTGGTGCTATATATTACTTTGTCAATCAGGCGAGGCGATAATTTAGCAGAAAGCACGCCTAATACTGCACCGGCAAGCACATCGGAAAACCAATGCTTATTGTGGTACATGCGAAGTACAGCCGTACCTGCAGAAACAACATAGCCTGTACAACTTAATGCCGGCTGTCTGTCTTTCCATTCCTGGTGCAACAGTTCGGAACCCAAAAAGGAAGTAGCGGTATGAGCAGACGGGAACGACTTTAGCTTTCCATTGGGTCTCGGGCGCTTATAAATATATTTTAAAGGCTGCACTGCTGCATTGAGCAACACTTCTGCAACAGCCGCCTCAATAAGGTGTTTTTCCAGCTTGTCTTTATCTTTTTTATCAAGTACATCTAAAGCAAACAAAGCAACAATTGGTGCCCATTTAAGGAAAACGTCCACATCAAAATGCTTTTTCGGTTGTAGCTTTTGCAACTTTCTTTGCATGCTTACATCTGCTTTCTTAATCGGACTTAAAAAATTCATTTTCATAAGGACTGGTTTATTTTCAGTTACAGTGTTTGTTGATGAATTGTTCACTGGATGTTAAAAACTGTTTAAGGATAAGTATTTAGCTATAAAGGACACAATACTACCCTATAGAATTGAACAGACAAAGCTTGTAATAAAAAACACTTAATGCAACTACATTGCTATTTCTATTTGTAGCTTATGTTGTGAAAAAATGTAAACAGTTACACTATCCTCCTGTTGTTGCGGTGTTTTTTTAGCAATAAAACAAATAACGTACTACAACAGGAAAGCCGGACTTTTAAATCCGGCTTTTTCTTTCAACTGCAAAACAAACAACAATAAACTTATTTCTGCACAAATAAATCATCAATCATTATCTGATGATGATGTTCTATTGGATCGCCGGTTACATTATGATATACCGCACTGATAAAGATACTTTGTGCAGCACTCATTATTGCCAGCACAAACGCAATACCCAATGCTGCAACAGCAATACCGGCAACCGGATGAATGACCTCCATAGCCAGAGCAGCTACAGCCACGACCAATATAATAGCAATGAATTGCATCAGCCCAAAGGAAAACGAAGCACCTATTTTTTCGCCCCATTTTTCCTTCATCATTTGTGCCGAGCGTTTAAAGGCGTACAGGGCGTTTCCGTTTTCATAAGCAATAATGGGCACTACAAAAAACGTAGCTACATTCCAAACAATACCAATAAGCCCTATAATAATTTTACCAATCTTACCCACATTTTCCTGCATTATGCGCAGCAAAGCGCCAACAGTAGCGGCAAACAAAGCCCACGAAAAAATAGCCCAAAGGCGGCTAATGCTGTAGTTTAAACCTTCGCGCAGGTTGACCTCTTCGCCTTTAAAATACATACGGGTGCAGTGCATAAGTGCTACATTAAAAAACACTATCACAAAGTAATTGACGAAGTAAAAAAGGAATAGCAAACCATATTGCACCGCTTTGCTATAATGCCCCATACTGCTTACCTCCCAGCCCGACTTAGCTAAAGCCGCAGTAAAAAAGGAAGCTGTAACCAGGAGCAACGAAAAGCCCGATAAAATAGGGAATACAATCAGTTGTTTGTTGGCTTTCAGTACTTTAAAACTGTTCATGGCTATTGTCCAGCCATTAGATAAGCGCGTAAAGATGTTCATAGAGGTTGTTTTTGGTTGGTAAGAAAAAATAAATGTAATATTATTTATTAATAAATATACTGTAAACTTTTAATATATTTAATACATAACATCATATTGCCGGGATATACCAGCTATTAGGAGTATAAATGAATAAGTAAATATAAAAGGCTAAGGTGGAATAGCACGATATTGTATAATTGCAGCATCAGAAAAAATATCTGCAATACAGAAACACAACAACTGCTGAGTACTGCTGCAATGTGGTGATTTTAAATTTAAAAATTATTGTGGCACAAGGTAATTTTTAATAAGCTGAAGCAGTATCCGATTGTTGCATATCCCGTTCATCTAATGGCAATGAAACAGCAATAGCATTAGACTGCACATGCCTTTCTTTAGTGCCACTGGCAACAGGCTGCATTGTCGTTTTTTCAGGTGGTATTTATTTGGTGCAGAGGGGCAACAAAAAAGTGCCTTCAAGCTGTAATTGTATTTAATCCAACGGCTGTGCCGCCACGCCTTTACTTGTAATTTTTACAGGCAATATATACCCGTTCGCATCAAATTCCATTTTATCTATGCACGTTACCCTGGCATTACCATCGGTTTGCCCCAAAGGACGCCGGTGGTAAACAATATACCATTTATCTTCTTTGGGCAAATGAATAACAGAGTGATGCCCCGCACCCGTTGCTACAGTGGTATCTTGCTGTAATATTTTTCCTATTCGTTTAAAGGGTCCAAATGGTGAATCTGCCATGGCATACGCTACGCTGTAATCTGGTCCCGTCCAGCCACCTTCCGACCACATAAAATAATACTTGCCGTTACGTATAAACATAAATGGGCCTTCTACATAATGCTCGGGCGTTATTTCTTTAAAAAGTGTTCCATCTTTCATAGGCAAAAAACCGGTGAAATCGTTCTTTAAATGCACAATATTACAATGCCGCCAACCGCCATAAATAAGGTAATACTCGCCATCTTTATCTTTAAAAACAAACTGGTCAATAGGTTGCGCACCATTAATAAAAGAGTCAATCAACGGCTTGCCGAGATAGTCTTTATAAGGCCCATCGGGATGGTCGGCAACGGCAATGCCAATACCGCCTGTTTGCTGATTGTTTTGAATGTCATTAGCGCCAAAAAAGAGGTAATATTTTCCGTCTTTTTCGGTAATGGAAGGTGCCCACATGGCACGCTTTGCCCACCTGATTATAGAAGTATCTATAATGCGCGGATGTTTTTGCCAGTTGGTGAGATCGGTGGATGAAAAAGCATCCATAAAAACCTGCTGATTATAAGGTGCAGAATAGGTAGGAAATATCCAGTACTGATGATTAAAAATGGTACCTTCAGGATCGGCATACCAGCCTGTAAATAACGGGTTGCCCGATATTTTTGTTTGTGCAGATAATTGAAAACAGCAACAGCTAAACAAGCAGATAACAAGTACTTTTTTCAGGTTCATATAATTGCAAAACTGGTTATTGATGTTATATAGGAAGTGGGCAAAGTAATGCTTTTTCACCATTGAAGAGCCCCCTGGTTAATTAAGATTATTTCAAATTCCGATTTGCTAAAGGAAAATATGATAAAGTTTTCAGGCTCATTAAAACAGAATTGTAATTAATCTTCAAAGGAAAGATAGTATAGTAAATACTTAATGTAAAAAAGCTATTAAAGTAGCTTTTTACTTTACGATTGCACGGGTAACATTAAAAATATGTAACCACCTGCTTGTTATGCCTTTGAAACGCCTTTAAGTGTATCAGCCACTACTTCACATAAGGGAGTAGCAGGATGTCCTGTTAGTTTTGAAAGCTGATGGTTGTCATCAAACAAGTCGCCTCTTGATGATGAAACATCCCAGCCTGCAATGGCTTTTGCTAAATCTTCCGGCAATCCAAAAGTTGTCAGAATAGTTGCATATTTGTTTCAGGTAAATTCTTATAAGGAACGTTCTTTCCTGTTTGCCGGAGAATTTCAGCAGCCAGTTCACTTAGCGTATATGCTTCATCGCCGGCAAGCTCATATACTTTCCCTTGCTGACCTTTACAGGTAAGAACGGCAACAGCAGTTTCAGCATAGTCCTTACGTGCTGCAGAAGCAATTTTGCCATCACCTGCACTACCAAGAAAAGCACCACCCGCAACTGCGCCGGGTATTAAGCCTGTGTAATTTTCGGTGTACCATCCATTGCGGAATAGCAGGCAACATCGTTCTAATCTTCTTAAAAGATTTTCTGACAATTTACCACAAAATCTCTCAAAACCAAAACCACTCCTACCCTGCTTGTAAAGCATTGCAAAAGTGGTTTCGTATATACTCTCCTTCAAGAGAAGAGGCTTACAATGTTTCTTTCAGCCAATCAAAAAACTGCCGCTGCCATACCAGTGCATTCTGAGGTTTTAGCACCCAATGGTTTTCATCAGGAAAATATAAAAGCTTGCTTTTAATACCAAGCAGTTGTGCTGCCTGAAAAGCCTGCAAACCTTGTCCCGTAGGAACACGGAAATCTTTACCGCCTTGTACGATCATGATAGGCGTATTCCACCGGCTTACAAAGTTGGATGGGCTTTGGCTAAAAGAACGCTGCGCAACAGCGTTGGTACTATCCCAGTACGGGCCACCTTTCTCCCAGTTTTCAAAAAACAGCTCTTCAGTAGTACCATACATGCTGCGAAAATCAAAAATACCATCGTGTGCAATAAAGGTTTTAAAACGCCCGTTGTGAATACCTTCCAATGCATATACAGAAAAACCACCAAAAGAAGCACCAATGCAGCCACGGTGTGCGGTATCTACAAATTGCTCTTTAGAAAAAACATCAATAGCACTTAAATAATCCTGCAACACTTGTCCGCCCCAGTCTTTGCTCACCTGCTCGTTCCATTGCGTACCAAAACCTGGCATACCACGACGGCTGGGAGCCACCACTATATAGCCTTGCGATGCAATTAACTGCATGTTCCAGCGGAAAGAATAAAACTGGGTAAGTGGCGATTGCGGCCCACCCTGGCAGTATAACAAAGCAGGATATTTTTTAGTTGCATCAAAGTTGGGCGGATACACTATCCACATCAGCATTTGCTTGTTATCGGTAGTAGTTACAAAACGTCTTTCGGTTTTGCAAAGTGCAAGCGTGCTATACACTTTATCGTTGGTAAAAGTAAGCTGCTGCATATCGCCTTTGGCAATATCCACACTGTACAATTCACTGGCATGGTTGAAATCGCTGCGGGTAATAATGAGATGCTTGTTGATTTCACCCACAATTTCATTAACGTCAAAATCGCCTTTGGTAAGTTGTTTAATAACCGGCATTTTGCGCGTATTACCGGGATAATCCACTACAAATAATTGCTCTGTACCATTTACCGGCGCAATAAAATAGATATTGTTGCCATCGTTGCTCCATTTAAAACTACCTGCGTGTATATCATCCCGCTGCTGTGTAAGATTAACGCGCGCAGCACCATTATCCACCACAATATCCTGCTTATCACTTTCATAGCCGTTGCGCTTCATGCTTAGCCAGGCAAGTACGCCACGGCTGCTGTAGGCAGGTGCTACGTCGTAGCCCATCATACCCTCCGTCAGATTTTTAGTAGTGCCACTGGTGATGTCGTATTCATACAAATCGGTATTGGTACTAACAGCGTATTCTGTGCCGTAAACTTTTTTGGTTACATATACAATATGCTTGCTGTCGGGCGACCAGATATAATCTGCTTCATCGCCAAAAGGTTTGGTAGGACAGTCGTAAGGCTCGTTGGGCATAATGTCGGTGAGTGTGCCAGCAGGCTTTCCGTTGCTCACCGGTGCATAAAATACGTGGTTGAAAGCACCATCTTCCCAGGTATCCCAGTGGCGGTAGTTGAGGCTTTCGTATATCTGCACATTTGAGAGCGGAAGGTCATTGTAATAATCTTTGCCATATACTTTTTTTAGCTTCACGGCACTATCGGTAATTATATATTTCCCATCGGGCGAAATACGGTTGCTTGCATAGAGGCTGTCTACGTTGCTCACCTCCTGCGGCGTGCCACCACCAATAGGAATACTATACATTTTGGTGGTGCTTTTGTTGAGTGCCACATCGGGTGTGGTAACGTTGTAAATAATAGATTGTCCGTCTCTTGACAAGCCAATTGCTGATACACGACCGAGCGACCACAACAACTCGGGCGTCATCGTATTTTGCTGCGCAGAAAGTGCTGCAGGAATAAGTAGTATAATGGAAAACAATAATTTTTTCATGTGCGAAAGATAGGAATTATGGTAAAATGAAGGAAGATGAAATGGGATCAGGAGGTTGTTCATCAGGATTATGAATAAACACAAAAAACGGAATAAAAACAAGGAAATTAATGTATTAATAAAACCATTTTACAGTATCACCCAATACGTATATTAAAAACATCTTTCAATGCTTTTTTTGCTGCATGATAGCCACACATGCCATGAACGCCACCGCCCGGTGGTGTAGAAGATGAACAAATATAAATGCCCTTTGCAGATGTTTTATAAGGCGATAACCGCAAAGCCGGGCGTGTAAATAACTGGGTAATGAGTTGCGCACCACCATTAATATCACCACCAATATAGTTGGCATTGTATGCCTGCATATCCTCACTGTTCATTTCGTGTTTTGCCAATATGCAATCTTTAAAACCCGGCGCAAAACGTTCAATCTGTTGCTCGATTACCGGTGTCATATTTTTTACAGAACCATTGGGCACATGGCAATATGCCCATGCAGTTTGCCTGCCATCCGGTGCTCTCGATGCATCAAATACACTTTGCTGCGCAAGCAATACAAATGGCTTGTCGGGGTGTTTTCCCTGCCAGCTTTGTTTTTCACCAAAAGCAATTTCTTCCATTGTATTGCCAATGTGTACAGTACCTGCAAGCCTGCATGCTGCGTTTGTAAAAGGTATAGGTTCACTCAGCGCCCAATCTATTTTATACACCCCCATTCCATACCTGTAATTTTTCAGTTGCCATTTATATAAAGCAGAAAACCGATGTCCTGCAATTGCCAACAACTGCTTTGGTGTTACATCCAATAGCACTGCATGCGTAGTGGGTAATTGTTGTAAGGAAGTTACAGCAACATTCGTTTCAATCGTTCCGCCAAGCAAGGTGAAGTAGGCTCCTAAAGCATTGGCAATTTGTTGCGAACCGCCTTTGGGTATTGGCCAATTATTATTGTGTGCAGCAAGCATCAATACCAATGCAACGGCTGCTGTGGCAGGTTTATTAAGTGGCAAAATTGAATGTACTGCCATACCCGCAAACAGACTTTTTACCCTTTTTGTTTTGAATAATGTATTAGCTAAAAATGCTGCCGGCTGCAAAGCATAATAGCCAAAACGTGCCATTATCAATGGGTGCTTTGGCAAGCGCAACGGGCCAAGGATGAAAGGAAAAATGGTATCAATATTATTATACAACGGCTGCATTAATTTTTTGTATGCTCTGGCATCTATACCAAGATCTGCTGCAGTTTGTTGGATAGAAGTATGTAAAACAGTACTTGTTCCATCATCAAAAGGATGCGCTGCCGGATATGTGGGATTAATAAATTCCAATCCGAATTTATTTAATGGCAAATGCCTGAAAAACGGAGAACTCACCGCCAACGGATGAATAGCAGAACAAATATCATGAATGAAGCCGGGCAAAGTCAGTTCGGCAGAACGCATACCGCCACCAATGGTTGACTTTGCTTCCAGCAACAACACAGACAGACCTTGCTGCTGCATTGTAATAGCAGCCGCCAGACCATTTGGTCCCGAACCCACTACCACCGCATCATAATCTCTTTTTGTCAAGTGTTGAATGTTTATTGTATTAATTTTTTTGCTGCGGTTACCAAGCTTTACAAGCGTTTTAGCGCAATAAAAATTACCTCTGCGAAAACTCTGCCTTTTTGCTTCTCCCCGGTGAAAGAAAATTTATCTATACTTGCCTTCATCATTAACGCAAAAGCAATGAAAGCTGCAAGCATCAGCCAGTTAAAAGAAGAATTGAATGTACTACCGCAAAAAGAAGTAGTGGCCTTATGCCTTCGTTTAGCAAAATATAAAAAAGAAAATAAAGAACTGCTGGCGTTTCTCTTATTCGACGCGCACGATGTGGAAGGCTATTTGCAAAGCATCAAAAACGAAATAAATGATGCCTTTTGGTATTTGCCACAGCAAAACTGGTATTTTTATAAGAAAGGCTTACGCAAAATTTTACGCGATATTCAAAAGCACAGCCGGCATATTGGCACCAAAGAAGCACAGGTGGAAATGCTGCTGCACTTTTGCCAGAATATGAAAAACAGCGGTATGCCTTTTCAGCAACACACCGCTGTCAATAACATGTACATAGCACAAATAAAAAAGCTAAATATGCTGATAGACGAAGTACATGAGGACTTGCAGCACGACTATCGCAAAAAACTAAATGAGCTGTAAATTTTTACTTCTTTGGCGGCAGCGCAAAAGCTACTGCCTCGTGCTCAAAATGACCTTTGTGCGAGCCATCGCAAAAAGGCTTGTTCTGGCTTCTGCCACAACGGCAAATAGATACGACTGTTCTGCCACCCAAGTCATAAGGAGCACCAGTTTTATCCACTATCTCAAAATCGCCTTCCACTTTCAGGGAGCCATTACTATTCACTATAATTTTTGTTGAAGCCATTATATATTTTTTTGAAGCAGTAAAAATAAAATGCACGCACTAATTGTTAGTGTCCTTTTTATCAACACAAATAATACCATCCGCAAATATTTGGTTTTATTTCTGCTATACAATTACAATGAAATAAACCTATCTTCAACTTTTTTGAATAAGCGCTGGATAGAAGCACAGCTAAGTACTTATAAACATACGCGGAATTTTAATCTGCCGCTACATAGAAAACAGCATAAACGGATGAAAACATTGAAACAAACTGTTACTGCCACTAAAATTTTATCTGTAGATATTGGTGGCTCCAATATCAAAGGCACTTTGCTAAACGAGGAAGGGCAAATGATTGCCGACTATAAAAAGCTGCCTACCCCATCGCCAGCGACACCCGATAAAGTAATGGCAACCATTGAGCAGCTTTCCAAAAATTTCCCCGGTTTTGAAAAGGCTTCAGTGGGTTTTCCAGGTTATGTAAAGAATGGGGTAATCGTAACCGCGCCCAATCTGGGCTCTGAATTGTGGCATCAGATACCACTTGCCGAAAGGCTGTCGGCACTGTTGCAAAAACCAGTAAGGGTAGTAAACGATGCCGACATGCAGGGGCTTGGTGTAGTAAGCGGTAAAGGATTGGAAATAATGGTAACATTAGGCACCGGCTTTGGTACGGCGGTACTGTACAATGGACTTTTGCTGCCGCACTTAGAGCTGGCGCATCACCCGGTAACGAAAACAAAAGACTACGATACGTATATTGGCGATAAAGAAATGGAGCGCATAGGCAAACAACGCTGGAACAAACGCATGATGCGCGTAATTGATATTTTGAAGACGGTATTTAACTACGATCATCTGTACATTGGCGGCGGCAACTCCGATGAGTTAACATTTAAACTGGACAACAACATAACAATTGTAAACAATAAGGATGGCATTAGAGGCGGCGCAAGATTATGGAATCAACCGGAGGCTAAATAAGCAGCTCAATAATTGTTTTTAGTATAAAATATTGTGATCTAAAAAGTATAAAAAACGCCGTCAGGTGTTTTTATTTTTGTGGTGCTATTATGAATCATCCATTGCGCCGTGTCACACAATAGGCGATGATCGCACACTGCAACTACAGAACATAAATGGAGCATGTATGCGAGTACATTTTTACCAAAGCATATCAAGAAATTTAAGCGCACAGACAGGATGCACAGGGATAATGTAGAATAAACGGTTTAAACGACGGGCTATGAAGAACGTTTATTTGTTACAATCAATTTATCCATTTATTCTTTACTATCCTCTCCATCTCATCAATCCAACAAATCCCCCGTTCAGACTTTTAACAAACCTTGTTCAACACACCATTCGTATATTTATGCAAACGAATGTTATGAAAAAAGTTTGCTCAGCTATAGCAATAATTGTTTTTGCGCTGTGCTTCGTTAATTGGCAAACGGGACAATTTCCGGTCACCAAAACCGATGCGGAGTGGAAGCAAAGCCTTACCGCCGAGCAATATTATATTTTGCGGCAAAAGGGCACCGAAAAGGCATTTACCGGCATTTATTGGAACAATCACGATAAAGGAACGTACGTATGTGCCGGTTGCGGCGAACCACTTTTTAGCAGCGATACCAAATTTGAAAGTGGTACTGGTTGGCCTTCTTTTTACCAACCCATTAATAAAAAGGCAGTAATAGAAGATACAGACAACAGTGCAGGCATGCAGCGCACCGAAGTAGTATGCAGCCGTTGCGGCGGACACTTAGGTCATGTATTTAATGATGGTCCTCAACCTACCGGCCTGCGCTACTGCATGAACTCGGCAGCACTTAAATTCGTTAAGCAATAAAAAGGTAGCAAGCAATAACAACTCAAAAGCTTTAGCTGGTTATATCAGCTGGAGCATTTTTCATATTAGAATAATATGTAAAAGCAGCAGCTACAAAGGTTCCGATAGATAACCTCCTCGCTTATAGCTTGTTGCGTATAACAACGTGGTTTACACGAAAGTGTGCTACAACCGTAGCACGTGAAGACAGGTACAAGAGTAACAAACGATTCTAAGCAAACTTTTACCTTATCAATACCACACTACCTTTTTTGATAATAGGTTTATCTAAATAATCAATTGCTCTGATTACATAAATATAAGAACCTTCGGGTTGTTTATTGCCGGCTGCTGTGCCGTCCCACCCCTGCCCTGCCGCAGACGTACTGTACAGCAGTTGTCCCCAACGGTTGTAAATGCTAAATAGTTCCAGATTTTTTATACCTGCTAATATTGGTATCAGCCTGTCATTCAACCCATCATTATTGGGTGTAAAAGCAGTAGGTAAAAATATCTGGGGTAATGTTTTATAAACAAATACCGTCAATGTATCGTAACCAAAGCAACCATCGGCAGTAGTTCCCTTTACATGATAAGTAACAGCATCTTCCGTTCCGTTAAGTATCACTACCGGCTCATTATCTTCGGGGTTAGTCATGCCGGTAGCAGGTTCCCATTGATAAAATTCAGCGCCGGTTGCTTTTAAGTGCAGCGGCTGTTTTGTCACTATATTCGTATCGTTGCCGGCAAATACATGCACCTGGGGTATCACGCGTACCGTTACGGTATCATATACAGGTTTGGGACAACCAGTAGTAGTTGTATCGCGCACCATCAATGTATAAGTAGTGGTTTCTTGCGGACCGGCTATTGGCGTTAACGTATTGGCATTAAGCAGAGAATTTACAGGTGACCATTCAAATATACTGCCCTTGTAAGCAGCATCCAATTGAGTAGTAAAGCCATAACAAATAGGATTGGCAACTCCAGCAATAGCTTCAGGATAAGGCGCCGGTGTAATAGTAATGGCGGCGTCGGCATAACACTTTTCACTGATAGCTGCGTGCAGCTGATAAGTAGTGGCCGCTAAAGGCCTCGCGGCTGGTTCTTTGCTGGTTGCATTATCTACCGCATTGGCCGGCGACCAGGTAAAGTATAGGGCATTCGTTTGCGGACGCAACCGTACCGTATCGGTAAGACAAATAACAGAATCTTTTCTTAACTGCAAATCCACCTTGTCTGCAACATGTACCTGTATCGTGTCGGTACCAATACATCCATTGCCGTCATCAGCTGTTACACTATAAGCAGTGCTACTGGCAGGATATACCAACGGGCGGGCGGTATTGGCATTTAGCTGGTTGTAGGCAGGCAGCCAACTATAAGCAACCGGCACATCCGATGATGCCGCAAGCCGCAAGGTATCGCCTTTACAGATAAGCGTATCTTTAAAAGGCAGCACTAGCGTAGGTTTGTCGGTAATAGTTACAGGCGTTATTATTGAATCTAAACAGCCCTTGCTATTGGTAACTGTTAGCTTTACATCATATTCACCCGGAGCAGGAAATTGATAAGCAGCTGCATCAATGCTGGCTGTATCTGTAAGTGTTGCGTTATCGCCAAAGTCCCAGCGCCAGCTATTAACTACGCCATATGCGGTAGATGTAGCATCTGTAAACTGTACCGGACTTTTGTAACAGCCACCTGCTTTAGTAAAGGCAGGCTCAAAACCCGGAAATACATTCACCAGCGCAGTAGTAGAATCAGAACATTCCTGTCCACGGTTTACTACCAGCTTTACAGTATAAACACCGGTATCTTTAAAGGTATAATCGGGTGTGGGCAACGAAGAGGTATCTCCATTTACACCAAACTCCCAATAATAAGAATTGATGCCGGACGAAGTAGATTCGTTTTCAAGATGTGCGGTAAAGCCATCGCAGGTGGCGTAAGCAGCATCCAGTTCGGCGGCTGCAAAATCGCAGTTGCTTACGCGCACAATAAAGTCTTTGCGGTGCACACTAATGATGTCTCCATTACGCCATTCAGTAACACATACATTCACCACATACGCTCCTGCAGGTGGTGCCTCGCCATTTATTTTTCCGGTAGCGGGGTCAATTACAATATTACTGCCCAAGGGGCTTTCTCCACTATAACCGCTTTTGTAAGTGACAGACTGGTAAGGCGGCGCAGAGGGAGCAATGATACTGGCATCGGTAGAAGCGCCTCTGTTGTAAGCTGCACAAAAGGAGTAAGAAAGCGAATCGCCATCAGGATCGGTAGCACTAAAGTCGAGGTCTATTTTTTTGCTGGAACAAACCAGTACCGTATCCTTCAAAGCAAATGCAGCGCTTGAATTGATATCATTATTTAAAATATTGGTACCCGGAATATTACAACTATAGGTAGAGCCTTCGCCAGGTACCGGTGAACCAGGAATAGCATATTGCTGTACATTTAAAATACTATTGGAACGGCAACAGGTTTGGTAAGCTGCCACATACTCTTCGGGTATAATGGGCAAATCTACCGTAAACGTGTAGTAAGCCACCTGATAGCACACATCAGGTTTATTGATAATACAGGTAAGTGGCGTTTTAAGCTTAAGCAAAATAAAATCGCTCTGTGTTACGTCCTTCGTTAAAACAGCACCGTTATTTCTAAAAATACCTATCCGGACTACGCCAGGTAGCTGGGCAGCCTGCCCTATGGGGTTGCACTCCCTGAACAAGCGCAGGGTAATCTGGTACTTATTGGTATTGGCCGCACTGCCTGCACTTATATATTGGTAATACAGTTCTCCGCCGGCAATATGACCGGCAAATCCCCGTCCCGCACAAAAACAAACCAGCAATACTATCAGCAATCGTTTAATCAAGAGACTTGTATTAGATATACGTTATGGTATTATTTCTAGACTGATTAAAATTATAGAATAAACGTATATAAAGCGCTAAGAATGAGGAATAAATGTTTTACGAAATTATAGCAGCAGATGCCTTGGTGATTTAGCTATATTTTGCTTGCGAGATACTTAGTTTTTAGCCATTATGCTTATTAAAACAGTTCACAGCATATCCTGCTCACCCCTTGTTTCCAGCAGTTTGTTGTATATATTGTACAAATTGAAGCACAAACTCATTCACCCTATTGGTAGCTTCCCACATGCCCATGTGACCAACACCAGCTATCGTGTGCACGTGTGCTTCGGCAGGCAGGTGCACTTGTTTCAGCACATCAGATGCGGGTGCGGCTGCATCTTCCAACCCAATAATAAACAGCACCGGTACTTTGCTGTTTGCCAGTACACCCGTGCGGTCAGGACGCTTCATCATAGCCGTATAATATTGCTGCAATGCTTCTACTGTAAAGTTTTTGCCCCTTTCAACCAATGCTTCCACTTCTTCGGGATGCTCCTTTTTGAAAGTAGTACCAAACGTATTGGGGGTGGTGCTTCTTACAAATGCAGCACTTCCGTATGCCGCCATTGTACCAATGGCTCTCAGCCGCACGGCTTTCTTTTCTTCATTATCGGCAAAAGCGGTGGAATGTACAAAGCCAAAACCGAGGAGATTTTCAGGATGTTTTTGTGCAAAAGACAAGGTGATATAACCGCCCATGCTATGCCCCAGCATTATACATGTATTAATACCCGCATGTTGCAATACAGCATAGATATAATCGGCAAAATGCTCAATAACAACAGCAGACAAGGGATAGTGAATGACCTCGCTGTTGCCGCTGCCTGGCAAATCGGGCATAATGACTTTGCAATGTTTTTTCAGAAATGCTACCTGGCGATTCCATACCGTATGGTCTTCGGCAAAGCCATGAATTAATACTACCGCAATCCCTTCTCCTTCGGAGCGGTAGTAACAATTGGCAGATTGATAGGTAAAGTAATGATCCATTATGGACGAAGTTGAGCGAGTTTAGCATAGCGAAATAACATCAACAACACTAATGGTGCAATAGCAACATTTATCTCCTGCGGCAGCCAAAACCACGCCGCAAACAAGATGGCATTAATAATGAAAGCGACATAAAAATAGCGGCGCAGCCAAAGCGGGTTACGCCATAAAAAGAATGCTGCTACTACATTGGTAGGTAATGCCCACAGGAGGTTGTAATTATCCTTTGTCATTTTGTGATCGGTTCCAAACCACATAAATAGCAGCAATATTCCTAATAAACCTGTAAAATATAGCAGAAAAGAATCCAGAAAACGAGCGATGGTTTTTGCCCGCTTACCCGGCGCTAAATACAATACTGCCATTAACACACATATAATCGCAAACGTTGCCAAAGGCGCATAATTCCAACCAGCTATTATAGGCGATGGCACATTCAGCAACATACTTTTTTGCGCTACGAGTAGTTGTGTTTGATGGATAACCGCACTGTCCACTCCTTTCATCAAATAATCTGGCAAGAACATGGCTACCTTATTATCCAACGGCTTATCCAGTTTAGCGCCCAGCAAAATATCTATCCCCAGTTTACTCCACGGCTCGCCGCCGCTATCAAGATAAACATGAATCAGATTGCGTGCGGTGGTGCCTTCCGGAACCAATTGTTTGGCACCCCCCGAGCCGGGTAAGGATTCAAAAATAAGATCGCGAACACGGGTGGTACAATTATCATAGATAAAATCGTATTTATATGCGCGGTTAGCCGCCTGCATATTTGTTTCCAGCGCATGTACAATTTGCGCCTTCTGTGCGCAGGTCAAGTTGAGCACCTGCTCCGTTACGCTGCGCTGATCTTCCTTGTACTCATACATGAAATCGGGAAAATAAGCTGCCGATAAAAAGTAATCGAGCTTGCCACGTATAAATTTCATATAAAAGTTGGGGTCATCAAAGTTGAAGGTGCCATAATTGTACACGACATCCATATGCGTAATACTGTCGGTAATGCGGATGGCTGTATGCCCAAAAGTAGAATACAACTCCTGCCCCGGTGCGCAGGTAAGCAGGCTGATGCGTACGTGACAACTGCTGCTGTCTTGCGCCTGAGCTGAACAAAAGAAAGCATGAAAAAAGCAAAAGAGTAAAGCAAAACGGAGAAACTTCATACAACAAATAAATGGCAAAAGTTTGGGATTTGGATGAAGCGTTATGCAATTACAGCAACAAGCACTTACTGCAAAAAATTAATATTTGGAAGATAACTGCCTGCACTATTATTTTGCACGCGGAGAGCTGGCAGAGCGGTCGAATGCGGCGGTCTTGAAAACCGTTGACTGTAACAGGTCCGGGGGTTCGAATCCCTCGCTCTCCGCCAAAGCTCCCGCAAACTGCGGGATTTTTTATGAAATGATCATTTTGGAGAGATGCCAGAGCGGTCGAATGGGACGGTCTCGAAAACCGTTGTATGGGCAACTGTACCGAGGGTTCGAATCCCTCTCTCTCCGCCAGTAAGCATATCAAATAGTATCAAATCCTTGCAAACTCAATGTTTACAAGGGTTTTTTATTTTCAGCACTTCCAAAATATTCAATTTTTCTCAATAAAAATGCTCAAAATAGAGAACAATAATCTACCCTCGTTATTTGTTCTCGCTAATTCTGAGCCTCTTTAATTATTCAGTCGTTCTCTTTAAAATGCACCCAAGCGAGAACAAATTTTACCTCACTTTTTGTTCTCGCCAAATCGCTGAAACCCTTACTGGCATTGCGTTCTGTGGATAAATAGTACTTGTTTTTTTACAAGTTATTCAGTAAATTTATAACACATAAATGCAACAATATGAACAATTCAATGCACATTTCTTTCCAGCTAAAGAAATTCCGTACCGATGAAAAAGGCTTAAGTCCCATCTTTGTCCGCCTTACCATCAATCACCAACGCACCGAGTTTTCTATTAAGCGTTCGGTAGCTCCAGAAAAATGGCTTTCCAGTGCAGGTATTGTGAAAGGCACTACCGAAGAAGTGAAAAACCTGAATTCTTATCTTACCACTGTCCGTTTGAAATTACAGGAGCATTACAGAACATTGTTAGAAGCCAACAAAACCATTACACCCGAGATAATTAAGAATACTTATTTCGGAGTTACAGAAAAAAGCAAAACCATTGTAGAAGCTTTCCAGTATCACAATGAACAGTTGAGGCAGTTAATCAATAAAGACTTTTCCCCTGCCACATTGGTAAGATATAACACAGCTTGCCGGCACACTAAAGAATTTATGCAATGGAAGTACCAGGTATCTGATATGGAGCTAAAGCAGATCAATCACCAGTTCATAACCGAGTTTGAGTTTTATCTAAAAACAGTTCGCAAATGCGACCATAATACAACGATGAAGTACATTACCAACTTCAAAAAAATTATACGCCTATGTATCGCAAATGAATGGTTAGATAAGAACCCATTTGTCAATTACAAAATCAGCTTGCGGGAAGTAGAACGCGAATTTTTATCGGAGGAAGAATTGCAGATTATTGCAGACAAGCAGTTGCATACAGAAAGATTGGAAAACGTAAGAGATATTTTTTTGTTTAGCTGCTTTACCGGCTTAGCGT
Source organism: Ilyomonas limi (assembly GCF_005233845.1). Classification (GTDB taxonomy): domain Bacteria; phylum Bacteroidota; class Bacteroidia; order Chitinophagales; family Chitinophagaceae; genus Ilyomonas; species Ilyomonas limi. The sequence goes on from NZ_SZQL01000011.1 coordinate 218,868, forward strand.
ATGCAGATGCGAAGAAGCTTTCCAGCCAACACATTATTATGGGGATGGATGGCGATAAATGGATTAAGATAAACCGAACTAAAACAGATACACGCTCCAGTATTCCACTATTGCCAACCGCAGAGGCGATTATTGAAAGGTACGCTGATGATCCAAGATGCAGTGTAAATAATCGGTTATTGCCAGTGTTAAGCAATCAAAAGATGAATGCCTACCTTAAAGAAATAGCTGATTTATGTGGTATAAAAAAGAACATCACCTTTCACCTGGCACGCCACACATTTGCGACAACCGTTACCTTATCCAATAATGTTTCCTTAGAAAGCGTAAGTAAAATGCTGGGGCATAAAAGTATAAAGATGACGCAGCACTATGCCAAAATTTTAGACAGAAAAGTAAGCGATGACATGAAGATATTAAAAAACAAATTAAATAAAATTAACATGAGTAAGCAGGTCTATAAATTAGCAAAATGAGTGTAATGTGGATATTTCGTAGAAGTTGACCAGGTGATTTCGTGGCAAATTGACCACCTGTTTTGCTGGCGAAGTGTTGTATAGTTTGCTGTAAAAGCAGTTGTCAAAAATAATAAGTTTACCGGTTTATA
>NZ_SZQL01000012.1 GCF_005233845.1 Ilyomonas limi
AGCCGCAGCTCTTCTACCGAAAACAGGTGGTCAATTTATAGCGAAATCACCTGGTCAATTTGCTCCGAAATGCAGTGGTCAGCTTGTAGCGAAATGGAGTGGTCAATATCAGCGAAATCTCCAATATAGGAAGCGATCATATATACTGGAAGACGTTCATGCAATTGCGGAAAGCGCCGGATAAATTGCCGGTATCTTTCTTCTGCCTGATGGCTGAGCATCATATATATTCTGTCACGGCTTGTACCGCAGTCGTCCGTAATAATTTTAGTATATAGCGCATTGAAATTGGGTATATCTTTTAAAAGAGTTTTAAAACTATCTGCGGAAAGCTGGATAATAGTACTATCTTCTAAAGCGTCGATAAATTCATTTGAAGGTGTGTCAGTAACAAGACTTACACGATCGCATACCCAATGATTGGCCGGTGAAAGATTAAAGATGTGTTCGTTACCCTTGTCATCGATTCGGTATGATCGAAGACAGCCGCTGCATACGAAAGTGTGAAATCTACACACACTCCCCTGACGTAGTAAGTATTGCTTCTTTTTAAGTCGCTTCGGTATCGCCAGGGACTTAATAGTTGCAATCTCCTCGTCAGAAAATAAGCTATGATTTCTGATATAATTTTCAAAGCAATCGAATATACTCGCGCACATTGAACAGGAAGGGCTAATTATATTAATTTATGAGGGCGAAATTACACTACATGGCAAGGCCTGCAAATGGACAAAAAGGACAATCTGTTGTAAAATCCGTCGGGATTAGTGAGATAGAATCAGGGAACCCGCAATATCTAAGAAATCCCCTTCTGGTATAATCGCAGTATAAAAATTTGAGATGGAAGATTGGTTTAATCCTGTTTTGAAAATGGCTCAGAATAAATGAGTCTGAGCCTGGCTGAATGAAGGAACCAACATACCACTGAGAGCGACTTTAAACTGCTGCAAACTGATGGGAAGCTAAACAACAACAAGGATAATGTAGAGATAAAAATGATAAAGCAGATGCTAATGCGATTGCTTTATATGGTTTAATCTATCAGCATAAATATCAGCCTTTACAGTTAGCAGCAGAAGAAAAACAATGATTAAAACTGCTCTGTTAATACAATAAAACAAAATTCTTTCTGCATAGTTCACCGCAGTTGTTAATGCTATAGAGTAGACAGGGAGTAAATCGTTGAGGTAATGTACTCAAAAATAGTTGGTGATTGTTTTAAAACTTTTGTTTATAACATACTTTTTGGTAAGCTTTTTATCTAAGGAAAACTCAATTTTAATCTATTTTAGAAAGGCTTAATAAAACAAAAAGTTTACTGAAACTGTTTTTAATAAAATACTCTAAAACTCTTGCCAATCCTGCATTCCAAAAGATGCTACCAACTATTTTTGAGTAATTATGCAATCATTAAATAATAAATTAACAGCGGAAAGCAATGCCGTCATCAGTAAGCTGACAACTATGTTTTACAGATAATCACTGCGATCAAACGGGATCATTAAATTCTATCACTAAAGATTAGTAGTTAGATGCTCTTACTGAGCTTCGCCTGATGATGATTTCACTTTTGACTATTTCCTTTTTACTTGTAGATAAATCGCCTTCTCCCTTCAGAATCTTTTCAAAATAAAGATTAGCAGCACGCTTTCCCAATTCCTTGCCTTTTTGGTCTACTGATGAAAGAGCAGGCTTTATAATTTCTGTAAAGTCTTCATTTGCAAATCCAAAAATGCCTAACTGCTCCGGTACTTTTATACCTATGGCATCTGCTACCTGCAGGATGCCTAAAGATTGGTGATCGGAAACCGTAAAGAAAGCATCCGGTGGCTCTGGTAGCGTTAATAGCTCAGTTGCTGTTTCAATTGCCTTTTCCTTGGATAGTGCATCTTCAACAATAAAATTATATGGGATAATCAACTTAGTTCCCTTTATCGCCTTTAAATAGCCTGCTTTTCTGCTTTTGAATATAGTTAGATGCTCGGGTCCTCCAATGAAGGCGATCTTTTTATATCCTTCCTTAATAAGATTTTTTACAACATGATAAGATACTTCTTCATTGTCATTTGAAACTTTATAGCTATCAAGATCATCAATGTACCTGTCAAATTGTATCAACTCAATATTGTTTTCCTTGATGGTTTCCAAATGAGCAGCAGATTTTGTTTCTGCTGATACAGAAATCAAAATGCAATCAACATTTTGATGAATTAATGTTTCTATCGCTTTGCATTCCTGTTTAAAGGATTCATGAGATTGTGAAATAATTAAACTATGATTATTTTCAAAGCATGCTTCTTCCATACCGGCAATGGCTTCTGAAAAGAAGCTTTGATTGATGTGAGGAACAATTACGCCTATAATTTTTGAGGAACCCTGCCGGAGATTGGCTGCATGGGAGTTGTGCTTATAATTTAATTCAAGCGCTTTTTTCTTTACTGTTTCTTTTACTTTTTCGTTTATGGATGGATGATCATTCAAGGCTCTTGAAATATAAGAAGCTGAAATACCCAATTCTTTTGCCAGATCATATATGGTTACTCGTTTACTGCTCATTTTGGTTTGATAATATTCTAAAAACGTTTACATATTCCATTTACGACCTGTCAGTGGTATTTATTTAGTATAGTTAAAATAAAAAGCTTTTAACAAGGAAGGCAAAAATTATTTAATAACAGCCTCCTGCAATCATTAAATCAAAAGCTCATCATCGCGGTTGTTGAACCTTCTCGTTCGTCCATCTCAGAGGTGCATTACTGCCGTTTTAAATCCGATTATTTTTACCCAGGTTAGGTCTTATTAAGAGAAATGGCTGGGATTGATTTTGCTGTTTTGTTGTATATTTTATGTTGTTATTAAATATTTATACAAGCTCATTTATAAGCAATAACTTCTAGGCGAAAATATATTAAATTAATCATTTTTACCTTAACCCGTTCCTCCTCTTCCCCAATAAAAGATTGGCTTGTTGCTATTGTAAAATACTATAATAAGACTATTAAATGAAATCGATTTACAAAAATATAAATACATAACAACAGGCTAATAATCAGCTTTAAAAGGTGATAATAATTTCTTTAGAAAATTTTTGTCAATCGATTTCATAAACTTACTTTTGAAACCGATTGCATAAAAAAAGCCGATGTCATTAATGGCTTTTACTTGAACCTGCTTTTATTCAATTTTTTAAAACGATTCCATGAAACGATGCTTGCAACAAAAGATGATTATTCCTTGTGCAAAAAATGATGTGGGATATTCTTCAGGAAGTCACCACTTTTTATTGCTCATTATTCTTAGTTTTTTCTCCATTACAGTTTTTGCTCAACAAAAGGTCACTGGTAAAGTAATGTCTGGTGATACAGCCATAGCAGGCGCCACCGTAACTGTAAAGGGAACAACCATCGCTACGGTTACAGATGATAACGGTAGCTTTTCAATCAACGCGCCAACAAATGCAACGCTGGTTATTAGTTATATCGGGTATGCTAACCAGGAAGTAAAGGCGACAAACCAAAACATTGGTACTATTCAGTTGCAGCACACTACATCACAACTGGGTGAAGTAGTAGTTGTAGGATACGGTACGCAGCGGAAAGCAACTTTAACCGGCTCCGTTGCTACGGTTTCGGGAAAAGAAATCTCGAAAAGTCCGTCACCTAATGTTACCAGTTCTATGGCAGGAAAGCTTGCCGGATTAACTGTAAACCAGCGCAGCGGAGAACCCGGAAGAGATGATCCAAGTATTCTGATTCGCGGCACAGGCACATTTGGCGATGCTTCACCGCTCATTATTATTGATGGTGTTGAGCGTAGTTTGCTCAGCAGGCTCAATCCGGAGGATATTGAAAGTGTATCGGTTTTAAAAGATGCTTCTGCTGCCATCTACGGGGCACGCGCAGCGAATGGAGTAATTTTAATAACTACGAAAAAAGGAGTTAAGGGAAGGACCAGTTTTAATTTTGCTTACAACTATGCTTTGCAGAGCCCGACTAAAACGCCGGATATGCTGGATGCTGCAACATTTGCCGGGGTGTATAATGAAGGCGATTTTTACAGGCAAGGTCGTCCTGCTAATTATACGCCGTTTTATTCAGATTCAGCTATACAAAAATTCCGGAATGGCGCTGATCCTGTGCTTTACCCAAATACCAATTGGGTGAAGGCAGTTTTGAAGCCGCATTCAGGCGAGCAAAGAGCTAGTCTGCAGGCCAGCGGAGGTTCCGATAACGTCCGGTATCTGTTTTCTTTTGAAAGTATAAATCAGGATGGTAATTACCGGAATACTCCTACTAAATACAGGCAATACAATGTACGTGTAAAAGTAGATGCTGATGTTACGAAAAGTTTGACTGTTGGCGCAAATGTTTATGCCATACTTGGTAATAAAACGTATCCTTCCGTGGCAACAAACGTCAACTTCATTAATATTCTGCAGGCGAACCCCACAATAGTTTCGGTTTATCCTAACGGGCTGATAGGTCCGGGAAGGTTAGGTGAAAATCCGCTTCTGCTGGATCAGCGGGGTTACGATAAAATCGAAGACAATCCTATTTATTCCACCTTTACTGCAACCTACAAAGTGCCGTTTGTGCAGGGATTGCGGGTAGATGCGTCTTATAATTATGACTTGAGTAACCAGTTTGAAAAGTTATGGAGTACACCCTATTACTTTTATGAGTACAATGTGAATACCAGCCAGTACGACAAAAAGCAGGGAACAGGTACCTCCATCGCTTCCCTAACAGATACTTATCGTAAATGGACAACGAGTTTGTATAATGTAAGAATTACTTACGACAAATCGTTCAATAACCATCACATCACCGCCTTGCTGGGTAATGAACAGCAAAAAAACACCTACAAGTTCGCATCTGCTTACAGAAAGAATTTTGTGAGTACCTCCATTCCGGAGATCAATGTAGGAAGTTCATCTCCGGCCGACAAAGACAATAGCGGAAGTGCTTCTTTTGGGGCTTACAATAATTACTTTGGTCGGTTGAATTACGATTACCTGTCCAAATATCTACTCGAATTTGTTTTTCGTTATGATGGTTCGCAGATATTCCCTAAAGGCAAAAGATATGGATTTTTCCCAGGTATTTCTGGTGGCTGGAGAATATCTGAAGAGAAATTTATGAAGGATCTCACTTTTATAGACCAATTGAAATTGAGAGCCTCCTATGGAGAATTGGGTAACGACCGCGTAGGTCCATATCAGTATCTGCAATCTTATTCATTTGGAAATAATTATGTATTTGGTACTTCAGATGCACCCGCTATTTATCCCAACACCATGCCCAATCCAAATATCACCTGGGAGGTTAGTAAGAAGACGGATGTTGGCTTGGAAGCTTCTTTGTGGAAAGGATTGCTTGGGATGGAGTTAACACTGTGGAAAGAAAACCGGTCTAATATCCTGGCTCAACCCAACTTGTCTGTCAGCAATGTATTTGGATTTTCCGGCTTGCCGAGTGAAAACATTGGAGAGGTTGATAATCATGGATATGAATTGGTATTAAGCCACAGAAATAAGGCTGGTAAGCTGACTTACGATATAACAGGAAATGTATCCTATGCAAAAAGCAAGATCATCTTTATGGATGAAGCTCCGCAACCCGAGCCTTACCAAAATCTCACCGGTCATCCTGTTGGATCCGCGCTGTATTATAAAGCAGATGGAATTTTCCATACCCAGGCAGAATTGGATAAATATCCTCATGGTGCCGGCGCACAGGTGGGCGACATCCGGGTGCTTGATTTGAATGGGGACGGGGTAATCGATTCAAAAGATCAGTTCCGGTTTGATTATTCTTCCACACCTCAAGTGACGTTTGGCTTAAATACAAACTTTCAATACAAACGATTCGACCTGAACATATTTTTTCAAGGACAAACAAAAGCATATAACTACGATAATACCACAGCAGTGTTAGGCGGTACCGACTTCGCGAATGCTGTTACATGGAGAGCTGCAGACAGATGGACTGTTGATAATCCGGGCGGTTCAAAGCCCAGAGCGGATGCGTGGTCACCAGGGGCTACAACCTTCTTCCTGTTCGATGCCACCTTTGTGCGGCTTAAAACACTGGAACTGGGCTACAGTTTACCTGTTAATGTAGGTAAGACCAAGGTGTTTGATAATGTCCGGTTTTACGTAAGCGGATTCAATTTACTTACCTGGTCTAAAGAAATTAAGTGGTCAGACCCTGAAATCAGCGGTGATTTTACTACCTATCCGCCGCTTCGTATAATCAATTTTGGTGCTAATGTAAAGTTTTAAACAAGCTTGTATAATATGAAGAAGATAATACCATTTTTATTAATCATTACCTTTTTTTCCTGTAAAAAGGATGTGCTCGATATTTCGCCTGAAGACCGTATTTCTGAGGATGCTGTATGGACAGATGAAAACCTTATAAAAGCATATCATACAGAACTATATAATGCCATACCTCATGGCTTTTATATACACATGTATTCTAAATATACCGATGAAGCCATCAACACAGCTCCCTGTTGTGGTGCAGATATTTTTAAGCAGGATACCTACAATCCGGATAACATAACAGGTGTAAGCGGCGGTGACTTTTGGGGTGGTTATATGTATTACTGGAATCAAGGCTACCAATACATCAGAAAAATCAATGTGTTTCTTGAAAAGATGGGAGCACAGGATGCTATTCAGTTTCAGGATAAGGCACGCCTGATTGCTGAAGCTAAGTTTTTAAGAGCATTTGACTATTTCGAATTGATTGAGCGGTATGGAGGCGTGCCCATTGTGACGCAATCTTACGCGCTTGGTGATAGTGCTACTTTTAAAAGAAATACGTTTGACGAATGTGTTGCATTTATTGAAAAGGACCTCGATGAAGCAATGCCCGACTTGCCGGCAAGATATTTATCAACGGATGCAAACTTTGGGAGGGCTACACAGGATGCTTGTATGGCATTACGGTCACGGGTACTGCTATATGCTGCCTCACCGCTTTTCAATACTGATAATGATAGACAAAAATGGCAAAAAGCTGCTGATGCTGCCGGGGCGCTGTTAAACAGTGGGTATTCCCTTTATCCGGATTATAGAAAACTTTTTATACTACCAAGCGGAGCACCTGAAGATGAATACATTTTCTGCAGAAACTTTACAACCACCAACGGTCACCAGGCTCCTATGCACAATCTTGGCCGCCGCTATGGTGCTTACGGAGGATGGTGGGCAAGCAATGGACCTTCTCAGAACCTGGTAGATGATTATGACATGACCAACGGGGAGCCACCTTTCGTTTATACAAACGGTATACAATCTGTAAATCCAGCTTCCGGCTATAACCCCAGTCATCCATACTGGAACAGAGATCCCCGTTTTGATGCTTCTATCATACATGATTCAACAATTTATCACGGAGATCTTATTGAGGAATGGGTATCAACAGACGGCAACCAATGGGGATATGACTCTTACAAGCAAAGCAGTGATAACCCACGTGGCGGCTATATACTTAAAAAATTTATGCCGGATGCCGACGTGCCGCTAAGCTGGCAGCAAACTTATACTATTCCGTGGCCGTACTTTCGTTTGGCAGAGATATACCTGAATTATGCTGAAGCCAAATTTGAACTGGGAGATGAAGCCGCTTGCAGAGATTACATTTCAAAAGTGAGGGCAAGAGTAGGATTGCCTCCGATACCGGCAACAGTTACAGGAGAAGCATTGAGAAGAAGGTTGTACAATGAACGGAGAATTGAACTGGCATTTGAAGAGCACCGGTTTTTCGACATCAGAAGGTGGAAAATAGCGGATAGTGTTGAAAACACACCAATAAGAGGTATGGACGTAATAAAAAATCTTACAACAGGAGTTACGACATACACTCCGGTACAGTTGATACAAAAAATACCTTATGATGAAAAAATGAATCTGCTTCCAATTGAGACCAATGAAATACGGCGTAATCCTGAATTGACACAAACTCCTGGGTGGTAAGAATAACGTTTTTATTCAGGCCTGTATGTAATATGATGTGTATTGCCGCCTGCCAATGGATGACAGTACTTAAGCGATGCTACAGACAACATTTAATTGGGGTATATGGTGCCACTGATGCGTTTTCTTGTTGTTCGCTATTATGTCTGGAAAGCTTGTAAGATAACGGATACGGTCGGCAATCAGGAAAAGCCGGCGATTGGTACAGTATTATGAAGTAATGTATTGGAAAACTGATAGGAAATTGTAGTTTGGAAAAATTAATCAAGGTATATGAGTACGCAAAATGAAAAACCAGTGGTTATAAATCTGCCACCTGTAATTTTTGGAACCAGTGGGTTAGGAAATTTATTTGTGGCGCTTGATGAGGAATCCAAATTTGAGATTATAAAAGAATTTGTACGGCTGTCGAAAGGTCCTGTAGTTTTTGATTCAGCCGGTAAATATGGCGCCGGACTTGCGCTGGAAGTCCTTGGCAAATGCTTAAAAAGATTAAATGTTCAACCCGAAAATGTGATTATCAGCAATAAGCTGGGGTGGGTACGTACAGCATTACAAACAGCAGAACCCACCTTTGAGCCAGGTGTTTGGAAGGATTTGAAATATGATGCTGTTCAAAAAATAAGCTACGATGGAATTATAGAATGTTTTGAGCAAGGCAATGAACTTTTGGATGGATTTATACCTCAAATGGTTTCGGTACACGACCCCGACGAGTATATAGCAGCAGCAACAAACGAGCAACATGTGCAACAGCGTTATAAAGATATTTTGGCTGCTTATGAAGCCTTGTACGATCTTAAGCGACAGGGTAAAGTACAGGCAATAGGTGTTGGAGCGAAAGATTGGAAAATCATCCAAAGAATTACGGATGATGTGAAGCTTGACTGGATTATGATTGCCAATAGCATGACAATTAAACATCATCCGGAGGAACTGCTCAATTTTATGCAGGCACTTGATGAAAAAGGGATCATTATTATCAATTCAGCAGTGTTTCATTCCGGCTTCTTAATAGGCAGCAATTATTTTGATTATAAATTAATAGAGCCGGGTACTCCGGAAAATGAAGCTTTATTCTGTTGGAGAGAAGCATTTTTTGCTGTATGCAAAGCATATAACATTAGCCCCGCTGCAGCTTGTGTGCAATTTGCCTTGCATGCTCCCGGTGTAAAGAGCATTGCACTGAGCACTACCAACGTAAAACGAATAAAGGAAAACCTGGAATTGGCAGATGCTGATATACCAATTGAATTTTGGGAAACGCTTCATGCAAAAGGATTAATTGAGGTAAACTTCTTTAATAAGCTTCAACCAATATCATAAATAAAAAAGTACCAATAATAATATGAAAACATTAGTGTGTACCGAACCGGGAAGATTTGAATATGCCACAGGCGAACAACCGGAATTAAAGGAAGGTCAGGCTATTATCAAAATAAAACGTATTGGCATTTGCGGAACTGATTTACATGCTTTTGAAGGGACCCAACCTTACTTCAGCTACCCCCGTATTCTGGGACATGAACTGGCAGGCGAACTGGTTGCATTTGATAATGCACCAGGCTTTGAAGTGGGCGAAGCTGTCACATTTATCCCCTACTTTAATTGTGGTACCTGCATTGCATGCCGTAGCGGGAAACCTAATTGTTGCGTAAATATCAAAGTGTTTGGTGTGCATATCGATGGTGGTATGGTTGAATATGTATCGGTGCCTTCGGCTACGTTGTTGCATGGCGAAGGATTGAGTTTTGATGAACTGGCATTGGTTGAGCCGCTGGCTATTGGTGCACATGGTGTTCGCAGGGCGGCGATTGTACCAGGTGAATTTGTGCTGGTCATCGGTGCAGGTCCTATTGGTTTGGGAACAATGGAATTTGCAAGAATAGCAGGAGCGCAGGTCATTGCTTTAGACATCAATGAACAGCGATTACAATTTTGTAAAGACAAATTGCAGGTTGCCCATACAATCAATGCGCTTGCATCTGATGTTGCAGAGCAACTAAGAGCAATCACCAACGGCGATATGCCCACTGTTGTAATAGATGCAACCGGAAGTCTGAAAGCCATCAACAATGCTTTTCAATACATGGCACATGGTGCACGTTATGTATTGATTGGTTTACAAAAAGGAGAGATCTGTTTCAGCCATCCGGAGTTTCATAAAAGAGAGGGCACTTTAATGAGCAGCCGTAATGCAACAAGAGCAGATTTTGAACACGTAATAGCCAGCATGAAAAGGGGAGAAGTAAAACCCACTACCTATATTACACATCGTGTGTTGTTTGATAGCGTAGCAGATGAATTTGAAAGTTGGTTGAACCCGGCAAATGGTGTTATTAAAGCAATGGTGGAACTGGAGTAAAAATAAAATGGATACGCTTAAGTGCAATGTTTTCAATGCATATGTTTTGAGATTTAAAATGAAATTATTGGTATGACTTTTAAAAAGAAAGTAAACAAAATTTATAAAGTACATCATTACTAAACAAGCCTCTGCACGTCTATAATTAACATCTAACGAATGAAACAAATATTTCTGGTTCTTCTGCTACTTGCAACAATCGTTTGCTTTTCACAAAACAACGCAGACTTAAAACTTTGGTATAACAAACCATCCGGCAATGTTTGGGAGAATGCCTTGCCAATAGGAAATGGCAGGTTAGGCGCTATGGTGTACGGAAATGTGGATACTGAAACGGTTCAGTTAAATGAACATACCGTTTGGAGCGGCAGCCCTAACCGCAACGACAACCCTTTGATTTTAGATTCTTTGGCTGAAATACGGAAGCTGATTTTTGAAGGGAGGCAAAAAGAAGCTGAGGCAATGGCAAATAGAACTATCATCAGCAAAACATCGCAGGGACAAATGTTTGAGCCGGTGGGCAGCTTGCGGCTGGCTTTTGAAGGGCAGGAAAACTACACCAACTACTATCGCGAACTAGATATTGAAAGAGCAATAGAAAAGACTACTTATAACGTTGACGGTGTTACCTATACCAGAGAAGCAATCGCTTCTTTTCCAGACCGGTTAATTGTAATGCATTTAACGGCAAACAAACCAAAAAGCATTTCATTTACAGCCCTTTTTTCAACGCCTCAACCTAAAGCAACTATTGCTACAACATCTTCAAAAGAGTTAACCATTGCCGGTACCACCATCGATCATGAAGGAGTAGAAGGCAAGGTGAAATTTAAAGGCATTGCACGCATCAAACTGGATGGCGGCACTCTTTCATCCAATGATACTTCGTTGATTGTAAAGAATGCAAATGCCGCGACCATCTATATTTCCATCGCTACCAACTTCAAAAGTTATAACGATATCAGTGGCAACGAAAACGAAAGAGCTGCAGCATACCTGGATAAAGCTTATCCAAAATCTTTTGCAGATATTTTAAAGGCGCATGTTCTAGCCTATCAAAACTATTTTAACCGAGTAAAACTGAATCTCGGAGGGAGCGATGCCGCTAAACTTCCAACGGATGAACGGTTAAAGAACTTTGCGTCCACCAGCGATCCACAGTTTGCTGCACTCTATTTTCAATACGGGCGATATTTGCTGATTTCATCATCGCAACCGGGCGGGCAACCAGCCAATTTGCAGGGCATCTGGAACAACAAATTGTTTCCACCCTGGGATAGCAAGTACACCATTAACATCAACGCAGAGATGAATTACTGGCCGGCTGAAAAAACCAACCTTGCAGAACTGCATGAACCCTTTTTGAAGATGGTAAAAGAGTTATCCCAAACAGGGCAACAAACAGCAAAAGATATGTATGGAGCAGGAGGTTGGATGGCGCATCACAATACTGACATCTGGCGGGCAACAGGCGCAGTGGATGGTGCATTTTGGGGCGCCTGGAGCAATGGCGGCGGGTGGACAAGCCAACACCTTTGGGAGCATTATCTATACAACGGCGACAAGGATTATTTAGCATCTATCTATCCCATTCTAAAAGGTGCTGCTACTTTTTATGCTGATTTTTTAGTAGAACATCCAAAATATCATTGGCTGGTTATTTGCCCGGATATGTCACCGGAGAATGCACCTAAGGCTCACCAGGGCTCTTCGCTGGATGCGGGTGTAACAATGACCAACCAGATTGTATTTGATGTGTTTAGCACGGCTATAAGAGCCGCACAGATTTTGAATAAAGATGCCTCTTTTGTTGATACCTTACAACAAAAGCGCAGTCACCTGGCACCCATGCATATTGGGCAGTACGGGCAATTGCAGGAATGGCTGGATGATGTGGATGACCCGAATGATCATCATCGCCACATTTCGCACCTTTATGGTTTATTCCCTTCCAACCAGATCTCTCCTTACCGCACGCCCCAATTATACAGCGGTGCAAAAAATACTTTAGAACAACGTAGCGATGTATCTACCGGCTGGAGTATGGGCTGGAAAGTGAACTGGTGGGCAAAAATGCTGGATGGTAATCATGCGTATAAACTCATTCAAAATCAACTGTCTCCGGTAGGTGTAAATGAAGCCGGCGGCGGTACGTACAACAACTTGTTTGATGCGCATCCGCCATTCCAGATAGATGGCAATTTTGGATGCACTTCCGGTATTGCAGAAATGCTGATGCAAAGTGAAGATGGTGAGCTTCATTTACTTCCGGCACTTCCCGATGTATGGCAGGCTGATGGCAGCGTAAGTGGTTTACGGGCAAGAGGTGGATTTGAAGTGGTGAGCATAGAGTGGAAAAGTGGAAAGCTGGTAAAAGCAGTCATCAAATCGAACCTGGGGGGCAACCTTCGCCTGCGGGTTCCGAATGAAATGAAATTGAATGGTGGCGCGAGCTTGAAAAAAGCAACTGGTGAGAACACCAATACTTTCTTTCAAACAGAAAAAACGCCCGAGCCAATTATATCGCCGAAAGCCACCATCAATGCTCCTCAACTGAAAACAACATGGGTGTATGATATACCAACACAAAAAGGAAAGGAATATATAATAATTGGTGATTAAAGTATCTGTCTGATTGCAATGGTTTACTGAATATTGAATACTGAAATAAACAGTTAGCAATGCTAATGATTGAACTTGCCAGGACGAAAGAATGAGATTGAGTGTCCTTTGAATATTGTTTTATTTGCAATAAAGCTATTAATACAAAATAAACGAAAACGTATGACTTGTCCTTTATCAGGCATTCCGTTGTAACACTACGCTGGCGGTTAGCACATAAAGAACACAGTTAAATAAATAATGCGGAATTCCTCCTTAAATTTTTTCTATTTATCGAATTGGTTAGGTTATAAGGCTATATCTGTAAAACCTTAAAGTGTTGAGCAATGAGAGAACTACGTTCAAAATAATAAGTGTATAAAATACATTTCATGGCTGTTGCCTTACTTGTGGTTGGGATCTCATAAAACATCGAAACCATTAATCATTACCAAAGTGTCATTCACGATATCAAAACCTATATGAATTATACAACCTTACAAAGAAGAAGCTCGCTGCTGTGCACAGCGCTCCTTTTTATGTTTTCTCATTCTTTTTCGCAGAATTCCAAATTTTATATTTTTCTATGCCTTGGACAATCCAATATGGAAGGCAACGCCAGGATTGAGCCGCAGGACACCACTGATGTCAATAGGCGGTTCCAGGTGATGGAAGCAGTGGACTGTCCCAACCTGAACAGGGTGAAAGGGCAGTGGTACACGGCGGTGCCGCCCCTGTGTCGTTGCAAAACCGGTTTAACGCCGGCAGATTATTTTGGAAGAACCCTGGTGGCTAACCTGCCTAAAGATGCGAAAGTAGGTGTTATTAATGTGGCTGTTGGTGGCTGTAAAATTGAATTGTTCGATAAAAATAATTATCAGGTTTATGCCGATACTGCACCGGTATGGATGAAAGGCATGATAAAAGAGTATGATGGCAATCCCTATGCACGGCTGGTAGAAATGGCAAAGCTGGCGCAGAAAGATGGCGTAATTAAAGGCATTTTGTTGCACCAGGGCGAATCGAATACCGGCGATACTACCTGGCCGCAAAAAGTGAAACAGGTGTATGACAATCTTTTGCAGGATTTGAATTTAGATGCTGCTTCGGTACCGCTGCTCGCAGGTGAGGTGGTGAATGCCGATCAGGGTGGTGCTTGCGCAAAGATGAATACCATTATTGATGAACTGCCGCAAACCATACCCACCGCGCATGTGATTTCCTCTGCAGGTTGTCCGCAAAAAGGGGATAACTTACATTTTACAGCTGAAGGTTACCGGATGTTGGGAAGGCGATATGCCGCGGAGATGCTGCTGATGTTAGGGGTTAAAATCAATAAATAATATTAACACTTTAGACCTCATGATACAAACACCTTCAAACATGATTTCCAAAAAACAATCTCGTCATTTTATACATCTTTTCCTTGTAGCAGTTCTTACTATTACATTGATTGATACAATTCATGCACAGGAAATTGTAAAGCATGCGCCGCCAGGTTTTGATTCGGTACAAAGCGGTATTCCGCATGGGAAAATTGATACCATCACGTACAATTCAAAAACAGTGGGTACAAGCCGCCGAGCCTTGATTTATACGCCGCCGGGCTATTCGAAAAAGAAGAAATACCCGGTACTTTATTTACTGCACGGCATTGGCGGTGATGAAAAAGAATGGTATTCACAAGGGCATCCCGAAACCATATTGGATAATTTATATGAGCAAGGAAAGGTGGAGCCGATGATTGTAGTGTTACCCAATGGCAGAGCCATGAAAGATGACCGTGCCACCGGAAACATTTTTGACAGCGCGAAGGTGCAGGCATTCGCCACTTTTGAACAGGATTTACTCAACGATCTTATTCCTTACATCCAAAAGCATTATCCTGTATATACTGACCGGGAACATCGCGCGATTGCTGGCTTATCTATGGGCGGCGGTCAATCATTAAACTTTGGATTAGGCAACCTCGATCAATTTGCATGGATTGGTGGTTTTTCTTCTGCACCTAATACCAAAACACCACAGGAGTTAGTGCCGGATCCTTCAAAAGCAAGAGAACAATTAAAGCTGCTTTGGATTTCCTGCGGCGATGCCGATGGATTGATGCCATTCAGCAAACGCACGCATGATTACCTGTATCAGAATAATGTTCCGCATATTTTTTATGTAGAGCCGGGCGTGCATGATTTTAAAGTGTGGAAGAATGATTTGTATATGTTTTCTCAACTCATCTTTAAACCGGTGGATGCTTCCAGGTTTTCTGAATACACGGTGTTGGGTTTTCCTGCATCAACCAATGTGCGCAATGCGAAATACCCGCAAATCTTACCGGATAACCGGGTAATCTTTCGTGTGAAAGCACCGGATGCACAAACAGTGCAGATTGATTTAGGTAAAAAATACGACCTCGTAAAAGATACCGACGGCTATTGGATGGTAACCACCGATTCTATCGGCGAAGGCTTTCATTATTATTCGTTATTGATAGATGGCGTTGCTCTTGCTGATCCTGCCAGCCAAACATTTTATGGCATGGGACGCATGGCAAGCGGCATTGAAATTCCTTTTGCCGGTGGCGACTACTATGCGCAAAAAGAGGTACCGCATGGCGACATCCGCATCAAAAAATATTTTTCTCCTGTAACCCGTTCCTGGCGCGAAATGTACGTCTACACGCCACCAAGCTACGATTCCAATATGAATGAAAAATATCCGGTTTTATACATACTACATGGCGGCGGTGAAGACCAAACCGGCTGGGCAATGCAGGGCAAAACAGATCTAATATTGGATAACCTCATTGCCGAAGGAAAAGCAAAACCCATGCTGGTGGTAATGCCCGATGCCAATGTTGGTGCCGGCGGTTTTAGTGCTGGTGGCGTTGAAGGGTCTTTAAGGGGGTTTGAAGCTGAAATGAAACAGGTAATTATTCCCTTTGTTGAAAAAAATTACCGTGCTTCCAATAACGCGAATGATCGTGCGCTGGCTGGGTTATCATTAGGCGGTTTACATACGCTTTATACAGGCATTAATAACACGGATATGTTTTCTCATCTTGGTGTATTTAGTTCCGGATGGATATTGCCAATGCTTAGTAAAACTGCCGATGCACAATATGCTTTTATGAAAGACAATAAAGATAAAATCAACAATAATCTAAAAGCTTTCTGGATTTCGGAAGGTGGTAAAGAAGACATTGCTTATAAAAACGGACAAATCATGTTAGGTAAATTAGATGAACTAAACATCAAACATACTTACTACGAATATCCGGGCGGGCATTCCTGGCCGGTATGGAGAAATGACTTGTATCATTTCGCGCAATTGCTTTTTCAGAATTAAAAAAAAGCATTAAGCTTTATCCGTATTATAGCCATTGACTCTTGGTTGCTGGTAATAACCCGCTGTAAAATAAAATCTAACCATTTAAAAACTTGCATATGAAATTGAAACAAGCAATTATTTTCTCGGTAGCTATATTGGCAGGAGGAGCCTGTTTAGCCCAGTCTGATGTAAAGGAAGACTTTAAACCATCCACACTCAACCAGCCGGGACAACTATACCCGCAGGTTAATTCGCAGGGCTACGCCCGGTTCCGCATTGTGGCCCCTTATGCCGATAGTGTAAAAGTGAGCCTTGGATTGGGCGGAAGAGGTGGTACAAAACTTACCAAAACGGGAGATAGTGTGTGGACGGGCACTACCGAAGGTCCTATGGATGAAGGCTTCCATTACTACCATCTTACCGTAGATGGCGGCACGTTCAACGATCCAGGCACTTTGAATTTCTACGGCTCTACCCGTTGGGAAAGCGGCATCGAAATACCGGCACACGACCAGGACTTTTATGCTCTGAAAGATGTTCCGCATGGCAATGTGCAGCAAATTCTTTTTCCTTCTAAAAGTACCAGCACATCGCGCCGTGCGTTTGTGTACACACCGCCGGGCTATGAAAAAGATAAATCAAAAAAATACCCGGTATTGTACCTGCAGCACGGTTGGGGTGAAGATGAAACCGCCTGGAGCAACCAGGGACATGCCAACCTGATTATGGATAACCTGATTGCAGAAGGCAAAATAAAACCGTTCATTATAGTTATGACTTACGGCATGACTAACGAATTAAAATGGGGTCATTTGAAAGAGTTCAAAGTTGACTCTTTCCAAACAGTGCTTGTTGATGAGTTAATTCCTTACGTGGACGCTAATTTCCGCACCATTTCCGACCGTGCTCATCGCGCCATGGCAGGGCTTTCTATGGGCGGTTTTGAAACACATAGCATCACGTTGAACAAACCTGATGTATTCTCCTACTATGGTCTGCTGAGTGGCGGCATTTATACACCGGAAGAATTAGGGGGTAAAACAAAGCCTAAGCTCATCTTTATAAGCTGTGGCAGCCGCGAAAATCCCGACCGTGTAAACGATGCGGCAGCCAAATTAAAGGACGCTGGTTTTAATGTGGTTTCTTTTGTGTCCCAGAATACAGCACACGAGTTTCAAACCTGGCGCCGCAGTCTGCACGAATTGGCACCACTGCTGTTTAAAGATTAACAGCCATCTTAATCTCAATTACAGAAACGAACATGATAACGATTGGCAATTTCTTAATTGCTGTTGGGCAGCTATCTCAATCGCCGGAATCCTTTTTGCACAATCAATGCAAACAACCGTCGCCAGTGATAGTGCAAAACGTAAACAAAATGAGAACCGTTTAAACAAAATATGAATACATCAAGACTTTTGCTGGTGATGCTATGCTTATTTCCTTTTGCAATGTGGGCACAGGAAATCATCAACCTGTACCCGGATAGCATTCCAAATGCCAATCCTACCACATTGCCGGATGTGCCGCAAAATCCATCCGGGTTGGTGCGGAGAAGCATTCATCCAACGCTGGAAGTGTATTTGCCCGAAAAAGAAAAAGCAAACGGTGCAGCAGTAGTGATATGTCCTGGCGGCGGCTACAGCGTGATTGTGTATGATGGCGAAGGCGTAACAACCGCTAAGGAATTTGCTAAAAACGGCGTGGCTGCCTTTGTGCTGAAATACCGGTTGCCAAATGATTCATTTGAAGTGAATAAAACGATAGCACCTTTACAGGATGCGCAGCAAGCTATTAAAATGGTACGTGATAATGCCGGCAAATGGAACATTGATATAAACAAGGTGGGCATTATTGGTTTTTCGGCTGGTGGACACCTGGCTTCTACCGAAGCTACGCATTACCGGACAGCATTGATTGAAAATAAAAGCAACACTAATCTTCGCCCCGATTTTCAAATACTTGTTTACCCGGTAATCAGTATGCAGGACAGCTTGACGCATAAAGATTCGCGCAGGCAATTAATGGGTGCCCATCCTTCAAAAGAAGTAATCGATGAATACTCAAACGATTTGCAGATTGATAAAGATTCACCGCCGGCTTACCTTACCCATGCTGCCGATGATAACGTAGTAGATGTAGATAACAGCATTGTTTATTTTGAAGCACTCAGGCATCATAATGTGCCGGTTGAAATACACATTTATCCTAAAGGTAATCATGGCTTTATCTTTAAACATCCGGGTTGGATGGAGCCTCTTTTTGAGTGGATGAAAAGCAGCAATTGGATAAATAAATAAATTTTTACATTATCAAATAACTTTTAAAAGCGGATCAATTATGAAGTGGAATAGGTGTTACAAACTTGCTTTAAAAAAGCATTTTCTAATGTTGCTGTTAGCAGGTTGCATCAATCAGCTAACGATAGCCCAAACACCGGTGCTGACATTAGATTTTACAAAACCGGGAGCTAACGTCAGTCCCATGTTGTACGGGTTGATGACAGAAGAAATCAACCATTCTTATGATGGCGGCTTGTATGCCGAACTGGTACGCAACCGCATATTTAAAGACAATAAAAATACGCCGGAAGGATGGAGCCTTGTACAGGACGATCCGGCTGCAAAAGCGAGTATAAAACTTATTGGTGCTTCCGAAGAAAAGCGGCCTTATGACGAGCGCCGTCTTGCTATAAACGGCGCACTCTCCACCTGTTTGCGGCTAACGGTAGAAAAAGCTGTTGGAAGAGTCGGCATTGCCAACGAAGGCTATTGGGGCATTCCTGTAAGGCCTTCCACCGCATATAAAGCTTCTTTTTACATAAAAGGAACCGACCGAAGAGAGCCTTTCCGTCATCCATGGGAACCAAAGCCCACCACGCCACCGCTTCCGGTGATTGAAAACAACACCGCCGGGCCCATCACTGTTACCCTGGAAAGCAACGATGGAAAAACGGTGTATGCGTCCGGCACTATCAATCTTGAAAAGAGTGATTACTGGAAAAAATATGAATTGACCCTGGCTACGGCGGCTGATGTAAAACCCACGAAAGATGCCCGCCTGGTTATTTCTACTGACCGTACGGGGCAGTATTATTTCAACCTTGTTTCTTTATTTCCACCCACTTACAACAACCGTCCGAATGGAAACAGAACAGATCTGATGCAGATGCTGGTGGATATGAAACCTAAATTCCTTCGTTTCCCCGGCGGTAATTTTTTAGAAGGTCCGTTGATTACAGATGCCTTTCCCTGGAAACAAACGCTCGGCCCCTTGGAAAGCAGACCGGGACACAAAGGTTCCTGGGGCTATCGTCCTTCGGATGGTATGGGGCTGCTGGAGTTTTTGTTGTGGTGCGAAGACATGGGCGCAGAGCCGGTGCTGGCGGTATATGCCGGTTATTCGCTGGAGGGAGACCATGTAGATGCGGGCCCACTTTTGAATCCTTATGTAGATGATGCTTTGGACGAAATTCAATATGTTATAGGCGATACCACTACTTACTGGGGTGCTAAGCGTGCCGCAGACGGACATCCGGCTCCGTTTAAACTTAAATATGTAGAAATTGGCAATGAAGATTGGTTTGACAGATCAAACAGCTACAATGGCCGGTTTACTCAATTCAGGACGGCAATTGAAGGGAAATACCCACAATTGACGTGCATTTCTACCATTGCTGATGCACAATACCCGGATATGAAAGTGACCTCCGGCAAAGCGCCTGCTGTAGTAGACGAGCATTACTACCGCAATTCCTGGGATATGTGGGAAAATGCATCGCAATACGATAAGTATGATCGCAATGGTCCGAAGATTTTTGTTGGCGAATGGGCAACGCGCGAAGGAGCGCCAACTACGAATTTAAATGCAGCCTTGGGCGATGCTGCCTGGATGACGGGAATGGAACGTAATTCCGATCTTGTTATCATGTCCTGTTATGCACCGCTGTTTGTGAATGTAAATACGGCTACCGCAACAGCACCCAAAGCCTGGCAGTGGGATTCTGATCTGATAGGTTACAACGCACTTAATAGTTACGGTTCGCCATCCTATTATGTGCAAAAGCTATTCAGTCAGTATTTAGGGAACAAGATTGTGCCGGTAACTGCAGCAAACATACCTGTTCAAAATAGACCACTTACGAAGAAAGATAGTACGGATGGCATTACATCTAAAACAGTTCCTACTGTATTTTATTCTGCTACCATGAACGATACCACAGGCGTTATTTATCTTAAAATGGTGAATACAACTGCAAAAAAACAAGCTATTAAAATAAACTTGGACGGCATTGCTAAAGTAGCTCCGGAAGCAACCCTGGTGGTTGTGAAAGGCAGCGAGCCGGAGGATACCAATTCTATTACTGATCCGGTTAAAATAGCTCCGGTAACAACAACGGTAAAAGGAATAACTAAAAGCTTTACAAGAAATCTGGATCCCTATTCTGTAAGTATATTACAACTGCAAGCAGGCAAATAAAGTAACAGTAAAATACAATAAAAAGTAGTAGAATCAGAAAAGTAAATTATGTTGATGTATTAATAAGAAATGAATGCGAATGATAAAAAGAAAAATCATACTGGTACGACTTAGCTGCCTGCTGTTATCTGTAATTATTTTGAATAATGCCGTTGTTCATGCGCAGGAAAGATTGTACCACAATGAATTTCCATTAAGCGATGTTACGTTGCTGGATGGTCCTTTCAAACAGGCACGTGAACTCAATATAAAAACCTTATTGGAGTACAATGTAGATCGTTTGTTAGCGCCTTACCGCAAAGAAGCTGGCTTAACACCTAAAGATTCCAGCTACAAAAACTGGGAAGGTTTGGATGGGCATATCGGCGGACATTATTTATCTGCTTTGGCTATGAATAAGGCAGCTACCAACAATGCAGAAATTAAACAGCGCATGTTGTATATGATTTCCGAACTCAAAGCCTGCCAGGAAGCCAATACAAAAAATCATACTGACTGGGGGAAAGGATATGTCGGCGGCGTGCCCAATAGTGCAGTTATTTGGGCTACGTTAAAGAATGGAGATTTCAAAGCATTTCATGCGGCATGGGTGCCGTGGTATAATGTACATAAAATGTATGCCGGCTTGCGCGATGTATGGTTATACACCGGCAACGAAGAAGCAAAAAGTATCTTTTTAAAATTCTGCGATTGGGCAATCAACATCACTGCTAATTTAAGTGATAAGCAAATGCAGCTTATGCTGGATACCGAACAAGGTGGCATGAACGAAGTACTGGCAGATGCGTACCAGATAACCGGCGATCAAAAATATCTCACTGCTGCCAAACGGTTTTCGCACAGGATGTTATTAGAACCGATGTCGCAAAACATTGATAATCTGGATAACAAACATGCGAATACCCAAGTACCCAAAGCCATCGGTTTTGAACGCATTGGTGAACTTTCGCAGGATGAAAAATACAAAGATGCAGGTTCGTTTTTCTGGCAAACGGTTACTACCAACCGCAGCCTTGCATTTGGTGGCAACAGCCGCAGGGAATTTTTTCCCAGTGCTGCCGCTTGCACCGACTTTTTGAATGATGTGGAAGGTCCGGAATCCTGCAATTCGTACAACATGCTGAAGCTGACGGAGGATTTATTCAGAGAAAATCCTGCTGCCAAATACATGGATTTTTACGAGCGTACGGTGTACAATCATATCCTTTCCACCCAAAACCCCAAAACAGGTGGTTATGTGTATTTTACACCGGCTCGTCCGCGCAGTTACCGCGTGTACTCCGCACCTAACGAAGCCATGTGGTGTTGTGTTGGCAGTGGTATGGAAAATCATGGTAAATACAATGAACTTATTTACACTCACTCCAACGATTCCCTGTTTGTAAATCTTTTTATTGCTTCTGAACTGAACTGGAGAGATAAAGGAGTGAAAATTAAACAGGAAACTACTTTTCCTTATGAAGAACAAACAACACTTTCTATCGTGAAAGGTGCTGCCCCGTTCACTTTGCTCATTCGTTATCCTCATTGGGTAGCAGCTGGTACTTTAAAGATTTTAGTGAATGGCAAACCTGTGTCATACACGAATCATCCTTCTTCGTATGTAGCTGTTAAGCGCCCTTGGAAGAAAGGCGATGTGGTGCAGATTGATTTGCCCATGCACAATAGTATCGAGCATTTGCCGAATGTACCGCAGTACATCGCCATTATGCACGGACCAATATTATTGGCTGCAAAATCCGGCACCGAAGATTTGAAAGGGCTAATTGCAGACGACAGCCGCTGGGGACATATTCCCGGTGGCAAAAAATTGCCGTTGGATAAAGCTCCCATTTTTGTAGAAGATAGCTTATCAACTATTACGAACAATTTAGCGCCGGTAAAAAACCAGCCATTACACTTCACCATGCACGATGTGAAAATGGTTAACCAGATGGATGTTACCCTGCAACCATTCTACCAGATTCATGATGCCCGCTATATGATGTACTGGATGGCATTGAGCAACAATGAATATAAGTCGTACCTCGATTCTATTGCAGCAGATGAAAAAGAAAAGATGGCTTTGGAAAAACGGACGGTTGATTTTGTAGCGCCGGGAGAGCAGCAGCCGGAAGTAGATCATGCAATGCAAAGTGATCAATCAAGAAAAGGTTTTGCCCAGGATAAATCCTTCCGCGAAGCATTTAATGGCGGCTATTTTAGTTATGATATGACTACGAACGGAGAAACAAATTTAAGTTTAATGGTGCGCTATTGGGGTGCAGAGTGGGGCAGCCGGAAATTTGATATTTACATAGATGACCAGAAACTGGTAACAGAAGATAATACCGGCAAATGGAATCAGTCAAAGTTTTTTGATATTCAATACGCCATTCCTGATTCAATACTGAAAAGAAAGAATCATATCAGTATAAGATTTCAGTCATTGGAAGGCAGTGCTACTTCGCCTGTGTATTACATCCGGTTGCTTACGAAAGAGATAACCGATCAGTCAGCAGCGCGATGAGCCATATCTATCTAGCTTAAAAAGTGAATAACAGAACGTAATTCTTTTTAGACATGAGTAAAAACAGCAAATATTTTCTTTGTTTTTATATGCTGCTATTGTTGCACACGTTTGTGTCATCGGCACAAAACGTTCACGCAGATAATGGTAACGGTACCTATACTAATCCTTTGATTTCGGCAGATTTCCCCGACCCTGATGTCATCCGCGTTGGCGATACTTATTACATGGTTTCTACAACGATGTTTGTGTTTCCCGGCGTTACAATTTTAAAATCGCACGACCTTGTAAACTGGGAATATTGCAGCAATGCAGTGCCGCGTTTTGATTTTAGCAAATGTTATGATCTCGATGGATGTAATCGTTATGGTCACGGGCAATGGGCAACCAGTTTAAAATATCACAACGGTAA
This sequence comes from Ilyomonas limi, assembly GCF_005233845.1. Taxonomy (GTDB): domain Bacteria; phylum Bacteroidota; class Bacteroidia; order Chitinophagales; family Chitinophagaceae; genus Ilyomonas; species Ilyomonas limi. The sequence goes on from NZ_SZQL01000012.1 coordinate 23,681, forward strand.
GTTTTACCTGTTATTCATTACCCTTGATGAAGGTGGTTTTATGTGTACGGCAGATAAAGCCGAAGGTCCGTGGAAAATTACGCATTTACCAAAGGGTTTTTACGATCCGGGTTTATTTTTTGATGATAACGGAAAAATTTATGTAGCGCAGGGCTATAGTAGGATTTCTATTACAGAAGTTGATTCCAACCTTCATGCTATTGGTCCTGATTCGCTGGTGTACACTGGCGATATTCGCAAAGGACTGGAAGGCACGCATGTATATAAAATTAACGGATATTATTATCTCTATTGTACCTATGGTGGCAGGGATGGTATGCAGGTAGCCTTACGCTCCAAAAACATCTACGGGCCCTACGAACAAAAGCTGCTTATTTACGATACCACACAAGGCATTAATTACGGCATACACCAGGGCGCCCTCATTCAAACCGGAACCGGCGAGTGGTGGACGATACTGTTTGTAGATAGCGGCCCTTTTGGTCGCTTTCCTTCCCTGCAACCCGTTACCTGGGTAGATGATTGGCCCATGATTGGCTTGAATGGAAAAGCAATTGTAACGTATAAAAAGCCAGGTGTTGGCAAAGCATATCCTGTTAAAGACCTTCCGACTTCCGATGAATTTAATGATACAAAACTAGGTATGCAATGGGGCTGGAATCACAATCCCGATTCTACGAAATGGTCACTCACGCAAAAGCGTGGAAGTCTGCGGCTGATGACGGTAAAACCCGCTGCTACGCTTCGCGATGCGCAAAACACATTAACGCAACGGCCTTTTGCGAAACACGATCAAACGGTGCCAACCATTGCCACAACTAAAATGGATGTGTCGCACATGAAAGATGGTGATGTAGCAGGGCTGGCTGTGTTTCAGGATCCGTACGCTTTTATCTGCGTGAAGCGTGAAAATGGTGCATCGTATCTGGCGATGGTAAACAATGGTGAAATGGTTGATTCGGTTGCCTTGCCATCAACAACAGTGTACTTGCGTACGATTGCTTCTAACTCATCGTCCGATGCCAGCTTTGAATATAGCTTAGACAACAAAACGTTTAAGCAGCTGGGCGATAAATTAATGATGAAGTTCAGCCTCAAAATGTTTACCGGTAATAAGTTTTGCCTGTTCAACTATCCGACTCAACAAACTGGAGGATATGTTGATTTTGACTGGTTCCGGGTTAATTAAACACCGATACAATTTGTGAACTATTACAACTACAACTCAATGATCTTTTGCTATGAAAATGCAACTGATTACTTTGCCAAAAAAGATGACGTTGGGGATGGGCTTTGCTTTACTTTTTGCCCTTTTTGCATTTCCTCTTCTTCCAATCATTAACAATAAACGATTCGGGCTATTTTGAAAAACCTGGGTGAATATGTTTGTCTTCTGCAGCCAGTATAATGGGATGTTTTTTAACGAAAAACAGCAGGTGTCGAACTGATTCATCATGGTATGAGAGCGGCAACCGGTGGCCGTAAGGTTGCAAAACACACTGGAGCAGTGGGATCTGATTCCTATATTGATTAACCGGAAAATTGATAAGGCAAACAACACCATTAAAGCAACCCTGCAAAGGAGTTTAATTTTACTTCCGGACTCGCGGTTTCTGCAAAAGATAAAGGTGTTGAAATCTGTATATATAACGTGAGTTCAGGGTATTTTGCGTGTAAAACAAGTTATTAGGTAAAATGATTGATTAAGTTTCAGTCTGAATTCAACAATCCTGATTTGATGCAGCAAAATCGCCTATCCAAATGGCTCATTTATAATTAGAACTAAGATCAACTATTGAAAATAAATAAACACCATGAGTTCGCGTTAGCTTATACAAAAAGTAAGTAAAGTAGCAACTATCTGTTCCCAAACGGAAAAGCAGTCATTTGGTACCGGGCGCGGCGAATTCCCAGTCTGGAAACGGATAGCAAAACAGGTAAAAGGAAATAAAAAGGATCAACGGTGACAAGATTAGTATTACAGTTGAAAGCTGATTTTCTATTTTTCTTTTAGTTAATTTATATTGATTGTTCGGAAGATTATGGTGCGGATTTCCATTTTTTAATTTATCCGGAAGCAAATGGTTAGTCCTGTTTAGATAAGCTACGGGTCTTTCAATATTGCGTAGAAGCAATAATTCGTATCAGGTTAGGCAATCACTTAAACTCCACAATACTGTATCCTGCCTGGTTGGGTTGCCGTACTGCATTGCCCATTTTAGTAACTACCCGGTCATCGTCCTCTATGATGATAACCCTGTTTTTGCTGATGGGTGCAACATCCTCACACTTATGGTGAAAGTCTATTGCCTTGCCTTGCACATCTCTTACAAGGTGCATCCTGTGCTGTTTCAACTCATCCAGTGTGGCTGTCCATAAGTAGCCGCCCAATTGATCGCCGTTTTCATAAGAGGTCAATATCAGAAAACGCTTATTAAAACGGTCGTATTCGATAGAGGAAATTGCAATAGTTTCATTGGATGGATTGATGGCAGAAATGGCAAAATCGGTAAGCAGGCTGATCTCACCTACTTCCACCACGCCGTTGCGGATGGTGTATGGAGAAGTAAGGATTTTTATTTTGTATGCAAAATCATCGTACTTCCTTCCTTCTTCTCTTACACCCCAGTACATGGTATTGCTGGTTACGGCCAGCCCTTCAATTTTAAAATAAGGCGCACCGTCGGGAAAACCGGCAGACGTTAACGCTTTGGATATTTTTTGCCGTAAGCTTACCGATGTGCTATCTGTTCCGTTGATGCTCAGTACTTTGGGGTGTGTTTCATCGCTGGTCCTCCAATATAAAATAGTATTGTAGCTATCCCAATCAGTACTGCCTTCTTTTACCCTGTCGAACCCGGTACTTAAAAAAATATAGTTACCATCGGGGGTTATAGCAAAATCTTCATACTTCTTTGCATATTTTATCACCGGATTTTCGGAATAAACGGGTGCCTGCAAGGTATCTATAAAGCCGTTCTGCAATGGTAAGTAAAACAGCGAGGTTCTTTTATCAGGCATGTCTTTATCATTGGCAAAAAGCAGCTTACTGCCATCATACACAATAGCAGAAGCCTCGCACCATAAGGGCTTTCCTTCAACGGAGAGATCTTTCTCAAAGCAGTTAATAAAACCCTCACCAACAATGGAAGCAGTGGGAGAGAGTGGCAGTGATACTTTTGGTCTTGCTGTTTTGCACTGGCAGAACAATAGTATAATAAGTACTACATACAGTAGCTTGGATGCTTGCATAAACTTATTTTATTCCGTTGCTCAAAAATAAGTGTTAATGGATTGATGTACGCATTAAATAAGGCGCGTCTGCTGTTTGCAAATTTGAGAACGGAATAATAAAATAGTTCCTTCATTTTCCGGTTGCCGGTACAAAATTCTGGTGTATATAGAAAACTATTTGTTACCACAATCCGGCAACCTGCTTACTGAATTATTTTGTATCGCTTATGTACAATAACTGTTCATTAACGAACGGTTTCGTATTCCTGTATTTTATTAAATCATTGACAATAAAGCAATCATAAACTGGCACGCTCCTGCATGCAGGATAATATGTTATAACAAACCTTCACTCCATTCTTACAACTGCGCGTATGATCAAAACATATTTCCGGCTTGCTTACCGGAGCCTTGCAAAAAATAAACTGTTCTCATTTATCAATGTTTTTGGACTGGCAATTGGACTGACCTGTTGCCTGCTTATTTCCATGTACATTTACCAGGAACTGAGCTACGATGCGCACCAGAAGCTGGGCGACCGTTTGTACCAGTTAGGAACCGAGAGCACGATAGAAGGTAAAGCAAGCCGTTATGGCCGCACACCAGCTACGATGGTGCCGGCAATGCAGCAGGAGTTTCCGGAAATTGAAAGCACTGCACGGCTTGTGAATTTGTTTCAGGACGATAAAACCTTGCTGCAATATCAAATAGGTAATGATGTAAAATCGTTTTACGAGACAAAAGGTTACTTAGCCGATTCCACTTTTTTTCGCTTGTTTACTTACAGCTTTAAAGAGGGTAACGCGGCAACTGCATTAAACGAGCCTAACTCGGTGGTTATTTCAGATGAGATAGCCCACAAAATATTTGGCAATGAGCCGGCATTAAACAAAACGCTGCATATTAACAGTAATACCAACGGCGAGTACGATTTTAAAGTAACAGGTGTATTTACACCTGCCAAAACACCGTCGCATATAGATGCCCGTTTTATCATGAGTATGAAAGGCGGTGATGTAGCACAGTGGGTAAGTGGCATGACCGACATGGTAAATAACAACATGTTTTTTTCTTACCTCCTGTTAAAGCCCGGCGCTGATGCTAAAAAGCTGGAGGCCAAATTTGCAGCGTTTATACAAAAACATGCCGGTGATGATTTAAAAGGTTCCGGCCGCAGCCGTAAGCAATACCTTACACCCGTAAGAGCTATTCATTTATATGCCAATGATGAAGGTAATGTAACGCCGGGCGGCAGCTTAAGTTATTTATACATACTCTTATCTATCGCTTTTGTTACACTGCTGATTGCCTGCGTTAATTTTATGAATCTTTCTACTGCACGCTCCTCTAAAAGAGCATTGGAGATTGGTGTACGCAAAGTGTTGGGCGCAGAGAAGAAGGCATTAATAAAGCAGTTCCTGTGCGAAGCAGTTTTATTGTCTTTATTAGCATTTATTATTGCTGTTGCAGGCAGTTTTCTTCTGCTGCCGCTGTTTGAGAATGTCTCGGGCAAAACGTTTGCTTTCTCCTTAAACCAATATGCCGGTTTGCTTGGTGGCTTCTTGCTTGTTACCATTGCAGCAGGCTTTATAGCAGGCTTGTATCCTGCTTTTTATTTATCTGCCTTCCGGCCGGTAACGGTGCTTAAAGGCAGGTTTTCCAATTCGCTGGCGGCTATTTCATTCCGTAAGGTGTTGGTTGTATTTCAGTTTGTTATTTCGGTGGCATTGATTGTTGCTTCTGCTTCTATCAACAACCAGATGAGGTTTTTGCGCAACCAGGATCTGGGCTTTATAAAAGACCAGCAGGTAATCATTCCGCTGCGTACCACCACAGCAAAAAATATCTATGCTTCCCTTAAAGATGAACTGGCCAATGCTGCTGCAGTTGATAAGGTAGGCGCTTCTATTTATTATCCCGGTATAACTAATACTACCGATTGGTTGCTGTATAAACAAGGCAGTACGGCTGCGCAAAACAAAGATGTGTTTATCAATTTTGTAGATGACAGTTATTTACAAACATTGGGTATTACGCCGATTGCCGGCAGGCTGTTTTCGAAGCAGTTTCCAGCCGATACCAATAACCGTATTATCTTAAATGAACAGGCGGTTAAAACATTTGGATTTGCTAATGCGAATGATGCAGTTGGTAAAAATATAGTGGGCGAATTTGGTGGTCAGCAAAACCTGTTTAATATAGTGGGTGTGGTAAAAGACTTTCATTTTAAAGACCTGCATACAGGCATAGAATCGTATGGTTTTTTTCTGAATAGCCGTCCGAGCTACGATTATCTGATAGCGCATGTGCAGGTTGGTAATATTAAAACGGCTTTAAGTAGCATGGCTGCCATTTGGAGTAAACTTAACCCGAATGAACCTTTTGAATATAGCTTTCTCGACCAGGATTTTGAAAGAAACTATGCAGCCGAAGACCGGTTGGCTGCCATTATCCGTTACTTTACCATTGTAGCCATTTTTATTTCGTGTTTGGGCTTGTTTGGGCTTACTACCTTTACCATAGAACAACGTACCAAAGAGATGGGCATCCGCAAAGTATTGGGGGCAAGTAATGTGGGTATAGTATCGTTGTTGTCGAAAGACTTTTTGAAGCTGGTATTTATTTCTTTCTTTATTGCATCGCCTGTTGCCTGGTATTTTATCAATCGCTGGCTGGAGGGCTTTGCCTATAGAGCACCTTTTACCATTTGGATTATTTTATCGGCCTGGGCTACTGCATTCCTGATTGCCTTTTTAACCATCAGCATACAGGCAATTAAAGTAGCCATCAGCAATCCGGTAAAGAATTTAAGAACGGAGTAGGGGCACGGAGAAGGTAAAAGGTTGTAGAAATAATAAACAGGATGTACATAATGAATTAAAGTGTGTTTCGGGAGTTTGAGAAATAATGTAAGTGGCAAGTAAAAGCTGTAACAGTAAGGAGCTTTTAAAAATATAAAGCTTTTGATAAGCAACAAAAATTCGTATAAAAAGGCAACGTCGATCTGGCGTTGCCTTTTTATGTAAGGAGTATTCCTAAATTTAAAGCAATTTATTTGTGCCTCAAAAGTTGCGTGTTATAAACATGCTCTTCCTTTGTAAACGTAATATCATAAACAGCTTTAATGAGATTAGCTGCGGGCACGTCTTTACAATCAGAGGCAGCATTAGCCATATTCCACAGTATGCTGCCTCTACAATATACAGCTCATAGGAGTAGTGAGACAACAGGAGATAATCCTTATTCCCAAGGTTTAATGGAAAGAAGCGATCGTTTGCTATAAAACACGACTTTTGATACTCCTGAACAAACTCAATTCTTAAAATTAAAGTTATGGTCAAATTACCGGCTTACAAAAAGTATGTGGTTGTATTGATACTGCTGCTGCCAATTGCTTCTTTTGCACAAAATAAAGCACGCTATAGCAATCTTAAAGACGCTATATTCTCTACGTATAAATTAATGGGCGCTGAAGGTCCGCAAAGTGTAAACTGGATTAATGGCGGTAACCAATATTCTTACATTGATTACAACGAAGCTAAACAGCAGGAAGAAATCCATATTTTTGATCCTGCTACATTAAATCATAAATTGCTTTTTGATAATAGTAGTTTGCAATTTCCTGGCACTGATTCTACTTTTAATTATGAGTCTTTTCAATGGTCGCACGATTCAAAACACCTGGTATTCAAAACCAATGTCCGCAAGATTTATCGCCGCTCCGGTATTGCCGATTATTATATCTATTCACTCACTGATAAAAGCCTGCAGCCTGTTGCAAAAGATGCCCGTACTGCCGAACTTTCTCCCGATGGTTCTATGGTAGGTATTGAGCGGGGTGGCAATATGTATGTGTACCATTTTGCTGCCAACAAAGAAACCCAACTTACCAATGATGCCACCGGCGAAGACGCCATATTTAACGGACATTACGATTGGGTGTATGAAGAAGAGTTTGGGCAGGCACAAGCCTGGAACTGGTCGCCGGATAGCAAGTACATTGCTTTCTGGCAGTTTGATGAAAGTAAAGTACCCGTTTTTAAAATGACGAATTACGAAGGCTTACATCCCGAAGAAATAAGCATTCCTATTCCGCAACCTGGTGATCCAAATCCTGCTGTAAAGATTGGTGTGATTGATGTAAAAACTGGTCAGAAAGTGTGGCTGACACCGGATGAAACCGGCGATTTCTATATTCCCCGGATATACTGGACTTCTGATCCTGATGTGCTGGCTATGATTACATTGAACCGCGCACAAAATGATATGAAATTATACTTCTTTAATGTAAAAACCGGCGAACATCATGTGGTGATGGAAGAAAAGAATAATACCTGGGTAGCCATCTTTAATTTTTATACCGATGTAAATGATATGATTTATTTCCCCGAAAAAACAAGAGAGTTCTTTTGGTTATCAGATCGTTCGGGCTATTATCATATTTACCGTTACAATTATAGCGGACAATTAATTAATCAGGTTACCAAAGGTGATTGGGATGTGATTAAAGTAAGCGGCATTGATCCTGCAGGTAAAAAAATATATTATCTCTCTGCTGAGGCGTCGCCCTTACAACAGCAGTTATACTCCATTGATTTTAGCGGCGCAAACGAAAAAAAGCTCACTACTGTGCCGGGCTACCATAAAATTGATATGAGTCCGAATACAAAGTATTATCTCAATACGTATAGCAATATTACTACTCCGGTACATGTTTCTTTACACAACAATATGGGCAAAGAACTGAAACTGCTTGTGGATAATCAGCAGGTAAGTAATTACCTCGATAATCATGCATATGCATATCCTCAGTTGATTCAATTCAAAACATCAGATGGTGTAATGCTGGATGCTTCTATTATAAAGCCTTATGATTTTGATTCTACCAAAAAATACCCTGTAGTTTTTACTGTTTACGGTGGTGTGGAATCGCATGATGTGTTTAACCAATTTGAAACCAGCGGCTGGAAACAATGGCTGGCGCAAAACGGATATATTGTTGTAGATGTGAACAATCGCGGTATGGCCAACTATGGCAGCGCATTTATGAAGATTGTATATAAGAAGTTGGGCAAATGGGAGAGCAATGATTTTGTTGAAACGGCACATTATCTTGCTACGCTTCCGTATGTAGATGCTTCCAAAATGGCGATTATGGGAACGAGCTACGGTGGCTATATTACTACTTATACCTTGCTTACACATCCTGGTGTTTTTAAGGTTGGTATTGCCAATTCTCCCGTTACCGACTGGCGCTTGTATGATGATATTTATACCGAACGATACATGGCGCCTTTGCAGGATAATGAAGAAGGATACATTAACAGTGCGGCTATTACTCACGCGGCCAATTTGCAGGATCATTTATTATTAATTCATTCTATGAGCGATGATAATGTGCATCCTGCCAATACCATGCAATTGCTTACTGCTTTAACCAATGCTGGTAAAGATGCTGAGTTGCGCATTTATCCGCCCGGTGCGCATGGCGCTGCTTATAACATGCAAAGTCATCTGCTGATTTATGAAGTGTATTATCGGTATCTGCAACGCTATTTGAAAGGCATTGAAAGCGGGAGTGAAGCGCAGGAGTAAAAGTGTTGAAAAAAACGCATGGTCAAAACCACAGTGTCCTTTGCAATGTGCTTGTATAGGAAATTTAATTCCAAAATCAAACTTTGCCTTTGTCACACTGAGGTACGAAGCACCTGTGATTTGTTATAAATCAAAGTTTAATTTAAGGAATGATCCGGGTACAATGTTCAGATGCTTCCTTCGGCAGCATAAAAGGCAAAGTTTGATTGCTGAATTTAATAACATACAGAAGGACACATAAACTTTCTAACTTCAATAATGGATACACAAGCGCTCGTAAAAAGGCACTTTTAGTAAACCTACATAAAAAATGCAGCGTGTTTAAACGCTGCATTTTGTCAAACGCACTGTTCCTTCTTCACTTTATTTCTTCCTCCTCTTCACCAAACCTGTATCCTTAAACAATAAAGTATTAATACCGCAAAATGGCTGCCATAGGTGCATCTGCCGGCATTTCATTTTTTTCCAGCAGATATACTTCGCCACCGTTTGCCAGTGTTTTTACTACTGCATTGTCTATCAGGTGTTCGCCGCCCTCATCGGGGGTATTGTGTAGTTGCAATTTGTTATTTACCTCATCAAAAGTGCCCCACAAATGTTCGCCTTTGGCAACAAACAAGTGCGATATCTGAGAATAATACGCCGCAGGTACAATATCTTCCACAATAGAAGTGGTTTTACTGGTAGCCGAATTATTCATGTACAGTTCAAATGCCCGTTTTTTATTTTGTTCAAAATAGGGCTTCATCACTTCCATGGCATCCTTGTAAAGCTCATGTTTATCTTGACGTTCGCGGTTGCCGGTTAGTGCGTCGGGCCACACATTGTGGTAGTCGCACGCTTTGCGGTACATAGGAATTTCGTATTCCACACCAGCAAGCAACAGCGGTGCATTTTCTTTATTTAAAAGCTGATCCCATAAAGCATCATCTACTGCTTCAAAATATACCAGCATACTGTCCTTAGGTTCCGGGTTGCCGCCGCCAACACCATGATAAACACCCTCCTGCGAATAACGTGGAGCTCTGGTGCCCGAGCTACCTGACCTAAAGGTAGTGGCATCAAGCCCCGACAGGCGTTTTACATCCTCCATATCCTGCGGCAGATTCACATCCTTTACTACTTCTATATCCCATGCATCTGCCCTGAAGAGTTTCGCACATTTCTTAGCAATCACCAGTATATAAAAATATTCATTGCGCGTCATCAGCGGTATAAGTGGGGTTACATAAAACGTGGGTTCTATGGTTATACCTTCCACTATAGGTGCTGCTGGCATTTTAATGTATTTAAAATAGCCCTCCGCAATAAAAACCGCCAAACCTGGTGTCAAATCCATCCAAAAATCAAAATTGCGCAGCAGCTCGTAGCCGGGTTTCAGCAGGCGCTCTACATGGCCCTGATCATGACCTTTATCGCCCAAACGGCGGGTAACTTCCTGCAACTGATTTTTAAAGTTGATAGGATCGAAACGGTTATTTACCTGCATACCGGAGTTGTGCGTATCGAGATATATGGAGATAGTACAATCGGCTTTATAATTTGCCAGTTCCGAAAAAATTTCTTTGGTAAGAATGCCTGGCAGTTCTTCCGGCACTACCTCTACGCGCTCTTCTGTAAAGGTTTCATTAACCGTTTTATCACTTGCCTGAGTGTTCATTTTTCCTTTAAAGTTTTCTTCACCTTTACTGGTATTGCGGTTGGGATGCCGTATCCGTACAGAGGGGTCCAGCTCATCAGGGCCCACTGTATATTTTTCCGTCATTTCGAGGTATTCATCCAACTTTTCGGGTGGTGTAGCCGCCACGCCCAGCCCTTCTGATTTATTTACGCCCGATGGCATTCCCTTTCCCGGATGGAATGTGCCATTATCATCTTTTCCCATTGTTTGTTTTGCCATATTCTTCCTTTTAAGTGATTAAAAATTGTTGAATATGCTCTTGCGGAGCATTGATATTATACTATATTTTGCAAAGATTTGAACATCGTAGCCGTAAGCTCTGTTTTTGATATTGCATTTACCTATATAATAAAAAAATTAACGATAGCTGTTTATTTACAAACCACTTAGTGTACATTATTGGTTTGTATCAAGCCTTTTTTATCTCTTCGTTTTTGCTGGTATTGCGGTTTGGATGCTACCGCTTGATTGAAGGCTGCAACTCATCGGCATTGGTTGTATATTTTCCCGTTGTTTCCAAATACTTATCCAGCTTTTCGGGCGGTGTAGAAGTAAAACCCAGCCCTTCGTCTTTGTTGATTCCCGATGGCTTTCCTTTACGAGGATGAAAGGTGCCATTTTGATCTTTGCCCATACCATATTTTATGTTATAAGGTACAATTAGCATACCAGCAAGGCGTGCCAAAAAGGATGTTGGCCGCATAGCAGGCTATAGTCTTGTTAAGTAGTTGGTAAAGTAAGATTTTGTAGCCGAGGAGCGCTGCTTTTTAAGAAAAGTGCTGCATTATGCACAAAGATTTGAGCGAAGAAGTAAAAATATATGTGGTGTTGAAAGTGAGTATAACTGAAGTGGTAACGGTATTTTTATGTTTCATTTATTGATTATGAGAATCGTTATGTTTTGCTATCAACCAGGTGAGAAAAAGAATGATTGTTGCTGCAAGCGCTGTAGTTGGTTGCATGTACGAAACGTAGCCAATAATAGAGACCTGGATAGCAAGCCAAAGTAGAACAATAATGCTGCAAATAAAAGCAGCTTTACCTGCCATATGGCTTCGCCTGAATACGGCAATTGAAGCAATAAGCGCTGAACCGCCAACAATCAGAAAGAGAAAAAGACCTGGTATAAAATAGTTGCGAAAGGGGCTACCTGCTAGCCATTCCAAAGGAATGTTCTTTGCACCTGACATGCCGTAGTACCCGCCTCCGAAAGCATTTAATGCTACAAAGCCAAGTAAGATGCCTAAGGTATAACGAGTAAGACTGTCTATAGGCTTTGATGTTTTCATTATTGTAATGTACTACATCTTTAATACTATTAACCAGCAGTTGCAAGTTGAATAATCTTTGAGGTAAAAGTGGGAATATGTATCAGGAGCAGAGATGATTTAAATCAGTCTCCAAGTGTACAATAAACTAAGGCAGGAAACATTAAAAAGAAGACAGTTCAATCGTTCGCACTACCTGTATCTGCTCCAAAAAATAATCATCGTGCGAAACTACTATGAGTGTTCCCTGGTACTCATTGATAGCGGCTGTTAATATCTCTATGTTTTGAAGATCTAAATTATTGGTTGGTTCGTCCAATACTATGATATCCGGCGACTGATTACTTATTGTAAGGCAACAAAGCATTAACCGCATTTTTTCGCCACCACTCAATGCACTGCAAGCCTTATCCCAATCTTCTTTTGTAAACAAAAAACGGCTGAGCCTGATTTTAATTTCGTGTTCCTGTAAGGCTGAAGTATTAAATCGTAGGGCTTGTTCATACACATTGAGTCTATCATCGATTAGTGAATAATCCTGATCTATATACACCGATGTACTATGTGCCCTGTAAACGGTTCCGGTAGTGGGTTCTAATTTTCCCAGCATTATTTTTATCAAAGTAGTTTTGCCCGAACCATTCAACCCTTTCAGGGCAACTCTTTCGCCGCTTACAATTTGTATGTTCAGGTTTTCATTCCAGAGTGATTGCAGGCTGTAGCTAAAATTGATGCCGGTAGCAGTGAATAATATTTTGCCTTTGTGCAATGCAGCATTATCAAAGCCAAACTTCATTTTATCTATCTCGGGCAGTTCTTTTCGCAGTGCTTGTAACTCCTGCGAAATGCCGCCTATCTTTTCTGCATGAACGCTTTTTATTTTGGATGTACTCTTCTCCGCGTTGTTTCTCAGTGTATTCAACATAATTGTTGGTGTTCCCGCTTTTTCCTGCTTTTTTCTTCCGCGCGCATCTAATTTTTGTTGCCGTTCTACTGTTTCGCGTTCTTTTTCTTTAGCTTTTCGCAAGGCTTTTTCTGTGCTTTTAATGTCTTCGTTCAATGCATTGTTTTCTATTTCCTTTTGCACTGCATAAAACTCATAATTGCCGCCATAAACCGTTATACCCCGCCTGCTTAACTCACAAATAGTATCTAAAAGATTTAATGATTTTCTGTCGTGGCTTACAATCATCAAAGTGCTGGACGTAGATTGAACAAAGCTGTATAATAATTGCCTTCCTGCTGTGTCTAAATGGTTACTTGGTTCATCCAGTAAAACAAACTGGTGTTGGTGAATGGAGATGCCGGCGAGGAAAACTTTCGTTTTTTGTCCGCCGCTTAGGGTTTCCATTTTTTGTGTCAAATCCAAACCTTCCAGATGCCAGTAATGTAGCGCTGCTGTACAACGTTCTTCAATAGTCCAATCGTCATCGAGTATAGCAAGGTTAGCTTCCGTCACGTTGCCGTTAAGGATTGCTTTTAGCGCGTTGATTTTGTCCTCAATGCGTAAAGCCTGTGCAATGGTAAGGTGATTATATTGACCAAAAATTTGTGGAACATAATAAGGCTTGGTTCCTATACTTAGCTGCCCGTCAGAAGGCTGTAATGCGCCTGCAATAATCTTCAGGAGGGTAGATTTTCCCACACCATTATTACCAATTAAAGCTAACTTTTCGTGATTATTGACTGTTAAATTGATGTTGCTGAACAACAACTCTTTATTCGGATGCAAATAAGCAATGTTTTGCAGAATAAGCATAATTTCTTTCTTTAAAGGTGAATAATGATAGTCAACTGCCGGACAGTGTACTATCTGTTTTATCCGAAAGAAATTACATTTTACATTGTACTATTTTTTAATTTGGGTTTACAAATATATAGAAAGGTCGTTTAATCCGGGCTTTATTCTGTGTAAGAGTTTATTTATAGGATATTTACACTAAAGAATACTATGATAGGTAAGTTTTAAAAATTGCAGTGCATTATCATAATATATTTCCTGCTAATATAAAAGGCTATGGAAAAGAGATCCTATAGAGCAAAAAACGAATTTTCAAACTGGTATAACATGCGGCATGCTTATTAAAAATAGATTATAAGAACAGCTTTATATAAAAGAAAAAGTGTCACCATCAAACAAACCTTTATCACTTAGTTTCAGATGCGGAATAACGAGTAGTGCCATAAAGCTCAGTGTCATAAATGGAGCCTGTAGAGGACTGCCTAATCTCTTTGCCATTGCAGTAATGGATGTATAATTTTCTGCTACTATATAGCCATCACTGGTGCTCATCAATCCGGCAACAGGTAAGGGTAATACCATTTGTTCATTGCCATCAACACAGCTAATACCACCTTTGTTTTTAATTATTATGTTGATGGCATGTAACAAATCTTCATCGCTTACACCAACAGCAATAATATTATGACTATCATGCGCAACAGAAGAGGCTATAGCACCCTTCCTCAGTCCAAAGTTTTTAATAAAACAGGTAGCTGCCGGCGCATCGCGATAGCGATTGACCACTGCCATTTTCAAAACATCAGTTTCGGTGTCGCTTATCAATAAATTATTTTCCGTCTTAGGCGATAGCCATCGTTTATTAGTGATCAATTCGCCATCCAATGCTTCTATTACAGGTATTAATCCATCGTTATTAATGTAATTGTTTGCATGCATTTGCAAGGCTGCTATATCAATAGGTTTGCAGCTGAAATTATTAATAACCTCAGAAGTAGTTGTAGTAATTAAACTCTTGCCTCCTTCAGCTACTTTTTGTCCATTGATATATGTAGCTGTTGCTTCGAAAACTTTTAAATTATTAACTATAATAAAATCTGCTTTATCCCCTTCGCGCAACAGACCAACATCTAACGCATAATGTACAACAGGATTGATGCAAGCTGCCTGCAATACTTTAAACACATCAATACCCTTTGCAACTGCTCTTGCACAAAGTATATTAATATGTCCCTGCACCAGGCTATCGGGATGCTTGTCATCGCTGCAAAACATAATGTTGTTGTAGTGTTCGTTCAACAGCGGTACTAATACTTCAAAATTACGGGCAGCACTGCCTTCGCGAATGATAATTTTCATGCCATATTGCAACTTATCTGTTGCTTCTTCAATAGTAAAACATTCATGGTCGGTGCTAATACCGGCATCAATATATTGCTTTGCCTGGTCGCCACGCAAGCCGGGTGCATGTCCATCTACCGGCTTGTTAAGTGCTTTGGCGGCCGCTATTTTTTGCATCACTTTTTCATCTTTGTGCAACACACCGGGGAAGTTCATCATTTCGCTGAGGTAATGTATTTCATTGCGTAGTAATAACGCTTTCACATCTTTACTATCAAGCAAAGCACCAGCAGTTTCGTACACCGTTGCAGGCACACAACTCGGCGCGCCAAAATAGAATTTGAAAGGGACTTTTTTCCCATCTTCAATCATATAATCTACACCAGCCATACCACATACATTGGCTATTTCATGCGGATCGCTTACTGTTGCTACTGTGCCATGCACTACTGCCAACCGCGCAAATTGTTGTGGCACCAGCATACTGCTTTCAATGTGCACATGACTATCTATAAAGCCAGGCAATAAATAAGGAAGCGTAGTTGCATCTGCATCTTTTGCTTCTGTTATGCTTTGTATACTATCATTTTCTACCGTAAGATGTACCGGGTAAATTTGTTGTTGAAAGATGTTTACGAAATTAGCGGTTATGGTAAATGATGCTGGCATATAAAAATGTTCTGTTGAATAAATATTCGGGTGCAAACTACAGTATAAATATTTTTCTGTAGAAATTAGTAACCTGAAAAGCACACTTCGAAAGTGCTAAGGTGCAAAGTGTTGCAGAAAATAATTTATATATTTTATTTATCTCCTGCTTTCGCAGTAAATAAAAAACAAAAAGGCTGTCTTAGACAAGACAGCCGGTTTTGCTCAAACGTACACCCCAGATGTAGGATTAGTGTCCTACTCTCATGTATTCTTTAAGAATATCTGTTTGTGGATTTTCAAAAATATCAGCGGCATTGCCATGCTCTATTATTTCGCCATAATACATAAACACTACGTAATCCGCCAATCTTTTTGCCTGCCTTAGAATATGTGTTACCATGATGATGGTGTAATCATCCTTTAGTTTGCTAAACTGTTCTTCTATCACGCGGCTGCTAATGGGATCAAGCGCCGAAGTAGGTTCATCTGCCAAAATAATTTCAGGTTCTACTGCCAGCCCGCGTGCAAGGCACAAGCGTTGCTGCTGACCAATAGATAAGCGTTGGGCACTGCTTTTTAAACGGTCTTTTACTTCATCCCAAAGGGCTACTTCGCGCAGATGTTTTTCTACCTTTTCGGCAATAACATTTTTATCACGCACACCTTTTAGTTTCAAGCCATAAGCAATGTTATCATAAATGCTCATGGGTAAAGGATAAGGACGCTGCATTACCAGTCCCATCTTTTGTCTGATCTCTGTAATGCGGTTGCGCTCGGTTAAAATATTTTGTCCATCTATTTCAATGGTGCCATCTAATCTTAATTCACTGTACAAATCTGTCAGGCGGTTCATGCACTTGAGCAGTGTGGTTTTGCCGCAGCCGGATGGACCAAGCAATACAGTGATTTTATTTTTAGGAATGGTAATATTGATGTTCTTTAAAATATGTGCCGATTTGCTATACACATTCAGATTGCTGATGTTCATTATCGGCACTTCGGTGGTAATATGTTCTACTCTTTTTTCTGCAGTTACTATTGCTGTTTTCATGTTGGTTCATTTAAAATTTGGAGGAATTCTCTCTCTCCGCTTATGGAAAAGAGGCGGGATAAGGTTATTTTTTTCGGTATAACAATCTTGCGGTAATACTGATGATTAATACAATAAATGTGAGCACGATGGCTGCAGCAAATGCTCTGTTTTGTACCTCTTCAATAGGCGAGCTTAATTGAAAGAAAATAGAAAGCGGTAAGGTTGCGGCCGGATCACTCAATTTCTCCGGCACATGATCGGTATAGCCGGCAGTAAACAGCACCGAAGCAGCATCGCCAATACCTCTGCCAAAGGCTAATAAAATGGCTGTTGCAAAGCCAGGCAAAGCCTGCCGGAAAAAAATTTTAAAAGCGGTTTCTGTTTTGGTAGAACCTAATGAATACGCTGCTTCCTGCAAACCTTTTGGAATGGTCATCAGCACTTCGTCCATTGCTCTTATCATAATAGGTGAAATGAGTGCTGCTACTGTTACAATGCCTGCTCCCAATGAATTGCGCATGCCCATATACATCAGCAGGATAAAACCAAAGGCACCAAAAACAATAGAAGGTACACCCCATAACACATCCAGAAAAAAGCGAATGCCGATGAGTGTACGTGGATATTTGATTAAATAAATATTGATGAACAGCGCAACCGGCAGGCTAATAATAAAAGCTAACACGGTAGCGCCAATCGCCAGGTACAACGAGCCAACAATAGCATTGAAAATACCGCCGCCGCCACCCATATAAAAGCCACCTTTGGGCTCCTGCGTCAATACTTCCCACGATAAGGCGGAAGCACCTTTTGCAATAATGCTATATACAATGTGTATTAATACAAGAATAATTAATACAGATACAATAGCCGATAAATATTTAAAAAAGCTTTCTTCCAGCTTGCGGTTAAGTGTCATATTGCTTCGGATTTATAGATGATGTAGCGGAAAATAACATTGATGGTAATAATGATGATAAAGAGTAACAACGAGCCAAACATTAAGGCAGAATCATACGTTGGAATAGACATCATTTCTCCATAATTATTGGCAACTAAAGCAGGAAGCGGATAACCTGCATCAAATACCGATGCCGGCACCTGCACCACATTGCCAATCACCATCATTACGGCAATGGTTTCGCCCAATGCTTTGGAAAAGCCCAGCCCGTAAGCTGAGATAATGCCCGTTGCACCCTTACGCAAAAACACATACTTAATGGTTTCCCATTTAGTTGCACCCAATGATAAAGAGGCTTCGCCCAACTCCACCGGCACTTGGCGAAAGACTTCCAATATCATGTTGAGTATGTAAGGAATACTCATTACGCTTAGTACAAGGGCCCCGGCAAGAATGCTATAGCCCAGTGATTCATTGTGAAACATAGGAGCAATAATATCTGCCACCAGCGGCACTATTACCAACACCCCCCACACGCCATATACTACTGATGGAATACCGGCTAAGATGTCTATTACCGGGCGCATAACTTTAAGCATCCACGTGGGTGCAAACTGGGTAAGAAAAATAGCAGCCAGCAGGCACAACGGCATAGAAATAATCAATGCCACTACCGTAACCCAAAGCGAACTGAGAATAAAAGGCCAAAAGCCAAACTGGCTCTCGCTGGGGCTCCAGTCTTGCGAAAAGATGAGTGAACCTAAAGCATGCGTAAGCCAGAGATCGCTGGACTTTATCACTAGTCCTAATCCTATTGCCAATGGTAGCAAGAGCAAAACAGACAGGCATAGTACCATCCATCGGGAAGAAAGTTTGTCTATGAATAATCGTTTAGTCATGGTTTATAAAAGGTTTGTTTGAGCAAGTATTATGAGTGGTGTGTTTGTGAATGGTGAATTGTCAATCAGAAGTGATAAACAGATACTAAAGTCAATATTCACCATCCAATATTGACAATTCACGATTCACTATTTCAATTTGTTTATTTGTTCGCTGATTACATTTTGCGGCAGCGGCACATAACCAGCCGATTGCACTAATTGTTGTCCGTCTTTTAATACCCAGTTAAAAAAGTCAAGCACTTCTTTTTTAACCGGTTTGCCTTTAGTAACAAAGTATAAATCGCGGGCAGGTGGTGCGGGATATTTACCATCATTTACCGCTTTTAAAAAAGTGTTCAAATCGCCATAGCTTTTTTCATCCGCATCTATTTTGCCATTGCCATTTACATCTATCGGCACGGCTTCAATACCCGGAATCTGTTTGCCTGTTTTGATATTATACAAAAACAAAGTATTGTTATAGCCAATGCCGTTTTTGTCTTTCTTTACTGCATCCGAAACACCCGGATCGCCGTTCATACCCAAGCCTTTAAGATTTTCTTGTTTTTTGCCAAAAAAAGCCGCCCACGAATCGGCAGCGCCCGACGCATCCGAGCGGGTAAACACATCTATTTTTGCTCCTTTGCCATTTTTTATACTCAACAAATCGTCCCATGTTTTTACTGATTGATCAACAAAAATGGCTTTAAACTGATCTTTGGTGATACCGCGTTCGCGTATAGTATTGATGTATGGGTTGGCCGGATTGATAGTTGGTATTACGGCATCTTTGCAAAGCGCTATATACCATACACCTTTGCTTTTTTCCACATCGGTTATTTCTCTCGAAAACATACCTATATCCACCGCACCGGTGAGCGCGTCTGTCATACCTTTGCCAGCACCGCCGGCTTGTATATCAAAGCGTACATCAGGATGCATTTTGTTGTATGCTTCTGCCCATTTTTGTGCTAAAGGATATAAGGCAAATGCCCCGGAAAAAGAGATAGACACTTGTTGTTGCTCAGTTTCTTTCGAGCTGTTTGCGTCCTCATTTCTTCCGCAGGAAGCGAAGAGGAGGAGTGCCGGAATAAGTAATAAATGTTTTGTTGTTTTCATGTTCAGTTACGTTTGAGTTGGTGATAAATGCCTTTTCTGTAGAAACAGAAAAGGAGGATTGAATAAAGGGTTATTTTATTTTTTTTACCTGATCCGCTATTATGTTTTTAGGTAGCGCCACATAGCCGGCGGGTGCTACAAATTGTTGTCCATCCGTCAATACCCATTTAAAAAAATCCAGCACTTCTTTTTTATTGCTTTTGCCATTAGTAATAAAATACAGATTGCGGGCTGGCGGCGAAGGATATTTACCATCATTTACCGCTTTTAAAAACTGGTGGAGATTGCCGTAAAAATTTTCATCCGGGTCAATCTGTCCATTGCCGTTTACATCAATGGGCACTACATCAATACCGGGCAGTTTTTTGCCGGATTTAGGGTCAAAAACAAATAAAGTATTGTTGTAGCCAATGCCATTCAAATCTTTACGCACAGCATCTGCCACACCAGGGTCGCTGGGTATGCCAATGCCTTTGAGGTTTTCCTGCTTTTTGCCGAAAAAAGCCGCCCACGAATCGGCTGCACCGGCAGCATCCGCTCTCGTATATACATTTATTTTGTGTGGCGAACTATTTTTTGTACCCAACAATTGCTCCCAGGTAGAGATGCTTTTATCTACAAAAATGCCGGCGAACTCTGCTTTCTTAACGCCTCTCAGCTGCAACGCTTTCATATTGGGGTTTTTGAGGTTCATGGTGGGCAATACGGCGTCTTTGCACACGGCTATATACCACACACCTTTTGCTTTTTCTGCATCCGAAAATTCGCGCGAAAACATGCCCACATCCACCGCACCGCTCATGCAATCGGTAAAGCCTTTGCCGGCGCCGCCGGCTTGAATATCAAACCGTACATCGGGATGCGTTTTATTGTATTCCTGTGCCCATACCTGCGCCAAAGGGTATAATGCAAATGCGCCGGATAAGGATATAGAAACAGCTTTGGGCGATTTAGGTGCTCTTGGCTCGCGTCCCTGGAAACTGATGGTAAGAAGTAATACAGCAGTAAATAATACACGGTTTTTATATGTCATAAAATGATGAAGGTTTGGTTGTAATAAGAATTGGGGTTTGCTAAAAGAACAGTTGGTTTTGTTTTAAGAATTTAAAAAGTAAACTTGCCGATAACAGGTGTAAAGCGCACGCTGAGATAAGTCCAGTAAGGCGTTTTTGAATATTTGCTTAAATCATCTTTCGACTTGATTGAATTTTTTACCTCAATCATAGAGTTAGTAACGGCAGCCCAGCAAAAGCCATATTCCACATCAACAACAGGCGTGGGCTTGTAATTGATGCGCCAGTCATTTTCAAAACCAAGATATTTATTGTTAGCTGGCATTCCTTTGAAGGCAAAGCCTGTATGCGAATAGAACAAGTGATTTTCAAGACGTATGCTCCATTTGTTTTTCTGGTATTGGAAGAACAGGTAAGGGTTAATTAAACCGCCACTTTTTACATCACCTGGAAAGGTGGTAAACAAATCGAGATTACCCATAAACCGGTGTGCTACACCATATAGCGGAACAAAATTATTGTCTTTGCTGGCTGTGCTGTCTTGTCCGCTCAGGTACTCCATACCAAGCCGGATAGCCAAATTTTTAGAAGAATATTTTATTTCGGGCTGGATATAATAAGCTGCTAACTTTTTACCTGAAGAGTCTTTACCATACTGATAATATGCTGCTGCGGTTAAGTACCAGTTGTAAGTTTGGTATTCCAGTCTGCCGCCGCTGGTAAAACGTTGATACGTGGTTTTGTAATCGTAAGCACTTTGGTAGCCATCCATGGTATTGATAGTAGTAAGTATAAAACTCTTGCTGAGCTTATAATTTAAATAATGCACGAGCAGGTCTTTGTAGTTCTTAAAACCATTTGGAGCATAGGTGGTAGTAAATGTATTTTCTGCAGATTGGTTAAAGGCAAATGTGAGTTCGGTATTCAGGTTAATTTTATTGTTATAGATAAAACGTATTGCGTCGTGCGAGTTGCCGGGAAGGCGCCAATCGTTCTCAGCAAATAGCCGTTGGTTGTCATATACTAATCTTTGCCTGCCTATGCGAACGCTCCACTTGTCATTAAAATGTGGCTCAATATACCCTTCAAACAAATAAATAGGAAAAGTAGTAGTAGGAGAAGCCGTAGTGCCGGAAGTAGTACCCTGACTTGCTCTCGGGTCTTGCTCGCCCCACACTCTTGCATCCTGTATGGACGCATAAAAATCCAAGCGCTTAGTTTTAAAATCAACATTCAGCCTGGTGCGCTGGTTAACGAGAAATGCCGGTGCAGTGTCTTTTAAGGGAATGTTTCTATAGCCGTGCCTGAACTCGGAGCGTATACGCATATCGACCGAGATATTAAGTGAATTGGCTGGCTTGGGCACTTCAGCAACCGGTGTAGGGGGAACCGTTACTGCTCCTCTCTGTAAAGAGTCCTGAAGGCCTGTAGCAGGCGTTTGTCCGCTTTGTGTTGCTTTAACTATAGCATTGCCAGCCTGTGCCTGTACCTGCGTAAGTGCAAATGAGGTAAATGCCACAAACAGTGTTTTGATTGTATGGTTCTTCATGCAGATTAATTTACTGCAAACATATAATTCCTATTGGATTAATAGGAATTAATTCGAAAAAAATTTTAACTTTTTTCCGCTGAATCATTTTCAAGCGTTCTTTCACGCTCAAGAATATTGCTTAATGTAGCATTTTTAAGCATATTCACGGTTTCGTTGCGTACATCGGCAAACACATCGCGAATTCCACATACTTCCTCATTTTTACATTCTTCGCAACGTTCGTAATATTTATGCGCAACACAGGGCAGCAGGGCAATAGCGCCTTCAAACAGGCGCACTACTTCGGCAATATTTATTTCATCGGGGCTTTTAAGCAGGTAATAGCCACCTGTCTTTCCTTTGCGGCTGCTTAGCATACCCGCATTGCGGAGGTCGAGCAAAATGGCTTCCAGAAATTTACGGGGAATGCGTTCGCTTTCTGCAATTTTACTTATTTGCACAGGTGCTTTACTTTGCTCGCGGGCAAGATACACAAGCGCATTAATGGCGTACTTTGTCTTCTTAGACAGCATTATTGCAAAGATACCTATATTGTACTTTAATACAAATACTAAGATGCTAAAGCATAGATAAAAGCATGAAAATATCAGTTAGATATTGTGAGTGAAATAAAGAAGTAGTAGGTAATAAGAATATACTTGTTCTTTCAGTGCAAAGAACTGGAGTAAATAGCGTTTGTGCAGAGATACCAAACTCCAGATGCTCGTTTGTTGTTGCGGGCGCAGTAAAGCTATTTGTGAGTGTTATTGAAATCTATATAAACCTGTAATAATGGATGATAAACTTTGTTACAAATATCCAGTTAAGTCATCAATAATGATTTAAGCTAAGTACAGATTGCTTTACTGTGCCCGCAATGATATTAATTATGTTACTCTCAAACATAACATTTATATATCACACCCTTGTAGATATTAAATGCTGCGAAACCTCACTAAACTCCTGTTCTCTGCTGCGAAAGAAAACTGCGGGAGCAAGCGTTCTTAATTTAAAATAAACAGAGATATTCGCTGTATGTGGGAAGTATATAAAAAAGGATTTAAAGCTTATCTGCAACTGGAGAAATCATTAAGTGCTAACTCGGTAGCAGCTTACCTGCGCGATGTAGATAAGCTGACTGATTTTTTACAGGCAATCAACAATCTGAAAGCACCCGATGAGCTAACGTTAAAAGACCTGCAACAATTTGTACAATGGGCTGCCGGACTGGGGATCACTGCTTCGTCGCAATCGCGCATTATTTCGGGCGTTCGTGGTTTTTATAAGTATTGTCTGGCAGAAAATATAGTGGCTGTGGATCCATCTGCTCTGCTGGAAGCGCCGAAGCTAAAACGTGCTTTGCCCGATATACTGAGCTTTGAGGAAATTGAGCACATTATTGCGCAAATAGATGTAAGTACGCCCGATGGCACACGCAACAAAGCCATGCTGGAAACCTTGTATAGCTGTGGCTTGCGCGTGAGTGAACTGGTGGATTTGCGCCTAAGCTGGTTGTATCTGGATGTTGGTTTTATACGCGTGATTGGTAAAGGTAATAAAGAACGGCTGGTACCCATTGGCAGCGATGCCATCAAGTATATTACCATTTATAAAGATGGGGTAAGGGTGCATCAACGCATTCAGAAAGGTTTTGAAGATGTGCTGTTTTTAAACCGCTTTGGAAAAAGTCTTTCGCGCATTATGGTGTTTTTAATTATTAAAGATTTAGCAGCGAAAGCAGGTATCACCAAAAATATTTCGCCACATACATTCCGCCATTCCTTTGCCACGCATTTGGTAGAAGGTGGTGCCAGCCTTCGTGCCGTACAGGAAATGCTGGGGCACGAAAGTATTACCACCACCGAAATTTATACGCACTTAGACCGGGATTACTTGCGGGCTACGCTGCAACAATTTCACCCTGCGTTTCAGTAATTAAATCATTTTTAATTAAGCAACATTCCATGACCACAGCTCAAGGCTCAATGCATGTGGCTTGCAGCTTATTGCAAGCTGCTATTATTCAGCTTTGGCAACAGGCTTATCTTTTAGCTGACTCGCATTTTGTACCAGTTGAATAAACTCCCTGCGGTATCCTTCGATATCATTGCTGGCAGCTTGTGTGGCTAATTGTACAATGTCATTGTACCCAAAGCTGCCTTTGTATTTTGAATGGCGTAATAACATACCAAAGGAAGCTACAGCGGAGGCAAAGCGAAAGTTGGGTGAAGTATTACTCAATGCAACAGTATTACCTTTCACCGGATGCTGCAATAGCTTGCTTACATTTTCATCGGGTTGCTTATACCGTAGTTTTATGTTTAGCAATTCATCGGTAAACTGATTGTAAGTTTTTACTTTTTTTGTTGTTTGATAGCGCAATGCATCCACGCTATCCAGTTCATTGGTGGGTACACCTGCCGGAATAATTTCGTACAAAGCTGTTACAGTATGACCGCTGCCTAACTCACCGGCATCTATTTTATCATTATTAAAATCTTCTTTAGCCAGCATACGGTTTTCATAACCTATCAGCCTATACCCTTGTACTTTAGCTGGATTAAATTCTATCTGCAATTTCACATCTTTGGCTATGGTAAACAAGGTACCACCAAACTCGTTTATCAACACCTTTTTAGCTTCACTGATGCCATCAATATACGCATGATTGCCATTGCCCTTATCTGCCAGTTTTTGCATTTTTGCGTCCTGGTAGTTGCCCATGCCATAGCCCAGCACCGTAAGAAAAATACCTGTTTCGCGTTCCTGTTCTATCAACCTTTCCAGTTCATCATCGCTGCTTACACCCACATTAAAATCACCATCGGTACAAAGTATCACGCGGTTGTTACCCCCTTCTATAAAGTTTTGTTTGGCAGTGGCATAAGCCAGTTTTATACCCTCGCCACCAGCAGTAGAGCCACCCGCTTCCAGCCGGCCAATGGCATCTTTGATAGTTGTTTTATGGTCGCCTGTTGTGGGCGGCAATACCAATCCCGCATTGCCTGCATATACTACTATGGATACTTTATCCTGCGGACGTAGCTGATCGGTTAATAACTTTAACGACGATTGTACCAATGGCAGTTTATGCTCATCGGTCATACTGCCGCTTACATCTATGAGAAATACAAGATTGCTTGCGGGCAATGTTTCAGCAGAAATAATTTTGCCCTGCAAACCAATTAGTAGTAGGTGATGCTCCTCATTCCACGGACAAGTGGAAAGCTCTGTGTTAATACTACATGGCTCACCACTTTGAGGTTGCGGGTACTGGTAGGTAAAATAGTTAATCATTTCCTCAATGCGTACGGCACCTGCATGCGGCAATTCTTTGTTGTTGATAAAACGGCGTACATTACTATACGAAGCTGCATCTACATCAATTGAAAAAGTGGATAAAGGGTTGCCTGTTACTTTTAAAAACGGGTTTTCTGTTATTTTATCATAACCTTCGCGGTTGAAGTCCTGATTGATATTGGCGTATTTATCAGGGTTAGTCAGTGCTTTATTTTTTTGTGCTCTTCCGGCTCTTTTGGAGGTAATATAAACGCCTGCTGCCCTTCCTTGTAACACATGGGGCACGGTAAAATTTCTTGTAACAGATAGGGCTCCTGTAAATGATTTTTTCTGTTGTGCGTCATAGCCTACTACCACTACTTCGTCAAGTGTAGTGTTTGTTTTTTGTAGGGTAACAGCTATTGTATTCTCCTGATTAAGTTTAAACTCTACTGTTCCATAACCAAGGGCCGAAATTACCAATACCGCATTTTCAACAGGCATCTCTAATTTAAAATGGCCATTTGAATCAGTTAGCGTTCCGGTGATTGTTCCTTTTATGCCAACAGAAGCACCTTCAATTGGATTGCCCTTTTGATCCTGTATAGTGCCTTCTATCGTTCTGCCTTCGTTGGCAACAAATGCAAATGCAAACAGGCATATTGTGCTAAGTAATAACAAGTATTTCATAATTGTAGATTGTATGTAAGTGAATAATAGTATGGGGCTATTCAACAATAATTTTATCTGTGTATTGTTGTTTTGTATCATCATTAATCAGGCGGATAAAATATATGCCTGTTGCGGCGGTGGAAGGAATAATAACAGTAGTTGTTTTGGCGCCTTTTACAGCATCAAACAAGCTGTGCGTTATGAGCTTTGAATGAACGTCTAATAATTGTATAGAGTAATGTCCTTCATTCTTTACTTCCATATGTATAGCATTGCCGCGTGTTGCCGGATTAGGATAAACTTTGAATAAATTGGCGTGGAAGATTTTTCGTACAGTTGTTTTGAGAGTGTCTGTCTGTTTTACACGATGATGAGGTATTGCATAACCTGCAATCACAACTACATCACCCATCGATGTGGGCTCCAGCGTTAAGGATTGTGTATTTAAATTTATTTCACCGGCATTATTGAAAGTATAGTCTATTTCTTTTGTTTGATAACCTATATACGAGATGCTAACGGTTACTGAAGAACTGTTTGTAGCAAAGCTTAAACGAAATTTACCGGCAGTATCCGATACAGTTTCAATCATTGTTCCCTTCAAAATAATAGAAGCACCACTTATAGGAAGCCTGTTTTCATCAACTATGATTCCGGTGATTAATTTATTACTGCTACTTTGTTCTATGCCACATACCTGTTGTTTGTCTGCAATAACCAAATCCGTCCTTTGCCAGCAGTTATTAAGAAATACAATATTTTCCTTCACGTTTTTATCCTTCTTAAATTGCCCATTCGCCTTATTCAGCAACAACGTCAATGGAATAAAGGCTGCCATCCACCATATCATTTTCTTTTCCCTTTTCATTGGTACCAGCGGTCGTTCTGTTTGTTCCTGCGAAAAGCGCCCGCACAATCTGCCTTTGGATTGCGATAAATAATAGAGTACCTGCGCATCACTCATCAGGCTGAAATCGATGACTGTTTTAGCACAGCTTGCACAATAGCGGCCTTTGTCCTGCGGCGTCATTGAATCCCAGTTTTCGTGGCATGGCTGCGGAATGCTTACGTACGTTTCTCTTTTCATATAGCATTGGTTTTTCAATGGGATGTGGCTTTAGGTACTTTTACATAAACCGTTCAGAAATTTTTTTACATTATCTTGTGCAACGGAATATTTGACAGGCTTGCCAATACTATAAAGTTATTACCTAAGCTATACGATCATCATTTTGTTACCCATTAAACAAATACAAAAAGCACTGGAAACTGATGAGGAGTTGCTGTTGTTGTTCAAACAAAACAATAACCAGCAGGCATTGGCTACGTTGTATTTGCGCTATAGCGAGCTGGTGTATGGTACCTGTCTTAAATACCTCAAAGATGCAGAAGCCGCTAAAGATGCGGTAATGAACATTTATACAGAATTGCTGCAAAAACTACCTGCACAGGAAGTACACCACTTTAAAAGCTGGTTATATGTAGTGGTAAAAAATCATTGTCTTATGCAGCTGCGCCGCAGCAAAACAGCAACCATTGTTGAATTTCAACCAACATTTATGCAATCGGCCGACCTGCTGCATCTGGATGATTTATTGGATAAAGAAGCACATTTTAAAATGCTGGAGCAGTGCATGGAAAAATTGAGTGATGAACAGCGCATGGCAATTCAACTCTTTTATTTTGAAAATAAATGCTACAACGAAATAGCAGCGCAAACGGCAATGGAATGGAATAAAATACGCAGCCTGATACAAAACGGCAGGCGCAACCTTAAAATATGTATGGAGCAACATGGCTGAGGCTGATAAACATATTACCTACACACTGGCAGATATTCAGCGGTACCTGCAGGGCGGCATGACTGCCAAGGAAATGCACGAGTTGGAGCGTGCCGCCCTCGAAGATCCTTTTTTGGCAGATGCGCTGGAAGGCTACCGCCAAGCAAATATGCAACAGGCGCAAACGCATTTATCGCAAATTGAAAGAGCTATACAGCAGCCACAGCAGCAGGGTAAAGTAGTGCCGCTTCCACGCTACAGAAAATATCAAAGCTGGCAGGTAGCCGCGGCCGTAGTTTTATTGGCTTGTATTGGCAGTATTTCTTTTTTTATCTATTTTAAAAAAGCAAATAATGCTATGCTTGCCAAAAACGAAAGCAGCACGATGCTTCAGCAGGATTCGGTGCAAATGCATGTGCAACAGGTTGTTCCGCCTGTAAACGATACAACTGCCATTAAAACGGATAGTGCTGAAAAGGCGCCGGCTGAAAAAGACCAACGTTTATTAGCCAAAAACAAAAAAAGGATTATCTCAAAAAAACAACCATCAGCGGCTCAGGCAACGGCGCCAATGACTGCTATGACCAACGATAATAATACAGCAGCGGCACAAAGTGCAAATAGTGTAATGGCAATGCGGGCGCCCGCCAGGGTACTTACCGGAACCATTACCGACAACAAGCAACAACCGGTACCTAACGCCAAAATCATCCTGCAGGACAGCACTGCAGCAGTTACAGACAGAGACGGTAATTTTCGCATTGCCACTACCGATAGTACGGTTACTGCCAGCATTTCGGCTTTGGGATACAAACCTTTGCAAAAGCAATCATTAAGGGGCGGTTACAACAGGATTGTTTTAAAAGAAAGGCCTTTTCTGTTATCCGATGTAGAAGTGATTAACATAGGTACTGCCGATAAAAAAGTAGCCGATACTACTGCAACAATGCCCGAAGGCGGCTGGCAATCTTTCAGGGAATATGTATATAATAAATTGCAAAAGAAATATGATACTACCCTAACGAATGCGTACATTGATGGCGATTTGCAGCTTGAGTTTTCTATTAATGATTCAGGCGAACCAAGTGATTTTAAGGTATTACATGCGCCCGATTCGCAAACAGCTAACGAAGCCATCAGTGCCATCAAAACAGGTCCAAGGTGGACAACGGGAGATAGAAAGAATAAGCTGCGGATAACATTGCGGTATAAATAATGCCTGATAAATAGCGCACAGATGACCCGGGTTGATATGCAAGGGTAAAATAGATCGGATAAATGATTGTTGAAAAATTTTATACTTTTAGTATTAGCAACTGCAAAGAGCAGGACGAAGAAAACTACTCAAAATGTTCTTTGCGCCTTAACGCTTAAATTCTTCCAAACAGCCTCTAATTATTTCTTAAATTAAACCTTTATAACATTTATTCTGATAGTTAAGAACAAACTTTGTAAGAACAATATTTTATTTATTTGCACATGAAGTTGAAAATGCTCCTCGGCTGCTTGCCGGTATTATTCTTTTTTTCTACGCTATTTGCCCAGCAGCACGATATGAAAGGCTGGCAACTGCTCGACCCGGCAAAAGATAGCTTTTACGGTATCAGTCTCAACAATACATATCAGTTTTTAGCCTCTAAAAAGCCAAAGCAGGTGGTAGTTGCAGTTATTGATTCGGGGGTGGATACCACGCACGAAGACCTGAAAAATGTTCTCTGGCATAACCCAAAAGAAATTCCTGGCAATGGTAAAGATGATGACGGCAATGGCTATGTAGATGATGTGTATGGCTGGAATTTTTTGGGTAATGAAAACGGCGAAAACCTGAGTAAAGATGTAGATGAAAGAACGCGCGTGTATTACCGTTTCAAAAATCAGTTCTCTGGCAAAAGCATTGATGAGGATACCATGAATGAGCTGGAAAAAGAGCAGTATAATACCTGGCTAAAAGCCGCCAGCGAAATACAATCCGGCGGCAACGACCAAACCGAGCTGATGTACATGAATATGATGCTCAAGCTCATGCACAAGAATGATAAAAAGCTGCAGGATGAAATGCAAAAAAAGGTGTATTCTATTGATGATGTAGAGCAGTTTGCGCCCAAAAGCACCGAAGGGAAACAGGCAAAATTTGCTTTACTTACCTTAGCCAAGCTGGCCGAATTAGATAATAGTATGACAAACACCGAAATTATTAATGAGCTGGATGATGAAATAGAAAGTAAGCAACAGTCTGTTGATGCGAAAACCACTGCACCACCCAACTATCGCGCACAAATAATAGGCGATGATTATTACAACATCAACGACCGGTATTACGGCAACAGCGATGTAATGGCAGGCGACCCTATGCATGGTACGCACGTAAGCGGCATTATAGCAGCACAACGGGATAATAATATTGGTATGCAGGGTGTTGCCAACGACGTTAAAATTATGATGATCCGCGCGGTACCGCAAGGTGATGAATATGATAAAGACATTGCATTGGCTATCAAATATGCCGTAGATAATGGCGCTAAAGTCATCAACATGAGTTTCGGTAAAGGCTATTCGCCCGAAAAACAATGGGTGGATGAGGCTGTGCGTTATGCCGAAAGCAAAGATGTGCTGATTGTTCATGCTGCCGGTAACGAAGCAGAAGATATAGACAGCACTGACAATTATCCCAATTCCGACCTGAAAGCTTTTCATACCACCGCAACCAACTTTATTACGGTTGGTGCCAGCAGCGATAAACATATTGGTAGCGGCAACATCATTGCTTCTTTCAGCAACTATGGTGCAGGTGAAGTAAATGTGTTTGCACCAGGTGTAAAAATTTATTCTACGCTGCCGGGCGGCAACAGGTACGGCTTTTTGCAGGGCACCAGCATGGCAGCCCCTGTGGTAGCCGGCGTGGCTGCATTGATACGTTCTTATTTCCCAGACTTATCGGCTCAACAGGTAAAATATGCTATCGAAAAATCGGTGGTGCAATTGCCCGATTCGGTGCTCGTACAGGAGCCGGGAACCAATAAAACAGTGCCGGTAAAAGATTTGTGCAGCAGCGGTGGATTTTTAAATGCCTATGCAGCCGTACAACTTGCTGCTACTTTAAAACCCGAAACGCCTGCGCAGAACAAACAGGATACACCTAAGATAAAATTGCAGAATAACATTACAAACAAATAAGCTGTAATTATTATATAAAAAACCTTGATAAGCATGCATGCTTATCAAGGTTTTTTATATAATAACTTCCTGGAAGTTCTAATGGCTGCAATGTATAACCTGGCAAAAATAATAGCCATTTACAAATTCGGATAAAGAAGGAGTAATACAGGAATGACTAACAAACGTAAAAGGTTTGCTTAAATGCATTTCAAATATTCGCTGATGATAACGTATTTCCCCGACATAAATATCGGAGCTATTATGCGAAAATTTGAATTGCCGCCGTTTTGCGTAAATGAATATAGTGATGCGCGCGTATAGATATATTGCAAAATACAGCCGGCTTAAAACAAAGCTTGCATAATAAAAAACAAGAAAATAAAGAGAACAGCAGTTATTTAGGAAGGTGTATGCTTTCCTCAGCATACTGCATGATGGCGGCTATTGTTTTGTTGCGGGGAGAAGCAAGCTTTATATTGCTGAGCCTGGCGTGTGCTTCTTTCAATACCAGATACTTTTGCGATAGTGCCCAATCGGTTTGCAGGGCAGCTTCTATTTCCTTTTTCTTTTCTACACTTATTTCATCATACAAAAACGATAAGAGATCCTCAGTTGTAAATTTAGGCATAGCGGGGTGTTTGTAAAAATGATGACATGCATAATAAACGGATAGCAATAAAATATTATTGTAAATTAATTGTTTATTTTTTGTTAGCAAGCGTATCTACTATAAAGATGTCCTCATTATCACGCTTCATCAGGAAATTTTCGCGTGCAAATTTTTCAATCGAAGCAGGGCTGCTCTCCAGATTGTCAAGCGTTTGCTGTGTGTTGGCAATGGCTGTTTCATAAAACGCTTTACTTTTTAGCAAAGCATTCAACTGGCGTTTGCGGTCAAGTTGTAAAAAGAGATTGTTATCGTCAAAAAACAGCATCATCAACACAAAAGCAATTAAAGCAATCATATACTTATTGCTTACAATTTTAAATATCCGCGAAGCTGTTTTTCTCATATAACGGAAAACATAAATTAAATAGTGAATATTGTAAATGGTAAGTGAAAAACTGTTTAAAACTCACCTTTATTTCCTTTCTAACGTTTGGCCTTTCACTTACCACTCACAAAATTTTGTTCTAAAAACAAATGGCAGTTATAAAGTTAACTGCCATTTATCATACTTCATTTACTTACTGTACAATTTTTTTCCGTTGGGATAAATGGCATTGCCATTCAGCATTTCTTCTATACGGATAAGCTGGTTGTACTTTGCCAGACGGTCGGTACGGCTGGCAGAGCCGGTTTTTATCTGACCGCAATTCAGCGCAACTGCGAGGTCGGCAATAGTAGTATCTTCGGTTTCGCCGCTGCGGTGGCTCATAATAGTAGTGTAGCCGTTGGTTTGCGCAAGTTGTACGGCATTAATGGTTTCGGTTACGGTACCAATCTGGTTTACTTTTATCAAAATACTGTTGGCAACACCCATATCAATACCGCGTTGCAAAATTTTGGTATTGGTTACAAACAAGTCATCGCCAACCAACTGGCATTTATTGCCAATGGCATCTGTCAGTTTCTTCCAGCCATCCCAGTCTTCTTCTGCCATGCCATCTTCAATGGATACAATGGGATATTTGTTTACCCATTCTGTCCAGTAAGCTACCATTTCATCGCTGCTTATCGCTTTGCCGCTGCTCTTGTAAAACTTGTATTTGCCGTCTTTAAACATTTCGCTGCTTGCAGCGTCCAGCGCAATAGCTACCTGGTCGCCCACTTTGTAGCCGGCAGCTTCTATCGCCTGCAACACGGTTTCTATCGCTTCTTCATTACTTTGAATATCGGGGGCAAAACCACCTTCATCACCCACATTGGTGCTAAAGCCCTTCTTTTTCAATACACTTTTAAGGTTGTGAAACACTTCTACGCCCCAGCGCAGTCCTTCGCTGAAAGAAGAGGCGCCCACGGGCACAATCATGTATTCCTGGAAATCTATTTTGTTATCGGCATGTACACCACCGTTCAAAATATTCATGAGCGGAATGGGCAATACGGTGGCATTTACACCGCCCAAATAACGGAACAATGGTAAACCGCTTTCTTCGGCAGCAGCTTTAGCAACAGCCATCGATACGGCAAGCATGGCATTGGCGCCCAGCTTACTTTTGTTTTCGGTGCCATCCAACTCCAGCAATCTTTTATCTAAGCCGGCCTGGTCGGTAACCGGGTAGCCGGTCAACTGCTCGGTAATTATATCATTTACATTGGATACGGCTTTCATTACACCTTTACCCATATATACTTGCTTATCGTTGTCACGAAGTTCCACGGCTTCGTGTATGCCGGTGGAGGCGCCGGATGGAACCGCTGCACGGCCAAGAATACCATTTTCGGTTAGCACATCTACTTCTACGGTTGGATTGCCGCGGCTATCGAGAATCTGGCGGGCATGGATGTCGGAAATGTAACTCATACAGAGAGGAATTTAATTGAGGTGCAAAGAAACAAATTCTAAGTGTATTATGTAAAAGCACAGGGAATAAATGTTTGATACGGGGCTACTATTGCGCTGGTATATGAATGAGTTTGAAATACACTGCCATTCAGGATGTTGTCTCCACCAAACAAAACCTGAAATAATTTACATAAAAGTGTGCTGTTTTTACAAATAGGAATGCAATCCTGCCGAAAGCGGTTATTTGCATTGCTGCCCAGGAACAAATGCCATAAAATGTTCTACCACAAAAAAGTCTTTGGTAGTGGTATCATTCAGCGAGGGGCGCAACTCAAAATGACCTTTCAGCTTTGCATACAACGGCTCGCTTTTTTTATGTATTGCTTTATTGTAAGCCGCTTTCATACTCATTGCACTGGGTGCAAGTGCCACGGGATAATTGTTGCCCATTGCACAAATGAGGATATTCATCGTATTGCCATCAGCCGAAAAAATGCCTTCTACCGGTACGGGCTGCAGCGGTTGGAAGGGGGTATTATTACGCTGCAAAGTCAAGCGTCTATTAGTTGTATCGTATATCATCCGACCCTCATTATCCAGCAGCTTTATAGTGGCATGATTTAAAATTTTAAACTGGCTTATACCTTCGGTGCCGGTAAGTTTTAAGATGCTGTCGGTTAGGGACCATTTGCCCAAGTCATATACAACATTTTTTCCTATATACGCCAGTTCCATAATAAAGCTGT
Source organism: Ilyomonas limi (assembly GCF_005233845.1). Taxonomy (GTDB): domain Bacteria; phylum Bacteroidota; class Bacteroidia; order Chitinophagales; family Chitinophagaceae; genus Ilyomonas; species Ilyomonas limi. Next base: position 57,754 of record NZ_SZQL01000012.1, read on the forward strand.
TGTCGGGCTTCAGGTACAGCTTGGCCGCCATGCCGGGGCAATCGGCGCAGGGCAGTGTATCGTAGAAAACACCGGCTACATTCTTTGTACCAAAGCCGGTTGGCTGGTTAGCAGTACGGTTGTTATTGTTGTTGTTTTTTTTGTTGTTACAGGCAAAAAATAATAAACAGGTTAGCACAAATAAATGCTTCATAAGCGCAGGTGTATTGTGTATCAAAAGTATTCGGTTTGAAAATACCGCAATTATTATGCACTAAATAAAAATTTAACAATAGTTATCTGGTAAAAGGAAATGGCTTGGGGCTTTTACCGTAATTGAAGATGGGAAAATAATAGCCTTCAAATGGCATTTTTGATTACAGCCAACAGCTGTTTACTATGGCTCCAAAAGCTGCAGCCTTCGTTAACTAATCAAAGGCTGCATATTTTTTTGCCAAAAAAAGCCATGCTTGACATGGCTTTTCATTTGATCTTATTCTATTTCTTTAATAAGCTCTTTCCTCGCGCATAAAAATAGAAAGCAGGGTGCGCACAAATATTTTTAAATCGAGGTTAGGCGACCAGTTTTCCATATACCAGATATCGTGTTCTACTCTTTTCTCCATCAGTTCTACACTTTCTGTTTCACCGCGGTAGCCATTGGCTTGTGCCCAGCCGGTAATGCCGGGTTTAAGAAACTGGCGTATCATGTACCTGTTAATGATGGCACTGTATTGCTCGGTATGTTTTAGCATGTGTGGGCGCGGCCCAATGATGCTCATGTCGCCTATAAAAACATTCCAGAACTGTGGAAATTCATCAAGACTGCTTTTACGTAAAAAGGCGCCAATAGGCGTTACACGCGGATCGTTTTTAGTGGCTTGTAATGTATCGCTTTTGTCATTCACCGTCATGCTTCTAAACTTATAGCACCAGAAAGGCACGTTGTTTTTGCCCGAGCGTTGCTGTTTAAAAAATACAGGTCCTGGGGATTGCACCTTGATAATAACAGCGAGAATAGGTGTGAGCCAGGATAAGATAAACAACAGGGCAAAGCCGCTAATAGCCACATCCACTGCTCTTTTAAAAAGGCGGTTCCTGAAATTTTGCAATGGCTCCGACCGCAAACTGATAACCGGTAGTTCATCAAGAAAGTACTCAATGCGATGCTGCGTAGAAGCGCTGAGATTATTGTCGTGCACAAATCTTATCCGTACACAGTTTTTGTCGGCCACTTCCATCAGCTTTTGCATAGCAACACTTTGGTGTGGTAATATGGTAGAATAAATTTCGCGGATATCGTTTTTTACTGCATAATCTATACAATGGTCTATGCTGCCTACAATTTTTCCTTTATTATCAACCAGTAAGCCATCGTATTTAGTATCCGGGTTATCAAAAAAACCTTCAAACGAATACATGCTTTTGCGCTGTTGCAAAAGATTGGCAAGTTGCACGCCGGTATTGTTGTAGCCTACAATAGCTGTTTTACGTTGTAATTTGGCTTTTTCAATAAAGAATTCCAGTACATTATTAATAAAAATACGGCTGGCTATAATAAGTAAAGAATAGGAGCAAATAATACTGAGCAATACATGATGAGGCAAGTGGGCTTTCTTTAAAAAATGAAAAAGTAGCATTTGTACACTTACATTTACAATTACGGTTTTTACAGTACGGCTGGTGATGGCACGCATGGTGGTACGGGCGCCAGATTTGTAAAGCTTGCAAAATACCGCCGAAAGCACCCAACAGCTATTGCATATAAAAAGATTAATTAGCAACCAGGAGTTGGCGGGTAAATCTATTAACCAGTATGCTAAAAGAGAGCAGCAATTGAGCAGGCATAAGTCCATGAAAAGAAGCATGACTTTTAACAGAAATCCGTAACGTTTTCCCATAACTGTCACTTTTAAACCAGTGATATTGGTAAATTATTAAATAAGTAAACTTCAGCAAATATACTATACATGGCTAAAGAGTTTGGCTGTTCTGTAATTTTCATCCATTTTTCAGCTTTAACCAAATCAATTAAAGCTACGATTTATAACCGGGATGTTATGCTTTTGCAGTGTATTTTATTATATAAAACGTATAACATGCTTACTTTTTAAGCAACGTTATAGGTTAAATTAATAATTTATTAAGCGATAATAGCAATATTTAGGTGCTTTGACATTAAATAAGTATAATGTCACTTTAGACAGCCGAAGTATTAAAACGACTGCCTTTAACTGCATCTTTGTTTTTTCGCTTCTATTTAGGAAGTCTTTCAGCACTATTATATTACTTTGCAACACTTAAAAAATGGATGTATGGAATACAGTAAAATAATTTCTGTTACCGGTTTAGGCGGTTTATACGAGTTGGCAGGCAGCAAAAACGATGGCGCCATTGTGCGCTCGCTCGAAGATGGAAGTACAAAGTTTGTTTCGTCGCGCGTACACAATTTTTCGCACCTGGAGAGCATAGAAGTTTATACCAATCATGAAAATGTAAACCTCGCAGACGTTTTCAAGGCAATGCAGCAAAGCAGCGAACCACTGCCCGATGCTAAAGATGCAAAAGCGGTGAAAGCTTACTACGAAAAGGTATATCCCGGTATGGACTTTGACCGTGTATATGCCAGTGATATGAAGAAAATGATAAAATGGTTCTCCATTTTACAGCAAAACAATATTGAAATAAAGCTGAGAAATGAGGCGGAAACAGCAGCGACAGATGAAACAATGAACGATGAGATTCAGACCTCGGATGAGTCGTAAATGGATGCACGATGTACGTGTTAAGCTACAAGCCTCAGGCTGCAAGCTTCAAGTCTTGAGCGCTGTACAAAGAAGTGTTTAAATTACACTTTTTCTCATCGAATGAACATTTAAAATTTTAATTCACCTTTCATTTCCAACGTTCCCCTCTCCACACGAGTGGGAGGGGCGGGGGCGAGTTTAAAACAACTTATTATGCAACTTAATGCAGACATACAAAAAATACAGCGGCACTTTATTCCCAGGGACTTTAAGCTTACTGCCTGGGAAGCTGTGGAGCCGTATTTTAAAGAATTGTTAGACAGAGCAATAAATAGCCGCGCAGATCTTGAACAATGGCTGCACGACACCAGCGAACTGGAAGCGGTAGTAAGCGAAGATGCTTGCTGGCGGCAAATACGAATGACCTGCGATACAACCGATAAGGCACTGGAAGAGGCATTTACTTTCTTTTGCATGGAAATACAGCCCAAACTGCAACCGTATGCTGATGCACTGAATAAAAAGCTCATCAACTCGCCTTATACGCAGGAGCTTGATCAGCAAAAATATTTTACTTATCTCCGCAATGTGCGCAAAAGTATTGAGCTGTTTCGCGAAGCAAACATACCACTACAGGCAGAACTGAGCGTACTGCAACAACAATATGGTGTAATAACCGGCGCTATGACGGTGGAAGTAAATGGCCAGGAATATACGCTGCAGCAGGCTTCTAAGTTTTTGGAAAGCCATGACCGCAAGCTGCGTGAAGAAGTGTACAGGAAGATACAAGAGCGAAGACTGCAGGATAGGGATAAGCTGAATGCACTCTTTACGCAGTTGATAGAAAAGCGCGATCAAATTGCACACAATGCCGGTTTTGAAAACTACCGGGATTACAAATTTGCCGAAATGGGCAGGTTTGACTATACCAAAGAGGATTGTTTTCAGTTTCATGAAGCTGTAAAGCTGCATGTATTACCGTTGGTAGCACAAATTAATATTCATAAAAAAGAAAAACTGGGGGTAGATACACTGCGCCCGTGGGATACCGAAGCAGAACCAGAAGGAGTGGAGCCTTTGCATCCGTTTGAAGGGGGCAAAGAACTGCTGGAAAAAACCGAGCAATGCTTTGAAGAGTTGAATCCATTTTTTGCTGAGTGCTTAAAAAAGATGAATGCACTTGGTCATTTGGATCTGGAAAGCCGCAAAGGCAAAGCACCGGGTGGTTATAATTGTCCGCTCGCTGAGAGTGGTGCGCCGTTTATTTTTATGAATGCGGCGGGGCAAATGAGCGATGTAACTACCATGGTGCACGAAGGTGGCCACGCTGTACATTCTTTCCTGGCGCATAATCTGGAACTGAATGCCTTTAAAGAATATCCAATGGAAATAGCAGAGGTGGCCAGCATGGCAATGGAACTGTTTACCATGAATCATTGGGATACTTTCTTCGACAATAAGGAAGATTTGAAACGTGCAAAAGAACACCAGTTGGAAAGAGTAATTACCATCTTCCCCTGGATTGCTACAATAGATAAGTTTCAGCATTGGATATATGAGCATCCAAAGCACACAGTAGAAGAAAGAACCGAAGCATGGATCAATATTCTGGATGAATTTTCAACCAATACCGTTGATTTCTCCGGTTTGGAAGAATATCGTAAAAATAGCTGGCAGCGCCAGTTGCACCTGTTTGAAGTGCCGTTTTATTACATTGAATATGGCATTGCACAGTTGGGAGCTATCGGCTTGTGGAAGCAATACATTGAAAATCCCGACAAGGCTTTACAGAATTATATTAATGCATTAAGCTTAGGTGGTACCAAAACATTGCCACAGTTGTATGAGGCAGCGGGTTTAAAGTTTGATCTATCCCCGGCATACATTAAAAATCTGATGGAGTTTGTAAAAGGAGAAATGGATAAGTTGAATTAACTAAATGGTTGATATAAAGGATAAAGGGTTATGAAGGAAGCTTTATAACCCTTTATTTTTACACCTTTATTTTTACAACTATTATTATGAACCTGCTTGGCAATTTGATCTGGCTTATCTGCGGTGGCTTTTTATCGGCCTTAGGCTATGCAATTAGCGGACTCCTTTTTTGTGTTACCATTATCGGAATTCCTTTTGGCTGGCAATGTTTTAAAATTGCAGGCTTTGTATTGTGGCCATTTGGTAAAACAGTTGTTGACTCGCAAAGCAGCAGTGGTTGTTTATCTCTTTTATTTAACATCATCTGGATATGCACCGGGGGCATCTATACAGCTTTGGTGCATATTGTTTTTGCTTTTCTTTTATTCATCACCATTATTGGTATTCCATTCGCCCGCAAGCATCTGGAACTGGCTGGCTTGTCATTAGCACCATTTGGAAAGCAGATTATTGGAAAGTAAAGTTTATTTGAAATAGCACTCCTTTAATAGGAACATGAACTGTCCCATTTTGCTTTTTGTTTATTAGTAAAAGGACTAATTATTGCTGCACCTTTACCCCTTCGCCATTAATCCTGGTTACATACGTATGGAAGTCTATTCCTATGCGGGTGAAAATAGCTGCCATTATTTGTGCTATCTGTTGTGCGGTAGCTTCTTCTTTGCTTAGCATAAAAACAGAAGGTCCGCTACCCGAAATACCGCCACCCAAAGCGCCAGCGGCTTTGCATTTCTTCTTCAATTCGTCAAAGCCCGGAATGAGCATACTGCGCACCGGCTCTATAATAAAATCTTCCAATGAGCGACCAATCAAATCGTAATCTTCTTTCAAAAAACCAGCAACCAAACCGCCCACATTTCCCCACTGCTTAATAGCATCTTTGAGGAGCACTTTTTGCTTCAAAATAGCGCGGGCATCAGCTGTTCTTACTTCTATCTGCGGGTGTACTACCGTTACATATAAGTTGGGAGCAGTAAGCGGAATAATATCTAATGGAAAAATGGAGCGAATGAGTGTAACGCCGCCATAAATACAAGGCGCAATGTTGTCCGCGTGTTTAACACCACTTGCTACTTTTTCGCCAAACATCGCAAACTGAATGAGTTGCTCTTTACTAAAGCGATTACCTAATAAATGGTTAGCTGCTACTACTGCACCTGCCGCACTGGCTGCACTGCTGCCCACACCGCTGCCCGGTTTGATACGCTTATGTATTAATACTTCAAAACCGATGTTTTCATCCACCTCTTTCAGCATTTCTATGAGTGGCGCACCTGCCGTATTTTGTGCAGGATCTTCGGGCAAAGGATAACCATCGGCACTGCGCACGATAATGTTAGGCTCATCCAATAGCTTCACATCCATAATATCGTATGGCTCGTGCAGGCAAAGCCCCAGCACATCAAAGCCGCAAACCAAATTGGCAACCGTGGCAGGACTAAAAACTCTAATGCCCCCCGCCCCTGAAGGGGAGCTTGTAGCTGCTGAGGTGGAAGGGGAGTTATTGTTCATGTTGAATGATTTGTTTTATTTGATTGAGTACACTTTCTAAATTATTCATTACTTTTTCATTCTTAAAACGAAAGCTTTTTAAGCCTAAGTTTTTTAAGTGATTTTCTCTGATTGCATCATCACGTTTTACATCTTCTGATTCATGTATGCTGCCATCAACTTCTATGATAAGCTTTAGCTGATGACAATAAAAATCTGCCACATACATAAAGGTGGGATGCTGTCTTCTAAACTTATAACCCCATTCATTTGTTTTTAAATAATTCCACAACAACTCCTCTGCATGTGTCATTTTATTTCTCAAATCTTCCGCTTTCTTAAATATCAGAGGATGAGCACCATAGTGCATGCCCCCAAAGCCCCCAGCCCCGGAAGGGGAGTATTGAAAGTGATTTGGTGTGAATTGTAATTTCATAGCAGCTAAAAATTCTTTGTTGTCATATTCTACCTTACGAGCTACAAACTCCCCTTTAGAGGCTGGGGGCTGCTCTTATCGTGCAACTCTTATAATATCTGCAAACACACCACTCGCTGTTACATCTGCACCAGCACCTGCACCTTTTACAACTAATGGCTGTACAGGATAACGTTGGGTATAAAAAAGTACAATATTATCTTTTCCGTACAGATGATAAAAGTCGGAATCAGCAGGTATATGTTGCAAGCCAACAGAAGCTTTGCCTCCTTCGTATTGCGCTACAAATTTCAGCTTGCTGTTGCGGCTGTGCGCAACATCGTATAAAGCTCTGAAATGTGGTTCCTGCCGCAGCATTTCGGCATAAAAATCATCTACGCTGCCTTCAAAACAACTGGCGGGCAAAAAGCCATTGTTGGTAATGTCTTCCATCTCCATTTGTTCGCCGGCTTCGCGGGCGAGAATAAGTATCTTACGCATTACATCGGTACCGCCTAAGTCAAGCCTTGGATCGGGTTCTGTATAGCCTTCTTTTTGTGCCTGCCTTACTACTTCAGCAAAAGGAACAGACCCGTTGTAATGATTAAAAACAAAGTTTAATGTGCCCGATAAAACCGCTTGAATTTTATTCACCACATCACCGCTTTTTCTTAAATCATTCAGTGTGCTGATTACCGGTAAACCTGCACCTACATTAGTTTCAAAAAGATACAATGCATTAAATTCATTGGCGGTGAACTTTAATGATTTATAGTTGTCATAAGCTGATGATGCGGCAATTTTGTTGCAGGCTACTACCGAAATACTTTTTTCTAATAATTGCTTATACACTTTAGCTACTTCGCCATTTGCCGTTACATCTACAAATACCGCATTACGCAGGTTTTTATCTATTACTGTTTCTACAAACTTGTCCAGGCTCATTTGATCGCCCTTTTCCAGATCTTGTTGCCAGGTATTTAGATTAATAGCATTGCCATTATCTACAAACAACATTTTCCGGCTGTTGGCAATACCGGTAATGCGCGCCTGTATATTAGAATGTTCCAGCAAAAATTCCTGTTGCTGTTTTAACTGTGCTATTAGTTTACTGCCTACGTTACCTACACCTACAATAAAGATGTTTAACTGCTTGTAAGTAGTAGATTCAAAGAAAGCTTCGTGCAATACATTCACTGCTTTTTTTACATCAGCAGCAGCAATAACGGTAGAGATATTGCGCTCGGAAGAGCCTTGTGCAATGGCGCGTACGTTGATACCATTTCTGCCCAAAGCACCAAACATACGCCCGCTGATACCCGGGTGACTTTTCATTTTATCGCCCACCAAAGCAATAATGGATAATTCTCTTTCTATCTTCAATGGCTCTACTTTGCCATTGCTGATTTCCGGCTCAAAAGTTTTATCAACGGCTTCTTTTGCTTTGGATGCATCGGCTGCATTTACGGCTACGCAGATGGAATGTTCGGATGAGCTTTGTGTAATTAAAATAACATTTACTTTTTCATTTGCCAATGCTTCAAACAAACGCTTGGAAAAACCTGGGATGCCCACCATCCCACTGCCTTCTAAACTTAATAACGCAAGGCTGTTAATGCTGGAAATGCCGGTAATAATTTCCGTGCCCGCCGCCGCTGAAGAGGCGCTGTTCAATTCTTGTATAAGCGTTCCCTTTTCATCAGGCGCAAAAGTATTTTTAATATAAGTTGGAATATTTTGTTGCATCACCGGCTGAATGGTGGGTGGATAAATCACCTTTGCCCCAAAATGTGATAACTCCATAGCTGCCTGGTACGAGGTGCTGTCGATGGTTTTGGCATTGGCAACCCAGCGCGGGTCGGCAGTCATCATGCCGGTTACATCGGTCCATATCTCTAAAGAAGAAGCATTGACGGCCGCTGCAAAAATAGCTGCGGTATAATCGGAGCCACCGCGCCCTAAAGTAGTAGTATGATTATTAACATCGCTGGCAATAAAGCCCGGTGCTAAAAACAAGTTTTCTTTTGAGCTGAAAATTGCATCGGAAATAAGCTTGTTGGTTTCGCTGAAATCAACCCCGGCAAAGCTAAAATTACTATTGGTCTTAATTACTTTTCTTGAATCAATCCATTGATGCGCCACATGCTGCGACAGCATATATGCTGAGATAATTTTGGAAGAAAGCAGCTCGCCGAAAGATACTATTCTGTCCTTTGTACGCAATGATAATTCCTGAAGGCGGTACACACCTTCGCAAATATCTTCCAGTTCGTTGAAGTATTGCTTAACCATACTCAGGCAACCGCTTTGATTGGTTACCGGCAGCAGTTCGCGCGCTGCATCTAAGTGCTTTATTTCCAGTTCGTGCAGCACTTCTTTATACAGTTCATCGCCGTTTTCAGCCAGCATACCGGCTTTTATAAGCATATCTGTTACGCCGCCAAGTGCAGATACAACAACAATTTGAGGCTCGTTGCCGCGCTTGACTATATTTACTACTTTTTGAATATTTGCGGCTTTAGCTACAGAAGAGCCGCCGAATTTTAAAACCTTCATACCCTGATGGGAATTTAGTTAGGTAAAGAATTTATTTTTTATAGAGTGAGCTGCAGTGTTGCTATGCTGCTGATATATTACTTACTTCAACACCTGTGCGCTCCTCGGCAAAGTCCACAGCCTTTTACTTGTATTTCAAACAGCAATTGATGCCCGGTGGATAATATGACAATGTACAACCCCTTACAGGGTTGTAATAATAGTGATGGTAGTAGCCGTCAATGCTACAGTATTAGAAGTAATAATATGGTTGAAAGGAGATAACATCTTTTTAAAAGTGTCGCGAAGATAAGTGCTGCAAATTGCAAAACAATCGTTAGTAAAAATAAATCTTTCGTTTACCGAACAAATTTTCATCTCTACCTACATGCTTTAAACGGCGAAAATATAAGCCAGTCATTATACAGCATATTGGAATTGAAGTTGATTGGAAATGGCTATAAAATAAATGCAATGTATAAGCGAAAATTATAGGGTCGGCAGAAACAGAATAGCTGTTTAACAGGTAACGATTGTCATTCACCGGCATAAACCTGCAATTAGTCTATGTTAGCAAATCATTCAGAAAACCCTTTGGTAATTTGGCTTATCAAACTGCTTTCTCTCAAACATCATTTATGAAAACACTTTTACTTCTTTTTTTCTTATTAACTGTTGCAAGCTTACAGGCGCAAACAACCATCAACGGCAGGATTGTGGATAGTGCCAACAAACCGCTGTCTGCTGCAACTGTTCAACTAAACAAAGACACCGGCAACATCCAACTGCAATCTACACTTACCGATACAGCCGGTGCTTTTTTGTTTACGAATGTGGATTCAGGAAAATATGTTATTACTGTTTCGTTTATTGGTTATGGCAGCGCTTCTAAAATTATACAGGCAGCTAATAATACAACTATTAATCTGGGCGAGCTGCAATTGGTACGCATCAGCAACAGCCTGAATACGGTAGTGGTTACTGCCACTACACCAGCGGTTGTACAAAAAGGAGATACGGTTCAATACAGCGCTAATCAATATAAGGTAAACCCTGATGCAACCAGCGAAGACCTGGTAAAAAAAATGCCGGGCATAACAGTGGGCAGTGATGGCACGGTAACAGCACATGGCGAAACGGTAAAAAAAGTATTGGTAGATGGAAAGGAATATTTTGGTGATGATGCCAGCGCAACTTTACGCAACCTGCCGGCAGATGTGATAGATAAAATACAAGTGTTTGACAAGCTGAGCGATCAGGCACAGTTTACCGGCTTTGATGATGGGAATACTTCTAAAGCTATCAATATTGTTACAAAAGGAGGTATGCGCGCCAGCCAGTTTGGAAAAGTATATGCTGGTTATGGTACAGATAATCGCTACACCATGGGTGGTAATGTAAATTTCTTCAATGGTGACCGCCGCATTGCATTGATAGGTTTATCCAACAACATCAACCAGCAGAATTTTTCGCAGCAGGATTTGTTGGGCGTATTGAGTACAGGTGGCAATGGAGGCAGGAGGGGCGGGGGCGGTGGTCAAAGGGGCGGTGGGGGTTTCCGCGGAGGTGGTGCTGGCAATTTTTTAACAGGTAATGCATCCGGCATCAATTCTACCAATTCATTAGGTATTAATTACAGTGATACCTGGGCAAAAAATCTCACCGTAACAGGCAGTTATTTTTTCAACAATACAAGAAATAGTACGGGGCAGCATACTAACCGTCAAAACATTACCCCCACCGACACCAGCATTTTTTATAAAGAGGATGAAAACAGCAGCAACAGCAATTACAACAACCGCATCAACATGCGCATGGAGTATAAGATTGACAGTGCTAACCAACTGATATTTACGCCATCTATAGGCTTTCAAAACAACCAGGCACATAGTATATCCGATGCAGTTAATACGTTGGCATCCGGGAAGGTGTTAACTGATGTTTTGAACAGTACTAATAGCACTTCAAGCGGTTATAATTTTAGTGCAAACCTTTTATATCGCCATGCTTTTAAAAAGAAAGGCAGAAGTATCACGTTAGGTATATCGCCTGGCTTAAGTGACAATACGGGCGGGACTTACCAGGACATCTTTACAACCGATACAGATACTTTAGGAAACAACATTCAGGATTCTTCACAACTTTTCAGGGATAGAAATTCACATGTAAAATCTATAGGTGCCAGCATTGCTTATACCGAGCCGGTGGGTAAAAAAGCAATGGTTATGTTTAATTATAATCCATCCTGGCAAAACAGCACTTCGAAACAACTGGAGTTTGATTATAACAGTACCGTTGCCAAGTATAATATGCTTGATACGAGTGTAAGTAATTTGTTTAACAATGATATAGCAAAGCAGAACGCAGGCATTACTTATCGTATTGGTGACAGGAATAATAGCTTTATGGCAGGCTTAAATTATCAATATACCGATATGAACAGCAAAGAGACCTATCCTGAAGCTCTAACTACTCATTTTACTTTCAGTAATCTATTGCCCAATCTGATGTTCAACAAAAGGTTTTCTCCAAAAACCAGTATCCGCTTGTTTTACAGAGCTACTACGCAAACGCCATCGGTAACACAGTTGCAGAACGTGTATAATACCAACAATCCATTGTTTGTTACCATTGGCAATCCTGACTTAAAACAAGCATATAATAACACTTTAGCGGCACGTTTCAATTTTACCAATACTGCCAAATCAAGCAGTTTGTTTTTTAATGCATTTATTCAGCAAAATAACAGCTACATTACCAATGCTGTGTTCACCGCATCTGAGGATTCGTTGCTAACCAAAACGTTTGTTTTAAAGAAAAGCGCTCAATTAAGCAAGCCTGTGAACCTTGATGGGTACTGGAGCTACAGAACGTTTTTAACCTATAGTTTTCCTGTAAAAGCTATCAAGACAAACATTAATTTGAATGGTGGTTACAACTATACCAGGCAGCCAGGTTTGATAAATGGTATAGAAAATAAGTCGAAGAATTCTGGTTATAGTGGCGGGGTCACTTTTGCCAGTAACATCAGTGAATATGTAGATTTTAATATTGGATACAATGCCGGGTATAACGTAGTAAAAAATTCATTGCAGCCCAATTTGAATGAATCGTATTATTCCGGTTCTGCAACTGCCAGCATCAATTTATTAAGCAAAGATGGCTGGGTATTTCATACCGATTTGAATAATCAGATGTATTCAGGTTTATCTAACGGCTACAACCAGAATTATACACTTTGGAATGCCAGTGCAGGAAAGAAATTTCTGAAGAATCAGCGTGGCGATTTGCGGTTAAATGTATTTGATATTTTGAAACAAAATCAAAGCATCACGCGCAATGTAACAGAGACGTATATTGAAGATGTGCAGACCAATATATTGCAGCGTTATTTTATGCTCACTTTTACATATAAAATAAATAATGTAAGAACAAACAAAGCTGCACAGAACAATAGCGGCGAACACGACCGTTTTGTACCAAGGGCACCAAGGGGTGAGCGCAACGGAATGCCACCAGCATCACCCGGTGGCGGTATATAAGTTCATTTAGATAAATTAACAAACAAAAAGAGGTATTTAAAACTAAATACCTCTTTTTGTTTGTTTTTTATACTGGCTTACACCAAATATCCAAACAATGTATCATTCTTATTCAGCTCTGTAAAATCAACATTATATTGCTTCATTTTATGAATTAATGCCTGGTAATCATCTTTTACCTGTAGTTCAATACCTACGAGTGCGGGGCCGCTTTCCTTATTGGTTTTTTGCATGTATTCAAAGCGTGTAATATCATCTGTTGGTCCTAATACAAAATTTAAAAATTCGCGCAACGCGCCGGGCCTTTGTGCAAAATTGATTAGGAAATAGTGCTTTAAACCTTCGTATTGCAATGAGCGTTCTTTTATCTCCGGCATGCGGTCTATATCGTTGTTGCTGCCACTTACAATGCAAACTACTGTTTTGCCCTTAATAGCTTCTGAATAATCGTCTAATGCGGCAATAGACATAGCACCAGCAGGTTCTACCACAATAGCATCTTCGTTGTACAGTTTTAAAATAGTGGTGCATATTTTACCTTCCGGTACCAGGTGCATGTCGTCCAGCACTTCTTTGCAAATGCTATAAGTCAAATCGCCAATGCGCTTAACTGCCGCACCATCTACAAATCGATCAATATTGTCCAGTGTTACCGGGTGTCCGGCTTTTAACGCGGCAAGCATACTGGGCGCACCTTCCGGCTCCAGTCCAATGATTTTAGTATTGGGTGAATATGTTTTAAAATAAGTGCCTACGCCCGATGCCAGGCCACCACCGCCGATAGGAACAAACACATAATCTACACTTTGCAAATCTTCCAATATTTCCATACCTACCGTTGCCTGCCCTTCAATAATGCGGCAATCATCAAACGGCGGAATAAAGGTCATGCCATGCTCTACCGTATATTGTTTGGCAGCAATAGCGCAATCATCAAAAGTATCGCCCACCAGTTTTATTTCTACCTTGTCCTCTCCAAACATTTTAGTTTGATTGATCTTTTGCTTGGGCGTAATGCCCGGCATAAATACCACGCCTTTTACATTCAGTTTTTTGCAACTGTATGCAAAACCCTGTGCATGGTTGCCGGCACTTGCGCATACCACACCTTTTGCCAATTGCTCTGCCGGCAGGCTGCTCATCATATTGTAAGCACCACGCAATTTGTAGCTGCGTACTACCTGCAAATCCTCACGCTTGAGATATACATTCGCTTTATATCGGCGCGATAAATTGAGGTTGAGCATTAATGGCGTATGCGTAGCTATATTCTTCAAACGCTCGGCAGCAGCGGTGAAGTTTAAAAAAGGAGCTGTGTTGGAAGTTGTTGTCATTCGATGTATAAATATTTTTAACTCAGGAAATGCTCAATAAATTCTTTGGGGTGAATGATAGGTAATGGTGATAAAGCAAATTTTTTCAATGGTTTATCTCTAGATATGAAATAGTCAAGGTTGTGATGCAATGCAGCGTAATACTGTAATGAATCCTCTACATCCGGCATATCTGATTTTAATGCTTGCTGAACAACTATAAACGGAACATCAATGGTTTTGACATCTGTTAAAAAAGATAACAGCATTTTCTTTGTAATATCAATCCCGTGCGATTTTTTTAAGAAATAGCCGGCAATGTGTACAATTATTGGTGTAATACAGGCGTGCAACCTTCCGTCAATTACATGTTGCATAATCTCCTTTGCATTTGTATACCCAATATCCCGCTGTAACGTAAAATCAAGAACTATGTTTACATCTAAAAAAATGTTAGAAGCCATACTTTTTTCTGTTTTCTTCGTAGTAAGTTTTTTTCAAATCTATATCCGGGTCAATATTCGGCTTCGGTAGTGATTCAATCAGGTCTATAATGGATTCTTTCTTTGGCTCTTTTGTAATTTTTGAAAAATATTCTTCTACTATCTGCGATATACTTTTTTGTTTCTTTTCAGCGTACACCCTCACTTTATCAAGCAGTTCTTCGTCAACTGTTAAGTTTAATCTCGCTTTCATAGTATAAAAATACGCATAAATGAGAATGATGCGTATCGGTGCTTCTTTGCTAAACAGGAAGTAGAATCTTACAACAGAGTAACACCACTATCATAGTTCTGCAGTTTGCCTCAAAACACAAAATAGCCGCCCACCGGCGGCTATTTTTACAAGTACTATTGTTGATTTTCTGGTCTTAGGCTTCTTACTGTTTTGCCTGCCTGCCACATTTCACTTTCGCGTAATTCTTTCAGTTCTTCATTCAGTTTTTCACGATAGTCCGACTGGCTATTGCTATCTATACTGCGCTGACTTTCTTTGCCCGCAGCTACACTTTCGTATAGTTCATTGAATACCGGCTGTGTAGCATCTCTAAACTTCTTCCACCAGTCCAGTGCACCACGCTGTGCAGTAGTGCTGCAGTTGGCATACATCCAGTCCATACCATTTTCTGCTACGAGCGGCATCAGGCTTTGCGTAAGCTCTTCCACGGTTTCGTTAAACGCTTCAGAAGGGGAATGCCCATGATCGCGCAACACCTGATATTGTGCTGCAAAAATGCCCTGAATAGCACCCATCAGTGTGCCGCGTTCGCCGGTTAAGTCGGAAAATACTTCCTTTCTGAAATCAGTTTCAAACAGGTAGCCGCTGCCTACTGCAATGCCTAAGGCAATCACACGGTCACGAGCTTTGCCGGTAGCATCCTGAAAAATGGCAAAGCTGCTGTTTAAACCTCTGCCTTGCAAAAACATACGGCGTAAAGAAGTGCCGGAGCCTTTGGGTGCCACCAAAAATACATCTACATCTTTTGGTGGAATAATACCAGTTTGCTCATTGAATGTGATGCCAAAGCCATGTGAAAAATACAGTGCTTTGCCGGGCGTTAAATGCTTTTTTACAGTTGGCCATAATTCAATTTGGGCGGCATCGCTCAGCAGGTAGCAAATAATAGTGCCGCGCTCCAGGGCTTCTTCAATTTCAAACAAGGTTTCGCCCGGCACAAAGCCATCGGCAACGGCTTTGTCCCATGTTTTAGAGTTTTTGCGCTGACCAACAATTACATTGATGCCATTGTCACGTTGGTTGAGCGCCTGACCGGGGCCCTGCACACCATATCCTATTACTGCTACTGTTTCATTTTTCAGGACTTCCTGTGCTTTGCTAAGCGGGAATTCTTCGCGTGTTACTACGTTTTCTTCCACGCCCCCGAAGTTTAATTTTGCCATTTGGTTAAATTTAGATAACTGATTCTACTGGTTTTATTTTGATAATAATTGAACTGATAAATTAGACTTTAACAATGATTTACTAAGGATTAACTGGTTATACTGATGCGTTAGAAAATGTTTATCAGCCGGATCGGCATGTCATCAGTATAATCGCTATTCAAGAGCAAAACTATTACATGGTAAACACTTTATCTCTCTCGTTGAGATATTCATTTTCAGCCACGCTTTCGCCGGGTTGCAATTGTTCAAATTCTTTAAGTTTATCGTGAAAGCCACTGCTGCTTTTAATAATAGCAACACGCGCACTACGCACAAATTCAATTAAACCATACGGCTCTAAAGCTTTTATAAGTCCTTCTGTTTCTTCGCGATGACCGGAAGTTTCAAATACGGTGTAATCGTTACGAATCACCACAGCGCGTGCACCATATTTGCGCAGCAATCTTTCAACCACTACTTTTTCGGCAATTACATTGGTAGGTACTTTATACAACGCCAGCTCCTGCCAGATGATTTCTTCGTTGGTATTGTAATAGGCTTTCAACACTTCTACCTGCTTTTCTATTTGCCGGCACAGTTTCTTCACTACGTCTTCTGTTTCTGTAATAACGATGTTGAAGCGGTGCACACTTTCTATCTCTGAAGGAGAAGTATTTAAACTATCTACGTTGATTTTCCTGCGCGAAAAAATAATGGCAATGCGATTAAGCAAGCCAATCTGGTTTTCGGTATAAACGGTTAATGTGAATTCTTTTTTCATGCCCCTAACCCCTGAAGGGGGATTTTTAAACTCCAAAATTCTTTGAGAGCTTTAGTTAATAATAAATGTTTAATTGAAGATGCTGTTTGCCTTACTCCCCTTTAAGGGATGGGACTTTACTTCAACCTTATCTCACTCACACTGCAACCTTGCGGCACCATCGGGAATACATTGTTTTCTTTACCTACAATTACTTCCAATAAATAAGCGCCTTTATGGTTCAGCATTTCACTTAAAGCATCCTTTAAATCTGCACGGTTGGATATGCTTCTGCCGGGAATATTATATGCTTTTGCAACTGTAACATAATCGGGACTGGCTATGTCAACAAAGGAGTAACGCTTATCGTTGAATAACTGCTGCCACTGCCGTACCATACCTAGAAAATGATTGTTGAGAATCAGGATCTTTACATCCACCTCGTTTTGCATAATGGTGCCTAATTCCTGTATGGTCATTTGAATACCGCCATCGCCAGCAATCGTAATCACTGTTCTTTCGGGAGCACCAAACTTGGCACCAATAGCAGCCGGCAATGCAAAGCCCATAGTGCCTAAACCACCCGAAGTAATATTGCTCCTGGTTTGATTAAACTTCACATAGCGGCAGGCTACCATCTGGTGCTGACCAACGTCGGTAACAATAATGGCATTGCCGCCGGTAAGCTCGTTCATTACTTTGATTACTTCGCCCATCGTCATAATTTCGGTAGATGGGTTTTGTTCTTCAAAAATTACTTCTTCTACTTCTTTTTGCTCCAGCTCTTTAAATTTCTGTAACCATTGTGAGTGATTTTTTCGCTCCACCAACTCTGTAAGTACGGGCAACGTTTCTTTACAATCACCCCAAACAGGAATGGTTACTTTTACATTTTTATCTATTTCGGCAGGGTCAATATCTAAGTGAATGATCTGTGCTTGTTTCGCGTATTTATCCAACCTGCCGGTTACACGGTCATCAAAGCGCATCCCGATGGCAATTAGTACATCACAATCATTAGTCAGTACGTTGGGTGCATAATTGCCGTGCATACCTAACATACCCACATTCAGCGGATGGCTGGTAGGTATAGCACTCTCACCCAAAATAGTCCATGCTGCAGGAATACCGCTTTTTTCTATAAATGCCTGAAATTCTTTTTCAGCTCCACCCAATATCACGCCTTGTCCCCAAATAACAAATGGCTTTTGAGCTGCATTAATGAGCTTAGCCGCTTGTTCAATGTATTCTTTGCGTACGATTGGCTTTGGACGATAGCTGCGCAAATGCTCCATTTTGGTATAACCGCTATACTCAAACTTTTGCAACTGCGCATTTTTAGTGATATCAATTAATACAGGTCCTGGCCTGCCGGTTTGGGCAATATGAAAAGCTTTTGCCATTACCGAAGGAATTTCAGTGGCATCCGTTATTTGGTAGTTCCATTTGGTAACAGGCGTAGTAATATTAATCACATCGGTTTCCTGAAAAGCATCAGTACCTAAGAGATGTGCAAACACCTGCCCGGTAATACATACCAGTGGCGTACTATCTATCTGCGCATCAGCCAGCCCGGTCACCAGGTTAGTTGCACCGGGGCCGCTGGTGGCAAATACTACGCCCACTTTGCCCGATGCACGCGCAAAGCCTTGTGCCGCATGAATGCCCCCTTGCTCGTGGCGAACGAGGATGTGTTTTAATTTTTCATTGTAATCGTACAAGGCATCATAGATGGGCATAATGGCGCCGCCCGGATAGCCAAATATGGTTTCTACACCTTCGGCAATAAAGGCTTCCAATACTGCCTGCGACCCACTGATAGTAGTGGTTTTGTTGCTTACGGCTGGTTGTTCTTTTTGTATTGCAAGAGTTTCCATAAACTCAGATTTTTATTTTTAAACGACTTATTTGAATGAACCTTTCTTTTCATTGATTTACCATACAGCATTAATTGTTTGCTGTACAAAAAATTGTACTAAAAATTGCTGCTGACTCGCTCATTTGATTTTACTAAAAGAATCGGTGCAGTTGCTTTTATACTTAAGGTTATAAATCGTGTTGTCATTTTAAAACAGTTAACTTAATTACGCTTCATCCGTTACACAACCTTCGGCTGCGGTTTTTACGCATTTAGCGTATTTGTATAAAATACCTTTTGTTGCTTTCAAAGGTGGCTGCTTCCATGCTGCTTTGCGCATGGCTATTTCTTCATCACTTACTTTTAAAGTTATGGTGTTTTTAATCGCATCAATTTCTATAATATCATTGTCTTTTACCAAACCAATTAAACCACCTTCATAAGCTTCCGGTGTAATGTGCCCCACTACAAAACCGTGCGTACCACCACTAAATCTACCATCGGTAATTAAAGCAACAGATTTACCCAAACCAGCGCCGATAATAGCGCCGGTGGGCTTTAGCATTTCCGGCATACCAGGCGCACCTTTGGGACCAATGTTGCGGATAACCACCACATCACCTGCATGTACTTTGCCATTTTGCAAACCTTCTATCAGGTGATGCTCGCCGTCAAATACGCGGGCCGTTCCTTCAAAACGTTCGCCTTCTTTACCGGTTATTTTGGCCACGCTGCCGCCTTCAGCAAGATTGCCATAAAGTATTTGCAAATGCCCGGTTGCTTTAATAGGATTTTCTAACGAATGAATAATGTCTTGTTTTTCAAAATCCAAATCCGGTGCATCCGCTAAGTTTTCTGCTACGGTCTTGCCGGTTACGGTAAGGCAATCACCATGCAGCAAACCTTTGCTTAATAAATATTTCATTACAGCAGGCACGCCGCCATATTGATATAAATCTTCCATCATATACTTGCCACTCGGCTTAAAGTCTGCCAGCATCGGCACTTTATTGCTGATAGCCTGAAAGTCATCTTGTGTAAGCGGAATATCCACACTTTTTGCTATGGCAATGAGGTGCAATACAGCATTGGTACTTCCACCCAACACCATCACCACTGTAATCGCATTTTCAAATGCTTTACGTGTCATGATATCTTTGGGCTTAATATCTTTTTCGAGTAACAATTTAATAGCTTTTCCTATAGCCTCACATTCCTTTTGTTTGTCTTTGCTCAACGCTGGATTAGAAGAGGAGTTAGGTAAACTCATTCCCAAAGCTTCAATAGCGCTCGCCATTGTATTGGCAGTGTACATGCCGCCACAAGCACCTGCACCCGGGCAAGCGTGACGGATAATACCTTTAAAATCGGCTTCATCCAGATTGCCTGCCAATTTTTGTCCTAATGCTTCAAAAGCAGAAACAATGTTTAGGTTATCCTGTCCTTTGTAATGCCCCGGAGCAATGGTGCCGCCATACAACATAATAGAAGGACGGTTCAATCTGCCCATTGCCATAATAGAACCGGGCATGTTTTTATCGCAGCCTGGAATGGTAATTAACGCATCATAATATTGCGCGCCGGCATTTGTTTCAATACTATCGGCAATTACGTCGCGGCTTACCAAGCTGTAGCGCATACCATCTGTTCCCATGCTAATGCCGTCGCTTACGCCAATAGTATAAAAGCGAAGCCCAAGCAACTCCTTCTGTTCATTTACACTTTTGCGAACGGCGGTTGCAAGGTCGTTTAGGTGCATGTTGCAGGGATTACCATCCCAACCCATGCTTGCAATTCCAACCTGTGCTTTATTAAAATCTTCTTCTTTAAAACCAATGGCATAATACATGGCCTGCGCGGCGGGCTGCGTTACATCCTGCGTTAAAATTCTGGAGTATTTATTCAATGCATGAGACTGTGCAATAGCTGCATTTTCATCTACTGTTGGTGCTTCGTTGATATTGCTGGTGTCTATCTGATCGTGCTTCATTTGTTATGTTTTTTGACCACTGAGTTAAAGAGGTTGAAGCACAGCGTTTATAAGCGTTTTTTATTAAAGCTGTGTTACGCTGTGCAATTACTTTGTTTACGCTGTGGTTTTCTAAAATTCAATTCCTGTTTATTTTAAAAGCTTTATTCAATTTTATTTATTCTCAAATCTCCGCTATATAATCGTGCTTTTGCTAAGTGCAATATTTTGCCTGTTCACATCAGAAGGTAATTTATTTTCAATAAAATCTCTTATCAAATCGCCGATAGTTGATGTTGAATAGTTGTTGATAGGGTCAATGTCTTTTGTTACAAAACCACTTTGCAATGTCCAGGCAACGGCATTGCGTACTACCTGCGCTTCATTGTACATTTCAAAATGATCGAGCATCATAGCGGCTGACAGAATGGAGCCGATTGGATTGGCAATGTCTTTACCTGCTGCTTGCGGGTAGCTGCCGTGAATGGGCTCAAACAAAGCGGTACCTTTGCCAACAGAAGCAGATGGCGCCAGGCCCAAGGAGCCGCTCAACACGCTGGCTTCGTCGCTGATGATGTCGCCAAACATGTTTTCCGTAAGAATTACATCAAACTGTTTGGGATTGAGAATAATTTGCATAGAGGCATTATCCACAAACATATAATCTACTGCTACATCAGCATATTGCGATGCTAACTGCTGCACTACTTTGCGCCACAGGCGGGAGGTTTCCAGCACATTGGCTTTATCTACCAGTGTCAGTTTTTTTCTTCTTTGCTGTGCGTTTTTAAAAGCTAAGTGCGCAATGCGTTCTATTTCTTCTATTGTATAAACACAATCATCAGAGGCTTGTGTACCTTCTTTATTCAACGTTTTTTTGCCAAAGTAAATACCGCCTGTCAGCTCGCGATAAATCACCATATCCACGTCTTCCAAAGCTTTGCTTTTTAACGGCGATAAATGATGCAGTGAAGGATAAATAGTAATTGGGCGAATGTTGGCAAATAATTGCAACGATTTGCGCAGCTTTAGCAAGCCCTGCTCCGGACGCACCTTTGCAGTTGGGTCGTTATCATATTTAGGATGACCAATTGCGCCAAATAAAACGGCATCTGTTTTTAAGCAGGATTCTACGGTCTCATCGGGTAATGGATTACCGGTTTTATCAATAGCATCGGCACCCATTAACTGGTAAGAATAAGTAAACTGGTGCCCGTATTGTTCGCCAATAGCATTTAATACTTTGATAGATTGTTGCGTTACTTCGGGTCCAATGCCATCGCCGAGTATAACTGTAATATTTTTTTTCATAAGAGCCTTATCCGTATCAGGATTAAATTTTATAAAGGTTGTAGAAATGCTTCCATTTGTTTTTCTACTGAATACAATTTTTGCTTTCCTCCATTCAACTCCAGCACATGGTCTATGCAGGGCGGTATTTCATTTTCATAATGGCTCACATAAATCAATGTTTTATCCAGCCGCTCGCACAAGTCATTCACCAGTTGCACGAAACTATCTTTTTGGTCATCGTCCAATCCCTGACAAGGCTCGTCCAGAATGAGTAAAGGTGGATTTTTTACTAAGGCTCTTGCCAGTAATACTAACCGTTGCGTGCCGGATGATAAAGTGCTTAATGGTTTGTCTTGTACAGCAGAAAGCTGTAAAAAATCAAGCCATTGCTGTACTAACATTTGCTGTTGACCGGTTAACTTTTTAAATAAGCCAATTGTATCAAAAAAGCCGGATGCTACAGCGTTGTAGCAGGTAGTTCCTTTATCAAAGAAAGCATGTAACTCAGGTGAAACATAGCCCGCTTTCTGCTTAATATCCCAAATGCTCTCACCACTGCCACGGCGCTTATCAAACAGGTAAATTTCGTTTTTGTAGGCTTGCGGGTTATCTCCGTTGATAAGACTTAGCAAGGTAGATTTTCCTGCACCATTGTGCCCGCGAAGCAGCCATTTTTCACCTCTTTTTACCTGCCAGTTGATGTTGTGCAAAATGGTTTTATCCCCATAGCTCACTGTTGCATTTTTCATCAACACAGCATGTTCAAATTCACTTTCATTTTCTGCCAATGGGGCTTCCTCAAGGTTATAATAATGAGTTTGATGATGTGTTATTCCATCTTGGTCAAAAGATTCTTTCGCCTCAAATTCCTCCAGCTTACCTTGTTCTAAGTAAGCGATGTGTGTAATGCAATCGGGAACTTCATGCGCGTCTGTGATAATGATAAGTTGAGTGCCGTTTGCTGCAATGTTATTAATAATATGATTCAGTTGCCGGCGTGCGCCTTTATCCAGGCCAACGAATGGCATATCTAATATTAAAATCTGCGGCGGTGCCAGTAAACCCTTAATTAATTGAAATCGCTTATGCTCGCCGCTCGACAGTTGAATAATCGGTGCATCTTTACGATGATACATGCCTAATTGTTGCAGCCATTCTTTAATTTTTGCTTCTGCATTTAGATGATGTAAAGCCACTTGCTGCAGCTCCTGCATTACGGTCAACGCATCAGCAGCATCAAAACTGTTAAAACGTTGCTGATAATAAAAATCTGAAACGTTGGACAGGTTCTTAAACTGGTATCGCTGCTCAATCAACTGTACTTTGTGCAGTAATGAAGAGTCATTGTTATAATTGATTTCAATGCTGCCCTTAGCAAACAACTGACCCGCCAGTACTTTTGCCAAGGTAGTCTTTCCGCTGCCCGATGGTCCTACAATTGCGAGGTGTTCATTGGGTGTTAATTCAAATGAAACATGCTGCAATACAGGATTACCCTGCAGTGTAACGGAAATATTATTTGCTATAATTGATGATGAAAACATACGCCTCGAATCCTATTTAGGTTTAATCAATTTATTTTTGCAATTCAAACTGTTCTATTTCTTTTTTCATGCTCAACAGGTAGTCAATATCATCGTATCCATTGAGTAAACAGGTTTTTTTATAACTGTTAATATCAAAGCTTTCCTGCTCGCCGGCAGATAATATTTTAATATATTGTTCCGGTAAATTCACTTCTACTTCTGTAGTGTGGTCTTCTTCTACGGCAGTAAAAATCTTATCTAAAAAAGCATCGCTTACTGTTACCGGCAACAAGAAGTTGTTTAATGCATTGTTCTTAAAAATATCGGCAAAAAAGCTGCTGACTACTACATCAAAACCATAGTCCTTAATGGCCCATGCAGCGTGCTCGCGACTACTGCCACAGCCAAAGTTTTTGGCAGCAACCAAAATTCTGCCGCTGTAAGTTGGGTTATTTAAAACAAAATCTTCTTTTGGCTGATTTTCATCGTTGCTTTGGTAACGCCAATCACGAAACAGATTTTTACCAAAGCCTTCCCGGCTCGTAGCTTTCAGGAAGCGTGCCGGGATAATCTGGTCCGTATCTATATTCTCAATATGAATAGGAACGACTGTTGAGGTAATGATATTGATGTTTTTGCTCATAAATAATTAAAATGAAAATAATTTAAACCAAATGTTTCATAGCCATTGCATATCCATAATGCAAGCCATCGTGCACCGATGAAAATTTAATGGCATCCTCAAGCGTATCTAACTGCACTCCAAAACTCGTAGTGTACCGTTTGAAATTGGTGAATGCCCCCATTCTATAATCTTCAAAAAATGTTTCCTGCGCCTGCTCGAAGTTTTGCTTAATCTTTTCAAACTCCTCCGCACTTACAAACGCTTCCGGCTTTGAAAACCTTCTGTAACACTTTATAAAGTCTTCATCCAGATTTGGGATTAAGCCGGATAATCTATAAAATATCACCTGTTGTGTTGCTAATAAATGTGCAAAATTCCAGATAAGATTGTTGTTAAGCCCTGTAGGAATTGTATTCAATTGTTCTGTTGTCAGGCCATCAAGCAATCGCACGAAATTGATTCTTGTTTTTTGCATGATGTCAAAATATTTCTCCATACTGTTTATTCCTTAATTGTCTTTACTCTCAGGCGTACATAATCTCCGTACCAGGAGCCATTTTTATAATTGGTTGGTCGTAAAATTTCAACAGCACGATTAATAATTGCTTCCTTTTCTTCCGGCGAAATTTGAGTAAAGAAAAAAGTGCAGAACTGAATGATCCAGTTCCTCATTCCATCCTCACCCTGTAATACCGTAGGCCTTTTAAAACAGGCAACATCGGTGACCGTAAAGCCTGCCTGCTCAAGTAATTTTGTTTGCTCTGCAACAGAAGGAAAGTAATTAGAAACAGCAGGAATTTTATCTTTCAAGCGCCCTTCTTCCATTGCTTTTTTAACAGCATTGTGAATACTTTCGATGTTGTGTTTACCACCCATTTCAAACACAAATCTTCCACTCTCTTTCAAACTATTATAAATACATTGCAATGCCTTCAACTGATCATTAATCCAATGCAAAGTGGCGTTTGAAAAAGCTGCATCAAAGGGCTCATCAAACGAGAAGTTGGTAGCATCTTTTACAAAGAACTGTATGTGCGAAAATTGCTGCTTTGCCTTATTGATCATTTGTTCAGAAGCATCTATACCAATAATGGTGGCTCCCGATTTACTCAATTCATTAGTCAGTTCACCAGTGCCGCAACCCACATCCAAAATGCGTTCTCCTTCTTTCGGTTGCAACCATCCAATCAGATCTTCACCGTACTTAAAAACGAAGTTGTGTTTGGTGCTGTATAAATCGGCATTCCAGTTTACTTCCGGCACTTGCTATTGTTTTATTCTCAATGATTAATTGAACTATTTGCGCTTATTGCTCCTGCAACATTTCTCTCACATCTGTAACTACACCTGTAACGGCTGCTGCAGCTGCTGTTAATGGGCTTGCCAGCATGGTGCGTGCATTTGGTCCCTGGCGTCCTTCAAAGTTTCTGTTGCTGGTAGAAATGCAATATTTACCAGCAGGTATCTTATCTTCATTCATACCTAAGCAAGCCGAGCAGCCGGGTTGACGAAGCATAAATCCTGCTTCTTCAAATATCCTGTCAATTCCTTCTTCCACCGCCTGTTTTTCTACCTGTTTACTGCCGGGCACTACCCATACTTCTACATTGTCGGCTTTCTTTTTACCTTTTACAAAAGAAGCTACCATGCGCAAATCTTCTATGCGGGCATTGGTGCAACTGCCAATAAATACATAATCCACTTTATGTCCTTTCAGTACCTCACCGGGCTGCAAGCCCATATAGTGAAGCGACTTTTCAAAAGATGCTTTTTCTGCCACTTCATTTAGCTCCGGTACATGACCACTAATACCAATGCCCATACCCGGATTGGTACCATAAGTAATCATCGGCTCTATGTCTTCGGCTCTGATGTTCAATTCTCTATCAAATACGGCATCTGCATCGCTGTACAATGTTTTCCAGTATTCTGCTGCTTTATCCCACTCTTCCCCTTTAGGTGCAAACAGGCGACCTTGCATGTAGTTGAAAGTCGTTTCGTCAGGCGCTATCATACCACCGCGTGCCCCCATTTCAATGCTCATGTTGCATATCGTCATGCGTCCCTCCATACTCAGGCTGCGGATAGCACTGCCGGCATATTCTACAAAATAACCCGTGGCGCCACTGGCAGAAATTTGAGAGATAATGTATAAAATAATATCTTTTGAAACCACGCCCTTATTTAATTCACCATCTACATTAATGCGCATCAGTTTAGGTTTGCTTTGCATAAGGCATTGCGTGGCCAACACCATTTCTACTTCGCTTGTTCCAATACCAAAAGCAATTGCACCAAAAGCGCCGTGTGTAGAAGTATGGCTGTCGCCGCACACGATGGTCATTCCGGGTTGCGTAATGCCCAGCTCGGGACCAATAATATGTACAATGCCTTGAAAGGGATGACCTAAACCATACAGTTCGATGCCAAATTTTTCGCAATTATCCTTTAATGTTTGCACCTGTATTCTAGACAGTTCCTCCTTAATTGGCAGGTGCTGATTAAGCGTAGGTACATTATGGTCGGCAGTGGCTACCACTTGCTTTGGGCGAAAAACGGGCAAACCTCTCTGTTCCAGGCCTTTAAAGGCTTGCGGGCTGGTTACCTCATGTATAAAGTGTTTATCAATATACAATACCGAAGGACCACCTTCAATGTTTTTTACCACGTGCTTTTCCCAAATCTTATCAAATAATGTTTTAGCCATTTATTTTGAATATTCTATGTTTTATCTACTGTGTTTATCAATTTAGGCCTTATTATTTTAGACCTACTTTAGTCGTTTAAGCATTTCCTTAAACTCCTGTGTTTTAAGTTGAGCTTCCAGTTCTGTCCCGGTTTTTTCTGTCTTATTTTCTCTCTCTTGATTACTTAATTCCTGATGCTGATGATAGGCTTCCTCTCTCATTTTCTTTACTGCTTTTTCCATAGGATGTATTTTTATAATAAATAATTTACTTACACGGCTGTGCTGTTAAATTCATCAGCCAGTTCCTTCAAATCACTGTCTTCTACTTCTTTTTTGCTGTCAGCTACTTCCAAAAATTGCTCGTATAATACATCAATTTCGTTGCGTGTAAACTGATAACCTAATTTATGAAAACGATGTGCTAGTGCGCTGCGGCCGCTACGTGCCGTTAAAACAATTTTACTGTGATCAGCGCCCAC
The DNA here is from genome assembly GCF_005233845.1 of Ilyomonas limi. GTDB lineage: Bacteria > Bacteroidota > Bacteroidia > Chitinophagales > Chitinophagaceae > Ilyomonas > Ilyomonas limi. The sequence continues at coordinate 84,793 of NZ_SZQL01000012.1, forward strand.
ATCTTCAGGATTGATAATTTCGTAAGTAGTTGCTTCTTTTAAGAAACCATCCTGGTGAATGCCGGATGAATGCGAGAACGCATTGGCACCAACTATCGCTTTATTGCTTTGTACCGGCATACGCATCGTATCAGAAACGAGCCTGCTTATTGGATTTAGTTTCCTGGTATTGATATTCGTATGAAGATTCAAAGACTTATGTTGCTGAATGATCATGACGACTTCTTCCAGAGAAGTATTGCCGGCACGTTCACCAATGCCATTAATCGTGCATTCTATTTGCCTTGCACCATTCATAGCACCAAAAATAGAATTGGCAGTTGCCAAGCCTAAATCGTTATGGCAGTGGCACGATAAAATGGCTTTATCCACATTAGGAACATTGTTCTTTAAATAGGCAATTTTTTCACCGTATTGGTTGGGCAGGCAATAGCCGGTAGTATCCGGAATATTTACCACTGTTGCGCCGGCAGCAATAACGGTTTCAACCAGTTTTGCCAGAAATTCATTATCGGCCCGGCCGGCATCTTCGCAAAAGAATTCTACGTCATCCACTAAGTTGCGCGCCAGTTTGGTAGCTTTTGTAGCACGCTCCAGAATGTCTTCGCGCGAAGTGTTGAACTTATGTTTAATGTGAATATCAGAAGAACCAATGCCTGTATGAATACGCGGGCGAACCGCATACTTCAGCGCTTCTGCTGCACATTCAATATCTTTTTGTACGGCGCGTGTTAAGCCGCAAACAGTGGCATTTTTAATTACTTTGGCGATCGCTTCCACCGAAGCAAAATCGCCGGGACTGGAAATAGGAAAGCCGGCTTCAATAATATCTACACCCAGATCTTCCAGCGCCAGTGCCAGTTCAATTTTTTCCTTCGTATTCAACTTACAGCCGGGCACCTGCTCGCCATCGCGCAAGGTGGTGTCAAAAATGAAAATCTTGTCGTTCGCCATAGAAAAGAGTATAAATTATACAAGCTGTTAAGCCTTTCCTTTGCTTGCCAAAATGTTCTTAAAACAGCCTGCATCGTCAAAAATATATTTGGGTAATTGGCAAACAAAATAAAAATATACAGATTTTTACGCTGTATAAATAAGGGTAAAGTTACTAAAAGCCTTGATAACAAAGGATTTCTACTAAGTTAATTTACAATGCCTAACAGAAGTACAGATGAACTATTTCAGCTAATAAAATCACTTGAAAAAGGAGAAAAGCGTCATTTTAAGCTTACCGTAAAGCGAAGTGATGGGGAAGATTTGAAAATCGTTACGCTCTTTGATGCGCTGGATAAAATGGAGGAATATGATGAAGTATTATTGTTAAAGAAACACAAAAGCATCAGCAAACAACAACTTTCCAATTTAAAAGCGGGTTTGTACCGGCAGATTTTAGCATCGCTCCGGCACACCAAAGATGAGGATAATATTGATATTCAGCTAAATGAGCAAATGGGCTATGCACGCATTTTGTACAACAAAGGCCTGTATCATCAAAGCCTGAGGGTGCTGAATAAGATAAAGCAAACTGCCAAAGCAGCGCATCAGCTTACTTTTCAGATGCAGGTCACTTTTTTTGAAAAAAAAATAGAAAGTCTGCACATCACACGCAGTATGGAAAACAGGGCAGAAGCATTGGCGTATGAGTCAGAGGAAATTACAACGCATTTGTCTTTACTCAATAAATTTTCCAATCTTTCGCTGCAATTGTATAGCTGGTATATAAAAATGGGGCATGCACGCGATGAAAAAGATGTAACCGCCGTAAAACTGTTTTTTGAAGCGAATTTGCCGGTTTATAATGCTGCGCAGATGGGTTTTTACGAAAAAATGTATCTCTATCAGTCTTATTGCTGGTATAACTTTATTCTACAGGATTTGCTGATGTATTACCGGTATGCGCAAAAATGGGTGGATTTGTTCAGTAAATATCCGGAGATGTTAACGATAGAAACCGGACAATACATCAAAGCGCTGCACAACCTGCTGAGTGCCCATTTCGATCTGAACAATTACGATAAATTCGCCGCAACGCTTAAGCAATTTGAGCAGTTTGCCCAATCGCCCGAAGCGGAAAGCAATGCCAACAACCGTATTCAAACCTTTGTATATTTAAATATTGCCCGCATTAACAAGCATTTTCTCAACGGTACTTTTACCGAAGGCTTGCAACTGGTGCCTTATATAGAAGAAAAACTTGAGGAATATAAGCTGCAATTGGATCGTCACCGGGTATTGGTGTTTTATTACAAAATCGCTTCCTTGTACTTTGGCAGTGGCGACAGTGCCACAGCTATTGATTATTTAAATAAAATCATCAACTGGAAAGTGGACCTGCGCACCGACCTGCAATGCTACGCACGGCTCCTGCACCTGATAGCCCACTACGAGTTGGGCAACTACGATTTACTGGAATATTTAATCAAATCCGTCTATCGCTTTATGGCCAATATGAAAAACCTGAGCGTGGTGGAAGAAGCGATTTTTAAATTTTTGCGCAAATCTTTTACCCTTAAACCCTCCCAAATAATACCTGCTTTTAAAGCTTTAAAGGAAAAATTAGAGCGTTACCAGGGCAATCCGCTGGAAGCACGCTCTTTTATGTACCTCGATGTGATTGCTTGGCTGGAATGCAAAATTCAACAAGTGCCTGTGCAACAGGTGCGTAGGCAAAAATTTCTGCAGGGAAGAAAAAAACATTGCTAATTTGAAAAATTTTTCTTATAAAGGTTTTGATTTTTTCCAGGGAAATTCTACTTTTGTCCACTAAATATTTTCGTTAACCTTATTTTCTAAGCCTTTAAATTTCTATTTAAACATGGCAGTCAAATTAAGACTACAAAGGCACGGAAGCAAAAAACGTCCCTTCTACTTTATAGTAGTAGCCGACGCCCGTGCACCGCGCGATGGTAAGTTTATCCAAAAAATCGGAACTTACAATCCACTAACTGTTCCCGCAACAATTCAGCTCGATCGTCAAAAAGCCCTGGAATGGCTGCACAAAGGTGCACAACCTACCGACACGGTGCGTCGTATCCTGTCTTTTAAAGGCGTATTGTACCTGAAGCACCTTTTAAGGGGCGTAAAGCTGGGACTGTTTGATGAAGCTACCGCTATGGTAAAGTTTCAAAAATGGCACGAAGAGCATGAAGCCGCTGTTCGTAAACGTTCCGAAGAGCATCGCAAAACGCAACGTGCCCGTAAGCAAACCCCTGTGGTAAGAAGAGTAGAGCAGGGTGGACCTGCTGCAGGAAGCAACGAAGCTTAGCCTTTTGCAGTAACCTATTAAAGTCCCGAATTCATTTTCGGGACTTTTTTATTTGATGATAAGCTAACGTATCGGTATTTGGCTTTCAGTGTGCCCTTTAAATTTGTATTTTAATAATTGATAAAGGATACTTTGTTATTACCCTTTTCTTTTTTGTTCCTTTTTTCTTTCGATGCCTGCCCCTACAAGTAGAGGAGAAAAAATGGAAAATGGAAACTATAAAATTGAAATCATTGCTGCAATACCGTTAATTATCACAGCGGATAAAGTCATTTCAAAAGTTTAATATTACTACACAGCAATTAGTATTGATTGTACCACTACACACAGGTTGCTTCGCTCCGCTTGCAATGATGGGCGAACTTCAAAATCACAACGCATTATTCACAATTAATACCCCGGCATTCACCACCCCAATAACTTACTTTTGCAAAAAGGAAAGGATACAGTTTGAAGCATTTAGCAGCACTGAATAAATATTTTTGGAAGTACCGCGTACGTTTAAGCTTAGGAGTTCTGTTTGTCGTGCTCTCCAACTTTTTTGATATTCTCAGCCCACAGTTATCGGGCTACATTATCAATATGGTTACGCACGCCATCCGGCAGAACCAGGGCATTCACGAAGTAATCAAATATGAGGAATCGGGCAATTACAACTTCCTGGTACAGTGGTTTATCAAATGGATAAACAGTAGTGCTTTTACTTATAGCAGCATCGTTATTCTTGCCGGCGTGATGCTCCTGATTATGGCCTTGCTGCGTGGCTTTTTCATGTTCCTTATGCGGCAAACCATTATTGTAATGAGCCGCCACATTGAGTACGACCAAAAGAATGAAATCTACCAGCATTACCAGCAACTCAATACCAACTTCTATAAAACACACAGCACCGGCGATATGATGAACCGGGTTGCCGAAGATGTAAGCCGTGTGCGCATGTATGCCGGCCCGGCTATTATGTACACCATCAATTTGGTAACTACTATTATCTTTTGTTTGTTTTACATGTTTAAGCAAAATGCTTCGCTTACATGGCTGGTATTATCACCTTTACCCATACTTGCTATTACCATTTACGTAGTGAATAATGTCATTCACAAGAAAAGTGAGATTGTTCAACGCTCTCTTTCCGACCTTACAACTAATGCGCAGGAATCATATAGTGGCATTCGTGTGATCAAATCCTTTGGCCAGGAAAAAAATATGCTCGGTTTTTTTAAGAAGAACAGCGAAGAATATCGCCGCAATACAGTAAGCCTTTCCAAGCTGGAAGCTATTTATTTCCCCAGCATGACGCTGATGATCGGCTTAAGTACATTAATAGCAATTTTATCCGGCAGTTTACAGGTATTGCATGGAATGATGCCAGGCGTAATTGTAGAGTTTGTTTTATATATCAACAAATTAACTTTCCCGGTAAGCGCCATTGGCTGGACAGCCAGCATGATTCAGCGTGCTTCTGCCTCGCAAAAACGCATCAACGAGTTTTTACAAACCCAATCACCTATTACTGAGCCGGAAAAACCAGTAACACCTGTACTCAACGGTAACATCGTTTTTGATGATGTATCCTTTACTTATCCGCACACCGGCATACAGGCGCTCAGACATTTTAGTCTTGCCATCAAAGAAGGAGAGAAGGTATTGATATTGGGTAAAACCGGTAGTGGAAAGTCCACCATTGCACAGTTGTTATTGCGTTTTTATGATGTAGATGAAGGGAAAATTTTGCTGAATGGCGAAAACATTAAAAGCATTCCATTGCGCTATTTGCGCGAGCACATCAGCTATGTACCGCAGGATGTTTTTTTGTTCAGCGATGATATAACTTCCAACATTAATTTCGGATTGACACATGCCGCCGAAGCTGCCGATGTGCAGGAAGCTGCTAAATACGCCAGCGTGCACAACGAAATAAACAATCTGCAACATGGTTACCAAACCCTCGTAGGTGAGCGTGGTGTAACGCTCAGCGGTGGCCAGAAACAACGCATTTCTATTGCACGCGCTTTGATGAAAGGCGCCTCTATCATGTTGTTTGACGATTGCCTGAGTGCTGTAGATTCTAAAACCGAACATGATATTGTAAATAACCTGCGACAATACTTACAGGATAAAACGGCTATCATTATTACACACCGCATTTTTACGGCCCTGAATTTTGACAAGATTGTTGTGTTGCAGGATGGAAAAGTATTAGAAAAAGGTACACACGAGCAGTTGATAAAGCAGAACGGTGAATATGCAGAGTTGTATAATCTGCAAATGAATACCGAGCAAACCGCACAGGCAACAACCGAATTTCAATAAAAAATATTGTGCAAAATTTTGGTGGTATCAAAACAACGTTATATTTGTGCGACAATTTTTTTATATAAACCAAAATATCTGAGCTGTGGCTTACGAAAATAACGATAAAAAGATGGAAAGCGTTTATAGCAAACGTATCAGAGCCGGAAAAAGAAGAACTTATTTTTTTGATGTAAGAGCTACACGCGGCAACGATTATTATCTTACTATTACCGAGAGCCGTAAACGTTTTAACGATGATGGCTATGACAGGCACAAGATTTTTTTGTACAAAGAAGATTTTAATAAATTCTGTAAAGCGTTGGGCGAAGCTGTGGATTATGTAAAAACCGATTTGATGCCCGATTTTGATTTTGATGCGTTCAACCATGAATATCCTGAGCCAGTTTCAGAGGAAGTACATTTGGATGGCAATGGTATTGATGGCGTGGCTACTGAGGTTGTAAAACCGGCAGCTACTACGCACTCTAGTGAAGATGTAGATAAATGGTAGTGTAAATAGTTGATTACGTTATTATTTTAAATACTATTGGCTGCTTCATACGAGGCAGCCTTTTTTATGATTTCCTCTTAAGCTATACATAAAACTATCATTGCATAAACTTTTGTATTCTGAAATCTGCTTTCATCATTGGCAATGATTTATTCTAAATACAGATTCTGCATAAATCCGCCGTTTATTGTAAATAGTTCATCCGGAGTATTGGCGACAATTGCGGAATGAGGTGGCACTTTATTTCAATTCACTTTTGAAAGAGTACTTAAATAAAAGCGCCTTTTGCGAATGTAAAGGCGCTTTCGTAATATGCTGTTACAAGACTTTATGGAAAAATACCCAACTCAGCATAAGAAGTGCCTACCTTGTTGATAGCTACCACATAAGCGGCGGTGCGCATATCGGGGATACTGGGATTGGCATGCCAGGCATCCATTATTTCGCGGGTAGCTTCTACCATCGTTTCTTCCAGTCCACTATGCACCAGGTCAGACTCTGAAGGTCCGTGTTCTATAAACTTTTTTTCTCTGGCACTTACATTTCTGCCCGTCAGTTCTTCTATTTGTCCTAAAATATGTTTATTCATATTCTCGGTAAAACGTTTTTCCATACGACCGTAACGCACATGGCTCAAATTTTTCAGCCATTCAAAATAGGAAACCGTTACACCGCCGGCATTCAGGTACATATCGGGAATTACAATAATACCTTTCTTAATCAATATTTCATCGGCTTCCGGCGTAAGTGGCCCGTTGGCAGCTTCGCCAATAAGTTTTGCTTGTATGCGTGGTGCATTCTCACCATTAATTACATTCTCCAATGCAGCAGGTATCAGTATATCACATTCCATTTCCAGTGCATCGGCACTTTTTACAATATTGGTAGCGCCCGGAAAATTGAAAATAGAACCATTCTTCCTTCTATGTTGAAATACCTCCTCTTCATTCAATCCATCTTCATTAAAAACGGCCCCTTCGTACTCTGCAATTGCAATTACCTTAGCACCATGCTCGCGAAAGAATCTGGCGGTATGATAGCCCACATTACCCAAACCTTGTACTACTACACGTTTGCCTTCCACACCTACACTCATTCCCAGGCGCTCCATTATTTCGGGCATGCTGCATACTTCGCGCACACCATAAAAAACGCCTAAACCAGTGGCTTCTTTGCGGCCGCGTACGCCACCTTGTGTTACAGGTTTTCCGGTTACACAACCCATAGCATCCACTTCGCCGGGGCGCATGGTCACATACGTATCCATTATCCATGCCATCTCACGCTCACCGGTGCCGTAGTCGGGTGCAGGCACATCAATGCCTGGTCCTATAAAATTTTTCTTTACCAGTTCGGAAGTATAACGACGGGTTATTTTTTGCAGCTCAAAAGCACTGTAATTACGCGGGTTAATTTTAATACCACCTTTAGCGCCGCCAAAAGGCACATTTACAATAGCGCACTTATACGTCATCAGTGCAGCAAGCGCCATTACTTCATCCTGGTTTACTTCTTCGCTAAAGCGGATACCGCCTTTGCATGGTTCTTTGTGATGCGAATGTTGCACGCGATAAGCTTCTATTACTTCTATCTCCCCATTATCGCGGCGGATAGGGAAATGCATTTGATACACTGCATTGCACACTTTTATTTGCTGGAGCAAGCCGGGTTCCCACCTGGTATAACTGGATGCTTTATCAAAGCTCTTTGTTACACTGTCAAAAAAACTATAGTGCTTTTGTTTAGACATTGAACTTATATTTTAAAAAGAATGAATCGTTAGAATGATCTTATGACTGTATTGTAACAGTGCCATTAATATAGCTACATGCAAGGCCCATTGGCAAGCATTCTTACATTTAAAATTGAACTATAATAGCAAGCAATTTTTATACCTTAGATACAACAACTACTTATTGTTGTTTTTTTCCAGTTTTGTTATCTTTCTGTCTAAATTTACCAGATATATAAACAAGCCAACTACTATTACCACTATTACTGCAACCACCACATAAATCTTTCCATTGCTTCTCATAAAATCCGTTGGTTCTTCCTGTTGCATGTTCATAGGTTGTGCAAAAGAAAGCAGTGTAAATATGCAAAGAGATAAAGTCAGTACGGCACGCTTAAGCTTGTTCATGTATCAATAATTGTTTTTCCTGGTAAATACGAAATCTTATACGAAGCGTTGTAATCCATACGCCCAGCAGCGTCCAGCCAATAATAGCAGGATACCATACGAGGCGCATGTTGGCATCCAAATCGGCAGGGTTAAGGCCTGGATTGCCTTCGCTGCCTTGTCCGCCGGGGTGCAGCGATTCTTGCATTCTGGGTAAAATAAAGAATAAAGGTATGGTCATGCAAAACGCAAAAATGTTATATACTGCACTTACTTTACTCCGCTTATCTATATCGGTCATAGAGCCGCGCAGTATGAAATAAGCAAAGTAAATAAGAATGCCTATTACAGCATATATCTGTTTAGGATCGCCGCTCCACGGAGCACCCCACTGGTAGTTGGCCCATATCATGCCGGTAATAAAACCGAGTGTGCCAAACAGTGTACCCGAACGCGCATATTCCAGTGAATAATAGTCGTGTATTGGGTTTTGCGAGCGCAAATATTTAAGCGCATACACCACCGAAACAATAAACAGTACCATCATGGTCATCCACATGGGCACATGGAAAAACAGGTTGCGCACCGATTGATGCATCCTGTCGTCCAGCACCGGAATTTTAACCAGAAACCCTGCAATGCAGGTATAAAGGAGCAGTATAAAAGCCAGCCATTTCCACCAGGGTTTGCGAATCATAACAGAGATTTGTTTTTAAGAAAACAGAAGATATGTTTTCTGTATGCGCCGCAAAATTAGGGGAAAGCTGTTATACAAACGGATGTTAGTTTTTAAAATAATATAAATAAGAATAATTGTTTTTTATGAATAAAGAAATAAAGGTATAAGGAACTATACGCTGCTAAAATCATAGCTTAAGGCTTAGTTCAATATCATTCAGTTAAGCTCTAGAGAATTTCCTGTTTATAACATATAAAGTGTAAAGATATGTTGAGCTGCATCAGAGCTTCCTCGTATGGGGAGCTTCCGATGGGGTCTGCTGAAGTTTATTGCGAGTTTTTTATAAACAGGTGCTCTTATCGGAGCTACTATTTTTAACTAAATAACTTTGAACTAAAGCCCTGAGTTGCTGTAAGCAAATACACTTTGCAATTTCTGTTCAGTTAATTATAGTGTTTAATCTTTCCATAAAAAAGGAAACAGGATAATAGCCAATACTACCACCATTGCATCAAACGCTACCAGCAAGCCGCACATCTGCCATAAGCCAGATTGTACGATAGAAGAGAAGGCAATCATGGATATTTTGCTAAGCAACAGCAATTGCGGAATAATAATAGGGAAACCCATAATAGCCATTAAGGCTGCCTGTTGCTGCGCTTTGGCTGCAATGGCTGCCAGAAAACTAAACGTAAGACTTAAGCCAATACCGCCCAAGCAACTAATGCCTGCAAAGCGTAAAAAGCTGTGCAACGGATTACCGAAAAAAAGTAGGAACATAACCAAAGAAAGCAAGCTCATTAAAAGCATCAGCAGCGCATTGAAGATAAGCTTGGCAAGGATGAATTGCCTGGCGCCGGCAATGGAATAAAAATACAACATACGGCCTCTGTTTTCCTGCAAAAAACTTTTGGCTACTGCATTTACACACACAAATAATTGTATTACCCAAAACAAACTGTTCCATACCGTATCCTCGGGTGTGCCCATGGTGAGGTACACTACAAATATGGTAGAGGCCACATACAAAGCAATGCCGTAAAAGGTATATTGCTGCCGCACTTCCAGCAGTATATCTTTTTTTACAAGCGTAATAATATGGTGGTATTTATTGGTCAAAAGAAAAAGTATTAATTAATGAATTAATGATAAATGTTTTAGTGTAAATGCTTTAAATACAAGATATTTATACCTCTTCGTAATAGCATTTGCGGCAGCGCGGCTCATATACATCGGTTTCGCCCAGCAATACTTGTCCGCCCTGCGCCGTTTTGCGGTAAGAATAAGAAGCAATGTTGCCGCATCGCACACATATTGCATGTAGCTTGGTGATGTAATCTGCAATTGCCAATAAAGCGGGCATTGGTCCAAAAGGTCTGCCTTTATAATCCATATCTAATCCTGCCACAATCACACGGATGCCCCTGGCAGCCAGTTTTTCGCATACAGAAACAATTTCGGGGTCAAAAAACTGTGCTTCATCTATGCCTACCACATCCACATGACTGGCATACAACAAAATGGTTTGTGAATTTTCGATAATGGTAGATGAAATGCTGTTGGCATCATGGCTTACCACATCTGTTTGGTGATAACGGTTGTCAATGGCAGGCTTATAAATTTCGATACGCAGGTTAGCAATTTTAGCACGCCGCAAACGGCGTATCAGCTCCTCGGTTTTTCCGCTGAACATAGAGCCGCAAATTACTTCTATCCATCCTCTTTGAGCGCCGTTAATGGAGGGTTCAATAAACATTCTTAAAACTTATTCGTGCAAAAAAAATCCTTACTACCTTAGCCCACTAATTTTAACTACCAAAAGTATAGCATTGCATGGAAAGAGTGGGCGCTTTTATAAGCAAGCTGCAGGAGCAATATCAACAACAGGCTGATAACAGAACTTTATTAGTTACCGTTCAAATGTTACTTGCTGAGCTGCAACAGGATGTAAACGCTAACCGTACCAATAAAAAAGTAGCGGTGGTAATGCCGCATGTACCAACTGTTGCTGCAAATCCCAAACCTGTACCTGAAGAGCAACCCACACCTGCCCCGGTACCCGAAATACCGCAACCTGCACAGCCGGATATACAACCAGAGCCGGAAGCGCCTGCCGAAATACCAATGCCAGCACCACCCGAAGCACCGGAAGAACAACCCAGCGAAATTCCGGAGCCGCCTGCAATACCTTCTACTCCCACTTATGGATTAAGGGCTGCTAATCCTGCTTTTTTTATGCCGGATGAAGTACCTACACTGGCGCAGCAGGAAGATAAAAGCAGTAAGGAAATTTACCAGTTGAGCTCGCAGGAAGATGGGGAAGAGGTGAGTCTGAATGATAAACTAAAGGTGAATAATGCACCCGAACTTGCCAGCAAACTACAGGATGAACCTATCCGCGATTTAAAAAAAGCCATTAATATCAATGATCGTTACCAGTTTATCAGCGAGTTGTTCAGGGGTGACGAAACGATGTATGAGCGCAGCATAAAAACTATTAATTCTTTTAACATTTACCAGGAAGCGAATTATTGGATACAGCGCGAAATGATTTATAAATTGGGTTGGGATGATAATAATCCTATCGTTAAGCACTTCAATCAACTGGTTAAAAGGCGCTTTTCCTGAATGTACTGAATGACTTTACCGGTAGCGCCTGCATTACCCTGCACATAGTGCAGCGAGGCAGCGCAAGACTGTGCATATTGTTCTTCGTTGCTGAGCAATTCATCTAATACTTTTTCCAGTTCTAAGGCATTTTCTATACTGTAAGCGCCACCTGCTTCTATCAGCTCGCCGGCTTCGGGAAATTTATCGTGCACCGGGCCAAATAAAACGGGTTTTGCAAACACTGCCGGCTCCAGAATATTGTGAATGCCATCGCCGCCAAAAGCACCGCCAACATAACAAATGGTTGCATATTTATACAAGCGGCTAAGCATACCAATGTTATCAATTAGTAATGTATTAATGCCTGCCGTGTTGTGCGCCTTGCCTAAATGCGAGTAGCGTACGGTATGCTTATATAAACGTTCACATTCTTTCAACCGTTCCTCGCTAATATCATGCGGTGCAATAATGAAACGCATATCAGGATGATGAATGACAAAATGGTCTAATTCTTCATCATCTTCCGTCCAGGTGCTGCCCGCAACTATCGTTTTTTTACCGGCACAAAAAGCTTCAATAAGTGGCACCGGTTCAAAGTTTTGTGCAGTGGCTAATACACGATCAAAACGGGTATCGCCGCTTACACCCGCGTTGGCTATGCCAATAGATTGCAGCAGTTGCAATGCTTTGGGTGTTTGCACAAAAAGGTATGTAAAATAGCGCAACATGCGGCGGTAAAAACCACCATATTTCTTAAAGAAAATCTGGTTTTCTCTAAACAATCCCGATACAAGCAGCAAAGGAATATCGCGCTTGCGGATGGCTTTTAAATAATAAAACCAGAACTCATATTTCACAAACACCACCAGCGATGGACGAACGGTTGTTACAAACCTTTTGGCATGTAGCGGACTATCCATTGGCAGGTAACAAATAAAATCGGCCAGCTTATAATTCTTTCTTATTTCGTAGCCCGAAGGAGAGAAAAACGTAACCAGGATTTTGTGTCTTTGATACATGGTTTTCAAGCCTTCCAAAACCGGTCTGCCCTGTTCAAACTCGCCTAATGATGCGCAATGAAACCATATTACGGGCGCGGTATTGCTTTTAAAATAATGATACACATCTTCCATTACATCTTTTCTGCCCCGCACCCACAGCTTTGCTTTCTTATTAAAAAGGGAAAGCACGCGCGCTGCAACCGGGTATAATGTTATAAACAGGTAATAGAACGGTCTCATTTTACAATATTACTATTATCTGCTGATGATGGGCAGGTTGATGTATAAGTGCTATCAGTACTGTTCCTTTTGGGCATTTTATTTCTCTTTAAAAAAATAATGCAAATGCAATATAAGCTCGTTAATCATCTGCATTATTCTGTACAAGCAGTTTTTAGTTCAGCAAAAAAATCTCAGAACAGCGGGTTACATTTTTACAGCAAAAGTTATCAACTGATACAGATGTCTGCCTTTATTTATTCATCATTTTAATACAACTGTATGACTTCGTAAAGCCCTGGTGCTGCTCAATTGCGGCCTTCTTCTGCACGTATATACTTTAATAAAAAAAGAAAAATTCACTTCTTTTTTATGTAAATTTTCTCTCACTTCATCTTATTTATTAAACACTTTTAATCAACTTTTATGAAACTACCTTTTTACAGTGTAGCTGTGATAGCTATGTGCTTACTTGTTGCCTGCAGCAGCAATAGTAATAAACTAAATGAAACTGCCGATTCTGCTGAAGGTGCGTCAATACAAGATGTAACGTTGGCTGCTCCTGCTCCGCCACCTACAGCAGGAGAGGAAGAAAAGGCTAATAATTTTTCCGGTGAATTTAGTGTGGTATCTGCCGATACAATCAATCAAAGAAGCAGTGTAGCCAATCCTGATATATTACATGCCGGCAATCCGACAACTGAAGACTGGGACAAAAAGATTATTAAAACAGCAAGACTAACATTGGAATTGAAAAACTATACTACTTTCAATACAGCTATACATGATAAGCTAAAAAGGTATGGCGCTTACATAGCCGGTGAGCAGCAAACAGAGAGCGATGCACGTATTGAAAATATACTCACTATAAAAGTGCCTGTAGTCTTATTTGAAAGCCTGATGAATAGTATAGGCGGCGATGGTATAAAAGTATTGGAGAAAAACATCAGCACCGAAGATGTAACCGGCGAAGTAGTAGATATAAAAGCACGTATAGAAGCTAAACAACAGGTGCGCGACAGATATCTGGAGCTGCTAAAACAGTCTAAATCAATGAAAGATATACTGGCGGTGCAGGAAGAAATAAATGGCATACAGGAAGACCTGGAGGCAGCTTCGGGCAGGGCTTCCTATCTGTCGCACAGTGCTGCGTACAGTACCATTAATCTTACGTATTATCAATATCTCAATGGTAACAGCGCAGATACTGCCGAGCCTTCTTTTATTACTAAAGTAGAAGCAGCTTTTGCTACCGGTGGTACAATAATTACCAATATCATTTTATTCTTTATCTCGGTATGGCCGCTGGTACTAGCAGGTGGTATATTACTATTGTATGTGAAAAAATGGAAGCTGAAAAAAGCATAATGGACTTTGTATTTTACTGCGAAGGAAGAGAAGCTTTTTTCTTTATTTATGCAGGATCAATTGAAGTAGAAAAGTAAGTAATAAACAGCCGACATTTGCAACTGCATTGTGTAGCATTTTAGCTGTTCTAACTATTGGTTTTATACACAAGTATCCAGTAATACTTCAAATGAATAAAATTTACTTCACTTGCAACTTTTTCTAACTTATTTTTTATAAATGTTTCTGTTGAAAAATTTTTAAGTACCAGGTGCGTAGAGCCATCAGCTAATTGTCTCTTCTGAAAAGTATTACCTGCTGCATCGGTATGTGTGATGGGTAAATTACTGCCGGTTACAAAATTATTATCCATAAAAACAACCGTTCCACCAGGTGCAACACAGCATTGGATGGTTGCGATAAAAGTTGGTATTTCCTGCAGTAAAATATGACTCCAGATAAAGCCGCCAAATAAGCTATTGTATGGTTGAGCAGTTTGATATTGAAAAAAATCAGCCAGCTCAAAAGAGACATTGGCTTTAGCATAATGCTTCTGTTTTGCTATATCAATTACAGATTGGTTAATGTCTGTTGCATGTATTGCAGAAGCAACGGCAGCTATTTTCTCTGTCCAAAAACCAGTACCACAGGCAATTTCCAGTACTTGTTTATCAATGAAAATGTTTTGCAGAATAGTAGTAGCAGTAGCTATATCTTGCTGCCGCTCCGGCTTATGATAAATGCTTTCGTAATCGGTTGCCCGTTGCTGATAATAATCAACTAAGCTGGTATTCATGCAGGCAGGACTATTTTCTGTTGAGTTGTTCTTTTATAATGCTTTTTCTCTCATTGCAGCGAATAAAAAAAATAGCGTTTTCGCAGCGATACCTGTTTTCGCTGCGAAAACACTATTAACTTCCGTTTTCCACGGTAGAAAATTACAATTTCAATGGTACTTTTTTAGCCAGTTTCACTGCTTCATAAATGGCATCAATAATTTTTAAATCTTTCACTGCTTCTTCGCCATCCACCGGGATAATGGGCTGTTTCCCTTCCAAAATAATCTGTGCCATTTCATCCATCTGCACCGTTTGATGTGTTACAACCGGCTGATTGATTTCCCCTTTATTAGTTCGTCCCTGAATGGGTCCATATCCGGTAGCCGGGTATAGTTCTGCCCAGCCATTTAATCCATCCAGGAAAAAACGGTCCAAATTATTCATTGCATAGGTGGACAGGCAGGAGGCTACCGCACCGCTTGGAAAACCCAGTTGAAACTGGATAGTTTCATCAATCCCTTCTTTAAACTTTTCCGGGTTTGTTTTTGTTTCTTCTGCCGTTACCCACACCGGCTCTTCGCCTGTCATATACCGGGCGCCATTAATAGAATAGATGCCAATATCCATCATAGCGCCGCCACCGGAGAGTGCTTTGTTCAACCGCCATTGCGTAGGATCGCCAATTACAAAGCCCGATAAGCCCTGGAAGAATGTAATCTTACCAAACTCACCCGCTTTACGCATACGCACTATTTCGAGTGTATGTGGCTCAAAGTGCATACGATAGCCAACAAGCAGCTTTACGTCTGCTTTTTTACACGCATCCACCATTTCCTGTCCTTCTTTAGCATTCACTGCCATTGGCTTTTCGCATATTGCATGCTTGCCTGCTTTTGCTACGCGTATAACTGCATCGTGGTGCAATGCATTGGGTGTAATGACATACACAGCATCAATATCGGGGTTGTTTTTTATTGCATCATAATTTTCGTAATTGTAGCAGTTCTTCGCCGGTATATTGTATTTCTGTTGCCAGTCGGTCAGTTTAGAAGGGGTACCACTGATAGCGCCAACCAGTTTAGCCCTTGTACAAGCCTGCATGGCATTGGCTACCCGGGTGCCATAACCGCCCAAGCCCATAATGGCTACACGCAATATAGGACCATCGTAAGGCTTTTCTTCCAAATGGGATGATGCGGCAAAGGCTTGGTTCATAAAGAAAAAAGCAGGCGTAGCTGCGGTCATTGTTTGTAGAAATTGACGACGCGATTTCATAAGTGTTGAGTGGTGTTTTAAATGATGTTTTCAGATTAAAAAGGCAAACAGGAAAAGGAACTATAAAAATAAGCGTATCTGCACATTATCAGCATTAAAACAGCATTATTTGTACTTTTTTGAACCACAGCGGCATTCAACAACACCGCGTACCCTAAAGATGAGTATAGAACATGCTCTGTGGCGTGCTGTGATTTCCTGTGCTGCTATGGTTTAAAAAATAAAAAGGTTCCGAACCTTTTAAAGCTCCGAACCTTTTGTTATATCCTGTTAAATCCTATTTATTCAATAATTTCATAAATCACAGTTCAGATACACCCCGTTCAGCATTCCTGAACCGGCGCTGCTGCAACCAATGTTTTATTGCCCACCTTGCGACGGTAATTTTTAAACACACTTTGCCATTGTATTTTTAGCACGCCCAAAATTCCTTCCTTCAAAATCCCTTTCGACATTTTGCTAGTGCCATGCTTACGATCGCGAAAAACAATTGGCACTTCTACAATTTTAAAGCCCAGCTTCCACGCGGCAAATTTCATTTCTACCTGAAAGGCATAGCCTACAAATTGTATTTCATCAAAATTGATCGTGTCTAATACCTTTCTTTTATAACCAACAAACCCTGCAGTCGGGTCGTTCACCGGCATCCAGGTAATCATTCTGGTATAAATGGCACCACCGCGCGAATACACATGCCGTATAAGAGGCCAATTTTCTATATGACCATCTCGTACGTAGCGGCTGCCAACGGCTACATCGGCACCGTTTTTACAAGCTTTGTACAGCCTGTCCAGGTCGGCCGGATCGTGCGAAAAATCGGCATCCATTTCAAAAATGTATTCGTAGCCGCGGGCAAGCGCCCATTTAAAGCCATGAATATAAGCTGTGCCCAACCCCAGTTTGCCTTTGCGTTCTTCTATAAACAGGCAATCAGGATATTCACCGAATAAATCTTTCACCATTTGCGCTGTACCATCGGGCGAGCCATCATCTACCACCAACACATGAAAATGCTGTTGCAGTGCAAATATGACGCGGAGTATAGCAACAATATTATCTTTTTCGTTATATGTGGGTATAATGATTAATTTTTTCAAAGCGGCGGCAAGAGGTTTTGATGGAAAATTACATTTAAATTGTCTATCTTAGGCAGGCAGCTAATTAAAAATGCTTCTTTAAACTTTTTTTAGCAAAGTACGGTTGAGAATCTCGGTGAGTTTCTGTTTCGTATGCATTGTAAAATCGCCTTTCATCATCCAATCGTAATATTGTGGTTCCTGCTTTAACACTTCCACTACCGTTCTGCCTTTGTGCTTACCAAAATTGAATACTTCTACACCATTTACCTTGATGAAACGCCGCGAAAAATCTACCATATCTTCTTCGCCGCAAAACTTGCAGATTGTTTCTAACGTATTGCCAATGTGCGGATAACGCTCTAACTGTGCTTCTAATATCTCCCATGTTGCCAGCGCATCCGATTCGGCACTGTGTGCATCTGTAAGGTCTTTGCCACAGTAAAATTTATAGGCAGCCGTAAGTGTACGCTGCTCCATCAGATGGAAAATTTTTTGCACATCAATGAGTTTGCGCCCTTCTACACTGAACTGTAAACCGCAACGCAAAAACTCTTCTATCAGCATCGGAATATCAAAGCGGTTACTGTTGTAGCCGCCAATATCGCAAGGCTCCAAAAACTGTTTTATTTCATTGGCAATCTGTTTAAAGGTGGGTGCCCCTTTTACCATGTCATCCGAAATGCCATGAATGGCATAAGCGCCTTCGGAGATAGGCATTTGCGGGTTGACGAGCTTGCGCTTGACTAGCCGTTCCCCATCGGGCATTATTTTGATGATAGCAATTTCTACTATCTTATCGGTTGACAGATTCAAACCTGTCGTTTCTAAATCAATAAAAGCAACCGGACGTTGCAGCAGTAATCTCATCCAAAAAATTTTTAGTTGGAAAAACGAAAATAAGGCAGAAAATAATTGTGGAAATTGTTTTAATAAAAATAGGATTTATTAATGATTTATAGCAAGTGGCGAATATATTTTAGTGCACGTATTTATTTGATGCGGATGTGAATGCAACCTTATTATTCGTTATTTTTTCAAAAATAAAAATCTGCTTTCAACTAATAAGTGCACACTACCTTTGTTGCATGTCTGAATATCACATTGGCGATGCCATGAAGGCATTTCTCAACAAGAGCAACCTTAAAAATGGTGTGCGTGCCGTGCAGATAGAAAATGTATGGACCGAACTAATGGGTAAGACCATTGCTAAATACACCGATAAAATTCAGATTATCAACAACACCTTATTTATCACCACCTCCATTGGTCCGCTCAAGCATGAGTTGCTTTTTCAAAAGGATAAAATTATACAACGTGTAAACGAAGCTTTGGGCGAAAATGTGATTAAGGAAGTGGTGATTCAGTAAGAATTGTGAATTGTCAACTGTGAATACTATTAATTCCTTTTAGGATATAGCGTTTTTACATCTGCTTTTCCCACTTACAGCTCACCATTCACAAATTTGCCATCTCACAATTCCTCCAGCCTTCTTATGAGTTTATCGCTGTTTGCATAGCTTACCTTTTGTTTCACTACCGGTCCTTCCATCACAAAATAAGTTCCGTTTACACGTGCGGCGGTCTTTATTACTGTTGCATCGCATTGTAAGATATTGGCTTGCGGCAGCAATTCTTTTGCCAGTTCGGGTAGTGAGGTTATTACAAATAACGGCATGTTTTTCTGTTTGCATATAGCCACCACTGCCTGATAATTATCGCCCTGCTCATTCCAGTTGCCAAAATTTTGTACAAACAGCAGCACATAATGTGGTAGCTGCAAAACGGCGGCTAACGTATCCTTGCCGTTAGCAGTTTTCAAAGAAAAATCGGAGATAGGCGGCGTATCGTTTCCTTTTCTTATCAGTTTTTCATAACGGTCAACATACTGGTAAACACTATCGTTAAAATCTGCAGGAAAATGGTCCTGGTCAAAGCGCACCTCTTTGCCCTCTTTTTTATATACGAATTCCAGTTGTGTACTATCGGGCACGCTGCCTTTGGGAGGTTGCATTTGCTCAATAAGATTGTTGCCAACGCGGTAAGGCAAGCAATCTAAAACGGGCAAATAAGTAAGCACGTATGTTTCAAACAGCGAAACACCAACCACCGTAAATAACAGTATGAAAACGGGAAAGGTCATTCTGCCGGAGACCTGGGGTATTCTATTGCGGTAGATAAATATTATAATAATCAGTACCAGCAATATAATATCTTTTATAAACGATTGTAATGGCGTGAGCGGCACACAATCGCCAAAGCAGCCGCAGCTTCTAAACTTACCGGAATAAGTGGCATAGCCGGTTAAAAAGGTAAAAAATATAATGAGCAACAGCAGCAGCCAGCTAAATAGTTTTACGCGCCAACCAATAATAATGGCAACACCTGCCAGCACTTCAAATACATTCATTGCCAGCGATAACGGTAAGGCATAATCATTCAGGAACGTGGTGTGCCATGCATCAAAAAACTCCTGCATTTTATAGCTTAATCCCAGCGGATCGTTGGCTTTTATTAAGCCCGAAAAAATAAATAGAATACCTACTACCCAGCGGATGATGAGTAATACTGTATTCATAGTTTTTGATGTCTTCATTCCAAATAATGTTTCATTTTGAATATTGATTCCCTTTATGCCTTGCCTTCGCTGATGAGTATCAAGGCAAATGCAGCATAATTAATAATGTCCACATAGTTCGCATCTATACCTTCGCTGATGAGCGTTTTACCATCGTTTTGCAAAATCTGTTTAATGCGCAATAGTTTTACCAATATCAAATCTACCATGCTTTGCTGGCTCATATCGCGCCATGCTTCTCCATAGTCATGATTTTTAGCGAGCATCGTTTCTTTGGCTACTTGTATTTGCTGGTTGTACAAATTAACAGCTATATCCAATGGTACATCTTCTATGGCTGGTGCTTGTTGCAACTGAATTAACCCAATTACTGCATAGTTCAAAATACCTTTAAATTCACCGGGTATATCATCGCTTATCATTTGCTCTTTTACTTCCTGTATGGTGCGGATGCGTAAGGCTTTTATAAAAATCTGATCTACTACCGATATAGTGCGAAGCACCCGCCACGAAGTGCCGTAATCTATTGTTTTATTTTTAAAAATATCTCTGCAAGCTGCGACTACTGTATCGTACTGACTATTGGTTTGCGACATGTGATTGTATTGCTCAAAATTATTATAAACGCGAATGGTGCGAATGTATGAACACAACTGAATCGAATTACACGAATTATATATCTTGACTACGCGAATTGCACGAGCGGGAAAAGAGAATAGTTGTTATTTTATAAGTAAACAAGAGATTCTCCGTGTTCCTCTGTGTGCTTTGTGCCGCTGTTGTTCAAGATAGGTTCGTATTATTACAAAATAAAGTAAAAGCAACCAATGTTTACACTCAATTGCAATGGAAGACTATTAATAATTGATAAGCCAATTGTCATGGGCATCATCAATACAACACCTGATTCCTTTTTTGCCGGTAGCCGTAAATCTGGCGTAGATGCGGCTTTGGAGCAGGCAGCTAAAATGTTGCAGGATGGTGCAACGATACTGGATATTGGCGGGCAAAGTACGCGCCCAGGCAGTACTTTGATAAGTGAAAATGAAGAACGCGACCGGGCATTGCCGGTGATAGAAGCAATTGCCAAAGCTTTTCCGGAAGCATTTATCTCTGCAGATACTTTTTATGCTGCTGTTGCAAGGCAAAGCATAGCTGCAGGTGCAACAATTATAAATGATGTAAGCGGTGGAACAATGGATGAAGGCATGTTGCAAACCGTTGGTACATTACGTGTGCCTTATATATGTATGCACATCAAAGGTACACCGCAAATAATGCAGCAATATGCCAGCTACGAAAATGTAGTAAAAGAAGTGCTGGATTATTTTATACAAAAACTAAGTGCGTGCAAAGCTGCTGGCATTCATGATATAATAGTAGATCCAGGTTTTGGCTTTGCTAAAAACAATACGCACAATTTTCAGCTGTTAAAACATTTGCATACATTTTCTATATTACAAAAGCCATTGCTTATCGGGCTTTCGCGCAAAGGCACTATACAAAAAACATTGAATATACCGGCTGCAGACGCACTTAACGGCACTACTGTTTTAAATACTATTGCATTGCTCAACGGCGCACGCATTTTGCGTGTGCACGATGTAAAAGAAGCAGCAGAAGCAATTAAACTGCTGGAAGCATATCAAGAAAGTTGACAGAAAGAGGAGTGTAGTTGAATGAGAGTTGACTGTCGTTGGTTGTTTGATGACAAAAACAATTATCAGAGGATATAATGAAAACAAAAGCGCCTTGCGAAACCGCAAAGCGCTTTTGTTTTGTCAATTGTCATCTTATTTCTTCTGCTCAGGTGCTGCCTGTTGTGGCTGTGCACCTTGCTGTTGTTGTCTTTGTTGTTGCATTTGCTCCTGCAATTGCTTCATTTGTTCCGGGGAAAGATTGCCAAACGGATTGCCACCTTGTTGTTGCGGCTGTGCAGGTGGTGCATCTTTTACATCTACTACTTCAATATCAAAAATCAGGTTTGCATTGGCAGGGATATCCTGTCCGGCACCACGCATACCATAACCTAATGTAGAAGGAACATAAATTTTTCCTTTACTGCCTTTGCTGAAATAAGGCAGTGCTTCGTCCCAGCCCTGAATAACACGGCGAGTGCCTACTACTACCGGAATAGGATCGGTATGACCTTTTGAAGTATCCATATTGGTATCAAACACGGTACCTCCGTCCTGAAGATAACCCCGGTACATTACCATCGCCAGCTTGCCCGAATCAGCTTTCAGGTTAGGATCGCCGGGCGTAGTAATTTCTACAAAAGCGCCATTCCTAGTGCGTTGTGCTTTTATACCTTTTTTGTTCAGGTAGTCTTCTATACTGGCAATTTCACGGGCTTTTTCTCTCTCCATTTCTTTATCCATGTCATTTTTTGCCAAATCCTGTGTAGCAAAAGCACCTAATATCGACAACTTGCCTTTAATCTGTCCATTGCGCGTAAAAATGCTGTCGTAGTCAGGTATCATACCACGGTTTTTAAGCGTATCAATGCTCATGGTAAACTCTACGCTATCGCCAACTTTAAGCAGCGGAAACAACTCGATAAAAGTATATTCAGTGTTTTTGCCGGTATCTACAGGTGTATAACCAGGAAATTTGCCATATGTAGTGTTAAGGATAGAATCTTTGGGCGACAGCTTAAATTCTACATTAAACTTTACGATCTGTCCGGGTACTACCGACTGACCGCCCTTGGAAGACACTACCTTGTACGGAAGTCCCGATTTGGTTTTATCGTAATTCACCTTACAGGCTGCGGTGGAAAGCAGGGCTAAACCAGCCACTGCAAAGATTACATGTTTCATTTGTACTTTTTGTTTTTGATGCCGGATGTTTTTGCGGTACCAGATTTTTTATACCTTAACATCCTTTAGCTTTTTTATTTATTGTTTATGAATACGTTTTATGGCAATAAGATAATGGTATAAGAACAGGTGGAAGTGTTAATTGTTAAGTTGCTCTTCGTATTGCTTTAATACCGCTTTAAAATGCTTTACATTATTTTCCAGTGTATCGCTGCTTCTGCCGCCGGCTGCATTTTTGTGCCCGCCGCCTTCAAAGTGGAGGCGTGCAAAAGCATTTACATCAAAGTTGCCTTTGCTGCGAAAGCTCCATCTTCGTTCTTCATCCCGGTCTATCAGCAGTGCGCCAAGCTTAATGCCTTCTATCGAAAGCAGGTAATTAACCAAGCCTTCTGTATCGCCGGTTTTTATATCAAATTTTATTAAATCGCTTTTAGGGATCGCCATCATGGCCGTATTGTATTCATACAATACATCCAGTTTGTTGAGCAATGCATTGCCAATGAAGCGCAAACGGTTCTCTAAAAAATTATCGTAGATATGCTCGTGAATAACAGTATGATTTAATCCCAACTCTTTAAAATGCGCTACCATTTTATGTACCGATGCAGTAGTAGAAGGAAAGCGGAAAGAACCGGTATCAGTCATTACACCGGTATATAAGCAGGCTGCTATATCAAGGTTGATGTTGGCAGTATAGCCTGCTTCTACAATAAAGTCGTACACCATTTCGCAGGTAGAGCTTTTGTAGGGGTTGCTAATGCCGTACGAAAATTCATGTGCTTCCGGCAATTCGTGATGATCTATCAATACCTTAACAGCCTTACTGTTGCGCAAGGCATGTTGCAGGTTTTTGGTGCGGTGTAAGGCGTTAAAATCGGCACAATAAATTACTTCGGCAGTGCTTATAATGCGGGCAGCTTTTTCGCGGTGGGCTTCAAAATCGATCACCTTATCACAGCCGGGCATCCACTTTAAAAAATCGGCCCAGTTGGTTGGTGAAATCACCGTTACCTCCTGACCAAGCTGTATTAAAAAATGATACAATCCCAGTGCGGCACCCATTGCATCACCGTCAGGCTTCTGGTGCATGGTAACAACAACTTTGTGTGACCTGGAAAGTTGTGGATAAAATTCAGTAATTGCCTGCATACGTCAAATGGCGGCAAATTTGAGGGTTTATAAGCATACGGGGAAATAAATATTCTTTATAAAGTATTAAAAGAGGGTTGGCACGAAAGGTGAATGATGAAAGAACGAACATGCTTGCATCATAAAAAATATACAGCAATGCTAACAGATGATAGTTGAATAGCGAGTCCAAAAGGTGCATGAATTATAGTACAGAATTGCGCCAATTTTGAATAAACTAAGTATTATCATATACCTTTGACCACTGATTAATTAAATACTTGTGGGTAAGCACATTAATAAGGTTACGCTCGCTGGATTGGTAGTGGCATTAGGAATAATTTACGGCGATATAGGAACGTCTCCGCTTTACGTGTTAAACGCAATCGTTAATGGGCGCGTTATAAGCGAACTGCTGGTATTGGGTTCGCTTTCTTGTATCTTCTGGACATTGACACTCCAGACAACCATTAAATATGTAATCCTTACTTTGAAAGCCGATAATAGGGGGGAAGGTGGGATTTTCAGCCTTTATGCTCTGGTGCGGCGGCAAAAAAAGTGGCTGGTATTGCCGGCGATGATTGGCGGTGCGGCTTTGCTGGCAGATGGTATGATAACGCCACCTATTACCATTACTTCGGCTATTGAAGGGTTGGAGATTATTCCACGCTTCGAGAACATATCCCAGTCGGTGATTGTTGCCATTGTACTAAGCATTATGGCAGCACTCTTTTTTTTGCAGCAGTTTGGTACTTCTTTAATAGGCAAATTGTTTGGACCTATGATGCTGGTGTGGTTTCTGATGCTGGCAGTACTGGGGCTGATGCATCTGAGCGACGACTGGAGTATTTTCAGGGCTTTTTCGCCGCATTATGCCATTGAACTATTAACGCAATATCCGCAAGGCTTTTGGCTGCTGGGCGCTGTGTTTTTGTGTACCACGGGTGCCGAGGCGTTGTATTCGGACTTGGGACACGTGGGGCGCGACAACATCCGCATTACGTGGGTGTTTGTAAAAATATGCCTGATACTCAATTATTTTGGACAAGGCGCATGGTTGCTTACGCAGGAAGGAAAACTGTTTGTGCAGAAAGATTTAATGGCCGATGCAGTCTTTATGGCGGCCAATCCTTCTGCCATTCCGCTTAAAAGCGTGTTTTACTCCATTATGCCCGAAAATTTTCTTTATATCGGTATTTTCATTGCCACGTCTGCGGCAATCATTGCCAGCCAGGCATTAATCAGTGGTTCGTTTACACTGGTGAGCGAGGCATTACGCCTGAACCTGTGGCCGAAGATGAAGATAAATTATCCTACTGAAGAAAAGGGACAGCTGTTTATACCCGGTATCAATACTTTGTTGTTTATTGGTTGTAGTGGTATTGTATTATATTTTCAAACAGCCTCCCGCATGGAGGCAGCTTACGGACTTGCCATTACTATGTGCATGATCAGCACCTCTATTTTGTTTGCCAATTACCTTGTAGGACAGCGTACCTGGCGGGGCTGGATCTATCTTTACTTATTGGTTTATCTTTCCATTGAAGTTGGTTTTTTAATCGCCAACCTGTTAAAATTTCCACATGGTGGTTTTGTAACACTAATTGTTGGCGGTGGGCTGTTTGTAGTTATGTACGTGTGGTTCAGGAGTCGTAGGATTAAAAACCGTTATGTTGAATTTGTACGGATGGAGCATTATATACCCATGATTCAGGAACTGAGTAATGATAAAACAGTTCCTAAATATGCTACACACCTGGTGTATATGACCAGTGCCAATAACCCTAAGGAAATAGAGCATAAGATTATTTATTCCATCCTTAACCGAAAACCAAAACGTGCTGACATTTATTGGTTTGTGCATGTGGACGTGCTGGACGATCCTTATACCTGCGAGTTTGTGGTGGATCATATTATTCCAAACGATATTATACGGGTAGAATTTCGCCTTGGCTTTAGGGTAGAGCAAAAGCTGAGCCTGATGTTTAGGAAAGTAGTGGAAGACCTGGTAAAAAATAAAGAAGTGAATGTAACGAGCCGTTACGAAAGCCTGGAGCGTAATAATGTGGTAGGCGATTTCCAGTTTATTGTAATGGAAAAATTCTTGTCCAACGATAATGAATTGCCTTTTATTGAAAAGCTCGTAATGCGCCTGCACTTCTGGATAAAAGAAATAAGCCTTAGCGAAGAAAGAGGTTTTGGATTGGACCCAAGTGTAGTAGCAGTAGAAAAATTCCCACTGATTGTTTCCTCTATTACCAGCCTGCCGTTAAAGCGGGTGTTTAATAATGCAGAAGAAGGAGTGTAGGAAAAGGAATGAATTGATTTTTATTTTGATAAATAGAAGCATTTTGTTATCAGTTGCTCCTTATGGTTAAGGCATTTGTTTACCTGCCACGTATTTCATAAAGAAATTCTTGCTGTTCAACACTTCCATATCGGCAAAGTAAAAATCGTCTGTGTTTTAGGTGATAATACAACGGCAATTACTTTACTTGGCTGAATAATATTCAAGCCCGTCTTCAAAGTCGTTAATAGCAGGATTGCTAATTGCCTGCATTGTTGCTTCTTTTCCTGTATTTGTAATATTTATATGGCTGCACAACAAAGCAATTTTTTGCTTGGCAACTAACTTTGCGTTTAAATTTCTTTTCAGCAAAGTAAAATGTGATGGCAAGGCATACCGGCGAAGTAAATAACTGGAAGCGCAGCGAATCTGAAAGGCTTAAAATACGGGAAGTATAGATAAACAGAGGATACTCTTTATTTACGACCGATACAAGTATGTTGGCATCAATAAAAAGGTTCATTTTGCAGCAGAAAAGTATTCATTTTTCCATTCTTTTCTGCTTTTCTGTTGGGTAAGGTAAATGCCTTTACCTTCTGCAAGTTCATTCATCCAATCGGCAATTGGATAATCTTCCAAAGAATTAGTAGAAGTGGACGTAACTTTTTGCAATAAGAACTCAACCAGCTTTGATAAGCTAACATTGTTTTATGCCGCGAACTCTTTTGCCTTGTTAATAATGTCCTTATCTAAGTTCAATGTGATTTTACTATCCATAACACACTATTACTAAACAAAAATACTACTATTACGGCAGGAATTTACTGTACGTAATAGTAGTATTTAATTATAAAAGTTATACGGAATGCAGTTGTACTTTAATGTTGCGCTTATTTATACATCTCCTCTCTCAACTGCTGCACACGTGCATCTTCCATGTATTCATCGTAAGTCATCAGCCTGTCTATAATGCCATTTGGTGTCAGCTCAATAATTCTGTTGGCAACAGTTTGCACAAACGTATGGTCATGGCTCGTAAGCAATACAATACCGGGGAACGACTGGCAACCTTCGTTAAAGCTTTGAATACTTTCGAGATCGAGGTGGTTGGTTGGCTGGTCGAGGACAATAAGATTGGGATTTTGCAGCATCATACGGCTTATCATACAGCGCACTTTTTCGCCACCACTCAGCACATTTGTCTTCTTCATAATATCATCGCCGCTGAATAACATCTTACCCAAAAAGCCACGCAAAAAAGGCTCGTCGGCATCGGTTACGTGCGGTGGTACAAACTGGCGCAGCCAATCCATTAAGGTTAGCCCTTGTTTGAAAAATTCACTGTTTTCTAATGGTAAATAAGCCTTTGTAATGGTAGTACCCCATTCATATTTACCACTATCGGGCTGCAGGTTGCCATTAATAATTTCGAAAAAGTTGGTCACTGCCAGCGGATCTCTGCTTAAAAAGGCAATTTTCTCGCCTTTGTTGATACTGAAAGTAGCTTTATCAAACAGCTTTCTGCCATCGGCACTGCTGCTGGCGAGCTGCTCCACATTCAATATCTGGTTGCCTACCTCACGCAAAGGCTGAAAAATAATGCCCGGATATTTACGGTTAGAAGGTTCAATTTCTTCAATGGTTAATTTTTCCAATGCCTTTTTACGGCTGGTTGCCTGTTTACTTTTAGAAGCATTGGCACTAAACCGTGCAATAAAATCAAGCAATGCCTGGCGTTTTTCTTCTACCTTTTTATTCTTATCATTTATCTGGCGCGCCATCAATTGGCTGCTCTCGTACCAGAAGGTATAGTTGCCGGTAAACACCTTTATTTTACTTCTGTCCACATCGGCCACATGCGTACATACCTGGTCTAAAAAGTGACGGTCGTGGCTTACAACCAGTACAATATTTTGATAATCGGCCAAGAAATTTTCGAGCCAGCCAATAGTTTCAATATCCAATCCGTTGGTAGGCTCATCAAGCAGGAGGATATCGGGATTGCCAAACAACGCCTGTGCCAGCAACACGCGCACTTTGAGGTTGGCTGGGATGTCTTTCATCAGGCTTTGGTGGTATTCTTCTTTCACACCAAGGCTGCTTAGAATAGTGCCCGCATTGCTTTCAGCCTCATAGCCGCCCATCTCACCAAATTCGGCTTCCAGTTCACCGGCTTTCATGTAATCATCTTCGGTAGCATCGGGGTCGGTATAAATAGCATCTTTCTGGTGCATTACTTCCCACATCTTTTTATGCCCCATCATCACGGTATTGAGCACCGTTTCGTTATCAAACTCAAACTGGTTTTGCTTTAGCACCGCCATGCGCTCGCCCGGCGTTATCTCTACTGTACCTTTATTGGGCTCTATATCTCCGCTCAGTATCTTTAAAAAAGTTGATTTACCTGCACCGTTGGCACCAATCACACCATAGCAATTGCCATGCACGAAATTGATGTTTACTTCGTCAAATAATACGCGCTTGCCGTAAGCAAGCGTTACATTTTTTACACTTATCATGGGCTTAAATCTTTCAAATTTTTC
Source organism: Ilyomonas limi (assembly GCF_005233845.1). Classification (GTDB taxonomy): domain Bacteria; phylum Bacteroidota; class Bacteroidia; order Chitinophagales; family Chitinophagaceae; genus Ilyomonas; species Ilyomonas limi. The sequence goes on from NZ_SZQL01000012.1 coordinate 113,324, forward strand.
AGGGCGCAAAAGTAGAACGAAAGGAGCAGAAATAAAAGCGATTTATATTTAGTAGCAATTGCTTATGATTTGCATTCAGTTAATGCTAACGGGGTTTCGGACACTGTGAGCATTTTAGTTTGAAGTTGTAAGCCTTGCTGACTACGGAATATGCGACGCAGGGGACGCCTCGTAGTAGTGCAGCCTGTTACCAAAAAAGGTGTTTACTATCAGCTATATCAGGCTGTTATCAGCAGTTATCATTATCAATGAAGCAGCTTTAAGAATCTTTATAGAAGTAATCTCCTTTCTTTCTCTCTATTTTTGCCAGCTTATAAAATTAATCGTTTGAAACGCTTCTGGCAGCAATTAACGCATTGGGAACTATGGCCGTTTTATGTTATTTACATGCCATTGAGTGTTGTTTGGTTGTATTATTCCATCCGGGCAGGCGCGCTCTGGTTTTGCTCCAATGTAAATCCTACGCTTGAATTTTCGGGCTTTCAGGGCGAGAGCAAACGCGAGATGTACGACCAGTTGCCAAAGCATCTGTACCCGGCTACTATTTATGTATCACCCAACGTGCCGCTGCAGCAAATAAAAGTGCAAATGACAGCAGCCAACATTACTTATCCGTGTGCTGCAAAGCCCCAGGTGGGAATGCAGGGGCTACTGTTTAGAAAAATAAACAACGATCAGGAACTTGCTGAATATCACAGGCATATACCGGCAGCTTATTTAATACAGAGTTTGGTGGAGCTGCCTATGGAATTCAGTGTATTTCACATACGCTATCCTGGCGAGCAAAAAGGAAAAGTAACAGGTTTTATTCTGAAGGATTATCTTTCTGTAACTGGCAACGGGCAAAGCACTTTGTTGGAATTGATTAAGCACGATGAGCGTGCATGCTTCAGGGAAGAAGAGATGCGCCTCCGTCATGCTGCACATTTAGATGAAGTGATACCTGCGGGTAAAAAGTACTTTTTGAGTATTGCGGGCAATCACAACCGTGGCGCGCGCTTTATAAATTTAAGCCATGAAATAGATGATAAACTGTGTGCCGTATTTGATACCATCAGCAATGAAAACGGGCATTTTTATTATGGCCGTTACGACCTCAAATGCACGTCTGTTACCGATCTCAAAGAAGGTAAAAATATACAGATTTTAGAGTTTAATGGCACCGGCGCCGAGCCTAACCATATTTATGATTGCGGTATGCGTTATACAAATGCTTTAAAAATAATTGCACACCACTGGCACGATATGTATCACATCAGCAGGATTAATTATAAGAGCGGAATTCCTTACTGGAGTTATTGGGCAGGCAGAAAGCATATAGTAAATGCCGACCGTTTTTTTGCGGAGCTTAAAAAGGCAGATATTGATTTTGAGTTCTGATCATTCTATGTTGTTTCATTTATCATTGCATTTTTTCGGTTTTAATATGGATGTGTTATTAACCTTATTATTAGGTTTGCTGGTAAGTTTTCTTGGGCAGTTGCCTTTAGGAAACTTAAATATTATAGCTACGCAAATAGGGCTGGAAGAAAACTTTAAAAAAGCATGGCTGTTCAGCATAGGCGCAGCTATCGTGGAAATGATTTACCTCCGTATTGCCTTATCGGGCATGAACTGGGTAGTAGCACACCAAACTTTTTTTACCATACTCAACTGGGTGGCTATTTTGTTATTCCTCACGCTGGGCATCCTTAGTTTTACAATGGCCCACAAACAAGCCGCTGATAAAAAAACAATTTTATTAAACAACAAAATTAACCGTTTTGTATTGGGCGTAACTATGAGTGCCGTAAATCCGGTGCAAATTCCTTTTTGGTTTACGTGGGGAATTACTTTGATTAATGCCGGTTTATTATACCCCAATAATCTTGATTACAATATGTTTACCATTGGTGCTGGTACCGGTACTATTGCCGGGCTTGCCGTGTATATACATGCCGGAAACCGGATAGCAAAAAAACTAAAAGCCAGCAATAAAGGCATGAATAAATTTATGGGCGCTGTTTTTATTTTTACTGCTCTGATACAATTGTATAAAGTAGTGATTGTGCCAATGATGAAGTAAGCTCGCGGGTTGAGGGGTTGGAGTTAAAGTTTAAGGCTTAATGTTGGGGAGGCATTTTGCTATAAAATATCTCCTTAACAGTAAGCTTTTATTTCAACTTATCTCCAACATTGCTACTGCAAAGCCATAAACCCGTGAACTATTGACCTAACGGCATAACATTAAACTTTTATCCTTCCGCCCACTTATCTCTCTCATCGGGCGAAAGTTTCCAGGGTGCAAAATTGTTTTCGGTATTGCTAAACATGCTGTTCCATTCTGCCGGGGCACTGCTTTCTTCCATGATTAAATAACGCCGCATCTGCACGATAATATCCAGCGGACTAATGGCAACCGGGCACTCCTGTACGCAAGCCTGACAAGTAGTGCAGGCGCGCAATTCTTCTTCCGTAATATAATCTCTCAGCAATGTTTTGCCATCGTCTGTAAAAGTTCCATTCTTTTTAATGTTGGCGCGCACATCTTCCATGCGGTCGCGCGTGTCCATCATTATTTTTCGCGGATTCAGCTTTTTGCCGGTAATGGTAGCCGGACAAGCGGCGGCGCATCGGCCACACTCGGTACAGGTGTAAGCATCCTGCAAGTTGCGCCAGCTTAAATCAAAAATATCTTTTGCCCCAAACTTTTTGTGTTCCGGCTCGGCAGTATCGCCAACAGGTGCCGTTTCGGGCTGCATGGCATATAGTACTTCCTGTTGAATTTCGGGCATATTACGCATTTTGCCTTGTGGCTTAATGCGTGCATAATACGCATTGGGAAATGCCAGCAAAATGTGCAAGTGTTTGGAGTAAGGCAGGTAATTTAAAAAGGCAAAAATACCAATGATATGCAACCACCAGCACGTGCGTTCGATAGTCATCAACGTTTCGCTGCTGGTATTGGTAAAGAGTGGATGTAAAAATGAAGAAAAGAAAAAATTGCCGGTAATATGTTGTCCATATTCAGCAAAATCTCTTTGCTGCAAGGTAGTATCGGCAGCATTCATCGTTAAAAAAAGGAGCATTAAGATAATCTCGGTTATCAAAATAATATTCGCATCTTCTTTTGGCCAGCCATTCAGTTCTTTCCATTGCAGGCGTGGCACTTTCACTATATTTCTTCTAATTAAAAAAATAGCACAAGCTGTAAGTACCAGCACTGCCAGTAATTCAAACATATTGATGAACGCCGGATAAAAACTACCCAAAGGGCGTGCAAACAAGCGATGACTTCCAAGCAACCCATCCAGCGCAATTTCCAGCACTTCGATATTAATAATGATAAAGCCGGCATACACAGCTAAGTGTAGTATTGCAACAATAGGTTTGCGGAACATCTTTTTTTGCCCCAATGCCAGGAGCAGCACATTTTTCCAGCGTTCGGCCGGCTGATCGCTAAAATCTTCGTCCCTGCCCAGGAGAATATTGGCGCGTATTTCCTTTGCTTTTCTGGCAAAAAGGAGTATTGCAACGATCGTCAATACAATAAAGGCAATCTGTGCTACAAGGTGCATAAGTAAAGTTGTGCCGCTAAGGTAAATGAAGATGCGTGATTGTTACTACATTTGAGTGGTAAATGAATACCATGGCTGATAAAAATTATGTATTAAGTTACGAAGCAGCGCAGGAAAAGCTGCATCGCATGGCGCTGGAAATAGCCGAACTGGTAAGCGAAGAGGAAGTGCCACTGGTGCTGATTGGCATCAGGCAGAGCGGCACCGTAATAGCCGAAAAAATTTGCCGGTTACTGGAACAATATATAAAAGTAAAACCACAGGTTATCTCTATCATGCTGGACAAGCATTTGCCTAAGGAAATAAGCCTGAGCGAAGAGATAGACTTCACCGGCAAGAACGTCATTTTTGTAGATGATGTAAGCAACAGTGGTCGCACGCTCATGTATGCACTGCGCCCTTTACTCGATTTTCATCCCAGGCGCGTGCTGGTATTGGTGCTGGTAGAGCGTATGCACAAGCAGTTTCCTATTAAGCCCGATTTTGTAGGTGTTTCGGTAGCGACTACGGTGGAAGATTATATACAGGTGGAAATACAAAATGGAGAAGTAATTGGTGCGTTTGTAAAATCAGTGAGCGTGGTGGATAAGGTGTAAAAATGATTATTGTAATATTTGGTTTATTTTATCTAAGGTTACCTGCATGTGAAACGTTCTTCAACGTATTAATAAACCGCAGACGAGAACATAAAGGCACTCTCTTTATATCTTTATACTACATAAAAAGAGTGCATCGAGGCGCTGCGTACCGGGTGCAAAAGGATATTCGGGAAGCGTAACAGTTGTATTTGAACAGAAGTGGATTTACAAGCCAAAATATTTGAATGAAAGGGGAATTTGCGAAGTTCCTTTAAATAAAATTATACTTACTTCAAAGCGGAATTTAGAATTGTAGATTATTGTTACTTTCTCGTAGATAAGAAAGGTATGTGTAGTATTTCTAGCGACATTGCAAGCACATCAACCGTTGACAGAGATCTGACAATTAATTAAGCGAAACAGTATGAGAAAACTAATTGCAGCAATCAATATGACAATTGACGGGTATTGTGACCACACAGCCATAATTCCAGATGAAGAAATACATTATCATTATGCTGATCTTTTAAGTAACGCAGATACCATTCTATATGGCAGGATAACATACCAGCTTATGGAATATTGGCAAACTGTGGTTAAAAATCCTACCGGCAATAAAGCAATGGATAGATTTGCAGTGATAATAGACAACATTCCGAAAATTGTTTTTTCCCACACGCTGAAAAATGTAGAATGGGAAAGTGCAAAGTTGGCAAATCGAGATATTGAAGAAGAAGTTTTTGAACTCAAACAACAACCGGGTAAAGATATTTTAGTGGGCAGCCCGGGTTTGATTGTCAGCTTAACGGAACTTCACTTAATTGATGAATACCAACTTTGTGTTCACCCGGTTATAGCCGGGCACGGTTTACCATTATTTAAAAACCTAAGCCACCTGACGATTCTTAAATTCATAAAGACAAAAACGTTTGGTTGTGGTGCGGTAACGCTTTACTATGAGTCTACAAAAAAATGACAGTTTATGTGAAACATACATTATCATGAAGAGGGCATTATACGCATAACAATAGATTTGCTGCCATAGCGGGCCAACTAAAGTTAATCAGCAACAGATTTTATATTAAACGCTATATCTTTTTCCAAACCAACATAACGCTAAATGCCACTACAGGCAGCAATAAGGTTTGGAAAAAACTGGCAGACGGAAGCGAATGAACATCTGGAATTTTATTTATCTTTAGTTCTATATTCTGGTTGAAGAATATAAATACCGGTATTCTTTAAGCTGGTCTAACATTAGTAGCTACGCTATTAATTCGCACAAAATCAGTTCCTGTTATTTACAGAAATAGTAGAATTCAGTAAAGTAAAAACCCTGCAATATGAATTCACTTCCCCGAAAATGGCTGCTATTTTTATTACTTGCTGCTCTGCTACTTGCATGTGGAGGAAATAATGCAAAGCCTTCAAAAAAATTAATCGGTCAATTGCATTTAAAAAGCGGACAACTTATTTCGTGCGGACCTCCGGATAAAGAATTTGGAACGCTTGATTTTGAAATGAGCTGCAGTGACGAAGTGAAAACCGATTTCAATACAGCAGTGGAACTGTTGCACTCCTTTGAATATGATGAATCGGAAAAAGTTTTTGCAAAAATAATTGAAGCTTCGCCGGAATGTGCAATGGCATATTGGGGAGTGGCTATGTGCAGCTTTCATTCCTTGTGGGAGCCACCTTCGGAAGCTGATCTTAAAAAAGGTACAAAAGCCCTTGAGATTGCAAACGCAATTGCCCGGAAATCAAAACGCGAATCTGACTATATCAATGCCGCGGCAACTTATTATAAAGATTGGGATAAAACCGATCCGGATACCCGGAGCATCCATTTTGAAAAAGCAATGCAACAATTGTATAGCCAATATCCCGATGATAAAGAAGCCGCAATATTCTATGCACTGGCATTAAATGCTGCGGCAGACCCATCAGATAAAGCTTATACAAAACAGAAAAAAGCAGGCACTATACTGAATGCGTTATATACTGCTGAGCCCAACCATCCGGGCATTGTTCATTATATTATTCACACGTATGATTATCCCGGTATAGCACATCTTGGCTTGTCTGCAGCCCGGAGGTATGCGGCGGTAGCTCCTTCGTCCGCACATGCGTTGCACATGCCATCGCATATTTTTACAAGGCTCGGGCTTTGGGATGATTGTATCCGGTCAAACATACAATCTGTTGCGGCGGCTAAATGCTATGCCGAAGCAACAGGTATTAAAGGTCACTGGGATGAGGAATTGCATGGCATAGATTATCTTGTGTATGCTTACCTGCAAAAAGGAGATAATATTGCTGCCAGCGAGCAACTGAAATACCTCTCAACTATTCATGAAGTTTATCCCGTTAATTTTAAAGAAGCCTACACGTTTGCTGCTGTTCCTGCCCGTATAGCGCTTGAAAATAAAAGATGGCAGGAAGCTGCGGGTTTATTACTACAACCGGCAGATTTCCCGTGGAATAAATTTCCCTGGCAGGAAGCGATTATTCATTTTGCACGCTTATTGGGTGCGGCACACAGCGGAGACCTTTCAACTGCACTATTGGAACTGGTAAAACTGAATGCGCTGTATAGTACGTTGCAAAAGCAGAAGGATGATTACAAATCAAAACAGGTAGCCATTCAGATAAAAACGGGTGAAGCGTGGCTGAAATTTGCGGCAGGAAAAAAATCGGAAGCGTTGCAGTTGATGCAGTCCGCAGCCAATATGGAAGACAGTACTACAAAACACCCGGTAACGCCGGGAGAGGTGTTGCCTGCAAGGGAATTGTATGCAGATATGTTACTTCAGATGAAACAGTACGAAAAGGCATTACAGGCATACAGAGAAGTGCTGCAAAAAAGTCCTAACCGTTTTAATAGCTTGTATGGTGCCGGAGTAGCTGCTGAAAAATTGAGCAACATGGAAAGAGCTATTTATTATTACCAGCAATTAGCCACAATAGCTTGCTCCACTTCGAACAGACCTGAACTGATTGCAGCCAAACTATTTTTGAAGCAGCATTCATAAGCCACCTTTACTTATGTTCTGAAAGATGCTGGCGCGGCGCCTTGAAGTAAGGAATAAAAACCGGTTGTAATACCAAAAATATACAAAACGGGAACTATGTGTTTAGAGCAGTGAAAGGATTGTAAACACGTATGGTTGAATACTTCCCCTATTTTATCCGGAAGCTTGCAATTTATCCACTTGGCCTATCGGTTTCATTTATGTTTTACTGCTAAAAGTAAAATTTGTTCTCTCCGTATTCATATCAAATCTTTACCCAACGCACATAAAAAAGTACTTGCTTATAAAGGCTGTTTTTGGTGTTGAAGAGACATAACGGGTTTATTAAAACGATAACATTTTACGCTCCCTTTTTCGGGTAGATTTGCAAGATAAAATTTACACAATTAAAATGTCAGTGAAGCAACATACCGGTTTTAGATACATGCTGCTCGGGATCCTATTCCTGTTTTTTAATTGTGTTTGCACAGCGGCTCCGGTTATAAAAATCACTTCTGAAGATTATAAACAAGCCACTGCCCTGCAATTGAACCAAACTGCGGGTGCAACAGAAACGGAGGAAAACCAATTAACCACTTCTTCGTATGTAAGCCGGTTTACTCATTTTTCCTTCAGGAAACAACACCTCAGTCATGCTTACAATGGCGGCAGCCAGATTGCACTTGCCAATATTGGTTGGCAGCCATCCTATTTTCCTGCAAATTGCTTTTTACCTGCACCGGGCTATTACGCTTTTCTATTCCGTTACAACCTTTTTTAATTACTGCTCTCATAATGCCTTTGTTTTGAGCTGAGGAGAAATTGCTTCTTAACACAGCTCTGCATTTTCTTTTAAGTGCATACCACAAATGTGTAATATGGTATATGCTGCAAGCACGATAGGCTGCTTAATTGAAAAAAGCGTTATTCTTATACATAGTATAAATTTTTTACTTATTGTAAAATCATCCTGTTATGAAATGTCCTAATTGTAATGAAACCTTGTTAATGACCGAACGTAATCATATTGAAATAGATTATTGCCCTTCGTGCAGGGGCGTATGGCTGGATAAAGGCGAACTGGATAAGATGCTGCTGTATGCGGCGCAAAGCATTCCTGATGAAACTACCGGACCAGACAATTTTGGTACGCCTGATGGTTACCATCCGCATAGCAAACAGCAGTATGGTTATCATCCGCATAGCAAACAGCAATATGGCTATAATAAGCCCTATAAAAAGAAGTCTTTCCTGGGCGATTTGTTCGACTTTGATTAAACCCCTTCTTATTGCTTCCACCGGCGGTGGAAGCAATTTAATTAATAACACAATATGTAATAATTATGCAAACGATAATAGAATTTTTTAGCAACATAGCCAACCCCGAATGGATTATGCAACACGGTGGATTGTACATTGTGGTGCTCATCGTATTTATTGAAACTGGCTTGTTTTTTGGCTTTTTTCTGCCCGGCGATTCTTTACTGTTTATTGCCGGAATGGTTATTGCCAATACATTAGCGCCTTTTACTTTACCGTTGATTAATTTATGTTTCTGGATTGGATTAATAACAACGGCAGGCGTTTTGGGCAACTATGCGGGCTATTGGTTTGGAAAAAAATCCGACAGATTGCTCTTCCAGAAAGACAACTGGTTATTTAAAAGAAAATACCTGTTACAGGCCAAGGCATTTTATGACAAAAAAGGCGGCGGCGCTATTATGCTGGCCCGCTTTCTGCCTATCGTCCGCACGTTTGCGCCAATAGTGGCCGGCATGGTGCGGATGAATCCGGCAAAGTTTTCTGTATATAATGTTTTCGGCAGCTTTCTGTGGGCGGGCAGTATTGTATCAGCGGGCTTTTTGCTGGGCGAAAATACCTGGGCAAAAGAAAACCTTGAAAAAATCATCATTGGTATTGTAGTGATTACTACAGGTCCCGTTCTACTTAAACTGCTTTTAGGAAAAAAGAAAAGCGGTTTGCAAACGACAACTGTGTATAATTTAACCCAAAAAGAGCCCGAGCAGGAACCTGCTAACCAGTAAGCTATCTTAAATCAAGTATATGGAATTAGTTTTTCCCGATTTTACTAACCCGGCTATCTGGATAAGCCTGCTTACGCTTAGTTTTCTCGAGATTGTACTGGGTATTGATAATATCATTTTTATTTCTATTGTGGCCGGCAAGTTGCCGAAGCAACAACAACGCCGGGCTCGCAATCTCGGACTGTTAATGGCCATGTTGTTCCGTGTAGGTTTGTTGTTGTGCATTACCTGGATTATTGGTTTGAAAGATCCGGTGATGACCATTCCGGCAATTGAGGGGCTTTCTGCTAATCCGCTTGCCTTGAGCGTTAAAGACCTGATATTAATAGCAGGCGGGTTGTTTTTGATTGTGAAAAGCACGTTGGAAATTCATCATAAATTTAAACGCGATACCGGCTTGGAACAGAAAAAGGTAGGAAAGGTGGTTGGTTTTGGTGGCGTGATTTTTCAGATTGTGTTAGTGGATGCGGTATTTTCCTTCGACTCTATTTTAACTGCTGTAGGGCTGGTTGACAGTGTGGTTGTAATGATTATTGCGGTGATTGTTTCCATTGGCATTATGATGCTTTTTGCAGGGCCGGTCACCAGCATTATTAACCGCCACCCTACGCTTCAGATGCTGGCACTTTCCTTTTTAGTTGTGATTGGCGTGGTGCTCATTGCCGGTGGATTACATCAGGAGGTGAGCAAAAGTATCATCTATTCCTGTCTGGGCTTCTCACTGATTGTAGAATTGCTAAACATACGGTTAAGAAAAAAAGCGGAGAATATACAGTTGAATAATGAGTCATAACACAGATGAAAGTTGATCGTGCTTGCAAAATGTTTTTATAATAAGCCTAAAAGAATATGGCGGATGAAGAAAAAATGCCGGAAGATTTTAGTTACTGGCTATTATATCCTGTGATAAACTAACCTGTCTGGTCAGGCTGCCTCGTCATTGCGGGCGGAATAGAGCAGTATGTGCAATGCTTTAATTCATTATTGATGGCTTATGCTGATCTTTATTAAAAGTTCAATTGCAGCTATTGGAGCACCATAAAAGCCTCCTTTTGTTTTACCGCCATTCACAGATTGCTTTGCTGCGCCCACAATGATGTGAAGCTTCTACATATTTATATGCAGCTGCCTGCTTTACTGTATAATAACTGAAAGGCATACAGGCTACATCAGCAAGTTCATTGTTGCTCTACAGTTTGTAGTATAAAAAACAAAAACCCATCAGGTGTTTTTGTTGCGTCCTTGTGTTTCTGCAGTTAATTACCTTTGCGCCCAAAATAACCAACTATGAAATACAACCTTTTAGGCAGCACCGGATTGAAAGTATCCGAGCTTTGCCTTGGCACAATGACGTTTGGGGGTAAAGGCTATTGGACAGCTATTGGTACATTGCCACAAGATAATGTAGATGAACTGGTAAAACGCGCAGTAGATGCAGGCATTAATTTTATTGATACGGCAAACGTGTATTCCGAAGGGTTATCGGAGCAGATGACCGGCAAGGCCATCCGCAACCTTGGATTGAATAGGGATGACCTGGTGATTGCTACCAAAGTGAGAGGCAAAATGAGTGAAGGTCCTAATGGCAGCGGATTGACCCGCAAACACATTATGCAACAGGTAGAAGAAAGTTTGAAGCGGTTGGATACAGATTATATTGATTTGTATCAGATACATGGCTATGACCCGCTTACACCGCTGGAGGAAACTTTATGGGCACTTGACGACCTGGTAAAAAGTGGTAAGGTGCGTTACATTGGTTGCAGCAACCTGGCTGCCTGGCAATTGATGAAGGCATTGGCTTTCTCGGAGTACACAGAACAGGCAAGGTTTGTATCGCTGCAGGCGTATTATACGATTGCCGGCCGCGATTTAGAAAGGGAATTGATTCCCCTGCTGCTCGATCAGAAAGTAGGACTGATGGTATGGAGCCCGCTGGCGGGTGGCTTATTAAGCGGCAAGTACAAACGCAACGGCGAGGGCCCCGAAGATGCACGCCGTGTGAACTTTGATTTTCCGCCGGTAAATCGGGACAGAGCATTCGATATCCTCGATGTGCTTCATCCAATGGCAGAAGCCAAAGGTGCATCGGTAGCGCAGCTGGCATTAGCGTGGCTGCTGCACCAGCCGGCAGTAAGTTCGGTAATTATTGGTGCCAAAAAAACGGAGCAATTGGAAGATAACCTGAAAGCTATAGATGTTCAGTTTACAGCAGCAGAGTTGCAGCAGTTGGATGAAGTGAGTAAGCTACCTGCAGAGTACCCCGGCTGGATGCTGGAAAGGCAAGGAGCCGACAGAAAGCAGTAAATAGGGGATAGAAGACAATGGTGCTTTTTGTGCCGGTAAAAAGGTGTGGTACGTTATGGGAAATAGGTGCAGAAAGGAATATTTTTCCACATCAATTCCCCTGTTTCAACAGTCATTAAAAAACGTCGTTCTAGAGTTAACTACTGTAAATCAACCCGATAGTAAAATGGCACTATCTTGGATGCAATTTAAGCATCAGAACGGTGATTTCCAGCTCTAAACTTTAACCTGTAAAATTACCCTTAGCAGGCGTGATTTTATAGAAAGTAAATGGAATAAGCGTTCGTAAGGTGTATTTCTTGAAAAAGAAATACACTTTTTTTATGAGTAATATTAGTATTCCTATAGTTTATTTTTTTCCTGACGGATAGCCAATCAGATAAGCAATGCGCATACCTAGTTTGTTTTTTACTGTTCCGGCTTTCCAATGATAATTGGTGCAATATGTTGCCCTTGCGATAGCTAATAATTCTTCCACCGTATGTAGGCGTATGATGGAGACTACGCCATCCCAAATGGTGCAAAAAGGTATAAATGGAAGGAGATAGGTAAATATAATCCTTGACCAGCGAAATGGTTTTATGAAAGGTGTAAATAAGAAAAAACCAACTGGCTGCAACAGCAGAATAGTAAGGATAAATAGCACACTTTTATCGCCACCATCAAAGATGGCAATGCCTTCCCTGGCTTTGACAGCATCGTTCAATATGGTTGTTGCAGACCGTTTGCTGAAGTGATGAAAGCCGGAGAAAATAGTACGGAACCCTTTAATGCCCGCAGGCACTTGCGCTGCATCCACCGGATAATTGATATAGCTAATAACACGTTTGCTTTTTGTGTGCAACAATTTATACGCAGGAATGTTGGGGAATTTATCTGTAACTGTTATAGGCACCGTAGCGCCCTGCTTCGCTAGTAGTTTTGCTACCTGTTCTATTGGTCCGCCACTGCCGGAGCATACATCTACAATGTTGTGAGCATTTGCCTGTTGCAACGCATCTGCAAGCAGGGGAATAATGGGTTGATATAAATTGCCTCTGGTAAAAATAAAACGCAAAAAGTCTGTCATTCCTTCTCTTATCACATCAGGAAACCAGCTTTGGTCTTCAAACTCAAACAGGAATGGTTGGGACATATCAGCGTGTTAATTTATTATTTGAAAGCAATACGAATTACCAATTTTTATCCGAGTAATAATTGTTTCCACCTTTATATATCTTTCACTCTTCAAAATTCGTTGTAAGAGCATATTTATTTTTGATAAAAAATACTACTTATGCGTTGGATATTTTGTTTATTATTTTTCGCCAGTGCGCTCTCCACTATTGCGCAGGACGATATGCCCGATTATCGCAGCAAAAAAGACAGCTATACAAAGATGGCTGAAAAAGATATCAAAGGTGACCTTGCAACGTTCACTATGGCAGGTATAGATGAAAGCGTGGGGAAAACGCCGCTAGTGCGCATTGCCGCTACAAATTATGGCAATAACTTTATGACGTTTGAAGGCAACAACATTCATGTGGAAATAAAAAGCAGTCCTTTTTTTCCTACACAACACAAAATGGATTATGCTGATGAGGAGAAAAAATACCTGGTAAAAATAGATAAGAAAGCATATTTTGGCAATTACGGATCGGTGCCCAGGACACAAGTGGCTTCTATTACCGTAGTGGTTGATAAAGACACCGTCGCCATTCCGCCAACGGCTTATTTTGATTTGTATAATCCTCAGTTTACTTATTCGCAGGGCGGCAGCCAAAAGTCCTACAACGGTGTGTACCTCTCTCCCGATAAACGCAATATTTACATTTATATGCTTAGCCGCGATGCCAACGACAGCTACGAAGTAACCTGGGTTATCCAGGATAAAAAATACCTGCGCCGTGTGGTAGATTTTGGCTTTCTCAAATAAACTTTTCTTTCACTTTAGGTAGCGGTAAATGGAGTGTTTTAGCAACGTATATGTTTAATGCTGCAAAATCACGCTTACTCATACATTTTATCTGCGGGCAAATGCCGCATCGCTAAAGCATATCAGGCTTAATAATTGAAATCTTTTAATTCCTTTTGCATGTATATCAACCTGGTAATAAATTCCTGGGAGTATGGCGTAGATGGCTGCTAACATCCACATTGATACAGATACCTGCCCTATAAAAATAAAGTTGTCGTTTAGACACTCCATTGCATAAACAGGTACAGTTTTTTATTTACAGCACTGCATGAATTACAATGAGATAATTGGCATTATAGCCGGCGTTTTTACCGCTGCCTCTTTGCTGCCACAACTAATAAAAACGATAAAGGAAAAAGATGCTTCAGGTATATCAACTGTAATGCTGTTAGTACTAATTACAGGCATTAGTTTGTGGGTGTATTACGGTTTTTTAAAGAAGGATATTCCCATTATTGCCACCAATATTTTCTCCGATTTAGTCAACTTAACATTGCTTTTCTTTAGTATAAAATATAAAAAAGAAAAAGGAGATATGTAGCTTGTTTGCCGGATTCAAATAAGTTAACCTATATAAGCCACGAGCAGTAAGCTTTAAGCTGCGAGCAGAAAACTAAGCGTTTCGAGCTAAGCGTATATCCCGCTACTTAATTGAAAATGGTACAGCGATATTTTCAATAGTGTGAGGTGTGATGTATTTTGCCTGCGGCTTATAGTTCGTCGCTTGCAGCCATATCACGGAGCCTGATTAAAGTTGCTGTTACTTTGCTGCCGTGGCATTATTTTTAGTAACACTAATACAAAATTTTTGAGTGTGAAATGGAATTGGGATAAAATTTATGACACCATTACTACTTGGGTAATTACTGTTGGACCACGCATTCTTTTAGCTATTATTTTTTTGTTTTTGGGCTTGTGGCTGATAAGATTACTCATTATACGGCTGCATAAAATAATGGATAAGCGAAATGTCGACGCTACTTTCAAACCCTTTTTGATAGGTTTGATTAATGTTGGCCTTAATGTTCTGCTTTTTCTGGTATTAATACAAGTATTGGGTTGGCAGCTTACTTTATTTGCAAGCTTTATAGCATCTTTTGGCGTTGCTGCAGGCCTGGCATTATCGGGTACACTGCAAAATTTTACAAGTGGTATTTTAATACTGTTGCTAAAGCCTTACCGCGTGGGCGATAGTATTATTGCGCAGGGGCAAGAGGGGGTGGTAGATTCTATTGAGATCTTTTATACCGTAATAACTACTTATGATAATAAAACGGTCATTATTCCTAATAGCAAACTGTCTAATGAAGTGATTACCAATATCAGCCGCGAAGGCACGCGCCGGTTGGATGTAGTATTTAAATTCAATTTTGGTATAGAGTTTAAGCAGGTGGATGATGCATTGAGCGCAGCAATCAACAACATGCAAAATGTATTGAAGGTGCCGCAATACCGCATTGGTGTATCTACGGTAGAACCCGATGGTTACAGAGTAATGGTAAGCGTGTGGGTAAATGCGCATGGCTTTATTGATGCAAAACTGATCATCCAGGAAAAGCTGATACAAGCTTTAAAAGGCGATGGTATTAAGCTGCCGGGGATGTAGATAAATCAAAGACTAATCAACACTGACGAGGTTTAGAACACTATCAGCATTTTTATATTCCACACTGTCTCTTTTAGGAGCTACCATGTGATGGAAGAACAGTGCGTAGAAGAAGAGTATTAGATGTTGTTGGATGATATAGGCAAATCAAATTTTTTTACTTGGCGCAAGTATCTGCTTGTGCCATTATCTTTTGAGTGTTTGCTCTTATATTGAAAAACACCAAACGAATAGCCAGTATAGAAGAGGGCCCATTGGAAATGTAGGCGAGCTTAGGGTTATAATATATACTGATAAATGAGTTTTGCTATAAACAATATAAAAATCGGCAAAACAATAGAAGTAAAAATATAGGTCTTGTAAATTCTGCCATTGTAGTATTTATAACCTTTTTTAACTGTTTTCCACTTATCCTTATATAGGATTAAAAAATAGTTCAAAACCAACGGGAGTAAAAAATATTGTAATAAGTAACTAACAAGGCTGCTTAAACCCTGGCTTTTAAAAAGCGAAAACTCTCATTATAGAAGTTACGTTTTATTAAAAAATTTCAAGGAATATTTTTATTGCAATTAGATTAAAAGACATCGACAATGTAATCAAGATAGGGGTTTGAAATTTCCAAACAAAATATACTTAATATACTTATACCTGATCTCGTCCAATTAATTGCATCAGACCATAATGTGTAATAATGTATAGTATAGTTTCATAACTGCAAAATAATTCAGACTATTTACTGTTTGCTACATTGAACAAAAGGTAGCAAACAGTAAATGAATACCCATGTTCTTCGAGGTATCAGCAAAGTGCAACTTAAAGAATGGATAAAAATGATTCTCAGGAATCATTCGAAAATAGCGAATATTCATTGCAAATTAGCATCTAATACCACCGCATAAAAACATGTGTCATCGCAATAAAGCGAACCACTCAAAACTAACTTTTCTTTTTCCCGACTTACCACCACCTTTGCCTTCATGAATGAGCATTTCAAAAACATTATCCACGCTATCAGTAAAGGTGATACCAGCCTGGTAGAACGTTTTTTCTGCCAGCCGGGCGGCAGGAAATACCTGGAAAACATCACGCTTATTCTCATTAATACTTTACCGCAGCATTATGGCGAAAAAGAAGAATTATACCTCGGCTTTGTAGAAGTGCTCGACCGCATGGAGCAACGCATTCGCCGGCAACAGGAAGGACAGGAAATATTGGAAACTGTTTTTCAAAATAGCTGAAAGGTGTATGTAACAGTCAGGCTAAACAGAGATTTTGCTTTGCTGGCGAAAAAACAATCATCCATTAGTATCTACCGGCTTTTCGTACACCATTGCGCCACCTTTTGCAAAGAGGCGTAATGCCAGTTCGCCACCTACACCTTCCGTATCTTTAAACACCAGTTTTTGATTAGTCACAATGGTCTTTCCGTAAGCACTTTTTACGTTGATGGTGGCTTCATATCTATCGCCCTTTTTGATAAATTCAATAGTAGCATTGGCGGCATTGTTGGGTGTATCAAAATCAATATTACACCTTTTCACATCTTTCATCACCTGGTTGGTAGCATCATCTTCCACACCTAAAACATGTAACTGTACCGGCATGGCAATATTGGAAAAAGGTGCCAGCTGCGGATATACTTCCATCAAGATATTGCGATATAAATTGTAGTTGTCCCGCTCGTTTCTATAACCTTTATAGCCACGCGATAAATCTTCGTATAAACGACCTAAAAACAGTTTTTCATTAGCCGTATCCAGCAAGGTTGTTTTTACAATATTTTCATAGTCGGTCAATGCTTCATCCTTATCACCGTTTTCTTCTTTAAACTGTGCTGCAAACAACTTAAAATACCGTTGTATGTTTTGCCGGTTATCCGTTCGCTGATAATCTTCATACTTATTGCGGAAGTATTTAGGACTAAAATTCTTCAACAGATACCATGCTTCATCATACGTAGTGGTAGATTCACCGCAAAACAAATCATACACTAGTCGTGTACGGTCGGGGTTGTTAGCCAACTCATTTACCGCTACATAATCTGCCATCAGCCGCTGTATTTTTAGCGAAGCAATTTTTGCAAGTGCGGTGGGTGAATACCACCAGCCACGGTTTAAAAACTTTACCTGTGATATTTGCCGGTCAAGCAGTTCCGCTTTTAATAAACTGATAGTAAAATCATACTGCGTTTGCGATAGCGTAGTGCCGATGTGCAACTCTTTAAAACCGGCTGCTTTGTTCAAAGCAAATTGCGCGCTATCCAATTGTCCATCGTACATATAGCTGCGCGCAAGCCCAATATTGTACCAGCCAAAACCTGGTGTAGAACCGTTTTGACTAATAATATCATCGCACATTTTAATGGCTTTTTTGGTATCGCCGCCATACACATACAACTGTGGCAAATAATAAAATGGCTCCTGCAACATACCCGGCTCGCCGGCATACATGTCTTTGCTGTAATACTCAATGGCATTGGCAAACCGGCCTATTTCTCCTTGCAAATTGCCATAATTATTCCATGATATAGCGCCGTTTTCTGCCAGTAATTGATAATAATATTCGCTGCTATCATAGTTTTTGTTGTAAGAATGAAGCAGCGCGAGATAATGATAAATCTGTACGCGGCTTTGGTTGGCTTGCCCTGGTCCAAACCAGGCATCATTCATTGCTTTGTTATCTTCTATTTGTGCAAAGCCCTGGTAGCAACTGGCAAAGGCTGCCTGCTCGTTGGCGGCAATAGAATTTTTTAGGAAATCAAACTTGTCACTTGTAAAAAAACGGTTACGATGATACTCCCATGCCCGCTGAAAATAAATGCCAAAATAATCGCGCTGAAAATGATAGCTTTCAATTTCATCCAGCACCGCCATCACTGAGTCGGGCATTTCTATATTATCGTAGCATTTATTCAGCGCATTGGTTATTACTATCATATCCTGATAGCGCTGTACATGTTGCGAAAAATAAGATATGGATGAATAAATATTGCGAAGTACCGGATCGTAATCTTTTTCCAGCAAATCCAACGATTTACGTAGCGGTGCAATGGCATTTTTATAACCCAGATAATCGGCGCTGCGGTTGTACTTGTACATGCCTTCGTACATCCAGCCTACATAATAGGTGCTGTCAATCCGCAAAAACTCGCGGCTGCGTGGCAGCGCATCTTTATCCGAAAAATCAACGCCTATTCTTTTGGCATCTATTTCGTAGCGGGCAGCCGTTTTGTCTTCCTGCGCAAAACAGCGGAAGGCAAAACAGCATACGATATACAACACAAACAAACGACTCATCAGCTATCCGAACTTTTTAAATTCTTCAATATATTTTCGTACGTATAATTATCAATCTCCCTAAGCATCTCTTCTTTGCGTGCCTGTAGGCTGGCTACATCTGCTTCACTCAAAATCTGAATCTTTTTGTTGCGTTCCATTTCTTTCAGCTCCTGTAAGGCTTCATCGCTCAGCAGGTTTACTATTACATTTTCCATGCGACAAAATGTTTTTTAAGTAATATTGAATTAGTGTTTAATGTTTTACAAGTTTTTTTTCATAGTAAAATGCTCACTGCTGGTTCAACCATTATGTATCGTTGCTTATTCGATGATGGTAACTATTCCAGATGAATATTAACTGTGAAAATCG
This sequence comes from Ilyomonas limi, assembly GCF_005233845.1. Lineage (GTDB taxonomy): Bacteria > Bacteroidota > Bacteroidia > Chitinophagales > Chitinophagaceae > Ilyomonas > Ilyomonas limi. Next base: position 132,035 of record NZ_SZQL01000012.1, read on the forward strand.
TAGTCTTCTTTCATAATGTTCCGGTAATATTGGCTAACCGTATTTTTAATAATGCTGTAAAAAATTTTATTGAAACATTATGAAATCAGTGTTTATTTGTTTGCAGCCATACTGTGGGCAGCTTTTTTAAAGGCTTTAGGACTGCAGCAAAAAACATTCAACTAACTTATTATGCAGTGTTGTAAAACTACACATTTTATTACTTCATTTATCGCTGTTTAAAATTTTAATATTCCAGTTTTAATTTGCTTAAGCGGCTCATTTCTTTTTCCAAAATATTGCTTAGTGCTTTTTGTTTTGCTTCTCGGTTGCGGTAAATTAAGCGGTGATCCAGCACTGCCTGTGTAATAATCTGGATGTCGTCTTCGGTTACAAACGTGCGCCCGTTTACCAGTGCAAAAGCTTTGAGGCATTTTAAAAATGTAATGCCGCTACGTGTAGAAGCGCCCAACACAATATCTGGATGACGACGTGTTTCCGTTACAATATTTCGTACAGCAGCAATAATTTCATCGTGTATAAAAACCTTCTCTGCTTCGTCCTGCAAAAACAAAATTTCATCCATGCTCAGCACCTGCTGTATATGCTCCAGGTTGCTTTGGATGCCGAGGTAATCTTTATAAATATTCAGCTCCGTCGTTTCATCCACATAGCCAAAATATATCTTTAAAAAGAACCGGTCTAACTGTGCCGCCGGCAGCGGATAAGTGCCTTCCATTTCCACCGGGTTTTGCGTAGCGATGGTAAAAAATAAGCGCTCCAGCGGATAGGTTACATCGCCCATTGTTATCTGGTTTTCAGCCATACACTCCAGCAATGCCGATTGTACTTTGGGCGAAGCACGGTTAATTTCATCTGCCAGCAATACATTGCAAAACAGCGGTCCTTTTTTAAAAATAAATTCCTTTTTTATATCATCAAATATGTGCGAGCCAATGAGGTCCATGGGCAGCAAATCGGGTGTAAATTGTATGCGTTTAAAATCGGCGCCACCTGCATGGTGCAAGCCCGAAATGCTTTTGGCTAACGTTTTTGCCATCACGGTTTTGCCGGTACCGGGATTATCTTCTATTAAAATATGACCTTTGGCCAATAAAGCCGTGAGTATAAATTGTATTTGCGTGCGCTTGCCGCGTATCACCGTTTCAATATTATCCGTCAGTTTTTGGATATTCTCCAGCGCCTGCTCCATTTGTATGTTCATTTCTGTTGCTATTGCTTCCATGCTTATTGTTTATTTAGGTTGAGAAAAATACCCAATAGTATTATATATATTTAAAAACCTGTTGAACCTTGTTTTAAAGGGAACATTTTTATCTACCTGGGTAATGAAATCATTGTAAAAATGCGCAACAATTTCTTCTTCCCGTGGCGTTAATGATGATGAGCTGTATTTTGCTTTTTGATAAATGGCAATGAACGGAGAAAAACGGGTGCCAAACTGTTCATCGGTTTGCAACGCATATTGCTGCGGACCCATCATTGCACGGCTGTAGCCAAGCTGATTTAGATAATAACTTGCAGCGCGATATTTATTGAAGGCGGCTAAACGTGCATTACCATTATTACGCTTTGCACGGCTATTGTAATACACCCAAATAAAGTACGGTGTTAAGAACAGCAATAGGATAAAAGTAGCAACAGCCGCCAGTGAAGCCCACATCATTTTTACCCAATCTATCGGCTTGCTGGCTGCTAATTGTTCTTTTTTATTCAGCTTTTTCGCTTCGTCTTTTTCAATGATTTTTATTTCATCTACCGGCACGGGATTGGGTATTTTCTTGAATATAGAAAGCATACTATCTTTTGCCGTAGCTTCTATATTTTTCAACACAGCCGCATACGAGGCAGCCGTAATGTGCATGCCTTTTTTCAAAGCACTCAAAGGCACCGTTGCTGTATCTGCCGATACGGTAGCGCGGCTTGCATCGGTTGATAGATCTAAAGTGGTATTTGTAGTATAATTCTGATCGTGGTACAGTAAATTCTTTACTTTCATTTGTACCAGTTTACCTACAGTGTCCACGTTTGTTACCTCACCATCAGCCACAAGATATACCTGCTGCATATCCAACGGTGGTGTTTGGTCGGGCTGCGATGCCTGTTGGGTATTTACATCAGGAATAGTAGTGTCAAAATCCATCCAGCCATAACCCGGAAAATATGCCTGCACCCAGGCATGTGCCTGGTCTTCGTAGAACCAATACCAGCCAGGATTTTTACTGCTTCTGTCGATGGTTAAAAAGCCTGCTGCCAGGCGTGAAGGAATGCCCAAAGCGCGCAGCATAAACAAGGTAGCGCCCGCATAATAGGCACAATAACCTTTGCGGTTTTCAAATAAGAAATAGGAGAGTTTGCTCGCACTCGGAATACCGGGAATGCCGGGGTTATCGGAATATTTAAACAGCGGCTGGCCAAATTCATCCTTGCTTAAAAAGTAATTTCTGATTGCCAGCATTTTATCAATTGGCGTTTGTGCATTAGCCGTAATTTGCTTTGCCAGCGCCGTAATTTTCTTATACTCCTCATTGTTGGGCATAAAGGTATAATAATCGTAAAACGTTTTATCTAAGCCCTGAAAATCCTTGATACGGCGCAAAATATCAAAACGCTGCTTCTGGAAATCTTCCAGCGATTTATTGCCTGCGGGGTTGTAAATAAAATACGCACTGTTCAAATCGCTCACCCACATTTTAGCACGGTAAGCGCTGGCATATTGCTGCTGATACTCCCGCGGCACGCCAATGGGCTGGCACGAAAAGGCGGTAGAAGGTGCTAAGTACTCGCTGGGCGAAAGCAGCACTTTATACACATCCGCATTTACCACTTTGCGGTTAAGCGTGGCATGTGTATTTTTTATAACGGTAGAATCTGTTCTCGTAAAATACAGTGGAATTTTTGAAGGGTCGGGTTTAAACAAATCATTGGACGGCATGTGTGCGGTATCCATCTCAAAGGTTTGCGTAAGCGTATCAAATTTAGTATAATAATACGCTGTAAAATATAACGGATTAGGTGTAATGCCATCCGGTAAAAAGTTATCCAGTTTGGCTACAAATACCAGTCTTTTGCCTTTGTTCAACGAGCCGGTAAGCCTGGTCTGGTCTTTATTTTTAATGGTGCCATCTTTATCCTGCTTCGTCATGCTTTCGCTGTTGCCCTTCTTGTTGTAATCAGGCTGCATACCGCCCCATTCTTTTTCGATGGCTTTAAAATCCTGCTGAAAATAAGTAAAGGTGCCTGCCAGCAACAGCGCCAGCACCACGGCAAAACCAATCATTCTTTTACCTATAAACCAGCCAAAGCCTGCCCCGTCTTCGTTCATATTGCGTATCAGTTCGGCAGTGTAAATAATATACACAGCATACGCGAGCACCGGCAGAAAAGCACCAATCAACGCCGTTGCTTTTATTTCGGCAGTTTTGCTTACAATCAATACCTGAACGACCAACAACAAGATGCTCCATAATATTGTAAACCATCGTGCACGGCTAAAGCCATAACCTACCATCCAGGCTGCACAAAAGATGGCGCAGAAAATATAGAATTGTATGGTAATTAAGAAGCCAAACTCCGTGACGACCAGCGCGCCCAATAGTTTATAAGCTAATAACAAAATAACCGCCAGCACTGCTGCCGTGGTGATAAACCGGAAGCGGTAAGAATAAAAAACAGTGGACAATGCTAATCCTGCCAAAAAGTAGCTACCCTGCAGCAGCCAGTCATTTTGCAGAATAGAAAAAAAACGGTTAGCATCCCAAAAATCATAATACATCAATGCGGCTGTTGGTAATGCCAGCAACAGCAATTGCGCAATCACCTTTTTATAGCTATGTATTCTACCAATCCTCATGAAATATGCTCCTGTTGTATCGAATGTTGTTTTGTAAGTAAAAATAAAAAGGGAAAAGTTTAGTAAATGGTAATTGTTTTAACAGCTGAGACGCGAAGTAGAATTTAGAAAATAGAAGAGAATATTTGTATTCTTCGCACCATCGCGGTAATACAATCACACACTTACCGCCTTTCCATACTTCGCAATAATTTCTTTTAACCGTTTTTCGTTGTTAAGAATTTTGTTTCGGGCAAAAGATAAGTTCCATTTTCTCCGGTACTCATTGATCGTGTCTTTTTCGTTTTGCACAAACAGCCACTGCAGCCAGTCGCCCATGCCCGATTGATGTAAACTGTTGGTCAATTGCACAAAAACAAACGAAATTTCATTACCATATTGATCCACCAGTTGCTTCACCTGTTCCGCATCGCTCAGTGACGAAACAACTACCATTGCCGCATCTTTTGCCTGCACATACTGTTTCAGGTCTTTATCGTTGTGCCACTTACCCGTACTGATACTGTATTTTACTTGTTGCTGCACATCATTGGTATTGGTCGCAGCAATGGGTTGGTCAGGTACATAACGCACTTCAAAACCTTCCTGCACCAACTGGCGGTAAATATTCCAGATTTTACTTTTGTAATAGTTTAAAAAAGGCACATCTATAATTTCATTCTGAGGCATACCGCCGGCAAAAAACGAAGCATACAGGTAAATATGTGAAGCATACGGGTCGAGTATTTCGGGTATGCGAACTACCAGGTCTTTGTTTTTAGCATAAATCTTCCACACAATGCGGCGTACATCATCGTTGCCTTCAAAATTTTTATAGTTGATGTATTCGCCTTCCACCCGCTTTAGTTCTTCAATACGCGTGTTCGTTTCTTCGGTCTTGCGGGGCGTAGCCTGCATCACTTTGCCTGCTGCATCCAACGGCTGTGTATAAAAACGGTTGCTTGTATTTATGGGTAATACGAGCGAAAAAAACTGGAAGAAATCTTCAAAATAAATAATGGCTTTTTCTATCTGGTATTCCTTTATCTCCGGCAATTTCCAGTTGTAAGTGCCGGCGATGGCTGTACTGATTAACTTTTTTTGTGATTGTTCTATCAGCGAAAACTTTTTGGAATAATGTTCTTCATCGTATTTCAGCCTGATTTTAACAAAACCCAAAAAAGGCTTCAAGATGGGATGAATATCTAACTGAACCGTTTGCTTTTGCTCGCCTTTCTTTGTTTGCAAAGGCTTGGTTGCTATTTTAAATGTAATTGCCTGTTTATTTTTTTTATATAAAAAGAACAAAAAAGAGGCGAGGACCGACAGCAATGAAATGGAAAGCATTACCGCAACAAAAAATACGGCAATATGAATGAGCAGCGGGAAAATATCGGCATATGCTGTATCGGGCAATCTGGGTTGGCTGCTTAGCCATTTATAGCCCGCCAAACAACACACCGCAAATACAACAAAATACCAGGTGAAAGGAAGATAAAAAGTGATATTGTTTCGTATGCCTTTGAAGCCTTTTGTTTGCTTACTCATCGTGCGGAAAATTAAGCATAAGAAAGCGAAAAGAATGTAAAAGTTGTTTTATAGCACACGCCTGTCAGCCAACAGGAAGGCGTGTGCTATAAACATGCTATTTGTCCAAATACTATATTTGCCGCCATGCCCCAAACTATCCATTATACATCTTGTCCTGCATGCGGAAGTGAAGCAATAAAACCGGTGCTGCAGGTGAAAGATTTTACTGTAAGTAAAGAAGTCTTTGCTGTGTGGCAATGCAGCCAATGCACCTTGCGCTTTACACAGGATGCGCCTGCACCCGGCGAAGTGGGAAAATATTATTTATCGCCGCATTATATTTCTCATACCGATACCAAGCAGGGAGTTATTAATCAGCTATACCATGCGATAAGGAAATTTACGCTGAAGAAAAAAAGGCAGTTGGTGCAAAAAGTAAGTGGCTTGCAAAAAGGCTCGCTGCTGGATGTGGGAGCAGGCACCGGCGCTTTTGCCCATATTATGCAGGAGGCAGGCTGGAATGTAATGGGGCTAGAGCCGGATGAAACCGCACGGCAAAATGCAATTAACAAATACAAGTTGAACTTTCAATTGCCCGAAGTGCTTTATTCAATTGATAGCCAAAGCTTTGATGTGATAACAATGTGGCATGTGCTGGAGCATGTGCATGACCTGCGCGGCTATTTGCAAAATTGTGAGCGTATTCTTAAAGAGAACGGCACACTTATTATTGCGGTGCCTAATTATACCAGTTTAGATGCCAATATCTATCAGGCATTTTGGGCAGCCTATGATGTGCCGCGTCATTTGTACCATTTTTCCCCGCAAAGCATGCAAAAATTGTTGCAGCAGCACGGTTTTACAATTAGCCAATATGTGCCCATGCTGTTTGACAGTTTCTACATCAGTATGTTGAGTGAGCAATATAAAACCGGTAAAAGCAGGTTGCCGGGTGCGTTTATCAATGGTCTGCGCTCCAACATGAATGCAATTGGCAATGCAGCGAAGTACAGTTCGGTCATTTATGTGGTAAAGAAATCTAAAAGATAAGCAGCCGCTTTGTACGCTTTCAGATAAGTAGTTCCTCTATCTTATCTTTGCGCCCTTATGACACAGCGGCGTTCCGTAGCATTTCATACTTTAGGTTGCAAACTCAATTTTTCTGAAACCTCTACACTCTCGCGTATGCTGGAGCGGGATGGCTTTGAGAAAAAGAGCTTTGATGAGGAGGCAGATGTGTATGTGATTAATACCTGCTCCGTTACCGATAATGCTGATAAGGAATGCCGCCAGTTGGTGCGCCGCATACAGCGCCGCTCGCCCGAAAGTGTGGTGGTGATTACCGGCTGTTACGCGCAATTAAAACCTAAAGAAATTGCGGAGATTCAAGGTGTTGATTTGGTATTGGGGGCTGCCGAAAAATTCAATATCAGCCAGCATCTGAAAGAACTAACCAAAGGCGATTCAGCCAAAATTTCCAGTTGCGATATTGAAGAAGTAACGGGTTTTAATGCTTCTTTTTCCATTGCCGACAGAACCCGTACCTTTTTAAAAGTACAGGATGGATGTGACTATAACTGTTCTTTTTGCACGATACCCATGGCACGTGGCAAAAGCCGCAGCGACAACATTGCCAATGTAGTTGCCAATGCCGAACAATTGGCTGCGCAAGGCGTAAAGGAAATTGTGCTGACGGGCGTAAACCTTGGGGATTTTGGTAAAGGCCCCGATGGAAATAAAAAGAATGAAGAAAGCTTTTATGATCTGATTGTTGCTTTGGACAAAGTAGAAGGTGTTGAGCGTTACCGCATTTCTTCGATAGAGCCCAATTTGCTCACCAATGAGATTATCTCTTTTGTAGCCGGTAGCAACAGGTTTATGCCGCATTTTCATATCCCGCTGCAAAGCGGCAGCAATAAAATACTGGGTGCCATGCGCCGCCGCTACCGCCGCGAGTTGTATGCGGAAAGAGTGGCCTGGATAAAAAGCCTGATGCCGCAGTGCTGTATTGGTGTGGATGTGATTGTAGGTTTTCCGGGTGAAACAGAAGAAGATTTTAAAGAAACCTTTGATTTTTTGCACAGTTTGGATATAAGCTATCTGCATGTCTTTACTTATTCCGAAAGAGATAATACAAAAGCGCTGGAAATTGAGCCGGTAGTGCCGGTTCATGTCAGGCATCAGCGTAATAAAACACTACGCAATTTGTCTTACATGAAAATGCAGTATTTTACACAGCAACATGCCGGACAAACACGCAAAGTATTATTTGAAGACCACAACAAAGAGGGCATGATGGAAGGCTATACGGATAATTATATCCGCATTGCTGCTCCTTACAAAGGAGAATGGGTAAATGAATTGATTGACTGGAGATTATGAGGACGTAAATTGTTTATGAATGAAAAAGTACCAGGTCATTATATCGTTTGAGATAACCGAAGAATTTATGCAGTTGGTACCACCGCACCGCACGTACATCGGTTATCTCATCAATAAATGTATAGTGGATTGTTACCTGGTGAGTATGGAATCACAAAGCATTTGGATTACCTTCAGTGCATTATCTAAAGAAGAAATTGAAAATACCTGCGAAAATCTCCATTGTATCCTTTCTGGACTTATACCATTGAAGAATTGTTTGTTTACGACGGGCAATTATACCGGCTGCCATCAGTGCAACTTAACTGATTTTTCCCTTTCTATCTTATTCTATCCAAACTCTTTATCAGCTTAATATCGCGGTAGATGCCGCGTATTGCCATCAGTATAAATATAGGTATTAAAAAAGTAAAGATGGAAAATAGTGAAACACCGCTCACCGATTCATCTTTATAATAAAAATACAGCCAAACGGTTATGGCGCTTAGCAGGAGGGCTACGAATGACAGCCGCAGTTGCAACTTTCGGTTTTTATATAAAAATATCAGAAACAAACACAAGGCGCCCAGGATAGAAGTGAGTATAGTTATAACAATGTGATGCGTTGCCGTAAACTCACCCGAATCGGTTACCAAAAGTGTATTAAGGTTGTAAAACGGAAATATAAAGGTGAGAAAAGCGCAAACTGCCGCAAGCAGCAACCAGAGTGTCTGTGAACGCTGTATCATATTCTGTAAGTTGTGTGTAATAAAGTGTGCAAAGTAGCAAAAAAAGCAACAATACTGCCACTCGCTTCCACAGTTAAAAACCATTTGCACTCAATACTTTGGCACGGTATTACAATTGGTTTTTATAGTAAAAGTAATGAATATGAGGTACAGAAATTTACTTGTTGCATTAGCATTACCAGTGATGATGCTGGCAGCTACAAACACCCTTAAAGCACAGCAGGATACTACCGTACCACAAAACAACGTGGTAATGAATGCATATACTTACACGCCTGTTTTGTACCAGCGAGGCACCAGTTCGGCTAATATGCGGTTATTTCCCAATCCTGCATCCGGTGCTACCAATATTTACATTAATAGCATTAAAGGAGAAGATAATGGACAGGTAGTGATTTACAACACCAATGGTACGCCGGTGTATAAGAACATTATAAAAACCGGCAATAACAGTGTTGATCTAGGTAATTTTTCAGACGGTATGTACATTATAAAGGTATTTACGCGCGACAGGTTTGTATATACCTATAAACTGATGGTACAAAAATAATTGTGTGCAAGAGACGAAGGGTAAAGTGAATGCCAAAGCGCATTCGCTTTTTTATTTTTAAACTAAGCTGCTATATTTCTTTAACCGCTTTGCTAATCTATTTTTTTGATTATTAACTTCGCAGCCTTGCTGAAAGCGGGCATAGCTTGCATTTGGCAACTCTTAATAAGATAATTTATTTAAAAGATTTAAATAACAGATACATGTTTAACAGTTTATCCGAGCGACTGGAAGGGGCATTTAAGAACCTGAAAGGCGAAGCCAAAATATCGGACCTCAACATTGCCAATACCGTAAAAGATATACGCCGCGCACTCATAGATGCTGACGTAAACTATAAGATAGCTAAAGAGTTTACTGATAAAGTAAAAGATAAGGCGCTGGGCGAAAAAGTATTGAACGCCATCAGCCCCGGACAATTGATGGTAAAAATTGTGCGCGATGAACTCACTGAACTGATGGGCGGCACCGAAGCCAACTTCAATAGCAGCGGTAACCCGGCAGTGATACTCATTGCCGGCTTGCAGGGTAGCGGTAAAACTACTTTCAGCGGCAAGCTGGCTAATTATCTTAAAACCAAAAAGGGCAAAGCTCCACTGCTGGTAGCAGCAGATATTTACCGCCCGGCGGCAATTGATCAGCTTACGGTGCTTGCCAACCAGATAGGTGTGGAAGTATATGCCGAAAGGGACAATAAAGATGCGGTGGCAATTGCCCAAAACGCAATAAATGAGGCAAAAACAAAGAATAAAAATGTAGTAATTATAGATACCGCAGGCCGCTTAGCTATTGATGAAACAATGATGACCGAAGTGGCCAACATCAAAAATGCGGTAAATCCTACCGAAATATTGTTTGTAGTGGACAGCATGACCGGTCAGGATGCGGTGAATACGGCAAAAGCCTTTAACGACCGCCTCAATTTCAGCGGTGTAGTGCTTACCAAACTGGATGGTGATACGCGTGGCGGTGCGGCTTTATCTATCAAATACACGGTACAAAAGCCTATCAAATTTGTAAGCAGCGGCGAAAAAATGGAAACACTCGATGTGTTTTATCCCGACCGTATGGCGCAGCGCATTTTGGGTATGGGCGATATTGTATCGCTGGTAGAAAAAGCGCAGGAACAGTTTGATGAGGAACAGGCGAAAAAACTGGAGAAAAAAATACGCAGAAACCAGTTTGATTTTCAGGATTTTCTGGATCAATTGCAGCAGATAAAGAAAATGGGCAACCTGAAAGACCTGATGGCAATGATTCCGGGTGTAGGTAAAGCCATAAAAGATATAGATATCAGCGATGATGCCTTTAAAGGTGTGGAAGCTATTATACACTCTATGACGCCACAGGAACGTGCAAACCCCGATATTATTGATCAACGGCGTAAAATGCGCATTGCCAAAGGCAGCGGAAAACAAATGAGCGATGTGAATGCATTTATGAAGCAATTTGACCAGATGCGCAGCATGATGAAGATGATGAATAACATGCCGGCAGGAATGGGACGCATGCCGGGCTTTAAACGTTAAAACGTTAAATGAGTATATCGCTAAAAAGAAAGCGTAGGTGTGTACTCACGCTTTCTTTTTAGTTGTTGCAAATAATAAAAAGTTCGTGCTCCGACCTTTCGCCGCAAAAAGCTCTCAGCAGGCGGTGACGACCTGTAATTTTTTTCCGCTCTACTACGTCTAAAATTTCGTTGGTAATAAGAAACGCATTGAAAGATTCAATATAAGGAAACAACTTTTTCATGTTTCGCTTTTCAATCTCAATTTCTTCAGCGGTAAGAACAGAATCCTTAGGCGCAAGTAATATTAATTCCCTTTCCATCTCCTCACGTTTTTATTAACTAATGTTTTTAGAAATACTAATTTGATACCAAATATAGAAGCGAAAAAATCATGTTCATAAAATGTTGATTATTTTAATTATACTTTAAGAACGGCTACTTTTTGGTAGCTGAGTACTAACTTTCCGCTAATGGAAGCCACCAACAAAATCCGGAACTTTTTAAGCAGTCAAAACCTGTACACCGGTATCCGCATGACGGCTGCCGCCCTCATTCCTTCTCTTATTTTATACCATTATAATCTGCTGGGCGCAATGATTATATTGCCGCTTGGCGCTATGTTTACGGGACTTACCGACAGCCCCGGTCCGGTTAGACACCGCATTAATGGACTGGTAACCGGCATGCTGGTCAATTTTGCAGTTATCATTATTTCCGGCAGCCTGCATGCAAATGTGTGGCTTGTAACGCCGGCTATTGTTTTTTTTGGCATGTTGCTCTCGCTGATAGCTGTATATGGCAGTCGCGCAAGTTCTATCGGCCTGGTAGCACTCATTGTTTTTATATTCAATATAGACGGGCACCTTGCAGGACACATGAATGTGCTGAAGGAAGCGCTTTTATTTACAGCAGGCGGCGTTTGGTACACCATCCTGAGTTTATTGCTGCACACCCTGCGGCCCTACAAAATGATACAGCAACTGGTAGGCAACCATATTATTGAGCTGGCTAATTACCTCGAAGTAAAAGCAAAGTTTTATGAAGACAACCCAGACTATGCCGAACTGCAAAACTTGCTTATGCAAAGCCAGATTACGATACGGCAGGAGCAAGAAGAATTACGCGAAATACTGTATAAAACGCGCCGGATTGTAGCTGAAACTTCTGTGCGTGGCCGCGTGCTGATGTCTATTTTTTTGGATAGCATTGATTTGCTGGAACGTATTATGACATCGCAATACGATTATGCTGTGTTGCACAAAAAGTTTGAAAAAGACGGTATTTTGGAAACAATTGCAGCGCAATTGCAAATTCTTGCTGCCGATTTGCACGATATTGGACTGGCTCTGCAGCGCGGTATGCCATCGCAAAACAGCATAGACCTGGATGCGCTGCAGCGTAAAACAATGGATGCCTTTATTGTTTTGCGTAAAGAAAACATTAATACCAAAACCATTGAAGACTTTATTGCGCTGCGCCAGATCATTTATAGCCTGCAGGATATTACAGAACGCATCAAGCGGTTGCACCGTAGTACGCGCTATGATAAGATGATAAGCCGTGAATACCGGAACGATGTGGAACTGGAAAAGTTTACATCACATACAGAAATGGATCCTAAACTGCTGCTCAACAATCTGACATTGAAATCTTCCAATTTCCGTCATGCGGTACGTCTTACGGTGGCTTTGCTGGTTGGTTATTTTATTTCATTGTTTTATCCGCTTGGTCACAGCTATTGGATACTGCTTACCATTGCGGTTATCATAAAACCGGCATACAGCATTACGCGCCAGCGCAACCTGCAACGTGTAGCAGGTACACTCGCTGGTGCAGCAGTTGGTTTTTTGATTATTTATCTGATAAAGGATACAACAGCCTTATTCATCCTGCTCATCATTACCATGGTATTGGCATACAGTTTATTAAGAATCAATTACTTTATCAGCAGTGCCTTTATTACGCTGTATCTTCTTATCAGTCTTGGTTTTTTAGGACCAAGCGGCTTTCACCAGGCATTAAGTGACCGTGTAGCAGATACAATTATCGGCTCGGTCATCGCATTTATTATGGCTGCATGGGTCTTACCTGTGTGGGAGCATGAGCAGATTGACCGCTTAATAAAAGAAGCTTTGGAAGCAAACCGTAAATATTTCAATGTGGTGGCTTGTATGTTTACCGGTGAGCAGGTGAATGTGACGTTTTATAAATTATATCGTAAGAATGCTTTTGTAGCATTAGCCAATTTATCCGATACTTTTCAGCGGATGCTGTCTGAGCCGAAAAATAAGCAGGTAAAAATGGAGCATTATCACCAGTTTGTTGCCACCAACCATACACTTACTTCTTATATTGCCTCGCTGTCTTATTACGCACAACGGAATGCGCATAAATATGCTTCTGATGAATTTGTGCCTATTATTAAACAAATCAACAAACAATTTCAAATAGCTGCCGAAGCTTTGGAACATCATCAAACAGTAGCAGCTTCGCAAATAAAGCCTGCCATACCAGTAAGCAAGAAAGTAAATGAACTGCTGGTATTGCGCCGCCACGAAGTAGCAAGCGGCAGGGCAGAACTGGAAACAACAGTAAGAAAAACATTATCCGATTTAAAAACCATTTACGACCAATTTGAAATGATAAGTATGGTAGTAGTAGATGAGGTACGAATACTGGAGAAGCTGGCAGCGTAAGTATGCACCAGTTGTGTATTGTGGATGATTAATTTGAATGGGGTAACTGTAAAAATAAATAATTGCTTATACAGCGAAAGTATGTTTCAGGTTTACTGAATAAAACTCTACAGTTAACAAAAACTGCGGTGGTTTATAAAATGCAAAGCTGCTTACTTCATTTCCTTGTGTAAAAATGGAAGGGTTTTGCGGTGTGCTAATTCCTGTTTGTCTATTTCAACCGCAGCACTTATCAAAGAGAGGTGGGTAAAAGCCTGCGGAAAATTGCCCAGGTGCTCGCCGCGCATACCTATTTGCTCGGAGTACAAACCAAGGTGATTAGCATAGCCGAGCATCTTCTCAAAATGTTCTTTCGCTTCTTCTAAACGCCCGCTGAGTGCCAGGCATTCAACATGCCAAAAGGAGCAAATGGTAAACGTGCCTTCTTTGCCTTTCAAACCATCCACCTCATCACTGTCTTCGCGATAGCGATATACGAGTACATCGGAGCGCAGGTCGCGGTCAATGGCATCCATGGTAAGTTCCCATTTTCTGGAGAAAGGAGAGATGACATTCAATATTGGCATCAGCAGTGCACTTGCATCTACAATGTAAGAGCCTTTCGATTGTACAAAAGATTGCTTTTTTTCATTCCAGAAATTTTCGTAAATGTCTTTGTATATATCATCGCGTACAGTGCGCCATTGTAAGAAGTCGTACGGAAACGAAAAGTGGTCGGCTATTTTAATGGCCCGGTCCATCGCTACCCAGCACATCATGCGCGAAAAAAGAAATTCTCTTTCTTCGCCACGTACTTCCCATATACTGCAGTCGGGCTTGTGCCAGTTTTCTATTACATAATCAATGTATTCTACTATTATTTTCCAGTAATCATAGGTGAGGTCGCCACCATGCGTTACATAGATATAAATAGTTTCCAGCAACTCGCCGTAAATATCCATCTGATCCTGAGCATGTGCAGCATTGCCTATACGCACCGGCTGCGAGCCTTTATATCCTTCCATATACGCCAGCTCAAGTTCTTTCAGGTCGGTTCTGCCATCAATGGCAAACATTAGTTGCAGTTCTTCATCGGTGCTTCGCTTTCTTACCCATTGCAGAAATGCTTTTGCTTCGTCCATAAAACCAAGCTCGAGAAAAGCATGCATGGAGAAAGCTGCATCGCGTATCCAGGTATAACGGTAATCCCAGTTGCGCTCGCCGCCAATGGTTTCTGGCAGGCTGGTAGTCGCAGCGGCTATAATGGAACCATATTGTTTGGAGAATAATAATTTGAGCGCTAATGCCGAGCGGTTTACTTCTTCGCGCCAGCGACCATTATATGTGCAGTTTGACAGCCAGTTTTGCCAAAAGCGTATGGTTGCCTGGTAGCTGTTCTCTACATAATCTTCTAATTTTCCTTTTACACTTCCTTTTTTTTCGTGTGCGTCCAGTACCATACAGGTGTATTCTCCTTCCTTTAAGGTAAAAGAAGCAGTTGCATCCTGCCCATCGCGGGTGAGCGGGCGGGTACTGTACAATTTAAAAGGAGGTTGGTCGCCTTTGTTGGGTGTAAATATATAAGCATCCTTCTCCTCATGTATTCTATGCCCTGTATCGGCATAGTTGAAACGCGGCGAGCAGCGCATGTTGTATTTTATTCTGCCTCGTATAGTAGCTATTTTGCGAATGATAGTACAGCCATGATTGCCATCCTGGATAGGCATAAAATCTATTATTTCGGCAATACCTTCTTCTGCAAAAAAACGGGTTACCAGTACATTGGTATCGGGCAGGTATAACTGCTTGGATACCATATTCACCATTTCGGGGCACACCGAAAAACTGCCACCCTTGTCCGCATCCAGCAGCTTGCAAAAGATGGTAGGCGAATCGAAACGGGTGTAGGATAAAAAATCTATAGAGCAATTAAGCGATACCAGTGCTACCGTGTTGAGGTTGCCGATGACTCCATAGTTTTCAATAGGCGGATAGCGTTCTGAAGTTTGCTGTTTATTCATACTGTAAAATGCACCATTGCTTTTGTTTAAAGTAATAACTTCAATCTTTATTACCTCCCAGCAATGCTATCAAACCAATAACTGCCGCACCGGCTGCTATCCGCATAGCAGTGCGGTGCATGCCTGCCCATAGGGTAAAGCTTTTGTTGTGAGATATATCTTTGAAATTGCCATGCGCACCGCGGTCTTCCGGCACTGGTTCCCATACATTATTTTTCCGGTTGGGTGATGCTTTTTGGTTTGTTTGCTGACCTTTAAAGCCGGTTCTCGACAGCACCCAGTCGGCATACCACGGTGCAATTTTATTGCCAATGATTGCTTCGTATGTAGGATAGCCTACCCACACTTCGCGGCGTGGATTGGCAGCAGCAAATACGATAGCTTTTGCAGCAACCTCAGGCTGATATACTTTGCCCATCGGGCGCGGCTTGTTGGGCAACTTGCTAAGCACCCAGCCAAACTGTGTAGTATTCATAGCCGGCAGTTGCACCATGCATATTTTTACATTGGTTTTATCGTGCATCAGTTCGGTACGGAGCGAATCAAACAAACCTTGTATGCCATGCTTGGAACCGCAATAAGCACTTTGTAACGGAATGCCCCGATACGCCAGCGCAGAGCCTACAAAAATGATGACGCCTTTGTTTCTGGGCAACATTCTTTTTAGTGCCGACATAGTGCCATATACCTGTCCTAAATAAGTTACCTCGGTTACTCGTTTGAACTCTTCGGGCTTTATTTCTTTAAAGGGCGCAAACACACTATTCATCGCATTGTTTATCCATACATCAATAGGTCCAAATTCTCTTTCTGCCTGTTCTGCCGCAGCTTCCACCGCATCAGGGTTTGCTACGTCGGTGGGTATGCACAACGCTTTGCCGCCATATTGTTCTATTTCTTTTTTCGTTCCATCCAGTTGTTCCTGTCCTCTTGCCAACACCACCACTTTAGCGCCTTGCTTCGCAAACTCCCAGGCAGTTGCCCTGCCCACACCACCACTGCCGCCGGTAATAACTACTACTTTGTCTTTAAATGTTTGATTATCTGTCATGACTTTTTATTTTAAAATGCGCATTACGTATCATAGAAATGCTTTAATGCATAGCAACAGGAAATACAATAATTTGTTTTTGACCTTAATCAATCACTATTAGTGCCAAACCGGTTTCTTCATCCATACGCTTTTGCAAATAAGAAGGAGACTCTTCCAGTATTACTTCTAGTGTTGGATGCACTTTTGCCTGTAATAAATGCCCGCCAATAGCATTGCCGTTTTCTCTGCCCAATACCACGTGAATGTGTACTTGAGACTCATCGCCATACAATGCCACATCTCCAATTAAAGACAGCACTTCTACCTGCTCATTTACCGGTATTTTTTTGTAGTCTTTTATGGTGTAATCAAAATAGCCAAGCATTGCTTCGCTAAAGGCACCCACTGCCTTAAAACTGCTGGCTTTTAAACTGTGCTCATTGGCAAAAGTTTTCATCGTTTCTACCACTTCATCACCGCTTTCAAAGATGAGCGCGTAGGTGGCTTTGTCGCCTGAGGATAGTAATTTCCATCTCATAGGTTATATGTTTTTAAAATGATTGTAGTAAACTCTTGTTGAACTGATAAAAGATAAATTCTTCATTTTGCCTTTGCCGGCGTTCTTCACCGGCAAATAACCGATATTATTGCTGTTGGTGAAGAACACCAACAGCGGCGGAATGATGTGTTTAACAGTGAAGCATCTTCGTCATTGCGAGCGGAGCGAAGCAATCTGTGCTAAGCCTGAAATCATTATTGACGGCTCATTTTGACTTTATGCTCTTTTCTAAATCAATACTGATGAATGATTTCGGTTTTAATACCATCCACAGATTGCCTCGCTCCGCTCGGAATGACGGTTTCTGCTAAGGTTCGTCTCTTGTTCTTATATGCTTTTTATAATGCTTTTAGTAATCGCATACGCTGTAAAAGCAACACCAACAACAGATGCAATTTTTGCCAGGCTATCAATGGTTGTGGAACCATGTAGTTTCATTTCGTCCACATATTTTTGCTCAGGAAATGCAGCCGCTTTTTCACCGTTTTGCTCGTGCAAAGCCATTTGTAACACTTGTGCTAAATGCATTCCTTTTCTATCAGTTTCCTGCTCTATCTGTTCGCGGCAGCTAAAACCATCCGAAATAATGATGGTGGATGTAGCTGCTTTGCGAATTGCTGGTAATAGCAATTGTTCGCCGGCTTTTATAGATACCTCATAATGCGTACCTTTTTCATATCCAAAGTAGCCAGCCATGCCGCAACAAGTGGTCGGTAATACTTCATAATCCAACCCTGTTTTATCCAGCACTTTCTTTTCGCTGTCCATCTTCATGATAGAACGGTGATGGCAATGCCCATGCACAATGGCTTTGTGCTCCAGTTTAGGAATTTTAAAATCGGGTGCCTTTTGCTTTAAAAATTCGCCCAGCGTAAATACCTGTTTGGATAACCGCGTTGCTTGTTCATTGTGCGGAAATAAATTGTGCAGTTCATCGCGGAATACGGCAACACAACTTGGTTCAAAACCAACAATGGGAATGCCTTCTTTTATTTCATCATGCAATGTATCCAGTATTTCAATCAACATTCGTTTAGCGGTATTCAGCATACCAAAATCATACAACGGTCTGCCGCAGCAAAGTGATTTTTTGGGAACGATGACTTCAAAACCTGCTGCCTCCAACACTTCTACACCGGCAACCAATGTTTGTGGTAAAAAATAGTTATTGAACGTGTCTGCCCAGAGAATTACTTTTTCAGATGTTTGATGTACGATATTTGATGTGTGATGTGCTGTAGCTTCATCTTGTATCTTGCCATTCTTTGCTTCTTGAATTTTGTTCCTTGCACCTCGTTTCTCGTATCTTATTTCTTGTTGTCTTTCGAAGAACCAGTTTTTGAATGATTTCTCGGCAAACCTGGGCATTTTGCGTTGTGGTGCAATGCCTGCAATGGCTTTAGCGATACCGCTGATAACAGGAGCGTGCATGAAGAAATTAGCAATGCCTGGTATATGTGAAGCTAGTCTGCTCCACCAGTAAATCCACCCAAAAACATACGCTGTTCTTGGACGTAACCTGCCATTGTAATAATGTGATAAAAACTCTGCTTTATAAGTTGCCATGTCCACATTTACGGGACAATCGCCTTTACAACCTTTACATGCCAGGCACAGGTCTAATGCTTCTTTTACATTTTCATCTTTCCAGCCACCTTTTAGTACATCGCCGTGCAACATCTCGTACAACAAGCGGGAGCGGCCGCGGGTGCTGTGTTTTTCTTCTCTGGTTACCATATAACTTGGACACATCACACCGCCTTCATGCCTTCTACATTCCCCAACACCCACACATTTCAGGGTAATGCGTTCCCAGCTATACGCGTCATCCGGAAATTGAAAGTGCGTTTTTAATTTCGGCGGATCGTAATCAATACCTATCCGCAGGTCGTTTGTTTGCCCGTAAGTATCCACAATTTTGCCCGGATTCATTCGCCATTGCGGGTCCCAGATAGCTTTAAATTCTTTGAAGGCTTCCACCAGTTCATCGCCAAACATTATGTGGAGTAAATCGCCACGCGCCTGCCCATCGCCATGTTCACCAGAAAGTGAGCCGCCATACTTTACTACTAAATGCGCCGCTTCGATAGTAAACTGTTTATATTTTTCAATACCATCCTGCGTTAAAAAATCGAAGCCAATGCGGCAGTGAATACAACCTTGCCCAAAATGCCCATAAATGGAAGGCTTGTATCCATATTTATCAAATAAGGCACGCAGGTCTTTTACATAATCACCCACATTTTTAGGATCCACCGCACTGTCTTCCCAACCCGGACCACCATTGGGCTCGCCGGGCACCCAGGCAGTGGCGCCCAATCCTGATTCACGCACCTGCCAAAGTTTTTGTTCTTGCTCCTCATCATCAAACAAACTCATGGTAGGCGGATTATTTTTTTTCTTCAATTCTTCCATCAATGCTTTTGCTTTGTTGTCAGAATCTTCTTTACTACCGCCACCAAATTCTACCAATAACCAGGCATTACCTTGTGGCAACAGGGGAATGTCATTAATGTTCAAACCTTTGCGGCGCATAAATTCAATCAGCAAATCATCTAAGCCTTCCAGACCAATTGGCTCGTGCTTCATAATTTCGGGAACTGCATAGCCGGCATCGGGCAAGCCTGGATAACCAAGTACTAAGAGGCTGCGTTCTTTGGGGGTAGTAATCAGTTTTAAGGTGGCTTCGGTAATAGTTATTAAAGTGCTTTCGGAACCGATTAAAGCATGTGCCACGTTGAAACCATTTTCGGGTAATAAAGCAGGTAAATTATAGCCGGAAACACGGCGCGGAATGTTGGGGAATTTTGTACGGATTAGATCTGCATATTTATCGCGGAGGTCACGCATTTTTTTATAAATCTCTGCCTTGCGCCCACCTTCCTTTTGTATTTGCTCATATTCTTCTTCCGATGTTGGGCCTACTTTCATTTTAATACCATCATACGTTACAATAGTCATGCTTTCTGTATTGTCTGATGTGCGTGCACCATAGCCGTAGAACTGCGCCATTACAGAGTGCACACCGCAAGAGTTATTGCCGAGCATCCCGCCTAATGTACAGTGGTCGTGTGTGGCAGGATCAGGACCAAAAGTTAGCCCGGCTTCGCGTTCGGTGGTATGCCGCATTTCATCGAGTACAATGCCAGGTTGTACGGTTACTAATTTCTTTTCTTTATTAATGTTTAATACTTGATTGTAATACTTACTCATATCCATCATTACCGCCACATTGCAGCACTGGCCGGCAAGGCTGGTGCCGCCACCGCGACTTAAAAGCGGGGCATTGTGCTTTTTGCAAATGCGGATGGTATTAATAATGTCTTCTTCTGTTTTGGGTAGCACTACACCAATAGGAAGCTGGCGATAATTCGAAGCATCCGTTGAGTATAACGCACGGCTGCCGGCATCAAAACGTACTTCGCCCGTTACAGCATGTTGCAATTCATGCGCTAATGCTTTTCTATCAACATTTATAGCATATTTTGTTTGAAAGCGGGTATCTACCTGTACACTATTCACCTGCGATTTGTTGTTGTCTTTTATATGCACTTTGGGCTTTGGAGTATCTGTAATTTCCTTATTGCCCTTCATTTTTGCTTTTGTATGCTGCATTGTCATGATAAACTATTTTTAGCGTTTATATTTTTCTGCATCCTGGTATTTAAATTCCAAGCCAAATCCCGGTCGGGTTAAGTCGGGAGTAAGCATACCATTGAGCGGTGGCGATACACCATCAAACAGCAGGGATTCTAAACGTTCATGGTCGTAAAAATATTCAGCGATATAAAAGTTGGGCAAAGCAATAGCTGCATGAAGATGCAATGCCGGTGCACAGTGTGAAGAGAACGGAATTTGAAAGGCTTCACACAAATGTCCTACCTGCAAAAAGCCGCTAATGCCACCACAGCGCGTAGCATCGGCCTGCAATACATCTACCGCCTTATGGCTAAGCATGTGCTTGAAATAATTCAATTGATAACCATATTCACCGGCAGCAATTTGTATATAATGTTGTACACCATTGCGGATAAATTGCAGGCCTTCCAGATTATCAGAAGATACCGGCTCTTCAAACCAACTGATATTGTATTGGCTGAAAACTTCTGCCATATACAATGCCTGTCGTGCTGAATATGCCCCATTGGCATCTACAAATAATGCTGCATCATTACCGATAATCCGGTGCGCATTTTTTACGCGTTCTATATCCCTTTTTTCATCGCGGCCAATCTTCATTTTTACATACTTTACTTCTTGTTGCAGCCATGCTTCAAGCTGTTTTTTTAGTTGCTTATCGGTATAGTTGGTAAAGCCACCACTGCCATAAAGCAGCATGCCTTCTTTTGCCTGCCCTAACAATGTGCAAAGTGGTAATTCTACAATTTTTGCTTTTAAATCCCACAATGCATTGTCAATGGCAGACACCGCCATAAAAGCAATGCCGCAAACGCCGTTGTTGCGGATGTGCTGTATAAGCACAGTACGTATAGCAATGATGTTCATCGCATCTTTGCCAATTACCATATCCTTCAGCGATTTGTCAATTAATGTTGCTACAGCAATGCTTGCATAGGTATAGCCCAAACCTTTTTTACCGCCAGCTTCCAGCTCCACCAATATCATGGTAGTACTGTTCCATTCAAATGTGCCATCTGCTTCCGGCGATGCAGTTGGAACGGTGTACACCGAAGTAGTGAGCGTTTTAATTTTCATAGTGGTAAGGTGTCAGTCATCACTTATTAAACAACACTGTAAAGCAGTGGCATAATTCCTGATGACTAAGGCTTTATTGATGTTAATGCGGTAAAATGTTTTCTACTACATCTTTAAATGTTTGCTTAATGATGCCGCCTTCGTTGGGATCTCCTTTCAGCAAGGTTTCAGCATATTTCTTCATTTCGGTAAACGTAATATGCGGCGGAATGGTAGGTACATTCGGGTCGGTGATTACATCTATCACAACAGGTTTGTCTGAAGCAAATGCCTGATCCCAGGCAGGTCCTATATCTTCGGGCTTGTTTACTAAAATGCCTTTTAAGCCAACCAATTCTGCATATTTGGAATATGGAAAATCTGGTATATCCTGAGAGCCTTCGAACTTAGGATCACCGCTCATTACGCGCTGTTCCCAGGTTACTTGGTTCAAATCGTTGTTGTGCAGCACCATGATGATGAGGCGCGGGTCAGCCCATCTTTTCCAGTATTTAGCAATGGTAATAACACCGTTGTTGCCCAGCATTTGCATGGCGCCATCGCCCACCAGTGCGATAGACACCCGATCGGGATACGCAAATTTTGCTGCTATTGCATACGGCACGCCGGGGCACATGGTAGCGAGGTTGCCCGACAGCGAGGCTTTCATGGTTTCCTTTACCTTCAGGTTGCGGGCAAACCAGTTTGCCGAAGAACCGGAGTCGGCAGAAAGAATACAGGTATCCGGCAAGCGCTTGGATAATTCGGAAAACACTAATTGCGGATTAATTGGGTTTGCTTCATTCTTTGCCCTTGCTTCAATTATTTCTTCCCAGTCTTTGTTATTATCCTGTATTTTCTTCAGCCAGTCTCTATCCTCTTTGCGCTGGAGCAACGGAATGAGCGCCTGTAAGGTTTCTTTGCTGCCGCCTAAAAGGTTTACATCCATTGGATAACGGAGGCTTAACTTTCTGGGGTTAATATCTATCTGTACACCTTTTGCCTGCCCTTCTTTTGGTAAAAATTCAGAATAAGGGAAGCTGCTGCCAATCATCAATAAGGTGTCACAGTCCATCATCATATCCCAGCTTGGCTTTGTACCTAACAAACCGATAGAGCCGGTACAATAAGGAGAATAATCACTTAATGCAGCTTTGCCCAGCAACGCTTTTGCAACGCCGGCACCCAGCAACTCCGCTACCTGTTCTACTTCCTGGTGCGCGCCAATGGCGCCGGCGCCAATGAGAATGGCTACTTTTTTACCTGCATTCAATATATCGGCTGTCTTTTGCAGGTCGGCTACTGAAGGCACAATGTGAATATTTGTATATCCTACGCCGGTAAAGATGCTGCCGTGCTCGCGTGGCGGTGCTTCTTCGGCATCTTCTTCCTGTAAATCATTAGGTACAATCACACAGGTAACTGTTCTTTCGGATTGTGCTATGCGGAGCGCACGGTCAATTACCTGCCGCATTTGTGCGGGTACCGTTACCATGTGTACATATTCTTTTGCCACATCTTTAAATAAAGTATTCAAATCTACTTCCTGCTGGTAATCGCCGCCCATTGCGCGGCGTGCCTGCTGACCAACGATAGCCACTACAGGTTGTGAGTCTTTTTTTGCATCGTATAATCCATTTAATAAATGAATGGCGCCAGGCCCCGAGGTTGCCATGCACACGCCTACTTCGCCGGTAAATTTTGCATGAGCGCAAGCCATAAACGCCGCCATTTCTTCGTGGCGTACCTGTATAAAATCCATGATATCCTTATGCCGGTTGAGTGCGCCCATAATACCATTAATACCATCACCTGGAAAGCCAAATATGCGCGTAATACCCCACTCGTGCATACGCTTGATTAGATAATCACTAACTGTATTTTTCATTGTAAAACATTTTTTATTAAGTATGGGTATATAAATAGTAATTATGCTGTGTGCAGGAGCTAATTGCTTTTTATGAATAACCGGAAAGAAAAAGGTCGGATGTAATTACACCCGACCTTTTTGCTACCTTTTATTTCCTGTGTTTTCTTCTGTGTCAAAAACATGTGTCCTTATGCCGGTTTTAGCTTTTGCGGCATTACATGTAGGCATAGATAGCTTAACAGTACATTGTATTGCACCAAATTGTTGGGGGCTAAAATGATTCTTAACATACATTGAGGACATAGACGCAGCATTTAAAAAATAAAGCTATTCATCAATCAGTTCACACTTTTTCCTGGCTTGCCTTGTAGTTAATGCCACTTTCAGCAATTTGCGATAACAGCTTATCTGTTTGTTCTTCCTCCTGCAGCGTTTGTCCAAGCAGGCTCTTAGCTTCTGTAAAGCCCATGGTTTCGGCAAGCTGCGCCAGCCCGCCATAAGTGGCAATCTCATAGTGTTCGGCTTTTTGTGCGGCAATAATCAATCCTGCATCGCGTTGTGCAGAGCCCTCATCCGTTCCATCTATGATGTCTTCTCCTTCTTCAGCAATGCCCGACATGGCAGGACATTTCCTGGTTTTTGCAGTTTCGCCTATACTGATAAATACCTGCTCCAAACGGCTCACATGATTTTTTGTTTGTTCAAGATGGTTGTTGAATGCCTGCTTTAATTTATCGCTGGTGGCTGCTTCGGCCATTTTAGGTAATGTTTTTACCAGTTTTTTTTCAGCCCAGTAAATATCCTGCAGCTGCTCTACAAACAGCTCTTTCAATTTAGAATGCGCTGTTGTTGACTGGTCGTTCATAGTTCCTGTTTTCATAATAGGTTCGTTTATAAATTGTTTTAAATAACCACTATGTCTCAGATAAGTATGCCATAAAAGTGTTTGCTACCGTTAAAACTGGTACAGATAAAAATTTTTGAACTTTTATGTGTTCTGTTTCAGTAAATAGCCGGCATTATGTAGTAAAGAAAAATGTACTGTTTATTAACATACAGCCGTTCCCTTCTGCAATTCCATAAGTATGCAACGTGGTAATTTTTTCTACACACAACTATTAAAACTATGAGAAAAAAGTACTAAATACAGGAAACAAGATATATGCCTTATTGAAAAAGGCAATTGGTTTTTCATGCTGCATAAAGCAGATAAGAGTTAGTTTGTGTGTTGTTTTACAAACAAAAGCTGCCTCATGACAGAGGCAGCTTTTGTTTGAATGAAGTAAATAAACAGCAATTATTCTACTATAAATTGCTCTTTATAGTTAAAGCTGTCGCCAATAATATGAATATAATAACTGCCGGCGGCTAACGTGCGTACATCAATGGTAGCAGATGTGCCGCTGAAGCTGGAAGCAGTAAGCAAACCACCTGTGTTGTTATATACCTTTACCTGCAACTGCTGAGTGTTGCCAGGGATTGTTATTTTTAAATAATTACGTACAGGATTGGGGGCTATAACAATGGCTTTCGCACCGTTAAAAGTGACTGTGCGTTCAATTGAAAGCTTATTGTCTTTGCTGCTGCTAACGGTGCGTATGCGGTATATATTGTTGCCTGCAGCCGGATGTATATCAACGAAACTGAAGGTATTGCTGCCAGTTGCTTTCACGGTGCCAATGGCTGCAAATGCCTGTCCATCACTACTTCTTTCCACTATATATTTTGAGGTTTTTACAGCATGGTTTGTAGTCCAGGTAAGCTGTGCAGTTGCGTTTTGCCTGCGCGCATCAAAAGAATTTAAAGTAATAAAGTTGTTAACGCCCGGTGGCAAATCGTATGCTGCAATACCATCTTTCAGATTGTTTGATTTTTTTTGATTTGCACTGTAGCCTAAGCCCCGTTTTGCAAAAGCCTTCCAGATAATATTGCTGTAAGCGCCGCCGAATAACAAGGTATCTGCCTCCAAAATGCCGTTGCGGGCATCTACAAAGCCGGGGTTGCACTTCTGCATTTTCATACCCTGCATTACCAGTTTCATTGCTACAATGTTTCCGCCTGTTTTGGAAGCATCGGTAATGGATGCATTAATACCGTCCTGTGCTATAATATCCCAGGTCATTGTCCAAAGCATATTGCACCACACTTCACCAGGGGTATGCGGATCGTAAGGTACCAGGAAGCCACCATTGGTGATGCGGTCGCTGCTGGCAAGGCTGTCATAAGTCCACGGATTCACATTGAAATCGGTGCTGTAAGGATAATAGCGAATGCCACCAAACTCGGGCGTTAGTCCAAAAGCATAGTTGCCAATCGGGCGTGGTATATTAAATCCATCATTTACATGAGCAGTAGCCCAGTTGGTAGTTACCATCAAACCCATATAGTCACTCCAGCCTTCACCCATACTGCCCGATTCTTTGTTGCTAAGACAGGTTGCAATATTAGGCCCGCCGGTAAGCCGGTTGGATATGCCATGTGTGTATTCGTGCGAGACAACGCCATTATCAAGGTCACCGTCAATCTGGGGCCCGGGTTGTAATGTAATATTTACAACAATACCCCTCCGGCGGAAATCTTTAATAGAATCAGCTACACTTTTGAGAATGGAAAATGCGGGTATGGTAATGGTGTTGTCTGTACCACCCATCAGTATAGGTGATTGTGCATCTACATTATCACCGATGAGCACAGCTATAGCGCCGGCATTCTGTGCATTTTTTGCCTTTGTTACAAAGTCACAGTTACCGCGGTCAATATACGCTATTTTGCCGGCGAGTGCTGCTGCATTGGAAGAGGCGTTACAGCCCAGCGAAGTAGTTGTGCCCGCATCCTTATAAATAACAACATTAGCAGTAATGGCGCCGGCATTTTTTATTTTATTGTTGGTGCTAAAACTGCTTTCCGAGGCCATTTTGAAACCTGTAAATGCAGCCGGTTTATTTGCAAAGCAAGTCTTAAACGGAGATGGGCTCCATAAAAACATTTGCATCCTTGGGTTGCTGCCATCCGCAGGGGTAGCAAAATTGGCATTGTTGGTACCAGACGCGTCCTGCGCATCAGCAATTACATAGTCGTTGCCCTTGCCACCCCGGTTTAAATTGCTTTTCTGGAAATTACCTGCAGCTTCGTCAAATCCATACTGATAACTCATATCGTGCATGATATTGTTCCAGTAAAAAAGATTGGTAACACCAAAGTTGCGTGTAGGTGCAGAACTTAAAGCGTCTTTGCTGAAGTTGGGAGTAAAGTTAAAAGTAAGGTTGGGCAAAGCAGTAGAAGATCTGGCAGCCTGTTTAAGTGTATTATTTTTGCCATCAAGATCGGGCTGTGCATACACGTTGTTGCCGCGCGTGCTGTCATAATCTTTGGCAGCATCGCTATTCCAGTTAAGTGTGTACGCATCCGCATCGGCAAACATTGTCCATGGATTGGTTACCAGCACCGGCGCTGTGAAGTTAGGATCGGAAAAAGGATAAGGTATTACGTTGTATTTGGCAGAGTTTACAGCTTCTGCCTGTAAAATGTTGTCTTCTGCAGCAATAGCTGGCTGCTCAAAACACTCCATTTTGTGTAAATGCCTGGGTGAGGTAAAATTGCAGCTAACCGTTAAGTTATCTTTCTTTATCACGTTGCCGGTTTGTGCATCTATTTTTATCAGCCAAAGCGCATTACCCACATGGGAGTGGAGGCTTACCTGCCAGCCAAGGAGGTAATTGTTGGCTTCATCATCAGCAGGCACCCACATCAATCTTACAAAAATGCTGTTGGCATTTTCGCGGATAAACTCAAACTCCTGGCCATCTGCTGATTTTTTTACATAGGCAAGTACGTTTTCGCTTAACTCTTCTTTTACTTCTGCTGCCGCTTTGCGCAATGCCTGTTTTGCGTCAATGTTGGGTAGTATTGTTTTAGCAATAATTTTTTTATCAATAACTGGTACACTGCCCGGCTGCACAGAAATTACCTGACCGTTTTTGAATGCTACTACTGTAATGGCATTATACACGTCTATGCCTTTGTAGGTTTGCTGCAAATACGCCATGATAGCTTGTGCATTTTTGTCGTAATAAGACGAAGAAATACGTAGTGTTCTGGCCTCATTGCTGGTAAGCCCAAGCGCACTGCTGTTTTTGATTACCAGATTTTTTACAGCAGCTTCGCTGGCATCTGCTCCGGAAGTTTTTGTTGTTTGAGCTGTTGCACCAAATGCTAATAGCAAGGTAACTGCTAAAGCACAGAAGTTCTTGTTTCTCATGCAGTAATAATTTTATTGCCTAAAAATATTTAAATTTCTTTAAAACTTTGCTTTTAATTAAAATGTGGGCAAGTTTATTACTGCATTATATAAATAATTAAAAATTAATGTTTTACAAGTTTGTTTGGCGAGTGGCAAATAATTTTCCGGTGAAATGTGCAGGCGTTAAAAAGTAGCTACAGAATTTATTTGAGTATTACTCATTTTTAATTCATTCAAAAATAAAAATGCAGCCCCGTTGTAAGCTGCATTTTTGTACGGTTATGTCCGTGCCCAATGGCCGCTTACCCAATACCAGCCACGGCGTATATGCGCCCAATGGCCGGGCATCCACACATAATGCGGGCGCGGCGCTACCCAATAGCCCGGCTGATACACATACGTTCTTCCCATAGGTATCCATTCTCCTTCAATCCATACATAAGTGTGCGCAGGTGCGGCTGGGCGCGCCACAACAGTTGCCCCTGGTTGCACCGTTACATAAATCCGTTGGGCGCGGCTTTGTTGCGAGCACAAAAAACAAATAGCCAACAGCATCAGATACTTTACCACAAAATGTTTCATAACTATTTACTTTTGTTTTTTTCAGATAAGCGAAACTGCAGTTGGTTTAACAAAGAGCTATGCTAAAGAGTAAAATGCCGCAATGGATAATTGCAATACTATATGTAGTACTGTTTGTATGGATATGGATGCATAGCAAAGAACCAGCACTATCAGATGTACCGTTGTTATTTGGTGCAGGTTTGGTTGTATCGTTGTTGTGTCTTATACCCTTCAATACGAAAGCGAATCAAGTGTTAATGGTAATAAATATAGTATTGCTTATTGCTAATATTGTAATGTATTTTGCTGCTTACCGGCTGGTGAGCGGTGTTTTCAAAAACTAACATAATATAACCTTTATGATACGCAATCACGTAATTGATTATCGCATTGCAGGCGAAGAAATGCAGTTTGTAGAAGTGGAACTGGATCCGCAGGAAACAGTTGTGGCCGAGAGTGGCGCTTTTATGATGATGGACGATGGTATTCAGATGCAAACCATCTTTGGCGATGGCAGCCAGCAACAGCAGGGTGGCATCTTCAGCAAATTGCTGAGTGCCGGCAAGCGCCTGTTGGTAGGGGAGAGCCTTTTTATGACGGCTTTTACCAATGTAAGCAATGGCAAAAAACGGGTGAGCTTTGCATCGCCTTACCCCGGCAAAATTATCCCGTTGAATCTGGAGCAGCTTGGCGGTTCGGTTATTTGCCAGAAGGATGCTTTTTTGTGTGCTGCCAAAGGGGTGAGTATCAGCATAGAATTTCAGCGCCGGTTGGGTACCGGCTTATTTGGCGGCGAAGGTTTTATTATGGAAAAACTGCAAGGTGATGGCATGGCATTTATGCATGCCGGCGGCCATGTATTTGCGAGGCAATTGGAAGCTGGTGACATGCTGAAGGTTGATACCGGCTGCCTGGTAGGTTTTACCGCCGGTGTGCAGTTCGACATTCAACTCGTAGGAGGTATAAAAAATACCATTTTTGGGGGCGAAGGTATGTTCTTTGCTACACTGCGTGGTCCCGGCAGAGTATGGATACAAACGTTGCCGGTGAGCCGGTTAGCTTCGCGTATATTAAGCTATGCTACCGTGCAGCGTAAGGAAGAAGGTAGCATTCTCGGGGGGCTGGGCAATATATTAGATGGAGATGGATATTAGTAATAGCTTCGGGCCGTAAGCTACGAGCTTGATAGCCTGATAGGTAAATTTTCTGTTTACAACCTTCTGCTTGCAGCCTGAAGCTTGTGGTTTGTAGCTTATTGCTCACGGCCCGAAGCTCATAGCCCGCAGCTTTCTTAAATATAAAAACACTTTCCTTTGAGCATAAAAAGCCTTGCCGGTCAAACGTTGTGGTATGGCGTCAGCAGTATAGCGGCAAGATTTATTAACTATTTACTGACTCCTATTCTTACTTATTCGGCTATTGTAACAATAGCCGATTTTGGCCGTATGAGCGCCGTTTATGCCATGATGCCGCTGATGAATGTGCTGCTTACCTATGGCATGGAAACAGCTTATTTCCGGTTTATACAGAACAAAGAAAAAACGGCAATTATAGACAGTACAGCTTCTATCAGTTTGCTGTTGAGCACAGCGGTGTTTGCTGTATTGTTGTGGCTGAATCAAGGATTGTTGATTAAGATTACCGAGCTAAAGGAATTTCCTGTACTGGTGCAGCTTAGCATTTTTATTATTGTGATGGATGCCTTAAGCGCTATTCCTTTCGCCAAAATCCGCAACGAAGGCAGACCACGGTTATTTGCCCTGATAAAAATCATCGGTATTATTTTATACATAGGGCTGACCGCTTTTTTTGTAATGTACTGTCCGTATGAATACAACAAAAATGGCGGCAACTCTTGGGTAGTCTTGTTTTACAGTCCGCGAACGAACCCCATTGTATATGTGCTGATTGCGAATATCTTTCAATCCGGCGTTACATTGTTATTGCTTTTGAAATGGCTGTTACCAAAGAAATTTGTATTTAGTTTTCCCGTCTGGAAGGACATGATTGTCTATGCTTTCCCCATGTTAATCGCAGGCTTGGGCTATACGGTGAATGAAACTTTCGACAGGCTAATGCTCGGATGGTGGTTGCCGCCTTCGGTTGCCAAAGAGCAATTAGGTATTTACAGCGCGTGTTATAAACTGGCTATTTTAATATCCCTTTTTATACAGGCATTCCGCATGGGCGCCGAGCCATTTTTCTTTAAGCAGGCAGAAGGTAAAGATGCACCCAGAACGTATGCCCGTGTAATGAAATTCTTTGTGCTTACTATTACACTCATGTTTTTGGTGGTGGTATTGTATATACCCATATGGAAGTATTTTATAGCACCCAAATATTGGGAGGGGTTGAAAGTAGTGCCTATTCTATTGCTTGCAAATATGAGTCTTGGCATTTATATCAACCTGAGTATCTGGTACAAAATTACCAGCCGCACATGGGCCGGCAGCATTATAACAATGATTGGTGTGGCAATCACTTTTTCGGTGAACTATCTTTTCATTCCCCGGTTTAGTTATGTTGCGAGTGCATGGGCTACTTTTTTGTGTTATTCTACCATGATGGTGGTGAGTTATATATGGGGACAAAAGCATTATTACATACCTTATGCGTGGAAAAAATTACTTGCTTTTTTAGTGATTGTGCTACTCCTGTTTTTCATACACAAAGGCATTACGATGTTGTGGAGCAATACCGTATTTAGCCTGCTGGTGGCAACCATTCTGATTAGTTTGTATGCATGGTTTATTGTACAGGTAGAAAGGAAAGAGTTTAAACTCTTTCCGGTGATTGGAAAGTATATTAGATGAAAATCAAATTATCATGCTTTAAGCACTCTTCATAATACTATACCATGTCTCCATTGATCTTTTTGCCAATAGACATAGATGAAGCGAAAAATACGCAGTTCAACAACCATCCGGAATGTGTGGAAATATTACAAGTATATCCGCCTTTTTATAAAAAAGTAGGTTTCAATAAGCCCTGGATCGGCTATTTTATAACCTTTAATGGAGTAGAAATTATCGGCGGCGGTGGTTATAAAGGAAAACCCATAAACGGCAAAGTGGAAATTGCTTATGGGACATTTAAGAATTATCAGGGGCAAGGGATAGGTACTGAGATTTGCAGGCAATTAACCCTGTTAGCTTTTCAAACCGACCCAACATTGCAAATAACCGCCAGAACGTTGCCAGATAATCTCGCGTCCATCAGGATATTAAAAAAGAATGGATTTAAATGTTTGGGAACAGTTTATGACGAAGAAGACGGCAACGTTCTGGAATGGGAATTTGAAAAGCACAGTGCCAAACATCAACTAATCCATTTACCAGGCAGCTAATTCTGTTATAAAGTAGTTACATCTTTTTCGCGATTTGTTTATTCTGCTAAAACCATTATTTTTGCGCCCCGTTTGCGGATGTGGCGAAACTGGCAGACGCACTAGACTTAGGATCTAGCGCCGCAAGGCATGTAGGTTCGATTCCTATCATCCGCACACCAAAGCCCCATTCCCTAAAGGGGCTTTTTAATTACTATTACACTAAAATCACCCCCCTTAGGGACGGGGGTTTCACTTACAATGGCTACCGTTACCAGAGAAAACATCGGTCCTTTAAACGATAAACTCACCGTTAATATAGCAAAGCAGGACTACCTGCCCGCATTTGAAAAAAGCCTGAAAGACTATGCTAAGAAAGCCAATATTCCCGGCTTCCGCAAAGGCATGGTGCCCCCCGGGCTGGTGAAAAAAATGTATGGCAGCAGTGTGTTTACCGATGAAGTATTGCGCACCGTAGAAAAAGAACTGAACAACTACGTAACCGAAGAAAAACTGGATATTCTTGCCCAGCCATTGCCGCTACCCAGCGACTCACAAAGGCTGGATGTTTTTAATCCCGCTGATTATACTTTCGATTTTGAAGTAGGCTATAAGCCTGAAATAAATATAGATATTCACAACATCCACGTTACACGTTACAAAGTGACTGTAACCGAAGAAATGGTGAACGATGAAATCAACCGTTTGCAAATCCGCAGTGGCAAAATGACCAACCCGGATGTGATTGACAATGATGAAAACGTGTTGAATGTAGAACTGAAAGAGGCTGATGCCGAAGGTAATCCTATAGAAGGTGGCATTCAAAAAGACAATTCATTTTTACTGAAGTATTTTACGGAAGACGTAAAAACGCAATTGCGCGAAAAAAAGGTAGAGGATACCATTCTGATTCAGTTGAGCAAAGCGCTCGAGCCAAAAGAAAGGGAATTGGTAATGAGCGATCTGGGACTGGATAACCATAGCGATATAGATGCAGATAAGTACTTTTTGATGACCATCAAAAAGATTGGATTAGTAGAAAAGTCGGAATTGAACGAGGAGTTTTTTAATACCGTTTATCCCGGACGAAATATTACTGCTGAAGAAGACTTTGGTGCAGAGGTAAAGAAAGAGATTGAGGCTTATTATGATGCACAAAGCAGAAGCCAGGCACAAGACCAGATTTTTCATGCGCTTACCGATCATACCCAATTGCAATTTCCGGAAAGCTTCTTAAAACGTTGGTTGCAGTTGAATGGCGAACAGCAAAAAACCGAGGAAGAGGTAAACGAAGAATATCCTAAATATGAAAGCCAGTTGAAGTGGAGTTTGATTGCCACTAAGCTTATTCAGGACAACAATATTTCTGTAAGCCCCGATGAAATCAGGACATTTGCCCAGCAGCGCCTGATGAGCTATATGGGCGGGCAAAACTTTGGCGATTTGTCGTGGATGGAAGACTACACCAACCGCATGATGCAGGATAAAAAATTTGTAGAGCAAAGCTACAACGAAATACAGGCTGCCAAGCTGTTTGATATCTTGTTAGACCAGGTACAGAGTACTGAAGAGCCTATCTCGGCAGACGATTTTGCAAGCAAATTGCACCACCACCATCATTAATTTTTAAAAATAGTAGCATATAAAAAGCCTGCAATTTTTGCAGGCTTTTTTGTTTTGGTAACGGGTGGTGTAGGGCATATAGGAAGTATTTGATGTAGCCTCTGGCGCTACCAGTGCCATCACTCACTGCAACACCTGTACGCGCGTCGTCATTGCGAGCGATAGCGAAGCAATTTGTGAGTAGCTGTAAATCCATATAGGTGGCTTAGTTGTGAAACATTCATGTGTCAGGTTCAAGAATCTAACAGGTGAAATAGCCCTAATTCTAAAGGTATATTTTGATGTTATTAAAATCCACAGATTACGTCGTGCCTCGCAATGACGGAAAAACGTTAGCAGGATTCCGAACCTGCCAGCGTTGATACAAAAATTAAAATCCGCCTTACACTTCGGTGACAGCCTTTTCGTTTCCCTCTCCACTTGTTGAGAGGGGCAGGGGTGAGTGTTACTTCACCTTTCTATCTTTCCATTGATACTTCCCAAACAAGCCCAGCCAGCCTGCAACAACAGTATAAACAATATGAAAAGGCTGCATAACCGGAAACCATATTAACAACTTTTCCTGCTTAAAGAAGCGGGCAACCGGTATTATAAAACTTAGTTCGCATACCGTTTTTATAATTAATAAAAGTAGCCAAAAAATAAACAGTTTGGGCACCAAAAAACAGCTGAAGAATAGTACTAAAAGCGATAAATTAAACAAATACACCAACGCCAAAACAGCTATAATTTTTCCATCCTGGTACTTACCTGTTTTACTTGCCCAGCGTATGCGTTGATTAATAAAATCTTTCCATGTTGGCATTGGAAGCGTTTGTACAATGCTGTTATTATTAAATAGGTATCCTGTTTTTCCGGTATACTGCTTTTGTATCTTACCCATCAGCAGCATATCATCACCACTGGCAATAGTATCTATGTCTTTAAAGCCATCCACTGCATAAAAAATCGCTTTGCTATAAGCCAGGTTGGCACCATTGCACATACTATGCACACCGGCAGAAACAGCGGCTGCCGTAATGCCTTGCAGGCTCATAAAATCGAGACACTGAAAAAGACTAATAAAAGAATGTGTATTGATAAATGATACCGGTGCTGCTACAAATACAGCGTTTGTTTGATGGATATAATTATTTAAATTACTTAACCAGTTTTTTGGCACAATGCAATCCGCATCGGTAGTTACGATCCAATTGCTTTTTGCTTGCTCAATTGCCAGTTCAATGGCTTTCTTTTTATAAGCCAACATGGAACGTTTGCCAATCATTGCTTCCAACGATAATAATTGTATGTTGCTGTACTGTTGTTGCATTTTTCTTACACATTCCGGTGTGTTATCTGTAGAAAAGTCATCTATTACAATTATTTCAAAAAATGCTTGCGGATAGTTATTCGTTATAATGGATTGTAGGCAATTGGTAATGTTTGCTGCTTCATTTCTTGCCGGAATAATAACAGAAAAGGATTGGTATTGATCAGGAGCATCAGTTGGCTGAAAAGGTTGTAGTTTTTTAAACCAAACTCGGTAAGCAATAATAATACTACAATATACTGCACACAACAAAGAACAGAGGATATACAAAAGCGGCATGGCTGCAAAGAAACTTATTTATCATCATCAAAGAACGATGCAATTAAAGGCGCGTAATTCTCACGTAAAAAATAATGCCCGGTATCCAACAGCTTTATAGTGGTATAATTTTCTAAACCTTTTGTAAATAAAATACCTTTATCTGCAATAATAATTTTATCACTTTTACCAAACACCATTACCACCGGAATACGATATTTTACTATCTGGTTTTTGAGGAGGTTTAGGTTAGGCTGAAAATACCGCGTGCCCATCCACCGGTAATAAATAGCCATCCGCGACGTTTCACTGCTCATATATAATTCCGCCATATTAATATACCCTTTGCTGATGGCGCCTCTGGCGTGTAACTGTTTTGCTAAGGAAAAAAGCAGGCGCGGATTTCTCATGCTTTTGTAAAAGATATTTCTGCCAACAATAGTATGTGTGGCAAAGCGATACAAAAAGTTTTTGTGCAGCCCGTCCGGCGCCAGCAGCACCACTTTTTGTATTTGTTCGGGTATTTGCTGCAGCAGACGCAGGGCAATTCTGCCACCCATGCTGTAACCCAGGAGGTAAAACTTATCGTGATTTTTTGGCAATACCTGTTTTATTATTTCAACCAGTTTTTCCACTGTAAAATTTTCCTGCTTATTCCACATCGTATCGCCATGAAAGGGCAGATCAAAAGCTATGAGCGTAAACTTGTTGCCGAGGAAAGGCTCCAGTATGCCCCAGCGGTAGCCTGTCTGACCAAAGCCATGAAAACACAGCATATAGCGATTGCCCTGTCCATATTTTTTGTAAGCAATAACGCTGTTTTTATAAACAACCTTTTCCTCCTGCATATAAGCTGCAAAATAACTGTAAAGAAGTTTGCCGCAAACAACCTTTGTATAATAGAGATATTAAAATTTCATATAAGACAAGCGGTGTTGCTGCCAGGAAGCTCATTATCAAAAGCAAAGAGCCGGCAATATTTGCCGGCTCTTTATTAATAATACTTTGTAAAACAAATTATCCCAAATACGCTTTCAGCGCATTGCTGTACCTTGCTTTTTGCAGGCGTTTGATGGCACGTTCTTTAATCTGGCGGATACGTTCTTTGGTCAGGTCGTACTTCATACCAATTTGTTCAATGGTATTGCCGCTTTCTCCATCCAGTCCAAAATAAGCATTCACAATTTCTGCTTCTCTGGGTGAGAGTGATTTAAGTACGCGGCGGATTTCTTCGCGCAGCGAATCTTTCATCACATCATCATCGGTATCGTCGTTACCTTCCAGCAGGTCGCCCATTGCTACGTCTTCGGCTTCATGCACGGGTGCATCCAGCGAAGTGTGGCGCGTGTTGCTCTGGAAAATGTTGTTGATTTCCGTTTCGCTCATTTCAAGAATATCAGCCAGCTCTTCGGTAGAAGGTTCGCGCTCATGTTCCTGTTCAAAAGCCATGTAAGCCTTATTGGCTTTGTTGTAGGTGCCAATTTTGTTTTGAGGCAGGCGGACTAATCTGCCCTGCTCTGCCAACGCCTGCAGGATGGACTGGCGAATCCACCATACTGCGTACGAAATAAATTTAAAGCCCTTGGTTTCATCGAAACGCTGGGCTGCTTTTATCAAACCGAGGTTGCCCTCGTTGATGAGGTCGCTAAGCGAAAGGCCCTGGTGCTGGTACTGCTTAGCCACAGATACCACGAAACGGAGGTTGGCCTGCACGAGTTTGTCCAGTGCTCTCTGGTCACCCATCTTGATCCGCTGTGCCAGTGTGGTTTCCTCTTCGGGAGTGATCATCGGAATCTTAGAGATTTCCTGCAGATACTTTTCTACGGCCTGCGAGTCACGATTGGTGATCTGGGTGGCAATTTTAAGCTGCCTCATAGTGGTTACTTGCTTGTTTTATTTTAAAATCGAATCTATTAAGCATTTTAGCCGGTTGCACCGCTGTTTACAAATCAGCAGGCAAAGTTACAAAAAATATTTGTCCCCGTTAACTGAAAATTATCAATAATTTCTTATATTTCTCGCCCGGCTTTTGTGTAATGCCCATTTTCGCTCCAATTATCCCCAATTTTTACCAAACCCTTCTTCGATATGCAAAACGCCTATCTTCGTACTTTAGCTGTTTAATAACAACAAACCAACATACAGAAAAGTACTGTTACAATTATGTTTCCAAAAATCAATCCCACCACTACCCAGGCCTGGCTATTGCTGAGAAGGCATTTTGAAGAGGAAATGAGCCGCACCCACATGAAAGATTTGTTTGCCAGAGATGCAGACCGCTTCTCTAAATTTTCGCTCACGGCTGAAGGAATTTTATTTGATTATTCTAAAAACATCATTACTGCCAAAACGCTGCAACTACTGCTGCAACTGGCAGAGGACTGCAAACTGAAGGAAGCCATTGAAGCCATGTTCAGCGGGGAAAAGATTAATGAAACAGAAAACCGCTCGGTACTGCACATTGCTTTGCGCAACCTGAGCAACAAGCCCATTTACAGTGATGAACAGGATGTAATGCCGGAAGTAAATAAGGTGCTACAGCAAATGAAAGATTTTTGCGAAAAAGTACATACCGGCGAGTGGAAAGGGTATTCGGGTAAAAAGATAAAATACATTGTAAATATAGGCATTGGCGGCTCCGATTTGGGACCCGTGATGGTTACTGAAGCCCTGAAGCCGTATTGGCTCGAAGGCATCCAGGCTTATTTTGTAAGTAATGTAGATGCCACCCATATTGCCGAAACACTGAAAAAAGTAACGCCCGAAGAAACATTATTTCTCATTGCCTCCAAAACCTTTACCACGCAGGAAACAATGACCAATGCCCGCACGGCGCGCGACTGGTTTTTGAAATCGGCAATGAATGAAGAGGACGTTGCCAAACATTTTGTGGCCTTAAGCACCAACGAAAAAGAGGTGATAAAATTTGGTATTGATCCGGCAAATATGTTCCAATTCTGGGATTGGGTGGGCGGCCGTTATTCGCTGTGGAGTGCTATTGGTTTGTCTATCGCATTAACCGTTGGCTTTGATAATTTTGAAAAACTACTGAAAGGTGCTCATACCATAGATGAATATTTTAAAAACACTTCTTTCGATAAAAATATTCCGGTGCTGATGGGCTTAATTGGTATATGGTATATCAACTTTTTTGGTGCACAAACCGAAGCTATTTTGCCCTACGACCAATACATGCATCGCTTTGCAGCCTATTTTCAGCAGGGTGATATGGAAAGCAATGGCAAGAGTGTAGATCGCACAGGTCACCGCGTTTCTTACTCCACTGGTCCGGTTATCTGGGGCGAGCCTGGAACCAACGGGCAACATGCTTTTTACCAGTTAATTCACCAGGGCACCATCCTTATTCCCTGCGATTTTATTGCACCGGCAATCAGCCACAATCCTATTGGTGACCATCACGAAAAGCTGTTGAGTAACTTCTTTGCGCAAACAGAAGCCCTGATGAATGGCAAAAACGAAAAAGAAGTAAAAGCCGAGCTGGAAGGCATGCCCGAAGATACGATGAAGAAGCTTGTATGTTTTAAAGAGTTTCAGGGAAATAAGCCTACTAACTCCTTTTTGCTAAAGGAAATAACACCGAAGTCACTCGGCAGTTTGATAGCTTTGTACGAG
This sequence comes from Ilyomonas limi, assembly GCF_005233845.1. GTDB lineage: Bacteria > Bacteroidota > Bacteroidia > Chitinophagales > Chitinophagaceae > Ilyomonas > Ilyomonas limi. Next base: position 170,375 of record NZ_SZQL01000012.1, read on the forward strand.
CATAAAATTTTTGTACAAGGCGTTATCTGGAATATATTTTCGTTTGACCAATGGGGCGTAGAACTGGGCAAGCAACTCGCCAACAAAATTTTGCCCGAGTTGAAAAATGACGAAGAAATAAAAAGTCATGATTCCTCTACAAATGGATTGATAAATGCGTATAAAACTTTGCGTCAGTAGCCTTTATTGCACACGGATGACACGAATTGCACGAATTGCACGAATTGTTCTGATACGAATGACATGAACTGAACGAATTTTTGGAACACGGATGACTAAGATTACATACATGGATAAACAAAATTTATTAATTCGTGCAATTCGTGTCATCCGTGCTTTTGAAATTCATGTTTTATTAGTGTTCCTCTTTTTATTCATAGCTTTTTATTCCCGTGCGCAAACTATTCAGGTGCTTACGAGTGGCGCAAACACTTCGCTACGCGGATTAAGTGTGGTGAATAATAGTGTACTATGGGCGAGCGGCAGTAATGGTACGGTGGCGCGCTCTACTGATGGCGGTAAAACCTTTAACTGGATAACTGTAAAAGGCTATGAGCAGCGCGACTTTCGCGATGTGGAAGCTTTTGATTCCAATACAGCTATCATCATGGCAATCGCTGAGCCGGCAATTATTTTAAAAACACTTGACGGTGGGAAAACATGGAAGAAAGTATTTGAAGACAGTACGAAAGGGATGTTTTTGGATGCAATGGATTTTGCTGGTGATTATGGTGTTGTGGTTGGCGACCCAATAGATAAAAAAGCTTTTATTGCAGTAACAGAAGATAGCGGCAATCATTGGCATTCCTCCTCATTGCCTTACGCGTTAGATAGTAATGAAGCTTTTTTTGCATCGAGCGGCACTAATGTAAAATTGAATTTTGATTCATTTGAAAGAATATATAATCATGTGGCAGTAAGCGGTGGTTCGCAATCCAACTTGCTTATTGATAAAAAATATAAATTGCCCTTGCTGCAAGGAAAAGAGACGCAAGGTGCTAATTCTGTTACTATTAATCCAAAAAATAAAAGAATAGTTGTAGTTGGGGGTGATTTTAAAAATGATAAAGAATCAGCAGGTAATTGCGTATTAGTATCACTTAATAAAAAAATTAAAATTGAAGTTCCCCAAACCCCACCACATGGCTATCGTAGCTGCGTTGAATTTATAAACGACAAACAACTTATCACCTGTGGCACTTCCGGCGTAGATATTTCTAATGATGGGGGCATGAACTGGACACTTATTTCACCGGAGAGCTTTCACGTTTGTCAGAAAGCGAAAGAGGGCAATGCCGTATTTCTCGCAGGCAAAAACGGGCGTATTGCCAAACTATACTTTTAATAGACTTTTCTTTTTGCCAGCTATTCATGCTTAAACTGCTTCTTTCTTTTCATATTTATCCATTATACATCTGCTGCTTATCTGCATACATAACTAATGCGCATTTTTATTCATTTTGCTTTTTTTGAGTATTGCTTTTTCATGGAGGCTGTATTTTATAAACCGATTTGATAAAAAGCTATAGAATATCTCCTTACATTTAAGAAAATTATGCGCTTTGGCATGGTAATCGTTCCAAAAATGTATTACAAACAATTAAATCTTTGCACTATGGACAAGCTGGAAATAAAAGGTAAATGGAATGAATGGAAGGGTAAGCTGAAGCAGGCACATGGTGACCTGACTGATGATGATCTTGAATATAATGAAGGTAAGGACGATGAGTTTTGGGGTAACCTGCAGCAGAAGACGGGTAAAGCAAAGGATGACCTCATTAAGTGGTTGAGAGATGCAGGATAAATAGGTAACTCCCTTGTAAAGAACCATAATAGATTCTGCTTATCTTTATCAAAAGGTATTTGTTATTACCTATCCTGCATATGGAATTTGGAAAAACAGATCCGGAACAATTGAAATCAATAAACCTTTCGCTGCCGCCCGAACCGGTAGCGAACAAGGCATTACTTGCTAAAAGCAATAAGAAAGAACAAAAGATTTACGTAGGCTGCCCTGAATGGGGCAAGAAAGAATGGGTAGGTAAATTTTATCCTTCCGGTACGCAGGAAAAAGATTTTTTGTATGCCTATGCACGCTTATTCAACTGCATAGAGTTAAACACTACTTACTACCAGATACCGGCTGTAGCGCAGGTGCAAAAATGGAGAGCAACAGCCGGTCCTGGTTTTAAATTCTGCCCTAAATTTCCCCAGTTTATTACGCATGTACAGCGCCTTACCAACTGTATGGCAGAAACCATTGCATTTATTAATGCCATCAGCGCTTTTGAAGATAGTTTAGGCCCGTTGTTCTTAATGCCGCACCCACAAATGGGTCCGAATGCTTTAGGAATCATTGAAAAATTTATTGCTAAACTGCCCGCTGATTTAGACTTGTTTCTGGAGCTGCGACATCCTTTATGGTTTGCTAATGGACTTAATAAGCAACTCTATGACATGGCAAGACATTACGATGTAGGATTGATTATAACCGATGCTGCCGGCCGGCGCGATTGTGTGCACATGTACTTAACCAAGCCCGAAGCATTTATACGTTTTGTAGGTAATGAGCTACATCCCACAGATTATGCACGTATTGATGAATGGGTAAACCGCATTAAGTTGTGGCTGGATGAAGGCTTACCTTCGCTGTACTTCTTCATGCACCAACACAACAGGGTAGATGCGCCGGTACTGAATAAGTATTTGGTAGAAAAGCTGAATGAAGTTTGTCATTTGCATTTGCCTGTTCCGCAAATGCACGATGCGCAAGGTGTGTTGTTTTAATACCTTATTGCAATACTGCTGCTTTGTCCATATCTATTTCTTTCTCCCATTTAGCCATAATAACCGTGGCAGTTGCATTGCCAATAATATTGGTGATAGCTCTTGCTTCGCTCATAAAACGGTCAATACCTAAGATAAGCGTAAGTCCGGCTACCGGCACATGTCCCACGATTGGGAGCGTGGCAGCCAGGGTAATAAAACCGCTGCCTGTAACACCCGCCGCTCCTTTGGAAGTAACCAGTAAAACCAGCAACAGCGATAATTGATGACCTACATCAAGTGGTGTATCGGTGGCTTGTGCAATAAACACGGCTGCCATCGTAAGGTAAATAGAAGTGCCATCGAGATTGAAAGAATAACCGGCAGGAATAACCAGTCCAACAACAGAAGGCGAGCAACCTGCATTCTCTAACTTTTCAATCAGCGGCGGTAAGGCAGATTCTGATGAAGACGTACCAAGCACAATCAGCAATTCACTTTTAATGTAAGAAAGTAATTTGAAAATACTAAAACCAAACAGCTTTAATACGGCGCCCAATACAACAATAATAAATAATAAACAGGTGAGATAAAAAGTAATCATCAGCCCGGCAAGTGGTTTTAATTGTGCTATGCCATACGCACCAATGGTATAACTCATAGCACCTAAAGCGCCTATCGGCGCCGTTTTCATAATGATATTAATAACAGCAAACAAGCCATGCGAAACCGATTGTATAATAGCAATTGCCGGCTGTGCTTTGGTGCCAATTTTGGATAAACCAAAACCAAATAAAACCGAAAAGAATAATACCGGCAGCAGGTCTGTTTGGGTAAAAGCGCCCACTATTGTTTCAGGGATGATATGCAATAAAAATTCGGTGGTGCTTTGTGGTGCGTGTTGCTTTATACCGATGGCAGATGCATCCAGCGTGGCGGCATTGATGTGCATGCCGCTGCCGGGATGAAAGAGGTTGATTAACAGCAATCCAATCAGCAAAGCCAGCGTAGTCATTACTTCGAAATATACGAGCGATTTGATGCCCACACGTCCTACTTTTTTTCTATCTTCCATGCCGGCGATGCCTGTAACAATAGTGCAAAAAATAACAGGCGCAATCATCATTTTTATCAGCCTGATAAATGCATCGCCCAACGGCTTTAACTGCACGGCAAAATTGGGAAAGAAATGCCCTAGTAAAACGCCGCCAACAATGGCCAATAATACATAGAAGTAAAGACTGCCTGTGATTCTTCGCATTAAAAGTGCTGGTTTAAATATTATAGTGCAAAGAAGTAAAAAACCAATACTTTTCCGTTTTCTTTCTGCATTATTCTTAAAAATAGTTGTCAAATCTGGTTTATGGGAAATTTGGGCTTTCAGGAATTATTGCTTTTAGCATTTGTATTGGTATTTATGGTGACTGTCATTTTATTCCTGATTACTTTACAAAATACTCTAAAAGCAGTTGAACCCGAAAATCGCACCATGAATCCGGGTAACGTTTGGCTGATGCTGATCCCATTTTTCAATGCTATTTGGGTGTTTATAGTAGTGAATGCAATAGCCAACAGCAGCCAAACGCAATTAGAGCTGTATGGCGAGTATAGTGGGCAAAAAGTTACTTATAATATTGGTATGGCATGGGCAATTTGTTCAGTGTTAAACTGGGTTCCAATAATAGGTTTAATTGCCGGTTTTGCCGCTCTTATTTTGTTTGTAGTTTATTGGATAAAAGTAAATGAAACAAGAAAGCAATTGCTTGTACTAAAGCAGTTACACGAAAGCAGGGAAGATGCTTCTATCTTGTAGCATCGTTTACTACATCATCTCACTCAATTCCAGCCAGCGCATTTCTTTAGCGTTTATTTCGTTGGCAATATCACCAATGCGGTTGCTCCACAAGGTTATCTGGTCGTAAGGCGCATCGGCATTGCCCAACTGCTGCTCCAATTGTTGCTTTTCTGCCTCCAGCGCTGCAAGCTCTTTTTCCAGCATTTCAAATTCCCGTTTTTCTTTATAGCTCGGCTTGCGTTTACTGTCCACACGCATTGGTGGCTGATTGCTGTTGCTTTGTTGAATAACAGGTTTTGCTTCAGCAACTACCTTCTTTGCTTCATTTTGCTTTTCTTCCAATCGATATTGCGTGTAGTTGCCGGGGAAGTCCCTTACCACACCATCGCCTTCAAACACAAATAAATGGTCTACCAATCTGTCCATAAAATAACGGTCGTGCGAAACAATGAGAAGGCAGCCCTGATACTCACTTAAGAAATTTTCGAGCACTGCCAATGTGGGTAAATCAAGGTCGTTTGTTGGTTCGTCTAATATTAAAAAGTTAGGATTGCGGAACAAAATAGTAAGCAATTGCAGCCGCTTTTTTTCGCCGCCGCTTAATGAATTCAAGTACGTGTATTGCTTTTCGGGCGGAAACAAAAACAGCTCTAAAAATTGCGCCGCACTTAAACTGCCACCCTTAGCTAATGGGAAACTTTCGGCAAATGTTTTTACATATTCAATCACACGCAGGTTGTCTTTTATTACCAATCCCAGTTGCGAAAAATTGCCAAAAATTACTGTATCCCCAAGGTTTACTTTGCCGCTGTCGGGCTGTTCCAGCCCTTGAAGTATGTTTAAAAAAGTAGATTTACCAACGCCATTTTTGCCAATAATACCAATGCGTTCACCTTTGCTGAATGTATAATCAAAGCCTTTTAAAATGGGTTTGTCGCCGTAACTCTTATACACTTTTTTCAGTTCGGCTACTTTGCCACCAAGCCTGCTCATTTTTACTCCTAACTGCATTTGCGCATCAGCTATTTTTTGTTTGGCTTTTGCTTCCACTTCGTAAAAGTTGTCCTGCCGCGATTTGCTTTTGGTAGTGCGTGCCTTAGGTTGCTTGCGCATCCATTCCAGTTCTTTGCGATATTCATTTTTAGCTTTATCAATACTCGCATTTTCACTTTCCAGGCGCGCTGCTTTTTTTTCTATATAATTTTCGTAATCGCCCTTATATACGTACATATTGCTCCTTTCCAGTTCCCATATCTCACTGCACACTGCATCTAAAAAATAACGGTCGTGTGTCACCAGCAACAGCGTTACATTTTCCTGGTTCAGATAATGTTCCAGCCATTCAATCATTTCCACATCAAGATGGTTGGTTGGTTCGTCCATCATCAGCAGGGTGTGCTTATGCTCAAAGCCTATATCTATAAGGGTTTTAGCGAGTGCCACACGTTTGCGCTGCCCGCCACTCAATTCACTTACTATGTTTTGTAAATGATGAATATTCAGCTTGCCTAATATCTGCTTTACTTTAGCTTCAAAGTTCCAGGCGCCCAATTCATCCATTCTGGTAATCGCCGCTGCAATCAGGTGTCCGTCATTACTTTCTTCTGCATCTTCATATTGCCGTATGGCATCCATTACCGGGTGTGCCGTATGAAAAATATTTTCCAGTACTGTTTTCGCTTCATCAAACTTCGGGTCCTGCTCAAAGAGTGCTACTGTTACTTCTTTATTTATCCAAAGCTTGCCTTCATCTACTGTTTCGCTGCCGGCAAGTATGCGCAGCAGTGTGCTTTTGCCTACGCCATTGCGGGCAATCAGCGCTATCTTGTCGCCTTCATTTATATTGAAAGAAATATTTTGAAACAAAGGCGTTACCCCAAAACTCTTCGTTAATCCTTCTGCTGAAATATAATGCATGGCGCAAAGATAAGCGAACGAAGTGCGATACATAAAAGCGACACGTACTATACTGCCAGCTAAATTGCGCCCGGTTTTTCAGGAGGTGCTACCCGCCGGTAACGCTCTGTTGGGTGGTGTCGCACCTTCTGGAATAAGATTGTGGTCTCAGGTATTATTTAGTTGGCAGTGTACTTGCAATATGGTAAGCCTTTCAATTGCACTTCACGAGGTGAAGAACTATAAAAAATTACCAGGCTTTCTTTGGGTAATTTGCAGTCACCGTAGTAATAATAAACGATCAACTTTCCGGTTCAACATATAGTTAGTGTTTTTTATATAAACTAACAACTGGTTTCTTTTGCCCGCCTCAATCGTCTTTTTACCGATCATTTATCAATTTTAATGCTTATAGAACTGTTAATTTAAAATTTATCTATACTTTCCTGCTCTAAATCAATTGCTAATGAAAAAACTTCTATCCTTCTCTTTGCTTGCTACGATTGGTATTGTTCAATTTGCACATGCACAAACTATCACCAAAAAACTACAAGACATTAAGGGATTGCATCCCACGTATCTCGAATTTAGTGCTGCTGATGCACCTGCTTTTATAAGAGGCAATGTTTGGGTGCAGAATGAAAAACAAAAAATGGTACAGCAGGCTGCCAGGCTGCTGCGCAGCTCTACCGATGCACTTGGTTACACCAATTATCGTTATCAGCAAACCATCAATGGTATTCCGGTAGAAGATGCCGTATATATACTGCATGTAAAAGGTGGTAAAGTATTGGCAGAAAATGGCCGCTGGGCAAAAGATTATCCCAACAATCTGGCGGTGAGTGCTGCTTTAAACGAAGCGGCTGCGTTGCAGCGTGCTTTGAATAAAATTGGTGCAAAAGAGTATAAATGGCAAAATGCCGCCGAAGAAGATTACCTGAAGCAGGAGACCGGCGACCGCAGTGCTTCTTACTATCCAAAAGGCACGCTGGTGTATTTTTCTGCAGGCGAAGATGTATCGGCACAAGACCTGCGGCTTGCTTACAAGTTTGATGTGTATGCTACTACGCCGCTGGTGCACAAATATGTATTTGTAGATGCTGCCAATGGTACTGTGCTGGGCACTAAAGATTTGATACAACCCGTTGATGGCACTGCTGAAACAGCTTATAGCGAAACACAGCAAATTAGTACTACTAAAAATAGTGCCGGCAGGTACATACTCAAAGATAAAGTAAGAGGCAAAGGTATTGTAACGATGAACATGAAAAAAGGGACTGACTACAGTGCTGCCGTTAACTTTGTGGATAATGATAACAACTGGAACAATGTAAATGCTGCAAAAGACCAGTATGCTACCGATGCCCATTGGGGGGCAGAAATGACATATGATTTTTATAAAGACGTATTTAACCGCAACAGTATTGATGATAATGGTTTTGCCATCAAAAGTTATGTTCACTACGATAAAAACTATTTCAATGCTTTTTGGGATGGCGAAAAAATGACGTATGGCGACGGCGATGCATCCAATAATAATCAGCCGCTTACAGCAATAGATGTATGCGGACATGAAATTACGCATGGGTTAACTACTTTTACTGCTAACCTCAACTATAGCAATGAATCCGGCGCACTCAACGAAGGCTTTAGCGATATATTTGGTACCTGTGTAGAAGCTTTTGCCCGTCCTGAAAAGAAAGACTGGCTCATTGGTGGTGACTTTGGCGCTATCCGCGATATGAGCAATCCAAATGCTTTCTCACAGCCCGATACATACAAAGGTAAAGCCTGGGCAAAAGGCCTGCTGGCATGGCTCGATAACGGTGGCGTACATACCAACAGCGGGGTATTGAACTATTGGTTTTACCTGATAAGCGAAGGCGGCAGCGGCACCAACGATAATGGACTGGCCTATAATGTAAAGGCAATTGGTATAACTAAAGCACAGGCTATTGCCTATCGTACTTTAACTACTTACCTCGTGCCAACATCGGTATATAAAGATGCGAGAATGTATTCTATACAGGCCGCCAAAGATTTGTATGGTGCCAAATCTTTTGAAGTAAACCAGGTGACTAAAGCCTGGAATGCTGTGGGCGTAAAAGCAACTACTGCTACTGCTACCATAGAAAACGATGCACCGATAGCTGCTGTAAATCCAGCACTCAAAATAGCAAATGATATAAAAGTTTTCAGCATATACCCCAACCCGGTTAAGAACCGGTTTGCTTTGGAGTTTACGCAGGCAAAAGCCGGTAAAGTATATGTAGATGTGTATAACATGGCTGGCACCAAAGTACACGAAGAAGTAATAGCAGCAATTGCAGGTGCAAACCGCATATCTGTTGCACTGCCTCAATTGAGTGCAGGTAATTATATTGTAAAGCTGAATAACGGTAATGCCACTACCATTCAGGTAGTGCAATAAGAACCGGATTTTTGAGATGTAAGCATGAATGGTATGAAAGAAAATAAAGGATGATTGTTGTGTATTCTTTATAGCTCTGTTTACAAATAAAGAAGGTTCCGAAGCTTTGGTGCGTCGGAACCTTCTTTATTTATTGCTATCCTTTATGCTTTTGCGATGCAATACAATAGTTGTAACCTACCTGAAGGTTGGTAAGCCGGTGACCAAATGAACACTGGATGAATGGTGTATGCTGCTTGAAAGTGTATGCGCCGGACAGCGTAATGTAATTGTACCGGCGCGGCGGCGCTTCGTAAAAGTAGGTGAGCTGTGTATTTCTATAATCTTTACCTGCAATCCAGCTATACGTTAAGTCTATATTGAACCATTCCTGTTTTCTGGATTTGATAGATAACTCGCTGCCAAAGGACAAAGTATTAAGTGTGCCGCTGGTTGCCAGCCCGGTTATAACAACCGAATCGTTGTACAGATCTCTTCTGAACCTTTTATAATCCCCAAACTCTTGTTGAAAAGAAGGTGAAAAATGAAGTATGCGCCATTCACTGCCATTCTCCAATGGTAAACAATACAATATACCGGCATTCAGGTTGAAACTGCCAAAATAGTAAGCGCCGGTATGCGCATTGATGTAGCTGGTATCGAAGTTGGGATTAACAACATAACCCTCCTTAAATGCTCTTGCATGATATAAACCGCTGCTAAGCCCTGTGCCATACCATACTTTCCACCTTGCAAACTGGTGGGCATTGTAAATATTACCCTGCCAGGTATATACATCATCATGCAGGTTTTGATTGGTGCTTCCAAAAGTAATGGTGCTATTGGCATATAAGCTGCTTTTTACACTGTCCGACATAAAAGGCAACGTGCGATAGCTATTGCTGCTGCCATACATGGGGCTTACGTAATATGAACTAGTGCGGCAACTTGTAAACAGGAATAATGAAACCAGGTATATAATACAGTAAGCAGTTAATCTCATAAAGAGTTTTGTTTTAAAAAGACGCCTGCCAGCAGGTAACTGCTGCTTAAAACATAATTTTTAGTTGTAAATTAAATCAGGACTGGTTAGTCTTTATCTTTTTATCTCTTCGTGCACCTTTTTGCGTGTACACGGTTCCAAAAAACATTACTCTTTTTTAGTTTCCAAAGTAAAGCCTATAGTGGTGCCCACATCGGGTTTGCTGCGTACATGAATAACCTGTCCGTGTGCTTCTATAATGTGCTTGCAAATAGCCAGTCCCAGGCCTGTGCCGCCAATATCCCGGCTGCGGGCAACATCGGTGCGGTAAAAACGCTCAAAAACGCGGGGTAAATGCTCGGCGGCAATACCAATACCATCATCGCCAATCTCTATCAGTGCATGTGCTTCATCAGTTTTATAAAAGCTTGCGGTAATGTGTCCGCCATAGCGACCATACTTGATGGCATTCTCCACTAAATTAAATAATACCTGCTTTATTTTTTCTTTATCAGCATATACAAACAGCGGCGGTTCGCAGCCTTTTTTGATAGTAGCTTTAATGTTTTTGGCATTGGTAAGAATATACAAAGATTGGTACACTTCCCTTATCACCTCCTGAATAACAAATTTTGTTTTATTAATACGTTGCTCGCCGCTTTCCAGCCTGGATATTTCATCTAAATCATTTACTAAGTTTACCATGCGCTCCACATTACGGGCGGTGTTTTGCAAAAACTTTTTGTTCAATCGGGCATCTTCCATGGCGCCTTGCAGCAGCGTTTCCACATAGCCTTGTATAGCAAAAATGGGCGTCTTAAACTCGTGCGATAAGTTTTGCAAAAATTCCTTGCGGTATGCCTCATTAGTTTTTAGCATTTCTATCTCTTCCCTGCGTTGCTGCGCCCACTTGGCCACATCTTCCTGCACTTCATCAATGCTCTTTTGCGGCAATACATACTTGTAGTAGGTTTCTTCCTTTTTGGTGGCTTTTGTTTGATAAATGAATTTATAAATGAGTTTTATTTTTCGATAAATAAACCATTGCAATACAAAACGGATAAGAAAATAACTGCCAAAAAAAGTAACAGCAATAGCTACCAGCGCAATCACCGGATGCGAGCTGACAATAAAGAAAACGATGCCTTCGGGTATTGATAAAATCAACGCCGTAAATAGCGATAACTGGTTGGGCGTAAGATTTTTTGTTTCAAACATAATAATGATTAACAGGCTGGTGGAGGGCTACTTGTAAAGTACATCTACATATATCAACATTCAAATTTGTAACCAACGCCTTTTACGGTAGTAATGCAGTCAACACCCATCTTTTGCCTTATTTTACGGATATGCACATCTATAGTGCGGTCGCCCACAATTACGTCAGTGCCCCATACAGTGTTTAAGATTTCGTTGCGAAGAAATACCCTGCCGGGCTTGGATATAAGCAGGTATAATAGTTCAAATTCTTTTTTAGCTAATGTTACTTCTTTACCATTGACCGTTACTACAAAGCGTACCGGATCTATGATAATACCGTCAGACTGTAAAGTCTTATTTTCGGCTATCTCGGCAAGCGGCTTGCCTGTTCTTCTAAACAGTGCATTGATGCGGCTTACCAATACTTTGGGACTCACCGGCTTACTAATGTAATCATCGGCGCCTATTTCCAGCCCTTTGATGTGCGAAACATCATCGTTTACAGCAGTTAAAAATACAATGAGTGTGTCATCAAATGCATCCTGTGCGCGCAGCGTGCGGCATACTTCAATGCCTGTTTTGTAAGGCATCATGATGTCGAGAATAATTAATTGCGGCATTACTTCTTTTGCCTTTTCCAGTGCTTCTTTACCATCGCGTGCAGTATAAATGTCATAGCCTTCTTTATGTAGATTGAAGCCGATAATTTCCAAAATGTCAGGCTCGTCGTCTGCAATCAAAATTTTTTTCCCGGTACTTTCCATTAACGATTTGTTTACACAAAATTAAAATTCATTTATCAGTGCCTGTATGTTGCCGCATTATATTATTGTTAAGCAAAAAGTATGGCGTTTGGTTATATTTTTGCTTCATTGAACCACCGTTTTTGATTTTTTTTGAACCACAAAGGCACAGGGAACAAAAAGGGACACAAAGCGTAGCATAAAATACTTTGTGTAACGCTATCTGCCGGCAGGCAGGTTCTTATCTTCGTGACTTCGTGGTTCAAATGGAACTTAAGAAAGAAAATAAATGCTGTGATGATAAGAAATGTTACTGTTCTGCTGCTTTTGATTTGTGTGTTGTGTACTATACAACCTGTTGCTGGCCAACAAAACGCCATTCCGCTAATGCGCCAAACTTTTCACGACCGTATTGATGCTGCGCAAAAGCACCTGCTGCGGCTGGATGGCACGCCTGACAATGAGATGAACCTGACGGATGATGAAGATATGAATCTGCAGCTTACCTATACCGCTACCAGGCGCATAGATGATCTGCAAAACAACATAGAAAAAGATACTACACTTAATGGCAATGATAAGATACGTTACCTGCGCGGAATGAGTGAAGTACTCGAATTATTTAACCGGTATTACCGCTTTCAAATGGCTAAGGCTTCCAACTTTCCGGTACTGGTCAATACTTACACGCAGGCAATAGCATTGGATAAGCAAAATATTTCTATACAACATATTATTGCAAAAAGCAGCTACGAGGTGGGTAATATCTTGATCCAAAGTATTGCTTTTGCAGACAATCCCGGCATTGCACAGGCAAAAAATATCGTATTTCTCAAAGACTGCAAGCTGCACCCCGATAAAATTTTGTCTTATCTCAACAGCAACTCCAACTATCCGTTTACCGATAGTCTGATTATTGAGGCAGCCCGCTACGATCCCGATCAGTTTTATGACTATGCGCAGGGTTACGGGCAACTGGCGAGTAAAATAAAGAATAGTCCCGATACACTGGTACAAACCATTAGCAAGCTGGCGGTTCGCAAATCGGGCCGGCTATATTTCCCTTTCCTTGATAACTTATACCATGGTAAGGTAACACTGGATGAAATTGATGCGGTAAAAGATGATATACCCAAGTATTATAGCTTGCTGGTGAAAACGAAAATAGACTATATGGACCGCGTGATGCAACGCGATACCCCTATGGGTTTGGTTGCCATTGATGCAGGTCTTACCGAAAAAGGCAAATATTACATAAACACCATCAACGGCTTGCACGAGTCTCCAAATAATGTGCGCTTTAAAATATTGGAAGGCCTTTCGCCGGAGGAATTGTATTATTTAGCCGTGATGCAGGAAGAACTCATTTATACATCCAGTTATGTACAAGGCGTATATCCGCGTATTTTTCAACGGATGAAAAACCCACGTGGCGATTCTTTGCTTATCAACGTGCGTTTTGACCATTTTAAAAAATGGATAAAAATGGCTGCCAACTACAATACGCTCGATGATTTTTTGAAGCGCATGGATAAGCAAAATGCGCTGGTGCTGATGAAAGCATTTGTAAACGGGCTAGATAAAGGTCGTGGCAAAGACAGCCTGGAAGACGCGGTGGATGTTGCTGCCTCGTATGCCAGCATTTACGATAAAGATCTGCAAAGATTGGTGCTGCATCAGGTACAGGAAAACCTGCAAGCGGCGAAGCAAAACAACAACAAACGCGCACAGGATATTTACAGTATTCTCAATACCTTATTCTTATCTATGGACTCTTCCAATCAAATAGATGTGAGTAAAGAGCTTGGTATTCGCCCGGTGTATTTCATGCCCGATAAAAGCCTCGAAGATTCTGCCGGCAGGGTAGTGATTCAGCAGTTCTTTTATGGCGATAAAGATGGACAGAATATATTCAATGCATTTGTAAATGCGTATAGCAACAGTAACTGGAAACGAACTTCTACCGAATATTGGGTTTCGTTTACCTCCACTAAAGGTAAACCTATCACCATTTATTCCAACAGGCCATTGGATGAAAAACAAGCCCTGGACGATAAGGCCCAACATGAACTGGATGATTATTTAAGCGAACACGGTATTAGCCCTACGGTGGTGTTGCATCGCGGACACAGCTATTACCTCAATGCCACGCTCGACCAATTGCCTTCATCGGCGCAGGTAGTACTGCTGGGTAGCTGCGGTGGGTATCAAAGCCTGAGCCGTGTGCTCTCTATTTGTCCTGAAGCGCATATTGTTTCTTCCAAGCAAACGGGTAGCGGATTAATAAACCTGCCAATGATTAACGGCATTGTAGAAAAGCTGCGGCATGGTAAAGATTTAGATTGGCCGGCTATGTGGGAAACATTCCGTAAGCAGTTTAGCAGCGGACAAACCAAAGAATTGTTTGATGATTATGTGCCGCCCTATAAAAATTTAGGTGCTACTTTCATTATGGCTTATACGAAGCTGCAGAATAAGGATAATGGGTAATTTTTTAGTAGGATAAGGATGTAACTGGTGTTTCACTGATTAAACTGATAAGATGAAAAGTGCCGGACTTTCAGGATGTCCGGCGCTTTTTTATCAGGTTAGCGTGTGTGCGTTTTAAATATTCGTCTCTGCTGGTGAAAAGCATCATAGCTGTTGGGAAGAAGGGTTAAAACAGCGTTACCTGTTGGACCAACGTCATTCTTCGCTGCTACCCGTAATGAAGGCGATACGCTACTTTAAATTAACAGTATTTAGGTTTCGTACGCGGATGTCTCCCGGTCTGCATTTTATTTACAGCTATGTTCATCTGCTTATTACGACAAATAAAAAGAGAGACTTTTTTTGGATGTTTTGATAAGGGACATGCTGGTGGTTTGGGTGAGGCCGAAAATACCCCTTGTTTTTTATCTCCAGATGCGCGTTGCTAACACCAGCAAAAAATGGTAAGGCAGCGCAGCAAATAGCTTGAAATGTACGTCCTTTGAATCTCGTTCAGTATAATTGCTGTCTTCCGGATGAGTGAATTTTAAATGTCAGTGCTGCCCCGTACAGTAAAATACAAATCAATGCCGCAAAGATCTGCGCCCAATATTTCTACTCGGTCGTTCGTTTATTCAACAATCATGTCCACACCCATACATCACATTATCCACAACAATACCTTTTGGCTTTCGCCGCAACGCTGCCTCTATTGGGAAGAAGCGCAGGCATTGATTGTATCGGATTTACACCTTGGCAAAACCGGGCATTTTCGCAGGCAGGGTATTGCAGTGCCACAGGCAGTTTATAAAGAAGATTTGCAATGTCTATTTAGCCAGATACAATACTACAAGCCCAAACAACTGATTATTGTAGGCGATCTGTTCCACAGCAAAGAAAACCGTGAACTGGATTTATTTATAAGATGGCGCAACGATATACCCCAGGTTGATGTTCATTTGGTGAAGGGAAATCACGATATTTTAAAAAATGAGTGGTACAGCAATGCCAATATTGGCATTAGCCAGGAACAGTTGTGTATAGACCAGTTTATTTTTACCCACGAAGCTACTGCTGCCAATTGCACCGGCAACAATCAGTCTTATATTTTTAGCGGACATATTCATCCGGGGGTATCAATACATGGACTGGGCAGGCAATCACTTACCTTTCCATGCTATTTCTTTGGCGAATGGTATGCAGTATTGCCCGCATTTAGTAAGTTCACCGGCGTAAAGGTAATGCATAAGAGTAAAGGCGATCATGTATTTGCTATTGTAAACCAATCGGTAATGAAAGTCTGATTTTGAATCCCGATATTCCTGATACGTCTGATTTTTTCTTATTAGGTTGATAAGAATGCGCTACTTCATTCTTTGTGTAGCTTCTTCTCATAGTACCTTGGCAATTTAAAATAGTGGCTCAGAAAACAAAAAGCAGCTATCATAGCTGCTTTTTTGTATATCAATAATGTAAAATTATTTAGAAAGGTAAGTCATCCATTGGTTCGTCCTGGGTAGCAACCGGTGCTGCCTGCGTTGCGGGTTGCGTATTATAATTGTTGTTGTATCCGTAAGAGGTATTGCCGCCCTGCTGCTGTTGTTGCTGGTTATCGTTTTGTCCGCCGCTTTCGTTATTGCGGCCGCCAAGCAACTGCACATATTGCACATTAAGGCGCAATGAGGCACCTTGCTTGCCGTCGTTGGAGGTATAAGTACGCACATCCGGGCTGCCTTCCAAATAAACGTTTGTACCTTTTTTAAGATACGGGGCTATGCCGGTACGGTCGCTCCAGTAAGCACATTCTACCCAAATTGTTTTTTCTTTTGGCGTACCCGAACTGTCTTTAAACTTCTCGGTATGGGCAACATTGAAGTTGATAACGTTTTTACCGTTTACATTGTTTACAACGCAATCTTTTCCAAGATTGCCGATGAGCGTTAACTTTATCATTTGTCTAAAATTTAAGTGAGTGAATATACATAAAATTCAACTCGGTGAATGCGTTGCGGCAAAAAAATTACAAACCTTTATATATGGTTTTTATAATGCGTTTTTAAACATTGTTGTACACAGTAGCGCATTTCTGTTGTTTGTATGCCTGTGGAGGCTTACATTGCACCTGCTGCAAACCTGTTGGCAATGCCTGCAAGCAGCATTTATTTGGTATTAAAATAGTAGTATTTTCATTAAAAAACGGTTGCAACCATTAAAAGGAAATAAAAAACTTTTAACATTTTACCGCCAAAAAGTTAAAAATACATAGCTTTATTCCTCAGAATATCAATATCAAAATCCCAAATTCAACTAATGGAAAATTCCTACAGAATCCTACTCGCAGAAGATGAGCCAAAGCTTAGTCAGGTAGTACAGGAAGAGTTAACCCGCCAAGGGTATGTAACCGATGTGGCGTATGATGGCAATATTGCCGAAAAAATGTTTAAGCAACATGCCTACTCGCTGGTGTTGCTTGATATTAACCTGCCTTACAAAAATGGTTTAGCGCTGTGCAAAGAGTTCCGGGAGATTAACAGCAAAGTTCCTATTATCATGCTTACGGCACTTGGTGAACTGAAAGATAAGATGGACGCTTTTAGTCTGGGAGCAGATGATTACTTAGTCAAACCTTTTGAATTTGATGAGCTGTCTGCCCGCATCAAAGTATTTTTAAAACGCGCCGAAAACACCCCATCTGTAAGTGACAAAATTGTGGTTGCCGATATGGAAATTGATATGGAAAACAAAACCGTATCGCGCAGCGGCAAAAACATCAATCTTACGGCAAAAGAATTTGCCCTGCTGGTATTGCTCTCCCGAAACAAAGGGAAAGTGATTTCGAAAACAGACATACTGGAGAAAGTATGGGACCTAAGCTTTGATACCGGCACCAACACCATTGAAGTATATATCAGCTTCCTGCGTAATAAAATAGACAAGCCCTATGAAACAAAACTGATTCATACTAAGCCTGGCTTTGGCTATTATGTAAGAGAAAGCGTTATATAGTTTTATCAATGACATTAAGGTTTAAGTTTACTATTTTTTTTAGTTTACTCATTTCTCTTGTTTTAATAGCAGCATTAGCGGTTATCTATTCTTTATTCGATAAAACACGGGAAGCTGATTTCAACGAACGCCTCTTTTCGCAGGCGGCATACTCTTATGCCAACTTTTATAAGCTGAAACCGGACAGCTTTACCCGTGCGCGTATTGAAGCGCGCCGGCCTGGTACAATTGCAGGCGTTAATGTAGTTATTTATGATGCCCGTAAAAGACTGGTATATCATTCTGATACCACTTATTATAAGCCGGATGCTTCTTTTTTTAGCAAGGTTGCACAGCAAGACTCCCTGTTTTTTAAGCATAATCACAAAGAAGGTATTGCCTTATATATGCGCAACGCTGCACGCCCCGGCTATGTAATTGCAATGGGGTATGATAAGTTTGGCTACGACCGCCTTAAAAAGCTGGGGTGGATACTAATACTCGTTACACTCAGCGGTGTAATGGTGATTACCGTTCTCTCTTTTTTTCTGGTAAGGCAAGCTACGCGCCCGATTACCGAGCTGAGTATGCAGATGGAAAAAATATCGGAGACCAACCTGCAACGCCTGAAAGTGAAAACCGGGCGGGTCAATTACGAGCAGCGGCTGGTGGCTACCCAATTCAATGCTATGCTCGACCGGCTGGAAAGAGCTTTTGAACTACAGCGCAGTTTTGTGCATCATGCTTCGCACGAGCTGCGCACGCCATTGGCTACCATGCTTGCCCAAACCGAATTGGCATTGCGTAAAGACCTTACGGTGGAAGAGGCAAAAAAAGTATTGGCTTCGTTAAAAGACGACCAGCGCGAAATGGTAGAACTAACCAATTCGTTGCTGTTGCTGTCGCAGTACGAGCGTACCACTTTATCGCCCGAATGGCCGGTTGTACGCCTCGATGAAGTGCTGTACGATACGATGTCTATGGTAAAACGCATGTTGGATGGTGTAAATGTATCTATAGAATTTGCCAGCATCCCCGATGATGATTTGTTCCTTTCTATACGCGGTAACGATTCGCTTATCCGTTCGGCATTCCGTAATCTTATTAAAAATGCCTGGCTGTACTCCGATAATAAATCGGTAGCTGTAACCATCGACGCCACCAATACAGAAGTATGTTTGTACTTCGACAATAACGGAAAATTGCTCGACGCTGCTGAGCAGGAGCGGCTGTTTATCCCGTTTTTCCGTGCCTCCAATTCAGTGCAGAAAAAGGGTTTTGGTTTAGGCACAAATATTATCCAGCGCATTGTAGCGTTGCACAAAGGCAGCATTAACTACACCGTTCATAACGGATTAAACCGTTTTATACTTGTTTTCCCTAAGGCTACTTCGCCGGAAACGCAGCAAGTGTAACTGTTGTTTGGCATAACTGAAGAGAAATAATGTGAAGTTTTTTCCACCTTTTTATAAGACGATTTGCATGACAAATGTTTGCTTTTGCGTGCTTTCTCGCAGGTGCATTATTAAGTCCGCACAAGTGTCCGGACACAGCATACTACAGAATCTCTATAAATGATTCAACTTTTAAAATGTCAGATTCTTTCTGTTTCTGCGATCCAAAGGGTATATAATAACAAAGCCACGGGAACGTGGCTTTCTTCATTCAGGTATTGCTTTTTAAAGACAGGGTTTTAGTTAAACGTGAGATATGTTGCAAATGAAGGGCACTTGCCGCTTGATTGTGTCTTTATACAATGAATCGCATACGGCGCAATGATGGAAACACATTATTATAAATTTTTTAGAAAAACCTGTTGATAAAAATATAAACAACAACAAACAACACTAACAGTTTATAAAAAAGGAAGCTTGCAGAAGTATTTGTAATACAGTAGATTTGTTCCAAAGAAAACACCTTGCTGCCTGCCGACGCCACCATAATATACGGACTGAAAGCGGACTATCCTGAACGCTGTAAACAGGAAAAAATATTGTATAAAGCCTATGAATATTTTGTGGACGAAGGATGCCGCAAATACCGCCTTACTTATGAAGACAGCTTCAGCGCTTACTCCGATGCTTTTTTATCGGCAGTGCAAAATATCATTAATGACCGCTTTGATGGTCATTCTTCCCTTAAAACCTATTTCTACCAGATTTTTTCTAATAAATGTATTGACCTTGTACGAAAAAATACGACTAATAAAAATGAAGTGCATAAGGCAGCACCGCTGCCCGAAATGCTCTACCAGTTGCCCGATAGTGCGAGGGACATTATAGAAGGTATGATGACGAGGGAACTAAAGGCAACTATAAAAGCACAACTGGAGGTAATAGGCGATAAATGCAAAGAAATTTTACTTCTGTACGAAGATGGTTTGACAGATAGAGAAATAGCCGAGCAATTATCTTACAACAATGCAGCCGTTGCTAAAACAACGCGGCTGCGTTGCCTCGAAAAGCTAAGGACTAAAGTGCTGGTATAATGCAGTGGTACTAATGGTGTGCAGGAGATTTTATTTATTACTTCATTAATTAATCGGGTATGCAGCAAACGTGGGAATATATTGAAGCTTACTTTACACAAGCGCTTAGTGCGGAGGAGCGAAAGACCTTTGAAGTGCGGTGTGCCGAAGATGCAGCTTTTGCCAAAGAAGTGGCGTTTTACTTAACTGCCCGCAGTGCTGCCCGCGAAGTGCTGATAGCAGAAAAGCAAAAATCTTTTGCAGAAAGAGCAATGCCGCAACAGGTAATGGTAAAAACTGCATTGATAAAAAAAATGGCATTGCGCAAATGGATTTCGTATGTGGCAGCAGCCTGTATTATACTTTTTGTAGGTGCTTACTTTATTCTAAAATCGCCTGCACCGCAACAGTTGGCCAGTCAATACGTGAAAGTCCATTTTACTATACTCAGCCAAACGATGGATGCCTCGCGCGATAGTTTGCAATTGGGCATTGCCGCTTATAACAGCCAGGATTATCAGCGTGCATTGATGTTGTTTGAAGGCGTGCGCCGGAACGATGCTGCCAACAGCGATGCAAAAAAATATGCTGGTTTGGCTTACCTGCAAACTAAAAATTATGATAAAGCACTGGAGTGTTTTAAGGAACTTTCGGGTATGAAGGGCTTGTACAGCAACAGCGGCGATTTTTTGCAGGCAGTTACTTTATTGCAGCGTAACAATCCCGGTGATAAAGAAAGCGCAAAAGCGCTGCTGCAAAAAGTAGTGCAGGAAAATAAAGAGGGCAGCAAACAAGCTAGCGAGTGGCTGGCACAGTGGTGAGCAAAATTGTTGTAATTTGGTATAACACATTCTTCATAACACATCAACCTAAAATTGTTACCATGAAAAAACCACCGTTTGAGCAAAAAAGAAACAGCACCACCAATCTGTGGCTTGGTATTATTGCAGCAGAACTGGCTGTAGTAGCTGTGGCATTAGTTAGAATTGCTGCCGATATAGCCGCTTCAACATCGGCCGGAACGATAAGAAAACCACCGCCACCGCCGCCACAAAAGGAGTTTGATACAACGCAGCGATCAATATTGTAAAAAGCAGTTGCAGGTTGGGTTATAAAAAATGAATAGTGCATTTTTTGTCTAAACATCTGCCCATTGGTATTGTACTTATCATATTATGGCTACAAAGCATTGGCCAGTGCCCAACGTATGCCATACTCGGAAAAGAAATTTCTGGCATTAATACCAGCAGTACGTTGTCGTACGAAGACAAGTTACAGGCGCTGTATGCTTTAAAAAACAGTGCCGAAAAATGCAGTCTTACAGGCGATAGTACTTATGCTTTACTATTAAGAAGCATTGGTAATGGCGAGTATCTGGCACACAATAACAGTGGGCTTGCTGTTGCATTTACTTCTCAGGCTGTCAATCTCAATAATACTTTAAAAGAGAGTCGTTCGCAGCACTTGTCGGCATTATGTTATTATTCAATTGGCTATTACCACCAGCAGGCAAAACTATACCGCCAGGCATTGGCTTACTACGATTCAGCTATAGCATGTAGCGCAAATGCAGAAGATATACAACTACTTCGGATGCCTGCAAGGCAAAACAAGGCGTATCTCTGTTTTTTTATTGGCGATTATGCAAAGAGTGTAGAAGAATGCGTGTTGGGAATAAAAGACGCTGTTGCTGCAAAAGATAGTGTGCGCTATTTAATTTTACTCAACATTAAAGCGCAGTCACTTTGTTTTGAGAATAGCTTACCTCAGGCAACCGCAGATGCAAAGTTGGCTATACAACTGGCAACTGCATTGAAGGACACCTTTGAACTGGCGGCTGCTTTAAAAACCAGTGGTTTTATTGCAGAAAAAAACAGGGATTTTGCCGGTTCCAAAGACTTTTATACAAGAGCAATCGCAGCAAGAAAACACACCGGCGATATAGCAGCAACCGCCAGTGATTATAATGATTTGGGTAATTTTTTCCAGAACAGCATACAAAACTACTCCGCAGCTAAAAGT
Organism: Ilyomonas limi; assembly: GCF_005233845.1. Taxonomy (GTDB): domain Bacteria; phylum Bacteroidota; class Bacteroidia; order Chitinophagales; family Chitinophagaceae; genus Ilyomonas; species Ilyomonas limi. The sequence continues at coordinate 192,110 of NZ_SZQL01000012.1, forward strand.
AATTATTTGAATGCGGTATCGTATGCCCGGCAAATAAACGATCCGGCACTACGCGCTTCCCAGTTGGCTTTGGCTTACTCCAACCTGGGCGATAACAGCTTTAAAAATAACAGGCTTAGCGAGGCCGTGCAATACTATACCTATGCTCTTAGGTGTTTAAATATTCAGCTTCCCGATTATTTATGGAGCAACCCGCCGGAAGCGCAGCTTCGTAAAATAGAACACAAAGAGCTGGTGTATAATTTATTAACTCAAAAAACAATCTTGCTCCTGCAATTGTTCAGGCAACAACAAGATGCAAAATACCTTACTGCCTGCCTGCAAACTGCACTACTCACCGATTCTGTAATTACGCATACACGATATGAGCTAACCAACGAATCGAGCAAGCTTTTTTGGCGTAATAATACCCGGCAGTTTTTTGCAACTGCTATGGAAGCAACTTACCTGGCCGGAGATGCAAAGCTGGCTTTTTATTTTATGGAAAAAAGCCGGGCTGTATTGCTTACTGATAAGTTAAATGAATTAGGCGCCTTAGCCCATTTGCCTCCTTCGCAAGCCGCCAAAGAAGAAATGCTGCAAACTAACATAATAGCAGCCGAGCAGCAACTTTCACTATTCAATCCTTCATCAAAAGAATATGCGCAGGCAGAATATAAGTATCTCAACGAGAAGCAAGCTTTAGAATCATTCATTCTGTCGTTAGAAAAAAATTATCCCGCTTACTACCAGTACAAATATGCCGATAATGTACCCACATTAGCATCACTACAGCAATATTTGGCCGTAAATCATCAAAGTTTTGTGCATTATTTTATGAGCGATACGGTGATGTATGCATTGGGCATTACACCAGATAAAACCACTTTTATCAGGCTATCGCAAAAAGATTTTGACAACCGGCAATTGGCGGCCTTTATAAGTTTATGCAGCAATAAAGAAAAGCTGAACAGCAGCTACGATTCCTTTTCTGTATTGGCGCAGCATATTTATGATAAACTATTCAGTCCATTGCAGCTACCCAAAGGGAACACTGCTATTTGTACCGATAATTTTCTGATTCCGTTTGAAGCACTGTGCACCGATGCCGCTGGTGAAGATTTCCTGTTGTATCATTACAGTTTCTGCTACGTTTATTCGGCAAGCATCTTTATGAAGCCTTTTGTAAACAGTACTGCCGCTGCCGGTAATTTTGTAGGTTTTGCACCGGTGGCTTTTGCCCGCAACCTGCAGTTGGTACCTTTGCGGCAATCAGCAAATGCATTATCCGAATTGGCCGGTTTTTACAGCCATCCTGCCTTATTTACGGCAGCCAAAGCAACGCGGAACAGCTTCATTCAACAGGCTGCTAACTACGCAGTTATTACTATTTTTTCGCACGCAAGGGCAGATACCGGCAATCGCGAGCCGGTGCTGTATATGCAGGATTCGGCAATCTATTTATCCGAACTGCAATTACTGCAAAAAACATCGGCACAGTTTGCTTTGCTAAGTGCCTGCCAGACCAACATTGGCAAAGCTGCTACCGGTGAAGGTATTTACAGTCTGGCACGGGGTTTTGCTGCGGCAGGCATACCTTCCATTGCCGGTACTTTGTGGAAGGCCGATGACCAGGCTATTTACCGCATTTCGGTAAAATTTAATGAAGGTCTTGCTGCTGGTATGGATAAAAGCACAGCATTGCAAAAAGCCAAACTATGGTTTATCCAAAACAATGATAATAAAGAGCACAATTTGCCCTATTACTGGGCAAACCTGGTGCTTATTGGTAATCCGCGGCCCGTGGTGCTTGCAAAAGAAAACAACACTTTAGGGTGGATAGCTGCGCTTATTGGTGGAATTACAATAACAGCAATGGTGGTGTGGATAGTAAAACGGAAAGGCAGCAGGCGTTCCGGGAAGGTGAATGTAATTGTTGCTAATCAGCAACTCATCCAAAATTAAATACGTACAACTGCCATTGACAGGCAAGTTCACTATGCACACTTCTTTCCTCCACACCTCATATCAGAATAATTATTCACAATTCGCTAACCCGCCCTCACATCGTACATCACACATTCCACATCGTACATTCCATCGGCTCACCTTAATTTTTGCCCTATTCACCGCTACGCCCATATTTAGCAATTTGTAGCAAAGCTTTGTGTTTATCTTTAGCCTCTTCAACAGTCCGAAAATTTTGAAACCGTTCATGCTTTTTTTTCATAAATGGGCTACAGCAGTAGTAGCCATGCTTGGTATTGTATGTGTATTTGCCGCCTGCAGCGGTAAAAAGGAGCCGGAAAAAGGTAAGGCGCCTGATAAGCAAGCCACTATTGTAGATGTGCTTGTAGCGCAGCCTACCACCATCTCCCAAACAGTAGAAGCGAATGGCACCGTAATCGCCAACGAATCGGTACAGTTGCGTCCCGAAGTGTCTGGCCGCTTAACCTACCTTAATGTGCCCGAAGGTGCGTATGTGCAAAAAGGTACGGTGCTGGCGCGCATAAACGATGCCGACCTGCGCGCTCAGATAACCAAAAGCGAGGTGCAACTGCAACTGGCAAAACAAAACGAAGAGCGCCTCAGTAAGCTGCTCTCCATACAAGGTGTAAACCAGGCAGATTATGATGCTGTGGTCAATCAGGTTGCCAGCCTCGAGGCTGATATTCAATATACGAATGCATTAATAGATAAAACCATTATCCGCGCACCGTTTAGTGGTGTGATAGGTTTGAGGCAGGTAAGTCCCGGCGCTTTCGTTACACCCAACGATGTGATTGCCACATTGCAGCAAACCAACCGGGTAAAAATTGATTTTACCCTTCCTGAAGGTTACAATAATATTATAAAAGTTGGCGGTACTGTGCAGGTAATGATTGATGAGGCACGCGAGCAAAAAAGTACTGCCACTATTGTTGCTGTAGAGCCGCAGGTAAACCAGCAAACCCGAAACCTGAAGGTACGCGCTTTACTGGAAGAAGGTGTTGGTAACCCCGGGGCCTTTGTAAAAGTGTATGTAAATGCCACCACCAACAGAAATGCTATTTTGGTGCCTACCAATGCTATCATTCCAGGCGACCAAACCAATCAGTTGATACTGGTGAAAGGCGGCAAAGCTGCCATGACCGATATACAAACCGGCACACGGCAGGCAAGTACTGTAGAAATAACAAAGGGTATATCTGCAGGCGATAGTGTAGTAATAACCGGAGTATTGTTTGCACGCCCCAATAGTCCGCTGAATGTGAGAAGTACAAAAACATTAGAACAATTAAGTATAAACCAGTAAACTTCTTTTATCCGCCATAAAACAATATTGAATAACAGCCGGCTTATTTTATCATGAATATCTCTGAGCTATCTTTAAAACGACCCGTACTGGCAACAGTAATGAACCTCGCCATCATCCTTTTTGGTGTGGTAGGGTTTACCTTTTTAGCCGTGCGCGATTACCCGGCTATTGATCCGCCCATCATTAATGTGCGTACCAATTATACCGGCGCTAACCCTGATATTATTGAGAGCCAGATAACCGAGCCGATAGAAAAGCAGATTAACGGCATACCGGGCATTCGCACCATTACTTCTTCTTCCTCACAGGGCAGCAGCAACATTACCGTAGAGTTTAATCTTGGGGTAGATCTGGAAGCGGCAGCCAGTGATGTGCGTGATAAGGTAGGCCAGGCAGCACGCAACCTGCCACAGGATATTGATGCATCACCGATAATAACGAAAGCAGATGCCAACAGTGAATTTATACTGATACTGGCAGTACAAAGTCGCACCAAAAGCTTACTGGAGCTGAGCGATTATGCCGAAAATGTATTGCAGCAACAGTTGCAAACCATCAACCAGGTAAGTTCCATTATCATTTTTGGAGAAAAACGGTACGCCATGCGCATCTGGCTGCACCCTGATAAGATGAGTGCCTATGGTGTGGCTTTTAATGATATTCGCAATGCGCTGAACACTGAAAATATAGAATTGCCACCCGGCAAAATTTATGGTAATAATACCGAGCTGACCATACGCACATTGGGCAGGCTGACCACCGAGGAGCAATTCCGCGATTTGATTATTCACGAAGATAGCGCTGGTATTGTACGGCTGAACGATGTGGCACGCGTGGAAATTGGCCCGGAAGAGTTGGAGCAAAGCTGGAAATACAATGGTGTGAATGCAGTAGGCTTAGCCGTTATTCCGCAGCCCGGCGCCAACAATATTGCCATTGCCAACGAGTTCAATAAGCGCGTTGAAGAAATAAGAAAAGGAAACAAAACCGACATTGAATTTAATGTATTAATAGATAATACCCGCAATATCCGCCAGTCGCTAAGCGAAGTGGAAGAAACATTAATAATTTCGTTTGCGCTCGTGGTGCTCGTTATCTTCTTTTTCTTCCGCAACTGGCTTACAGCCATCCGCCCGTTAATAGACATTCCTATATCGCTGGTGGCTACTTTTTTTATTATGTATCTCGCAGGATTTTCTATCAATGTGCTTACATTGTTAGGCATCGTGCTTGCAACTGGCTTGGTGGTGGACGATGGTATTGTGGTAACCGAAAATATCTTCCGCAAGTATGAGCAGGGCATGCCCATTCGCCAGGCGGCAGTAGAAGGTAGTAAAGAAATCTTTTTTGCCGTTATTTCCACTTCCATTACGCTGGCAGTGGTGTTTTTGCCAGTTATTTTCCTGGAAGGATTTGTAGGCAGGTTATTCCGCGAGTTTGGCGTAACACTCGCTGCTGCCGTGTTAATTTCCGCTTTTGTTTCTTTAACCATTACACCCGTGCTCAATGTTTATCTGACAGGTAAGAATGCAGGTCACGGTAAATTTTATCAAAAAACAGAGCCTTTTTTTACCGGCATGGAAAACGGTTACCAGCGGTTGTTGAGTAAGTTTTTAGGTGTACGTAAGGTGGCTTGGGTGATCATCGCTATTTGTGGCGTATTAATCTGGCTTATTTCCAGCACGCTTAAGAGCGAAATTGCGCCGCTGGAAGACCGCAGCAGCATCCGCTTGTCGGTGACGGCACCCGAAGGCACCAGTTATCCTGCTATGCAGGCTATAACTGATAGCATCAGCAATTACCTGTACGATTCGGTACCAGAGCGGGATTTTGTATTTGCCCGCACCCCAACTGGGGCTACCAATGCGGCACAGCCGCGCATACAGTTGGTAGATCCTACTGAGCGCAGCCGCAGCCAGGAAGAAATTGCAAATGATTTGCAGCGCAAACTCAGCAAGTTTAACGAGGCCCGCATTTTTGCCACACAGGAGCAAACTATTGCCGTAGGCTCCGGCTCGCGCGGTGGCTTACCGGTGCAGTTTATTTTGCAAAATCAGGATTTAAATAAACTCCGCGAAATTATCCCTAAATTTTTGGACGCCGCGCGTGATGATAAAACCTTTTCCAATGTAGATGTAAACCTGAAGTTTAACCGCCCCGAACTGGAAGTAACGGTTGACCGCATCAAAGTGCGCGACCTGGGTTTGTCCACTGCCGATGTAGTGGCTGCCATGCAAAGTGCATTCAGCGGTGGCCGGCTGGCGTATTTTGTAATGAATGGTTTTCAATACCAGGTGATAGCGCAGGTGGAAAGAGGCGACAGGAATACACCGGTGGATATCAAAGATTTGTATGTACGTAATAGTAGCGGCTACAATATTCCGTTGAGTGCGGTAGTGCACCTGGAGGAAAGCAGCAGCCCGGCAACGTTGTACCATTACAACCGCTACAAGGCAGCTACTATTTCAGCATCTTTAGCCGAAGGTTATACTATTGGCGATGGCATTAAAGCGATGCAGGCAATTGCCGATAAACAGCTCGATCCTTCTTATCAAACTTCGCTTAGCGGCCCATCGCGCGACTATGCCGAAAGTTCTTCCAACATCCTTTTTGCATTTGGACTGGCATTGATACTTATTTACCTTGTATTGGCTGCACAGTTTGAAAGCTTTATTGATCCGCTGGCCATCATGGTTACTGTACCGCTGGCATTGGCAGGCGCTATGCTCAGCCTTTGGATATTTGGACAAACGCTCAATATTTTCTCCGAAATAGGTATGATTATGTTGATTGGGCTGGTAACGAAGAATGGTATTTTGATAGTAGAATTTGCCAATCAAAAGCGGGAACAGGGTATGAGCAAACTGGAAGCAGTAACACATGCTGCTACGCAACGCCTTCGCCCGATATTGATGACAAGTCTGGCTACTTCGCTGGGTGCTTTGCCCATTGCATTGAGCCTGGGTGCTGCTGCTACCAGTCGTATGCCGCTGGGTATTGTAGTGGTGGGTGGCATCTTATTCTCTTTAATTCTTACCTTATTTGTAATACCGGCTGTTTATACCTTCTTGTCCAGCGGTCACAAATACAAGGCGGTGCGGATAGAGGAGTAAATCATCATTACGAGCGCAGCAATCTGTGTTATGCCATAAATCATTATTGATTGGATTAGCTGATGTCTTAATTGGGAGACATTAACCTGTCGGGTTCTTAAACTTGACAGGTTAGCTATTTGGATGGCTCATTTTGATTGTATTATCATCCACAAATTGCCTGTCTGCCTTTAGCCAAGCTTTGCTACTGCTCGCAATGAAACATCTTTTTACACACTATACCATCAAAAATTAACCCCTCCCTTTTATAAATTAACATACAAGAAAACACCTCTCTTTTATTCCTTAAAACACATATCTTCATCGCTATAAACATTGTAGCTGCCATATGCAACCACTGCCACCGATAAAATCTGCTTATAACCGCCTGCTTTCGCTCGACTTTATGCGTGGACTTATCATGGTATTGCTGGCGCTAGAAAGCACTGGGTTGTACGAGTATTTATCGCAGTGGAGTGAAGGTACTTTTGCAAATAGTGTGATGCAGCAGTTCTTTCATCATCCCTGGCATGGGTTGCACTTCTGGGATTTGGTGCAGCCAGCATTTATGTTTATGGCTGGCGTTGCAATGGCTTATTCATTGCACAAGCAAAAGCAGCTTGGCTTATCATGGTCGCAGTCTTTTACCAAAACGCTTCGCCGTTGCTGGTGGCTGTTTTTCTGGGGCGTATTCGATTATGCTGTTACAAAGGAAGGTTTGAAGTTCTGGTTGTGGGATGTGCTTACACAATTGTCTTTTACTACGCTCGTTGCTTTTCTCATTTTTAATTGGTCATACACAGCGCAGGCACTTGTTTGTGTTGGCTTGCTATTGTTAACGGAAGGTTTGTATCGCTTTACACATGTACCCAATTTCGATCAACCGTTTACCAACCAGCACAACTTTGGCAATTATGTAGATCTGAAATTAATGAACTACATCAACCCCGATGGCTGGGTGGCTATCAATTGCATACCTACAGCTGTGCATACCATTGCCGGTGCTATGGTGGGCAAAATGCTGTTGAGTAACAGGTCTAAAAAGTTGCAACCGATACTTATCAGTGCAGCTATTTGTTTGATAGCTGGTTTTGCGTTGGATTGGGCAAATATTACCCCCATCATCAAGCGTATTGCCACTACTTCATTTACACTGGCTTCGCTGGGGTGGGTGTTGCTGATACTCGCTGCCTGCTACTGGTGGATAGATATTAAAGACCATCGTAAATACCTGACTTTCTTTTTAATCATTGGTACGAATTCCTTATTTATTTACCTGTTTTTCGAGATTGTAGGGCATCGCTGGTTTACGGAGTATATTACTTTTATCGTAACCCACCTTTTCGATTACCTGCACACACCGGAAATGTTAGGGCTTATCGTTGCAGCACTAACTGTTTTTGCGTTGGAATGGTCGCTGTGCTATTGGTTGTACCGCAAAAAGATTTTCTTTAAGTTATAGGAATAGTTTGAACTAATATGGCACGAAGACAATAAGCGTATGTATATTGAATAAATTAAATGTTTAGCAAGTGGGACACCTGCTGATAGTTCTCTAACGGGTGGTGTCTCACCATACGAAATGTAGCGATATGGTTTAAATATATTTAATTGACAAGGTAATAAGTTGCACAAAGGAATTGTTTAATTTTCCCCAACGGGAACTACAAAGGGATAAAAAAAGTAGCATCAAGTATTCTCTTATTCTCCTTCGTGCCCACTGTGCTTCCAGGTGGTTCAAAAAAACTCACCTACAATTTTATCCTTTCAGCCTAATATTAGGAAGCATTAACACGCTACTATTTGCAATAAATAATTAGCTTGCCACGCCCGCTTTAAGCACAAATAAATGAAGCCACTCGTTTTCCTTTTTCTTTGTTGTTTTAATTATGTTTTTGCGCAGGATACCTTATTGCAGTCGGCCTTGCAGTTGCAGGAGGCTGTCAATATTGCCTTGCAAAACAGTTACGATATTCAGCTTGCTAAAAATGATGTACGGATAAACACCACCTATAATAATATAGGCGTTGCCGGCGGTTTGCCGGTAGTAAGCGGTGCAGTACAGGACCGGGAACAGGTAACCAGTCTTAACCAAAAATATTCTGATGCCACACGCAACGTAACCCGCAACAATGCCGCCTCCAACAACTTCAGTTCCAGCGTGGATGGTTCTTTTTTGTTGTATAATGGGATGCGGGTGAAAGCCACCAAAAAACGGCTGGAAGAGCTGCAATCGCAAAGCGAAGAACGGCTTAATTCGCAGATACAAAACACCATTGCCGACATTATGATTAATTATTTTGATGTAGTGCGGCAGCAGAGTTATATTAAAACTATTGACCAGTCTATTACGGTTGCGCGGCAAAAACTGCTGATTATTGAAACTCAAAAGAGCGTTGGACTTGCTAATAATGCCGATCTTTTTCAGGCACAGATTGACTTAAGTGCTTTGGAGCAAAGCAGGCAATCGCAGCAACTGGTAATAGACCAGACCAAAACAGAGTTGTTGCGCCTGATGAATCTGAACACCGACTCCACCATCGCCATTGCCGATACGATCATTGCGGATAATACCTTAACATTAGATGCTGTGCTGGAGCGTTTGCCGGCGAATGCCGATATTATTGCTGCACAACGGCAAGTAAGAATTAATGAATTGCTCACCAAAGAAACGGCGGCACAGCGCTATCCGTCTGTAACGGCTTCGGGCGGATATACGTATGGCCGCACTCAAAATGCAGCAGGCTTTACCTTATTAAACCAAAGCTACGGACCGTACCTGAGCCTGGGTGTGAGTATTCCTATTTATAATGGTTCTGTTTACAGGCGGCAGCAGCGCGTGGCGGAGATTAATACACAAAGTGCCGATATACAACGGAGGGCATTGGAGCGGGATTATAAAGCCAGCATTATCAAAAACTTCCAGGCATACATTACTTCTTTGCAACAGTTGGAGGCAGAGCGGCGTATTTTTGATACGGCGCAACAGCTCTTGAATATTGTAATACAACGCTTTCAATTGCGGGTAAATACGATAGTAGAAGTGCGCGAAGCCGAGCAAAGTTTTCAGAATGAAGCTTTCCGGCTGGTGAACCTGAGCTTTGCTGCCAAAGCCGCAGAGATAGAGATGAAGCGGCTGGCAAATATTCTGGCATTTTAGGGTGTTTTTTGCTTTTAAGCAAAAGAATCCTGCGGTAGGAACCCGTTTCGATAAAGAGCGTTTTTTTAATCATTATTGTTTATTGATTCTGAAGAACCATTTTAATCTCTTACTTCGGGGTGCGCTGATCTGGCACCTCGAAGAATGTGCTTCGTGCATAATAGCTGCATGTAGGCAATTGAAAGTTTATTATCATTCACTCACAAAAACTTTCCTCCCCACAATCTTGTATTTTCGCCTTATACTTGTAACCATGAAAACGCGAAGAGCTTTCTTAACATCGGCAGCAGTACTGGGCGCAGCAGCAGTTGTATCTGCCAAACCATTTACCACCAACAAGAATATGAAACAACCGTTAATTCATCATGCCATTTTCTGGCTTAAAAATCCAGGCTCTGTAGCAGACAGAGATAAACTGGTAGAAGGCGTAAAAACGCTATCAGGCATCAGCAAAATAAAACAACTGTATGTTGGCACCGTAGCCAATACTGAAAAGCGCGATGTAGTAGATCAATCGTGGGGCGTATCGGAAATTATGTTTTTCGATAACCTCGAAGACCAGGCATCTTACCAGTCCGATCCCATCCATCAGTCATTCGTAAAAAATTACAGTCATCTCTGGGAAAAGGTAGTAGTGTATGATGCGCAGACAGTTTAGCGCTATGTGCTTTTAGCTGCGAGTAGAAAAACATACATTTTTCAACAAGAATCATAAGCATTCTCAAATAAAATGCGGGCACTTAGTCCCGCATTTTATTTTGATAGTAAGCCTTTATTTCACCATTAGCGGAGTGCAGTTACATAGGAAGGAGACGGCACATAATATGCTGTTCTTTGCTCCGCTGTGTCTTTTAGTGTCGCTGTGGTTCAAAAACACTTATCGTTTTTCAGGAGCCGGTTGCTTAGGTGCTGTATAGCCCTTGGTTTTAATTAAATTTTTTATCTCGGCAATGCCTTTTTCCAATTGCGGGTCTATACCTTTTGCCATCGCAGCAAGGTCTTCATCTACCATAATATCCGGGTCCACCCCATGACCTTCCTTAAACCACGTGCCATTGGGATTATACATTCTAAAGGAAGGCGCTGTAATGCTGCCGCCATCAATCAAATCGGGCGTACCACTAATGCCAATCAGGCCGCCCCAGGTGCGGTTGCCAATAAGCGGACCTAAGCCTTTCTTTCTGAAATAATCCGGAAAAGCATCGCCGCCCGAACCACTCCAGCCATTAATCAGCATAACTTTGGGGCCAAAATTGGCATACGGCGGCCAAGGCCATGCTTCACCATCCCTGATTGCCCAATAAGCGAGCGGCGTACGGTCGAGCACTTCAATAAAGCGGTCGGGAATTTGACCGCCATCATTAAAACGTTCATCAATAATCAGGGCTTTTTTATCCCATTGTGCATTAAACTGGCGGAGCAATTCCGTTTGTCCATCCACGCCGGTGCTCGGCACATATATATAGCCCGCCTCGCCATTAGTTTCCTGCTCTACTTTTTTGCGGCTGTTTTCTACCCAGTTCAAATAGCGCAGGCGGTATTCATCATCCATTGTTTTTACTACCGCCGTTTTTGCCCCGGTAAAAGAGGGTGTATTGTTGTAAGTTAGCTCCACTGTTTTGTCGCCCAGTCCCTGGAAAGCTGCATATGGCTCTTCGGCAGTGGTTAAAGGCTTTCCGTTTACTGCAAGGATATACATACCCTCTTTGATGTCAATGCCCGGTGCCTCTAATGCGGAGTGCACTTCGGCATCCCAAGGCGCACCTTTAAGTATCTTTTTTATTTTATAATACTGTCCATCTGCCTGCCAGTCTATGCCCAGGTAACCAACCGAAAGCTCTTTACTGTCTTCTATATCACCACCGCCTTTGTAGGTATGCGAAGCGTTCAGCTCGCCCAGCATTTCGCCCAATACAAAGTTTACTTCATCGCGTGTCATAGCGCTTTGCAGCATCTTGCCATAGCGTGCTTTCATTTCATTCCAATTAACGCCGTGCATGTTGGAATCATAAAAATAATCGCGCTCAATACGCCATGCATCATTAAATATTTGCTGCCATTCTTCCTTGGGATTGACGGTCATTTCCATTTCGTTCATGCGCAACAGCTTGTCCATTTTCTGATTTTCGGCAATCTTTAAAACGGCTACATTACCCCTGCTTTGCACCAATACTTTTTCGCCATTGGCAGCCATAATATAACGGCCTACACCATCTGCAATTTTCTTTTCTTTCCGGTCTTCTATGTCATAATAATTGAGCGAGGGCACTGCCTCTTCGCCAGCGCCTGTAAACGGATATTTTACATACAACAGTTTTCCTTTAGCGGAACTAAGGCCTGAATAATTGCCCCCGCTCAAAGGCAATAATTCCATGCGTTGTTCAAATCCATCAAAGTCAATGGTTATGTTTTTTGCAGAAGTTTCATCGCTCTTTGTATCACTCTTGTCTTTACTTTCTTTGCCTTTGGCGGCAGTGGCTTTTACTTCATTATCACTATCACTTTTCACTGCTACCGTATCGTTTTTGGGGTATAATAAAGAAGTGGTTTTTTTGTTTAAAGGAATGGCTGCGAGTTTGGTACTATTGGCATATACAAACGAATTATCAATATCGCTGTAATAAGCCTGAAACGCCTGATTGGTGAGCACATACAGGTATTTACCTTCGATATCAAACACCGGATTAGCAGCAGTGTAAAAACCACTCGTTGCCTGATGCAGTTGCTTTTCATTATAGTCGTAAATATATATGGCGGTGTGATAATTTTCGAGGTCGCGGGAATAAGTAAGATAGCGGCTGTCGGGCGACCAGCTAACGGTAAAATTATCCAGGTTACCATGCGACATGCGCAAACCTTTATCTACATTGGTTGTTGTGCCGGTGGTTACATCTACTACTTTTATCTGCATTGCTTTATCAATAAAAGCCACCTTTTTACTATCGGGCGACCACCATAATGCATAACGAAAACCGGGACCAAAGCCCGTTATTTTCTTTTCGCTGCCTTCTTTGCCGGGCTGCATTAGGTACAATTCGTATTCGCCACTTTTATCGCTCCAGTAAGCAATTGTTTTACCATCGGGACTCCATGCCGGATAACGCTCGGCAGTGCCCGAACTTTGCGTAAGATTTTTTACAAAGCCCTCTGCTGCTGGTAGCGAAAATAAATCGCCTCTTGCTTCTACTACTACGCGGTTGCCATCGGGTGATATGCCTGCATAAGTAAAGTATTTTTTTACATTTTCAGTTTTCGGTTTGATGCTCGCTTCATCTGCTACTACATTCACTTTCACTTCTCCCGGCGTGCCGCCAGCCAATGGATACAGGTACAATTTTCCACCATTCTCAAACACAATTTCATCCGGGCCAAGTGATGGAAAATGAATGTCGTAATCGGTAAAATGGGTAAGCTGTTCAAAGGCTTTATCTGTGGTATTATAGCGCCAGAGATTCATGCGCAACTCCGGTCCGCGGTCGGAGATAAAGTAAATGTAGTTGCCACTCCACATTGGAAATTCGTAGCCGGCATCGCTGTTGAGCGAGATGTTTTCGGAAGTAGTGTCGGCAAAATTATAAATATGAATATCTGCCCGCCAGCCACCACGATAGCGCTTCCAGTTGCGCGTAGATTGAGAGCGAAAAACAAGCGCCATTTGTTTGCCATCGGGCGAATAAGAGCCAAACTCCGCATACGCAAACGGCATTTTGGATGCAGCGCCACCTGTATCGGCAATCGTATAAAACTGGTTGAACCGGGCCTTGCCACTTTCACGAAGAGAAGCAAAGTAAATATGCCTGCCATCGGGCGTCCAGTCCACCACACGGTCGGGATAGCCATGTTCTGTAAGGCGCACCGGCACACCACCGGTCGTAGGCATTACATACGCATCTACATTGCCATCATAGTTTCCGCTAAACGCTATTTTACTGCCATCGGGCGAAAACCTGGGATAGGCTTCTATGCCAGGCGGCGAGCTTAGTTTAATGGCGGTACCGCCACCTTTTGGTACAATCCAGATGTCGTTGGCATATGTAAAAACGATTTGCGTTTTAGATACATCGGGGTAGCGCAACAGACCGGCATCTGTTTGTGCAATAGCTGCCTGAGTAATAATGCAGGCGCTGGTAAAAAGTTTCAGTATTTTACTCATAAAATGGGTTAGTTAAATGATTGGATGAGATATTGATTGTAAATATAAAAGAAAAGGAATGTTCTTATATGTTGGATAAATGATGAATGGTGAGTGGCTGGTGAAGTAAGGAACGGATGTGAGCCTGTTCTTCAAACGCAACCTGTTTAGTAATTGTATTCTCAAACGGCTGTGTCTTGTCCTGAAATGGCTATACGCAAAATCAGGTGTATATGTCTAAAGAAGTTGAACAATTTAGTGTTCGTCCTAACCGCCTTTCACGGTATGATAAGCGGTTGATTTTAAAGGTTGTAGC
>NZ_SZQL01000013.1 GCF_005233845.1 Ilyomonas limi
AGCCGCAGCTCTTCTACCGAAAACAGGTGGTCAATTTATAGCGAAATCACCTGGTCAATTTGCTCCGAAATGCAGTGGTCAGCTTGTAGCGAAATGGAGTGGTCAATATCAGCGAAATCTCCAGTTTATACCAAGTACGTGCCTGGCACAGCAGTTTACCGGCTTTCATCCGGCTGGTTCCTATGGTGCTTTCCCACAGGTCGCCGCCAGCTCTCAGCATTGCCCTTTTAGGGCTTTGCTTGACGACATAAAAAAGCCTCCCTAAGAATAAGGAGGCTAAATAAGAACAATTCAGAAAAACTTAAATCACTTCTATGATTGCAAATGCGTTATACGCACCATTATTTAATGAATACTGCACGCCGTTTACTTCCTGGTAAAACGAGATTTGCAGGAAATACAACTTAATACCTGTGCCGGTAGGAGTTGCAGCCGGAGTAAGCGTTACCGTGCCGGAGGTCATATCAATAGGCAGGTTTTCTACCTGTGTGTACTCCACCTCGCTTGTGCCTAAGTCAAAGTCAATGATTGCAAATGCACCCTGCAAGCTTACATGCGTAGCTCCGGAAGGAAATGCAACGTCATTTGCCGGAACAAAATCGGTAATCTTGATAACGCCGGTGGCAGTTGTTACAGCATACGGCTTGTACAGCACTGCACCAAGTATAGAATTAATGTTGAAATTAAAATCTTTCAACAGTGCTTTACCGGCAGCAGTACCCAAACCAACATCAACAGACCTTTCACCTCGCACGCTTGTAGTGTCCAGGTTCTTTACTTGCGCCATAGTTTGCGTTACGCGCGATGTTACGCGGTTATCTGCCTAAGTAGCAGCCATTACACGTATGGCATCACGCAACAGCTTACCAGCCGCCGCAGCATTGCCAAATTCATATCCATTTTCACGTGTACGCGCAAATGCCGGATCATTGGCAATCCTATCGCCGCTTACACCACTTTTTGTTTTCACAAGATGCCCGTCCTGTGTTTTGTAGAAGGTCATGTCCTGCAATGTTCCTTCTATCTTCAAAATACCATTTAACCTTGCCATTGTTATTTTATTTTTGAGTTAGTAAATAGTTTGTACACCCTTTGCAATATTTAGCCCTGTTGCGCTCATTATAAGACCTGTACAGCCACGGCGGGCACACATGGTTAACACCGCAAGCCCACAGCCCTGAATGCGTCATAATCGCCTCATTCATCAGGTTATCCAGCATTGTTTCAGTGTCGTAGGCTATGTAATGCCAAGCCCAGCCATTGCGGATTAATAAGCTGTCTAACCGTTTACCGTCCAGCTTTACACTTACCAGTACACGCCCATACAAGTCCTTACCCACACTGTCATATTCAACCGCTTTACCTGTAAGAAGCTGATTAACGCACTGGTAAGCAGTAAAGCCAAAAGCTTGTTTCATTTCCGGCGCATCCACTTTAGTCAACCGCACAGTAAACACCCTTGCACCACTCCTGAAAACATAGGTATCACCATCTTTCACCCGCACTACTCTCGCTGTACTTTGCGCCAGTGCAGGCGTACAATTTGAGAACATTAGAATGAGATAGTAAACAATGTATTTCAGTCGCATACTATAAAACTAAAACAGCTTACAGAGTAAAGAACAACAGGCATTTACAAGCAGGTCATTCGTGCCGATTATTCCATATACAACGCATTATTCCTGTCATTACATTTAGTAAATTTGTACTGCTTCAGTATAACTAAAGTATACCTGAAGTATAGATAGAGTATTAAACTATATAGAGATGGAAAGATTATGTATATATCCTAAAGATGTACAGGTTATAACCGGCAGAAGTGAAAGGTATGGGCGTAATGTTATAAAGAAAATAAGAGAGCAATTAAACAAGCAAACTCACCAGTTTATTACGATTGAGGAGTTTTGCGATTACACCGGCTTGTGTGTAACCACCGTAAAGCAAACATTACGTAATTAGTATAGCTAAAAACTAAAAGCCAGGAACAAGCGCCAGAACTTTAATAAATTTTATACTGCAAGTAATCTAAGTTACAAATTTTAGATACCTTTGCCACGCAAAACAGTAAAGGTCTTTACATAGCATCACTGCATTAAACAAGAGAGAACAACAAGAGAACAAAAGGTTTTGATTTGTTGAAATGCTTATCTGGTAAAGCTTGTAATTATAGGTTCAAGAGCCTCTCTCTCCGCTGAGTATAAAAAAATCCCTGTACTATTTTTTGCAGGGATTGCTTGTTTTTTAGCAACCTCACCATTCTTTCTGTTCTTTATAATAGAAGCGTTCATATTGGCACATAAGTTTTAGCAGTATAATCCGTACTACTTTTTGTACTTTTTCGCCCTATCATACATCCCGGAACTGATTATGGAGAAAGCAAAAGAGGAAGTGCAGGAAAAAGCTATGGAAAACAGCCGATAAACGCCGTAAAATATGGACGCAGCCGAATACAAGCACGTAGTATTGAGCTTAATTTTCTTTAAATACATCTCCGCAGCTTTAAAAATCTCTACCAAAAGCTGATAGCCCAGTAAAGCAAGGGCGCAACCCACCCACTATTGGCAAGGATGTGGAAGATGGAACGGATACCATTAGAAAAAATGATTTATCACTAAGTGGCGTATTACCGCTATAAGTATTAGAGATGAAAGCTAATTTCCTATTTTTTCTTTGGTTAATTCATTATTGATTGTCCGGTAAATATGGAGCGGATTTTCATTTTTTAGTTCATCCGGCAGCAAATGATTAGGCCAGTTTTGATAAGCTACCGGTCTTACAAAACGTTTGATGCCATCGGCACCAACGGAGGTAAACCGTGCATCGGTAGTTGCAGGAAACGGACCACCGTGCTGCATGCTTAAGCAAACTTCCACACCTGTTGGCACACCATTCAGTATCATTCTGCCACAACGGTTTTTAATCGCTTCTATCATTTCCGCCTGCTCTGATAGCTCCATTTCCGTTGCCATAATAGTGCAGGTTAGCTGACCTTCCAGATGTTTTGCTATTGCTGTCATTTCCGTGATATCCTGGCATCTAACCACCAGCGTGTAGGGACCAAATACTTCCTGCTGCAACAATTCGTTGCTGAGAAAAGTTTTGCCGGTAACCGTTGCAATTATTGCAGCACCACAGTGATCGCTTGAAGGCAGTTCGGCTTCTGCAATGACCGTCACATTTTCCTGTTCCAAAGCTTTAGCCCTTTTTTCCGCATAGGCTTTGGCAATGCCCGGATGCAGCATTTTAGACGGAGCAATTCCCTTTATTTCATTGCCCATAGCTGAAATAAAATCCTGAAGCTCATCTCCTTCAATTCCGAGTATCAACCCAGGATTGGTACAAAATTGTCCAACACCAAGTGTAACGGATGATACCAGCAACTTTGCCAGGTCAACAGTTGATGTTTTTAATTTATGGGGCAACAGAAATACGGGGTTGATGCTGCCCATTTCCGCAAAAACAGGAATAGGTTCTTTCCGCTGATTGCCCCAATCAAATAACTGCTTGCCGCCAATATAAGAGCCGGTAAAACTAACTGCTTTTGTAAGGGGGTGTTTTACAAGGGCTTCACCTACCCCGAAGGAAGCGCCGTAAACATGTGTAAATATTCCATCGGGCATCTTGCATTCTGCTGCTGCCTGCATAATCAAATCTGCCACAAGGGTAGAGGTTTGTGCGTGGCCGGGATGTGCTTTCACAATCACCGGGCAACCAGCTGCAAACGCACACGCGGTATCGCCACCAGCAGTAGAAAAAGCAAAGGGGAAATTGCTGGCTCCAAACACTACCACCGGACCCAAAGGAACCAGCATCTTTCGGATGTCTGGCTTTTGTGGATTACTATCAGAATGTGCGGTATCAATTCTTGCTTCCAGCCAATCTCCCCGCTCACAAGCATCGGCATAACTGTTTAGTTGAAACACAGTCCTTGCTTTTTCGCCTTTCAGTCTTCCTTCTGGAAGGCTGGTTTCTTCCATGGCTGTTTTGATCAGTTCATCACTGCTGTTTTGGAGTGCCCGGGCGATGGCTCTCATGAAATCGGCACGCTGCTTTATAGAAAATTTACTGTATTGGTGAAAAGCTTTCCATGACTTTTGCAGGACTTCGTCAATTACTTCCAATGGTGTATCCTCTAACATAATTTGGATTTAAAAAGTGCTGAATTTATTCGCTACGAAATTAGCTTGCCCAATGGTTAAAAACCACACCTCTTTTAACCAACAACATTCACCAGTTCACCAATTCCATCAATGGAAATTTTGATCTCATCATCAGACTGCAAGGTGAAATCGTGCTCTGGCACAATACCTGTTCCTGTCATGATAAGACAGCCATGCGGGAAAGTGCATTCACGAAAAACAAACGACACCAGTTCTTCAGGTGTTCGCTTCATCTGGCTGATAGCAATATGTCCTTCAAATACTTTTTCTGCATTCCGGGTGATCTGGAGATGAATGTTCGTGTTTTTATCTAAAGGCTGCCCGGTCACATACACGCAGGGACCTACAGCCGCGCAAGCATCATAGGTTTTAGCCTGGGGCAGATACAGGGGGTTTTCACCTTCAATGCTGCGGCTGCTCATGTCGTTCCCAATGGTATAGCCAACAATTTTTCCGGAAGAGGCCACCACCAATGTTAGCTCAGGTTCCGGAACATCCCATGTAGAATCTTTCCGGATTCTTACTTTTTCATTCGGACCTACTACCCGGTATGGTGTGGATTTGAAAAAGACCTCCGGTCTTTCGGCTTCGTACACCCTTGCATAAAAATCGCCGCCGCCGGCATCTTTACTTTCTTCCTGTCTGCCTATTTTGCTGCGCAGATAAGTAACTCCGCAGGCCCATATCTCCTGGCTGCCAACCGGCGCCAGTACACCATCCATTAGTTTGTTTTCATCAGGAGATTGGGTAGCTATTATATTTTGTACCTTTTGAAAAAGATGATCATCATTAATAAATTCATCCCAGTTTTTATTTTTCAGCGAAAAAAACTGGTTGTCTTGCTCTACTACAATTGCTTCTTTTGTTTTGTATATTTTCATGGTTTCTATTTTAAAGTTGCCTGCCTTTCACGGTAAGGGTATAGTTGTGCGGAGAAATCTTTGATAACAAGAGGCAGCATTTTTTCACCTACATGAATAAAATGCTGCCCCAATATTTAATCTTGACTGCTATTCAGCATCGGGACTCCTGGAACAATAATCGTTGGCAAATCTAAACTACTCCTTATTCAACAATTTTTATTTGTCCCACCAAACTCTTGTACTCAATACATCCGGCCCCTGCTTGTCAATCGCTTCATTAACATTGGTGCCGTTGACAGACAATTCAGAGGTAGGATAGGTTAGCCTCCTGATAAAAGTGCCTTGGGGAACATCAGGGTTGTTCGGCTGCCCGTATGGGTTAGGTGCCAGTGCAGGATAACCACTTCTTCTGAAGTTGGCAAAAGCTTCAGGTCCATTCAAAAAAGAAGCAATCCAGTATTGGGTATTGATTTGTTCTAATTCTCTGCCAGCTTCCAGCGGATGGCTGGCTACATAGGTCTCTCTGTCCGCTTCAGCAACCGCTGAACCCAAATCGTAGGTGGCCATCTGATCCATATTCGCTCTGATTCCATCTGCAAAATATTGCGCGGCATCGCCACTAATCCAGCCTCTGTAACTCGCTTCAGCCAGCAACAGTTGTGTCTGGGCTGCTGTAACAAAAAATATGGGCGCTGTATTTTTTGCCATTCTTCTTCTATCTAACTGGCTGTAGTCATAAAAACTGGCAAGCCCGTCAGCTGTGGCCTTTGCTCCAATGGTTCCATTATCATATCCCATAGGCATTCCTATCTGGGCGGTCGGATCTGTTGTGGCAATGTCAGGTGTTTGCTCTGGTCCTGAAGTGGCTCCTACATAGCGTACAGCAATAGAAGATAACCGTGGATCATTGTTGTTTTTTAACGTGTCCACAAATGCCTCAACGAGGTAAAAGTTAGCGGCTTCTGTTCCATTCAGCATGTTTCCGATTGGTGACGTGTAATTGGCGTCATGCCTCATCATGGCATTATCCTCATTCTGTAAGATAACACCTCCGTTAAAAGCTGCTTGCACGGTTGTTTGTGCTTTTGCAGGATCTACTTTACTTAAGCGCATGCCTGCTCTGAGTAATAAAGAATAGCCAAACTTTTTCCATTGCGCAATATTCCCGGCGTATAAAATATCTGATGCTTCTACGGTGCCGGATTCACTTAATGCGGCAGACGCATCAGTTAGCTCCTGAATGATACTTGGATAGATGTCCTCCTGTTGGTCGTATTTCGGAAAAAGCACCGCATCGGTTAAGCCGGCGCCACCTTCCGAATAAGGGATAGCTCCATATTCATCAGTAAGGATCATAAAGGCGTATGACTGCCATATACGAGCCATGTTGTACAAATTGCTTCTGGCAGGATCATCTTTTGTCCGTGCAATGGCATCATGCGTGTACTTAATAACATTTTGATAATAAGTGGCCCATAACGGTGCATTGGTTACATCGCGGCTGTCCTGATTAAAATTGGCTCCTGCCAATACACCACCATTGGGTGTAACCAATTGCTGTACAATTCCCATATCATACACCACTGTTTTTGTGGGATAGGAAGTGTTAATGATGGCATTGTTCAACAAAAGCGCCGGATCGAGTGAGGTAGGATTTACCCTGTTTATATTGATTTCTTCCAAGCCTTTGGTACACGAAACGGCCGTTAATATTAATAGGAACAAGGCTAGCAAACTATAATTGAATATCTTCTTCATAAGTGGTTGCATTAAAATTTAATATTTAAGTTAACACCTAAACTCCTGGTGGTTGGTAAACCTGGAGATTCCAGCCCTACCATGGCATCGGTACCGTAGCCAGCAGATTCCGGATCAATGTTGTCTATCCATTTCTTAATAATTAAAACATTGAAGGCTACAAAATCAACCTTAAGTCCTTTAATCGGCCATTTAGCAGAAAGCATCCTGGTAAAATCATATCCTAAACTAATCTGGCGCAGCTTCCAATAGCCACCATTATAAACAATTGGTTCAACAATTTGTTGCGAGCGGAGGTGCTCCCAATAAGTTTGCACCGGCGCAACCGCTGTATTTGTTTGACCGTCAGCAGTCACACCTTTACCTATAACACCACCTTCCCTTCCTTCGAGTGTCATTTTATGCAGGCCATGCCGCACGGCATTGAAGTTGGTACCGGAAAGCATTTTATTGCCCAATTTGTAGTCAATTAAAACGGAGAGATTAATGCCTTTGTATGAGAAGGCATTTAAAAAGCCGCCGGTCCATTTAGGTAAACCGCTGCCAAACAAGATAAAATCTGCTGTTCTTTGCGGTAATCCGTTTGATTGGAAGATCATATTGCCTTTGGCATCCCTGGCATAACCATAACCTGCAATTTGCCCCATTTCCTCACCTACCACCAGTCTTACTTCTCCGTTAAATGGATGGGTGCCTGTAGTAAACTTTTCCCCCGGTACATCGGTAGTCAATCTGTTTACTCTGGTGATGTTATAAGCAGTGTTGGCTGTAAAGTCCCATCTGAAATTTTTACTTTGAATAAGTCCGAGATTCAGCAAGGCTTCAAAGCCTTTATTCTGGCTTTCGCCGCTGTTGATCAGGGTGCTGGTAAAACCGGAAGCATCTGAAATCTGTACGGCAACAATTTGATCTAACGTTATCTTCTTGTAAACAGCACCATCAAAATGAACTCTCTGGTTAAACATCGTTAATTCAAGCCCTGCTTCAGTTTCCTTGATCCGCATGGGTTTTAAATTTTTGTTGGGCAAAGCAGCTCCGCTGCTTCCCACTGTAACAGCTGTACCCAGCGGGTTGTTAATGGTGTTGGCATTAACGTTATAAAACAACTGGTCGGCATAAGCATTCACATCAGCATCACTACCTACCTCAGCGTATCCTAATCTCACTTTACCAAAGTTGAGCCATGGCAATGCGCCACGCAACGACTCGCTAAAGACATAAGAGCCGGAAACCGAAGGATAAAAAATACCATTGTTTTCTTTTGATAAAGTAGAGAACCAATCTTCTCTGATGGTACCCGTCAGATACAATGTTCTTTTCCAGGAAAGATCAGTGGAGCCATAAAGCGAGTTAACCTTTTTTTCATCAATAGTGTAAACAGGGTTTTTTGCCCGCCCATTCTGTACCGTATAAAGCCCTCTTACCACAAAGTCTGTTACCTGAACATTATTGATGTCAAAACGCCTGTGCATTTGGTTACCACCGGCTGTAAGGGTTACATCAAAATCTCCAAAGGTTTTGTTAGCACTGGTGAGGAAGTCTAAATTGGTTTCTCTGAAACGACGGTTTTCCTGTGTATAGACCCCATTGAAAAATCCGGCTTGAGCAGGTGTTCTGGACGCCTGACCGGTTGGAAAATTGTTCACCTCTTCATCGCGGGAATAGTAATCTTGTCCTAAACGTCCCTGAATCCACCACCACGGAAGAATGTTATATTTAGCAGATACATTGCCGAAGATCCTGTCTCTTTTAATGGTATGAAACTGTTCTGCTAATACAAAGTACGGGTTTGTGCGATTCTTAAACCGTGACCAAACATATTCATTTCCATCTGCATCATATTTGTTTGCGTCTAAAACACTTAAAGGCATCGAGTTGGCTAAGGACATTAATGTTGTGGGAATAGAATTGTCCTGGTTTGCGATGTTTGGCGGGTTTTCATTCCTTTCGTTTGAATAATTGATATTTCCCGAAACGCTTAACTGCTCCGAAAGGTTGTAATTAAAGCCAAGATTCAACAATTTGCGGTTGAATTTGTTGTTAGGCATGATACCCGTGTTGTCCGTATTGTTCAGCGAGAAATGCAAACCTCCCTTTTCGCCTGTTGCGTCCACTGCCACGGTGTTCGAGAAATTTTGCCCGTGCCTGTAAAATTCTTTAATACGGCTGCCTTGTGGTACATAAGGAACCACCACGCTATCAAACAACACTTGTGTCATTCCCGGTTGAAATTTTTCACCAAAAGACCATTCGCCCGAAGTGGGGTTGGGTGTGGTAGGGCGCACACCGTTTTCTCCCTGTCCATACACCATTTGATAATCGGTAAAATCCAAAGGCGTTTCATTGGTATAATTTGAATTGAGGGTTACGCCAATGCCTTTGCCCTTACCTCTTGTTTTTGTGGTAATCATGATTACCCCATTTTGTGCACGATAACCATATAGAGCAGCAGCAGGTGCGCCTTTCAAAACAGTCATGCTTTCGATGTCATCGGGATTGATGCTCGATAAACCATCACCGCCATCGGCGTAAACACCGCCGCCCGTTACCCCAACCGTATTACTGTTATAACTGGTGTTATCAACAGGAACGCCGTTGATAACAATCAGCGGGCTGCCGCCGCCATTGATAGAAGATTGGCCGCGAATGCGGATTTTAGAAGATCCTCCCGGACCCGTACCCAGCGAGGTAATGTTTACACCCGCTACTTTACCTTCCAGGGAGTTCATAGGGTTGGGGGTGCGGTTAGTGGTAAGTTCTTCCGGTTTTACGCTGGTAACCGAATAGCCCAATCCTCTGGATTGCTTGGTAATACCTAAGGCGGTTACCACTACCCCCTGCAGGCTTTGCGAAGAAGGCTGTAAGGTAACGTTTACCTGTTGCTGTCCCTTAACCGGCACTTCACTGGTGGTATAGCCCACATAGCTAAAGACCAATGTAGCAGTTGGTGCAGCCTTGATGCTGTATTGTCCTTGCGCATCGGTGGTGGTGCCACCTGTACTACCTTTTACAACAACAGAAACGCCGGTGAGGCTTTTCCCGCCTTCATCCGTTACCGTTCCGGTAACTGTTTGTGCATGGGCGTTGATAAAAAAAGAAAAAAACAAAAAAGAAAGCAGTAGTTTGATGAAGCGTGTTCGTAAACACGGCCTGACGTTTTTTTTCATAATAGCAAGTTGTTTAGAGAAGTGATAGAATGCAGATCGTTCTAAAGCAGTACTAATTTATAAACTTAACCAAAATAAGTACAGGCGGAAACAAAAAATTTCAATATAAAACAGCATTGAATTTTATACCTGCCAATCCTATAGTGGAATTGTTTTTTATAAACGAAAACTTAGAATCATTAAACAAAAAAAGGCACACCTGGTATAGCATATTTCTTCATACCTTTCTCATTGATCTCCACTCCAATGCCGGGTTTTTCAGAAACTGTAATAAAACTGTCTTTTACCCATTCGCCATCATAATGTATGATTTCCCTGAACATCGGATCTGTATGAAAATAGGACTGCCATTCCAGTATCAAAAAGTTAGGCACGGCGGCACAAACGTGTGCCGATGCCATGCATCCGAGAAAGGAAGCCACCATGTGCGGCGCAAACGGCGTATAATACAGGTTAGCCAGGTTGGCAATACGTTGCCCTTCGCCAAGCCCACCACATTTTTGCAGATCGGGCATCACAATGTCCACGGCGCCTATTTCCAGCATTCTTCTAAAACCATAAGCCAAATATTGGTTTTCACCGGCTGCAATAGGCGTTGTGGTACCTTCAGATACCAGTTTATAGGCTTCAACATTTTCAGCCGGCACAGGTTCTTCCAGCCATAAGAGATTCAACGGTTCCAGTCGTTTAGCTACTGCCTGCCCGGTTACCAGATCGTAGCGGCCATGCATATCCACCAGGATATCAATTGTTGGTCCCACTGCTTCGCGGGCTGCTGCAATCTGATCGTACATGCGTTGCAATTCAGCCGGGCTTGCCGTCCAGTTGTACATGTCATATTTATTGGGATCATTGGCCTGGTCAAGGTCAAATTTCATAGCATTAAAGCCCATGTTTTTTGCCCGCGTGGCAGCTTCGGCAAAGTCTTTTGGTTGCGGCAAATTGCGCTGGTACAAAGCGGTATCACTATACACACGGATTTTATCACGGAACTTTCCGCCCAGCAACTGGTACACCGGCACGTTCAAAGCCTTGCCGGCAAGGTCCCATAAAGCGATTTCAATGGCCGATAGCACCGCTACGTACATGCCAGACTGTGCACCCTGAAAGAAGCCTGATTTCCGGATGTATTCAAACAAACGGTTAGGATTTAAAGGGTTTTGTCCTTTTAACCGGCGTTCAAAATCTTTTACAAGATAATAGGTGCCAGGAATGGCATCTACCCCTTCGCCACATCCCCAGATGTCTTGATTGGTATATATTTTCACAAACAAGCTGCCTTTGATATAGCCGCATTTAATCTCGGTGATCTTGAGGTCGGAAGGAGGTGATGGCATGTGTCTGTGCTCCAACTTTTGTTCGTATTCACGACCAAAACCGGCGACAGCAGCAAACGGTGTCATAGCGGCAGCAATGGCCGCTTTGGAGATAAAAGAGCGTCTTGAATTTGTCATTAATATAAAGTTTTATAGGTGATTACCAGGTGCGTTCTTTAAGCAATTCCTGAATTTGTTCTTTAGGAACAGGTAATTCGTTAATGTGATCGTTGAGCCAGCCGGAGAAATCCTTTTCAATGTCATCCGACCATTTTGCATCAATCTGCCCGGCGGTGTACTTACCTTCCCGCAGGCGCTGATGACCAAATAAATCGCGCAGCCGTACAATCTCAGAAGTTTTTACCACTTTTTCTGCCAAATGCGGCGGAATAAAAACAACCACGCCTTCTTTGCCCAGTACTACATCTCCCGGCATTACGGTTACATTGCGAATACGGGTGGGTTGATTAATGCCAATGATCATCGTGTTTAAATCGCCGGGCGGATTGTGATAGGATGGGTCATAGCTGGTGTAAAATGAGGTGAAGCCACCAATTTCTTTCAGTCCTTCTATATCCCGCAAGGCGCCATCGTAAACAATGCCGTTTCCTGTTTTGGAGTAAATAGCATTGCCCACATTGTCGCCAATCGTAGGACCATTTCTGTGCGCACCAAACTGATCGGCTACGTACACATCGCCTTTCACCAACAGATCAACGGCCCAGGTATTTTGTCCTCTTTTGCCCGCTTTTTTCCCACGGTCGTCAATAGCTTTCCACACATCGGGGCGGGCAGGCATAAAGGTGGTGGTCACTGCCCTTCCCACCAACACGCTATCAGGATTGATCATTTTCCAGTCTTCTGCTACCTGGTAGCCATAACCCGCATTTTTCAACACTGCCCATACTTCTTCCACACTCACTGCTTTCATACGTTTAAGAATATCATCGGGCACTTTTGGTCTGCCATCGGCAAAGCGTTCCCCCTTCCATTCGGGAGTTAAAAAAATCAATTCTTCTTTTGAGATTTGCTGGCTTTTTAATGGTTGATAAAAAGCAAAACCCATCAGCAGGAGCAAAACAACTTTTCGTTTGAACATGTGATTTAAAGTTTAGAATAGTTATAAATTCTAGGTGCCTCTTAACTTATCGGCGCGGTATTTATTTCAGGCTTTTCTTCTTTTGTTGGCGCCGTATTTTCTTCAGGCAAACGGTTGTGCCACCAGCTTGATAAAAAAGAACCTGTTACATTCATCATCGGACCAAAAATGGCTGGCGCCAGCCCGGCAGTTGCCAGCTTACCCATAGTTAAGGCAAGCCCCGAAGCCAGCCCTGCGTTTTGCATGCCCACTTCCAGTGCAATTGTTCGGCAATCTTTTTCTGAGAATTTCAGGAGGCGTCCGGACCAATAGCCCAGAAAGTAACCGGCAATATTGTGAATAAAGGTGG
The DNA here is from genome assembly GCF_005233845.1 of Ilyomonas limi. Lineage (GTDB taxonomy): Bacteria > Bacteroidota > Bacteroidia > Chitinophagales > Chitinophagaceae > Ilyomonas > Ilyomonas limi. The sequence goes on from NZ_SZQL01000013.1 coordinate 12,713, forward strand.
CAAGCACCAGTAAAACACCAACCTGGAGTAAATTATCCCTGCCGGCGGCGGTGATCACCACAAGGATCAGGGCAATGCCAGCCATAGAAAGGATGGGCATGGCTTTGTCGAGCCAGTTAAATTTTCCACGCATGAGATAATGAAAAACCAGCCCGCCTACGATGGGAATAATCACAATCTTTGTGATATCCCACATCATGTCTAAAAAATGTACGTCCACAAAGTTGCCACCCAGTAAACGCATGAGCAACGGTGTTAGAAAGGGTGCAAGCAATGTGGAGACGGTGGTTACCGAAACAGAAAGTGCAAGGTTGGCCCTTGCGAGATAACACATTACGTTGGAAGCTAAGCCACTGGGACAGCAACCCACGAGAATAATTCCTGCTGCGATCTCACTGGGAAAATTGAATAAGCTGGCTACTGCAAAACCAACCAGAGGCATAATGGTATAATGACAAACAATACCTACAATAATGCCTTTTGGCATGCGCAATACCTGGGCAAAATCTTTCAGGCTCAATTCGGTTCCCATACCAAACATGATGATCTGTAGCAGGGGAACGATCAGTGCTGAAAGTTTAAAGTTTCCAATAGTTTTAAAATATTGCGGATAATACATGGCAACACTTACCACACCCAATATAATTACAGTGTACGACAGCCCCCTGAGCATTTTATTGCCGCGGAAAGCAATAGCGAGATTAACAAAAAACAGCATCAGCAACCAACCTGAAAATTGATGGAGACTGCTGATGGTCATCACTACATAAACGAGCAAAAGAACCGCTGCCAGAAAATAGAAAAAAGAATAAACAGAACGCTTTGCTGTTGCCATAAACAGATTTTATTTTTAAAAGAAGAAATTAAACGGCTATAGTGATGTATCGGCCCTGTGGTTTTGGCATAAATAACATTGCAAATGTTATTGCCAATGCGTGTACCGCCTGCCAGTTTTATATAGTTGTCATTCACATGGTTTTGGCCATATATCCACACATCAAATCTGCCACGAGTTGGTGGTACTGGTGCATGCTTCTATGCCGCCTTTGTCTTTGATGATTTTATCTCAATCCGGCCATATAGATAGATATTGGGCTGCCACACCGGCTTCCGTAGCGGAGTAGATATCCGGTATAATTCAGTCACTTTCAATGGTTTACAAAATGTCAAAGTTTCTTCCCGATGAACTATTTTCGCCCATTCCTTTAATTCTTATGAAACTTCCGACCATCCATTGGCTGACCACGCCGTCTTTTCAACCCGGCGTTAAATCTTTCTTGTCGCTGATTAAAGTTTCCGGCTGTGTACCAGACCGTTGGGCTACATACAATAGTGGTAGAAAGCAGAGGAGTTTTTTCATATAGCTTATTATTTTTTACAATCGTTTGTTTTAGCTCTGTTATTAACCATTTTGTGATTGGATTGATCTGTTGTTGAAGGCTCGTCGGCACCTCAAATTCATCAACAGCCTTTTGGTTAACTTTTTCGAAGATACATTATAACATAAATATCATCACTCAACAATGTTCTTTTTTCTGAATTCACCTGGTGTATGATGCCGGGATAAAGAACTGGAACACGCGCGTACCATCACGGGGAAAATCGACGCCGAAACAAAGGCATTAAGATCAGCCACCATCAACAAAATAGTAGAGCGAAATAAACCCATGGAGAATATAGAAACAGGCGTGCTGGTGGATATGATGATTTCGTACCGGAACATGGAAGCGTTCAACGATATGATGAAATTTATAAGACAGTCGCCGCGTTATGTCCTGAGTACGGTAATGGTGCAGGAGCAATATGCTTTTGCATTAAACCGTGCTGGTAATAAAAAGATCCGGCAGATGAAGTACTGATTAAAGCGGCAGAAGATGTACTGCGAAAACTGGAAGCAGAAGGAAAGGCTAGTAGTGAAACATATGGCATCTGGGGTAGAGTTTATAAACACAAATCTGACCAGGCTCATAAGCAGGGAAATATCGGTGAAGCTAAAGTGCGTTGAAAGAATGCATTGAAATATTACGGTAAAGGGTTTGAAGCTGACATACGTAATGCATACCCTGGTGTAAACTACATTACCTGCCTGGAACTGTCTGGTGACAGAACAAAAGCTATGCGTTTGGTACCGGCGGCAGAGTGTGCCGTTTTAGCGAAAATGAAGCGCAAAAAACCGGATTATTGGGATTATGCCACATTGCCGGAACTGGCAGTAATTGAAAACCGGCTGGGAGGAGCCGAAGAATATTACTGGAAAGCCAAACCACTGGCTGTAGCAAACTGAATGTTTGGAACCACAAAAGATTATTTAGATAAAATCATCAGTTTTTACAAAGAGTGGGTGAAGAAACAGCAGGTATTGGAAAAATTACCGGAATGCTTGCTTAAACAGTTAAAAGCTGCATGCACTTAATTGGTTGCCCACAAAGACACCGGGATCACTAAGTTTAACAAAGAAGAATAAGAACATTTTTTATGTATATTACTCCATTTAACGCGTGGTAACTCTTTATTCTTAAAAATCTGCACAATTTTTAGGAAAGAAAAGTATGTAAAAGGTGGTAATTAATAGGTATCGGCTGGCTACAACAATACTTTATACGCCACCCAAATCAGCACCTGCACTGTTATGCCCATACACAAAGTTGCCACACTATACACCTTTAATGTTGCAGCCGTTTGCAGGTTGGAAAAGCGGCTGATGACCCAAAAATAAGCATCGTTGGCATGGCTTACAACCATACTTCCGGCACCCATGCTTAAGATGGCTAATGTAATACCCGGGTGCGACGCTAAACCTAAATGTGTAAGCAGCGGCGCCACGAGCGAAGAAGCAGTGATAATCGCCACCGTAGTAGAACCTTGCGCTGTTTTTAAGACCGCCGTAATCAAAAACGGGAAGAAAATACCAAGCGACAAACCACTCATCAATTCTCCTAAATTTTTACCCATGCCCGTTGCCTGCAATACTTCGCCAAACATACCACCTGCAGCAATAATGGACAGTATCATACCGGCTTTTTCTACACCTTCGGTCAGCCAGTGTGAAAGGTCCTTTTTGTGTGTTTTATCAATTAGTAATAATGTACATACAACACCCAATATCAATGCTATCACCGGCTCGCCTGCAAAAGAGAGCAACTGCAATAACAGGCTTTGTTTTACGTCTTCCGGCAATACAAAAAGCATTACAATCGATTTTGCAGCAATCAATGCAATAGGTAAAATAATGGGTAAAAAAGACGTGCCTGCAGGCGGTAGATTTTTTACAGCTATATGCGGTACTTCGGGCTCTATGTAAGCATGTGTTATTGCTCTTCCACGCGTTACACTTATTATATACCCTATTAATGCTGCAGGTATAGCCAGCACAATTCCCCACAACATCACCATGCCTATATCTCCGCCTGCGGTACCCACTGCTGCCGTTATACCCGGGTGGGGTGGTACCAGGCAATGTACGGCATACAAAGCAGTCCCCAAAGCAGCAGCCATTATCGGCATTTTGCTATTTGTCCTTTGCACAAGCGAATGATTTAAACCACTCAATACCACAAAGCCGCTGTCACAAAAGATAGGTAAGCCAATAATAAAGCCGGTGATGGCAATAGCAGCCGGTGCATTTTTTTCTTTTACTTTTTTAAGAATAAAAGTTGCCATACTTGCAGTAGCACCGGTTTTCTCCAGTATTACCCCCAGGATAGTTCCGAGAATGATGAGCAAGCCTATTTTCTGCATGGTGTCGCCAAACCCTCTTTTAAGGGTATCTGCCAATGTATTTAATGGCAAATCACTCAGCAAGCCAACACTTAACGCAGCCATTAGCAAGGCCACAAAGGCATTCACTTTTTTGTAAGCCGTAAGCCATACAATAAAAGCAATAGCAGCAATGAGCAGGAATAGAAGGTAATAAGTAGATGTCATGTATTTGGTATGCTAATATACAATTGCCAGCATTATGTCCATCACATTGGTTTGTGTAGCGCCGGTGATGATAAGACCACCTGTTTGTTCAAAAAAATGGTAAGCATCGCATTGGCGCAGGTAATCTTCAATAAATAATTTTTTCTGCAAAGCAATGCTTAGTGTTTCTCTATTGCCTATTGCGCCGGCTGCATTGGTTGGTCCATCTGTACCATCGGTTCCACCACTTAAAATAAACACATCAGTAGCATCATTGCTATCAGATAATGCATGCAAAGCAGCCAGTACAAAATGCTGGTTTCTGCCACCTTTCCCATTGCCCGTTACCTTTACAATAGTTTCGCCACCTTGTATGATGCAGGTAGGTTTGGTGCCTTTATACTGCTGCGCAACATGAACCAGTTTTGCCGCTTCTTCTTCCGCATTGCCGGTGACTAATTCGCTATTTGTATAAACAGCATAAGCTAACTTACCTGCTTTCGTTGCTGCTGCCTGCACTGCCATTACATTATTGCCAATAATTGCATTAGCTGTATGTTGAAAAATACAATCATTGGGCACTGGTGTGTCTGCAATGATACCATTAATGCCATTCTTGATATGCCTGTAGATGCTGTTGGGCAAATGATGAAGGAGGTGGTATTTTACAAGAATAGTATATGCATCATCAAACGTAGTGCTATCGCCGGCAGTTGGTCCGCTGGCAATGATACTTACATCATCGCTTGGCACATCGCTGATGATGAGCGAAAATACTTTTGCACCACTACAATACCTGATCAATTGTCCGCCTTTAATGGACGACAAATGTTTACGAACAGTGTTGACTTCCTGTATAGTAGCGCCGCATTTTATTAGCTTATCAAATGTTGTTTGTATTTCTTCCAATGTAATACCTTCCGGCACATCGCACCACAAAGCAGAAGCACCGCCGCTTAACAAACAAATAACTATATCTTCTTCCGTTGTTTTTGCAAGTAATTGTACGGTTTGTTCAACTGCCATTACACACTGCTCATCAGGTACCGGGTGTGCCCCTTCTATCACCTTTATTTTTTTGCATGGCAATGCATGTTGATATTTGGTAACAACCAATCCTTCTGTTATAAAGTCTCCCATTATCCTTTCTGTTGCCACCGCCATAGCAGCGGCTGCCTTACCGGCACCAATAACATAGATATGATTAAAAGAACTAACCGCAAATGTTTGATTGCAAATAGTTATATCCTCTTTAGTTGCCGATAAATGCAATGGCAGCAACTGTGCAGGCTGAACGGCTGCTACTGCGGCATTAAAAATGATAAGCGCATCCTGGCTCGCATTCATTCAACCTTTGTTTAGGTAATAAAAGTAGTGGTTAAGTGTTGGATTTGTGAAATGTTCGTGGTGATATTCAATTAATCTGTCTTTTGTTGCGGAAATGTATTTTTCATAACAAATTTACCACTCGCATCAGCACTATAAAGCAATTGAAAATGGTATAAATGTATCAGCGATATGAGTCGTTTTTTGTAGCATGCGTCTTAAACGGTGAGTTGAGGAAGAAGAAAAAAGTCAAAACTGTTTCACAAGTTTATTTCATTTGACAGTAAATAAAAGCTAACAAAAAAGACGAGTATTACTCCACCTTTTTATATTTAAGTATTTCATCAGAATTGCATTTGAAGTATAAATAAGGTATAATGCGCTTGCAGTATAAATGGGCAGTAGTAATAATTTTGTACACTTATACATGCATTATACGGCTAACGTGTTAGCGAGATAAAACTATATTGCCCTTACACAGAGATAAAATAAAATGGGCTTAGCAATACAGCACCAATCAATGAAATTACAAAGGCATTTTATTTATTTACTTCAAGGGTATTGATGGTGCTGCCGCAAAGCCCGCTTGCACTTACACCTTGTACTACAATGGCGTATCTTCCTGGCAAATCGGACGTGTAAAAGGAGTAAACTTCTTCTTTGCTGCCCTGCAATCGTACATCAGGATTCCAGTACAATACATTCCGGAAATCGGGCTTGTGTAATAATGTATTATCATTATATACCGGCGCATAAAATTCTCTTTTCAACTGCAATGCTTCGTAGTCCACTACCACAGCAGCAGGATTCAATTCGTAGCTGGCCAGATCGCCGTTATAGGTTTTCCAGTTCAGGATTCCATCAAAGGAAGAGGCTCCTAAAAAGTACTTCTTTTGTACCACTTCCAGGCTCTTCACTTTCAAAGGATCAACCTCCAGCAATGTATTTAAATTAACAATAGGCACGCCATCAAACAATACTAACGGGTCGTTTGTAAAGGGTACATCATGCCCCTTATCAAAAACCTGCAGATGGTATTTACCGCTTCTTTTAGTAACATTAACCATTGCCACATATTCGCGCAGCACTTCTTCCATTGTTGAAAAACGGGTATAATTGTCAAGATTATATTTGGAATCGGGCGTAGTATAAAATGGCGTAGTGTCTATGGCAGGTAAGTAAAACTGATTTAACTGATTGGCAGCATATATATTTCGCACCTGCATGTTGATGCTTTGTTCCAATAAAGTATTGGGGTATGCTTCTGGCAAATGAAATATAGGAATGGCAGTAGCAGTATAAGTGGTGCTGAATGGATTATCTATCTGAATTTTATAATTTTCGCCTTGTTCTTTTGCCTGTGCAATTACTTCAGATGAACCATAAAAGTTTTCCATTTCAAACCTTACCATACCATTTGTATCACTTACGGCAGGAACAAATTGTGTTTTTAAGCCCGGAACAGAAAGATACGTTTCTATTTCCTGCTGAGGTTTTCCTGTTATGCGGTTAGTTACTTTTCCGGTGATAACATGCCCGTTATATTCGGGCACGTACGTAAACATGGGCTTGTTATTTTTCAGAACATCTTCCCATTTAAACCGGCTCCAGCCATTAATGAGCAACAGGTTGTCAAGGTCTTCATCCGCTTGCTTGTTTTGCTTTGTAAAATAATACGATGCGTCTTCTATATAACCTTTAAGGCCAGAAGTAAGCAACAAGTAAGCAGCAATAGTATTTTCGTCAATAGATTGAATGGAATCTAAGCGATACACCGCCATCGAAAGGTTTGCAGTATCATTTGTTTTAAGGTTGGGAGAAGAAACAGTGATATTTACCTTACTTCTTGTTGCATATTCATTTTGCGAAGCCAGTAATCTGATGTTTAGAGTTGTATCTGGTCTTTTAAAATACGCCCGTTCGCAAAGCGGCTGCCGGTCGGCATTAAAAAGGGTAAGATGAGCAATACCAGCTCTCAATGCCGATTGGTTAAACGTAAACACCGTACTGCCGTTTTGCAAGGTACTTTGTTCGGCAACTTGTATAGCTGCTCCTGTATGCACCAGCAAATACACTGCCCCGGCGTTACTGCTATTCGATTGCACATGCACTTTTACTTTATCGCCTGCATTATACACCTGCATTACCGTTCCGGTTGAATACGCTGTTGGCAATGTTTTACTAACTGTCCTGCCATCGTTGGTCCGTACAATGGCTGTGTAAGTATGATTACTTACAGGTGTAAGTTTAAAGTAGCCCATACCTACATGGCCTGTTGCAAATTGTGCTATGGTATCTCCGTTATCAATAATAGCTCCACGAGCAGGTACGCCTTTGCCGCTGTTGTCCATTACTTTAAAAGCAATCTTGTTTTCTAACCCTGCAACGAGATTGCCGCCTTCGGGAAAAAACTGAACGTCGTAAGCAACTGCCGTTTCCTGTTGCGGACGTTCTGCAACCTTCTGAACATTGACAATGGTAATTATCTTCTCAAAAAAACAATCTGCTCCGGCATTCTTCATCCAATTGGTATAAGCCCTTAATTTATAATTACCAGAGTGGAGTGTGAGCGGCAAATACACCGAACCATTTCCATTGCCGCCTTCCATAGCAATTTTTGCCTGCAAAACAGGCGTATTATTGGTATCCAAAATTTCTGCATACGCTACTTTACTTAGATCTATCGGCTTATGCAATGTTATATCTACTGCGTACACTTTAAACCACAATATTTCGCCCGCGAGATAAAAATTTTTATCTGTGTGCACAAACAGTTGCTCAATACTGGTATGTTTAAAATACCGGTTGAATGACGCAGTAAGCGTATTCAGATTATCCTGGCAAAAGGATGTTATTGCTACTGTTTGAAGCAGCAGCAACAAGGCAGTTTTACGTAGCGATTTTTTAAGACGGAAAATAAAATACATTGCTATGAGTCAGTTAGTATATAAAGATCAATTTATGGCCAGAATAGGGGTTTTACATTGGTACCGCGCAATGTGCAATCCACACATATAGGGTCGGCAACGTAGTAAGATTTAATAGAATTACGTCCTATGTACTCATACACATGCGTAGGCATAAGAAACGGGTCGTAATTTTCAGGTTTATTCTCTACAACTTCTTCGCTGCAGGGTATAGTTTGCGGCCAGTTAGTAAGCTCTTTGTTGTTAATAAATAATTTTGCTACCTGCTCCTGCGTTACATCTACAAAGCCAACCACCTGTTGCGAAGGATTGGTAATGCAATGCACATTGCCGCCTAATTCTGATGGCTGCGGATCGAAAATAGTACCCAACTGTTCAGTATTCTTCTTTAGCTTTTGTTTAAAAAGATAGGCTTCGTGGCTCAAAGCATATTGCCGTACTTCTATATAATATAAAATACTCAGCTCACCCCCCTTCGGTTCTATATAACGGATAGGCAGGAACACCTTATCCTCACTCAATTTTTCCGTAGAGGTGAGAAGGATGTTTGATGGAGTTTGTGTTCGCCAGCATTTAAAAATAGACGTATCTGCATTGGGCAGCTCAGTTACACCAATAATTTTACTGGAAACGGGATCTATAACGTACGTTATCCTTTTAATAAAAGGTGATTGAAACTCCCATGTTTCCGAATACTTGTGCTGGTAATATCTTGTAGTGTTGGTAGCATCATGTGCATTTACATAAATCTGCACACCACCATTCTCCACTTTCCAACTGATACTGTCAATGGGTGGTGTTTGTTTTACCGCTGTAAAATCAGAAATGTATTCATCGCCGTTTGTGGTGGTAATGTGTATTCTGTATTTTAATGCAGGATTTAAAAATAAATTATCCGAGACATAATTACCGCTGTCTCTTTCATACAGCGGATAAGTTGCATTGCTCTCATCTTCTATTTTTACTTGTGCATTGTGCTCATAAATAGTAGCAGCAGAATCAACAAGTTTGGTGGTACGTGTAAGTTTGATGGTACTTGCACCGTTGCCGCTGTTGATAAAACCCTCTACTACCAGGTAACCCGTAACAGCAGATGTCACCGGCGGATTGAACACTTCTTTACAAGCAAAGAACAGTAATACAGCTATAATAGGAATGTATATTTTTTTCATCATGACTGCTTTTTAAAGTTACAAGCTATTAGCATCAGGCTGCAAGCATCAATGCAATACCTATGGTCCATCGCTTGTAACATATTTTAAAACCGTACATTATAATTGATAAACGGAATAGCACTACCGAAAATAGAAAGCTTGTAACCATTCACTACACCATTCTCCGAAACAAAATATACCGAATACGGATTTTTTCTTCCGGTTACATTATACACGCCAATCGTCCATGAGTTATGAAACCGCTGGTGCACCTTATGATTGCCTTCTATATTCATCGAGAAATCGGTACGGAAATAATCGGGTATTCTATAAGCATTTCTATCGGCATATAACGTTCTGTAAGCACCTTCATAATAAAACCTGCCAACAGGTAAAGTGATAGGTCTGCCGGTACTATAGGTCGCATTCAACGATACGCTAAAACGATGTGTAAACCGGTAATTGCCAATAAAAGTAACATCGTGCGGCTTATCGTAATTGGCGGGGTAATACCTGCCACCATTAATCACTTCGCCAGCTGCAGGGTCATCCATTTTTAGCAATGTGCGAGAATATGTATAACTAATCCAGCCATTCATTTTGCCGGTTAGTTTTTTTACAAGCAGTTCTACACCATACGCTTTGCCTTTGGTATTGATAACATCTGTTTCTATATGATGATTAAGCACTAGTACAGCGCCGCTTTTATAATCGAGGTAATCTTTTATTCTTTTGTAATACACCTCAACAGACGTTTCAATGGTATTGGATTTTAAATTTTTATACAGCCCCAATGATATTTGGTCACCATATTGCGGCTTAATATTCGGATCACTCAATTTCCAAATATCGGTGGGCGCCATGGCTGCGGTATTGGAAAGCACATGAATATATTGGCGCTGGGTATTGTAGCCCGCTTTTAAAGAAAAGGCTGGCGAAAAGGCATATCTGCCCGACAGCCGCACTTCGGGGCCTCCATACGTTTTAATGAACTTTGCACTACTATACACTGTTTTACCGGTCATATTATCTTCGGTTTTTGGTTGTCCATCCACATAGTGGTTGACCGTGGACGGACCAAGATAATTGAACAGGGAATAACGCAATCCACCTTCAATGGAAAAGGCTGTATTGAAATTGTATTTATCACTGATATACAAAGCACTCTCCAACGCCTGCTCCGGCTGCATTGCATCCAGGTTTACTAACGAGGATTTGCCCAGTGGTTTATAAGTGCCGGGATGCAGTTTGTAGTAATTGGTGTTGAAGCCAAATTCAATAGTTTGCTTTGCACTTTTGTAGTAGTTAAAATGCGTTCTAAAATATCCCTGGTTAATGTTAAAACCAAGTGTATAAGCATTCACCGGATTTCTATCGCTGAAAATGGAGTAATCATACCGGTCGAAACCGGTGGTTATAAGTGTATAAAATTTATCGTTGAAAAGATGTTTCCATTTAAATGAAACATTTTGATTGCTATATGCATACACAGTATCGCTGTTGAGATTGAAGCGGTCTTTGCTCAAATAACCAGTCAAATAAATGGTATTCTTTTTATTGATTTCATGGTTAATGTTCAAGTTAATATCATAAAAGCCAGCTTTACTCTCTTTGTACTGATCGGGCAATAAGTTGAGCAGCCAATCGGCATACGTAGCTCTTGCACCAATAATAAAAGAAGATTTATCTTTCTTCAACGGACCTTCCAGATTAAACCGGCTGGTTAATAACCCAATACCAGCGGTGCCGCTGAGGTCTTTTTTATTGCCTTCGCGACTGTTGATTGCTAACACCGATGATAACCGTCCGCCATACCTGGCAGGGATACTCGCTTTATACAATTCCACATCCTTTACAACTTCTGGATTGAAGGCGGAAAACAGTCCAAAAAAATGGGAAGGATTATAAATGGTGGCATCGTTAAATAATATCAGGTTTTGGTCGGCAGCGCCGCCTCTTACATTCAATCCGGTACTTGCTTCGCCCACCGATTTTACACCCGGCATGGTAAGCACTACTTTCAGTACATCGGCTTCGCCAAATACTACCGGCACTTGTTTGATGGTTTTAATATCTATTTTCTGCATACCCATTTGCAGGCTCTTAATATTACTTGCCTTTTCCGATGAAACAATTACGCGCTTCAACGCCATCACCTGTGGTTGCATGTCAATATTAATGGTACCATCTCCCTGCACCAAAACCTGTCTCTTTGTATCACGCATCCCAATGCTTTGCAATACCATTGTATGGTGCCCTTTTGGTAATGTAAGCAGAAAATAACCATACTGGTCGGTTGTTGTACCAGCCTTACTATCCTGGTCAGATACAGAAGCACCCATTACCGGCTCACCTGTTTTAGCATCTTTTATATAACCTGCAATCGTAAACCGATCTGTGCTATTTCCAGCGTTCCCGCCAATAATAATCAACTTGTTTTCAGCAGCGCTGCTTTTACTCTCTGCAGTATTGGAAGTGATATCAGGTATAGTATTAGCGACTGCACCTTTATCATCTCCTTTACCTGAGAAAAAACCTTGCGGCAATGTTGTTTGTACCTGTAATCCTTTAGTGATGAAAACATTATTTTTATGGAAAGCATAATAAATATTGGTGTTTGCAAAAGCCTTATCCAGCACTGTTTTCAATGGTTGACTGGCAGCAGTAATATTAATTTTTACAGCACCTAACTGAGCAGTATCGAAATAAAAATGGTAATGGGTTTGCTGTTCAAGCTGCACGAGAAAAGAATCAACCGGCACATTTTTAAAATCGCCGCTTACAAGCGGGGAATCAGCCTGCTGACTTATTGCAGCGGAACAGAAACTCAGGCAAACAAAAATGATTATATATACAAATGTTTTCATTGCTTAAGGGATATGCAATAGCAGTTATTTGTTTGTTAGTTGATCGTAATAAGCAGCAATTTTAATCAGTGACATCTCTTTTGCCCGGCGAAAATTCAGCTTGTTTTTCCTGATGTACTGCTGCATCTCTTTTTTATTGTCTTTAGTTATATCCAACACATCATGTTTACTGTTTATAACAAAAAAAGTACTTCCGCTTTTGATAAAGTATTCATTCTGTTCATCAATTCTTCGCCTTATACCTTCCGTCAGCGTAATACTCTCCAGCACTTTTTTTGTTTGCTTTTTATACACACTCATATTGCCTTTATACAGCACATCATAAAAGCCGTTGCGTATAGGAGACTTGCCCAAACTGTCTTGCACCAACTTTACAAAATGGTGGTTCAGCAGGCTAAAACCGGCAACTTTTTCATTATTTAGTTGTATTTTATTAGTACCGGAAGCATCTATTATCACCACAGCTTCTTTTACTTCATCATATAAAAGCGGAATATTGTGGTACAACATATTATCATACTCAACAGTGCCGGTACTAAACTGCGATGTTTCAAAAAAAGGAAGGCCTTCGTTGATGGTATAAGCATAATCCACATACTCAATACCATTGTACAGGTTGGTTTCGGGGAAGAGTTGTTGGTGATAATTATTAATGGCATTGCGGATGGCGATTGCAGTATTGGAAGTATCTGCTGTACTGTTTTGTGCATAGAGTATGTTGGTAAAAGCCAGAAAGAAAAACAATACAATTGCCTTCCAAAATATGTTCAATGGCAAAGTTATTTTCATTAGTTGTGGTAAGTAATGGATGAATAAAGCAAGCAATCTCTAAGCGTTAATCTCTCTTCTATTCCAAACCGTTAAAGTAGTGAAATAGATTAAAAGATAAAAATAAACTCGCCATACAATAGCAGAAAACGGGTAAACCTGTTATAATGGGTCTATTTGAAAATGGATACATCTATTATACTAAACAATTCTATCTACATACTACATAGCTTGCGGTTTAAGCCGTGGCTGAAGAAGACAGCAGACATCATAAACCGTTTCAACGGTTTCAAATTAAATAAACAATACTAACCTACTCAATTCCTTTGTTTAATTACACAATCAATTCAACGCTTTCGCTTATCCATTAATATATCAGTTCAGTTTTGGTCATTGCCGAAGTTATCCTGATTAGAAATAAATAATTCAAAAGTTCCCTTTTATCCCCATCCAATTATTTATCTATAAACAGGAACATATTTTTTACCTATTCAATGCTCAGGAATTACTCTGACTCTAATATGGGATAACCTTTATCTATCCAATCTTTCTTTATATTATCAGGCAAATTCAGCAGGTAATAATTTGTGAAGTTCATTGCTTTCAAAACATTAATAGCAGGCCGCACATTCGGGCAATGTTCAAAAGGACAACAGCCGCAATAAATAATAATTTTCCGGTCCTTTGGTAAATCTTTTAACTGCGTTTTCAATCTATTCAATCCTGCTGTTTCGCTCGCCATTCCTGCATGAATAGAGTTGGGAATAACAGCACCGGGGCCTACACTAATGATAACAGGCAGATCTTTTTTTGCATTGATTGTATCAGCCAATGCCGATGGTTCTACCAATTGATTACTCGTCCAGTTTACCGGGTTTTGGGCATAACTGTTATCCACAAAAAATAATACAGCTATTACAACAATCAGCTTTATAATTAACCGCTTTTTCATTCCTCAAATGTCATTAAAAATATAGTTGCAGGCATTATTGCCATTGTAATTATTATATAAAAAGAAGTACTGCTTGTACCATTTTGGTGCACGACAATATGTGTTGTTGCATGTGGATAATTCTCTCCATTCTTAAATGCACCTGATCAACACTTAAAAAACCTTTAGGCAATTACAGCCTCAAATAATTAACTAAACTCGTACGCTCAATTATAGAACCCAATATAAAACCGTTCTTTTTACCTTTACTATTCTTACCTGCTGTTTTTTTTGTCAGCAGCAGGGTGCGTCGGCAAACAACAACTCGAAAAATGAATTTTAAGACAGTGTATCGGCACAAGTACTTTCCCCAAAATACTCCGCTGCCCACCAGTTGATGGCTTCTTTTACAACTGGCAATACTGCCAATCTGAACAACTTTTGGACATACCTGCTAAGTGAATTGCATTACAAAACCAACAAACCCGGTACGCTTGTTTTAAAACCTGCAAAAAATAGTTTATTTACCTGTTTTTATAAGTACGATAAGGCAAATGAACAGTTGGCGCCAGGCATAACCGTTAACCTGAACTGTAACCGCGATGGCAGCAACCTACAGTCAACTTTTATAACAGGCTCCGCTGATTTGCTGAACGAAATTTTTGTACATTATTTTGGCGGAGTAATGAAAGCTATTACTCCTGAAAAAGGAGGATTTATTACAACATATACGCAAACAGATGAAGTAAGGCTGTTTTCTGATAAAATTATGATTCAGCCGCTGCACCATGTGGTTAGTATGGAGTAAGCCAATCAGGCTAAGCTTTATCTGTAACCGGTGTTCTTTCAATTCAAGCGCAAAAGAAACGGATACAAACAGGTGCTTTTTTTGCACACAGTAGAATAGAAGTAACTGTAAAAACTACTAATAATTATTAAGCTTCACTGCTTACTTCCACTTCCAGCAATTCTTCCACAGCTATTGGCACCCTGCTTAGCAGTTTTTCTTCCAACAAGTCGGCAAAGGTTTCAAAGTACAGAATCACATCTTCGCGCATGTTTTTCTTCAACCATCTAAAGCCACCCGGCAGAGCCTTTAGCACCTTCCTATCTTCCAGGTACTTAATATTATGAATGTCGGTAGGCGTAAGTCCAATATTTTCCAGCCGGTGAATCAAAAGGCTTACCGGCGCATTCGTGGCATCGCAATATTCCTCTGCCAGTTCGGTCCACTCGCCGGTGCCCGTGTGTGCATATCGCAAAATCTCACCCCTCGTTAATGGCGTAACTGCCTGCAGCAGATTGCCGCAATTGCAGGCGCCGTGATTACCCCAGGCATAATGCGCCCCGTTTCGCAGGCGCGCAGCAGTGGTACGCAGTGCCGTTATTAATGTTGTATTTGCGTATGCCATGGCATTATTTTTTGCAAATTTAAAATATTATAATATTAAAATAAATCGCCCGCCTTATCAGTCCATTTGTTACAGCAACGCCCTTCACTTCCGTGTTAAATCAGGAACATATTTTACTACAAATTTTTATGGACGGTAGGTTTTGAGGTAAAAACGGTTCGGCTGTTTCCCAAACGGCAAATTAATCTGCGGCTTTAAAACCACAAAACGGGACAAATAATGGAAGTTTTGTTTAAAAAAATACAACTTCAGGCTAAAAAAGTATATTCCCTCAGAGTGTGCAAGCTATACATTATTTTTTTTCAACTTTTTTGTTAAATAATGCAATGAAATACTAATTTTAGCAAGTCTTTATTTTTTATTTAAACCATTTTTAAATTTTCTTATGAGAAAAAGAATCGATTGCTTGAGCATGCGATGCTTTGCCATGCTCTTTCTCTTGTTTATTGGTACAGGAGCTTTTGCACAAAGGCAGGTTACCGGCAAGGTAATCAGCGGCACCGACAATGCACCAGTAGGCTACGCTACCGTTGCCGTAAAAGGAACGAAAGTAGCAACTCTTACCAATGCAGATGGTACATTCAGCCTTACCATGCCTGCAGGCAGAACCACATTAGTTATTTCTTCGGTGGGCTACGAAGATCAGGAAGTAAATGCAGAATCGGGTACTGTAAGCGTTACACTGAAGACACGGACTTCTTCCCTTGACGAAATTGTAGTAACCGGTTATACAGCGCAGAAAAAGAAGGAGGTTACCGGCGCTGTGTCGATAGTAAACGTGAAAGAAATGAAGCAGGTGCCTGCAGGTACCGGTGAAGAAGCTTTACAAGGCCGTGCTTCGGGTGTAACTATTGTTACTTCCGGTCAGCCAGGTGCAGCTTCCGACATCCGCATCAGAGGCTTTAGCGGCTTTGGCAGCAACCAGCCGCTAATTATTATTGATGGTGTACATGGCGATCTGCACAACATCAATGTAAATGACATCGAATCAGTACAGGTGCTGAAAGATGCATCAGCCGCTATTTATGGTGTACAAGGTTCAAATGGCGTTATCATTATTACTACCAAAAGAGGCAGATCGGGCAAAGCAGTGGTAACATATGACGGATACTATGGCGTAACTACTCCAGGTCCGGGATATAATATGGCAAGCCCTACAGAAGCAGCTAACGCTATTTGGCAGCAGCAGCGCAATTCGGGCATTGCCAATCCAACCAGCAAACAGTATGGCAGCGGAGCTAATCCCGTAGTACCGGATTATCTTACTCCAACAGGTTATACTTTGTGTAACTGCCCTACCGATTCACAATTCGTTGCGCCATCCTTGTATGATATTAATTCCTATCAAATAACCAGGGCAAATAAAGCAGGCACCAACTGGTACAAAGAAATTACCCGCAATGCCCCTATACAAAGTCATAATGTCTCAGTAAGTTCCGGAAGTGATAAAAGCTCTTACTATTTTTCTTTAGGTTATTTGAATCAGCAGGGGATTATGAAGTTTCAGTACCTTGAGCGCTACTCTGTAAGAGCCAACACACAGTTTACCATTAAGGATAAAATTCGTGTAGGTGAAAACGCCTATATTTTCTACAGCAAAAATCCAACTTTTGGCAACCAGGGCGAGGGTAGCCCCTTTACCACTGCTTACCGCGAAGATCCAATTATACCGATATATGATATCATGGGCAATTTTGCCGGTACAAAATCACAGGACTTAGGAAATGCGCGTAATCCTTATGCTGATATTTACCGCACAAAAGACAATGTAGGTAACAGGTGGGATATTACGGGCAACGTATTTGCAGAAGTTGACTTCTTAAAGCATTTTACAGCACGTACATCCTTTGGTGGTTCGGTTAACAATAACTACGGATACAACTTTAATTATGTGGGTTACGAAAATGCAGAAGGTAACACCGGCGCTAACTCCTTCAGCGAAAATGCCAGCTATAACACGCAATGGACCTTCACCAATACATTGACCTACAGCAACACGTTTGGTGAGCACACGGTAAGAGCATTACTTGGTACAGAGGCATTTAACTCTTATGGCAGAGGCCTCGGCGGCACAAGAAGCAACTATTTCTCCGAAAATCCTGACTATTGGACATTGAATACCGGCTCACCCAGCGGTCAGTCCAACACTGGTTATGCCTATCAAAGTTCATTGTGGTCTCAGTTTGCAAAACTGGAATACAACTATGCCGGAAAATATCTCTTAAATGGTACGCTGCGCAGAGATGGTTCCTCTGTATTTGCAGAAGAAGTGCGCTATGGTTATTTCCCGAGTATTTCGGCAGGTTGGGTTATTTCTCAGGAAAACTTCATGAAAGGTGTAAGCTTTATTAATAACCTCAAAATTCGCTACAGCTGGGGTAAAATGGGTATAGCTAATGCCGATCCTACCAATGCCTACAATTTATACAGCAGCCGCGCCGGCAAATCGTTTTACGATCTTACCGGTAGCAGCACTGTTCCATTAGGCGGTTTCTACAGGAGCAATTTGGGCAACCCTGGCGCAAAATGGGAAGGCGATATTATTTCTAATATAGGATTTGATGCAACTATCCTTAAGAACAAGCTGGATGTAACCATAGACTGGTACAAAAAGAAAGTGAGCGGATTGCTGTTTACTGCTACCGGAACCCAATATGATGTAGTTTTTGTTGGAGATGCTGCACTGCCAAAAATAAATGTTGGTGATATGCAGAACACCGGCATAGATGGTAGTATTACTTATCATGCTACCATACAAAAAGACTTGAAAATTGATGTTACCGGCACCTTAACTTCTTACAATAATAAGATAGTAGATATTCCAGGTGCAGGCTATTTCAGCGGGCCAACTATACGAAACGCTATTCTCCAACGCTACGAGGAAGGACATCCGGTAGGTGCCTTCTATGGCTACCAGGTAATTGGTTTATTCCAGAGCGAGGATGATATAGCTAAATCGCCTGATCAGGATGGCGCCAAACCAGGCTTGTTTAAATACCAAGACGTAAATAATGATGGAAAAATAACAGCAGATGACAGAACCTATATTGGTAATCCAAATCCCGACTTCACGTATGGTTTGAATATTGCTATCAGCTACAAAGCCATTGACTTCTCTGCATTCTTCTTTGGCTCAAAAGGAAACGACATTTACAATAATACCTTGTATTTTACCGATTTCCCCGATTTCTTTAAAGGTGGTATAAGAAAAGAAGTGGCTTTAAATTCATGGACACCCGAGCGTACCAATACTAATATACCTGCCATGTACACCACAGGTAGCTTTAGCTCAGACCAGACAGCAAACAGTTATTTTATCAGCAAGGGTTCTTACTTCCGTGCCAAGCAAATGCAAATTGGCTACACCTTGCCTGCCAGCACGCTGTCGAGATTTGGTGTAGACCGTTTACGCATCTATGTGCAATCTGCCAACCTGTTTACAATTACCAAGTACCAGGGTCTTGACCCCGAATTGCAGAGTGTTGATCCAAATGGCAATTCTTCCAACGGCTTTGGTACAGACCAGGGTAATTATCCGCACACTCCTTCTTTCTTAGTAGGTGTAAATCTTAATTTTTAATTTTTAATTGCAAGCTTTATATGAAAAAAAGAAATTTTCTAATCATTGTCTCCGTTATTCTCGTAACAGTTTTTATAATTGTTGCCTGTAGTAAAAGCTTCCTCGATAAGCCACCACTGGGTACCTTAAATCCTCAGATTATGGCGTCGGAAAAAGGTGTGCAGGGTATATTAATCGGAGCTTATTCCATGCTGGACGGGAATGGTGCGGCCGGCGATGGTAATTATGGATCCGCTGCATCCAACTGGGGATATGGCGGTGTAGCAGCAGATGATGCCTACAAAGGCTCTGACCCAAGTGACGTATCTGATTTTGCTCCATTTGAAGACTGGACAGTAACGGCCACTAATGGTGCACTACCTCAAAAGTGGACTGCATGTTATGCCGGTATTCAACGCAGTAATGATGTGCTAAGAACAATGGCACTTGCAACAGATATTACGCCTGAGGTACAAACCCAGATTACTGCTCAGGCACGCTTTTTACGCGCCTGGTACCACATGGAGCTAAAAAAAGTTTTTAATAATATCCCTTATGCCGATGAAAATGTTGATCCTCAGCATACAGATGTTACCAACACAGAAGATGTGTGGCCAAAGATTGAAGCGGACTTGCAATTTGCTGTAGATAATCTGCCAGAAACCTGGGGCAGTGAAGTGGGCAGAGCCAACGTATGGGCTGCTAAAGCTGTATTGGCAAAAGCATATATGTTTGAAAAGAAATACTCCGCTGCTTATCCAGTGCTCCAGGATATTATTGCTAATGGCAAAACAGCAGGCGGAGCAAAATATGCACTAATGCCGCATTACTTCTCTAACTTCAACCCTGCGCAAAAGAACAGCGCAGAATCTGTCTTTGCTGCGCAAACTTCGGTACAGGATGGCTCTTCAGTTGACTGGGGCGGTGATCCTAACGGCAACTATGGCGATATTCTGAACTTCCCATACACCGGCGGCCCGGGCGCCTGTTGCGGTTTTTACAACCCATCGCAAGATCTTGCCAATGCCTTTAAAACAGATGCAAATACTGGCTTACCATTGCTCGACAACTGGTACGAAGGCTTAAATGTAAGTGCCGAAAGTGGTACTTCCTACAGTGGTACATTAGACCCAAGAATTGACTGGACAATGGGCAGACCTGGTATTCCTTATCTTGACTGGGGGTTGCATCCCGGACTGGATTGGATAAGAAACCCTGCAAATGATGGTAACAAAAGCCCTCTTAAAAATGTATATGCTGCTTCTCAAAAAGATCAATATACCGATGTGGGAAGCGCTTACTGGGGACCTACAGAATTGGTTGCTAATAATGTAAACCTCATCCGCTTTGCCGATGTAATCTTGTGGGCTGCAGAATGTGCTGCTGATGCAGGCGATCTGGCCGCTGCCACCACTTATGTAAACCAGGTCCGGAGCAGAATGAAAGACCATCCTGAAGCATGGGTGTATAAAAACAGTGACTATGATGCCGCAAGTGCTGTTTATACTAACACAAGCACGCCTGCTGCTAATTACAAAATTGGTTTATATCCAACCTTCGCCTCAAAGGATTTTGCTGTAAAAGCCATTCATTTTGAAAGAAGACTGGAACTGGCAATGGAAGGTCATCGCTTCTTTGACCTGGTAAGATGGGGAGAAGCTGACCAGGTGCTGAACGCTTACTACGAGAGAGAAAGACCTTTAAGACCATTAAAGAAAGATGCACACTGGACTCCGGGTAAAAATGAATACTTTCCTATTCCGCAGAGTGCAATAGATAATATGAATTCAGACGGTACACAACGTTTGACTCAAAATCCCGGTTATTAATATTTAGTAATTATTAGACTTTTAAAAAGCAGCGCCACCTTGGCGCTGCTTTTTTGTTGGAGCCTGAAGAACTAACAGCATTAGAGTAATTCTTTAAACTGTATATTATTTAATCACAAATAATGCGATAAGATTATCTGAATGATATTGAACTGAAATCTGTCTTTCGCTTTACAAAGCCATATCTGTTATTTTGTTTCTTTTGCTTAAAATAAATAAATCTTTCACAGTCAGCAGGTATTTTACATAATGATAATGCTGTAACATGCATCCGCTTTTCTATCTGTTAAAAGTAAAAGTTGCATTATTATTTTATGAGCCCAAATAAGCTAATGATCTATGGTGTTTGCAGCCCGTTACTTGCCAACAAAAGCAATAAAAACTCTTATGCCAACAGCCGGAATATAAATCCTGCAGTGCTGGCGGAGACAGATACGGCACATTATAGCACCATTTATTGGCAAAATTCAGTATATAATTTCGGAACGATTGCTGCCAGCGGTTCGGTACACATAAAATATCGCTTTATCATTGCAGGTAATACACCGCTGTTTATTTTTAACGCACAAACTATTGGTGGTTGCACAATTACCAGCTTTCCCAAAGCGCCGATAATGCCAGGCAAATCGGAGTTTATAAGTATAATTTTAAAAGTGGTACTCAACGGGAAAAGGTAGAAAAAACGAATATGGTGATTGCTAATAAAAAGGTTCTAAAAGCAATCCACTAATCATCCGCGGTATGGTGCAATCACCCCCAGGGCAAAATCAATAATGTTTAATGAAAAAAATTTATCGTATTTCAATACTGGTTTATATTACGGCTCTGCTTATTTCCTGCAATCAGTTTCAAAAAAACAACGCGCACCGGCAAACGCCCAATAGCAGCATTGCTGCCGGCAAAAAAGTGGCAGCTACGTATTGTGCTGCCTGCCACCAGTTGCCCGATCCTTCTTTGCTAAACGCTGCAAGCTGGGAAAAAGGGGTGCTGCCCCAAATGGGGCCACGGCTGGGCATTTTCTTTTACGGAAACGACCGGTATCCATCGTATGTAAATGATTATGATATTGGTAAAAGATTTTACCCATCCCAGCCCGTCATATCTATGGAAGATTGGCAGCACATCATTGATTATTATACCGCCACTTCGCCCGACTCGTTATTGCCTGCAAAAAAGCCACAACCCATTCAAATAAATGATACTTTATTCCGCGCCATTCAACCGTCACTTCATTACAGTAAGCCTTCGGTAACTTATATACAAGTTCAAGCAGATAAACAGTTACTGTTGTGTGATGCTTTTTATAAAAGAATATTGCTGTTTGATGATGCACTGCAGTTAACAGATTCAATAAAAATAAAATCGCCGGTAACGGATGTAATACAGGATACTGATAACCTCATCTTGTGCAATGTAGGCGTGCTGAATCCTAATAATGGCAAGTATGGATCGGTAATGAACAGGAGCCAAAAAACTGCTACTGACGATACGCTTTTTAAAGGCTTGATGCGCCCGGTTCAGCTAACACGTGCAGATATAAATAAGGACGGAAAAAATGATTATATCGTTTGTGAGTTCGGCAACTTAAAAGGTGCCTTATCGTGGTACGAGGGCACAGATACGAGCTATTTGCGGCATGTGATACGTGATGTGCCCGGCGCTATAAAGGCGTATATAGATGATTATAATGGCGATGGACTGCCAGACATTTGGGCGCTGTTTGCACAAGGCAACGAAGGTGTTTTTTTGTTTACCAATAAAGGCAATGGTGCATTTGATACAAAACAGGTGCTAAATTTTCCGCCTGCCTATGGATCTTCTTACTTTGAGCTGGACGACTTTAACAGGGATGGCTTTAAAGATATCGTTTATACCTGCGGTGACAATGCCGATTATTCCACCGTTTTAAAGCCTTATCATGGCGTATATATTTTTTTAAATGATGGAAAGAACAACTTTAAACAGCAATATTTTTATCCAATCAATGGCTGTTACAAGGCAATTGCAAGGGATTTTGACAGAGACGGCGACCTTGATATTGCCACTATTGCTTTTTTTGCAGATTTTACGCATCAGCCCGAAGAAGGTTTTGTGTATTTAAAAAATAAAGGCGGTCTAGCAGCCAGTCAGGGAAGTTTCAATTTTCAGCCTTATAGCTTAACAGCCGCAAAATATGGGCGATGGCTCACGATGGATGCCGGCGACTGGGATGGCGACGGAAAAACAGATTTAGTATTAGGTAATTTTTCTGTTGCGCCCGCTTTGTTCAAATCTGCTATAGATTGGAGTAAACAGCCACCTTTTCTTCTGTTGAAGAATTTGCAATAGCATCAACATACAACTAAGTTCTTCCGCAAAGGTTATTGCTTCACCAAAAATATAATATATGGAGCGATATTTTGTGTACTCATTATTGCATTTAAAAAGGACACGCGTAAAGAAAAATAAAAGCATAGAAGAATGGAGTTGTTACTCACCCCACGCAGTTATCACCAGTGTTCTTTGGCTGCCACGGTTGCGATGCTCACATAAATAAATACCTTGCCATATACCCAGAGCTAAGCTGCCATTGCTAATTGGAATTAAAACAGAACTGCCCAGCATCGCAGCTTTTAAATGAGCAGGCATATCATCTGCGCCCTCATCATTATGCAGGTAATCCGGGTCGCTTTCCGGCACCGCTTTGTTGAAATAGGTTTCAAAATCTTTACGCACCGTTGGATCTGCATTTTCATTAATGATAAGCGAAGCAGAAGTATGTTGAATAAACACCTGGCATAAGCCGGTTGTAATTTCTTTTATCTGCGGCAACGCCCGCGTTACTTCGGAGGTGATTAAATGAAACCCTCTTCTTCTTTCCTGTAAATGAATGGACTGCTGGTATATTTTCATAAGTATTTATTTGCTGGTTAATGGCAGTAAGAGCGCATAAAGATTGCCAAAGATGGAGTGAAATATTTAGAATAAAACCGGATAAATAGTACAGCAGTTTTAAACTATCTTACACTGCAAAATGAATATACCAGATGAAACAACTGCGACTGCTGTTAACAATATTACCACTTCTCTTACTGTCATGCCATACAAATAAAACTACAGCCGGAAGCGGCAATCAACACTGGGTTAGCCTGTTTAATGGCAAGAACCTGGATAATTGGATACCTAAAATTGCAGGATACAAACTGGGGGAAAACTTTGGCAATACTTTTCGTGTGGAAAATGGTATTCTAAGCACAAGGTATGATGCGTATGATAATTTTAAAAACAGGTTTGGAGCGTTATACTACAACAAGCAATTTTCAAATTTCCGGTTGAGGGTAGAATACCGGTTTGTAGGCGATACCGTTGCGGGTGCACCTTCGTGGGGCTATCAGGATGGTGGCATTCAGTATTATTGCCAGGCTCCGCAAACAATAGATGTCAACCAGCCTTTTCCGGTATGTTTGGAGTACAACCTGCTGGGCACCCGCCCTTCGGGCGAGATATGCGCCAACGGAATATTTGTATCTCTTGGAGGTAAAAGAAATGAAGACTATTGCACACCGCCTACTGTAAAAATAGTGCCTCCAAAAGATCAGTGGGTAACTGCGGAAATAGATGTACGCGATGGTAAGATGAGGCAATTTATCAATGGGCAACCAGTAATTAGCTTCGAAAATCCACGTTACGATTCCACCAATGCTATTGCCCGGCAATTTATTACTAATGGAAATAATTTGGTAAAAGATGGATATATTTCACTGCAATCCAATAGTCATCCAATGGATTTCCGGAAAATTGAGATTATGGAGTATTAAGACGAGCAATTTGCAATTTTATTCCACTTTTTCACCTGTTTGCTATAGCTATGGCTAAATATACCGCTCTACTTTTACTCCTTTTTATACCTCTAAGCAGTGTTGTTGCCCAACCCTTAGCTGCTTTTAATCAATACCTTACTGGCAGCAACCAGGTGTTGTATGTACAAACTGCCAATGCAAATGCAGTGCAGGGAACCATGTACTTGTATGAACGTAAAAACAGCCGCAGACGTTGGAAAAAGATAAATACGATTGCGATTGTTGTTGGTAAGGCAGGTTTAGCAAAAGACCCGCAAACAAGCATACCATTCAGCAATGATATGCCGGTAAAGAAAGAGGGCGACGGCAAATCACCGGCGGGCATTTTTTGCTTAGGTGATGTATTTAGTTATCATCCAATGGGCCATCTGCATATGCCATTTGTTCAGGTAGATACCAGTTTTTATTGTGTGGATGATGTTGCTTCGCCCTACTACAATACGCTTGTTGTAAAAGATACCGCAACAGCCCCTTTCAATAGTTTTGAATATATGAAAAGGAAGGATGAATTGTACGAATACGGCGTGTGGGTGTTGTATAATAGTGCTCCGGTTGTGGCAGGTAATGGCTCCTGTATTTTTATACATATCTGGCGTAATGACCACAGCGGTACCGCAGGATGTACTGCTATGGCTAAAGAAAATATACTTAAACTTATACATTGGTTAGATAAAAGAAAAAATCCTGTGCTGTTACAAGTTGTGAAAAATAAATAAAAAGAGATCGCTTTCACACTAAAATATGAACGTTCACATCGGCACATCGGGCTGGAGTTATGACCATTGGCAGGGCGTTTTGTATCCGTATGGAGTGGCACCCTGGCAAAGGTTGGGTTATTATGTGCAACAGTTTCAAACAGTAGAATTGAACAGCAGTTTTTATAAATGGCCAACGCTGGCTGCTTTTAAAAGCTGGCAGCGCCGGTTGCCACAAGGCTTTTTGCTTAGCGTAAAAGCGCCGCGCGGACTCACCCATGCCAAATGCCTGTATGCACCCGAACAATGGATTAACAGAATAAAAATGTGCTGGCACGAGTTGGGTGATAAAAGGGCAATATTGCTGGTGCAGCTTTCGCCCAATTTTGCGCCCGATTACAAACGGCTTCAATATTTTTTACAGCTTGTTCCGGATTGGGTGCGCATTACAGTAGAGTTTCGCCATCCTGCATGGCACGTAGAAGCTACTTTTCGGTTGCTGGAGCAGTATGGAGCTGCTTATTGCATTATGAGCGGGGCGCACCTGCCTTGTATATTACGGGCAACCGCACCATTTGTATATGTGCGCATGCATGGGCCAGACCGGCAACATTTGTACGGTGGCTCTTACTCAGATAACGACTTGCACTGGTGGAAAAGTCGTATTAAAGAATGGCAGGCGCAGGGTAAAGAAGTGTATGTTTACTTTAATAATGATGGCGGTGGCAATGCGGTGCGCAATGCAGCTACATTGCAGCGTATGGTGGGTTGAAAAACATCATAAAATAGCTTACTCCTCTTTCAAGGCGGGATATTGCAGGTTCAGTTTAGATAAAATTTCAACCATAGTAGAGGCAATCACATATTCTTTATACCAGTTCTGGTCTGCCGGAACAATTATCCACGGCGGGTTATCGCAACGCGCAAAGCAGTCTTCATAAGCCTTCCTGTATTCGTCCCAAAGTTCCGCTTCTTTAGCATCGTTGGAATTGAATTTCCAGTGTTTACGGCTGTCAGTCAATCTTTCTTCAAACCGCTCTGCTTGTTCTTTTTTAGATATATGCAAATAAAACTTTACAATAATGGTACTGCCGCTCTCCTGCAATAAACTTTCAAAATGATTAATCTCTTTCATCCTTCTATGCGCCGTTGCATTATTTATCCAGTGGTGCACCCGCGTTACCAGCACATCCTCGTATTGCGATCGGTTAAAGATCTGCATCATTCCTTTTGCCGGAACATACTTATGAATACGCCACAAAAAATCGTACGATAACTCCTCCTCGGTTGGTGCTTTAAAGGCCTTTGCAGATACCCCTAACGGATTTAACGGTCCAAAAACATGCTTGATAGCGCCATCTTTTCCACTTGCATCCATACCCTGTATAATCACTAATACTGCATACTTTGCCGAAGCGTACAACAGGTTTTGTAATTCATCTAATTGTTCAATCAATGAAGCTGTTTTTACTTTTGTTGCTTCTTTATCCATATCTTTTGGCGCACGGGTAGAAATTTCGGAAAGCTGAATTGCCATATAATCGTCTGGTATTTAAATGTTTGGTTAATCACAACGATCTGTCAGTGGATATTAGCAACAAATAAGCCGATTAGTGATACAGGTAATAAGACGTAAAAAGCAGACACGCAAAAACATAACTGTATTCTTACTACTTTTTTAACTATGCATTGCGTAAATCTTAGCAAAGCAGGGAATATACAACTACTTAAGTAACCAACATTTATCCTGCTTAAGGCTTGCAGCTTGTACCAGGTAACTTCATGGAAACCGGGAAAAGAGAAAGTGGCACAGTTTTTTAACCATACACAATATTATTTCACTACTAAAAATTATTGTTATGGCAGTAAATAAAACATCCAACATAAATACCGATAAAACAATAGGCGCCCAGGGCCTGGAACAAGGTGGTGCAAGCCTGGGTAATGATTATTCACGTCCTACCAAGCACATTGAACAAAATGAGACAACCAATGTAGGAAGTCATGGAACAGTTTCGGATGATGAATTAAATATACAAAAATCAGATTACGGCAATGGCGTAAACATTACCGAAGAGATTGAAACACCAAGAGGCAGGAAGTAGCTTACAAGTTTTTGAGCAAAAAACCTGTTATAGAATAATAACAGGTTTTTTGTTTTAAGAAAATATAATTAATGTGTTTGGTCTCTTTACAATTAAACTATTCCGACAAGCCAGGTAACTCTTTTACTTTATTAAGATAATGATAGAATAGCTATTCTGCTTATTTCACTACTACTTCTTCATCTGCAGGCACTTCTTCAATCACATGCTTGTTTTTCCATACAAAATAATAAATAGGGATACCGAGCAGCACAATACCCAGCCCCGGAAAAGTATATGTTGGATAATATTTAAGTAAGGAGATACAAATAACGCTGGCAGCAACTATATACAATATGGGCAAAACAGGATAGCCAAATGCTTTGTATGGACGTGGAATATCGGGGCGCTTGCGGCGCAAAATAAATATACCTGCGATTGTAAGAATATAGAAAATAAGTACCGTGAAAATAATGTAGTTGAGCAAATCGCCATACCTGCCGCTAAGACACAATACCGATGCCCACAAACACTGTATCCACAAGCCCATAGATGGTACCGCATTTTTATTTAATGTTCCTGCCTGTTTGAAAAACAAACCATCTTTTGCCATGGTGTAATACACTCTTGCACCAGATAATATCAGCCCATTGTTGCAACCAAATGTAGAAACCATGAGCATGATGGCAATGATGGTTGTTCCTGTACTGCCAAAGATGAGTTTCGCTGCTTCTACTCCTACCCTGTCGTTCTCTGCATTGGCAATGCCTTGCATAGACATTACTGCCAGATACATCAGGTTAGTAGCCGTATAAATAAGGGTTACGATTAAAGTTCCAAAGAATAAACTCAGGCCAATATTGCGCTTTGGATTTTCTATTTCACCGGCAATAAAAGTTACATTGTTCCAGCTATCGCTGCTAAATAAACTGCCCACCATAGCACCTGCAAAAGCACCCAATGCAGCCGCTCCGGTATAAGGTACAATTACATTGCCATCCAGTTTGCCAAATGCAAAACCGGTGCTCCAGTTAGCACTCCACGTTCCCTTGCCAGCAGCCATAAACCCAAAAATAATTAGTCCGAATAAAGCTGCAAGTTTGGTGAGTGTAAAAAGTGTTTGTATAAACTTACCTTCCTTTACGCCACGCGTATTTACCCAGGTTAAAAAGACAATAAGCACAATAGAAGTGATTTGCGCTGCACTGATCTTCATAAAACCTACATCTGCAATAACATTGTTTTCGCTGAGTGCCGGAAAGATATACGCTGCAAACTTGCTAAAGGCAACACCAACGGCAGCAATGGTTCCGGTTTGTATCACCGCAAAAAAGCTCCAGCCAAACAGGAAGGCGATAAGCGGATTATAAGCTTCTTTCAGATACACATACTGCCCCCCTGCTTTTGGATACATCGCACTCAATTCTCCATACGAAAGTGCTGCAATGAGGGTTAATACACCGGTGAATATCCATAATAAAATAAGCCAGCCGGCTGAACCAACATTGCGCGTCATATCGGCACTCACAAGAAATATTCCTGAACCGATCATAGAACCTGCAACTATCATTGTTGCATCTAACAAACTGAACGCAGGTTTAAAACTTTTTTGTTGTACTGCTATGGATTGCATGTGTATATTTTTAGAACCAATTTTGTTGCAGAGGCACAAATACACGAAGTAAGTTTATTTAAATTTTTACTTTGTTTAACTGTGACCTGAGAGATGTATGTTTTGAAATGAAGAACGGAAAATACAGGAAGAAATTGAAATAAAAAGCTTTGCATTCCCGTTTAATTTTTATTTATTGCTACCACACGCTTGTAAGCAATTTCTGCATGCTTCAGACCAGACTAGTATCTTAGGAAATAGCCAATGGCAAACATGATTGCTGCAACAAGGAATATGCAGAACATTAACGTCTTATAAAAGCATTGGTACCCCATCGGCTGACAGGCAGGTTCGCGGCAATACAATAAAAAACGGCTGACATTCATCAGCCGTTGTAAACATAAATCTTAAAGTAGAATTATTCCGATTTTGCTAATGCTTTTCTTACCAATTCGGCAGCTTCGCTCAATTCTATGGCAGATTGCACTTTTAAACCACTTTCATCAATCAGTTTTTTGGCTTCTTCTGCGTTGGTGCCTTGCAGGCGCACGATAATGGGAATATTAATATCGCCCAATTTGTTATATGCTTCTATTACACCGGCAGCCACACGGTCGCAACGCACGATACCACCAAAAATATTAATGAGAATCGCTTTTACATTCGGGTCTTTCATAATAATCCGGAAGCCGGCTTCTACAGTTTGCGCATTTGCCGTACCACCTACATCCAAAAAGTTGGCAGGCTCACCACCGCTCAGTTTAATCATATCCATGGTAGCCATTGCCAGCCCTGCGCCGTTTACCATACAGCCCACATTACCATCCAGCTTTACAAAGTTGAGGTTGTAACGGCCAGCCTCTACCTCGGTCGGGTCTTCTTCTTCCAGATCGCGCAATGAAGCCACCTCATTATGACGCATCAGGGCATTGTCATCAATATTCATTTTGCAGTCCACGGCAATGATCTTTTCATCACTGGTTTTAAAGAGTGGGTTAATTTCCAGCATCGCACAGTCCAAACCAATATATGCATTGTACAGGTTGGTTACAAACTTTACACAGTTCTTAAATGCCTCGCCACTCAAGCCCAGGTTAAAGGCAATCTTACGTGCCTGAAAGCCGAGCAAGCCACCGGAAGGATGCACCCATTCTTTGAATATTTTATCGGGTGTATCGTGGGCTACCTGTTCTATGTCCATACCACCTTCGGTGCTGTACATAATTACATTCTGCCCTTTGGAACGGTCAAGCAAAATAGATAAATAAAACTCTTTAACCGGGTTGGGGCCAGGATAATATACATCCTGTGCTATTAATATTTTATTCACCTTACGACCAGCCGGACCAGTTTGCACCGTTACCAATGTACCACCCAGAATGTTCTTGGCAATGTTATCAATATCTTCCAGGTTTTTTCCTACAGCTACACCGCGCTGGTCTTTGCCTTTAATAGTGCCTTTACCGCGGCCGCCGGCATGTATCTGGGCTTTTACTACTGCAAAGTTGTTGTTGGTTTGTCCTTTTATCTGGCGGTAAGCTTCTTCGGCAGCCATTACATTATCTACTGCAATGCCTTCCTGTACGGGTACATTATATTTCTTAAGAAGCTCTTTTGCCTGGTATTCGTGCAGATTCATACGGTTAAAAGTTTGCCGGCGAAGATAAGCCAGTTAATAAAACAAAACATCCCGAAAATCGGGACGTTTTGTTTTGCATATATGTAGTTGTATAAAAATTACTGCTTGTGCATAGTACTATCGTGCATAGTGCTGTCGTGCATGCCACTGGCAGGAGGCATATTGCCTGGAGGCATTCCCATGTGCGTTGAATCAACAGGTGGTATTCCTTCGGGATGCGCATCGCCTTTGTGGCAAGTATAGCAGGTAACCACACGTATCGTATCGGGGTTGGCTACTTTTTTAAAGTTGAAATAAGTGGTATTGATTTCTTTGGTCATCTTCATCATATACCGGGCAATGTCTTTTTCCGGTTTATCATCCGAAGGAAAATTAGGATGCCCGTTATCACCCATTGCATGACAAAAGACGCACTTAACACCTAAGGATGCATTAAAAGTCCGCATAACAACTTTTAGGCTGTCTTCGCTTATATCTTGTGGCAGCACCTTTAAATTTTTCCATTTATCAGGCGGTGTTGCCTTGGGCTTAAAGGCAGTTGTACCAAAAAAAACGGCAGCAGCAAGTAAAAAGAGCACAGTCAGTTTTTTGTTCATAAATAATCTTGATGTGATTTTAAAATGAGCTATAAAAATAACAGTTTTATCCATACAACAAAAAAAGAGTGCTCCGGCACTCTTTTTTATTTTCAACTATTATGGCTTTAAAACTATTTATGCCTGGTTGGGTTGTTGTGCTGATTTTGGTTGGCCCGCACCTTTATTGGCACCACCCTGACCGCCTTGTTGCCCCTGACCGGCATTAGACTGCTGGCCGCCTGCAGCAGCAGTTGCTCCTGCACTTGCTGCATCGCCGGCACTATTCAACAAGTTTACAATTTTTTCGCGCACATCATCACTTAAGCCTTCAATTTTATCGCCAAATGTATTCTTTAAATCCTCCAGCTTTGTTCCGGCTTTTGAAGTTATTTGATTAAATTTATCCTTAACGGTGCTACCCAGTTCGTCTGCTTTTTCCGATATTTTCTGACGTGTTTCTTCGCCACTCATAGGGGCCACCAACAGACCAACCGCTACACCAGCTAATACGCCGGATATAGTACCGAGAATTATTTTTTGTGTGCTCATAAAAAGGTAGATTTTATTGTTTAATAATGAATTGTAGAATTTCAATAACAATGCCAGAATCGGTTTTTGCATTGTTAACCAATAACTTTGCGCACCTATGACGAAAGTAATTTTGAAGCGAAAGATTGCACCACGTATTGCCAATGGGCACCCGTGGATTTTTAATAACGAAATCAATAATATTGAAGGCGTAGTAACACCCGGTGACATAGTAGATGTACAATTTGCTGATGGCTCTTTTGCCGGACGTGGTTACATCAACCCTCAATCACAAATTGTGGTACGATTGCTCACGCGTAAAAAAGAAGAAATAAATACCGCTTTCTTTTACAACCGTATCTTAAAAGCCTGGCATTACCGCCAAAAGACCGGCTATATTGAAAACTGCCGCCTTGTGTTTGGCGAGGCCGACTACCTGCCATCCCTCATTATAGATAAGTTCAACGATTACTTTTCTATACAAACCATGTCGCTCGGCATGGACAAATGGAAGCCGGCAATTGTAAAAGCGTTGGAGCAAATATTTAATCCCAAAGGCATTTACGAGCGCAACGATGTGCCGGTGCGTGAACTGGAAGGTTTGCCGCAGCAAAAAGGCTTTCTATCTGCACCCTTCGATACCACGATTGAAATAAATGAAAACGGCTTGCGCTTTATGGTGGATATTCAAAACGGACAAAAAACCGGCTATTTTTTAGACCAGCAGGATAACCGACGCGCTATCAGGCATATTGTAAAAGACGCTGATGTACTTGGTGCATTTACCTACACCGGCACGTTTGAAATACATGCGGCGCACTATGGCGCAAAGCGTGTATTAGGGTTAGATATTTCGGAGAGTGCGGTGGCGCAGGCAAATAACAATGCACGGCTGAATGGCTTAGAAAACATTGTGCAATTTGAAGCCATGAATGCCTTTGATGTATTAAAGCAATGGGTAAAAGATAAACGCCAGTACGATGTAGTAATGCTAGACCCGCCGGCATTTACCAAAAGCCGTGAAAACATACAAAAAGCAATTACCGGCTATAAAGAAATCAACCTCCGTGGCATGAGGCTGGTAAAGAATGGTGGCTTCCTTGTTACGAGCAGTTGCACCAACCTGGTATCGCCCGAATTGTTTTTACAAACCATTGCGATGGCTGCAAAAGATGCGCGCAAAAACATACGGCAGGTTACGTTTCGGGCACAGGCAAGCGACCACCCCATTATCTGGGGGATGGAGAATACAAATTACCTGAAATTCCTGATTGTGGAAGTGAGTGATATATAAGTTTTTCGCACCGCAGATAATGGAGTAAATGGAGTTTTCGCAGAAATATATTTTGAATTAATAAAAGCATTTAATGTATTTCCTGCCTTTGCCGGTGAAGAACACCGGCAAAGGCAAAAAGGTAAATAATATTGTCAATTTAAAAACTGTTTCTGCGAAAACTCCATTTACTCCATTATCTGGCGGTGAAAAGGATTTTAAACTTATCACCGTTTCAACCATCTTTATAGTCTTTGTTTAACGCGGCTTTGTAATTGCCACTTTTACATTTGCTTAAAACCTATATACAATGAAGTTTTTAGTATTATTATTTTCCAGTGCGATAGTATTTTCAAATACATCACATGCACAGGTATTGAAGAATATTTTAAAGAAAGATTCCTCCTTACAGAATAAAGTGAATGGACTTTTTTCCGGTAATAGTTCCTCCCTAAGCACTACCGAAATTGCAAATGGTTTAAAGGAAGCCCTGAACAAAGGGGTTGAAACCGGCACCTCCAAACTATCGGCTGTAGATGGATTTTTTAAAGACGCTGCGATTAAAATATTACTACCGCCCGAAGCGCAAAAGGTAGAGAAAACCTTGCGCAGTGCAGGCTTTGATAAGCCGGTAGATGAAGCTATTTTAAGCATGAACCGCGCTGCCGAAGATGCCGCCAAGAGTGCTGCGCCTATATTTTTAAATGCCATTAAGCAAATGACGATTAATGATGCAGTGGGCATTTTAAAAGGCCGCGACAGTGCTGCTACTACTTATCTCAGAACTAAAAGCACGGCGGCTTTAACAGAAGCTTTTAAACCAATTATTTCCACTTCTCTTGAGAAAGTAGATGCTACTAAATATTGGAATACTGTTTTTACAACCTACAACAAACTGCCCTTTGCAACCAGCAAAGTAAATCCCGATTTAACGGCTTATGTAACAGACAAAGCTTTAGCAGGTATTTTTCACGAGATAGCATTACAGGAAATGCAAATACGCCAAAATCCTGCAGCAAGAACTACAGACTTACTCAAAAAAGTTTTTGGTCAATAATTTGCAAACAACACCAATATGAAGAAGATAATCTTAGCTGCATCTTTCGCGATGCTTATGGCCTTTAGTGGTTGCGAAACGGCACAACAGGTGTTAAGTTCATTACCCACCGATGCAAATAATGGTGGATTAACCACCCAGCAAATTGTTGCCGGCTTAAAAGAAGCCTTAACCGTTGGTACGCAAAATGGCACTAATCAACTCTCGGCAGTAGATGGCTTTTTTAAGAATGCTGCTGTTAAAATATTAATGCCGCCCGAAGCACAAAAGGTAGTAAGCACGTTACAAAGCGTAGGTTTGGGCAGCGTGGTGGATAAAGCAGTTTTAAGTATGAATCGTGCAGCCGAAGATGCGGCTAAAAGTGCAACGCCTATTTTTGTAAATGCCATTAAACAAATGACCATTACGGATGCCCTCGGTATTTTGAAGGGCGGTAACCAGGCAGCCACTAATTATTTTAAAAATAAAACCACCCGTGCTTTAACAGCAGCTTTCAGCCCAATAGTAAACAAAGCACTGCAACAAACCGATGCTACGAAATACTGGAATGATGTGTTTACGGTATATAACCAGTTTTCTACCAATAAAGTAAATACCAACCTGAATGCGTATGTAACCAGCAAGGCCATTGACGGCATTTTTTATGAAGTTGGTCAGGAAGAAGCAAAAATCCGCCAGGATCCCGCAGCACGTGTAACGGATATACTGAAAAAGGTATTTGGCAGCAGTCTCGCTACTTCCGGCAGCTAATATTTCAGCCACTAAAGCACGAAAACTAAAGGATACAGAATATACTCTAAGTGTATTATAGAAACAAGTAACCTGGAATAAGTAACCTGCAAAGAAAAAATACTTATTTATCGTTTAAAAACGCTTTTCTGTCGTCGCGCCTCTGTAGTTCCTATAAACAAAGAATAACAAAGAATT
The DNA here is from genome assembly GCF_005233845.1 of Ilyomonas limi. Classification (GTDB taxonomy): domain Bacteria; phylum Bacteroidota; class Bacteroidia; order Chitinophagales; family Chitinophagaceae; genus Ilyomonas; species Ilyomonas limi. The sequence goes on from NZ_SZQL01000013.1 coordinate 47,621, forward strand.
TAAAATCAAACCGGAATTAAGTTTGGTATATTGAAGCATTTGGCTACCTTTGCCGTCCCGAAAAAATCACTGTTATGGCAAGAGTATGTCTGGTTACCGGTAAAAAGCCAATGGTTGGTCATAGCGTATCGCATTCAAACATTAAGACAAAGCGTCGCTTTTTACCCAATTTACAAACAAAGCGTTTTTACTTCGCCGAAGAAGACCGCTGGATTACAATGAAAATTTCTACGGATGCTATCCGCACCATTAATAAAAATGGGTTGGCTGCCGTAGTAAAAGAACTGAGAGCGCAAGGAAATAAAATTTAAATAATTACCGTTTAAAATTGCTTATATAATGGCAAAGAAAGGCAACCGGGTTCAGGTTATATTGGAATGCACGGAACAAAAGACAACTACTGTTCCGGGTACAAGCCGCTATATTACTACCAAGAACAAAAAGAATACGCCGGAGCGTATTGAACTGAAGAAGTACAATGCGAATTTGAAAAAAGTTACTGTTCATAAAGAAATTAAATAATCATGGCAAAAGCAGCTAAAACCGCGATTAAATCAAAAGACCAGAAAGCAGCCGCCGAAGCTAAAAACTGGACTAAAGTAATTAAGGCTGTACGCAGCCCGAAAAGTGGTGCCTATACCTTTAAAGAAGCGATAGTGCACAAGGATAAGATTAAAGATTTTTTGGCAGAGAAATAATCTTGCATAAAAAATATTGTATAAAAGCTTTCGCGCTGATAGTGTGAAGGCTTTTGTTGTTTAGGATTGTGACTGTTGCCTTAGCAATAGTTTTTTATTTTGGTGGCGGGCTGTGATGCAATAAGGAGGCTTTTTCGGCGACGCTCTGTTCAGGATTCTGTTATCTATTGAGCTATTGAAAATTGCATTGAGTTCTAATTTCCTTCTTTACTAGAATAAGCAATTCCATTCGCCTTATTAATTAATTTATCTTCGCCATCAAAATATTTACATGAGTTTTTTTGGAAAACTATTTGGCAAGAAAGAAAAGGAAACATTAGACGAAGGTTTACAAAAAACGAAGTCTAACTTCTTTGATAAAATTACCAAAGCCGTTGCCGGCAAAAGCACCGTAGATGAAGAAGTACTCGACAATTTGGAAGAAGCCCTGATGACCGCCGACGTTGGTGTAGATACAACCATAGAAATCATTGAACGTATAGAGCAACGCGTAGCCCGCGATAAATATGTAGGCACCGGCGAACTCAACCGCATTTTACAGGAAGAAATAGAAGCCATGCTCGTTGACTCGACAGATAATGCACATAAAGATTTTTCCGTACCTAAAAAGCCATATATTATTCTGGTAGTGGGCGTAAATGGTGTAGGCAAAACCACCACCATTGGCAAGCTAGCCTATAACTATAAAAAAGCTGGAAATAATGTAATTCTGGGTGCGGCAGATACCTTTCGCGCGGCGGCAGTAGATCAATTAACCATTTGGAGTGAGCGCGTAGATGTGCCCATTGTAAAGCAAGCGATGGGCAGCGATCCTGCCTCTGTTGCTTTTGATACTGTGCAAAGTGCTGTAGCGAAAGATGTGGATGTAGCGATTATAGATACTGCCGGAAGGCTGCACAACAAAGTGCACCTGATGGAAGAGTTGAGTAAAATTAAAAGGGTAATGAAAAAAGTAATACCCGATGCGCCGCACGAGGTATTGCTGGTACTGGATGGCTCTACGGGGCAAAATGCGCTGGAACAGGCAAAACAATTTATGCAGGCAACAGAGGTAACTGCATTAGCCATTACCAAGCTGGATGGTACAGCTAAAGGCGGCGTGGTATTATCTATCACCAACCAGTTGAAAATACCTGTAAAGTTTATTGGTGTAGGGGAGAAAATGGATGACCTGCTAATTTTTGATAAGCATGAGTTTGTAGATACGTTGTTTAGTTTGGAACGATAATATAGCACCTGCCTGTTCGCCGGCAGGGGTGTTCCATCTTTCCATTTAAACAGTTCTTTAAAGCGCAAAAAAGGGCTGTAATGCTTATCCAGCTTACCTTTGCAGCTACCTATGACATCAGAACAGTTTCAACAGATTGCGCATACCATACCACATCAGCCGGGTATTTATAAATACTTTGATGAGACCGGTTATTTGCTGTATGTAGGTAAAGCCAAAGATTTGCGCAAGCGCGTTTCATCCTATTTCACTAAAACGTTTACCAGCTATAAAACACACGAGTTGGTACAGCGTATTCATAAAATTGAGTTCACCATTGTAAACAGCGAACAGGATGCTTTTTTGCTGGAAAACAGCTTGATTAAGCAGTTTCAGCCGATGTTTAACATTGACCTGAAAGATGATAAGACCTACCCTTATATTGTTATTAAAAAAGAGCCTTTCCCACGCATTTTTCTCACGCGCACTAAAATAAACGACGGTTCCGAATACATCGGTCCTTTCACGTCTGCAGGTAAAGTTCGCGAACTGCTCAACTTTATCCGCCAGAATATTCCGCTACGTACCTGTAAGTTGCCACTTACCGAAGCCAATATTGCAAAAGGCAAGTTTAAAGTGTGCCTGGAATATCATCTCGGTAATTGCAAAGGTCCTTGCGAAGGTTACCAGAGTGTAGAAGATTATAAGGATGGCATTTACGGGATAAAACAAATGCTTAAAGGCAACCTGGCGCCGGTCATTCAGCACTACAAAAAAGAAATGATGGAGTGCGCGGTGAATATGCAGTTTGAAAAAGCCGAATTGCTGAAAAAGAAATTGGCAGATTTAGAAAACTACCAGGCAAAATCAATTATTGTAGGCACCAACCTGAATAATATTGATGTATTTTCTATTCTAAAAGAACATGAAACAGCGTATGTAAATTACCTGATGGTACAGAATGGCACAATTGTACAAACGCATACCGTAGAACTGGAAGTGAAACTGGAAGAAAGTGACGAAGAAGTGTTGCAGTTTGCCATCATCAATTTGCGTGAGACGTTTAACAGCATGGCAAATGAAGTGATAGTTCCTTTTGAAATTGATTTACCGGAAGCAATCACCGTAACTGTTCCGAAAGGGGGTGATAAGAAAAAATTGCTGGATTTGTCGTTGAAGAACGTAAATTACTTTAAAGAAGAATTACGTAAAAAGAAAACCTTACTGCTGGAAGGACACAGTGATATGGAGCGCAAGAAAGTGCTATATCAATTACAGGACAGCCTGCAATTAGCGGAGGTGCCCACACATATTGAATGTTTTGATAACTCTAATTTCCAAGGTAGCTATCCGGTATCGGCAATGGTATGTTTTATAGACGGCGTGCCATCCAAAGACAATTACCGCCGCTACAATGTAAAAACAGTAGAAGGCATCAACGACTTTGCTACGATGAAAGAAGTGGTATATCGCCGATATAGAAGACTGACGGAAGAAGGAAAACCATTACCGCAATTAGTGATTATTGATGGTGGTAAAGGACAGTTGGGTGCCGCTATGGAAAGCATTGCAGCACTTGGGTTGGTAGGCGCAATGACTGTAGTAGGACTTGCAAAAAATGAGGAAGAAATATTCTATCCGGGTGATAAAGAGTCCATCAAATTGCCGTGGGATAGTGAGAGCCTGAAATTAATCCGCCGCATCCGCGATGAAGTACACCGTTATGGCATTACTTTTCACCGAAATAAACGCTCAAAAGGCACTTTTGTAAACGAATTGGAACAAATAAAGGGGATTGGTAAACAAACGGCAACAGATTTGCTAAAGACTTTTAGGTCTGTAAAGAACATTAAACTTAAAACGATGGAAGATTTGGTGCCGGCTATTGGTAAATCAAAAGCGCAACTCGTGTATAACCATTTTCATAGTGAATAAAAAAGGGGGCCAGGATAAAAATCCAACCCCGTTTTAAAATCCAATATCCTATGAAAAACCTGCGCAAATATAAAAATTTATTTTGTTTTCTAATGGTTTACAGCCATTAAACGAATTGCTAATTATATACTTTTACTCAATGAATTAGTACTGATGTGAATAATAACAGCCTAGGCGTTTCATTTATCCCATCCCCAGATTTTATGCATCCGCTGGTGATACCGCCGGTAATTTATTATCTGTAATATTTCCTTGTTAGCAGTCTCGTCCCGGATGGGGAGAATGACGCATCGTGACTTTATTGTAATGTGATTTAAAAAATTCAATCGAACAACATTTTCAAGTAAGTAGCTAATCCTGCTTATTGTCTGCAGCTCATCGCTTGCGGCTTTTGTAACATAGTCCGGTTGAAAGCAGTATAACAGCAGCCCATTACCCTTGTTTATAGGTGTAAAAAGAATTGGCTTGCGCCAGTGAAGTCATTATCAAATCGTTGATACAAACGTGCTTTGGAAGCGTAGCACAGTAATACACCACATCGGCAATATCTCCGGCTTGTAAGGGTTTAAAGCCTGCATATACGGCAGTGGCTTTTTGTTCATCGCCTTTGAAGCGCACCTGGCTAAATTCTGTTTCAGCCGCACCAGGATTGATGCAGGTAACTTTAATGCCATAGGACAATAAATCTATACGTTGCGCCTGGCTGATGGCATCTACTGCAAACTTGCTTGCGCAATACACATTCCCTTCTTTATATACTTCTTTGCCTGCTGTAGAGCCAATGTTGATGATGTGTCCTTTTTTGTTTTTAATAAAATACGGCAACACGGCTTTAGACATATACAATAAGCCTTTTACATTGGTATCAATCATGGTATCCCAATCATCTATATCCGCATTTTCAAAAGTATCGCGCCCTAAAGCCAAGCCCGCATTATTAACCAATACATCTATATTTTGCCATTGTTTATCTAATCCTGCAATAGTAGTTTCTACCGCTTTTCTATCTTGTACATCAAACTGTAGTGGCAACACTTGTACGTTGTATTTTGCAATTTCATCAGCCACTTCCTGCAGCCGGTCTCCTCTCCTGCCCGTGATAATACAATGATGTCCTCCAGCAGCAAATTTTAATGCAATAGCTTTTCCAAATCCTGATGTAGCGCCGGTAATTAAAATAGTCATAGATTATTGGTAGAAATTAGTTCAAATGATAAGTGCAAATAGTTAGTTGCTTATCGGGTAGTGCTTAATAGATAAAACCAAGGCCGTCATTGCGAGCAATAGCAATGCAGGGAGCAATCTGTGCGAAGCTGCAAATCATTATTGATGGATTATTTTGGTTGTACTACTACCCACAGATTGCTTCGCTGTTGCTCGCAATGACGGATTTTCACTCCAATACTTTTAGTGATGCTTTGATAATATCCACGCACTCTATAATCTGCGCTTTGGTAATGATAAGTGGTGGTGCAAAGCGTATTTTATCGCCATGCGTAGGCTTTGCCAGCATACCATTATCTTTCAATGCCAAACACAATTCCCATGCAGCTTCGGGATTGGAATGTTCAATCACTATTGCATTCAACAAGCCTTTGCCGCGTACTTGTTTTATAAAAGGCGATCCAATATTTTGTAATTCATTGCGCAGCAAAACGCCCATCGCTTCTGCATTGGCAGGCATATTTTCATCCTTTAATACCTGCAATGCTTCTATAGCTACTGCACATGCCAATGGGTTGCCGCCATAAGTAGAACCATGTTCACCCGGATAAATATTCAGCATAATATCATCATCTGCCAGCACTGCACTTACAGGCAGGGTGCCACCACTCAATGCCTTGCCCAATATCAATATATCCGGGCGTACATTTTCATGATCGCAAGCGAGCATTTTGCCGGTGCGCGCCAGCCCGGTTTGTATTTCATCGGCAATGAACAATACATTGTATTCGGTGCACAGTTCACGCACGGCTTTTAAGTAGCCATCATCAGGTATTACTACGCCCGCTTCACCTTGTATAGGCTCTACCATAAATGCTGCTACATTGCTATCCTGAAATGCTTTTTCCAAGGCAGCTATATCATTGTACGGTACCAACTCAAAACCGGGCATATACGGACCAAAACCTTTGTAACTGCTGGGATCGGTAGAAGAGGAAATTGCAGCTAACGTTCTGCCCCAGAAGTTACCTTCGGCGAAAATGATTTTGGCCTTATTCTCCGGTATGTCTTTTTTTACATATCCCCAGCGGCGTGCCAGCTTTACGGCGGTTTCGCCACCTTCTACGCCGGTATTCATGGGCAGCACTTTATCGTAGCCAAAATATTCAGTAATGTATCTGGCATATTCGCCCAATAGATTACTGTGAAAAGCGCGCGAAGTAAGTGTAAGTTTTTGTGCCTGTTTGGTGAGTGCCTGTACAATTCTTGGATGACAATGTCCCTGATTAACAGCCGAATAACCGCTTAAAAAATCGTAGTAACGTTTGCCTTCCACATCGTAAACAAAAACGCCTTCTCCCCGCTCCAACACCACAGGCAAAGGATGATAATTATGAGCACTATATTGATCTTCGAGTTGCAGGTAATATTGTGTCTTATCAGACAATGTATGCGTAAGCATAAATGATTTATAAATTGAGTATGGTTAATAGAATATTTGCGTGTATAAAAAGAGCGTATTTAAGATTGAATAGCCATAAAAACAGTCTTTTACCTGTTCAACATTCTATTAATAATCTTAAATATTAATAGCCTCCCGGGTGGTCGAGGAAATCAAGGTTCATATCGAGGAAGTGGAAATTCATCAGGTTGCAAATTAAAACAATAAAAGTGGTTTACTTTAAAACAATGTTTGAATGCCATGCACTTTGTGAAACTCATGCTGCAGCAACCACTTTTTTCTTGCCAGTCCTCCTGCATAACCTACCAGCGATTTGTTGGTACCAATCACCCGATGACAAGGCACAATAATGCCTATTTTATTTTTAGCATTGCTTGCCGCCACAGCTCTTATCGCATCGGCATTGCCGAGTTGCCTGGCAAGGTCGAGGTACGATATGGTTTTACCAAAAGGAATGTTTAATAGCTCGCTCCAAACCTTTTGCTGAAACGCCGTACCGGGCTGATAAACAGGCACATCAAAATATTTTCTTTCGCCGTTAAAAAACTCTATCAATTGTTCGGTGCATTGCTGCATAACCGGTGTGATGGCGTTGCCGGCAAGATATGTAATGGCGGATTTATCTTCTACAAACGATAGCTCACAGATGTAATGTTCAGTGCCACCTATTTTTAAAATACCAATTGGGCTTTGATAGTATGTATAGTTAGTTGCCGCCATTGCAGTGAATGGTATAAAGTTAGCAGAAACTTTTAACTTTGAATATTTTAAACAAAATAAACACTATGAAAAGACACGCAACAGCCGTATGGAAAGGCTCTGGTAAAGATGGTAAAGGCACCCTTAGCACACAAAGTGGTCTATTCAACAATGCCCAATATTCTTACAAATCGCGCTTTGAAGAAGGACCCGGTACCAACCCCGAAGAACTGGTAGCTGCCGCGCACGCAGGCTGCTTTGATATGAAGTTGAGCTTTGTATTGCAGGAAGCTGGTTTTACTGCCGACTCATTAGAAACGACCGCTGAAGTAACTTTAGAAAACGGCGCCGTTACTAAATCGCACCTTATTTTGAAAGCAAAAATCCCTGGTATTAGTCAGGAACAGTTTGACAAAGCAGCAGAAGAAGCAAAAGCCAACTGTCCTATTTCTAAACTGCTGAATGCAGAGATTACTTTAGATAAGACATTAGAGTCATAAACACGAAATTCTCCAATATGAAAAACGCGGAATAGATGTTCCGCGTTTTTGTTTTAGGATTTGAGTGGAAAATTATATCATTCCCAGCTCTATTGCTTAACAAAAAAGAGTAAGCACATTAGCTTTTTTCTTCGTATTTATCAATGTATGCTTTGATTTTCATATCGGGATGATCTTTTAATTCCAATATGATAAACATTTTACCATCTTTTCCTTCTATTGTTACATTCGCTTCATGCACATCACCACGACCTTCTGTAAGCTTGGCTTGCATTGTTGTTTTACCATTTTTATATGCTTCGGCCCAGTTGCAATCTGATGCGGTTATATCGCCCTTCATTTCATCATTCGGATCATCGTTGTGATTGAAGACGATGTTTCCTTTACTTACCTCTACCGTTATTTTATCCGAATCGCTTTTTTGCACCTCATCTTTACTATTCAGCCATTCCTGTTTAGTGGAAGTGTACAATGTTTTCTTATCGCATTGTGCCATGCTTTTTGTACTCAATGCTCCAATAACTAATAATAGCAGTATACTCTTTTTCATGTTTTGTTTTTTAGACTTTGTTGTTGAATTGTTTCGCTGTTTACTTTCAAGAGCAATACCATAAACAAAATGATGTAAATAAAACACTTAGATAATAAAAAATATTAAATATTGTTTGAAACCGGACAGGGTGTTTGAAAATGGGATGAGAGAGATGTGAAAAGGATGTTGATAGTTTTCAATTTACCGATAACGTACTTTTTAAAATGGACCTGCCATAATAAATTGTTCAAAGCCAGTAAATAAACATCAGTTTACAAAGCATTCATCATAAGTTAGTATCGTTATTTACAGATAATGCATAGAGCAATGCTATTGCCTGCCACGACAACGATATTCAGCAAGTACTATTCATAGCTGTTTACCATTATTAACTAAATTATCTTTTAAAAGCTACAGGCATTAAGCCTTGCACGAAGTGTAACGGTACTTAATTGAAAATGATATAACACACAATTGCTTTGCTTTTTATCAAGGCAACATTCCTTTGTATGGAGAAACAATATTGTTTTGTCTTATTGCATTCGTTGGATAATAGAAAACAGGCGAACTGCTTCTTTCTATACCAATGCTGCCGGAGACAGAGAAGGTCTTTTCGGGATTGACGTACATCAATCCCACCTCTGCCCTTGAATACAACCCAAAGTTGTTGGAGCGAAGAAGGGTATTGTTTGCTGTAGTTTTATTAAAACCGGAAGGTAAAAAAGCATTATTAAAATTGATATAAGCAGGTGCGACTGACACGCCGGCAAAAGCATAAACATTATTAGTTAACTGACGGTTTATCTGCAAGCCCAATGGCGCAGCAATCACCGATGCACTGCCGCCTTTGAAAAAACTGTAACTGGCAGATAAACCAGTGTACTTACTAAACGACCACTTCTTTTTAGAGCTGCTGTCTTGCAGTGGAATGTTGTGCGCAAAAGTTCCTCTGTATGTATAATCTATAAAGCTGCCGGGCAATACCGCTTGTGCCTTTACAACAGCAGCAACCATCATTATAATTAATACCAATACTATTCGCATACTTTCGAAGTTACACCATAAAAATACAGGTTGTTTGATAATTAGAAAAAAGGAGTGTAAAACTTAACAAGTTTATTGAAGTAAAATAAAGAACATCAACTTGCAAACATCACCTTGAAAACAGCGCGTTCAAACCCAACAGCCTATTGTAATACAGGCGCTGTTGTGAGAAAATAATTATATTTTGAGTGCTGCAATTTGTTTACTTACCGCAAACTTTATATTTGCGTACTAAAACTAAAAACTAATGAAAAGCAAACTAACCATTTCAATCCTTTTGCTTATTGCAATGAACCTTTTAACCAGCAATGCAACGCTTGCCCAAAAAACAACAGGTACAGACTATTCAACAGGATTAGGCATCCGTTTAGATTTAGGTAATGGTGGTACGTATGCGGGACCTGCTGTAAAACACTTTTTTTCTGCAACCAGTGCGGGAGAAGCCAGTGTATTATTCGGCAATAGCACTACATTGATAGGTGTTGAATATTCTTACAACAGTGCTATCAACAATGCCGCCGGATTAAAATGGAACCTGGGCATCGGACCGCAATTTGCACTGTATAAAGGCGGCAGCGATGTACTGCTACGTCCGTTTGCAGGTCTTGAATTTAAAATTCCGGAAGCGCCAATAGATTTCGGATTTGACTGGCGCCCTGCTATACAATTAACACATGGTTCCGACGTGGAAGCAGGCCGGTTTGGGTTGGCATTCCGCTTTACAATTGAATAATTTTTTATTGTAAAAAAACTTTCTGCAAGGCTGATGATAATCAATCAGCCTTTTTTATTTAATGCTTAATTCAAACTCTCTGACACTGCAAATCACTTCCTCTCATATCCGGAATATTAACCTTTACAATTTATACTTTTTCGTACAACCACCTTGCAAAATCTTTCACACTATCAAATATTCCATCCGGATGTTCTTCTTCTAATTTCTTCTTATCTGCCGAGCCTGCCCATGCAGCGGCTACTACATGAATTCCTGCTTTACGACTTTCTTTAATATCGCCGGGAGCATCGCCTACATACAAAGTTTCCTCTTTTTGCACACCAAATGCATTTACGATTTGCTGAATAGCCTGCGGCTTACGCGAGCCTTCGCGAGCACCGTTTTCAATGATACCAAAATACAGTAAAATGTCAAAACGCTGTAGTGAAAGCAGACTGCAGTCTTTTCCTTTACCAGTAGCTATGGCAAGGCGCACGCCATTACTTTTTAATGTACGCAGCAAATCTTTAATACCATTAAATGGTTCGGGACACATTTCCTCATGTAAAGCCTCATAATAACGCATGAAATTATTTGTTGCATTTTTTACATCGGGTGGGTTAAAAGATGCAATAGTACCTTCTTCATCAGGGCCAAAAGCTGCTTTAATTTCTTCATCGGAAAGCGGGCGATGCAGCTGCGGTTCCAGAGCTTGCCGGAAAGCTTGTATGCAAAGTGGGACAGTATTAGCTAAGGTTCCATCAATATCAAAAATAACCGCTTTAAGTTTTTGCATGGGTGTTTTGTGTAAATTAAAATTGTAGCCACAGCTATCGCAAAAAGGCGGCCAAAGGATGCTCTATAATAAAGCAACAGTTATTCTATAATAGCTATCTCTTTTTATATGCAGTGTATGTACAATTCTTTATTGTTTATAAAGAAACCACATCAGCGTACTAATTCTTCCACCGTTGGATTGTAGTATGCAAAAGGCAGTTTATTGATGGCTTTGTTTGTTGCACTATCTTTCTTTATTATCTTACTTATTTCCTTTTTAGCTGTGTAATAAGCAGCTTACGAATAAGAAATGATAATACGTGTAATAAACAGGTTATTTGGTAATTGGCGCTTAGTGCTAAGTTGCTGTGAAGATAACAGTTGACAGGCGAGAGTTGTTAAAAAGAACAAGGGCTTGCAGGATTGTATGATAAGCATCGAAATTTTACTGCATTATTTATCCTATAATGAAAATGTTTACCCTGATAACCGATGGGACAAGTAAAGTCCGCTCAAATTATAAATTCATTTGTGTTACTAACAAAAGCTTCCAACCGTTATGTGCATTATGAGAATGCTGTTGCTACGAAAGAGTTACTGGTTGTTCTTCGGTATTTGTACAAAAAAAGTAGTACCTTTTTCTTCCGCACTTTCAAACCAGATGTGCCCCTTATGCCATTCAACAATAGTTTTAATAATAGACAAGCCTAAACCCGTGGTAGGCTCGCCATGGATACCAGGTCTTCGCGCTTTGGTAAACTTATCAAAAATAAATGGCTGCATATCTGCAGGTATGCCTACGCCGGTATCCACCACTTTTAGTAGTACGGCTGCTTCTCCATCTTCAACAATTACTTTAATCTCATCGGTATCGCGTGTAAACTTGAGCGCATTAGACAACAGGTTGTTGATTACCTGCATAAACTTTGTTTCATCAACATTTATGTACAAACTATTTACATTACTCACCATCGCTATCTGCTGTTTGATGGTGTGGTAAGACCGTTTATACTGTTCTATAACTTCTGCAATCCTTTGAATAATATCGGTTCGCTGCATAATCAGCGGAACCTCGCTTGATTCCAGCACTTCTTTATTTACCAGATCGCGTATCATTTTTATGCTCCGCTCACTATTCTCTGTTATAATATTCAACATCTTGTTTACTATTTCATCCCCATCAGGTCCTGCATGTTTCAACAGCAACCGTGCACACGCCTGAATGTTACCGATAGGGCTTACCAGATCGTGAGACAGGATGTCTAAAATGGCATTCTTTTTATTGGCAAACTTGTATAAAATATTGCCATATTCTTTATATGCAGTAATATCGGTAGCGGTGCCTATAATCGTATTTATACCATTATATTGAGTTAAATAAGCGTTTACACCTATCCATTTTTCCTGTTGGTCTGTCAGCATCAAACGCACTTCTATCCTTTGTTTTTGTTTGGTTTGCTGTATAGCGGTAAATGCATTTATAATAAATAAGCGGTCATCGGGATGCACCGTATTTATTAATAGTGATAAGTCAGAGTCAACGGCTTCACGCGGCATATTCCAAACCTTTTCAAATGCAGCACTCAAAAAGAGCAGCTTATTTTCCTGTGGCTGAAAAGCAAAAATGACATCATCAGTTAAATTTGAATGTTCACCCAGCAATAAGGAAACATCAAAGGAAAGTGGTTCGTTCATCAAAATTGTTATTGGTATCTATACACTTTAATCGTACAAAATTACGCAACTTCAACAAGGATAATAAAAGTATATCATAAGTGCTAACAACTGTTTACACCCAACAGAAAAGCACAATCAATAAATAAAAGCTGTAGCAACAAATTCATTTCTATAAAGAATGCCTGATGAAATAATGAGCAACAGTTATAATGCAGCTCAATAATATAACAAAGTTAATTTGACTCATTAAGTCAACCTTTTAATAGCATACTGTTTTTATCAGCTTTTTGTGCAGGCAGCATAAGCCATTCTACAAATACTTCAGCGGATTCCGTTTAGCAGAAAGAATATAACGTTTGATATTCATCCAAAATGCCAGAATCATATAAATAATTACCGGCGAGCCCATTGTAAGAAAAGAGATGTAAATAAACCATGTTCGGATGCGCGAGGTGGCAATACCCAGCTTTTCGCCAATAGCCGAGCATACACCAAAAGCCTGCATTTCTATGAATTCTCTCAGCTTGTTCATACCTGCAATTTAATAACTTTCCCGAAATCTTTATTTTACCTTTCCTAACAACCCCTGTTTTAACCTAAATTTGCAGCAATTTTTTAGAAGAGCAAATTTTTACCTATTAAATATACCTTATGGCTTTCGACATTGACATGATAAAAAGAGTGTACGACGCCTTGCCGGGCAAGATAGCAGCCGCCCGTCAAACCGTGGGTCGTCCGCTTACGCTGGCAGAAAAGATTTTATTTGCACACTTACATAGCGATCAACCGTTGCAAAACTTTGAGCGTGCAAAAACGTATGTTGATTTTACGCCCGACCGCGTAGCCATGCAGGATGCCACGGCACAAATGGCGCTGTTGCAGTTTATGCAGGCCGGCCGGCCAACGGTGGCCGTGCCTTCTACCGTGCATTGCGACCACCTGATACAAGCCAAAGTAGGTGCAAAAGAAGACTTAGACACTGCGCTGGATAAAAATAAAGAGGTGTATGATTTTCTTGCTTCCGTTTCCAATAAATATGGCATCGGCTTCTGGAAGCCCGGCGCAGGCATTATCCACCAGGTTGTTTTAGAAAATTATGCTTTCCCCGGTGGAATGATGATCGGCACCGACAGCCACACGCCAAATGCAGGCGGACTCGGCATGATTGCCATTGGTGTGGGTGGCGCCGATGCGTGCGATGTTATGGCAGGCCTTGCCTGGGAACTAAAATGGCCAAAGCTGATTGGCATCAAACTCACCGGCAAACTGAGCGGCTGGACAGCACCTAAAGACGTAATTTTAAGAGTAGCGGGCATTACTACTGTAAAAGGTGGTACCGGCGCTATTGTAGAATATTTTGGCGAGGGCGCCGATAGCCTGAGCGCTACCGGTAAAGCAACGATATGTAACATGGGCGCCGAAATTGGTGCTACCTGTTCGCTGTTTGCTTATGATGAAAAAATGGCCGATTACCTCCGTGCTACCGAACGTGCCGATATAGCAGAATTGGCAAATGGAATAAAAGACCACCTGCGCCCCGATGACGATGTATATGCAAATCCTGAAAAATATTACGACCAGGTAATTGAGATTAATTTAGATGAACTGGAGCCGCATGTAAATGGTCCGTTCACGCCCGATTTGGCTTGGCCGATCTCTAAATTTGCACAAGCGGTAAAAGAACATGAATGGCCTGAAAAATTGGAAGTTGCCCTCATCGGCTCTTGTACCAACTCTTCTTACGAAGACATCACGCGCTCGGCATCTATAGCGCGGCAGGCTACCGAAAAGCATTTGCAAACGATGGCAGAATTTACCATCACACCCGGTTCGGAACAGGTAAGATACACCATTGAAAGAGATGGCTTACTCGAAACATTTGATGAAATTGGTGGGGTAGTCTTGGCAAATGCCTGCGGTCCCTGCATTGGTCAGTGGGCGCGCCACATGGACGATCCTACACGTAAAAATTCCATCATCACCTCTTTCAACAGAAACTTTGCAAAGCGTAACGATGGTAACTCCAGCACGCACGCGTTTGTAGCTTCGCCCGAAATAGTAACCGCTTTTGCAATAGCCGGTGATCTTACATTTAATCCGCTCACCGATAAGCTGAAAAACACTAAAGGCGAAGAGGTAATGCTGGATGAGCCTACGGGTTACGAACTGCCGCCAAGAGGTTTTGCAGTGGATGATGCCGGTTACCAGGCGCCTGCCGCTAATGGCAAAGACATAGAAGTAATTGTATCGCCGGATAGTGACCGTTTGCAACTGCTCGAAGTGTTTCCTGCATGGGAAGGCACCGATCTTAAAGGCTTGCTGCTGCTAATAAAGGCAAAAGGTAAATGTACTACCGACCATATTTCAATGGCTGGTCCGTGGCTCAACTATCGCGGACATCTCGATAATATCTCCAACAACCTGCTGATTGGTGCAGTGAATTATTTTAATGAAAAAACCGACTCTGTAAAAAATCAATTGACCGGTGAATACGGTCATGTGCCGGCTACGCAAAGAGCGTATAAAGCCGCCGGCATCGGCAGTGTGGTGGTCGGCGATGAAAACTATGGCGAAGGTTCTTCCCGCGAACATGCGGCAATGGAGCCGCGCCACCTAGGCGTTCGTGCCATTCTGGTAAAATCTTTCGCCCGCATTCACGAAACCAACCTGAAAAAGCAAGGTATGCTGGGGCTCACTTTCGATAACAAAGACGATTACGATAAAGTGCAGGAGGATGATAGAATTGATATTTTGGGATTAACTGAATTTGCTCCCGGCAAACAGCTTACGGTAGTATTGCATCACAAAGACGGCAGCACCGACAGTTTTCCGGTAAACCATACCTACAACGAGCAGCAGATAGAATGGTTTAAGGCGGGTGCAGCATTGAATATTATTCGCCAGAAATTCAATAAATAATACACTATTATTTTGCAAAATATAGCCGGTTTTTAACAAAAAACCGGCTTTTGCTTTTAGGTAAAAAAAGCGAAATTTCTTAGTTTTATAAGTATTGGTTTAATATTGCAGCCATGGATGCTGAAGAAAAAAATGTTTGGCAGGTATTTAGCCAAACATTTTTGTGAAGATATAGGGCAAGCAGATAGCAGACCGTGTAAATTTTTAAAAAAAGCAATGGCAAAAAATTTATTGATAGTAGAATCGCCTGCAAAAGCAAAGACGATTGAAAAGATTTTAGGCGACGACTTTGAGGTAAAAAGCTGTTACGGACATATACGGGATCTTGAAAAAGATGACATGGGCATTGACATAAAGCACAATTACAAGCCCCGCTATATAGTGCCCGAAGACAAGCAAAAAGTAGTAAAAGAACTAAAGCAACTGGCAAAAAAGTCGGACGAAGTGTGGCTGGCTACGGATGAGGACCGCGAAGGCGAAGCCATTAGCTGGCACCTGTGCGAAGTATTAGGGCTGGATCCCAAAAACACCAAGCGCATTGTCTTTCACGAAATCACCAAACCTGCTATTAAACAGGCAGTGGCAAAGCCGCGCCTGCTGGATATGAACCTCGTAAATGCACAACAGGCACGCCGCGTATTGGATCGTATTGTAGGTTTTGAACTCAGTCCCGTTTTATGGCGCAAAATGAGCATGGGCAATTCGTTGAGTGCCGGTCGTGTGCAAAGTGTAGCCGTTCGCCTCATTGCCGAGCGCGAACGGGAAATCAACGCTTTTAAGCCGGTAAGTTCTTTTAGAATTGAAGCTTTTTTTACCGAAAAAGATGCACAGGGCAGGCCGGTAACCTTTAAAGCCGAAGGTGCCAGGCAAAATACCGCACAGGCAGCCGAGCAGTTTTTGCAAAGCTGTATGGGCGCCGGTTACACGGTAAAAGACATTCAGGTAAAACCTACCAAACGCTCACCGGCAGCGCCATTTACCACTTCTACCCTGCAGCAGGAAGCTAGCCGCAAGCTGGGCTACGGCGTAAGCAAGACCATGCTGCTGGCCCAAAAACTGTATGAAGCCGGGCACATTACGTACATGCGTACCGATAGTGTAAATTTGAGCGATACAGCATTGCAGGATATTCAAGGGCAGATTAATAACCAGTTTGGTAATAAGTACGTGCAGATGCGCAAGTATAAAAACAAAAACGAAAGCGCACAGGAAGCCCACGAAGCGATTCGCCCCACCTACATGAATCATCATACGGTGAACGATGCCGATTCCAAACGCTTGTACGAGCTGATATGGAAGCGCACGATGGCATCGCAAATGGCAGACGCAGAGCTGGAAAAAACCATTGCAAAAATTGCTGTCTCTACCAATAATGCCGAATTGACTGCAACCGGCGAAGTGCTGAAGTTTGATGGTTTTTTGAAAGTGTATTACGAAGGCCGCGACGACGAAGATATGGGTGACGGCGACGATGAAGAAGGTGTGTTGCCGCCGCTGCAAAAAGGGCAGCAACTGCATTTTAAAGAGATGAAAGCTACCGAACGTTTTACCCGTCCCGCACCGCGCTATACCGAGGCATCGCTGGTAAAAAAACTGGAAGAACTGGGTATTGGCCGTCCTTCGACGTATGCACCAACTATTTCCACCATACTTAAAAGAGGCTATGTAGAAAAGCGGGATAAAGAGGGTATAAAACGGGACTTGCGAATAATGGTACTACGCAACAACCAGTTGTATAAAACAGTAGAAAACGAGAATACCGGCGCCGAAAAATCGAAGCTTTTTCCCACTGATCTCGGATTAGTTGTTACCGATTTTCTGAATCAGCATTTCGATGACATTATGGACTACGGCTTTACTGCCAAAATAGAAAGTGAGTTTGATGAAATAGCCAACGGTAAAGAGCAGTGGACAAAAATGGTGGATGAATTTTATCAACCTTTTAAGCAGGATATTGCCAATACGCTCGAAACCGCGCAGCGCATTAAAGGCGAGCGCGAATTGGGCGCCGACACCGAAACCGGCAAAAAAGTAGTAGCCCGAATGGGGCGTTTTGGCCCAATGGTGCAAATAGGCGATGCCAATGAAGAAGAAAAGCCCCGCTTTGCCAAGCTAAAATCTACCCAAAGCATTGAAACCATTACGTATGCGGAGGCAATGGATCTCTTCAGGCTGCCGCGCCAGTTGGGTTTGTTTGAAGGCAGCGAGGTAATGGTAAATATTGGTCGCTTCGGGCCATATATAGCACACGACAAAAAGTTTTACTCTTTAAGCAAAGACATAGATCCATACAGCATTACGCTGGAAGAAGCAGCCCCCATTATTATAGAAAAGCGGCAGGCAAAAGACGAGCGTACCCTTAAAGTATTTGAAAAAGAAAAAATTCAAATATTGAAAGGCCCTTACGGCCCATATATAAAGCAAGGGTTGCGCAATTACAAGCTAACCAAAGAGCAGCAGGAAAAAGCTGCTTCTTTAACAATAGAGGAAGTAAAAGCCATTATTGACAATCTCAAAGCAAATCCGCCTAAAAAAGTTGCCCGGAAAAAGAAATGAAAATAAATAAAAAGAGGGCTTTAAAAGGCTCCTTTTTTATTCCACAATTTTTTTAATATGTATAAAGAGTTTTATCTTTAAGTCGCTGATGAGATATTTTGATAAATATCCACACTTACTGAATAAATTTTTAACAACTGCTTTAAAATTAGAACGTAGTTTGTATGCGTAACTTAATGCTCGAAACTAAAGAAATAGCTGCTTTGTTCAACCTGATTGACGATCCGGATGAGGAAGTGTACTCTACCGTTTCGCAACGCATTACCGATTTTGGCACCAATATTATCCCCAACCTCGAAAACCTTTGGGAAAATACGCTGCGGGAAGATGTGCAGGAGCGCATAGAAATCTTAATTCATAAGCTGCACTATTCCGACCTGGTAAACGATATTGCGCAGTGGAACAGCAGCGCTTATAACGACTTGTTGTTTGGTGCGCTGCTCGTATCCAAGTTTCAGTATCCCGAGCTGCAAACCACGCCGGTGTTGCAGGAAATAGAAAAAATAAGACGTAATGTATGGCTGGAGTTGAATAGTTTTTTGACGCCGTTAGAGCAAGCGAACGTCATTACCAGCATTATTTATAATTATTACAATCTGAAAGGTGCCGAAATTACCTATGCCAACCCAGACGATTTCCTTTTGCATAAAGTATTGCAAACCAAAAAAGGCAATACGCTATCCAATGGCGTGTTGTACCTGGTGCTGGCTGCTTTGCTGGATATACCGGTAAAAGCAATTAACGTACCCAAGCATTTTGTACTGGCTTATTTCAAAAAAGATTATGATGCGGCTGTGCACAAAGGCAACCCACAACAATACATACAGTTTTATGTAGATGCTACAACGGGGCAACCTTTCAGTCATAAAGATATTGAACTGTACTTCAAACGTATTTCGGTGCCCATTGCATCGTTTTATTTTCGCCCGATCAGCAATAAGCGCATTATTCAAATGCTGGTAGAAGAATTAGCCAAGTGCTTTATGGCGCCAAAGGTGCAATACAAGCAGGAGGAACTATTAAAGCTGGCAGCACTGTTGGATTAAAGCGCTAAGTTTGTAGTATTCTAAACACATATTATGATCGCAAACATTGGTATAACCGAAGAACACAAGCAAAGAGCTGCGCAACTACTGCAACGCACCCTCGCTAACGAATTTTTACTGTACACAAAAACCCGCAATTATCACTGGAATGTAGAAGGAAACAACTTTGTAGGCATGCACGAGTTTTACCAGCGTATGTATAACGAGCTGGACGAGGTGTTTGACGAAGTGGCCGAGCGCATCCGTATGTTAGGGCATTATTCACAAGGCAGGCTGAAAGATTTTATAGAAGCCACCGACCTGGTAGAGCAGGATTATACCAACGACCAGAAAACCCAATTGCAAAACCTGCTTAACGACCATGAAACAATTATCCGTTTGCTGCGTAATGATATTGATGTTTTTCAGGAGCAATTGAAAGATGCAGGCAACGCCGATTTTGCTACGCAACTAATGCAAAAACATGAGAAATGGGCATGGTTTATCAGGAGCTATTTGAAGTAGGTTAATTAATTTGATATAGATACAAAAAGCCCTGCCGCTGGCAGGGCTTTTTGTATTTTTGACAATGGGTTGTAGTATAAGGCGGTGGTTACTTAGGACTGTTAAAGGCGGTGGTCGCATTCACAGAATTCTGTGGACATTTTGTACATCTTGTTCGCTGTTCAGCAAGGCTTGGACCTTTAACCTTTAAATGCTGACAGAGTGCTAAACCGCATCAGCGTTAATAAATAGAAAGGATGCAAAATCTTTCTACTTTGCTTTAATTATAACATCAAACTGTTGTACTCTTATCATTTAACTTACACCGAAACCATACCCCTCTCATGCAGCAACGATTTTTGCCATCACTAACAACCGAACGTCTCCTCTTAAGACAACTTCAACTTACAGATGATAAAGCTATTTTTTTGCTGCGTAATAATGAACAGGTAAATGCATTCATACAAAGACCTTTATTGAATAATATCAACGATGCGCACGACTTCATAAGTACCATTAATGAAGGCATTGAGAACAAGGAGTGGCTGTACTGGGCAATGGTTTTAAAAAATACACAACAACTGATTGGCACTATTTGCTTATGGCATTTCTCCAATGATAATACAACCGCAGAAATTGGCTACGAACTGCATCCACATTTTCAAGGCGCAGGATTAATGAATGAAGCGTTGCAGAAAATAATAGACTATGGCTTTACTACACTGCACTTAAAAACAATAGAAGCTTACACACAACCAGATAATAAAAGGTCTATACAACTTTTGGAGAAGAATTATTTTGTACAAGATCAAAATAAAGGCAGCACAATTATAAGAAGAGAAATAAGGCTTATACGCACCAAACCGCAACATTGATTCATTTATAAACACAAGATTATCAACCTTCGCTATTGCATAGGATGCCTGCCTGACGGCAGACAGGCAATCTGCGAATTGTAGCAGAGTCAAAATGAGCCATCAATAACGATTTACAGCATAGCACAGATTGCTTCGCGCTGCTCGCAATGACGAAGCTATGCCCATCTTCTAATTATCTCTTGAGTCTTGCAGTCTTGTATCTTGTTTCTTATATCTTATTCTATTTACCGCATCAGATACATTTTACCATACCCTTTATTAAAATACTGGTCGGTGTTGATGGTCTGTCCATTGGCATCTGGTATATTATACTTATCCAACTTCTTTCCATTCAGGTTGGTGATAACGCGATAGAGGTACACACCATTCGCCAGTTGTTGCCCGTATTGGTCAGTACCGTCCCATTTATATTCGGTGATATTGCGGCCAATGTGCAACGGTCCTAATTCTTCTTTGGTAATCTCTTTTACTACTTTTCCGGTAATCGTTAATATTTGTATGCGAAGGTTTTGCGGCACTTCGCTGCCGGTAACGGTAAACACAAACGACGTAGAAGTCGTAAACGGATTGGGATAGTTGAACATGTTAGAAATCATTGGCTTATTAACGACCATAAAAGCAACACTATATTGGGTGTTGCCTGCCGTGTTGCCAGTTTGGTCTTTGCCGCTTACCACCAGTTTATACTGACCATCATCGGTAAGATAGGGTGTAAAATCAACCGTTGCCTCATTGTCTGCGCCACCTTTGGTCGCCGGTGTAAAATGCAGCGTATCGGAGTTAAACGTAAACCGCCGTACCGAACCATCAGGATAAATGAGTTGTACATTTACTAGTGAAGTATCGTTCAACAATAAATAATTCGATTCGTCTTTCATCTTAATAGTAATGAAAGGTTTCGCCGAAACCAGACCATTATTAAGGATGTGTACGCCATCAAACGTTACGTCCAGCACCGGATTATAAATGTCTTCTTTTACATACAACGATTTGTACATAAAATTGTTGATATGTGTTTGCTCCTGCTGCGCATTATTAGGATTAACATCTAAATATATCGTATTTAAACCCGGATACTCTTTTGAATTGATATTAAAATGAATGATTGCTGTATCGCCCGGCACTAATTTTTTCAATGGATTCGGATCAAGGGACAACGTAGTAGCCGCATTGTTCTTATTATACAACACAAGATTTGCTTTAATACTATCGCTGAATGCCACATCACTCACATTTTTAAAAGCAATGGCACCTTTCAATGTTTCACCAGGCTCCAACGTATCTTTATAGCTGTATGCAATATTGGCGCTTAAACCGCCTTCGGGCACAGGATCGTACAAGATACGCCAGTATGTTAATTGATAGGGTGTAAAGTGAATACTATCGGCATTGCGCAGTTGTAATTGCAGGTAAGGATAAGTAGCAGCATTTACATTGCTGATATCAACGTCTTGTTGCGAACTGTTCAAATTATATAATACCTGTTGCGCGCCACTGCTGGTAATACCAATAACGCTCACTACCGGCTCATCACCTGCTGTTGCATCCAATGATCTACCACGCCATTTAATTTGTTTCCAGGCTTTTGCAGGGCCAAACTGCGGCGAGGTAATAAAGCCCAGGCTATCGGGCGAGGCAATATTTCTGATATAATCAATTCTATCTTCCAGCCCGGCACTAAACACCTGCGAAGCTTCAAAAGAAGTATTGTTTTTTTGATAAATAAATACCGCAATGCGTGGATAACTAAACGAATCTACTTTGGTAAAGCCCGCACTCACCAATCTGTCGTACCACGTATTGCCCGCGCCATAATATTGCGCATCGGCTTTCCAGGTGGGCGCAAAGGCATTTTGCTGATAGGGCGGATCCATCCAAAAACGGGCAACCACAATGGCTCCGTTGGGTACCCAGTCCATAAAGTCGCGCATCTTGCGGCGGCTGGCGGTATCCTGATAACTAAATTCAAAATTATGCTCTACGCCTTCGTGCTGGCAACTGGAAGCACTGCCCATGAAATTGCCATACCTGCCGCTGCCATTTACCGAAGGAATAGCCTGATTGAAATAAGGCTTTAACGTAACCGGATCAAAAACATTATAAATAACGCTATGTCCTAAGCAGGCAGAACTGGTAATTAATTCACCATTAATGCGCACACTTTGATCTACATCCTCAAAACCCGACACACCAAACACAGAATGGATAACTTCCATGGCTGAATTACGGTCTTCGTAGTTCCATATACGACTTGTACTATCTAAATAAACCCGGTCTGTTGTTGATTGCAAATGCTGGTACAAATGCGATTGATTATACCCAAAAGAATTATTATTTATATACACAAAACTGCTGCTGTTCCAGCGATAAGCACTGCCATCTGTTGGTACCGGCGCCACACGCCAGTAATACACAGTACTATCTCTAAAAGCAATACCCGGATCAAACTCAATAATACCGCCTAATGAGGAAACTGTTTTAGTTGCTTTTACAGGAGAATTGAACAATGCTGTTGTATCAATCTCCATGGCGTATTGCCGCATGGGCGCAGTAGGATCGGCAGTAGAAGCACTGAGCTTGATGTTGGTTTTATTAACAATAGAATATTTATAAGGATATACCGGCGTTAGCTCATCTTCATAGATAAAGAATGCTTTAGTAACGGTGTTATTCCCTTCGCTTAATTCGTCATATTTATTCAAATTGTCTATGGAAACAATCAACTTGTTTTGGCCTTTATCGCGCGAAGCGATGATAGGCACATCCATAGATAAGGAATCTTCGTAGCGGACCGATTTGATTTTTTTGGACAACAATGTTACAATACTGCCATCAGGATATTGCCTCTTGACGCTTATTGAAACAGAATCGCCGGTAGCCTTACCGATGTTATAAAAATATGCTTTTACATTAAAGCTGTTGCTCGCAACCGATACAAAACTTGGATTAATAACCACCTGCGGTTCTTCTATAGCAAAGTCGGGCTTATCAAAGGCATAAATTTTCAATGCCGGGTCGCCATGCAATACGGTTTGTTCTGCATGTAAATATTTGGACGTGGAATCGGTTCCGCTGTTCAACAGGTTCCGGATGCCACCCGCCATACTCACAGAAATATCCTTATTATAACCAACAGAACTGTTTAACGTATTAATAAATCCAAGGTTGTAATAATTGAGATAATCTCCAACACCAAAGTGCGTGCTGCCCACCAGGCATATAGAGCCGCGTTCTTTTGCCAGTACATACTTTTCAGCAATAGAACTTATGATGTTTAACCGCGTAGTGCTGTAACCGTAAAAATCGCCGGCATCGCAACCGCTTACTAAAAAGGACGGATACTTACCCTGATTGTTATACGCTTCCGGATCGTTGAGATTGTAGTTTAGAGTAATAGAAGAAGAATGCCCGAAGTAGTTGATGATAGAGATGCCATCGGCAAAAAGCTGCGACATCAATGCATTGGTAATAGGTGTGGCAGCGCCGGTAGTGGATTTACTAAAGGTATAAACATGCGCACCATACAAGGTGTCTTTCAAGATATTCTCGTATGTTTTTAAATAATTGCCAAGGTACACATCCTCAAAGTCGTTGCTTGCACCCACCACATGCACTACTGTTTTCATCCAGGCTTTGTTATCAATGGCTTGTGTGTTGTCTTTTTGTACCTGCTCGTATTCTTTTATTTTACTTAAATAAATGTTTACTTCCTCATTACTAATAGCAGATAAACGACCAATAGGTGTAGCAGCAACCGGATCAAGATTGTTGGAAACTAAAATATTATCGGATGCAGGCCAACCAAAAGTAGGCACGAGGTTAAGCCGGTCTGCATACTGCGAAGATTCGTTGTAACGATATTGATCGTACGTAACCGCTTTGCCTATAATAAATACATACTTCGGCTTTACAGAAAATTGATCCCGGCTATATTGTAAAAAGTTTTTTACGCTTAGCGGATGCTTTTTGATACCAAAAGCAAACTGATCTACCAGTTCATCAATGTCGTAAACTTTTGTATTGTAATTGCCGCCTGCAACACTTGCGCGGTAAGCACGGTATTGCTCTACGGCATTATCACCGGTGAATAATAATTTATTGGAGATAATAAGATAATTACCCTGATTAGCAGATAAGGCATAATTGATAAAATTGCGCTTGGTAAAAGCTGTTACAGGTGTAATGTTAGATGCTTCTTCATTCACCAAAATAAGTATTCTATCTACACTGCTCGGCGCTAATGCAAACTTTAAAACGTTGGCTGCTGAGGTATTGGCTATATATCTTTTTCCATTGGAAATATCATATAAAACAGGTGTTGCCGCACCGCTGTTGAAATTAGTGATTTCCAAATAATTCCCGTTGGCAGCAGCAGGCAATTGAAAGGTAAAATTTTTTACCCCGCCAAAGTTGAACAAGCGCGGATACGTAAGATGAATATAGCCTACAGCAAAATGATCACCCGCATCTGCACTGGTTTTTGAAACCTTAATGGTTGCAGTATTAGAACTGATGGCAGTCAAAGGAATATTATTATTGCTTAATACCTGCGCATTGTACAAGGTTAATGGCTGGTCTATATAATTCGTACCATTGATGCTTACTTTGATACGCCGGTCGTTGCCGGTATAAGAATTGCCGGCTACAGCAGTAGTTAATACTGCTGCGGGACCATTGGTAGCAACAAATAAATTAGTTGCAGTAGCCGTTACCGCATCGTTGCCGTAAACGTCGTTGGTTGTCCAAAACTCACCCATATCATAGGTAGAAGAATGTACTACCTGACCAAAATAAACACCTTTACCCTCGTTGATAGTTTGCTTATAATCCTGCCTGAAAGTGTATAAAAAATAAGGCTCCGGTGCTAAAGTATTGTTAGCTACATCGTTGGTAGCATCAGCGATTCGTTTGTTGCGGGAGGCGGTATTCACCGTTAAAAAATAAGCGGCGGTGTCGGTTTCCAAGCTGTACGTATCGGCTAATTGGTAAGCGGGATTTTTATATAAAGCCCTGTCTGGCTTTCCATCATTCATTTCGCCCCAAAACTCTATATAACTACCCGCCGGCAAAGCGCCGCTTGCAACCGAAGTGTACACCGGCACTTCCTGCCCGTTGCGCCAAAGCTGAAACTGCTCTGCTCGTGTATTGCCCAATCCAAGTGCACTTAATGCATCCTGATTGATGCGGTACAAACCCGTTTTCCCAACTTTGAATTTATAATAGGTTTTGGAGTAATCTATCCATTCATTATTGTACTGCGCATGAGCGGCAGCCATCAACAATAAACAGGCAATCAAAACATATTTTCTCATACATCAACTCTTTTGGTTGTTTGGCGTTGTGCTGCTGCAAACGCTGTATATAGCCAGTTCTTTTGTGTTTATTAAAGGGATGATTTTTAAACGCTGATTCAAGTTATATGCTTAACCTCCGCAGGAGTGATATATTTATAATTAATACATCAATGTATTGCTCCTATGAAGGCTAAGCCATTTATCAATGCTTACTACTAACCTATCGCTCCTATGAAGCTTCAATATACTTTTTATTTACACGATATCGTGTTGAAGCCTTGGGCTAATTGTTACGAATCAGCTGTATAATTTTTTCCTTTTCTTCTATCATTTAAAAATACAATCCTTTAATAATAGTCCTTCTTCACCAAATCCACCGTTAAAGAGAAAATGTGTGTATAAAGCGGATTTGACTGATTGGTTAAATTGGTAAAGGCATAATCAATTTTTACATTGCCCAACTTGAAGCCCGCGCCAACACCCGGCTGAAAAATCCATACTTTTTGCTGGTTTAATGTATCGGCATCGTCAATGGTGCGCTGAAAATTGGAAGCACCGGCACGAATAAAAACGGTATTATTGATGTTTGCTTCCAACCCAATGCGCGGGTCTATACTGACGGGATTGCCGCTGATAACAGTGTTTCTTTTGCCATCAAACGTGGCATCCAAATCGGCTTCGGCCAGCAAATGAAATTTATCACTGAACTCAAAGTTGTAAGCACCGCCGAGGATCAATCGCGGTAAGGTAGTTTCTGTAGATTTTACCGGTATTTCATTATCAGTAAGATAGAGCACTTCTTTTTCTCTATCGGTAAAACTAAAACGCCAGGCATTAAAGGTGGTCGTCACATCTCTTGCTACTGCACCCAGTTGCCAATTGCCGGTGCGATACATAATGCCGCCATCAAATCCAAACCCAATAGCATTGGCAAATGAACCTACCTTGCGATAAATGATTTTTGCATTGCCACCAATATTCAGGCTCCGGTCGTCTTCATCTATCAACATGCGCGAGTAAGAAAGCAACAACGCATAATCAGCCGAAGAAAAAGTAGTAATATTATCGTAATTGATAGAACCATCCGGCTGTACCAGATCAAGCGTATTGGCAATATCATCTACACCAAAGCGGATAGCTGAAATGCCAAACGAAGATGGCAGATCGGTGTTTAAAGGGAATACTGCGGCGGCGTAATCGTATTTACCAATGCCCGAAAAATACTCTGCATGCATAGCCGTGATAGATGGATTATCGCTGTTGTAAGATAAACCTGCAGGATTCCAATAGCCAGCCGTTGCATCGGATACAGACGCTACCGAAGTGCTGCCCATGCCCAATGCACGTGCACCAGAACCAATGTTTAAAAATTCGTTGGAGTAAATTCTGGGGCGGAAGAATTGTGCCCGCACGTGCGTACAGCCCAACAGAATAAATATAGAGAAAAGCAGTAGCTGTGGGTATCTCATAACAAAAATAAAAACGAAGTTAAAGTAAGCTTATTTCAAGCTTATTATTTTTTGTTGTACTTTTCCTGCGTAAAGAATCGTCCCCGGTTTCACGTCCCCACTAAGCCGCCTTTACCAAAATTAACTGTTATTATCTGACTTTTAATTTGTTCCTGTTCAAACAAATTAATCACTTATTTTTTTAACGGCTGTATGTTGTTTAATTCCCTTGGATTCTTAATTTTTTTACCAACAGTATTCTTATTATACTGGTTTGTTTTCAAAAAGAGCCTGCTTACCCAGAATATTTTTATTCTTGCAGTTAGCTATCTTTTTTATGCCTGGTGGGACTGGCGTTTTCTGTTGCTACTCATTCTCTCCACGTTGCTCGATTATGCTTTTGGGTTATTATTAGCTTCAACGCGCCATAAAAAGTTATACTTCTGGCTGAGTGTGGTAAACAATTTATCCATTTTAGGATTCTTTAAATACTACAATTTTTTTGCAGATTCTGCCAGCGAATTGTTGCGACAGATGGGCTTTCAAACAAATCCTTATTTTTTAAGTATAGCACTGCCGGTAGGTATTTCATTTTATACATTCCATGGCATGTCGTACGTGTTTGATATTTATAATGGCAAAATAAAACCAATAAAAAACTTTATCCATTATGCCGTGTTTGTATGTTTTTTTCCGCTGCTGGTTGCCGGGCCTATTGAACGGGCTTCGCACCTGCTGCCACAAGTGGAGAAAAAAAGAATCTTTAGCTATGGGCAGGCTGTAGAAGGTATGCGCCTGATGCTTTGGGGATTTTTTAAAAAAGTAGTAATAGCCGATACTTTAGCAGCAGATGTGAATCTTATATTCAATAACTATAAAGAATATAACGGCTCTACACTGCTGCTGGGCGCCATCTATTTTTCAATACAGATTTATTGCGACTTCAGCGGTTATACCGACATTGCATTAGGCGCCGCCAAACTGTTTGGCTTTGAGTTATTAACCAACTTCCGCTTTCCATATTTCTCCCGCAATATTGCAGAGTTTTGGCGCCGATGGCATATTTCATTATCCTCATGGTTCAAAGATTATTTGTACATACCGCTTGGTGGCTCTAAAGAAGGCAAATGGAAAGCGGTAAGAAATACGTTTATTATCTTTCTCGTAAGTGGCTTTTGGCATGGCGCCAACTGGACATTTATTTTTTGGGGATTAATACACGCGCTGCTTTTCTTACCCCTATTGCTTAGCAATAAAAACCGAAACTATACCGGACACATAGTAGCAGCCGATAAGAAAATACCGGGCGCACAAGAATTGCTGCAGATGCTGCTTACGTTTTCGCTCGTTACAATTGCATGGATATTTTTTAGATCGCCCAATATTTACGATGCATTCGATTATATCGGCGGTATAGGAGACAGTTTCTTTACAGTGCCGGCATATTACAATCAGTTGGTGTATGTTTTTATTTTTCTGTGGCTCGATTGGATGCAGCGGCGTAATGAAAGATGCGTACTGGAGTTTAAGAACAAGTACGTGCGGCGGTTTGTCTATTTTGTATTTGCCATGCTCATCATCTTTCACTTCAACTTTATCAACCGGGCAGAGTTTATTTATTTTCAATTTTAATAAATGAAACAATTTTTATTTAAAACATCACTCTGGATAGCAAGCGTCTTACTTTGCTTTATTGTATTGCTGTATCCGGTTAATAAGGAAGTATTTGCAGATAAAAAAGCTGTTTATCTGGAAAACGCACATTCTAAAGATTTTGATCTGCTGATATTAGGCTCTTCACGTGCAGAACACAGCATTTTGCCTACCCTGCTGGATACCACCAAAAATATATTCAACATGGGGGAAGAAGGCAATGGAATGCCGTCAAACTACATTATGCTTAAACTGCTTACAGAAAATTACGGACTACAAATAAAAACGTTGCTGCTGGAAGTAGATGAATTTTCTTTCAATGGATCTACAGGTTTTTCAAGACAGTTCAGGGATGATAATTTTTATTATCATCTCAATGACCCGGAAATTTATGATGCAACAAAGAGATACAGAGGGCCGGTATATGCCTCACTGCTTCATATTTTTCCGCAGGCTGGTGGTCTTCTTTATAACGATTTTTCGCAGTTCCTTAAAGCTTATCCTTTTGTTTTTAAAGCCTATTCCCAATCGTTACAAGACACCTACAATAAGCTGGTAAATGTATATGCCTTTAGCAAAGGATATGTGCCCCTTACCGATCCGGCAAAAGTGCTGCCTGTACAATCCAAAACACGGCAACATCACATATTGGAAGCAGATGATGTAGCTTATTTTGACAAACTGGTTAGGCTTTGCAAAAAGCACAACATCAAACTATACCTGTACCGGATGCCTATACTCAACTGTGAGCACGAGGATTCGCAGGAGTTTGACCAGTTTATCCATAACTTCTGCCAGCAAAATGAGGTACTGTTTTTTGATTATAAATGCAGTTACCAAAACAGCAATTGGTTTCACGATTATACACATGCCACCGACACTATTGCCAGAATGGTGACAAAAGATCTTAAATCAAAAATTAGTATTTAATTGATTCGGTTTACCTACTGCCCTGCTAGTGTCGTTCGCTGCACTTTCCGCAACCGCACTGCGCCATTTTTCTGATAATTACTTTGCAGCGGAATTTCATAGCGGTTGCTGCCGTCTTTCACAATCATAATAGCCGAGTTGGGCGGAATAGTGCCCAAGTTTTCGGCAAACATGAGCAGGTCGTTGTGCTTTTCGATGGAATCTACAAATACCCTGAGACTGATAGGTTTGCGTGTGCTAAGTTCCTGCCGGTGGGCTATTAGTTTGTTGTTGTAAAATATGGAAATTGAATCAGCATCAAAATCACCGTTGTCATACAGATCCACATCTACCGAATCGGTGACTACATCTAAAATACGGATGTACGTATTGGTACGCATCTTCACTGCATCTTCTGTTGCTTTCACTGTAGGCGAAGGCAACACGAGCGGCGTTGTTGGCTGGGTACTTACTATAGCAGGTGCAGTTGTTTGCTGCGCCGGCACTGCCTGTGTTTGCACTTCCGGCGCTTCTTCCAGCACCAGGTCTTTCATTTTAATACGTTCTTTCAGTTCCGGCTCATCTTTGCCCAGCTTGCGGAAATTTACCTTCACCGGCGGCGAAGTGTATTTATGAAGCTCATCACTTAAAAATTCGCCGCTTAAGGTAGATTCTACTTTTGCCACCTTCAGCTTAAATACACCGGTCATAATGCAATCTACGCCATTGCCTACATTAGCGCTCAGGTGATACAAAATGGGCAACGGTTTTAGCACCAGCAAACGCTTTGAAGCATCGTACCTGCCCACGAGCTTATTGCTGAAGTAACCATTACGAAAAAAGTAGTTGAAATAGCCGGTTACATTACTGCCGTTTTGCGTAATGATAAACTCGCATAAGTAACTGTTGCTGCTACCTGGTATGTCGGGGTTGCCAATGCCATACCATTTACCCGTAACGCTTTGCGCCCTGGCAGTAAAAACATTGCCTATCAAGCATACAGCAATGCAAATAAGAATGTGCCTGTAGTTTCCTTTTCTCATGACAATCAGATACCCAATATTTACAATCCGTTATTTTAAGAAGCGTTTTATCTCACGGTCCGTATCGCGCTTTTTAATAGTCTCTCTCTTATCGTGTGTTTTTTTACCCCGCGCCAGTCCTATCTCTACTTTTACCAGGTTTTTATCATTAAAAAAAACACGCAGCGGCACAATGGTAAAGCCACGTTCTTTAGTACTTGCCTGCAACCGTTTCAATTCGCGCGCGGTAAGCAACAGTTTGCGGTCGTGCACGGCTATATGATTGTTAGTGGTGCCTAAAGCATACTCGGCAATGTATAATCCGCGCAGCCATAGTTCGCCCTTATCAAATAAGCAAAAGCTATCATTAAAACTTACTTTTCCTTCGCGAACAGACTTTACTTCGGTGCCCAGCAATGCAATGCCTGCCACATATCTATCATCTATCTGGTAATTAAAATAAGCCTGCCGATTGTTCATTTCCTTCGCCATATACATATACCCTGTACAACGACAAAGATGAAATAAAGTTTGAGTTTTTCAACAGCATTAACTTTTTTGCATCAGTAAAGTTTTTAACACCAACCTAGTGCAGTTTCCAAACCGTACCAGCGCATATGCTTTATTAACGTTTTTAGGAATGTAATATTTCTTTCTGTGATAAGGAGAAAATAAGTTTTGGGAAGTGGCTCAGAAGTATCGAAAGTTCTTATAAAAGCCTGCAGATCTTTATTTAGTGATGAGGCAATGCTTTATATCCGTCGGGTGGTAAATTTTGTATTTCATAATCAGTTGCCTGAATATGGACTGCTTCATTTTTGGATAGATCAGGCGGGTAGAATTTGACGAAGTAAATTTTATCAATACTGTAGCTACCACCAGCTTGACCAGCATATTTTTTTGAATTAACAACAAAATCACAAACTCTAAATGTATGACCTCTACCATCCGTGCCAGCCATGACAATACTTATCATTATCAAATATTTCGTTTCCTTAGACAAGTAATGGTTGTCTAAAATTAGTTTTGTGCAATACCATACGATTCCGACCAGTATAAGTACAGCAATCGTTAATACTATGTACACTTTTACCTTATCGGCAACTGTTCTTTCAAAACAGTTTTGTATTACTTACATCGGTAAGCGATAAAACGTAGGATTAGCTAATCATCCGTATAAGCAGTTATTAAAATCGGCAGTAAATGCATTCAAACAATCAGTATAATCTGCGATCAATTACTTCTCAAACAGTTCTATCAGCAAGCTTATTTTATCTTTCAGTTGTTTTCTATCTACAATAAAATCCAGAAAACCATGCTCTAATAAAAACTCGCTACGCTGAAAACCTTCGGGCAGGTCTTTCTTAATGGTTTCTTTTATCACGCGCGGACCAGCAAAGCCAATGAGTGCGCCCGGCTCTGCAATATTTAAGTCGCCCAGCATACCAAAAGAAGCAGTAATGCCACCAAAAGTAGGATCGGTAAGCAAGGATATAAATGGCAGTTTGGCATCGCTCAACTGCGATAATTTGCCACTGGTCTTAGCCAGTTGCATCAGGCTAAAAGCACTTTCCATCATACGCGCGCCACCGCTTTTGCTGATGACTAAAAACGGCAAACGGTGTTCTATACAATAATCCACGGCACGGCTAAATTTCTCTCCCATCACACTGCCCAGCGAGCCGCCAATAAATTCAAAATCCATACAGGCAATCACTATCTCCTTGCCATTTACATTGCCTACCGCCACACGCATACTGTCTTTCAGGTCGCTTTTGGCATAAATCTCATCCAAACGCTGGCGGTAAGGTTTCAGGTCGGTAAAGCCTAAGAAGTCTTTACTTTTAATATTACCAAAAAGCTCAGTGTAGGTATTATTGTCAAATAAAATGGCAAAGTATTCATCGCTGCCTATGCGGTGGTGATAGTTGCACCGGGGACACACATACAGGTTTTCTTCCAGCTCGGTAGTGGTAGTAATGTAGTTGCACTCCGGGCACTTATTCCATAATCCTTCCGGTGTTTCTTTTTTTTCGGCAGTAGAGGTAGTAATGCCCTTTCTGAATCGCCTGAACCATCTCCGCTGTTCGCCTCCTTCTGCCTGTGGCTGACCGGATGAAGGGGTATTACCGGTAATGCCTAAATAATTTTCGTCGTTCTGTTCCATAATTTCGGCTATTGAATATATAACAGGAAAGCAAATGTAAGGAGTTTACAGTATCATAACGGGAAACCACTGCGAAGTGTATAGTTTGGACTGGAAAAATGAAAATACCTACAACGTTGTTTTTACCGTAGGAACGAAGGGTATAAGGAACATTGTACACCATACTTCGTATATAGCCTCACACTTAGCACCATCAGGTGGCACTCAGCACTACACCATTAAATGGTATATGTTAATTCATACATCCAAATAATTCGTGCTCCCGACGCCGGCAATCCCTGTTTGCCGGCAGGCAGGCATGTGTCATAAACATTTTCTGCTCCGTTTCTATCAAGAATGAGTAATTTTGCGCCCTCATAAATTCATTACAACAAAATACAATAACAATGGCAAAGTACCGCGCAGGCATTTTATTTGGCGATGAGCTGGCAGCTTTATATGAAGATGCCAAGCAAAACAAGTTTGCAATGCCGGCAGTAAATGTTACGAATACCGATACCATCAATGCCGTGCTGGAAACAGCGGCAAAGGTGAACTCTCCGGTAATTATCCAGTTCAGCAATGGCGGCGCACAGTTTTTTGCAGGTAAGGGCATGCCCAACGATAAATTGCAGGCAAATATATCAGGTGCCATCAGCGGCGCACTGCATGTACATAATGTAGCCAAATATTATGGTGTACCCGTAGTAATGCATACCGACCATGCTGCAAAAAAATGGTTACCGTGGATAGATGCATTGCTCACTGCCGGTGAAGAACATTATCAACGGTTTGGGCATCCGCTGTATAGCTCGCACATGCTCGACTTAAGTGAAGAACCCATTCATGAAAATATAGAAACTTCGGTTGGCTTTTTCAAGCGCATGCAAAAGCTGGGCATGAGTATAGAAATTGAATTGGGCGTAACCGGTGGCGAAGAAGATGGTGTTGATAATTCCGGCGTTGAAAACAGTAAATTATATACACAGCCTGAAGAAGTATATCAGGCTTATGCTGAATTGAGAAAAATAGGACCGCTCTTTACTATAGCAGCAGCATTTGGTAATGTTCATGGTGTGTACAGTCCGGGAAATGTAGAGTTGCGTCCTGATATATTGAAGAACAGCCAGGCTTATATTGCTGAAAAATTAGGCAGGCCCGCTACCGACAAACCAGTGTATTTTGTATTTCACGGCGGCAGCGGTTCACCCAAAAACCAGATAGAGGAAACATTGGATTATGGTGTTATCAAAATGAATTTGGATACCGATATGCAATGGGCTTTTTGGGAAGGGGTGCTTAATTATTACGAAAAAAATAAAGCGTATTTGCAAGGTCAGTTGGGCAACCCCGAAGGAGCAGAAAAACCCAACAAAAAATACTACGACCCGCGCGTATGGCTGCGCAAAGGCGAAGAAAACTTTGTTAAGCGTTTGGAAGAAGCATTCAAAGATTTGAACTGCATTGGCAGAAATGCATAAATAAAAGAACTGTAGGCAGTGTATTACGATAGTAAAAATCGGAATGTCTTTGAAAGACATTCCGATTTTTTGTTGAGGCAATTACAAACCACATTTTTTTTCAACTCATTCCTATCTTTTTCCATTTCATAAAAACATTTAAGCAGCTTATGTAAATAAAGATTGCCTTGCAGCTTTTGCAGCAACATCTTGCACCGTATTCAAACAAAACCCTTATGAAAACTTCAATGTATTTAATGATGCTGTTGCTACTTTTCAGCTATTCGCTTCCGGCTTGTAAAAAAGACACACACCCACCTTCTTCGGCAGGCTATGTAACCGGTAAGGTTACTGATGCAAGCGGACAGCCGCTGCCAGGTGTGAAAGTAACTATAGAGCATACGGTTTGGGCAAACTCGTATGTATTTGCAACTACTGATAATAACGGTAATTATAAAGTAGCTATCCCTGCAGAACCCGCCGGAGATTGGACGGCAAAAGCCCAAATAAAAAAGTCGGCTTACGGTCAAGATTATACATTTGACTTAGCGCCTGGCAGCACCGATGCTTTCACTGTAAATGATGCTGTAACCAGAAATTTTACATGGAAGCTAAGTGGCGAAAAGCCGGCTGCAGGCACTTATTACGGTGCACATGTTGACCTGTATCAGTTTGGCACGGATGCACCGGTGGATAAAATAAAGCTGATTTTTACACCAACAGAAAGCACCTTAATTGATGGCAGTCCAGCCACAACTATAGAAAAAACAGTGGAAGATGTTGCTGGTACGTTTATGGCCAAAGATATTCCGATAGGAAAATATACCATAAAAGCTGTGTATCCCGGCAAAACCTTACTGCTCGATAATCGTCACGATGATCATGATGCACCTGCAGTGGAGCAGCCGGTAATATTTGGCAAATCCGGTTACCTCGGTGAAACGGAGTATAATGTTGAATTCTGGCTATCTGAATAAATTCAATACTATTTATCTATAACATCCTATCGCATCTTTATGCGGTTGACAACCCTGTTTTCTACTTGTATTTTTGTGTTTTAATCAGTATAAGTAAACGCTTCAACCGTTTAAAAGATAAAGGTTTCGATGGTGATGTTGCATAAAAATAAACCCGCTTTTAAAGCGGGTTTTACATTTTTGTAAAAAGTATAAATAATACCTTAAAAGCTAATACTTTACTTTCCGCCCGGCGGGCAATGTTCCCTCAGATAATTAGTGAACAAAGTATGCAGGTGCGCAGTTGTGCCCTCCCCTTCGTTAATGCTATGCGTGCGGTTGGGATAACTCATCAGCGAAAACTGGCGATTATATTTTACCAGCTCATTAATCAACAACTCTGTGTTTTGATAATGCACATTATCATCGCCGGTGCCATGTATGACCAATAAATTGCCCTGTAGATTTTTAGCATACGTAATGGGTGAACCTTTTATAAAAGGCTCCATATCTTCCTGCGGCAATCCCATATAACGTTCCTGGTAAATATCATCGTACGTAAGCTGGTAAGCTACCGGTGCTATAGCTATGCCGGTTTTATAAATATCGGGATATTGAAACAGAAGATTAAGCGTAGTAGAGCCGCCGCCACTCCAGCCCCATACCGCAATGCGGCTGGTATCTACAAATGGCCATTGCATGATTTTTTTTGCAGCCATCGCCTGGTCTCTGATGTTGATGATACCAACATTTTTATAAATGGATTTGCGCCAGGCAGCACCTTTTGGCGCCGGCGCACCACGTCCATCCACGCTTATATAAATATAACCATCATTAGCCATGTTGCCGTTGTACAGGCTTCTTGCCACCCCCCAGCGGTCTTCTACCGTAGCTCCCGCCGGTTCGGTATATACATAAAATACTACCGGATATTTCTTGGTAGAATCAAAATTGGCAGGCTTAATCATCCAGCCATCCATCGCGATGTTATCGGCTGTTGTCACCTGGAAAAATTCTATTTTGTTGTGTTCTTTAGCAGTACGCGCTTCTTCGCTCCGCAATACTTTATGGGTTGGCAAGCTTACCCAATCTGTTATCCGCGGCGTATTGGCATTAGAAAACAGGTGTTCTGCATATAATCCCTTTGGAGAAACATCATACTCGTGTGTACCTTGCTCGTTGGCAGGCGATAACTTCTCGGGCTGACCGCCGCTCGTTTTTATACGATATAAATATTTTTGCGTAGCATTTTGCGGTGATGCAGTGAAATAGATGTAACCCGATTTATCATCATAACCATTAATGGTAATAATATCGTAATCGCCTTTGGTAATGAGCGTTTCTTTTTTACCATCGCGGCTTATCATATACACATGCCGCCAGCCATCTTTCTCGCTTACCCACAAAAAAGCGGTGCCTTTTTTTATCCATTCCCAGCCGGTAGGATCATCGCTCCAGCGTGCCTTAACATCTATCCAGGCGTTACTCGTTTCACTGTATATCTCCTGCACATTGCCGCTGGCAGCATTGCAATACATCACCTTGCTTTCGTTTTGCCTGCGATTAAGTTGCTGTATTACCAGTTCATTACTGTTAGCCGCCCATTCCATACGCGGTATATAATGTTGCTGTGCATCGCCCGGTACATCCATTTTGACAGAAGTACCATTGGCCACATCTACCACATAGATATAGCAAAAAGAAGGACTCACACCCACCTTGGGGTATTCTACCGGCTTGGTAAAAGAATAAATAGAATCGGTATTATTTATCAATAAAAAATTAGGGATCTGTCGTGCATCTATCTTCCAATAAGCAATGTTTTTGCTGTCGGGGCTCCAGCGAAAGCCATCACGGCAGTCAAATTCTTCTTCGTATGCCCAGTCAAAAGTGCCGTTTATTATACGGTCAGTGCCATCGGTAGTGAGTTGTTTAATATTACCACTGGCAATATCTTCTGTATAAATATTATGCCTACTCACATATGCCACGCTGTTGCCATCGGGGGAAAACTTAGCAAACATGAGCGATGAGGCGGGCAAGCTTTTACCCAGTTGCTTCAGGCTATTATTCGTTTTATCGTACACCCAGTAATCGCCGCGCGTATGATAACGCCATACTTTTTTACTATTGGTAAATACGAGCATTTTGTTGCCATCTTCCGAAAAGAAAAAGTTCTCCACCGACAATGGTTCCTGCACGCCGGCTGGTGTAAGTTGTGCATGTGTAATTACGGGCGTGGACGTAAAAGCCGGTAGCTGTACTTGCACAATACCATTATCGGTTGCTTCGTAAAAACTGCTGCCATCAGCAGCCCAGTGCAATCCTTTTGGAGGCTGCGCATAAACTGTACAAATAATTATTTGTAAAACAATTAATACGAAAAACTTAATCTTCCTCATGCTAAAATATTAAAGGGTGAAAAGTAATACGAGTAGGGCACAAAAAGAAACGAATAGAGAAAAAAGTTATAAAAGCGAATTGCCTGTGGCTGGTAGCGCACCGCTAAACTAATTGACTTAATTTCGCGCCGCTAAATAATAGCATATTGATGTATGTTGACAGACCAGTTAGACGCATTAAAAGCAAGATTTGAACAAGTGGGTGTAGCACTTACCAACCCTGAAATCATAAGTAATCAGAAAGAGTTTGGTAAATTGAGTAAGGAATACCGCGATCTTGAAAAGATAGTAAAACCTTATGAAGAATACCGGCGCGTAGTAGCAGATTATGAATTTACGCACGAAGCATTGAATGGAAATGATGAAGAAATGCGCGAGCTGGCAAAAATGGAAATGCCGGAACTGGAAGAAAAGAAAGAGGTTTTAGAGAAAGAACTCACCAAATTATTAATACCTAAGGACCCGCAAGATGATAAAAATGCCGTGCTTGAAATACGTGCCGGTACCGGCGGTGATGAGGCCAGTTTGTTTGCCGGTGATTTGCTGAACATGTATCTCCGCTATTGCGCCAAAAAAGGCTGGAAAACAGCCATCGTTACTGAAAGCGAAGGCACTGTAGGCGGCTACAAAGAAGTGATTGTGGAAGTGCAGGGCGAAGATGTGTACGGCACTTTGAAATTTGAAAGCGGCGTGCACCGCGTACAGCGCGTACCCAGCACCGAAACGCAGGGCCGGGTACATACTTCGGCGGCAACCGTGGCTGTAATGCCCGAGGCAGAAGAAGTGGACTTTGAACTAAATCCTGCCGATGTAAAAATGGAAACTGCCCGAAGCGGCGGCGCCGGTGGACAGAACGTAAATAAAGTGGAAACAAAAGTGATGCTGACACATATTCCTACCGGCACGGTAGTCGTGTGCCAAACAGAACGCAGCCAGCTTGGCAACCGCGAAAAAGCCATGACTATGCTGCGTACCAAACTATACGAAGAGCAGGTACGTAAGCAGGAAGAAGAAATATCGCGGCACCGCAAAACATTGGTAAGTACCGGCGACCGTAGTGCTAAAATCCGGACGTACAACTGGCCACAAGGCCGTGTAACTGACCATCGCATTGGGCTCACTTCCTATAATCTCGATGCGGTGATCAACGGCGATATTGATGAATTTATTGAAGCACTTCAGGTAGCAGAAAATACCGAGAAAATGATGAAACAGGATTAATTTTTAAAGTCTTTTTCCATTTACAAAAAATATACGCTTGAAACCTCGCCCAATTGCTTTTTTGCCACCGGTTATCTGGTTGGTACTTATTTATATGCTGCTTACATTGCCCGGCAGCGATATACCAAAAGTAAATTTTTTGGACGCTATTTATTTTGACAAATGGGTACACACCGGCTTGTTTGCCATGCTGGTGTTTCTTTTTTGCTGGCCCTTCAGAAAACAGTACCCAATGCAACATAGTTTATTCATCAGCATTACTGTTTTTGCTGTCGTGTATGGCATTGCACTGGAATATGTACAAAAATATTTTGCGAGCGACAGATCGTTTGATATCTCCGATATGATTGCAGACGCATTCGGCTCTTTATTGGGCTATATGGCAATAAGATATGTAGCCAGGAAAATAGCAGAAAAAAATAAGCCCCTGTAGAAACAGGGGCCGCAACCAAAACTAACTGCTTATGAGAAAATTGACTACTTATATTCTATCTTAAGTTCAACAAACGAAGTGCCAGAAAAAGTTATCAATTATTTGGTCACCTCGTTGTTCTTGCTTTCGCTATGCAAATATCAGTAACATGCCACAGAAAAAAAGTTAATCAATCGTTACAGATATGTACTTATCAAACTCTTAACAAAGATAAATAAAAGGTTTGATTTTCCACAGTATATAAACTTATTAATTTTTAACCGTTTGTACGTCTGAAAGCAACATTTCTACGCTTTCTTTCAAAATCGTATTCTTTGCTTGTTTAAATGGCTCCACTTTATCCGTTGGCAAGCGGAGGTTATACGTTGTACCGGCATTCAAAGCATCATCCAGTCCCGGATTCAGGCGGTTAAGTAAGCCTTCATCCATTTGTAGATATTTCGCCATAATTGTAGAATTGTATTTGCCCTGGATTTCTACAATTGCAGTATGCTCCAAATCATCAATTTTTATTTTAGGAATCCCCAATGGCATGTATTGTTTCACTTCTTCTGCCGTCATGGTCGTTACGCCGCCTGAACCCTCAAAATAATATTGCGTGGCAATAAACTTCTTCACATGGTTGCGTGTTTCTGCAGGCAAAAAGTTTTGCAATACCCAAAAACTACTGCTGCCTGCCTTTTTAATGGCTTGTCTTACTCTGCCTTCGCCAGCATTGTAAGCGGCTATTACCAGCAGCCAATCGCCAAAACGGTCATATAATTTGCTTAAGAGTTTTGCAGCAACTGTAGTGCTCTTTGCAAAATCTTTACGCTCGTCATGTTTACCTATTTTCAAGCCATACGCTCTTGCCTCATCGGGCATTATTTGCCAGGGACCTACTGCACCTGCACTAGATACTGTAGCTGGCCGCAAACTGCTTTCTATTACCGCCAGGTACTTCAGTTGGCAGGGCACATCATATTTAGTAAGTATTTTATCAAATAATGCAAAATAAGATTTACCCCAGTTTTTCATACTGCTGTAATCATCGCCTTCTCTTTTAATAAAACTTTTTACAAAAGAAACTACATTCGGATTTAAAGGAACTCTCAGCAAACCATCGCCTACAGAGTAAGTACCTGGCATTTCGCCTAAAACATCATCAAAGTTTTTGGAAGCATTAGAACTGTCTTTTTTGGGACCGCCGGTTTTGGTACGGCCATTGCCAGTAAAAGACATAAGAGCGACACTAAAGAAACAAAAAACACTTACAATAAGTGCACTTGCCAGTTTTCTTATTTGCATCAATTTCGTTTTATTTTTTTAAAAGTTAAAAAATAAAGCGGCTTATAAGCGCTTAAAATACCTGGTAATTTAAGGGGGTAGAACCTACTTTTTACTTGCCAGTTGCATCATTTGCTCCGACAAAGAAAGCAAACATAGATCATTTTCCTGAAACGTCATTACCTGCATCCCAAAAGGTATGTTATTACTGTGAATAAAAAGGGGCAGCGAAATAGCCGGGATGCCGGTAAGGTTAGCAAATACAGTATAGATATCAGCGAGAAACATTTCTATCGGGTCTGAAATTTCCCCAAACTTAAATGCAGGCGATGGTACAGTAGGTGAGATAATTGCATCGAACTGGCTGAAAATCTCTTTTGTTTTCTCCACCAGTAGATACCTAACCTTTTGAGCTTTAGTAAAATATGCATCAAAATAGCCTGCACTTAACACAAAAGTACCTAATAATATGCGGCGTTGTACTTCCTTGCCAAAACCTTCTGTACGGGTTTTATTATACATCTGTGTCAGGCTTACATCATTACCATTACTCCTGTAGCCATACTTTACCCCATCATACCTCGAAAGGTTACTGGAGGCCTCAGCAGTTGTTAAAACGTAATAAGCAGGCACCACATAATCAAGGTATTCAAAATCAATTGGTTCTACTTCGTAGCCGTTGTCAGTTAATGTTTTAATAAAACTCCTGAAAGCAGCAGCAATTTCGGGGTCAAGCGCAGCATGCTCAAGTGCCTGCCTGAAGTAAGC
The DNA here is from genome assembly GCF_005233845.1 of Ilyomonas limi. Taxonomy (GTDB): domain Bacteria; phylum Bacteroidota; class Bacteroidia; order Chitinophagales; family Chitinophagaceae; genus Ilyomonas; species Ilyomonas limi. Next base: position 88,891 of record NZ_SZQL01000013.1, read on the forward strand.
AATGCGCTTTGGAGTCGCTACTTGATGTAGCAGGTGTGAATAACTTTCTACAGGCGTAGCTGATGCTGTACTGTCGTAGGCATCTTTCCCGGCTATTATTTCCAAAACAATTGCTAAATCGGGCACCGACCTGGCAAAAATGCCAATCTGGTCGAAGGAGGAGGCATAAGCAATTAATCCGTAACGGGAAATTCGTCCATAGGTAGGCTTCATGCCTACAATACCGCAAAAGTCGGCAGGCTGTCTTACCGAGCCACCTGTGTCGCTGCCCAGGCTTACCATGCACAATCCTGCCTGCACAGCAACTGCCGAGCCGCCCGAAGAACCGCCAGGTACTCTATCGTTATCAGCGTCGTTCAATACATTACCATAGGCAGAATTTTCGTTGCTGCTGCCCATAGCAAACTCATCGCAATTTTGCCGGCCAATAATAACAGCGCCGGCTGCCAGCAACCGCTCAACAGCCGTAGCATTGTATATACTGGTAAAACCTTCTAATATTTTGGAAGCAGCAGTTACTGCATGGTCTTTATAGCAAATAACGTCTTTCAGGCCTATTACCACGCCATGTAGCGGGCCTTGCAGGCTGCCCGATTCTGTAAGGCTATCATCAAGTTGAGCTGCGCGTGCTAAAGCTTCTTCAGCATACACTTCTAAAAAAGCGTTCAGGTGTTTTTTCGTTGCTATCTGCGCTAAAAAATATTGCACGGCTGCCACACAGGTGGTGCGGCCGTGCAATAAATCAGCATGATAGTCTTTGATAGAGGTGAAACTAAACAAAGGCTAATCCTTATTTATGTGAAAGAAATAATTACGGCTGTGTGGTAGTGGCGGCAGTGTTATTAGAAGCAGGTGCGGCAGTTGTTCCATTGGCAGCAACCCGGTCTTTTTCTTTCATGCCTTCTTCCAATTCTTTCTTCACATTGTCTTTAGCATCGTTAAACTCGCGGATGCCCTTGCCCAGACCGCGCATAAACTCAGGAATTTTACGACCGCCAAACAGTACTAAGATTACAACTGCTATCAGCAGAATTTCCTGGAAACCTAAATTGCCCATAAAATGATTTTAAGATGATGATGAGAAACAAAGTTAAAATAAATACGAAGTTTTTGCACAAGAAAGGGTTAATACTTTAATAAAAAAGCAGAAGAAAAAATCTTCTGCTTTTTTATTAAAGTATTTATTTCATGCGCTTTTCCTTGATTCTGGCGCTTTTACCACTGCGCTCGCGCAAGTAGTACAGTTTGGAACGGCGCACTTTACCTACCTTGTTCAGAATGATTGCATCAATATTGGGCGAGAAGAAAGGAAATACTCTCTCCACACCTATGCTGTCCGATATTTTACGAACAGTAAAAGTAGTAGTTGCACCTTCGCCCTGGATTTTTACCACGTCGCCGCGGAAACCCTGGATACGTTCTTTACCACCTTCAATGATTTTATAGTTGACAGTAACATTGTCACCGGCTTTGAACTTCGGAAATTGCTTTTTTGTCGTAAGCTGGTCGTGTACAAATTGAACTGCTGCGTTCATGGCTCAAATTTTTAAAGGACGGCAAAAGTAAGATGATTTGGAAGAACAGCCAAACTTTATTTTATAATAACTTGTTAGGTATATTTTGAGACAATGCCTTATAAATTGTTACTTGCCTTATTCAATTTTATTAAGACTTGCCGCCCATTGATTTAATAGCTTGCACACTCCTTCAATTCTTTATCTGTATAAGCCAGGTTGTATTGCTTTAATACATCTGCCGGCACACCATTCCATTGATTAGGCGTATTACCCATGTAACCGATATCTTTTAGACCAATTTCCGAGGTATAAAATCCGGTAGCCGTCAAATTGCGCATCAGATTGAAGAAAGACACGCCAGGCGCCATGCCAGGCTTTGCTTTTGCCGGATAAGCAATTTCATCAACCATCGCGATGCGTTGCTTATCATCGCAATCCACAAAAGTCTTCTCGTAGCGGTTAAGGCATTGCATATCCAGCCAACGGAGACCACCGCGCATAGGCGTCTGGTGCTCAGGAAAATCTTTTACAATAAATTCAATAAAATCGGGCACCTTGGCATCGGTGGCACTGCCGCTTACATCATCTTTGGGTATGATAATGTCTGCCAGCACTGCAATGGTTTTCATTTCATGGTCATCAAAAAAAGTATAAGAAGTTACTTCTTCGTAATGCTTTCTTTCTTCCGGCATACGGTCGAAGTCCTTACCCTGACTTTCTACCGCTTTCTTACTCGGTACTTTTTTAGTGTTATCCGTTTGAATATCATCATTGCCGCTATTGCAGGCTTCAAGCACTACGCCGGTAGCAACGGCACCGGTAACCAAAGCTTTAAGGGAATCTCTTCTGTCCATAATATTGTTTTTTTTTGATCACAGATATTACTGATAATCTATTAATAATGATTTAACTGATAGTGAATCTGACGTTTTAATTTCATTAGTATCTATATTAAAATATCTATACTTGCTTTATGATAACAAACATTACTGATGTTTTCTTATTAACTGAATATCAGCAAAGTCAGTTCTTATCAGTAATATCTGTGATCCTTTCCCATTTATATATTCTGTTTTTTCATTTCATCCACCAAATGTTCACTGGCACGCATACTTAAAGCAAGTATCGTCCAGGTAATATTTTTATCCGCCTGCGATACAAATTGGCCGCCATCTACACAAAATACGTTTTTGCAATCGTGCGCCTGGCTCCACTTATTCAAAGCCGATGTTTTAGGATTATCGCCCATACGCACCGTACCCGCTTCGTGAATAATCTTACCTGGTGATTCCAGTCCCCAGTTGTTTTCCTTACTGTTATTTGCCCCCCAGGTAATCACGGCTCCCATCGAGTGTAATATTTCGGAGAACGTCTCTGTCATGTGCTTTGCCTGGTTAATTTCATAATCGGTGTATTTTGTATGAAAACGCAGCACCGGAATACCAAATTTATCCACCACCTTGGGATCAATTTCACAATAATTACTCTCTAATGCAATCGACTCGCCTCTGCCAGCCATGCCTACACCAGCACCGTAGAAAAAGCGATAATCTTCCTTCAAAGAAGCGCCGTAGCCGCCGCCTTCTTTCTGTTTGCCTTTTACTGTGTACTTGCCGTTGAGGTTTTCTATCCCCCAGCTAAAGCCATACAAAGGCATACCCATACCACCACCATACTCGATATGATAGCCACGCGGGAAGTCTAACTTTTTATTATCCAGCCACCATGGCGTATAAACGTGCATCCCTCCTACTCCATCTTCGTTATAGCGTTTTCTGTCAAATAACGCCGGAATAATACCACCCATACCCGAACCGGTAGAATCGTGCAAATATTTACCAACTACATTGCTGGAATTTGCCACGCCATTTGGATGCCGCTGCGATTTGGAATTAAGCAGTAAACGCGCAGATTCGCACGCACTGGCAGCAAGGATAACCGTGCGGCCACTCACCTGATATTCCTGCATGTCCTCCTTATTTACATAAGATACACCGGTAGCCAGCCCTGTATTTTTATCAGTTAATACCTCCCGCGCCATTGCATTGGTTACCAGGTCAACATTGCCGGTAGCTAATGCCGGTATCACTAAGCACGAAGAAGAAGAAAAGTCGGCATAAGCTTTACAGCTACGTCCGCACTGCGAGCAAAAAAAGCAGGAGCCCCTTTCCTTATTAATTGGTTTGGTAAGAATAGATAAACGCGATGGAATAACGGGAATACCAACACTGGTTCCCGCTTTTTTAATCATCAGCTCGTGCAGGCGCGGTTTGGGCGGCGGCAGAAAAATTCCATCAGGATGATCTTCCAGACCTTCATTGGTACCAAAAATACCTAACAGCCGGTCTATTTTATCGTAGTAAGGTTTTATATCCTCATAGCCAATCGGCCAATCTTCACCCAAACCGTCCCTGCTTTTTCCTTTAAAATCTTTTGGTCCAAAGCGCAGCGAAATTCTGCCCCAGTGATTGGTACGTCCGCCCAGCATACGCGCACGCCACCAGTCCCACTGCGTACCTTCTGCCTGTGTGTAAGGCTCGCCGTCTATTTCCCAGCCCCAGTAGCAGCCGTCGAAATCGCCAAACGGACGATACTTGGTACTGGCACCGCGCCTTGGAGAATCCCAGGGTTTGGTAAGCTGTAAAGAATTTTTCTTAGGGTCATACATAGGACCCGCTTCCAGCAGGCATACCTTGAGGCCAGCTTTTGATAATACATAAGCCGCCATACCACCACCGGCGCCGGAACCTACAATTACGGCATCGTATTTCTTAGCATTTTTCTTGATTTGGAAATCACCCATAAAGCAAACAATTTTTTATAATTCGGAGGGCTAAATGTAGGACATAACCTGTAAACGTAAAGTGATTTTTTTATTCGCCCGTGATACTGTTTTATTGGTTAAAGTAAAACAAGAAGCTGTTAATAAAGAAGAATGCGCAGGCTTTATAAATGAAAAGGTATTTTGAACGAATGAGCCAGACAGAATTATCTCTGTCGCAGTCAAACAAGTGCAATAGATTTACCCATATAAAAGACCATTAGCTGCAGCTCCAGTTCTATTTATAAAAGATAGCAAAAACATACTTAACATCTTACTTTCATATCTTTCGCTGCACACTTACTTTTACACCATGAGTTACCTGTTAGCTATAGACATCGGCACTACCCATTGCAAAGCCATCACGTTTGATACACAATGCAAGGCTGTTCATTCATTAAAAGCAACCTACGAAACCATTAATGACGAACCGGGGCAGAATGAGCAAAACCCCGATGAAATACTGCAACAGGTAGCCACCTTGATTACCCAATCTTTACAGGCAAACACAACAATACAAGGTGTTTGTTTCAGCGCAGCCATGCACAGCATTATCGCAGTAAATAAAGAAGGCAAGCCCCTTACCAACGCTATCATTTGGGCAGATACAAGAAGCAGTAAGCAGGCAGTCAATCTCAGGAATAGTGACACAGGTACGATTATTTATCAAAAAACAGGCACCCCCATTCATCCTATGTCGCCACTGTGCAAGCTGCTGTGGATGAAAGAAGTAATGCCGCAGATTTTTAGCGAAGCCTATAAATTTATTTCCATAAAAGAATATATTTTTTATAAGCTCTTTGGCAAATATATTATTGATCATTCCATTGCATCTGCTACCGGCTTGTTTGATATACATACCCTTGCCTGGTGTAATGAAGCACTGGAAGTTGCAGGCATTGCTGCAGATAAATTATCCACCCCGGTTGTAATAACACATATTGAAAAAGCACTCACCTCAACCGGCAAGCAACTGCTTAAGGCAGAAAATGATATTGCGTTTATTATTGGCGGTAACGATGGTTGCTTAGCCAATTTAGGCTGCGGTGCCATTCACCCCGGCGATGCAGCACTTACTATTGGTACAAGTGGTGCGGTGCGCACCACTTGTACTACCAAACAAACCGATGATACACAACGTTTATTCAGCTATTTGCTTACCGATGACATGATAATCACCGGCGGCGCCATCAACAATGGCGGCGTGGTACTGGAATGGTTTGGAAAAATGATGGCGGATAATGACAAAACTGCGGATTTTAATTATTGGCTGCAACAGGCAGCAACTGCACCGGCAGGTGCAGACAAGCTCTTGTTTTTACCATATATTTTAGGCGAACGTGCGCCCATGTGGGATGCCGATGTTAAAGGTGTGTTCTTTGGCCTGAGCAGTCAGCATACACAGCAACACCTTGCACGTGCGGTGATAGAAGGCATTTGCTTTGCCATGCGCAACGTGGTAGCTGCTATTGAAGATACAAGCGGCAACATCAGCAATTTATATGCAAGCGGTGGTTTTATACAATCGCCATTTTGGTTGCAGTTGCTTACTGATATTTTGGGAAAGCGAATAAGCATTAACAATAGCGCAGATGCTTCGGCTGCGGGAGCTGCCATTATAGGATTATATGCATTGGGCTTTATTAAAAACCTGAATGATTCAGCACAGTTTTTTAAAACAGAAAAGGTATATGAGCCGCAGGAAAAAGGACGCCGGCAATACGATGCACTCTTTACTATTTTTCAATCTTTATATCCAAAATTGAAAGATGAATTTCATGCATTAAGTAAGTTGAAATAGATAAACGAGAATTATTTACAAGATATACCACTGGTTTCTGATTCGTGAGCTTTAACTTGTTAAGTCTTACTTTAAGGATGGTTTTCAAAGTCGAGCCAATCGTTCTTATGTATGTAACCAATTATTTACATGCGTATTAAGGCGTTCAGTATTGGATGGTATGTTAGTATAATTGCAGCAGCTTACTTTTTGAATTGATAAATGCAAACGCCCCTTATAATACCTTAAAATTCCTTAAATACAATTTAAAAGAAGGGAATGTGAAAATATTTTGAGTAGGTTAGCAGTTATAAAAAATATACCAAAACTATTGTTTATGACAGTAAATCCATCTAATGTTCAGCACATCGTGCAGCCTGATTTTTCTCAGGCATACAACAGTATCCATTTAATAGCCGACCTGCAATCGGAACTGGCAATGTTGAAGGCAAAAGTAGCAACTTATTATCACGAGGAAATAGTACTTCGCGGAGATCAAATAATGATGCGCGAATACTGCAGGTATTTTGGCATAAAGCCTTAGAAGTGTGATATTTAAGTAGGGCTATATAGCAGAAAATAAAGAGGGAAGAGCACTATTCTTCCCTCTTTATTTTGCAGAAGCTATTTAAGATACGTTTCTATTACCCTTTACTCCGCATACCTAATCTTAATCACCAGTTTTTTATCAGGCTTATTGCCGCCGGTGGTAATGTTTGGCATATGTGCATCGGCAGGGAAAAACAGGAAAAAAGTGCCGGGGGTAGCTGTGTAAAAAGTGCCTTCGCCAGAATAATTGATGAGGTCTTTGGCAGCATCATACGGCATGGTAACCGTGAGACTGGAAATGGGTGCCACCCCTATCTTTTCTTCACCCGAAATAACGCCCTGAAGGTCTATATAATTGCGGTGTGATTCCCACTTGGCACTATCTACATCCTTGGTAGGATTTTTCGTGATCATTGCATACACGTTATCGCCGTCAATTGCATACCTGCCGGAAGCCATAGTTTGCAGATTGTTGTTTTTTAAAAAGGCAAACGCTTTGTCCCAATAATCTTTATTGAGCTGATATTGCCGTGCAAATGTTGCTTTGTTTATAGATTCGTGTGGCTGCATGGATAAGCCGTTTAACCATTTTTTTTGCTGAAACCATTGATTTGCTTCCTGAGCAGATTGTTTGTTGGCACTTTGCTGTGCGGTAACGTGGCAAGCTGATAATGACAATAGAAATGCTATAAATGGCAACGAAATTCTTTTCATGTTTTTATTTTAAATATACCTGAAATAAATAAACCAAAATTATTACGCCATCGCTTCTTTCAGCAACTGTTTTTGCATTACACTTTTATTTTTTACCGCAACTATTGTAATAACAGCCGATAACAACAACGAGCCTGCCATAAAAATATAAGATGCACTAAAACCACCGGTAGTTCCATTTAAATACCCCACCATATACGAACCTGCAAACGAGCCCAGTGCACCCAAACTATTGATGAGTGCAATAGCACCAGCCGTTACATTAGCAGGCAATATTTCGGTGATAATGGCAAAGAAAGGTCCGTAAGGTGCATACATGGCAGTGCCTGCAATCACAAGCAGTACAAACGACAGCCAGAAGTTGCTGGTACCTGTTAAATACGACCCATAGAATGCTAAGGACGCAACAAGCAAAAATGGCCATATAAATGCTTTGCGGTTCAATGTTTTGTCGGAGAAATAAGAAGCAGTTAACATACCAATAATTGCAAACGCATAAGGCAACGAAGACAACCAGCCTGTTTCAATGATATTCATTTGCGGCGCTGCCTTAATGATGGAAGGCAGCCACAATACAAAGCCATACACGCCAATGCTCCACAACGCATATTGCAAACACAACAAAATAACCACACCCGACCGGAATGCTGCTGCATAATTCTTTACCGGCTTAATGCCTTGCTGCTCTTTTTGCAGAGCAGTTTCCAAAGCTTCTTTTTCATCTGTTGTTAACCAATCTGCATTTGCGGGTTTATCATTGACCAAACGCCACCAAAAAAACGCCCAAATAATTGCAGGTAACCCTTCCCAAATGAACATCCAGCGCCAGCCCACCGAATTAATCAGATAGCCGGATACGATAGACATCCAAAGAATGGTAACGGGATTGCCGAGAATTAAAAATGTATTGGCACGCGACCGTTCTGCTTTGGTAAACCAACGACTTAATAAAATAAGCATTGCCGGCATTACCGCACTCTCTACTACACCGAGCATAAAACGGATAATAATGAGTAAAGTAATATTACTGACCATACCGGTTGCCATTGCCAGTGCACCCCATAATATCAGCGACCAGAAGATGAGTTTTTTGGCACTTTTATTTGCAGCGTAATGTGCACCAGGTATTTGGAAAAAGAAATAGCCTAAAAAGAAAAGCGAACCTAATAAAGAAGAGGTAGCGGCAGTAATATGTAAATCTTTCGCCATCTCCCCTGCTGCAGCAAAACCAAAGTTTGCCCTATCGAGATAAGCAAGGCTGTAAGTGATAAAAGCCACAGGAATAAGGCGATACCAGCGCTGCGGTGCAATTGTATTTCTCATGGATTCGCTTACATTTTATTTATTCTTTCTGTTATTCTAAAAATAACAGCACTGAACAATAAAACCACAGCAGAAAAAGAGCTATATACACGGAGTCACACAAAGTTATTTACCCTGTTTACACGTGATTCAACTCCTTGTAATGCTGTGGCTTTCAATCATCTTTAGTAAAATTCTTTAGCTAAATATCCTATCGTGCGAACGCCTGTCATTCCATTGCGGCGTTGGCTCAAAATAGCTTTTGTCTGATGGATGCAGGTGTTGTTTTACCACATCATCGTTCAACTCTATGCCCAGCCCCGGAGCAGACAGTGGAATATTGGCAAAGCCTTTTGTAATTAATTGCCTGCCATCGGTAGTTTTTACCAAACTTTCCCACCATGGCAGATCAATGGAATGGTGCTCAAGCGCGAGGAAGTTTTGCGTAGCCGCAGCACAATGCACATTTGCCATAAACGAAACAGGGGTACCTGCCTGGTGCATGGCCATAGCAACGCCGTGTTCTTCAGCATAGTCACCAATTCTTTTCGTTTCCAGCAGTCCGCCCGAAGAAGCAAGATCCGGGTGAATAATATCTACTGCATGCGCATCAATCAGCAGCTTAAAACTTTTCAGCAGGTAAATATCTTCGCCGGTAAGGCAGGGCGTTTCCAATGCATCCGACAGCATTTTCCATTGATCTGTGTATTCCCATGGAATGACATCTTCCAGCCACGCCAGCCGGTACTGTTCTAATTTTTTGCCCAGGCGAATGCCGTTATTTACATCAAAATGCCCGTAGTGATCGGTAGAAAGCGGAATATCGTACCCCAGCATATTTCTTACATTTTCCACCAGTTTAGCCAGTTCGTCCAAGCCTTTTTCGGTTATCTGTATTTGAGTAAAAGGATGCGCCGTATTGCCATAACCCATGTAATTGCTTTGGTCGCCCCATTGTTGCAAATCTCCCTTATCATTTCGCCAAAATTTATCATTTACCAAAGTGCCCGGAATGCCTTTCAACTCACCAATACTCAAATCCATCTTCAGCCAGGTATAACCCTGGTCGTTGATGCGGTAATCCATAAGTTTCTTTTGTTCTTCGGGCGAGCCGGCTTCGGGGGTATCGGCGTATAATCTTATTTTATCTCTATATCTCCCGCCCAGCATTTGCCATGCTGGTACATTATAAGCTTTACCCACAATATCCCACAACGCCATTTCTACACCACATACGCCACCAGCCTGCCGGCTTTGTCCGCCAAATTGCTTAATGGATTTGAATACCTGCTCTACGTTGCAGGGATTTTGTCCTAATATCCTGCTTTTCAGCATCAGGGCATAGCGTTCGTCGGCGCCATCTCTTACTTCACCCAAACCATAAATGCCTTGGTTAGTATCTATGCGTATAATGGCAGTACGGCCTAAAACAGTCGTTACGCAATAACGCATATCCGTAATTTTTAAGTCGGAAGGCGATGAATAACGCCTTACATTTTGCGTGCTTTGCGCTATTAAATCTTCCACCGGCGAAAACATAAAAGCACTGCCTAAAGTAATGCCGCCTAAGGCTGATTTTTTAAGAAAAGAACGGCGTGGGTTTTCCGGTACAGCTTCCTTGTGTTCAGTAGCTGTTTCGGCAGTAGTATCCTGGTCTTTCAAGCCAAGTTTTTGTAAATACTTTTGAGAGGGAGTCATGTCTTAGTTGTTTATTTTATGGTTAAGCAATCGGGATAAATCTCTTTTTATTACTCCTAACGAAAAAATGCTTTTCTTTCATCGCAAACAGGGAACAGGAGTAAACAGAGGTTTCACAAAGGCTGTTTTCTCTGCGAAACCTCTGCCTCTTTGCTCTTAGCGGTGAAAAACTACCAGGTTCTGTCTTTCATATATTTATCCAGTTCTTCCCTAGTCATCGGCAAATCTTTCTGCGTGCCAATCCATTGTAAAAAATCTTTTTTTATTTCATCGGTCCATTGTGTATCTATTTGACCTGGTGTGTACTTGCCTTCGCGCAAACGCTGATGTCCAAAAGCATCTCTCAACTCTACAAATTCGGAGTTCAATACCAAGTCTTCGAGGAATTGTGCAGGGATGAAAACGATGCCTCCTTTCTTTGCCAGCACTACATCACCGGGCAATACGGTAGCTCTGCCAATACGTATGGGTACGTTGATGCCTGACAGCATCATTTGTTGTATATACGAAGGGTCGTAGCCTTTTATCCAGCCGTTAAAGCCTTGTATTTCTTCCAGTCCTTCAATGTCGCGCACCGAACCATAAAAGATAACGCCGGTATGCGATTTTGCATAAATAGCATTACCCAGGTTATCACCAATCAAAGTGCCGTCTACAATTTTTCCATAGCTGTCGGCAACATACACATCACCGTTTTGCAACACATCAATTGGCCAGGAGTTGGTGGCACCAATGCGACCTTCTGCTTTGCCCTTGTCTGTAATTAACTTATTCAAATCTGGCCGCAGTGGCATATATTGGGCTGTTACCACACGGCCTACCATTGCAGAGTCGGGGCGTATAACCATCCAATCACCTTCAAACTGGTTTTGATAGCCTTTGTTGCGCAGGTAACCCCAAGCCTCTTCAAGGGATATATTTTTCAAACGATTTAAAAAACGGTCTTCCGTTTTAGGACGGCCATCGGCAAGGCGCTCTCCTTTCCAGTCGGGCGTTAACGCTTTTATCTGGTCGGGTGTTAAAGTAACCTGTTGTGCAGATGCAAAATGAGTAATACAAATAAACGATGCAAAGCAAATCAATTTGCGAATCATACGGCGATGTTTTAGTTAGCGTAACTATTATTTTGTGCGGTTAAAGTAAAGAATTTTTTATACACTTTTTATGATAATGTTTTATCAGGGAATGATATTATATTATTGAATAACAGCAGCAATCCTGAAAACGGAGATAAAATACTTACTTCCATGGCATAGTCTTGGCATTATATACACACAATAAAACATATAATAATGGTAATAAAACAAGAAAATGCTTCAGACAAATGGGATAAAGAAAATGAAGACGCTTTAGCACCCGGAACAGCAAACAACAGTGCGTCAGAAATAGGCACGGAGGCTACTCAATTTTATAACGATCAAATCTTATCGGCAGAACATACGGAAGGTGAAATAACCAATAATGACGGATCAGTGATAGAGACTTTAGATACTGATTTTCACGATGTGCCGGGTTATATAAGTAATCACAGCTTGGCAGGCAGTAACCGTGCAGATTATTATGAAAAAAGATCGCAGGGCAAAAGTGACACGGAGGAAGAGCAGGAGTATATGAGAGACCATCAGCCGGAGGAATAAAAGTATCGTGCGTTAAGAGTTGAAGTGCATATTAAGACATGCAAACACTATAAAGAGGCTCGTAAAAACGAGCCTCGTGCTTGTCTATATTTTCAAAAACCATCGAGAAAAAACCAACAAGTCAGCCTTTGGTATAATCGTGAATAACTTCCATTTCACCTTCGTATATTCTTACTACTTTTATGGTGGTAGCATCCTGCATTTTTACAAGAAAAATATTGTTTTCTTTATACGGAATTTGTACTTCTTCAATATTTACAATGCTGTAATCGTAATAGGTTCCTTTTACAAGTGCTCTTATATTTTCAGGCATTTTCATTTCACCATAGCTCGTAATAGTGTACAACCATTCGCCATTCTTTTTGTAAGTAACAGTAGTCGTTGCTTCACCGGCAGTAAACCTAGCTACAAAACCATTATCTACTTCATACCAGCTTGCATCATCCACATCTTTATATTTAATCATAAAATCACGCATTGCATGTATGCTGATGTTATTTAATCGCATTTTTTTAGTTCCTGTAAATGGGACATACTGCGTGTTGCTATCTTCATCAATTACAGAATGCACAAGAGATGTATGGTGCACTGCTATTAGCAGCCGGGCGTTGGCATTATTTCGTAGCAATACTGCAGTAAGTACTGCTATCAGCATTATCGCTGTACGGAAGAATGATGGTGTTTTCATGGGAAAAGGTTTAGGGTTATTATCTTTTCATTTGCACACCAAAACTATGGGACAAGGAGGGCGCATACTACCTGAAAAACGCCCGGCCGCGTAGGGTATTTTGCACGTGGTACCTTATCAGCAAAAAATAATTGCTTGATATACGGATACACAGGAGGATAGTATGTTGACGAAGAAAGAGAATGACTGTGCAGATGAACTATTTGTCAAAGATTTACCCCCTCTGGCGATTGCACTGCAATTAAGAAACAAAATAGGCGATTGTACACTAATCTATTGTAAAATATCGCTATATCCGCTCCCACAAAACATCTACAAACCAATCTTTGCTATCGTAATACTTGGCAATGGGTTTAAAGCCTGCGCGCATTGCCAATTCATCTATTTCGCGCTCTGCATATTTTTGCGACAGCTCTGTCCAGACGGGCTCATTTTTATAAAATGAAAATGATTCTTCGCCAATGGTTACTTGCTGGTTTTGCAAACTGATTAAATAACTTTTACAAGCGCCGCTGATTGGATTATAGGTTGGATAATGGTCAAATTTTGTAAGGTTAAAATCAGCTCCTAATTCGCAATTAATGCGCTTAAGCAGGTTTAAATTAAATGCCTTGGTTACACCCGAATCATCGTTGTATGCAGCCAGTATATCTTTGGGATTTTTTTTTACATCAAAGCCAATCAACACCATGTCGCCGGGCTGTAAATGATAGTTAAGTGCCTGCAAAAAACGTTCAGCTTCATCCCTTTTAAAGTTGCCAATATTGGAGCCTAAAAAAAGTACTAATTTATTACGATTGGATAGATCATAACTCTTAGCCAACATATCAAAATAATCGCCATTCAATCCGTGCACTTCCAAACCTGGAATACGCTGTGGCATTTCGTTTTCTAAAAGCCGGATTACATTCTCCGAAATATCTATTGGATAATACGTAAAGTCCTTTGCACTGTCATTCAAATAACGCAACAGGTGTGTGGATTTTGTTGCATCGCCTGCACCTAACTCCAATACATCAAACGTTTCAAACTGCTGTAATAGTGGTGCAGCCAGCGCTTTGGTTTGCTTCACAAATATCTCATGCTCGCATCGTGTAAGATAATATTCCGGCAACTGCATAATCTGCTGAAACAAACGGTCGCCGGCTGCGTCGTAAAAATATTTAGACGGCAGGTATTTTGGCGTGGAAGAAAGCCCGTGTATCACTTCTCTATAAAACCGTTCCTTTGCCGTTAGCTCTACCGTGCCAGCCTGATGCCTGTGAATTGCCATTGTAAGTGGGTTTGAAAAAAGTTACGGTAAGTAATTCTGCTGTGTCCTTCGGGTGTAGCTACCGATGCGCCACGGAGCACCATTTGGTTCACCATAAATTTGCCATTGTATTCGCCTATAGCACCTTCGGCTTTTGAAAAATCAGGATAAGGCAGGTACGCACTTTCGGTCCACTCCCATCGTTGTCCCCAGACAAATTTTGTTGCAGCCACTTCCCATTCTGCTTCGGTGGGCAGGCGCGCCCCTTTCCATGCAGCAAAGGCGGTTGCTTCAAAATAATTGATGTGTGTAACAGGTTGCTGCGGGTCTATTTTTTGTAACCCGCTGAGTGTGTAATAATGCCATTCATCATTAATCAAAAACCAATATAAAGGTGCGATTACTTTTCTGTTTTTTACCCATTCCCAACCTTCGGCATGCCAGTAGCGAAAGTTGTTGTAACCACCTGCATTAATAAACTGTAAGTATGCTGCATTCGTCACCAAACGGTTGCATATATGATAAGGCTGCAGGTACACTTTATGCCTCTGCAGCTCATTATCAAAACAAAATCCATCACCTGCAAAACCCATTTCATACACACCTTCTTCAATGCTTATCCAACTTTCATTTTGCTCAACCGCAATATTCTCTATTCCTTTATCATCATAAGCAGGCAATAAAGGATTATGACCTAAAATGTATTTAATATCGGTGTATAACAGTTCCTGATGCTGTTGTTCATGATTGAATCCAAGAATAACTACTGCTTCTATTTCCGGCGATAACTCATTGCTTAAAAACACATCCATGGCATCATCCACATAGCGGCGGTAACTGTAAACTTCATCCACCGTTGGCCTGCTCAAATTACCTCTGTCAGTACGTATCACCCTTGCACCCACACTTTCGTAATAACTGTTGAAAACAAAGTTGAAAGCAGGATCAAATTCCTGATAGTCCTTTGCATAAGGCTTCAATAAAAAAGTCTCAAAAAACCATGTAGTATGTCCCAAATGCCATTTGGGCGGACTCACATCTGCTACCGGCTGCACTACATAATCTTCGGTTTTTAGCGGTTTGCAAATGGCTTCTGAATGTTGCCGGATGGTCTTATAACTGCTCCGCAAATCATTCATTTTGCCTGTAAATTCCTGCTCCATTATGTGCGGCACTTTAGCAAATGGATGCGTGATTAATGGTTCTTTTGCTAAGGTTGTTTTCATAGGAAAATGAAGATACTGTATTTTATATACGAAAGAACAGCAGAGAAGATATTGGTTAAAAATAATCGCGACTGGTGCCTTGCAAATAACGCAGATGAGCACAGATGGAGATAGAAGAAGTGCCACAAATCACTTATGCATTTTCCATTTTATTGTAGAGAAAAATAAATAAAATTCTTCCGTAGATGCAACGTATAAATGAGAATAAATAATCAAAAAATACAATATTTTATCGGTGTTTATCTGTTAGAGACAATCCTCCCATCTGTATAACGCTTCAAATCGGATATGGTATTGATGTGCAACTGCCCGGCTTGTTTTCTTCGCATCATTAACGCATAGGTATTATTGAAACCTATAGATTGCAACCAGGTAAGATTGTATTTCTCTGTAAAAGCTTTTTTCACATATTGATACACACTATCCGGGTTGCTTATCAATTGCGCTACTCTTTCTTTAGGTGGTTGCAAAATCACCAGCAAACCAGTACCGGTATATTCAGGATACATATCAATCTGATTATGCAATAACGCATCAAAACAAATTTTTGTGCCACCAAGGCCAGTCTTTGTTTCTACCTGCAAAGCGGTATAACCTTCCAGTAACATGCGGTACATATTGATGAGAATATATTGTTCACCAAACACTTTTGAGCCCAAACGTATTACACCTTTCCGTCCGTTTTGCGGCTCCTTATACAAGCCTTTGGATACTAAGAAATCGCGTGCTACTTTTTGTGGCAATTGCTTCAGATAATCTACCCGATAGTTTAGCTCCGTCATAATGCTATCGTTGATCTTTCCTGCCAGCAAATTCAATACGGGTGCCACTTCGGGGTATTCTTTCAACACCTCATTGCGTACAAAAGGCGCTGCATAGTACGGCGGAAAAATAGTTTTATCATCCTGCAAAGTCACCAGGTCAAAAGCTTTCAATCTGCCATCTGTGCTGTAACCACCTATTATATCCAGCTCTTTTTCATATACGGCTTTATACATCATCGCATCACTAATCACCACATTACGGATGCTTAAATGGTATTTGGATTTTAACCCCAAATAACCATCTTCTCTTCCCATAAACTCCGGCTCAAAGCCTGCAAGCAAACTTTTGTCTGTTGCGGGAATGATATAAAATGAAGAAAGCAGGAGCAAGATAAAAGGTAAAAAAATAAAACTTTTATGTAGCTTTTTTATATTCATCCGTTGCACCAGTGAAAGCAAAAAATCGAACAGGATAGCAAGCAATGCAGCAGGAATAGCGCCTGCTAAAATCATGTTGGTATTGTTGAGTGCAATACCACCAAAAATAAATTCGCCTAAGCCGCCTGCAGCAATGTAAGCAGCCAATGTAGCTACGCCCACATTAATTACCGTTGCCGTGCGAATGCCTGCTAAAATAACCGGCATAGCCAAAGGTAGTTGTACTTGCAAAAGTATCTGTCTATTGGTCATACCCATACCTTTGGCAGCATCCACAACAGCACTATTTACTTCTTTTATGCCCGTGTATGTATTACGGATGATAGGCAATAAAGCATATAAAAACAAAGCTGCAATAGCCGGTATAGCACCAATGCCAAAAAGCGGAATTAAAAAGCCTAATAATGCAATGGAAGGAATGGTTTGCAGCACGCCGGCAAAACCCAGTACAACGCCTGCCCATTTGTGCTTGCGGGCAATAAGAATGCCTAGCGGAAGTCCAACCAAAACAGCAATAAATAATGCAATAAACGTAAGTCCAATATGCGTAATGGTTTGCTGCCAAAGCTTGTCTGACTGCTGTACCATAAACTGCCAAAGGTTTTGCTGTTCTTCCATGTCAGGCTGGTTGTTTTTGGCGTTGAATGGCAGTCGTTAAATGCGAAAAATTAAATACCTTTTTAGTTGCTGTTGCTTTATCAAAGGCAACTACGGGTAATGTACTGTTTGTTAGTTCGGCCAATGCATTCCACAATGTTTGCTGGCTGGTTAATGTAATGGCAGCATCGTTTTCAGCTACCGGCAAATCATTCCAGATGTCTATTAAACGCAGGGATTGCCATTCTAATTGAAACAACTGCTGCTGTAAAAACTGTTTTACAAAATCATTCGCCGGTTGAAATAATAATTCAGTTGGTGTTGCTAATTGTTGTATGCAGCCTTTGTCCATCAAACCAATTATATTGCCCAGTTCAAAAGCTTCCTGCACATCATGTGTAACAAGAATGATGGTTTTCTTTTTTAATTCATCTAATTCTTTTAACTCCTTTCTTACCGCTGTACGCGTGAGCGGATCTAAAGCACCAAAAGGTTCGTCCATTAAGAGTATGGGTGGGTTAGCAGCTAATGCCCTTGCCAGGCCTACGCGTTGCATTTGCCCGCCACTTAATTGCGATGGATATACATGGCGATATTTCGCCGGTGACAACTGTAATTTATGTAGTAATTCATCTGTTCTTTGTTCGATTCTTCCCTTATTCCATTTCAATAACCTGGGTACAATGGCAATATTTTCGGCTACGGTGTAATGTGGAAACAAACCATAACCTTGTAATACATAACCAATGCTTCTTCGTAGTATTTCTGGCGGCTGCGAAAGAATATTTTTACCATTAATAAAGATGCTGCCGGAGGTAGGTTCAATCAGCCGGTTAATCATGCGTAGCGTAGTGGTTTTGCCCGAGCCGCTGGTGCCCAGCAATACCAATGTTTGCCCTGCATGTACAGTAAAAGACACATTACTTACCGCAACTGTTTGCTGATACTTTTTAGTAAGCTGCTGCACTTCAATCATCGTGTTTTAGTCATTGCATGAATACATTGATTACAAATGATACAGATAAAAACATCTGTAAAATTTAAATTCACTTTTTGTTACAGGTTTACTATATAACTACTTCCAACGAATGTTAAAAGCTTAAAATTTTTTGTGCTTATTTATACAATCTGTAAGTAGTTTTCTTGTAATTCCACCTTTACTCCTTTCCAGCAACCAATCCGGTTTTTTATTTCCTTAGCTACTTCTTTCGGTTTGGGATAATGCCATGCCGCATTTTTATTGATTGTGTCATTTACCTGCAGTGTATAATAGGAAGCCAATCCTTTCAACAAACAGGTAGTATGTGTATCAGAAAGTTGCAAATATTCCTTATTTACCGCGTCCGGTGGAAAATAATGATTATTTTCTACTACAATCGTATCGTTACTTTCTGCAATTACCTGATTGTTCCAGATTGCTTTCATAGATTTTATTGTATGCTATGCTAATGTATTTGAAGTTTTTTGCATTAACAGACTAAATCTATTACATTCCTGTTCTTTACAGTAATAAAATCTATTTGTCAGATTATTCGTAATATTCTGCAGATTTTAGCCTATCGCTTTTTTAGCCACGCTTTTACCAACTCCACATCACTTTTGTGCCATGTAAAAAAATCCTTTACGCTTAAGTTATACTCCTTTTTAAACTGTACTAAATAATAACCAAGATGTACTGCATAGCCAACAGTACTTACAATTGCTGCTGCAATAATACCATATACCGGAACAAACAAATAATCGCCTGCGAGCACTACAATTAATGCCAGCAATGCGGCATACATGCTCACCCGCACATTGCCTTTACCCGAAAAAAAAGAACCCAATATTACCAGTACCGATACACAAAAAATGCCTGGCAACAGCAACAACATTGGCATCTGCATTTTATTGAAGGTAGCACCAAACACAAAAGGAAACAACCATCCGCCCACCAAAGCAACACCAATCATCAGGAATAAAAAAACAATAGAAAATAACCGCGCCAGCAGCATAATAGTTTCACTTACCAGTGCTCTGTTTTCGCCCGAAGACATTTGCGGCCATACCGCACTGGCAATGATTTGCGGGATAATGATCAGCATTTGTCCCAGCTTAGATACCTGCATATAATTACCTAAATCAGTATCGGTGCACACCGGGCTGGCATGCACAAAATAATAATCTACGCGATATACAAAAAAAAACAGCACATTAGAAGCCAGTACCTGCAGGGAATAGTAGTAAAACCGTTTTGTCTCTGCCCAGCGGGGCAATTGAAATTGTTGCCAGCTTTTATGTTGCAATATATAAGCAATTATTACTGCTACACCTTGCAATGGAAACATGCAAAAATAAACATCGGTTATTAACTTGCCATCGTGCCGTTGTGTGTAAATAATGCTTGCTACAACAGCAAATGAAATATTAATAACAGCGAGTATAACATTAGGCAGTAAAAAATTGCCATGCGCATAAAAGAGATTGCAAGCATAATTGGTAAGCATCAATCCTACGATGAAACAAAAAGCATATACTGCTACATCCAATCCTTCAAACAAGCTGTTGATAGCATGGTGCCCTATAAAAAAAATAAAGAGAAAACAAAGTATGATCATCAAAGTCCACAGCAGGCAAAGCCATAATATTTTATTAGCCTGGATGGTTTTAGATGCAATAAAATAAGTTATGCCACCTTCGAGGCAGCAACCGGCAATGAGATGAATGAGTGCAAAAGTGTTGGAGATGAAATAAATCTTACCCACGCCATCGGCATGCAAATAGTGCGATAAAACTACATTCACCAAAAACAAAGTAGCGAAGTACAAGCCGCGCCATACAATGCTTTGAGTAAGTAATTTCTTAAAATTCATGCAGCAAATGTTAGGAATTAAAGTGGATTATAAATACATGCAGCAGCAGGATTTTCAAACATAAATAGATATACTGCAAAGGTGCAGGAGCTTGAACCGGGATTTGGGGAGATTTGGCTGATTAACCTGATAGAAGGGCTTATTTTCTCTGTGCTACCCTGTGAAATTACATACAAATATCTGTGGTTAAACAAACACGTGCTCGCACAAAAAACCTATGTATATTCTTCAGTTGCAGTGTCCATGTGATTCTGCGAATGTGACACAAGGGAAGTTCCATAGCAGCACAGCAGTCAGTCACATAAAAATAAACATGCAGGTGGCATCATTGTTTTATCAGGCTATCTTTGCCCATCTTAAATTACGCGATATGAATTACCGTATAGAAAAAGACACGATGGGCGAAGTGCAGGTGCCCGCCGATGTATATTGGGGTGCACAAACGCAACGCAGCATCGAAAATTTTAAGATTGCGCAGGACATCAATAAAATGCCAAAGGAAATTATTAAAGCGTTTGCTTATCTCAAAAAAGCGGCTGCATTAACCAATCTTGAACTCGGCGTACTCTCGCAGGAAAAAGCCGATGCCATCGCACAGGTTTGTGATGAAATACTGGAAGGAAAACTGGATGATCAGTTTCCATTGGTAGTATGGCAAACGGGCAGCGGTACGCAAAGCAATATGAATGCGAATGAAGTAATTGCTTATCGTGCACACGTATTGCATGGCGGTGCATTGACCGATAAAGACAAGTTCCTGCATCCGAATGATGATGTGAATAAATCGCAATCGAGCAATGATACCTTTCCTACCGCGATGCACATTGCAGCGTATAAAATGCTGGTAGAAACAACCATTCCCGGCATTGAAAAACTACGTGATACACTGGCAAAAAAAAGTAGTGAATTTATGCACGTGGTGAAGATTGGCCGCACGCACTTTATGGATGCCACGCCGCTCACGCTCGGGCAGGAATTCAGCGGCTATGTATCGCAGTTGAATCATGGGTTAAAAGCCATTAAAAATTCGCTGCCACACCTAAGCGAATTAGCGTTGGGTGGCACGGCGGTGGGCACTGGCATTAATACACCAAAAGGTTATGCTGCTTTGGTAGCCAAACACATTGCACAACTCACCGGACTGTCGTTTATAACTGCCGAAAATAAGTTTGAAGCGTTGGCTGCTCACGATGCAATAGTAGAGGCACATGGCGCATTGAAAACAGTAGCTGTAAGCCTGATGAAAATTGCGAATGATATCCGTATGCTATCGAGCGGTCCCCGTAGTGGTATTGGCGAAATATTTATTCCGGATAACGAACCTGGTTCTTCTATCATGCCCGGCAAGGTAAATCCCACCCAATGCGAGGCATTAACGATGATTGTCGCGCAAGTATTGGGCAATGACGTTGCTATAAATGTAGGCGGCTCCATGGGGCATTTTGAACTGAATGTATTTAAGCCGGTGATTATTTATAACTTTTTACACAGTGCCCGCTTAGTTGGCGATGGTTGCGTAAGCTTTAATGATAAATGCGCCGCAGGTATAGAACCGATCGAAGCCAACATTAAAAAACACGTGGATAACAGCCTGATGCTGGTAACAGCATTGAACCCAAAAATTGGCTATTACAAAGCTGCCGAAATTGCACAAAAGGCGCACAAGCAAGGCACTACACTCAAAGAAATGGCAGTGCAGCTTGGTTATCTCACACCCGAAGAATTTGACCAGTGGGTAGTGCCGGCAAATATGGTGGGCGATTTGAACCAGTAAAATTTTAAACCCTTTTTAAGGTACAGGCAATTTTATTTTACGGGCAACGTTAATAGGTTCATACGCATCTTTTATTTACCACAACTATTCATTATGAAGCGTTTATTGTTGTTCGGATTTCTTTTTATTCTGATCACTTCGGTTATCATGTCGTGCCAGAAAGAATTAAGTTATGAGGCAGACCAAAGCACCGGACACGGTACATTGTATGATACTGCCAACTCATGCCAACCCATGGTTCCGAATGGTACTTATTACAATGGTGTATCTGCCAGCAGGGATACCAATTATGTAAAAGTGGTAGTTACCATTACGCAAACAGGCACTTACGAATTAAACACGGGTTTGAAGAACGGTTTTGGATTTAGTGATAGCGGCTATTTTGCCAAATTGGGTGTAGATACGCTTTTGTTGCATGCTTATGGTACACCTATCCTGAACGTTCCGACAGATTTTACACTCACGCTGGATAGTTCTACCTGCGGCTTTACCATTAATGTGCAGGACAGCACCGGTACGGGCCTAGGCGGAGATGCCGGTGGTGTGATTGTAGGTGATAGCAGTTTTGTAGATCCGGCTCCGGCTGCTACCAACACGTGGCATTTTACCGATTCAACCTCCAATCAAACCTATAGCGGCATTTTTGATGTTACCAACATTAATGATCCCCAAGGCGGTTTTTTGCAGAATGATACATTATTTGTAGTTGGTCAGTCCAGCACAACTGATACGCTGTTTGGATTAAAATTGGTAGTACCAGCTCAAAATATTGTTCCGGGTACAATATATCCTGTTACTGCAAACAATATTGTTGGCTTGCAAATAGTAACAGATCCCAACAACCCGGTAGTAATATATGGTGCTAATGATCAAACTGCAGCATCCGGTGCTCCCAACGGTAATTCTTACATAACAATCACCAGCTACAGCAACGGTCAGTTAGCCGGTTCATTTCACGTTTATGCACAACGGTCCGATGGTATCCTTGTGCTGATAGCGGGTTCGTTTGATTGTACCGTCCGATAACGTAGCTTACAACATATTGTACAACAACAAATGCCACTTTTAAGTGGCATTTGTTGTTGTATGGAACGAACACCAGGGCTACTATGCGGCGGCTGGTATAACCTTTGGCACTACAAGCGCCAATCACTCACTGCTACACCTTTGCTCACTTTAGCAAGACTTACAACCTTACACTTCAGTTGCATATTTTAACAAGCACATGCTAAACTATTCACACACCTTTACTTCTTATTAAAAATTATGCACAGCAATGCTATAATGAAGGCTTGTTTGCATTTTTGTAACAATACTTTTTTTATTCTGCCGTTACATTTGTAAAGTATGGCTTCCACAATTACACATCAGGAGTTTGAAAGACAAAAAAATTTAAAAGCATTGGGCTTAACAATAGCCGTATGCGCTATTCTTTTCTTGTTGATGTTTTTGATTAGCTGGACACTGCCAGCGCCCGAGCAACCTGTTGCGGACGAAGGCATCGAAGTAAACCTCGGCAACAGTGATGTAGGAATGGGCAATATTGCGCCGGAAATACCCGGCGAAATGAGCAATAGCGATGAAACCACTATTCAATCGCCCAAAACAGCCTCCGCGCAGGCCGAACCTGAAGAGGCGAAAGAAGTAGCCGAAAACAACGACAACGATGTACCGGTTATTCATACATCACCCAAGCCCGAAAAAAAGCCGGCACCGGCAGCAGAATTACCTAAAGCAAAGAAAACCACCACACAACCGGTAGTTGCTGCCACGCCCAAGCCTCCCGCACCAAAGGCGGTTTACAAGGGCGGAACCTCAGCAAATAATTCCGGTGGTAATGGCGGCGACACATACAATGGCGTGCGTAATCAGGGCATCGCCGGCGGTAATGGTGATCAGGGCAATCCCAATGGTAATCCTAACTCCGATAGTTATACGGGTAATGGAGGTACGGGTAAAAGTGGCGTAAGCATCCGTAGTGGTTTGAGTGGCAGAAGATTTACACACCTGCCTTCTTTTACAGATGATTTCAACCAAAACGCAAAGGTAGCGGTAGACATCACTGTAAACAGCAGTGGCAATGTAATTCAGGCAATGGTAAACCCGCGCGGCACCACCACTACTAATCAGAACATCAGAAGTATTGCTGTTACCAAAGCCCGTCAGCTAAAACTCAACAGCAGTACTGCCGAAGAACAAACCGGCACCATCGTTTTCGATTTCAGGTTGCGTGGATAAGCTCTAATAGTTGCATCTTTGCGAACATGAATTATCAGCAAACTATTGCTTATTTATATCATCAGTTGCCACTATTCAGCCGGTTGGGTGCTACAGCTATCAAAAAAGATTTAACCAATACGGTACAAATTTGCGAAGCGCTGGGCAACCCACAACAGCAGTTTACATCCATTCATGTTGCCGGTACTAATGGCAAAGGCTCGGTAAGCCACATGCTTGCAGCCATATTGCAAACAGCAGGCTACAAAACGGGCTTATATACTTCACCACATTTAAAAGATTTCAGGGAAAGAATTAAAGTAAACGGGCAACTGTGCGAAGAAGATTTCGTGGTACAATTCACAGAAAAAGTAAAGCCGTTAATTGAAAGTATTCAACCATCTTTTTTTGAAATTACGGTAGCAATGGCTTTTGAATATTTTGCCCGGCAACAGGTGGATATTGCCATAATTGAAACCGGCCTCGGCGGAAGGTTGGACAGTACAAATGTTATTCAGCCCATACTCAGTATTATCACCAATATCAGCTATGACCACATGAATATTCTGGGCAATACCTTGCCCGAAATTGCTTTTGAAAAAGCAGGCATTATCAAGCAAAATACGCCGGTAGTAATTGGTGAAGTTGTTAGTGAAACCAAGGCTGTTTTTGATACAATGGCTGCGCAAAAAGCTGCACCCATCCTATATGCTGAAGACCAAAGATTTATCACTGAATTTACTTATCAGCATCATCAATTGAAACTAACCGTAGCAGACAAGAAAACGGATGAACATAATACCTATTTACTTGATCTGCCAGGTATCTATCAACGAAAAAATCTTCTTACTGTTTTAGAAGCAGTTCATCAGTTACAATTGCAAGGCTTTTCTATCACACACCAACACGTTGCAACGGCTTTGCAGCATGTAAAAAAATTAACCGGCTTGCATGGCCGCTGGGAAGTGGTTCATCAGCAGCCTGCCGTTATTGTGGATGTGGCGCATAATGAAGATGGTATGAAGCAGCTGGCAGCACAATTAGAACTGGCAACCTACCGTCAGTTATATATCGTTGTTGGTATGGTAAAAGATAAAGAGATAAGTAAATCATTATCTTACTTACCCAAAACCGCGCATTACTGTTTTACCAAAGCACAAACGCCGCGCGCTTTGCCCGAAGAAGAATTGCAGGCTATTGCAGCTTCCTTAGGCTTGCATGGTGCAACGTATCCAAACGTTAATGCAGCCTTACAGGAAGTGCTGACTCATGCGCATAAAGATGATTTAGTACTGGTTTGCGGCAGCGTATTTCTAGTAGCAGAAGTAGAGTTGTAATACGTAATAAATATTACTTTCTTTGGATCAATTGCACCAACGCCGCCTCAATGGTGGAATAAGAAAATGAAAAGCCACTCTGCAATATTTTATCAGCATTTACGGTTGTACTTTTAAGTACTTCCACACTCATTTCGCCAAGCGTCAGTTGGAGTGCAAATGCCGGAATATGTATGGGTAAATAAGCATTGCCACGCATCTTTTTTGCCAGCGCAAGCGTGAGTTCTTTATTAGTTACAGGCGCTGGTGCCACTGCATTATACACGCCATTCATTTTTTCGTTTTGTATGGCGGCAAGATACATGCGACAAATGTCTTCAATATGTATCCAGCTTACTACCTGGCTGCCACTGCCCAATATAGCTGCAATACCTGCTTTTAAAGGCTTTTTAAATTCTGCCAAAGCACCGCCTTCGTTACTTAATACAATACCCGTGCGCAGCTTAATCAATCGCTTGCCAAGCATTCTCACAGGCTCTATGCTTTCTTCCCAAAGACGGCAGGTTTCGCCCAAAAAATCATTGGAAGAAAGTTCATCTTCAGTAAAGCCATTTTTGCGTGAAGTATAACTATCTGGCCCATAACAGCCAATAGCAGAGGAAGCTACAACGGCAGTGATATGGTTATCGGTTTCGGATAAAGCTTTTACCAGTAAAGCGCTGCTCTTTGTACGGCTCTCTACAATTTCTTTTTTTCTGGCTTTTGTCCAGCGCCTATCTGCTACGCCCGCACCAGTAAGATGAATGATGTAGTCTGCTTTTGCAATGGCTGTTGTATCTATCTCACCGGTGTGTATATTCCAATGTGCAATGGAAGGGTTGCTTTGCATATTGCTATCTTGCCGGCTATGGCTGAAAATGATAACATTATATCCTTTTTTAATGAGCAACGCAGTGAGCTGCTTTCCTATCAATCCTGTACCACCTGTGATGATGACTGTTTTCATGTTAATGCTTAAAATAAAGCTAAGCAGTAAAATTAAAGGTAACTACTTCTTCTCTTAAGATAATTGAGATAATAGTTATTGTTTAATGCCTGCTTTATATAACGGTATTTCATCTGGCATTGTTTTTAATCCACTTCCATAAAAACAAAAATGAGATACAATAAAAGATTTTCGTGGTGGCAGTTAGCATTTGCATCTGTTGTGGTTTCTGCAATTGGTGGACTATCGTCGGGAAAACCCAATAGCCAAGAAAGAAAATTATATGAAAAAGAACTAAAACAAGCTCCATGGGCGCCACCGGGCTGGTTGTTTGCACCGGCATGGACAATCAACAATTTTTTTCTCTTAAAAGCGTTAGAGCAACTACTACACCGTAAGGATATTGATAAAAAGAAAAAGCTATTGATTGAACAGGCAATCATCTGGATCATTTTCTTTTCATTCAACTATATCTATTTCAACAGGAAAAGTACGGTGCTTGCTGCTTTATGGACCATAACTGATGCAGCACTTGCAACCAGCAGTTTTATTATCAGCAGAAAAAGTAATAAGAGCTTCTCATTACTCTATTTACCGCTGCTTGGCTGGACCTCTTTTGCCAGTACAATAGCCATTTATCAGGCATTAAAAAACAATGATCCTGTACTTCATTTCAACCCGTGAAAGCTGCATTAATAGATAAAATTATACAATAACAGAACAGGCGCTTTGGTAGATTCACAAACAGTTATACTAACTAAAGAGCCCGCTCTGTTATCAACAATATATTCCGCCTTTAGCGGTGTCCTTCGCGGGCAAATAATCTGCTGTTGGTGGGGAACATCAACGGCGGCGAGAACGCTAAATAATTATAATGCCGGCAAGAACATCAAAGAAGATAAATACCTTACCACAAAAAATAAGCCTTGCATTACCCTGCAAGGCTTAATAATCTAACAAATTTTAATGAAAATATTGCTTATCCACCTCCCATCATTTCCGTGCCGGCAGGAGCACCTGACGGCGCATTGCGGCGCTTGAATAAGGAAGCATCAAACTTTCCAAAACGATAATTAATGTTAAGCCGCACCACCTGCGGGTCTCTGCGGCGGGTTGCAATTTGCGAAAAGTATTCGGTAGGCGAAAAATACGATTCAGAATAGGTTTTAAAGCGTTGCGTACGTGCAAAGTCGTTGATGCTAAGTGTAATGGAAGCACCGCTGCCACCTTTCCAGTTCCAGTCTTTGCGTATCGCTGCATCAAAGCTGTATTGCGGATAAATATAGCCCTGTGCCGAGGTCATGGGTGGAGGTCCCCAACCACGACCGCCCGAGCCTTCGTTGCGTGCGCTACCCGAAGAAGCCGGCAATACTGTTTTAGACTGATAATTGCCGGAGAGTTGTATAGAAAAACCTGCAGGCAGTTTGATGTTGTTGTTTAGCTTGGCAAACCAGCTCCAGCGCTCTACCGTTACATCATTCGTTAGGTTGCTGCCATTAATTTTGGAGTTAAACAAATTGATATTGGCAGTCATGTCCCAAACTTTTGCCAGCAAAATTTTGTTGGTAAATTCCAGTCCGTAAGTACTGCTGCTATTGGTATTTACAAACGTGCTGAAATAAACGCTATCTGCTTTATTAATTGTTTTATCCGGGTTCAATCCGCGGTAAATATAGTTGGTGATGAGATTATCGGAATGTTTATAATAAACTGAAATGAGCAGGTTGGCACCTTTTGTATAAGCATTGCTGTAATTCACTTCAAAAGCATTGGTAAACTCAGGTTTTAGTGCCGGATTACCAACAGAAAGGTTCAGCGGATCGGTATTATCTATAAACGGCAGCAACTGGAAAAAGTTGGGGCGGTTGATACGCCGTGAGTAATTCGCCTGCATATCCTGTTTATCGCTCAACCGGAACGTAAGGAATGCACTTGGGAAAAGGCTGATTGGATAGCTCACTTTAAACCCGGAATCTTTGCCCAGCAAAGTGCCGTTGTAGTTAGAGCTTTCAGCCCGCAAACCAACCTGATAGCTGAAGTTCTTTAGCTTCATGCTATAAGTAGCATAACCTGCATACACCTGGTCGGTGTATTTGTAGCGGCTACTAATGTTGGCAAGCGTTACATACCCTTTTACACTCGTATCATAGTATTCCTGTATGTTCTCGTTTTCGTAATTGCGGATAGCACCTCTCACGCCGGCTTCTATTTTTATTTTGTCCGTTACCGGATTTTCGTAATCGCTTTGTACCGTTACAAATCTGTTATACCCACCACCACCAATGCGTTGCAGGTAAGGCGTATATTTCTGGGCACCATCGGGTGCAAAATAGCGCGTATCGTAGTTGCCATCGCTGTTGCTGTTGCTATAATTGTAATTAACATCGGCAGTAAGGTCGTGACCATCTTTTGCAAAATTGTGTTTATACCCCAGTTGCGCGCCTGTGTTATGAAAGCTTCTTTTTGTAATGGCATCGCGGAGGCTTTTGGTAGTAAATGCGTCACTTACCACACTATCAATAGTCTGGTTTTCAGCGTTATTAAAATTGCCATTTACATAACTGCCCGAAACGGTGAGCGTATTTCTGTTATCGATAAAATAGTCAAATCCGCCTCGCACAAAGGCAAACGAACCATTCATCGTACCATCGCTGTACTGATGAATATTATCCGCTGTGCCATTGATATAATTGTTTCTCAAGACATCTGTGGTAGAAGAAGATTTGCGCTGGTTTACGTTTCCACTTAGGAAAAAATTCACCTTATTCTGGCGGGCATTGATATCGAAACCGCCGTTCATTCTTCCTCTCGAATCGGCACCTACACGTATATTACCATTGTAGCCTATCTTTTTATTTTTCTTCAATACAATATTCAATATACCGGCATTACCACCCGAAGCATCGTACTTGGCAGAAGGATTGGTGATCAGTTCTACCTTGTCAATAATGTCTGCGGGTATCTGGTCGAGCGTTAAGGTTGTCGGGCGACCATCCACAAATATGGTTGGTGCGGCATTGCGCAGCGTTACATTGCCATCAATATCCACGTTTAAAGATGGTATTTGCTTCATTACTTCGGTAGCTGTTTGTCCGGTAGTAACGATGTTTTTATCCACATTAAATACTCTTCTGTCCACGCCCATTTCAAAAAATGGTTTGGCACTCGTAGTAACGGTAACACCGGCCAAATTGGTTTCAGAAGGTTCGAGTTTGATGTTGCCCAAGTCCTTATCGAAGGAGCCGGCTGAAAAAGAAACTTTATCTGTAAAATCGGTGTACCCGATGTTGGATACATGCAGTGTAAAATTGCCGCGAACCGGCAGTTTGTCGAGGTTAAAATCGCCGTTAGGCTCCGTAAGTACAGTAGCTACGGGCATGTCGTGCGTTTTACCCGTACTGTCTTTCCGGGAAGCAATCAGCAATACGGTAGCGCCATTTAAACCTTTATTGGTTTTGGCATCCACTACTTTACCAAAAAAATGTCCGTTATTAGCCATAGGCGCAAAGTTGCCTCTGGGTTGCCCGCCGCCCGGAGGCTGCGCAATGGAAAGCAGGCAGGAAAGGGATAAGAAGAGTAATAAAAGGTATTTCATACAGGGTTTCTTTATAGTGATTACTTATATAACTTTAGCCATCATACAAGAATCACCGCAAAGTTTGAGCAACGGATAATGCTGTATGAAAGTTTTCGGCTATACCCTGCTTAGTTTAGGCAATCCGTGTTAAGAAAATCTGAATGCCGCCGGTAACGAAGCCGATAAGCGCACCGAAAAACGCTATTTTGTTCAATTCGCTTCGCAATGCATATTTAACTTTATTGATATCAATAGCTTCCAGCCTGTTTGCAACTATTTTATCTATCGCTATTGCCGACGTTGCATTGGATAAATATTGATTGATAATGGTTGGAAAAAGTTCTTTCAATTCGGCCATAAATATGGCTTTCATATCTGCCACTAATTTGTCGCTGATGAACATAGTGAGCATAGGCATGGCAGCAGGCAATTTCACCCGTAAAAAGTGGTCAATGTGCTCTTCGGCAACAGGCAGTATTTTTTCAATCGCTTCTTTGCTGGTGAGTTTGGCCGCTATCTCATCGAACGAAAAACCGGCAGCCACGTAACTCCCTGCCTGCATTGCTAACGTTTTTTGCTGCGCCTGCAAACGTTTGAAGAATAAACTGATTCCTAAACGGCTTATCAGCCAGCCGGTGAAGGCTGAAATAATGGGTAATAAGTATAACAAAGTATTTGTCATAAATAATTGCATTCAGTAAAAAAGCCTTGCAAATATTGTATTTACAAGGCTTTTACTATGTGTGGGAGACTGATGGGGGTCGAACCCACGACCTTCGGAACCACAATCCGACGCTCTAACCAACTGAGCTACAATCTCCGTACAAGGGCTGCAAATGTAAAATGATTTTGCTGTAAAACAAATGATTTGTTGCTAAAAATTTCTTTTAAACCGTGGAGGCATTACGTTATAGAAAGGTATTCTGATGTTTGGCTGATTTTTGCACTGTTTATATACACTGTTACAGAAAATTGTTCACTTTATGAGCAGGTGTACACACTAAAGGTTTTGAAAGTTTGACTTCTCACAGTGAGTTCTTATTTGTCACTTTTTTCTTGATAAAAAAGTAACCAAAAAGTATGAATGTACTGATGTTTTACCAATGGTATTCATAAGAGCGCTGCGCTTAGTTATTTCGTGAACTACTATTTTCTTTTGCCTCAATGAGCCACTCCGTGGGTTCAAGGATTGCATGATCGCTCCGCGCATCCGTCCGGGCATGCGCCTCCACTTACACTAATTGCATCTCTGTTTTAGATGAATGGCCTGGCTGGCAATGATTCCAGGAGCATCGGTGTATTCCCTACTAAGGTTGAAATTAATTTATGTAACCGTGTAGTAAGGCTAATATGGTAGTGTCTCAGTTTGAAATTTAATGCTCGACCGCGCAATAGCCCTGCACTTTGTTTATTACAACTGATGCAACATTCTTATAAACATATTTTACATTTATATACTGTTTATTTTAACGGGAGTTTAAGTTTTAATGCTGCTGCGAACACCACTAATATCTATATTCTCATAGACACAGATAAAATCATTTATATTTATTAATAAATCAACTTCCGGTATCCGCGATTTTGATAATAAATTAAATTCGGTTTCAATTTTGTTTCCACGTTTCTTTACCTAATCTTATGAACACACCTAACGATCAACCGGAAAAACAACCTATTACCAATCATGCTGCCCTTCCTGTTGTTGCTTTGGGCGCTTCTGCCGGAGGTTTAGATGCCATCGTACAATTACTCAGTGTGCTTACAGCAGATACAGGCATGGCTTATGTAATCATCCAGCATCTTGCCCCCACGCATGAGAGCATGCTGTCTTCCATTCTTGGTAAACATACCAAAATGACGGTACAGGAAGTAACAGACCGGGTACTGGTGGAGCCTAATGTTGTTTATATCATCCCGCCCGGTAAAGACATGGAAATTATAGATGGTCATCTTACATTAGCTCCCAGGACTGCAAAGCTGAACATGCCCATTGATAAATTCTTTATTTCACTGGCTGAAGTAAAAGGCAGCGACGCTATTGGAATAGTGCTTTCCGGCGCTGCTACAGATGGCACAGCAGGGTTGAAAGCAATCAGGGAAGCAGGCGGATTAACCATTGTTCAGGATGATTCCGCCAAGTTCCAGAGCATGCCTAAAAGTGCTATTGCGGAAGGGGTAGTAGATTTGGTGCTCCGCCCCGAAGACATTGCCAAAGAATTAATAAAGATTAGCAGAAATCCTTTTGCACGGAAAAGCCTGGACGATGCTGGTGAAGAGAAGGATAACAACGATGAAGAGGTGCAGCATATTTTTAAACAACTGAAAGAATATGCAGGCGTTAATTTTAATTTTTACAAAGAGACAAGTGTATACAGGCGCATGATACGCCGCATGCTGATTATAAACCTGCAATCATTTAAAGATTACAACAACTATCTTAAAGAGCATAGGGAAGAATTGAACCTTCTGTACGATGACTTACTGATAAATGTTACCAGGTTTTTCAGAGAACCTGAAACAAATGAATATGTAAGCAGCACTTTACTGCCACACATACTAAAAAATAAAAAGAATAACGAACCTATCAGAATATGGGTGCCTGCCTGCGCAGCAGGTCAGGAAGTGTATTCGCTGGCTATGCTGTTGTTAGAAACAACAAATACCCATAAGCAGAAACCTGTGATACAAATTTTTGGAAGTGATTTAAGCGAAAACTGTATAAAAAAAGCAAGAATAGGCGTCTATTCAAAAAATGAAGTGGACAATATTCCGCCACCACTGCTTACGCGGTATTTTGATGCCATAGATGTAGGCTACCGGGTTAAAAAAACAATCAAGGAACTATGTTTGTTTACCAGGCATAATGTTTTGACTGATCCTCCTTTTTCAAGATTGGATCTCATTAGCTGCTGTAATTTCCTGATTTATCTAAAAGCGGAAGGACAACACAAAGTAATACATACTTTTCATTATGCGCTGCAAAACGATGGCTACCTGGTATTAGGCAAATCTGAAACCATTGGCAACGCTACTAAATACTTTAAATATGTAGGTAATGAATTCAAGGCAAATATTTATATAAAAGAGTTTTACAAACGGGCTTTGTTACTAAACCAAACCTTTTTAAACGATAATTTACGGGTACAGGATAGCGAAGAAAAGCAGAAAATAAACAGCATTCCAGGTGCAGCTCCTTTAAACCTGGCTGTAGATCACCTGCTGCTGACACAATTTATTCCTTCCAACGTGGTCATCAACAAAGAAATGGAAATATTGCAGTTCCGGGGGTCAACCAGCCTGTACCTGGAACCAGCACAGGGAGCAGCCTCCTTTAACCTGTTGAAAATGGCACGTACCGGGCTAAAAGTTGAACTCAGGAATGCTGTTTTTAAATCTATGAGAAGCGGTCAGGCTGCTAAAAAGGAAGGACTGGAATTTAAATTCCAGGATGTTAGCTACAAGTGTGATATAGAAGTAGTACCGCTACATATCGTTCCCGATGAAAAGTATTATTTGGTATTATTCAAAAATACACCAGCCAGTGCCTTGTCAGAACCTGCTACTAATAAACGTAAAAGCGGAAGAGAAAAGGAACTGGAAAAAGAGCTTCTGGTTATAAAGGAAGACATGACCACCATTATTGAAGAGCGGGAAGGTGCTATAGAAGAATTACAAACGGCTAATGAGGAGATTATTTCAACCAATGAAGAACTGCAAACAATTAATGAAGAGTTGCATACTTCAAAGGAAGAAATGGAATCAACCAATGAAGAGCTTGCTACCATTAACGACCAGTTGATGCTGCGCAATGAGCAGTTGAATGAATTACAGAATTATACAGATGGCATCGTAGCAACTATTGCTGAAGCGATGATTGTGCTTGATAAAAACCTGGTAGTGAGATCAGCTAACCAGAGCTTTTATGCCCTTTTTAAAACCAGCCCGGAAGAAACAGAAGGCTTTTACCTGTTTGATTTGGGTAATGGTCAATGGAAGATACCGCGGCTAAAAGAATTGTTGCTACAGGTTATACCACAGAGAAATGAAATCTATAATTTTAAAGTAACACATGAGTTTCCCCGCATAGGCAATAAAATTATGATGCTCAATGCAAAGTTGTTATCGCAAAAGATACATAGCCAGGAACTGATCTTTTTAGCTATACAGGATATTACTGCGCATGTGGAGGCAGAGAAAATAATCCGGGAAAGAGAGGAATGGTTTAACAATATGGCTAATAATGCTCCGGTGATGATCTGGGTGGCGGGAAAGGATAAGACAATAACTTTCTTCAATAATACCTGGTATGCCTTTACAGGCAATACCGCTTCCGAAAACGTGGAAAATGATTGGATGAAGGCTATTCAAAAGGAAGATGTAGAGCGTTATCTCACAGCATATAATGAATCGTTTGATAGTCAACAGCCGTTCACCATAGAATATCGTTTGAAACGGTATGACAGCGTTTACAGATGGGTGCTTAATCAGGGAAAACCTACTTATGATGGAAGTAGTAATTTTACCGGATATATTGGCACCTGTACAGATATAGATGACCAGAAAAAAATAGCAGAAAAAAAAGATGAGTTTATAACTATTGCCAGCCATGAATTAAAGACTCCTTTAACCACTGCAAAAGCTTATGTGCAGTTATTAGAAGACCTTCTTAAAGAAAACGGCAACGAAGAGATCATTACATTTTTGCATAAAACCAAGGTCTCCATTGAAAAGCTAAACCAGTTGATTGGACAATTGCTGGATACGACCAAATTGCAGAATGGCAAAATGACCCTGAATATCACTGAATTCAATTTTGAAGACCTGTTTATTGAAACAATTGACTTTATACGTGCATCACACCCTAAATACAATATAACGGCTACAGGTAATGCCGGTACTACAATACATGCAGATTATGAACGCCTGCAACAGGTGATCACCAATTTATTAACTAATGCTGTTAAGTATTCTCAATCGTCTGAAAAGATTGAAATACATGTTGGGGATAGCAATGATGAATTACTGTTTTCAGTAAGAGACCATGGTGTTGGTATTCACCCCAATAATCAAAAGAATATTTTTGAGAAGTATTACAGAGAGGCTGAGAAAACAACTCATTATCCCGGCTTAGGGGTTGGGCTATTTATTGCCGCGGAAATAATTGAACGCCATCATGGACGTATATGGGTAGAAAGCATGGTTGGAGAGGGATCTACATTTTACTTTACCATACCCCTAAAAAGGTCATCAGGTGATTAGAATTGTACGTTTCTCTACCTATGAAACTCTTAGCTCAATAGATTGTCCTGCATCGTAGGAGTAACAGATATTATTCTTTATTGTGAGGTCAAGTATTAAATTTCAAACTGAGGCGCTACCTAAAATTTAGTTGTTTAAAAAATAAGATATAATACAGCTTTATTCTTCCTGGTGTCTTTGCGCCTTCACAATTATCATTATTTCCACGTAAATCCTGTTTGATAGGTAATGAAAATTTATTGGTAAAATACATAGCTATTTACCAATTTCAGATTAATATCTCTGAACGCTTACTTCTTTATAAAAGCAATACTCCTGCTCCGGCATCACATATTTATGCTATTGAAACAGCTTCATCAGCCATCTATTTTTGCAGTACACAATTCAACCTAAACCCTGAAAAAAACACACAGATTATGAAACATGTTAGAATGTTGGTGCTGGCAATAGCAGTTATCTTTTTTGCAGCTTCGTGCAGTAAAGACAAAGGCGACAAGCCTGCCGATAATGCCTCTATCAAAGGCAGATGGAATGTAAGTTCTATACTTACTATTGAGCCCGACGCCGAGCCTTATACTTACACCGGACAAAATGGTGACTTTGTAGAATTTAAAGAAGACGGCACCATGTCGTCGAGTGTGGATGGCTACGAGCAAACGGTAGATTATGAAATAATAGATGCTACACACGTAAAAGTAGATGGCAGTGTTACCGAAGTAAAGGAATTAACAAATAGTAAACTGGTAATGCTTGATCCGGCACACGAAGGACAACCCGAAGATATTACTTACACACTTACCAAATAAATATTCACATACATAGCAAGTAAAAAGTGAGGCTGCAGACCTCACTTTTTGTTTTTAATCTGTTTAGCCACGAAGATGATAAGGTTAATTATATTTAAATATTTACGCTGCGATACAAGAATACAAAGCACGTAAATAATACAGTTGATACAACTTTGTGCCTTTGTTCCTTCGTGGCAATATCATTAATGAAAGAATAAATACCCGATACAAATAGCGGAAATTACCCCAATCAAATCGGCTGCAATGCCTGCCCATATTGCATAGCGCACATTCTTGATACCTACGCTGCCAAAGTATAAAGCAATAATATAAAAAGTAGTATCGGCAGAACCTCTTAATACACTTGCCATTTTACCCACGAAAGAATCGGGACCATACGCCGGGTTTTTAAAAATATCCAGCATCAGTCCGCGGGCGCCGCTGCCGCTAAAGGGCACCATGATAGATACGGGCAATGCCGGTACAAAATCGGTATTCAAGCCAGCTAAATGAATGATATAAGCAATGCCATCGGTAAGATACCCTAATGCACCGCTATCGCGAAACACACGAATGGCAACCAGCATTCCAACCAAGTAGGGTATGATTTTAAGTACCACATCAAAGCCGTTTTTGGCACCATCAATAAATGTATCAAACACCGATACTTTTTTGTAGGCACCGCCTGCAATAATGAGGATAATAATAGTAAGCAATATCAGATTACCGGAGATATTGGTGAAGATATTACGCGCAGCATCACTCAATGTACTTACAAGTAATAAAAGTGCTGCAATAATAGCTGCAATAGTCAGCAACCAGGCAAGCAACACCGCATCCCACTTTAATTTTTGCCTTATTCCAACTATAATAATAGAAGCTAAAGTAGCTACCACTGTACCTGCCACACAAGGAATAAAAACACTTGTTGCATCGGTAGAGCCGGCCGCCACGCGGTAAGAAATAACAGATAAAGGAATTAAGGTTAAGCCACTTGTATGCAACACCAGAAACATGATTTGCGCATCGCTTGCTTTATCTGCAGAAGGATTAAGCGATTGCAAACTTTGCATTGCCTTCAATCCAAATGGGGTAGCAGCATTATCCAAGCCAAGCATGTTGGCACTGAAGTTCATCACCATCTCTCCCATTGCCGGATGATTGTCGGGCACCTCCGGAAATAAACGCTTTAAAAACGGGTTGAGTAAACGAGCCATCCAGCGGATAGCACCGGCTTTCTCTGCAATATTCATTAAACCCAGGAAGAAAACCATCGTGCCTGCGAGTGGAAAAGCAACATCGGTAACGGATGTTTTGGCTGCATCAAACAAGCCATCTGTAAGGGTCTTAAAAATAGTAGTATCGCCAAGCCAAATCCATTTATATAAAGCAATGAAAAAAGCGATAATGAAGAAAGCCATCCACACAATGTTGAGCGCCATAGGAGAAGTTTGAATGGTGGCTAAAATAAAGTTTTTAAATAAACTTGTTTTAAATTCATTTATGCCATCATCTTCTTAATTTAGATGCTTCTTACTCTAACGATAAAACGCCTGCCGCATGAACCTGGATAGAAATAACCGCCGTAAGCTCATTCTTGTATTTTTAGCCATTGCCATAACGCTAATGGCTTGTGCACAAACAAAAAAAGCAACTGCCGGCAAATTGCCGGTACCGGTGATTTTTGAAACAGACATGGGCAACGATGTAGATGATGCACTTGCACTCGATATGCTGTATAAATATCAGGACAGTGGATTGATTAAATTAATCCTCATTAGCACCAACAAAAACAGTCCATATTCTGCGCGCTATATTGACATTTTAAACACATGGTACGGCTATCCTGATATTGCAGTTGGAGAAGTTAAAAATGGTGCAAATTCGCAAGGTGATTCCCGAGATTATGCGCAAGCTGTTTGTGAATACACGCCAGCTTTTAGGCACACTAAAGATACCTTCCTCGAATCGGTGGCTTTGTACAGGCAAGTGTTAGCAAGCCAGCCTGATCAGGCAGTTATTATTATTTCAACAGGATTTTCTACCAATCTTGCACGTTTGCTGGATTCTAAAGGAGATACCTATTCGCCCCTGGATGGTAAAGACCTGGTAGCAAAAAAGGTAAAATTGCTGAGTATGATGGCTGGCAATTTTGAAGGTGATACGATGATTGAATACAATGTGCTGCGCGATGTGCCTGCTGCTAAAGAAGTATTTGAACATTTTCCTACCAAAGTAGTAACGAGCCCCTTTGAATTGGGCAACCAGATTCTGTACCCTGCCAGCAGTATAGAAAAAGATTTTAACTGGACCGCCGCACATCCTGTGGTAATTGCTTATAAAAGCTATTTACCCATGCCTTATGATCGTCCGACCTGGGATTTAACAGCGGTGTTGTATGCAATAGAAGGTGAGCAACCGTACTTCACTATCAGCAAGCCGGGAATAATACGGGTAGACGGGAAAGGATACACTTCATTTACTGCAAATCCGGCTGGCAACAGGCAATACCTGGAAGTAACACCAGAGCAGGCGGCAACTATCAAAAATCATTTTATTAAGCTGATTACTGCCAAGCCTAAACAGTTGCAGGAATAACTTTTAGAGTTAAATTCCTTCATCTCATTCCTTTGGTGAACGGAATGAGGATGATAATATTCTAATTCATTTTAGAATACGTTTTATGCCTTTATTTCCTTCATGCTTTCTGCTGCTGCATGAATTGTTTTATCCAAATCTGCTGTGGTAAGTGCATTGTTTAAAAACCAGCTTTCAAATGGTGATGGTGGCAAGTAAATACCACGGTTGAGCATGGCATGAAAGAACTGCTTGAATACTTCGTTGTTTGCGCTGGCAGCACTTACAAAATCAGTTACTTCGTGTGCGCTGAAATGCACGCTGATCATAGAGCCAAACTGGTTGATAACAAAAGGGATTTCGGATGAAGACAATGCCTGTTGCAAGCCATCTTTTAGATATATTGTTTTTTCTTCCAGTTCTTTATAAATGGATGGGTTTTCATTTAAAATACTAAGCGTGTTAAAGCCGGCAATCATCGCTACCGGATTACCGCTTAATGTGCCCGCCTGATACACATTACCCAGTGGCGCCACCATTTCCATGATATGTCTTTTACCGCCAAATGCGCCCACGGGCAAGCCGCCACCAATTACTTTACCATAAGTTACCAAATCTGCATCAATATCTAATACTTGCTGCGCGCCACCTTTTGCCAGCCGAAAGCCAGTCATCACTTCATCAAAAATCAACACAATATTATGCTCATCGCACAAAGAACGCAAGCCTTCGTGAAAGCCGGGCTTTGGTAAAATACACCCCATATTACCGGCTATTGGTTCCACAATAATGGCGGCTAATTCGTGTCCATGCGTCGCTGCTAATTGCTGTACCGCATCCAGATCGTTGTAAGCACAGGTGAGTGTATCGTTGCTAACACCGGCAGTTACACCAGGAACGGTTTGTATGTTTAAAGTAGCAACACCGCTACCAGCTTTTACCAAAAAGGAATCGGCATGACCATGATAACAGCCTTCAAACTTGAGGATTTTGTTTTTGCCGGTGTAGCCTCTTGCAACGCGAATGGCACTCATACAAGCTTCGGTGCCGCTGCTCACCATACGGATTAAATCTACATTCGGCACCATACTTTTTATTAGTTCTGCTACATCAATCTCCAGCTCTGTAGGTGCACCATAAGAAGTAGAGTGAACGGCTTGTTCTGTTATAGCTTTTACCACATCACCCTGTGCGTGACCTAATATCATTGGTCCCCACGAAGCAATATAATCTATGTATTGATTGCTATCAGCATCATATAAATAAGCACCTTTTGCTTTACTAATAAATACAGGATTACCACCTACACTTTTGAAGGCACGTACGGGCGAATTAACACCACCGGGAATGGAGGATTGTGCGCGTTGAAATAGCTCTATACTTTTATTAATATTCATATTTGCTTGTGAATTGTGAATAGTGAATTGTCAATGTTGTAAAATAAATGAGACATGGATTTTATTTAGAGGAAGTAGAAACGATTAATCCAGATAACAATTTAAATGTATTAATCATTAACTCGCCTAACTTTTGATTATCAAAGTTTGATAAATACTCTAAACCAGTTGCTATATCCAGAGCTGCATCAATTTCAATAATCGAACCTCTTGCAATCTCATAATATCTTATACGTTCTGCATGCGACTTTCTTGAGGCACCTTCTGCAATATTTAAATGAACAGATAGTGCAGCTCTTCGTATCTGCGAAATCATTCCAAATTTTTCATCTGCAGGCAGTACTTTAGTTAGTTTATAACATTCTAATACAAACGATCTGGAATAAGCATAAATGTCTAATTTCTGATGGTTTAATTTAAGAAACATAAATTCAATGTTTTATATTCGCAATTGACAATTCACTATTCACAAATAACCACTCACAACAACGCCACTGCATCTTTCGCAAAGTACGTTGCTATCAAATCGGCACCTGCTCTCTTCATAGAGGTCAATGTTTCTATAATGGCTTTGTTCTCATCTATCCAGCCCATTTTTGCAGCCGCTTTTATCATCGCATATTCACCACTGATATTATAAGCGCTTACAGGCACATGCACCGCATCTTTTACTTCACGTATAATATCCAAATAACTCAATGCCGGCTTTACCATTACAATATCTGCACCTTCTTCTACATCCTGCAATGTTTCTTTGATAGCTTCGCGGCGATTGGCATAATTCATCTGGTATGTTTTTTTATCACCAAAGCCGGGCGCACTATCCAATGCATCGCGGAAAGGTCCATAAAAACATGATGCGTATTTGGCGCTGTATGCCATAATACCTGTTTTAGTAAAGCCACTCTCTTCCAGTCCTTTGCGGATAGCACCAATGCGACCGTCCATCATATCGCTCGGTGCCACAAAATCGGCGCCTGCCTGCGCGTGGCTTACACTCATTTTTACTAAGGCTTCTACGGTTTCATCGTTTACTATTTCACCATTTTTTACAATCCCGTCATGACCATAAGAAGAGTATGGATCCAATGCCACATCTGTCATAATCAGCATTTCGGGTACTGCATCTTTGATGGCTTTTATGCTGCGTTGCATCAAACCATTTTCATTCCATGCTTCTTTGCCGGTGTTGTCTTTCCATTCGTCTTTACATTTTATAAACAACAAAATACTTTTAATGCCCATGCTCCACAAATCCTTTACTTCCTGTATGGTAAGGTCGAGTGAGCGACGAAAATAGTTGGGCATAGAAGGAATTTCATGTTGAACATCTTTTCCTTCATCTATAAAAAGCGGTACGATAAAATCGTTGGGTGTTAATGTTGTTTCTGTCACCAGGCTTCTGATAGCGGCATTGGTTCTTAATATCCTGTTTCGTTTTTGTAAATACATCTGCAACACTATTAATAGTTATACAATAATATACAAGCAAGGGCTGCAAAATTACATCGGTGTAGTTGTATAGCATTCGTAATATAAAGTATATAACACATTATTACATGCGAATGACATAGCTGGCAACTTTATCACTATATTTAATGACTACTGACAGCCTGTTGTATCTGGAAATATTTTTCTCTTCAGGCAACGTTCATTAATCCTATCGTATCATATAATACAGCAAGCAGGAAGATCTTCTTTGCAATCTGAAACTCATAACAAAACAAAATTCTGTACAAATGAAAAAATTAATGGTACCGGCAGCCATGCTCGCTGCTGTGGTAATGGTAGTGTCTTGCGATAAGGATAATGATAAACCAGCAAATACGACGCTTCAAAAGATTCAGGCGAAATGGAATGTAACTTCCATTAAGCTGGATGCTGGTGAAGAAGACTCCACTTATACAGGTGTAGCGGCTGATTATATTGACTTTCGTACCGATGGGAAAGTATATACCAATGTTGCTGGTGAAAAAGATACTACTGCATACTCGGTAGTGAACGACACAAAATTGGTAGTAGATGGCGATACTGCAGTAATCAAGCAACTGAGCAGCAGCCAGTTTGTATTTGAAGCAAAGGAGGCAATAGTAGAAGATACGCTTACTACTACTTATACGCTTAGTAAATAAGCATGGTGTGTAGCTATCTGATGCTACAAACAACAAGCATGTATGCTTGAACAAGCAACAACGGTTTCAATATTGGATTTAAGTAAAGGCTGCCTGTTATCTAACAGCGGCCTTTATTTTTTTGAATTCTTTATACTTTTTATCTACTTTTTGTAAAATGGATGCAGTGAATTACGGCAATTTTCTTGCTGTTCATTGTTTACTTTTACAGCATGAAAAGCAGCGTTTGTTTTCTCCTACTTCTGTTCAGTTTTACATCGGTATTGGCACAGCAAAAGTCCATCATAGGTAACGAAGTCAATCCTTTCTTTTATTCCATTACCAAATCAAAAGTATATTCAAAAGCAGCTGTGGTGTGCGCGCATCCGCTGGCAAGTGAAATTGGTGTTGCGATTATGAAAAGGGGCGGCAATGCCTTTGATGCCGGTATTGCTGTCAACTTTGCTTTGGCAGTGGTATATCCCGGTGCAGGTAATATTGGTGGCGGCGGTTTTTTGATGGCACGCCAAAGCGATGGTAGATTAATTGCATTGGATTACCGCGAAAAAGCACCTGCCAAAGCAAGTCGCAATATGTACCTCGATAGTGCAGGCAATGTAATCCCCGACTTGTCGATTAACGGTCATCTTTCGGCTGGCGTTCCCGGCACGGTGGCAGGCTTGTTTGCCATGCACCAATATGCCAAATTGCCCATGAAAGAATTAATTCAACCAGCAATTGATTTAGCCCAAAGGGGCTTTGCTATCACTGAGGCAGAAGCTGGCAGTTTAAATCATACTAAACAGGATTTTATACAATTTAATACCAGACCAACTGCTTTTGTAAAAGATAGTTTATGGAAAGCAGGCGATACTTTGGTACAACCAGAACTGGCACAAACGCTTATGCGCATAAGAGATAGCGGTGCAGCCGGTTTTTATGAAGGCGAAACAGCGCGCCTGATAGTGGAAGAGATGCAGCGTGGTAATGGTCTGGTGGATTATACTGATTTAAAAAATTACCAGGCAATGGAAAGAAAATCAATACAGTTCAATTATCGTGGTTATACAATTGTAAGCTTTCCACCGCCCAGCAGTGGTGGCTTATTGCTGGCAGAAATGCTGGGCATGATAGAATCATTCCCCATGCACGAATATGGTTTTGAAACGGTACGTAGTACGCAGCTGATGATTGAAGCAGAACGCCGCGCCTATGCTGACCGTGCAACCTATATGGGGGATCCCGACTTTTGGAAAGTGCCCGTTAAAACACTCATAAGCAAAGCCTATTTGCAGCAGCGCATGAAAGATTATGATTCGCTGCGCGCTTCTAAAAGCGAAAACATAGCAGCAGGCGTAATACACGAAAGCGAAGAAACCACGCACATCAGCATTATGGATAAAGATGGTAATATGGTAGCTATTACCACTACGCTCAATAATAGTTATGGCAGCAAAACAGTAGTAGGTGGCGCTGGCTTTTTGCTGAATGATGAAATGGATGATTTTAGTTCTAAGCCTGGTGTGCCTAATATGTATGGCGCCGTTGGTGGCGAAGCCAATGCTATTGCGCCCG
Source organism: Ilyomonas limi (assembly GCF_005233845.1). Lineage (GTDB taxonomy): Bacteria > Bacteroidota > Bacteroidia > Chitinophagales > Chitinophagaceae > Ilyomonas > Ilyomonas limi. The sequence goes on from NZ_SZQL01000013.1 coordinate 132,263, forward strand.
GCAAGCGGATGTTGAGTTCTATGACGCCTACCTTAGTATTAAAAAATAATCAGCCGTATGTAGTAGTGGGTACGCCCGGTGGTACCACTATTCCTACTTCGGTTTTCCAAACTATTGTAGATATCATTGACTTTGATATGAGTGCAGCACAGGCAGTGAACAATCCAAAGTTTCACCATCAGTGGCTTCCCGATGAAGTGATGATTGAACCTGCTTTTCCGGTTGATACGCAAAAAGCTTTGGAAGGAATGGGATATACTTTTGCAAAACGTGGCGCCATTGGCAGAACAGAAGTGATTAAAGTAAATAAAGGTTGCATAGAAGCGGCTGCCGATGTAAGAGGTAATGATAGTGCAGCCGGATATTGAGGAGGATAAAACAAGATACAGGTTACAGGGAGAAACAATACAGGGAAAAAGAAATAAAGAACGAATGTGAGGGAAGACAAGTTATCAGAAACTTATTTGTAAAAGTGAAAGGATAAAAAATATAAAATACTTTCAACTGTTTGAAATCCCGATTTTAAAATTTTATAAAAAACAGTGTATGCAACTGGAAGAAGTTTTTTTGAAAGACATTATCAAGCGCTTTAAGATGTACAAAGAACTGGGAGATAAAACATTGGCGCAACTGAATGATGAAGATGTTGTTTATCAACCCAACGAACAAAGCAACAGCATTGCTATTATTGTGCAGCACCTGCATGGCAATATGCTGAGCCGCTTTACCAACTTCTTAACCGAAGATGGCGAAAAGCCCTGGCGTAAACGCGATGGTGAATTTGATAAAATTATTTTAACCAAAGCGGCAGTTGTACAACTCTGGAACGAAGGCTGGGCTTGCCTGATGAACGCATTAGCATCGTTGCAGCCGGCCGATTTGATGAAGACTATTTACATCCGTACCGAACCATTGCTGGTGTATGATGCGTTGCTGCGGCAATTGGCACATTATCCCAATCATGTGGGGCAAATACAATATATTGGTAAAATGCTGAAAGGTGCAGCCTGGCAACCGCTAAGCATTCCCAAAGGCAAAAGTGAAGACTTTAATAATAGGATGGCAACACAACCCAATACATAATTACGCGATCTGATGTTGTATAATCGGGGCTAAAGCCCGTAAATTATTATGCCTGCTTACTGTTATCCTGCATTAAAACGCAGGTTTTTTATGCTATTCTAATCTTCTTTTTATTATTTATTCAGGTGTTTAAAATTCCATTATAATCAATTATAATAATTTGTCATAACCATTGATTAATATACTTTGCAGTCGAATCCAATAGTTTTCATCCAATATCATCAAAGCATAGCTATTGTATCCGGTTATGAAGAATCCACAAACGCCTTCCACACGTGTAGAAGTGATAGACATTTTGCGTGCCATTGCACTGATGGGCGTTTTGCTCGTTCACATCTCGTATGAGTTTGCAGGCTGGGGATCGGTGTACACCAATCCTAATGCTTTACATTCCGATCAATTGTCTGTTGCCGACAAGGGACTCAATTATCTTATTACCCTTTTCCTGGTCAACAAGTCGCGGGCGTTATTATCTTTTTTATTCGGCGTTAGTTTTTACTACCAACTAAATAGCTTTAAAGGCGAAGAGGCCAAACTAAAAGGGTGGTTTGCAAGGCGCATGGGCGCACTGATGCTTATTGGTTTGTTGCACGCTTACCTGCTGTGGTCGGGCGATATACTGCGCATGTATGCCGTGTGCGGCTTTTCGCTCCTGCTCGTTTACAAATGGGATATAAAAAATATTTTGAAGGTTGGGCTACTGTTTTCGTTTTTGCTGCCCACCTGTATTGGTATTATGCAACAGCACTTTCCGTACAGCAGCATTACCGATGCCGAAAAGATTGCCATGTTCGAAGATTATTCAAGCACCAGGTATATAGATCTTTTTACTGCCAACCGCCTGCGCGATGCCGCTATTAATTTCAACCCGTATGGCATTACCAGCTATATGTCCGAAATATTAGGCAATTTTATGCTGGGTTTGTGGGCCATCAGAAGCAACTTGTTCAATAAGCTGGCAGCCAACAAAACATTACTTTATAAATATTTAGGTTTCAGCTTACTTATTGGTGTTGTTTGCAGTGTAACTTTCATTCATGTGCTTGTAGAAAAAGTATTACATATTCCGGAATTTACGTTGCCGGTAGCTTATCTGGATGCGCTGGACATTTTGTATAAGGTAAGTCAGCAGGCAATTGCTTTGTTCAATATGTGTGCAATCATTTATTTATACTCCAATACAACTTTCCGGTACAGGCTGCAGTTGCTTATTCCGCTTGGGCGTATGTCGCTCACCAATTATATTATGCATTCGGTGATGGCTGTGTTTCTGTTTAATGGTGTAGGCTTAGGGCTAATAGGCAAATACCGTCCGTCTGTTGCCTTTAGTATTGGTATCATATACTTTGCGGTACAAGCATTTTATAGTACATGGTGGTTAAAGCGCTTTACAATGGGCCCGCTGGAATATGTTTGGCGCTCTTTAATCAGTGGCAAATGGCAAACTATCAACAGGGCAAGGCTTTCGCAATTGGCTGTACAAAAAGTACCAGTGTAGTATATGGGTAAATAAGACCGTAAAAATGCCCATCTGTTACTCACTAAATCAGCATTTATATCTTTACCGCAATACATACAAAAGGCTGCATATTGCAGCCTTTTGTATGTATAAATAATAAAACAAACTCTTTTATATCGAAAATCCATCCGGAAGTACCGCGCCTTTTTTCACCACTATTACGCCTTCTTTAATAGTATATAAAACATGGTCAGTATCTTCCAGATGCTTGCCGCCATTAATCCGTACGTCATTACCAATACGGCAATTTTTATCAATAATAGCATTCTTAATAAAACAGCGTTCGCCAATGCCCAATTCTGGAATGCCGCGGCTGCGATTTTCTTCCAGCACTTCCAATGTTTCATAAAAATCGTTACCCATTATATAGCTCGATATAATAGTACTGCCATAGCCAATGCGCGAACGCACGCCTATCAGGGATTGCTCTATACGGTTTGCAAGAATAATAGAACCTTCGGCAATCATTGTTTTCTCCATAAAAGTGCCGCTGATTTTTGCCGGCGGCAGCATACGCGGACGCGTATAAATGGTTTTCTCACGGTCGAATAAATTGAACACCGGAATATCTGTCGTTAGCGCAATATTAGCTTCGAAAAAGGCTGGTACATTTCCAATATCCGTCCAGTAGCCTTCGTACTGGTAAGAGACAACTTTATATTCGGAAATAGAGTTAGGAATAATTTCTTTACCAAAATCTTTTGCATCAGGATATATGTCTTTCAACAAGTCTTCCATCACCTGGCGGTTGAAAATATAAATACCCATTGACGCCAGGTACTCTTTACCTTCTTTACGCATTTCTTCACCGGTATCGCTTACCCAATCTTTATGCAGTTCTTTGGCGGGCTTTTCAATAAATGAGGTGATATTGTTCTCACTATCCGTTTTTAATATGCCAAAATCGGTAGCATCATCAGAAGTTACGGGGATGGTGGCAATGGTAATATCGGCGCCTTTATCCCGGTGATTACCAATCATTTCGGCAAAGTCTATCTGGTACAACTGGTCACCGCTGAGTATTAATGCATATTCGTAATCGTTGTTGCCAATGTGGCGCAAACTCTGGCGCACCGCATCGGCTGTACCCTGAAACCAACTGGGGTTATCGGGTGTTTGCTCGGCAGCCAGTATATCAACAAAGCCGCGGCTGAAATTGCTAAAAATATACGTGTTTTTAATATGCTTGTTAAGTGAAGCCGAGTTGAACTGTGTAAGCACAAACATGCGGCTGATGTTGGAATTAATGCAGTTACTGATGGGAATATCCACGAGGCGATACTTACCGGCAATAGGTACAGCAGGTTTTGAACGGCTGGCAGTAAGCGGATATAAACGGGTACCGGCACCGCCGCCCAATATTACAGCTACAACGGAGTTAGAAAGTGAAAACATGTTCAGGTTATATTTAGTAGTTGAGAAATAGTGTGACCTTATTTTAATGTATTCATCCAGGTATGCTAATTACAAAAAACAGCAAGCCGGAAAAACTTAGAGGACAATAAAGCGGATGCATCCATTCCTTACTTTATACTTTTATACAAGTCGATATACTGCTGTACCGCATTTTCCCAACTATTGTCAATCTGCATCATATGCTTACGCATCGAGTTGAGATGTGTTTTGTCTTGATACACTTCAAAAGCCCTGCCAACAGCATGCATGGCATCGCCTACAGACGGATGGGTAAAACGGATGCCCCAGCCGTCCGGATCACCCATATCCCTTACGGTATCTTTCAGTCCGCCGGTGCTCCTTACCACTGGCACAGTGCCGTATTGCATGGCATACATTTGGTTTAATCCGCACGGCTCCACACGACTCGGCATCAGCAAAAAATCGGCGCCGGCATACATCAGGTGACTCAGGGCTTCGTTATAGCCAATCATAGCATTATAGCTGCCGGGGAAATGGCTGATCAATTGTTTTAAACGCCACTCAATATGTTGCTCGCCACTGCCAAGTATCAAGAAAGAAATAGCGTTGTTAAAAGCATACATTGCCGATAATACTACATCGGGTAATATTTCGGCAGCCTTCTCTCCCACCAGCCTACCAATAAAAATAATAAGTGGTTTACCGGCATCTAAACCAAACTGTGCGCATAATTGCTGCTTGTTTTTTTGCTTGCCGTCCGTTGCCGTTTCAAAATTAAAATGGTTGGTAAGAAAAGTATCTGTGGCAGGGTTCCAAACATCGGTATCTATACCATTTAATATACCCACGCATTTACCGCGCTCATATTCAAACAGCGCTTCCAACCCGTTGGAATTATACCGCAATTCCTCCAAATAACTCCAGCTTACGGTAGTTACTTTCCAGGCGCATTTTACTGCCGAAGCTAATGGATTAATGGTATTTTTCCATTCCAGCATACCCGATTTCCATTCATCAAAATGTGGAATGAGATAGCTTTGATCCCAACCCATCCAGCCCTGGTATTGTGCATTATGTATGGTGAGCACTGTAGGCACACCAGCGAGATTATTAAAGCGATAACAATATTTAAACATAAAAGGTATCAGGCCTGCATGATAGTCGTGCACATGCACCACATCAGGATGGTGCTGCCAGTGGCTAATCCAGTCGCATACGGCTATCTGAAAACCCACGAAACGCTGCACATCATCGTCATAACCATAAATGCGTTCACGGTCGAGTAATCCATTAATATCAACAAGAAACAAATCGAAGCCCAGCTTGGAAGTAGCTTCTTTAATAATAGTATAATCGAAGTACCAGCCTCCTAAGTTGGCGCGACCTTTAAAGTCTACCACCCATTGATTATCGTACAAAAATTTGGTGCGGTACATAGGCATTACCACTTTGGCGTAATGCCCCATTTTGGTTTGGTACTTCGGTAGGGCGCCTACCACATCGCCGAGTCCGCCGGCTTTTGCCACAGGATAGCATTCTGCGCTCACGTGAACTATTTCCATGAGTAAGGTGTTGTGTTTAAATGGTTTGCCAAATTAACAATAAAAATAAACTGCTTAAAAAGTTTTACGTTTTTTCTCTGTTAGCTTTTCAATGGTTTATTATACAATAATAGTTCCTGTATTGTTCAGAACCTTATTATCCGCTTATTTTACTACAGCATAGCAGGTTAGCAAGTACTTTGCAGGCATTGCAAAGTGGTGGCTGCAATATCAACCTCAACATTAGCTAAAAAAGCTGATGATTAAATATTTATTTGGTAACATGTAAAAACTAACTATTTTCACCCGCCTTAATTTACCATTCTTTTTTCTGCCGTTATGAATAAAAAAACAAATTGGTCTCAGTTTGGAACCCTCATCACCGTATTTTTCTTTTGGGGGTTTGTTGCAGCCAGCAATGATATTTTAATCCCTGTTTTTAAAAAGGCATTTACGCTTACACAATTGCAAAGCCAGTTGGTAGCCTTTGCATTTTATATTGCTTATACCGTTGGCTCTATTATTTATATAGGTATTTCAAGAGCCATTGGCGGCGATTTATTAAACAAAACAGGTTACAAAAACGGTATTGCTATTGGGTTAATTATTTCTGCCATAGGCACATTATTATTTTATCCGGCAGCTAATACTGCATCATTTACGTTGATGCTTACAGGCTTGTTTATTGTGGCACTGGGTTTTTCGTTGCAGCAAATTGCAGCCAACCCTTTAGCTATTGTGATTGGCGACCCGCAAACCGGCTCGCAACGCTTAAGTATGGCAGGCGGCATCAATAATTTTGGAACTACTATAGGGCCGTTACTTGTAAGCTTTGCTATTTTTGGTTCGGTGAGCAGTGGCAATACCGAAGCGAGCATCAGCGATGTAAAAACACCTTATCTTGTTTTAGGTGTTTTATTTATACTGGTAGCTATCTTTTTTAAATTCTCTTCTATTCCCAACAAAATAGATTTGGAGCATATAGAATCAGCAGAACCTGCCAATGAAATAGAGGAATCGCCCACGTTTGTTGCCGACCAGAAAGTAATAAATGCCGACCGTGGCAGCGCCACTAAATATCCGCAACTGGTAATGGGCATGATTGGCATATTTGTATATGTGGGTGTGGAAGTGGCTACTGCCAGCAACCTGCCCGAGTATTTACGCCTGCATGGCGATATCTCTACGGATAAAGTAGCGCCGTTTGTATCATTATATTGGGCAAGCCTGATGATGGGCAGATGGACCAACTCGGTAGATGCTTTTGATGTAAGCGCCGGCACCAAAAAAGTACTCAATTTCTTAATGCCATATCTCGCATTTGCTATTTTCCTGATAGTGAATTTAATTGCCCAGCACGATATTAAGCCGTTTTATGTATATGCCTTTGTAATTATTGCCATGATTATTGGTGATATTTTAAGTAAAGGCAGCCCGGCAAGAATGTTACTTATTTTTTCGCTTATGGGCATAACCGCCCTGGTGATTGGAATGCTTACTACCGGAATGTTAAGCGCCTTTGCATTTATAAGTGTGGGGTTGTTTTGCAGTACTTTGTGGCCATGCATTTTTACCTTGTCGGTAGCCGGCTTGGGCAAGCAAACCAACCAGGGTAGCAGTTATTTAATAATGATGATTATGGGTGGCGGCTTTATTGCAGCATTGCAAGGCTGGCTGGCATCGGATAGATTGCTGGGTATTCAGTACAGTTATATTGTAGGCGTTTGTTGCTTTGCCTATCTTGCTTTCTTTGCTATCCGCGGCAAGGCTGTTTTAAAAGCACAGGGTATTGATTATGATAAACCTGCAGGTGTAGCTGCACATTAGAAATTTATTGAAAGGCTTTAATTTTGCAGTAAAGTTTGCCTGCATTTCCAAATTGTTTTGAATAAACATTTTAATACATTACATGATCCCCGTTTCGCAACAATTGGCTATAGGAATTGATATTGGCGGCACCAATACCGTGTTTGGAATCGTTGACCACCGCGGCGAAATAAAATACAGAGGTGCTATTTCTACCAAAAAACACCAAACCATTGACACGTTTATTGATGAGTTGTATGTGGCTATGGCACCTGCTATTGAGCATGTAGGTGGCGTAGAACACATAAAGGGTATGGGCATTGGTGCGCCCAACGGCAACTATTACACCGGTACTATTGATTATGCGCCAAACCTCAACTGGAAAGGTATTATACCGCTGGCAAAGATTATTAATGATAAATTTAATCTGCCTGCTGCACTCACCAACGATGCCAATGCTGCCGCTGTGGGCGAAATGATGTATGGCGCAGCCAAAGGCATGAGAGATTTTATTATGATTACACTTGGCACCGGCGTGGGCAGTGGTATTGTAATTAACGGACAATTAGTATATGGTCATGATGGTTTTGCCGGCGAGCTTGGGCATACCATTGTCATACCGGGCGGGCGCAAGCACTGGAGCACTGGTGTGCATGGCTGCCTGGAAGCATATACATCTGCTACGGGCGTGCGCCTCACTGCTTTGGAACTGATGGAGAAAAATCCGGAGACTGATACGCTGCTGAGAAATTATCCCGAAAACCAGATTGATAGCCGCGTGGTATATGACTGTGCCATACAGGGCGATGAAATGGCTAAAGAAGTGTATCGTTATACCGGCGAGATACTGGGATTGGCGTTAGCAAATGCAGTCATGTTTTCTTCGCCGGCTGCTATTATTTTGTTTGGCGGTTTGTGCAAAGCAGGCGACTTAATCATGGCTCCTACCAAAGAACACATGGAAAAAAACCTGCTTACTATTTTTCAAAACAAAGTAAAACTTATTTATAGTGAGCTGAAAGAAGCCGATGCTGCTATACTGGGTGCGAGCGCATTGGTGTGGGAGTTGAAATAAGCTTATATACCTTTTACAACAATACAGCGCCGCATGTGCTATGCACATGCGGCGCTGTTAGTATCCTCAAAGAACAGTTGAAAAATAGTATGGCATATTACAAAATTGCTTTACTCTAATGTTCTTATACGTAAACTTATTACCTTCAACCGCCGCTGCCAATAAGGCACTTTAAACATAGGTAAGCAAATAAAATCAGTTAGACATCCATGTACAAAGAGATCATGACCTAAAACCTCAGTTTTGGGATTATAAACACAATTAGCAAGCGGAGCTTTAGCTGAAGTACACACTGTAGTTAAAGCCTGCTACTTACGGTGTTGTATAAAATGAAATACCGGGTTAATGAAACGAATACTGTACACATGATCACATCATTTATAATATCATCTCTGCTATACTAATTCCATGTTTAAGCTTCACTCACATATTATTTTAGAAAATGTAGATTTTGTCGCTATCAATAAGCCGGCAGGCATGTTAAGCATTCCCGACAGAAAACAATCTGAGCCTTCGCTGAAGGATTTTTTGATACAACAATATGGCAACATCTTTACCGTGCACCGGCTGGACAGAGAAACGAGTGGCGTAATTGTTTTTGCAAAGAATGAAACAGCCCATAAGCAACTATCACAACTATTTCAAGGGCGTGAAGTTGCCAAATATTATTATGGTTTGGTAAATGGTGTACCTATTCCGCCGGAAGGCAGCATAGATACACCTATCATGGAGCATTTTGCAAAGAATGGAAAGATGATTACACACGCCAAAGGCAAACCTTCTTTGACAGATTATGAAGTGCTGGAAAACTTTCAAATTTATTCGTGGATAAAATTCAGGATACACACCGGGCGCACGCACCAGATACGTGTGCACATGCAAAGTATTGGTCATCCAATTGTGTGTGACGAACTTTATGGCAACCCCGAACCAGTATATATTTCCAAACTCAAACGTAAATATAATCTATCGAAAAATGAATTGGAGGAGCAACCCATTTTAAAGCGGCTCGCTTTACATTCGGCTTTGCTTCAATTTACATTTGATAACCAAGCATACTCGTTGGAAGCTCTGCTGCCAAAGGATTTACGTGCTTTGTTGCAGCAATTGAGAAAACTGAAAGGATAACTGTTTACACCTTTGAATAATACTGTAAATACAATTTTACTCTTCTTCCAGCAACCGCGCTGGTAACTGCTTTTTGGCATTGGCACCCATTTTCTTTAGTTCTTCCACCCTGTTCATGATGTTGCCTCTGCCGGTAGCAAGCTGGCTGAATGCTGCTTCGTATGCGGCATTTGCATCGGATAGTTTTCTTCCTACAGTTTCCAGATTGGTAATAAAACCTTCAAACTTATCGTACAGGTCACCGGCTTTAGCAGCAATGTGCAGCGCATGTTTGTTTTGCATTTCCACTTTCCACAAATCAGCAACAATTTTCAATACTGCAAAAAGATTGGTTGGACTTACCAGTAATATACGTTTTTCATAAGCATATTTCCACAAGTGCACATCGGCTTTCACGGCTTCCAAAAAAGCTGGCTCTATCGGTATAAACAACAATACATAATCAAGTGCCAGTGCATATTTCGGATAATTCTTCCTGCTCAATCCATCTATATGCGCACGTATCGAGCGGATAAGCTGTTGCAAACATTCCTGTTGTGCATCGGCGCTGGTACATGCAACAAATTCATCCCATGCAATCAGCGATACTTTGCTGTCCACAATCACTTTGCGGTTGTCGGGATAATAAATGATAATATCGGGCTGTAAGCCTTTACCCCATTCATCTTTGATGATATTGCCTGCATTATCTCTTAAAAATTCCTGCACTTTGTATTCGCGGCCTTTGGTAAGCCCGCTGTTTTCAAGCAGGCTTTCCAGTATCATTTCGCCCCAATTGCCCTGCACTTTTACATTGCCTTTAAGAGCGGTGGTAAGATTGTTCGCTTCTTCGCTAACGCGCTGGCTCATTTCTATCAATCGCTGCACTTCGCGCCCAAGCGAAAAGCGTTCCTTACTTTCCTTATCATACGTTTCTTCTACCTTTTGCTTAAACTCGCCCAATTGCGCTTTTAACGGTTCCAGCACAGCATTCATTTTCTCTTCATTCAACTCTGTAAAACGCTGCGTTTTCTCTTCTAATATAGCTTGTGCTAAATGCTTAAATTCATAACGAAAATGATTGCCCAAATCTTCCATTTCACTTTTTTGCAAGAGGAGCTTTTCCCCGGCCGAGGCAAGCTTTGCTTTTGTAGTTGCCAGTTCCTGGTATAACTGTTCGTTTTCCTTATGATAACGCTGGCTAACCTTGTTCTGCTCGGTTACAAACTGCAATTGACTTTCCAGTTTGGCGCATTGCTGCAGCAAATTGTTTTTCTCCGTTAATACTGTTTGATGTATTTGTTGTGCCTGTGCAAAAGCCTGTTCGCAATGTTGCAGCTTTTGATTTAATACTATGTATTTGTTGCGTGTGGCAAAGTGCATAATCAGCCATACTACGGCAGCAGTCAGCAAAATGGCACTTATCAATACAGTCATGTCCTGGAGGTTTAGCATATAACAAACTTACTGATAAATGAATGACAGAAAAAGCGCTCAACAATATTAAATGCTTTTGAACGCAGCTACATTGATTAGCGCTACTTGCGTAGTAGTTTTTTTGCGTTGATTATTTATAGGGAGTTTTTTTTATAATTATATATTTACAGTATGAAACGATATTACTTGTTGTTTTTCTTTTTAATAATTACTTCTTTTGTTTTTGCGCAGCCGGCAAAGACCATAGGAGAATGTACCATCACGTACACAATTAAAATAGCAAATGATACCGGCGATGCCATTAAAACGTTGTATATAAAAGGCAAAAAAACACGCTCCGAAGTAGAGAGTCCTTCCTTTACGCAAACTATCATTTATGATAACAAAACAGGCGAAGCAACAATATTAAGAGAATTGAACGGCGAAAAATATTTATCTACATTTAATGCTGCCCAATGGAAGGAAAAAAACAAGATGTGGGAAGGACTTAAGGTAAAGTTGACGAACGAAAGTAAAACAATATTAGGATATAACTGCAAAAAAGCAGTAGCCGCTACGAAGACAGGAAGAAGTTTTGTAATGTACTATACTACCGCTTTTGCACCTTCTGCCTCAGAAAATCCTTACCAGTTTAAAAATATTCCTGGACTGATACTGGAGTACGAGTCGGAAACGGGTGAAGGCAAAAACATTATGTTTAAGGCAACAAAAATAAATTTCAGCCCTGTGCCGGCTGCCAAATTTGAGATTCCAACGTCAGGATACAGAATATTAGAGCCACTCTAACGCTGCGGCGGTGTAGGCGTTGCAAAACGGGGCACTTTTACTTTGTATTTGTATGGATATACATACGTAATATTGCCTCTTTGCAGGCTAAGGTAAGAATTGGCAGGATTGCCGGAATTTGGTTCAACCTGATAAAAACCTTTAAATTGGAATGTGCTAGTACGCAATGAGGAAAGCGAATAATTCTTAGATAGTTTGTTAAGATTCTTAAGGCTGTATTTATCTTTATTGCGGTCATCTGCACTGCCTGCAAAAGCAGCTAAAGCCATGTGCGCCATGGAGATAAACACTATAACAGCAATTAATTTACGATATCTCATTGTTAAATTCACGACTACAAATGTACATACTTTTTTTAATTAACATTTTTTTTCTTTAGCGTTGAAAAATAATTACCGAAAAAATGAGCGGTGGATTTAGATTTGATGATTACCTTTCATAAAACCAATACCGCATGAAAGAACAAGATTATCATGCAGACCGGGAAGAACTAAAAGAACTGCTGCGTCAATATGAAAATTTACGCGCCGGAAAAGTGCACGCTTTTCTGGAAGAAGAAGCGTTTGAGCGCATCATTGACCATTTTGATGAGATAGATGATTTTCCAAAAGCACTGGAAGTGGCGGAAACAGGTTTGGAGTATTTTCCTTTTTCATCACAGTTACTGATAAAAAATGCTGACCTGCTGATTGTAACCCGAAAATACCAGGAAGCATTGGAACTGCTGGACCGTGCATTGCTGTTTGACAGCAGCGACATCAACATTCCTATTCTTAAAACGGATGCTTACCTGGCGCTTGACCAGCAGGAAAAAGCCGTGGAAATACTGGAGGAAGCCTTGCACCGTTTTGAAGGCGAAGACCGGCAGGAGCTCCTGTTTGAGCTGGCAGACGTATATGATGACTACGAAGAATTTGATAAAGTGTTTGACTGTCTCAAACTAATACTGGAAGAAGACCTTACCAACGAAGAGGCTTTGTACAAAATATGTTTCTGGACCGACTTTACCGGTCGCAATGAAGAAAGCATACGGCTGCACCAGCATATTATTGATGAACACCCTTATTGTGAATTAGCATGGTTCAACCTGGGTGCTGCTTATCAGGGTTTAAAGCTGTACGAAAAAGCGGTAGATGCCTACCAGTATGCCATTGCAATAGATGAAAAATTCGACTATGCATACCGCAATATGGGAGACGCATACATACGCCTGCGGCAATACAAAGAAGCCATAGAAGTGCTGGAAAAGGTAGTAGAGCTTACGCGGCCGGAAGAAGTGATTTATGAAGCGATTGGTCATTGCTTTCACCGGCTGCACAATTATGCGCAGGCACGCTTTCACTACCGTAAAGCAAGCCACATGAATCCCGATGATAGTAAGCTCTATTATAAAATTTCGCTTACCTACATTGATGAAGGGCAGTGGGAACAAGCCGTAAAGCAATTGGAGAATGCCATGCGTATCCATCGCAATGTGCCGGAGTACAACCTGGCTATGGGTGAGTGCAAAATGAATTTAGATCATTATAAAGAAGCCATACAATATTTTAGTTTGGTTGTAAAACAAAGACCACGCAATGTAAACGGTTGGGAAGCATTGATAAAGTGTTTGTATCAAAAGGAGTTGTTTGAAGAGGCTTGTACGCAATGTCTTGCAGCACTGCAGGCAACCGAAGGTAAACCGGTATTTTTGTTTTATTATACCGCTGCACTATCCGGCGCAGGCAAATGGAAAGAAGCCATGCTGCAATTGGAACGTGCAATGGAAAGAGCTCCTAAGCTGCTAAAGAAATTTGTGGAATTGAATCCGGCCGTGCTGCAAAATAATCAGGTGGTTGATATAATTGCAAGGCATAAAAAAAGTAAAAAGAATTAATATCTGAACCAGGATTTGGGACAATTTTAATGACTTATCAGGTTAAAGAAAATAAGAGCGGTTCCGGATTTTTATAAAAGTCCGGAACCGGTCTTTTGTAAATAAATATTATACTATTTTCATGCAAGCAGCACATTACACCTTCTCCTCACCACCGGCTGCTTATAAAAGTAACCTGACTTTAACCAGTATTCTTTATATACCGCTTCTATTCTTCCAGCCTTTGCGATTCAAAATAAATCCTTACGGTTTGATAGAAATATTTATGGTGCATCGCGGCACTTTGTGCTGCTTCGGAAGCATAACTGTACAAACCAAACAAGCCCGCCATATTGCCTTTGTTAATGGCGATTTCTAATAAACCGGAAGCATTAAACCAGGCCAGCTTTTCGCCGGGCGATACCGCCGCATAATTTTCGCTTAATGAACTAATAACTTCGCCGCGCATAAACTCTATTTTAAAATCGCGCCCCTTGCGATGCTCTTCAAATTCTTCGCGGGTGATATTGACTACTACATTTTCAAAATGGTCAATAAAAATAATTTGCCCTTCTATCCAGTTGGTGCCAATGGTGGAGCGTAGCGGATATTTTTCTACAATATGATTTACCGGCTGTCCAATATCTGTTATGCTGGTTCCACCTAATATCTTACCTATTGCCTTAGCAACGGTTTGGGTATAATGGAGTGTTCCGATATTGCTACCCGGCTGCACTGCTACAGCATACACTTTCTCCGGTTTGGCGCCGGTAATCATAGTAAGAATGCCATTATCGGGACAAATGATGTATTGATTATTATACTCGGCAAAAAGCACTTTATCCGGCGATGTTTCAAACAAATTGATAATAAGTATATGCAATGTACCTGGCGGAAAATACTTGTATGCATTGCTGCAGATGTAAGCCGTTTGCTGATAGTTGGATGGCGATAAAGTATGGGTAACATCAACGATATTCAATGCCGGATGGGCGGTTAATAATTGTCCTTTTATAGCACCCGAAAGATAATCAATGGTGCCAATATCTGTTGATAAAGTAGCGATAGGCATAAACATTCAAGGGCTGCAAGATAAAACAGCTTATTTGGCCAGCTTTCCGTTTTTAAAAAAGAAGTTATAAACAAGCTTATCTGCGAGCGCCGGAAAATATTTATTTATCAAGACTGTTTGTACGCCATTGGCAGTAAGCACGAGCGTGCGTTTTCTTTTTTCAATGGCTTTCAAAATATGTGCTGCACACTCTTCAGCACTCATCAGTTTCGATTCATCCAGTGGCGACTCGCCCTGGGGCTCTGCATCTTTATTGAGCGCTACGTTGCGTATATTGGAAGCCGTAAAGCCGGGACATACCCACATTACATGTACGCCGGTATGCAGCAATTCGGTGCGCAATGCTTCGAGCCAGCCATTAAGGGCAAACTTGGATGCCGAATAACCCGAGCGTCCGGGCAAGCCCCGGAAACCGGCAATAGACGACACGCCTACAATAGTGCCTTTCTGTGCAGTAATATATGGCAGCGCATATTTGGTACAATATACAGCACCCCAAAAGTTTACATCCATCAGCCGATGCAGGGTTTCGAGATCCGTTTCGGCAAACATAGCCCGCATAGAGATGCCTGCGTTGTTGATGAGCATATCTATACGGTTATATACTTTAAGGGTATCATTAATGAAGCTTTTGCACTCCAGTTCGCTGCTCACATCGGTTTTTTTAATAAACAGCGGCTTACCGGCGCAATGCGTTTGCAACTGATACAGCTTGTCAAAATTTCTACCACAGGTAGATACCTTAGCGCCCAGTTTTAGCAACGCTTCTACCAGTGCCCTGCCAATACCTTCAGAGCCACCTGTAACGACCACAACTTTATCTGTAAAGTACGACATATCCCTCTGCAATTAATGGCTCAAAAATAAGCATTCAAAAATGTTTGCAGCATAAAAGGATATGCAGAACGGAAATTATAGGCAAAAAATTTGGTAGGCATTTTTATTCTACTATTTTTGCACTCCCCAAAACGGGTGATTTGATCTCGTAGCTCAGTTGGTAGAGCACAACACTTTTAATGTTGGGGCCCTGGGTTCGAGTCCCAGCGGGATCACAGAAATTGTTTAAGACCGTTGATTTTCAACGGTCTTTCTTTTTAATTGTATTTTCAGCTGAATTAAGTTCGTTCGAATCTCATTTTTGTTCCTTATTTTACTAATAACAATATATCCTTTCATATTTACTTTTAAAAACCCATTCCGCACTTATTTTAATCTTAACTCGATAACTACTTCAAAACAGAACCATATTATCTAGCATATTTTATGTTTGCGAAGTTTAGAATAAAAAATATACAGCTCATCCTAAAAATTACAAACACATATTGAATAGTGGTTGCAATTTTACAGCCGGGAACGGGCACAAAGCGGCAGGTATGGCTTTGGTAACACATCCATCAAAAATTCAAAGACAGTAAGGAATTAGCACAAGCTAAAGATGTAAGCAATATATTCATTTAATCCACTATCTTTAAACTGTTAAATGAAAAGAAAACAGGGACTACTGAAAAGCAACCATCAAGAGTAGCCTGATGAACGGAAATAAGAAAGCTGTTGACCAATATCCAACCGCTTTAAACAACAATCATTTTTATTCTCATTTATAAAAAATAATCAGTAAGATTAAGTACTACAAATAATGTCTTAGCTCTCCGAGGTGGTCATATACTCAAGTATATTTTTGATACTACCAGCCTTACATTAAACGATCAGCTAACCCCCTTAATCCTGGCATACGAGCTATAAAGTCATCCTCACTTAAAACTTCAATCAATACAGCAGAAGATTTCAAACCTGCCAAACGGGCCAGATCTACTGCTACCTCTGTATGTCCATGACGTTCTAAAAGCCCTTTTGTTTTTACCATTAGCGGAAAGATATGACCGGGAATTGCAAATCCATTTTTGTCAATTTTTAGAACGGTTGTTTTTTTTATACTTTAATGTCTTGCTGTTCTCTTGATTATTTAATACACTTCACCTTGTATCCATGTAACAAAGCCTTATGAGTTATAAAATCAATAATTTTATTAAATGAAGTATGAAGCTGCCAAATTGAAAGATATATCTAAAGCATTGGGGTTATCAGTTTCCACCATAAGCCGCGCTTTGCACGACAGTCATGAAATAAGCGAGGCAACAAAAAAAATGGTAAGGGACTATGCCGAAAGTATTAATTATCGTCCGAATCCTATAGCTGTAAGTTTAAGAGAAAAAAGAACCCGTTCCATCGGTGTCATCATTGCAGAAATTGCGAACAGTTTTTTCTCGCAGATAATTAATGGTATTGAGTCGGTTGCATTCATTAAAGGGTATAACGTTATCATTACGCAAAGCCTGGAAAGCTATGAACGCGAATTGAACAATATCAATTTTTTAGCTTCCCACTCCGTTGATGGTTGCCTGATTACAGTATCTACTGAAACGAGTAATTATGATCATATAACTAAGCTATATAAAAATGGTTTTCCTGTCGTTTTCTTTGATCGCGTGGTCGAAGAAATAAAAACACATAAAATTTCTATTGATAATTTCAAAGGTGCTTATGATGCAACTACAGAATTAATCAAATGTGGTTTTAAACGTATTGCCATGCTTGCAAATGCTGAACATTTATCCATAACACAGGAAAGGCTTGCAGGTTATAAAAAAGCGTTGACCGATGCCGGATGTGCTGTGGATAATTCGCTCATTAAATATTGCAGGCATGGCGGAATGATATACGAAGAAGTTGAACAGAGCATGAACGAAGCAATGCAGTTGAGCAATACACCTGATGCATTCTTTGCAGCCTCAGATAAACTCACCACGAATTTTGTGCGCTACTGCACGGCAAAAAAAATAAAAATCCCCGACGAGCTTGGATTAATAGGATTCAGCAATCTTGATCTTACAGATCTGCTTGTGCCCTCCCTTTCTGTTATACGGCAACCTGCATTTGAAATGGGAAGAATTGCAACAGAGCTTTTAATAAAAACTATTGAAGCTAGAAGACCTATTGTTGATTTTGAAAGAAAAATTTTACAACCGGAATTGCTGATAAGAGAATCGTCAAAAAAGAGGAAGAAATAGCCTTTATTTTATTAATGCGGATTCTTTTGCACCGGCATTAAACGTTACCGTTTTTTGAGCATTGTTTGTATCCGTATTTATAAGATGAATATTCTTTGTTTTTCCACCGGATAGCTTTAACAATACGGCTGCATTGTTATTGTAGCTTATACTATCAAATAGGACAGTATCGCTATTAAATACATTAATAACCGGAGAAGTTTCTTTTGTTACTAACTGAACATTTTTAAAATGGATGTTAGATGCTTCGTTGCAATCAATGCCTTTGTCTGCCTGCATAACCAGGTTGGTGAGGTTAATATTGGAGATATGCATTTCAGGCAACCCTCTAATAAATACAGCTTTTGAAACACCATTACAAACAACATTATCAATATAAAAATCTTTAAAAACAGGGGTAGCTGCTGTTACGGGCTTCGTTTCCACCTGCGGAATACCGTCTTTCATTGATGGGTCGCCGGCATAATACATGTCGAAAAGTATGGCTTGATTTACAATATCTTTCATGTTGATATTGGAAGCATAAATATTTTCTACCACACCGCCGCGCCCTCTTGTTGTTTTAAACCGTAAGCCTATATCAGTACCAATAAATGTGCAATCATGCACATAAATATCTTTTGCACCACCACTCATTTCGCTGCCAATAACAAAACCACCATGTGCATGATACACCACACAATTTCTAACTTCCATATTTTTCGTGGGCATGCCTCTTTTTCTGCCTTCTTCATCACGACCCGATTTTACACAAATGCCATCGTCACCTACGTCAAATGTACTACTCTCAATCAATACATTACTGCAACTTTCCACATCAATACCGTCGCCGTTTTGCGCATACCAGGGATTTTTTACATATACATTTCTTACTGTCAGATCTTCGCACATTAAAGGATGCAAGCACCACGCCGGGGAGTTTTGAAAGGTAATGCCTTCGAGCAACACCTTTTTGCACTTGGTAAATACCAGTAAATTAGGTCTTAAGAAGTCTTTAATATCTGCATAATCCGCAGCCGTTTTTCCGGAGACGATAACCCCAGCGTTTTTTGTTTGTGAACCCTGTAAATAATTTTTTGAAGGATACCATTGTGTGCTATCTGCATTTACAATACCGCCCGATGCAATTAGTTTTTTCCATTCCATCTCGGAAAGTTTTTTATGGTTTACAGCACGCCAGGCGCCTCCATTTCCATCCACAATACCTTCACCTGTAATAGCAATGTTTTCTGCGCCGTTTGCTGAAAGCGGCGACTGATTTCTGTATGCAGGCAACCCTTCATAATTGCCTGCTACTAATTCGTACTGATCTTTATCGGAGGTGAATTGCAACAATGCATCTTTAGCAACATGGAGGTTTACATTGGATAATAAAACCAATGGGCCCGTTAACCAAAATCCTTTTGGCACCAGCACCACTCCGCCACCATTTTTATTGCATGCCGTTATTGCATCATTAATACTTTTAGTGTTGAGTATCAGTCCATCAGCTTTCGCACCATAGCTCAAGATGTTGAATGTATCTGTTTTAAAAGACGGCTGTTGCACAGATACTATTGGCTGCGCTATACATTTATTTGCAATTAAAACACATACAATTATCCAGAATTTTAATTGTGCCTGCCTGTGTAAAAAATAAGATATTAATTTCATAGTGTTATTGCTTATCGAACCAAAATGTTATTAGTGTTTTACTGTTTTGCTCTTCCATGTTGTTTTTATCGGGTAGCCTACCAGACTTTTTTTCTTCACATACACCATACAGCACATTACAACAAGCACGTGTATTGCGATTATTAAGAGTATTTTTATACGAACCAGATAACATCAATATCTTAATGTTTGAATAAAAAATAGTAAGGGTATCAAACATTATTCATGATTGCATTTAACCAACCTTTGTAAGATCTTTCTGCCAAAAAAGTATCATGGGGTGCGTATTGCTTTTTGGTATTAGCCAACGTACGTAAAGCATCCATATTATCATACACACCTATCTGAAGCCCAGCCATATAAGCAGCGCCCAATGCAGAAATATCAGGCATCGTACTAATATGAACAGGCTTATTTAAAACATCAGCAAGAAATTGTATTATAAACTGATTGGCTGTAAGACCACCGTGCACCATCAATTCTTTTAAATTAATACCAGTATCTTTTTGCATAGCAGCAATCACATCTTTAATTTGATATGCCACTGATTCTAAAGCGGCCCTAACGATATGTTGTTTTGTGGTACCAAAGCTCATTCCAGTAATGGAAGCTCTTCTTTCCATTTGCCAATATGGCGAGCCCAACCCACTAAATGCAGGGATAAGATAAACACCGCTATTGTCGTCTACTGCACCTGCCATCACTTCTGTTTCGCTGCTGTTGCTGAATAATTGCAATTCATTTTTCAGCCACTCTATAGTGGCGCCGCAGCTAACAATCACACCCTCTAAAGCATAATTAATGTTTCCTTCAATACTCCAGTTAATAGTAGTAACCATTCCGTTTTGAGAAGCCAGCGGTTTATCACCAATATTCATTAATATGCTGCAACCTGTGCCCATTGTAGCTTTGGCAGTGCCGGAGTCAAAACAACCTTCACCAAATGCGGCTGCATGGGAATCGCCTATCATTGCGGTAATTGGTATGGGCTGTTGAAATAATCCATTAAATGTGGAGGTACCGAATGATGCAGCAGAAGGTTTTACTTCCGGTAAATGAATGCCAGTTAATCCAAATGCAGCTATAAGTTCTTTATCCCAGGTGAGCGAATGAATATTAAAAAATAAAGTACGTGAGGCATTGGTATGATCAGTGGCATACGATGCGCCATTTGTAAATTTATGCAAGAGCCAGGTATCTATCGTGCCAAAATAAGCTTCGCCATTTTTGATAGCCTTTTTTACCTGTGGTTCATTTTGAAAAAGCCATATTAATTTGGTAGCTGAAAAATAGGGATCAATAATTAACCCTGTTTTTTGCTGCACCGTATCTGCTAACCCTTTTTGTTGCAGGGTTTCACAAACCTTTACAGAGCGCTTGCATTGCCAAACTACTGCCGGGTGCAGCGGTTCGCCGTTTTGATCCCACACTACAAACGTTTCTCTTTGATTGGAAATGCCAGCTGCCTGAATGGATTCCACTACATTTCCTTTGGCAGTAAAATCCTGTAAACATTTTTTTAGCGATGATAATACATTCTGATAAATTTCTTCAGGATCCTGTTCTACAAAACCATGCTCCAGATAGCGGGTGTTCAGTGGCTCAACACCTTTGGCAACGGCTTTCCCTTTCTCATCAAATATGATGGATTTGGTAGAGCTGGTTCCCTGGTCTATGGCTAATATATATTTATTCGTTGACATTTATATTTTATAGACATCTTGTATAAAGGCATACGTGCATTTGGCTTTTTGACAAGCAGTTTATTCCAAAATCCATAAAGACAATCCTTATTCCTTCTTATCGCCTAACTTATCAATAATTACAGCAAGCAATATAACCGCCCCTTTAACCACCTGTTGCCAGAAAGGCGATACATTGAGCAATACCAATCCATTGTTCAACACACCAATAATAATGGCGCCCATTACAGTGCCCCAAACGGTGCCACGCCCGCCACTTAAAGAAGTACCGCCAATCACTACGGCGGCAATCGCATCCAACTCATAACTGATACCTGCATTTGGCTGCGCAGAATCTAAGCGTGATGTAACAATGATACCGCCGATAGCTGCCATTGCACCAGCCATTGCATACACCACCATCTTCACTTTTGAAACGTTAATGCCGGAGAATTTTGCAGCCGTTTCATTGCCGCCAATAGCATAGATATAGCGCCCGAGTTTTGTTTTTTGTGTGATGAAAGCAGCTATCAACACCACCAGTGCCGCAATCCATACCGGAACAGGTATTCCTAAAAAAGAGCCGGCGCCTATGTACACAAACTGCTGCCCCAAATTGCTGATAGGCTGCCCTTGCGTGTACAACATAGTAAAGCCGCGTGCAATGGTAAGCATAGCTAAAGTTGCTACAAAAGGTGGTACATTGAATTTGGTGATAACAAAGCCGTTGAATAATCCTATTAACCAGCCAATGAGCATGGCAGCCAGTATAGCACCTAAAACAGTAAAGCCTATAAAGATGTCTAATGATGGTAACACCATACCGTTTTTAAGCAAGCCCGCCGTCGCCGCTCCGCACAGCGCGAGTATAGACCCCACGGAAAGGTCAATGCCGCCGGTAAGAATAACCAGCGTCATGCCGGTAGCTATGCAGATATTCACCGCAGTCTGGCGTAAGACATTTAAGCCGTTTTCCGAAGAAAAAAACTTGTCTGATAGCACAGTTAATATCACACATAATAACAATAATGCTATCAGCGATTGAAATCGTTTAAGGCGTTGAGTGTTTAAAGAATAGGAAGAACTTATTGCCAGCATTTTAATAATTTAATTACGATGAAGAGCGTATGTAAGCATGTTTGATTCTGTAGCTTCCGCGACAGGCATATCGGCGGTAAGTTTGCCTTCGCACATTACCAGCACACGATTAGCCAAAGCCAGTATTTCGGGTATTTCGGAAGAAACCACTATTACGCCTAACCCTTTGGCAGCCATCTCCTTTATTAACTTGTATATTTCCGATTTGGCACCCACATCAATACCACGGGTAGGCTCATCCAACAATAATACTTTTGGGGTTTTAGCAAGCCATTTTGCCAAAACAATTTTTTGCTGATTACCGCCACTAAGATTACGAACCTGTGTTTCCTGCGAAGCTGTTTTTATGGATAATTGCTGAATATACGCTTTGGAAAGCGCTGTTTCTTTTCTTTTATTTAAGAAAATGTCCCATTGCTGTAGCTTGTCTAACACGGTGATGCATATATTATCACGAACAGTCAGGTCAAGGCAAAGTCCTTGCGACTTACGATCTTCGGGAATGAGCATAATACCGGCTTTGATGGCATCTGCCGGTGATTTAAATTTTTTACTTTTTGATTCCATGTACAACTCACCTGAACTTAGTGAAGGATGCAAACCAAAAATAGTTTCCATTAATTCTGTGCGCCCTGCTCCCATTAACCCATACACACCAATGACTTCTCCTTTATGCAGCGTTAAGGATACATTATGCACTACATTATCACCACTGTTTTCAGGGTTTTGCAGACAAATATTCTTTAGCTGAAGTAATGGCTCGTTACTGGCTGCATTCATTGTATTTCTTTCAATCATTATTTTTCTGCCAGCCATCTTCTCCACCAATTCATCATGTGTAATATCTTTCATTTCACCGGCACCTATTGTAGCACCATCTCTTAAAACTGTATATCTATCCGCTTTCTGAAAAAGTTCATTTAATTTATGAGAAATATAAGCGATGGTTTTATTGTTCGCAGTGAGTTCATCAATAATAGCAAAAAGATTATCTACCTCTTTGTCGGTAATGGCTGAAGTGGGTTCGTCCATTATAATCACTTCGGCATTGGTATGCAGCGCCTTTGCTATCTCCACCAATTGCTGCTGCCCTACTTTTAATTTATAAATAAGTGTATCAGGATGTAGGTTTAGGTTTACCTTCTTCAACAACAATTTTGTTTGCTCGCACATGTTCTTTTTATTCAGTATACCGAAAGCATTGGTTATTTCCCTGCCAAGAAAAATATTCTCCGTAATGCTTAAATGTGGCACCAGGTTTAATTCCTGATGGATAATGGCAATGCCTGCCTCTTCAGCATCTTTAGTACTGGCAAACTGTACTTTATTACCGTTATAAATAATGTCTCCTTCGTATTGCGTGTGTACGCCAGAGAATATTTTCATTAAGGTAGATTTGCCTGCACCGTTTTCGCCGATGATGGCGTTTACCTTGCCAGGGTGCAATTCCAGGCAAATATTATTGAGTGCCGTTACACCGGAAAATTTCTTGGTTATGTTTTTAGCTATCAGCATTACGATATAACTTTTACACTTACCGGTATTATTTCCAGGTCATTAAAATGAATATGTTCTTTATTTAATTGCACTGCGCCTATACATTCTATTTTATTGCCCGGTTGTAAAGAAGATTTGAAAGAAGGCACTACTTGTTGCCTGATAATTTTATTTAGTTCTTCCGAAATACTATTCAAATCTGTGGTGTTGGGAAAATCTTTCAGGCTAATCAAACCTGAAGCATCGCGCAAAGCATTACCATATACAAATTCAGTAACTAATGTAGCTTTAACAGGTGTCGCAGCTGAAAGAGTGATAGCAACATTATCTTCATTCACGGCATTAACAATGGCGATAGTTTTTATTAAAGCATACCGATAATTGCCTAACGCCAGTGCATGTGTATATTTTTCAAATGCTGTTGCAGGATTTGATTGAATGGCAGTTTGCAGCGTATCTATAGTAACTGCAGTTTGCAATTTTGCAGGCAGCTTTTCCTTCCAAAGCTTTTGCACAAACGCTTTTACGCCGAACTTTCCGCTTGTATCCTGCTTTATATCGCTTAGTTTTTTGATATAGATAGAATTATATCCCAGCAATGCAATAACAAGCACCAATAAACCATATCTTATCCACTTATTCATTGCCACTTTTTTATCATTTTTTGCCATAAGCAATGTAGTCATCCACATTCTTTTTTGTAACCAGTTCTACCGCAACAGGTACTTTCCGGGGAAAGTCTCTCTTGCCTTTTATGTATTCATCTGCAAATGTTGCTGCTGTTTGCGCCATGATTAGCGGAAACTGCATACCGGTGGCACATACCTTATTTTCTTTGATGGCATTAATTACATCAGCAGCACCATCAAAGCCAAACACTTTTACTTTATCTGCTTTGCCCGCAGAAAGCAACGCCTGGTAAGCGCCCATAGCCATTGCGTCGTTACCACAAAAAATGCCATCAATATCCGGGTGTGCCTGCAATGTAGATTCCATCACTTCCATGGCTTTGTTGCGGTCAAAATCGGCACTTTGCTGGGCAACTAACTTTAAACCGGGATAATTATCTACCACACTATGAAAACCTTTTGATCTTGCCCATGTATTATTATCGCCAACTAAACCAAGTAGTTCCACATAATTACCTTTTTTGTTAAGCTGCTGCACAAAACATTTTCCTATAGATACAGCGCCGGAATAACTATCAGACAATATCTGCGAAGTGGCTGCATTGAGTGAATTGATCTCCCTGTCCATGCAAAATACAGGGATGCCGGCTGTTTTGGCTTTCTGAACATTGGCAACCGAACCATCCGCATCGGTAGAATTAAACAGGATAGCATCAAATCCTTCTACAATAATGTTATCAAAATGATCGCTCTCCAATGCCGTATTATTTTGAGAATCGAACAATCTGGTTTCATAACCCAGTGATTGTGCTTTTGCTGAAGCCTGCTCTCCCAGGAAAACAAACCATGGATTATTTAAGGTAGAGATCACTACTGCTATTTTCTGTTGCTTATTATTGCTATTGTTTTTTCTGCCACACTGCACCAACAATACGCTACACAGCAGTAAGCATGTAATGATATAAAGGCGGTTCTTCATGTTTAATGTATTTGGGTGATGCGCAAAGCCAAATAGGGTTTCATGGGCAATTGCAGTTTTTGCATGTCTTTGTCATAAAAACGATAATCGTCTTCTGCACCTGTCGTAAATAGTTTCGGATAAGGCGTAACAGTCATATCCCAGGTATCAATAATTTCTACTTTATACTGATTGCCTGCAACTGGCCTTGCGTAAGAACCGTTTTTTGCAGGCAGGTTAAAAAACCAATCTTTATTCATTTCTTTTCCAAAATAAACCAGGTAATACCCTGCACCGGCCGTTGCCGTTTGCATATCTCTGCTGATATCTGCAGGCTCTAATGGACCAGGACCTGCTTCCAATATTTTTCTAAGAAATGCAGCCCGCTTCCAACTGGTGCCTTTAAACGTTCCGCCTTTTGCCCAAAAAATAGTATCGCCCGCATCATGAAACATATACGCTTCTCCATGTGTAACATACGTGCCGCCAATGGCACCCATCCACATCAGGTATGTCATTTCTTCACCGCTGTAACGTCCCCAACGTTGCAACAGGTTTCCTTCATAACCTACTTCATCATATATCACTGGCTTTTGATAGGCATTGCGCAGGATGCTTGCAGCACCCCAGTGCATTACGGATGCTTCATCCTGAATACTGGCATGTGTAAAATAAGGCAGCCAATACTCAATATATTTTGCAGTGCTGCCATGTATAGAGCTAAGGTGATGATAGGGATCGTTTTCATAAATGTATTTAGCCAGATCAAGCCATTGGTCATGCGTTTTGTACTTAACCAAATCCCATTCGTTAGCAACAGACCACCATACATTTTTGAATGAACCAAGCCTTGCCATAACATATTCAAGATACCGCTTGTTTACATCCATCGGAAGCGAATCGAAACCCCAGCGACCTTTATCATAAGGATGAAAAAGAATAAGATCTGCCTGAATACCGATAGCATTTAATGAATCAATTTGTTTTTCTAATGTTTGAAAAAAAGCAACATTAAAAGTAGAGAAGTCCCATTTCCTTCGTTGATTCCCTTCCGCATTTTTTTCAGCACCTGTTGCATTAAAAGGAAAGATTTCGGGTTCTTCTTTTACGAGGTCATAATTCTTTGGAAAGACGCACATGCGTAATTTATTAAAACCAGATCCTTTTAAGGATTGCAATGTGATTTGTTGCAATTGTTTACCCATGTGATTCCAGGCATAAGCAGTAGTGCCTACCGGATAAAACGGCGTTCCATCAGCATATTTAAAATGATACGTATTGCTAACCCGTACAATGCCATGATTGTTGCTGTCGGCTTTTACACATTCAAACTGCCCTTTTTGATTATCTAATGATTTTATATTACTTGCAGTAACATAATGCCAGGCTCCTGTTTTTTCGGGCATGAAACGTATGGCAAACCGGTTATTACCATCATAAAATCCTTCTACTGTAAGTGTTGTATCCTGGTGTATAAATGTTGCAGTGATTTTCACATCTGTAAAAGGGTTTGTTTTACAGTTGTAGGTAAAAGATGTTTCAAACCTGTTCCATTGCTCAATTTTTTGCTGGCAATAACAGATGGATGGCAACAAAATAAACAGGCATACTTTACAAATAACAAAAAATGTTTTTTGTTTTACTGAGTAAACAGGTGATATGTTGTAAGTATGCGTCATGAGAAAAGTACAGCTTGTTTTTTAACCACAGCGTACACGTAGTTTTTCTTTGTATTCCCGGTGTTCTTTGCGGTTGTACATTGAACAGATAAATATGTTTATATTATAAATTATGAGACTTTCATTAATCATTGCAATAGCTTCATTGCCTGTGCTGCGATGCCCTCTTTATTTATTCCATAATGATTAAAAATGTCTGCCTGAGAACCTGTAACGGTATATTCATCGGGAATGCCTATGATTTTAAAAGGTTTGCAAATACCCTGTTGCAATAAATAAGCAGCGCAGGCCTCTCCTAATCCACCATATACACTATGTTCCTCCACAGTAACCACCGCTTTACATTGTTGGGCAACATGCGCCAGCAAATCCGTATCCAATGGCCGGATGGTATGCATACTGATAACGGTAGCTGTAATGTTCTTCTCTTTCAACAGATGTGCAGCTTCCAATGCAGGATAAACAGTTTCGCCACATGCTACTATTGCCACATCCGTTCCTTCCGTTATTACACGCCCTTTACCAAACTGAAACACTTCACCAGTTGTTTCCTTCAAAGGAGGCATAGGCTTTTTGCCAAAGCGCAAATACACCGGTGCATTTGTTTTGGCAGCCACTTCTATTGCCTGTTCTGTTTCATAATTATCTGCGGGTGCTACGATGATAATATTGTTGATGGCTCTCAAAGCCGCATAATCGTGCAGGCTGTGATGCGTAGTGCCCAAAGCGCCATAACTTACGCCGGCGCTGATACCAACGACATTTACAGGATTGTTGCTATATGCCACATCGTTCTTAATTTGCTCTAATGCCCTTGCCGTAAGAAAACAAGCCGGGGAGGTGGCAAACACCTTTTTTCCGCAGGAAGCAAGACCAGCCGCTACACCCACCAGGTTTTGCTCTGCAATGCCTACTTCAATAATTTGTGCAGGAAATTTTTTTCCAAAGGGCACCAGTTTGCCGGAGCCACGACTATCGCTGGTTACAGCAATAATATTGCTGTCTGTTTCCGCCAGCCGTTGCAATGTTTCGGAATAAATATCCAGATTAGCTTTATAAGGTAATGCGTTTACTTGTTCTGCCATAAGAGCCTCCCTAAATCCCTCTTAAAAAGGGACTTTATTACATCATCTTTAAATAGTTAATAATGATTCTTCTAATTCCCGTATTGCCTGCTTGTACTCTTCATTGGAAGGAACACCATGATGCCATTTTAAAGTATTTTCCATGTAGCTTACACCTTTTCCTTTGGTAGTATGCGCAATTAAAAAACTCGGCTTGCCTGCTTCAAACGGAAGATTACTTAAAACGTTTTTCAACGCTTCCACATCATTGCCATCCACCTCTTTTACAGCCCAGCCAAAACTTTTCCATTTCTCATCCAGCGGATCCGTATTACATACATCTGCCGTAGTAGCGGTTATCTGCAAATTGTTTTTATCCACGATAGCACAAAGATTATCCAGCTTATAATGTGCGGCACTTAAAGCAGCCTCCCAGTTGCTGCCTTCGGGCATTTCGCCATCACCTAATAAGGTAAATACTCTGAAATCTTTATTATCCAATTTGGCGGCAATTGCGGTACCCACGGCAATGGGCAAGCCATGCCCTAATGCACCTGTGTTTTGTTCCACCCCATTTACTTTGCGTGTTGGATGCCCGATATAATGGGATTTGTATTGGCATAACGTATTCAAATCTTCTTCCGGGAAAAAGCCTTTATCTGCCAATACCACAAACAATGCTTCTACCGTGTGTCCTTTACTCTGGATATACCTGTCGCGGTCTGGCGAAGTAAAATTTTGCGGTGATACATTCATGATTTCATTGTACAAAACATTTAAAATATCGGTACAGGAAAGGCTACCGCCCGTATGTCCTGCTTTTGCTTTTACAATGTATTGGAGTATTTTCTTACGATACTCAATAGATTTTTGTTTAAGCTCTTTTGTTGTCATTTTATTATCACTTTTTCCTGATGGTTCACATCAGGCTGTTCCAATTGAACTCCTTTAGGAGTTTGTATACCATCAGTGTTCAAATCCCTCGTCATTGCGGGTGGAGTGAAGCAATCTGTGCTATGCTGTAAACCATTATTAATAGCTTGGTTTGAATTTTATAACAAGATTTACGCAGTTAGCAAATACTAATGGTTTATCTTGATTATACTACCAGCCACTGATTGCTTCGCTCCGCTCGCAATGACGGAGATTACTTTACTTTCAAACACAACATTCAGGTTTCGAACACCTGTAGCTTGTATATTGTTATTCAAAATCATCTCCTTTAGAGTTTGTATAAAAGTCATTCGTGCACATAGGTTTCCCAGCCTAAATAGTTCTCAAGCGCTTCTTTAAGAATACCGGCAGTTTTACTGGCGTTCATTACCACATGGTGCTCAAAACCATTACGGCATACGTATTTCATCAATCCCTGTAAATTGTTTATTTGTGCTACGGCACGGTTGCCAAAAGTTTTTAATTCATCATTTGTTAATTCACCCTCACCCACATAAGCTTTAATAATGCCTTTACAATCATCTGTACTGATGCGCCCGTAAGTGAGTGGCATGGCAGGTGTGCGCCCGTCCAACGCACCATAGGTGTTTTCTGTACCAACGGTAGTACCCAATATAGGCGCCGTACTTATTTGTATATCGGGCAGAAAAGATTTAGCCCAGTTGCCGCAATGAAATAAAACGCACTTGGTATCATCGTCTGCATAGTTGTTGTTCCAATCAACCAAAGCACTGGGAGAGCCGCTGGCCAATTGCATAGCATACATACTGAGTGTACCTGTAACATCTACTTCGCAGGCGCTTGGCAGCATATTCTCGCTCATCATGCTCATGCTGGTACATACATTACAGCCATAGTTTTGTTGTAAGGAAGTCCAGCATTGAATAGCGGTGCAATCCAGCGCATTAGCCTCCATAAATTCCCTCAGCACTACATCCAGTTTTGCAATTTGAATTAGCTTATCACCCGGCGTTTTACCTGTTGATGTATAGGCATGAATTTTTTCCAATTTATCTTTTACCGATTGATCATTTGCGGTAAGCTTATTAGCATTGCCCAAAATCTCTGAAAGGTCAACCGTCGTTACAGATATGCCATTACGCTGTAATATTTTCTCACTATACCTAACAGTATTAAATGCAGTAGGCCTGGCACCTACTGCGCCAATACGCACACTTCTTAATCCATTTACTACCTTACAAACAGCTACAAAATCAAGCAGGTCTTTTTTAAAAGTTTCGTCGTTTAACGATGTTACATGCTTTGTAGTAAGCGAATATTTAATGCCATATTGATATAAGTTATTGCAAACAGAAATCTTACCACACCAGGAATCGCGGCGGTTTACTACATCCAGTTTATTCAGATTATCAGGATATGCCTGAATCAATACCGGCACATTGAGGTTGGCAAGCTTCAATGTTTCTGCTACTCCTTTTTCGTCGCCAAAATTGGGAAGCACTACCAGTACACCATCAATTTCACGGGCATGGTCACGAAATAAAGCGGCACATTTTTGTGCTTCGGCAAAGGTTTCTACGCCGCCCAACTTCGTGTCTGCATCACTAAGCATGACCGGCTTTATTTGTAACTGCTTTAAAAAGTCAATCAACTCTGCCCTTGCTTCAGCTACTAATCTATCAGGAAAAAAATCCCTGTTACCGATAATAATACCCAAAGTGGGTTGATAAAAAGAGCGCATTTTT
Organism: Ilyomonas limi; assembly: GCF_005233845.1. Lineage (GTDB taxonomy): Bacteria > Bacteroidota > Bacteroidia > Chitinophagales > Chitinophagaceae > Ilyomonas > Ilyomonas limi. The sequence continues at coordinate 162,909 of NZ_SZQL01000013.1, forward strand.
AATAGTTAATTTTTAGAATAATTTATATGGATAATCGCACGTATTTATTTACTAATACCCTTCATTTTGAGTGATGGCCGGATTTTGAGTAATGACATATTGCGGTATAGGAAATAACAACCTGTCTTGAGTAACCAGTTTGCCCTTTGCTGTTAGTACAGCTACGGCTCTGCCTGTTCTCATCAGATCGAAATACCGGTGAAACTCCAACGCAAGCTCTACTCTCCTTTCATGTTCGAGCGCTGCATCTAACGTGGGATAAGTTGCAGAAGGATAACCGGCTGTACCATATAAAGCTAAACCTGCGCGGGCTCGAACCTGGTTCATATATTGCGGATCGCCGGTGGCTTCGGTTAACAATAACAACACATCTGCATAACGCAACACCATAAAATTATTTCTACTCAATTCCTGCGTGCCACTGGTAGGCGCGCCACGATCTTCCCATTTTTTAGGGAATTTAATAGCTACAAAATCGCCGCTTGCATTGGTATATCCGGTGTCTATAGATGCATCCCGCCTGGGGTCACCGGTTTCATACTCATTATACAAATCATCAGTCACCTGGTTGATACCACCGCCATACGCAGTAATTACGCCATTGGTAACAGGCGCAAATGCTGTCCAGTAAGGACTGTAAGGCGTACTGGCAGAGCCGCCTATAAACTGTATCTCAAAGATGGATTCTTTCGTGTTTTTAACGGTAGGTCCCCATAAGGAGGAATAGTCTGGCAATAGTTCGTATTGCTGACTGTTATACACATCCATTAATACGGCAGCAGCATTCGTTTTATCACCCATGGATAGATATACTTTGCCCAGCACTGTTTCGGCAGCACCTTTTGAAGCACGACCAGGCGCCGGTACAGCATCTGCCTGCGGAAGATGATCTACTGCAAACTTTAAATCGGATACTATCTGCGCATATACATCGGCAACGGGCGAGCGTAATATTTTATAGCTTTCTTCTGCACTTACTACTTTTGTAACGATGGGTACTTCTCCCCAAAGCTGCACCATATTGTAATAATACAAACCACGTAAAAATAGCATCTCTGCTTTTACACTGTTGGTATAAGCCTCGTCCAGGCCCGCAACATCAATCTTTTCCAACACATTATTGATATTAAATAAAGCTTTGTAATAGTCCCGCCAATACTGATACACCATCGTGTTGCTTGGCGTTTCTGTATGATCTCTTATTGCCCATTTATCTGCCTGTGTACCTGCTACGGCATATAGCGTTGCATTATCCGAGCGTATCTCTCCATACGACACGGCTTCTTCGGGATCGTAAATCACATACAATGTTGCATAAGCAGCATGAATGGCATTCTCAAAATCTGCCTTTGTTTTATAAAAATTGTTGGCATTGGCATTAGATATAGGACTAAGGTCAAGAAACGATTTTTTGCAACTAAATGCTAAGGTGCATACCGCTGCTATAATAATCTGTACTATATTTTTAGCTTTCATTATCATTACTCTTTTACTAATTAAAAATTGAGCTTTGCTCCAAATGTAACAACGCGTGGTACCGGGTAAGAGCCATAATCCACTCCATAGAAAGCACCTGTAGGCAATGCATTGGTGGAGGTGGAAGAAGGAACCGTTGCGGGGTAAGTCGTATTTTCCGGATCGTAGTTGGTGTACTTACTCCACAGATATACATTTTCAGCATTTACATACACTCTTATACCCTTTACAGGTAGCTTGTTAAGCCACTGTTGCGGAAGTGCATAGCTTAATCTTATATTTTTTAAACGCACCCATGTAGCATCTTCTACCCAATAGCTCGAAAAACCTTGCTCCATAGCAGTTGGGTTAATAGAAGGTTTGAAATGAATGCCATCGCCAGGATCGCTTTCAGAACGCCAGTAATTGGCAACACCTGCATACGCATTACGGCCGCCGTTCCAGATACCGAGATAGCGGGTGAGCTGGTTGGTAATTTCTCCACCAAATGATCCCTGAAACATAAACGAAAACTCGCAGCCTTTGTAATTAAACGTATTGACGATGCCTGCATTGAAATTGGCTTGCGCATTACCCAATGTAGTTTGGTCGTTAGCATCAATTACTTTATCATGGTTCACATCGCGCACAACAGGCTCACCGGGCGTAGTACCTTCCACATGTGGCGAGGCATCAATTTGTGCCTGATTTTTATATACTCCATCGAAAATATAACCGTAAAAATTAGATACCGGCTGGCCTACCTCTGTTTTCACCTGCACCACATAATCAGTAAATAATAAGGGCGCATTGCCGGGTCCTAATTGCAATACTTTATTCCTGTTAAGAGAGAGGTTGAAATCGGTAGTCCATTCAAACTTATTGACCAGATTTTTGGAAGTAAAACTAAATTCGAATCCTCTGTTTCTTACCCTTCCTATATTCGTTAGCTGGGTAGAAAAACCAGTAATATCAGGCACCGGAACATTTAATAACAAATTATTAGTAATGGAATTATAATAGTCTGCAGTTACATAAATCCTGTTCTTGAAGAGTCCCATTTCAACACCCACATCAAACTGGTTTGTTTTTTCCCAGCGCAAATCGGGGTTGCTGATATTGGCAACTGTAAGTCCGCTGCTTAAGTTACTGCCACTTACATAGTTGGATGCGGTAAGTAAGCTGATGGGACCATAGTTAGGAATCTGATTGTTACCGGCAACACCATAACTGGCTCTTAGTTTAAGATTGCTGATAAAATGTACATCATCCATAAATTTCTCACTGGATACTAACCAGCCTGCAGATGCAGACGGGAAATACCCGAATTGATGATTAAGCCCGAACCTGGAGCTACCATCGCGGCGAATGGCGGCTGATAAGAAATATTTGTTGGCGTAATTATAATTAATCCTGGCAAGATAAGATAGCAATGCCCATTCACTGGCTGTTGAAGTACCGGAACTAACTGTGCCCGCATTTAATGTAGGTACTAAATCGTTAGGAAAATTATTGGAAGTTAAAGAGCTATATTCTGTACGTTCATGCTGTGCAGTATAACCTAATAATACGTTGAACGTATGCAGATCAAACTTTTTATCATAAGTAAGCAAATTTTCAGATAACCAGTTGAGGCTATAATTTGTTATTGTTACACCCTGGGCCGGCGGCACAGAAGAATAACCATATCCTAAGCCTGCATTGGCATAAGAGTCGTACTTACTGTTATTCAAATTAGCACTGATACTGGTTTTAAATTTTAAACCATTAACAATGTTATATTCAAGATAACCGGTAGCCAGCGTGTTAAACGATTTATTTTTCTGAGCAATTTCTCTTGTTAGAGAATAAGGATGCCACTCAATTAAATCGCTGTATGGTATAAACCGGTACCAGGTGGAAGTAGGATCTCTGAAACCGAGGCTTCCTGTTTCTGTATATACCGGAAAAACAGGATCGCTTTGCAAGCCCAGGCTTACCACATCGCTTTTACCCGCAGTGCCATTGGTTCTGTCGAATATGCCGCTCAGCGAAAGGTTGGTACCCGCAGTAAAATGATCAGATATTTTGTGTCTTAGATTCGTACGCACCGTAAGGCGTTTATAGTAGTTAGCATCTAAAACGGCATCCTGGTCTAAGTAGCCCGCAGATACCAGGAACTGTGTTTTTTCTGAACCACCGGATACAGACACCATTGCATTTTTCAAAGGAGCCGTGCGAAACATTACGTCCTGCCAATTGGTACCCTTACCAAATTGTTGGGGATTATTGATAAAATCTTCAGGGATTTTGTAAGCTGAAGTTCTGACATCATTTGGATCGGCTACTGAATGTGTAGTCGGATCCAAAGCAACCCAGGCATTATTATGAGCATCCACATAATAATGAATGAACTGTTGCGCATCCATCATATTTACCCGCTGTGCTACTTCCTGCGTACCATATTCGATAGTAGCACCTACAACGGATTGCCCGCTTTTACCCAGTTTGGTAGTTACAATTACAACCCCATTTGCGCCCCTCGAACCATAAATGGCAGCAGAAGAAGCATCTTTTAAAATATCTACCGATGCAATATCCTGCGGGTTAATGTAATTCAGATTAAAATTTTCAAGCGGCACGCCATCTACCACATACAAAGGGTTGGTACCTGCAGTAATGGAGCTGGTTCCACGAATTTTTATAATGGGCGACGAACCAGGTGCACCTTGTGCCTGTGTGATACTCACACCAGGAAGCTGACCGGCTAATGATTGCGTGATATTGCTGTTGGTGCGGTCTTTAAAATCATCATATTTTACAGTGGCTATAGAGCCGGTAACTGCTCTCCTGTTTTGGGTACCATACCCCACCACCACTACATCTTCCAGCTTTGCAGTGGTTCTTTTCATATATATGATTACCGGGCTGTTGGTCGTCGCATTTATTTCTCCGCTGGCATATCCTACAGAAGAATACTGGAGCGTAGCGCCATCCGATGGAACAGCAATGGTAAACTTACCCTGTTCATTAGTGGCAGTGGATGATTGCTCATTCTCTACTTTAATGGTTACACCCGGCAAAGGCTGATGAGTAGAATCATCCAGCACCTTACCCGAAATAACCTGGGTTTGCGCGTGTAGTTGAAGAAAGGTTATTAGCATACTAATAAGCAATATGTTTTGCAAGAGTCGCTTTTTACACATACGGTATGTTTACTTTTGTATATGAATAGGAAATGATATGGTTAGTAAAGCACTTATAGCATTACTGCTGTATTTCTATTAATTAACTCCAAAGTTTATTGTTACATACACCTGTTAAAAGGCAGCAACTTAATTTTATTCACATACCAGCCGTTCCATCATTTTTAAAAGAGGAATTATTCCAATCAATGAAGCGCGAAAGGCATAACATCGTTGTTAGTGTTTTCATATATCAAGGCCCCGGCAATAGCTATTCAACCTGACCTTATTACAGTGAATGAATATGTACTAAAAGATGATAGTTACAATTCAGTAGTTCATCTTATAAAGCAATGCTATGCAGATTTTGGCAGAAATAAATCAACTTCTTACACTTTATTTACGTAAACGTTTTCGTTAATTATATACGTCAAGTGCGCCTCTGCATATAATAAAACACGCTTATTCATTTCATTACGGACATGTTCATTTCTATCGCGTATTTTTAATGCAATGCTTATTTATCTTTTTTGACGCCTGAAGAAATTACAACAGCATTATAAATGTTATATTTTTATGTAAATAAGACTATATCAAAACTTTATTTGTTGAATAGGTAATTCTCTGCCTTTAATAGCGCTGTATGGTTGTATATAAAAACTATACTGATAATCTTCTGTTTTAATCTGATATTGTTCCAACGGTGCTGCCACCTGGCTCCAGCTATCATTGCCGCCAACGCCCATCTGTATCAAATCAATATTCAGCGTAATAAAACCAGGATCTTTCAGATCAATCGTATGCTTTGCATTGTTCATGTTTCCTTCTGTATATCGCCATGCACTCATGCTAAGCAAACTGTCAGCAACAATCAACAAACCACTATTAGCTACCGAATCTTTTAAATACATCCAGCGTACATCTGTTCTGTTGCCATTCTCCTGCGGCACCACATACGGTTCATCAAATTCCGATAAAGGCAATTGATAAACACCCACATTAAATCCATAATTTTTATCAATATAATTTTCATACAAACCTCTGCCGTACCATTGTATCGTTGTATCGGCATGACTGATGCCACATTGCATACCCACTTTCGGAATGTTGGGTAAACTATCATTGGCATTAAGTGTGTAATTCACTTTTATTATACCATTGCCTGTAATGGAATACACAACTCTTACCGAAGCAGCATCTTTAATGGTGTTGTAGTTACTTGTAATTTTTATAAGATTACCGGATGTCTGCTCCGCTTTCATATTCATCAATTCCGGCTTTGCATCGTACCATTGTTTTAACAGCTTTTGCGGCTTCCAGCCTCTTCTGTCATTGTCGGTTAATGGTCTTGTAAAATGTGGTAATAATGGTTGAAAAATTTGTTGTACATCATTTTGAATGTACGATGATAAAGCACCGTTGCTTTTGCTGAATTGTATAGTAAAGTCTTTACCGTTAATTATATAACTCCTGTCGTTCTGCTTCAAATCTATTTTTCCAGCAGGTATTTTGTTAATGGTATAATGCGGATGATTCAATGGTAATTGCACATCAGCCACTTCAAAACCGGCACTTGCCCAAGGCTTATTTGCTGCTAACAGAAAATGCAGTTCAACAAAATATTCCGCCTGTTCATCCAGCTTTGGAATGTGGGTTGCCACATCAAGTACACTGTCTTTTCCGGCAGGCAAATCAATACGCTTTAGCTCTTTATCTACAATCACTCTTCCATCTTTTTGGATAATAAGATGTGGCACCAATTCATTTGCGTTCATCACGGCATAACGGTTTATCAAATGAATTAAGCCTTTCGTGCTGTCTTTCCAATCGGCATCTATTCCCTGGAAAACACGCTTACATTCATACATGCCCGATTTGGGTCTGCCATCCGCCGCAACCAAGCCTTTTATAGTGAAGTTGTCGTGATATTTTCCACCAAAATCTCCACCATACGCATAATAGGCTCTGCCCAAACTATCTCTTTTCACCAATGCCTGATCTTTAAATTCCCATATACAACCGCCAATTACTCTTGGCAAACTGCGCCACTGATCCCAGAACTCTTTGATGTTGCCAACGCTGTTGCCCATAGCATGTGCATACTCGCAAAAAAAGATAGGGCGTTTATCGCCATTCGGCTGATTAATTAACAAAGGCGCTGTGTATAATGCTGGATACATGCGACTCACCACATCCACGTAATACTGATCGAGTGGGTTTTGTAAACGATGCGAATGGTCATTTGATTTCGGATAACACGGATCTGAAGGATCTATATAACCGGAATCTTTAGGGCTGCCCATTGCCGGTTCGTAATGCACCGGTCTGGTTATATCAAAGTCATGTATCCAGCCAGCCATTGCCGCATGATTGGGTCCGCGACCGGCCTCATTTCCCAAACTCCAGAAAATAATGGAAGGATGATTTTTATCACGCAATGCCATGCGTGTAATACGTTCCAGATAAGCGCCTGTCCACATTGGATCATTGCTCAGTTTACCACCCAAACCATGCGTTTCTAAGTTGGCTTCGTCAATCGTCATAATACCAAATTCATCACACAAATCAAGTATATAAGGATCAGGTGGGTAATGGCTGAAACGAATACAGTTGAAGTTGAACTGTTTGATGGTTTTTACATCCTGCAACATATCTTCTCTGCTTATTGCTTTGCCTTTTGTGGGATGATGATCGGGATGATTAACACCATATAAATACGTGAGCTTTCCATTAATAAGCAGTTTGCTGTTCTCCTTTGAAAATTCAATAGAACGAAAGCCCAGCCTGCACGATTTTGCTTCGAGCACATTACCTGCAGCATCTTGCAGCGATAAAACCAATGTATATAAATTGGGTTCTTCGGTGCTCCATTTTTTTGGGTTGATGATTGTTGTTTGCAATAAACCAAACTTCACATTATCCAGGCGCGGATAAATTTCATTCACGATAGAATCAACAGTAACGGATAATGAGCTGGATAAAACAGTTTGTTTATCATCATCATACAACTGTACTTTCAACACATAACCATTCACTTCTTTGCCGGTATAGTTATCAATGCGCGGACGAATGCTTAATGTCCAATTTTTATATGCTTTACCAGGTTTTGTTTGATAAAAGAAATCGGCAATGCGTAACGTTGGTTCAGCCAGCAAATATACTTCGCGATGAATGCCGCTTAATCGCCATTGATCCTGGTCTTCCAGGAAACTGCCATCGCTCCAGCGTATCACCCAAACCGAAATAACATTTTCACCATCCTGCAGATAAGGCGTGATATTAAATTCAGAAGGTAAGAAACTATCTTCAGCATAACCCGCAAATTTTCCATTAATCCATAGCTTATAGGCAGAACTTACGCCGCCAAAATGCAGTGTAACATTCATATTCTTCCAGGATGCAGGCAAATTAAAGGTGCGTTGATAGCAGCCAACACCGTTATAATCTTTAGGCACATTTGGCGGGTTTACCGGACGAAAAGGATAGACGGCGCTTTTGTAAATCGGTTTATCATAGCCTTGCATCTCCCAGTTGGAAGGTACTATAATTTTCTTCCATCCATGCACACGGCTTTTATAAAAATTGTAGGGTGCATCATCCGGCTTTAATGCAAAAGAGAAATCCCATTCGCCGTTCAAGTTCATATAGCGGGATGTTTTATCGCGGTTACATGTTAAAGCATCTTCTGTGTTTGTAAATGAATAAGCAGTGGCTCTCGATTTATCCCTGTTGATGCCACTCACCAATGGATCTTCATACGGTTTCCTGTCATAGATGGTTGGTACGGCAGGGATCGCCGCAGGTGTTTTATCAACCAATTGCGCAAATACAGGTAAGTTGAAACAGATAAGTAATATTGCAATAAAGCTTCCTTTCATTAATGTGAATTATTTATATGATTGAACCATTTTGGAGTTATAAATCCTAAAGAAATCAACCTTTGAATCCTTCCTGCCAACTATGCCTTTAGCTCAGTATGCTACAGAAGCATTTTTACTATATTTAGTATTGCAGCAATTTATTGGCAGGTGGCTTTGGGGTTCTCCCTTCAGTAGAAAGGATGGTATAAACTGAAAAGGGAATAAAAACGCTAAAAAGTTTCATTAATGATTGTGTAATTAATACCATCGAACACTTATAATCCAATAATTCTTTTCAACTCTATCTTATTACAGGCATCCAAACAGCCATATCGGTTTTACCTCTGTTTGCCCAGGCATAATAAGGAATCAATGTAATATTTACAGGCGCTGTTTTATTATTTATTTCATGATACAATGCCCCGTTCCAGTTGCCGTGCTGCATCAACTGCGCTGTTCCTGTTAATGCCATCATATGATTGTTATCAATCTGTTTTGATTGAAGTGAAAACCGTATGTTAACAGGAATGGCAACATCAAAAACATTTTCATCATTATTGATGTCTGCAGACTCCAGGCAATACACAACAGGACCGCGCTTTACAGCAACCTGGTTGCGTGTGGCTTCCACCAGCGGATTAGCTTCGATGAGTTGCACAGGCATATCCATTACCAGTTCGATCTTATCACCTGCTTTCCATTGTTTATTTAAGGCTTTATACATACTTCCTTTCACATTATCATACACCATCTTACCATTAATTTTTATAGATGCGTGATGACACCAACCGGGAATGCGCAAATAAATATTGAATGCCTTTGCAGGCGCCTGTTGTATATTAATAACAACATTGCCATTCCATGGATAACCGGTTTGTTGTTCAAGCCGAAGCACACTGCCATCTTTCAGCTTTGCATTTAAATTGTTGGCACTGTATAAATGCACATACAAACCAGCATCTGATAAGCTATACATATAACTGCCAGCCTCTGCAATGGTGCGTACCGCATTGGGCGGGCAGCAGTTGGATAAAGCAATATAAGGCTGCCGTCCCCCCTCCCATCTCAAATGATATGGATAATCAGCAGATGACGTCAGTGGATTGGTGTAAAAGAATTTTGTTCCGCCTAAACTCACGCCACTTAAAATGCTATTATACAATTCCAGTTCCATCACATCGGCATACTTCGCTTCGCCAGTTATATTCAACATGCGATAGTTCCATAATAAATTACCAATGTTTGCGCAGGTTTCGTTGTGGGCGGTTAAGTTAGGTAATTGGTATTGCTGACCATATGCCTGATGAATTCTTTGCACCGTATCCGGGTTATAGGAAGTACCGTTTACCGAAACGCCATCGTACAAAGCACCGCAACCACCAGTTATATACATCTTATGATGCGTTACATCATCCCACAATGTATTGAGTGCAGTAAGCAATGTTTTATCGCCATCTTCGGCATACACATCAGCCGCACCGGCAAATAAATAATTGGCTCTTACCGCATGACCAACCACATGATCCATATCGCGGAAAGGTTGGCGGTCTGAGTTATCATCTGTACCGGTTACTGTTCCTCGTATATCTATGAGCCTTTCTGCAAGTTTCAAATAGGTATCCTCCTGCGTAGTTCTGTATAGTTCCGTTAAGCCCATGTAATGAGATGGACAAATGGCATTGCGGGCTTGTTCGGGCGTTGCTTTATCATAAAAGCGAGCCAAAAAATTAGCCGCTTTTTTTGCAATATCCAATAAGGAAGTTTTACCAGTTGCACGGTAGTGCACACAAGCTGCTGTCATCAAATGACCAAAATTGTAGGCTTCAAAACTCAGTTTGTCATCAAACATTTTTTTGTCGCCTGTTCTGTTTTGTTCGATGATATTTTTGGTGTAGATATAACCATCGGAGCGTTGCGCTTTTGCTATCACTGCAATCGCATTGTCCATCATTGTATCCAGCCTTTTATCTTTCGTAACTGCATACATGGCAGCCACAGCTTCCAACGTTTTATAAAAATCACCATCGTGGAAAGAAGGACCTTTAAAACTGCCGGTATCTATACCTGCCGCAATTTTAAAATTCTCAAAAGAATGACTGATATTGGCACTGGTATATACCTTCCACAAATGCGGTATCATAGAGTCTTTACACACATCAAAACGTTCTTTCCAAAATCCGCCGGTGAAATGTACGGCATCCATCGGCACGCCGGAAAACTTTGCATATTTACTGTTATTTGTATTTACTAAATCAGTTTGGGCAAACGCAACCACATGTACAAATACCATTAAACAGCCTGTTAATTTCTTCCACATGATCTACATTGCTTTATAGGTTATTGTATAATTAATATTAGGCTCAAGCCGCATTTCATACACATTATCACCCAGTGTTTTTATCATTATGTTATTTCCTTTAGGAACTGTTCTACTTTTTATATGAAGTATTCCTTCTCCTTCCGTTGCTTTTATTTTTATTTGCTTTGTATCACAATGCAATTCAATACTACCATGTGGTGTGGGTACTTTCCCTTCCATCCATTGCAAGCCGCCCAATGAAGGCTGCACCGTATATGTTGCATACCCTGGTGACGTTGGCGATACACCTAAATAATATTTACCCAATAAATAAACAGGGCTGGCACCCCAGGCATGACAAAGACTTTTGCCAAATGCTCTTCCATACATCGCATAATGTTCCGTATCTTGTTTTGATGGATCATATTCTTCCCAAAAAGAAGTGGCACCGAGTTGTAACATGCCGCCCCAGTAATCTCTCATTTCCTGTAACACATGTTGCTGATCGCCTAAAGCACACAGAGCTTCCAGTTCATAAAAACGCATGTAAGGCGTTGTGATCTTTTGCACACTATCGTTAAGCAATACATTATCTTTTATTTCTTGTTCCTGTTTGGGCGTAAAGTAGTGGAAGAAAATACCAAACATATTTGCATAACGTGTTACATTGCTGGTGGGCACACCATTAATGCGGCTATGCACTAATGCTTTTTTCTGCTCATTCCAGTAATAAGCAAACAATTTTTTCTTTACATTTTTTGCCAGCTTTGTATAAGCGGCAGCACCTTTTGCATCGTTATTAATATTTGCACAAAGCGCTATTGTCTCCAGGCTTCTGCAAAAAAGCATTTGTTCAAAGCTTACTTCTCCCTGTTTGCTTAAACCAGCTGCCCAGTCAATAAATATCCAGTCTCCGGGTAGGCCTTCCATCAATCCATCTTTATTCCTTCTTTGCAAACAAAAATCCATGAGCGTTTGCATGCGTGGATAATTTTGTTTAATAAAGGCTGTATCACCGGAATACAGGTAGTAATCATAGATGCTCAAGAACCAGTAAAATGTATAATCCATGATAGTATTGATGTGTGACGTAACCGGGTCTTTACCACGCAAAGCATAGATGGTGCGCTTCACGGTTTCATCATCATTCATCAGGTAGTAATTCATCAGATAGCTCTGGTATGCATCGCCGCTCCACACCCATCGGTCTCGCTTAATGCCATCAATAAAAAATTCCCTGGTGTTTAAATGCAACGTGTATTTCGCCACATCATAAATCTTATTGATGAGTGTATCGGAACAACGGAAACTTCCTTTGTCGGGTATATCCACATATTCATATAGCATACAAACAGAATCGACCGTAAATCCTGGTGCTGTTTCCAGTTTTACATACCTGAATGCTTTGGATAAAGGCAAGGTAGAATCTGTATTTACATCCTTGTCAAAATGCAAACGATCCAATGTGATGGCTTCTGAATCGCTCATTGCTTCTTCTTTGCTTTCACCATAAATGATGTTGATACTGCCCTTGCCTTTTATGCCATGCAATTGTATATAACCAAAGGTTTCCTTACCAAAATCTATCAATGAAGTATCACCCTTTTTGATAACCGATACAGGCGCTTGCGGTTGTACAGCCAACTTAAATTGCGATGGTGGAGATGAAGGATCATTAAAATTACTGCTGCCTGCATTTACCCATTTTGTTGCGGAAATATCAGATGTTTTGCCGGTTTCATCAATCCATTCCTTGTCTTCATAAGTGAGCAGCCAGCTTGTATCGGAAACAATGGTTTTGCCTTGTACGAATATTGCTGGCACAGTTCCCTGAGAAAAAACTTTTACGTTAATCTTATGTGTACCTGCCGGAATGGTAATTATTAACGGAGTACCTTCCTGCAACTGACCATCGATTTTTACATTGTATCTGCCTTCTGCATAAATGTGTACATCTTCGGCTTGTTGCAGGGTAAATGTCTTATGAAAATCCATCAGCACATAATGGTTATCCATTTTCCAGAACACCGGAAAAAAACTGCCACGATCAGTTCTGCGGTTTTGCATTTGATTACTGAGCCATATTTCATAATCGCCCGGATACCAGATCCAGGTTGCTTTTTGTGCGAATGAGGATAATGAGAATAAAAAGAAGAATAGAGTTATACAGATAAATTTAGCTAGGCTGCCTTCCCTTAAAGAAGTCAAAATGTCTCTCAGTTTAGTAATGCAAAAAATGTATTTATTAAATAGTTTCATATTTAAAATCCATTGAAAAAAAAGTATAAAAAAATCATTACTACGGCTAATGAAAACCATGCTATCCACACGCGTTTTGTTGGCTTTGGCAGATCGGAATCATCAATAAAATTGGTTGTCTTTTTATTTTGACTTAATGATATGACAACCGCAATAAGGAGTAACAATAAAAAGATATAAAACGATAACAACAGGTAATGCGGCCAGCTGTTGTATTGCTTTGCAGGGAATATCCAGAGATATAAAATACCGATGCCGAGGCTGATAGCGGAGCCAATGGATAAGGTAAAATTAACGGCAGCTTTTGTGGTACGTTTCCAAAAAACAGTTAATAAAAAAATAACTGCCAGTGGCGGTGCAATAAAACCAAGTACCGCCTGAAACACATCAAAAAGATTAAGCCCCTTAATGCTGTCGATGGCAACAGCCATCAATATAGCGAAGATGCAACCCGCAACAACAGTGATGCGGCCAACTTTTATAATCTGTTGCGTGGTGGCTGCGGGGTTTATCTTCTTTACATAAATGTCTGTCGCAAACACAGTGCTTAATGCATTGAGCGATGAACCAATGCTACCCACCAGCACAGCAATTAATACAACAATCACCAACCCATTCAAACCCGGTGGAAAAAGGTTGGTAACAAGCGTCATGTACGCTTCATTCGGATCGCTGAGATGCGGAAATAATTCATAACACACAATGCCGGGAACAATAAATAAAGGCAGCGATAAAATTTTCAACCAGCTAATAAAATTCAAACCTAACTGACCTTGTTCAAGATTGCGTGCACCTAAGACAGATTGCACCATTGCCTGGTCGGTACAAAAGAAGGCAACGGCAGCAACCGGATAACCAAACAAAATAGCGGGCCATGGATAGTTCTTATCGCCAGCTCCATGAATTAAATTCCAGTAATGATACGGCGCTTTGTTAAATAACGCTGTTACACCACCTACTTTGTACACGCCTACAATGGCTAACAGCAATGATACAGCAATAAGTAAAATCATCTGGAAAACATTTACTCTTGCAATGGCTTTTAAACCGCCGGTAAAAGCAAACAGACCGGCAAACGCCACTAATGCAATCACCGATTGCCACATGGGAATGCCGAGTATTTGCCTTACCAAAAAACCGCCTGCAAATAATCCTAATGAAAGCCACGATATTAATATTTTGATGAGTGCATACCAGGCTAATATGGTTCTTGTGCTATCACCATAACGGTTGCCCATAAACTCCGGCATGGTGGTTACTTTGCGGGCAAGGTATCTTGGCGCAAACACCATTGCCATTAAAAAAAGGAATACAAATGCATACCATTCAAAGTTGCCCGCCACTATGCCTGTAGTATAACCGATGCTTGCAAATGCCAGTAACATAGAGGGACCTACATTGGTGCCCCACATATTAAAACCGATGCTGTACCAGTTAAGTGAACGCCCGGCAAGAAATAAAGTTTCTTCTTCTTGTTTCTTACCAAAACTTGCCCTATAGCCAATGTATAGCAATATCAGCAGGTAGGCTGCAACTATACCGTAGTCCAGTGGCTGCAATTTGGATAAGATATCATTCATTGACGTGAGTAGTGGATGGTGAGTTGTGAGTAAGAAGATGACTTAGTCCATGTTCTTTTAAAATTTCTTTTACTATTACCGGCTTGCCTGTTTGCAGGCTTTTATCCATTGCCTGCAATAGTGCAACGGTTACAATGCCTTCCTGCATATCGGGATAGGCGGTAAAGTTTTGCTCTATAGAATCCGCAAAATATTCAAGGTAATTCTGGTACTCGCCTGCATGATGGCTTTGTCCTTCAAAACGGAAATAATATTTAAGCGTGGCATCACCCCAAACAATGATCCTTTCTTCACCTGTTTTATCGGTTATAGCATATCTCAGTTCATGGTAATCTGCCTGGCTGGCACCTGCTGTGCCACGCAAAATACAGGTCATTCCGCTGTCTCTTTGCGCAGGCTGTGTGGGCCCTGTATAACTACCGCTCACGCTTGCAATACGCCCGTCAGCCGCTCTAAAAATAAAGTGCATGGTATCTTCATTTTTTAAACCGGCATCTTTACCATTAGCGCTAATCATGCCATAGCCCATTACTTCTTCAATATTGGGCAAATACCATCTTATAAAATCAACCGGATGGCTTAACCCACCATACAACCATTTAAACGACTTTTCCAATGCCCACTTCTTTTCTAAAAACCAACGATGATCGGCATTGTAATTACTTTCTACTGTTATCAGTTTTCCAATTTCACCGGCTTCAAAATCTTTGCGCTGCCGCATTGCAGGTTCAAAGAACCTGGAGCTTTGTCCTATAAAAACTTTTTTACCGGTTTGTTGTTGCAATGCAAGCAATTCATTAGCCACTGATAAATCATCAATAAAAGGCTTTGTACATACCACATGTTTGTTGTGCAGTAAAGCCTGTTTTACATGTTCGGCATGTAAATGATCGGGCGTATAAATAGCAATCACATCAATGCTTTCATCATTCAGCAAGTCATCATACTGTGTGGTGTAATGATGAAAATTGAACTCTTTCGCACGATGTTTACATAGTTCCATATTAGCATCACAAATGGTTTTTAATTGCCATTTGCTGCTTTGCAATACAGCAGATATGGTACTTCTGCCTTCACCCAAACCTAAAATTCCAATATTTAACATGTTCAATAATTGCTTATCAGTTGTTGTGTATTTGTTTGAAGAATACCCACACTTCACCCGGCTTTGTGCCTTCTATGCCTTCCTGGTATTTACTCATCAGTGTATTCCATTTCATCATTTGTGGATTGCCCTCCGTTGTTCTCGGATTCAGCCCGTCCAATGTTTTCCCTTTTGGTATGCTAATGACGAGCATCAATTGCCTGCCGCTTTTAAAACAGAGCAACTGCTGAAAGTCAGCATTGCAAAAGCCTTTCGTCACACCGGGAAATTGTTCAAATTGTGTAGCATGATAAGCTAAGTATTGCTCCTGCGCCTTTTTATCAGCTACCAGATTGGCTGTTAAAATAATATTGTCCCAATCTTTTGCAACTACGGTATCAGTACAGTGTTGCTGCTTGCTGAACTGATAATACATATTGAAATAAGCTTTGACGTTTGCATCGGGGAAAGCTTTATGCAGCTTGCTTTGCATGTTGCCGGGATCAGCTATGTTATCGAAGATCACATAATGGTTATGCCATTGATAAAGGGCATTGCTATCTATATTATTTTCTGCAAGCAACTGTTGCAGCTTTTCAATATTCAATGCATCATTTTGTTGAGTAATGATCTCGATGATTTCTTTATGTTGTTGGTTGATGGACTGCTTTACCGTACTTGCTGTTTTCTCTTTTAACAGCGATTGATATTGTGGTTGCAAACCGCTGTTTTGTTTGATAGCTGCATCTACCTGCGGACCATTATTGCTCCACATATTACCCGGACCATTTGCATTTTGTAAATATTTAGTGGAAGGTGTCCAGTTATTTTTTATGGTGAGGTACGATGAACCTTCATCGGTGTATAAATAAAACCAATGCGAGGGCAGATGTGCATACGGCGCTTTAAAAATACTGTCCACATAATTCTCTTCAATAAAAGAATTGGCCTGGGCGCTCAATGTATAAATGCCGCTGCAATCGTAATTGTGTTTACCGTAATGATGAATTTTATTGACGATGATCCTGTTATTCTTCATCGCATTGGGCGCAGCATTCCAGCCCCAGCCCATACTAATACCGGTATAGCTTACATTCTCCACTTCATTGTGCTCAACAAGCGAATTTTTTGTATAACCTAAGCCGATGCCCACACAGCCCCAGTCTTCATTGGTAACATCAGTAATAAGGTTATTGCTGATGTGCATACTATCACATACTTCACGATCGTCTGTTGGATTGTATGTCTGATGAATTTCAGCCCCTTCATCGGTAAAAACACCAGCCAGTATGCTACTGCCACCAATATCTTTAAAAAGATTGCCAATTACAGTGTTATTATGTGTGCCTTTGTTAAAATCTAAACCGGTTGAAGCCAAATGTTCAAACCGGCAATTACTAATAGTTACATTTTCTGCATAGTTCACCTGCACCGCAGCAGCCGGTCGGCCTATCCAGGCCTGATTATCCAAATTCGGTTTATCCGTTGTGCCGGCGGGCTTTAACTTATAAGCATCGGTCATGAAAAATCCAGCCTGGTGCGGCACATGTCCCTGCTGCGAAGGGCGCAGCCAGCCTGTATGTTCAAATGCAATACCATTGATAAAAAAATGCTGAACAGGATGATCAATCGTTCCTTCCATCTTTACCAATGTCTCCAGCACGGGTGCTGTTACCGTTGCCGTTGAAAGGCGTTCGCTTTTGCGTGGCCAGTAATATATTTTTTGATGTGCAACATCCAGATACCATTCGCCGGGTTCGTCTAAAAATTGGATGGCATTGGTTAAATAAAAAGCTGAGTTGCCCGTTTCTGTTGAGATCCAGGGTGCAGGCCAGGGATGCTCATTCTGTATGTTGCTTTCGGGTTGATAAAAGGAAAGCTTGCTGCTATCGCCGTGTACTTCTATTTTTTTTACTCTTAATACAGCAGTAGCCCACCATTGATGAATGAACATTTCGAGTGAAGAGGCGTTGGCAAGATCGTTTGTATGTGGTGTGGGTATCCAGCAGGTACCTGTTGTATGATCCCACGATAAAATACGATGCATGGTATCGCCATTGCCGTCTTTTGCCCGCACTGCTTTTATATTATTCACCCAAAACTGCCTGAAGTTGAGTGGCACACCATTTTGCACAGGTACATCCGCCACCCAAACTTTTCCTCTGGCAACAGCAGGTAAGCCTCCAATATTTTCCTTTAATAAATGCCAGCCGGTTATTGATATGCCGCCGCTGAATACCGGTTGTTCATTGGCTGCTGCCTCCATGTAAGTTGGACTTTCTTTTGTGCCTGCATCTTCAGAACGAATGAATAATGGTTCATAAAATTGATACACACCACCACCAACAATAATATGTATGCCATTAAAAACTGATGGATTATTTAACCGCCGCATTTCCCTCGCCTTGCGTAATGCCCTGGCAACGGTTGTAAAGGGAGCATCTTTTGTGCCTGCATTCTTATCGGAACCATTTACTGCTACATAAATATTAGCAGCAGCGGCGGTAAGTGGCAGTATTAAAGTAAGCACTACAATACAGGCAACCAGTTGTTTCATCAGGCAAGCTCCTATGTGTTTATTCAATCAAAATGGCCGATAAATGTAGAACTGCATGTCTGCTAAAAGAATAACTATATTCACTACAATGATGGATGATCTTACTATAATAAAAAGTAGAATTTTTCTACCTGGTCAGTTGAGAGGGATAAATAAAGAATAAGGACTTTGTTTTACAAGCCTTGTGCAGGATGCATCTACAACTATATCAGTAAAAAGCCAGGGGCGTTTTCACCGCCCTTTCATAGCGTGCCAGCATTGCATTGTGTAAGCATTAACTTCGGCTGCTCATGAACTATTTCATCTGTGTAGAATCAATATTACTCAATGCTTTTTGCATCTTCTTTATATCCTTTTTTGTAACGGGAAGAATGGTTCCGTGTTTATGCCCTTCCGGGATAGATATTTCTTTTGTAGCATCAGTAAATGTTTTAAAGTCTTTTGTTTTGATGGCTTCAAAATCCTTATTTCTATAGGCATCGAAATAAATAAACCATTCCTCTTTTACATGCGCTACAGTAGGACCTTCGGTGTATGCACCTGTTAATGCTGATGAAACGTTTGCAAACGGACCAATGGGCGTTTTTCCAAAAGCTACTTTTATACTTCTTTCATTTCTCGTATTGTCTTTAAACACCAGCACATAATCTTTATCACCACGTTTTACCAGCGTTGCATCAATGGAACTAAACCCGGGATCAAAAAATAATTTTGGTTTCGTAAAGTTCTTAAAATCTGTTGTAGAGATATAATATAACCGATGATTATTAAATTCATCTTCAATCCCTTTATCAAAACGGTACGGAATAGTGGATGCCCATATAATCATGTAATTGTTTACTTCCTCATTATAAAACCATTCCGGCGCCCATACATTTACAACTGTTGGTTCCTCTTTCATTACAGGCATATATTGTTCCTTGCTCCAATGTATAAGATCGGCTGAACTGGCATAGCCAAAACCATTATTACCTTTCCATTCGGTTGTCCATACCAGATGATAAATGCCATTTTTATCTTTTATCATCGAAGGGTCTCTCATTATTTTTTCTTTGCCAACAAGCGGCTTTAAAAAAATATGGTTGAAATAAGTCCAGTGTTTCCCATCGTAACTATACATCAGCCGTAACCCCTCTTTTGCAGGCTCATTGAACGAAGTATATAACCATGCTTTTTTTGATGAGGTGCAGGCACACAATAGCATTACAATACAACATACAAAAACATTAAAATAATTGGTATTTTTCATGACGCTTTTTCCAGTATTAGCACCCAGTCGTTACCATCTTTTACTTCACCAGGTGTATTAAAGGTGTGTGTCCCTTTATTATCATAGCTATTCACATATTGTTTATCGCCATTGCGCGGATTATACCAATATGCTTTGGATTTTTTGCCATCGAGCAAAGCCATGTTTACTTCAATATCTTTTCCATTATAAGTATAAATAAAAGTAAAAGCACTTCCCTTAAATGCTGCCAGCCGTTCATATTTATCCCCGCTGTTCAATACCATATTTTGTGCAGGTTTGCCCGTTTCAAATGGAACGGATAATAGCAGTTTGGACAGATATTTCATTTGTTCAGCGCCTTCGGCATTTATTGCCTGGTGCCATGTTTGCTTTGCACCATAGGCAACAGTTTTATCACCTATGCGCAAAAACTGCATCACAGCATTATTACCATAGGTAAAGCCACAACCACCGGCAAACACGCTCCAATAAGCATATCTTCTCACATCTGCTGCCTGCCAGGGTGGTTGTGTTGTGTCGTGCAAACCATGTGGAATAGCTTCATACGATGGCTCCGCATCAAGCACGGGTTTTAAAGGTTGTAATGTATATGCATCATTGATGTAGCGCCAGTTGTCTTCGCCATATTTCAAATCGGTCGCAGCCGTATCCTGCCGATAATCTTTATGACCGGATTGTACCATATTAAAGTTTAACCAGGACTGATTATTAAACCATTCGCCCGATTGCCTTCTGCCTACCGGATGAAAGGTGATGAGATGATTTTTATCGTATTCCTGCAGTGTTTCACCAATAGCATTCCATACCTCCATATGATTGGCTCCTGCAATATCACCACCATTCATCCAGATAACATTGCTGTAATTTTTATATCGCTGCGCTAAAAATTTTGCATACACTTTAGCCTGTTCAATTGTAACGCCACCACCTTTTACATTAGTTCCCCAAACAGGTACCATTGCGAGGTACAAACCGTTTGCCTCGGCTTCGCTCAACGCATAATCCACATTATCCCAGTAATCATAATTGGCATACTGTACAAAGTTGCTGCCTGCTATGGTATCGGGCATGGCAATATTACGATTGTGTAAAGCCGAATCGCCATACACATTGGTTGCGACAAGCGAATGCAGCAACATTACCTGCACTACATTAAAGCCCTGCTCTTTTCTTTGTCTGAAATACGATGTCATTGCTTCGCGGTTCAGCTTGCTAAGCAACAGCCAGCCTGTATCGCCCAGCCAGAAAAAAGGCTTACCCTCTACCGTTGTAAAGTACCTGCCGTTGGATGATATTTTAAGTAAAGGCAAAGGCTTTGCGCTTGCATTACAGGCAATCATCAGGACAATTAGAAATAATATGTTTTTTTTATTGAGCATCTGAATTTTATTTTAGCCAAAGCAGTAGCGTGAATGCAAGCGTATATATTTTACCCGATACTTTATACATCGTAAACCATCAATAAATCAGCTCATCTTGCTATCAACATTTAATGCTTACCGTTTATATAAGCTGCTGCTTTAGAACAGAAAAATGCAATTGTGCATTTCAATTTTTTTCGTATCCCGCAGCGATTACAAGAGTACTGAAGAATATTTATGCAACGCTTAATAAGTGGTGTATTTATCTACGAAAACGTTTTAGAAAAGTACTTATACAAGCAATCGGTAAAGAGCTGCGACAAATTTTTAAAATAGCCTGAATGCAAAAACTGTAATACGCAAGACAATTATCAAACAAAAAGAATAAAATTGGTTGAGCATTGATTATTATTATTATTTCTTGTCCAGCCAACACCGAAGTGTATCAAAGGGACACGCGTATATTGTTTCTGCCAGCTCCTCAATCGTTTCCGTAGAAAAATCAAGCAGTCATTCTACTCATTCATATTTTCGTGCAAACACAAACAGTAGTGCGTGTGTAACCTTTTATTTATGATGAAAATGGCTGACAGAAAATCAAGTAACAGGCATAGCATGTTCATGATGTTCAACCAATAAAACTGAACGAAAGAATACATAAGCAGTTATAGCTTTACATTACATTAAGGAATGAAATAGCAACGGAGAAATTTGTAATAAATAGCTCATTAATTATAGTAAAATTTTATTGACGAGCAATCATTCTGAGGTGATGGTTTCCCGCTTTACTCCATTTTTTATTATGTTTACGCATGAAGAAAAGCATTGTCATTGCCATATTAATCACTTGCTTCAGGTGGTTATCTGTCTTCCGCACAAAGAACAACCAATGATAAAAATGAATGGAAAAACAACTCAACAAAAGATATAAGACATGTGGTGCGATAAGTATTGGATCAGGCAAATACAATTATGAAATAATCAATTACGTAAAATGATTAAAAATTTATTTTTTGTTGCTGCATGTTGCTTATTTGCCCGGGCGGTTGATGCGCAATCAAATTATAAAGTGGTAAGCCAGCAAACCATGCAGCAGGTGTATGATGAAGTAAAAACACCTTACAAATACGGACTTGTAATTGCAACACACGACACACTGAAAAAAGCAGATTGCCCAACCGTGTTCCGCTACAACAACGATTGGTATATGAGTTATATCGTTTTTAATGGTAAAGGTTACGAAACTTTGCTGGCTCAAAGCAATGACCTGCTGCATTGGAAAACGTTGGGTAACCTATTATCATTTTCGAGCGATACGAGTTTGTGGGATGCCAATCAGAAAGCTGGCTATACAGGGTTGCAGGATGATCAATGGAATGGAAGTTATCAATTGTTGCAATACGATAATAAATATTGGATGACATACATTGGTGGCAAAGTAAAAGGTTATGAGGCAGGGAACTTAAGCATTGGCATTGCATATACAAATGGCGATCCTTCAAAGCCGCATGAATGGCACAGGTTACCGCAACCTGTGTTAACAAAAGATGATAAAGATGTACGCTGGTGGGAGAACCGCAAGCTTTTTAAAAGCACTGTTGTTTGGGATAAACTAAAAACAACAGGTCACCCCTTTGTGATGTATTACAATGCCAATGGCGATACAACCGGCGTGAAGCAAACACAATGGTTTGAGCGTATTGGCATGGCCGTATCTGATGATATGATACACTGGCAACGTTATCAAACCGAACCTGTCTTGATGCATGGGCAAGGCATCACGGGCGATCCAGTTATTCAAAAAATCGGCGATCTCTGGGTCATGTTTTATTTCGGTGCTTTCTGGAAAGATAAAGATGGGGCGTTCAATCGCTTTGCCTGTTCGTATGATATGGTGCACTGGACCGACTGGAAGGGTGATGATCTCATTAAGCCATCAGAAGATTATGACAAGCGTTATGCACATAAACCTTTTATATTAAAATACAATGGAGTTGTTTATCATTTTTACTGCGCGGTAGATGATAAAGATAATCGTGGCATTGCTGTAGCCACATCCAAAGATTTAGGTAAATCCGGCGTTCAGTTCTAATCAATTATTGCAAAGTGTTCAAGACCATTTTTGTATTCATCCTGTTTTCTTTTATAACAATTAAAGCCTTTACACAAAGTAAGGGCAGTGTTGCTTATAATGCACTGGTACAAAAGTTTCAATCACCGCCAGAAGAAGTAAAACCCTGGGTTTTTTGGTATTGGATGAATGCTGCCGTTAGCAAAGAAGGTATTAAAAAAGACCTTATTGCAATGAAGGAGAATGGTATTGGCGGTGCTTATTTGATGCCCATATCAGGCGCTCCGGATTCTCCTTTTATTCAGACGCCGGTGGTGCAGTTAACACCGCTTTGGTGGGATATGATTCGCTACACTTTTCAGGTGGCAGACAGCCTGCACTTTAAATTAGCCATGCACGATTGTGATGGCTTTGCTCTGGCAGGTGGCCCCTGGATCACACCAGAAAAATCTATGCAAAAAGTTGTATGGACCAAAACTATTATTGATGGCGGAAAGATGTATGACAGCATTTTAGCACAACCCGAAACCAGAAAAAATTATTATAAAGATATAGCGGTATTTGCCTACCCTGCTAAGGCATATAATGGCGTTTCCACTTATACCATGCAGCCAACTGTAACAACCAACGTAGCCGATGCTGATGCATCGGTGCTGGAGATTTCGCTGATATTGACCACTCCATTTCGCTACAAGCTGACCACTGCATTTCGGAGCAAATTGACCAGGTGATTTCGCTATAAATTGACCACCTGTTTTCGGTAGAAGAGCTGCGGCT
>NZ_SZQL01000014.1 GCF_005233845.1 Ilyomonas limi
CACAAACGGCGAACGGCAATCCCTTTCAAATTGAAGAGAGCCGTTTAGTGGATAAAGCGGTAGGTGATAATCGAACTAACAAAACTCTACCTCCTAACTGACCGAAATAACGGGACGCTTACAATCATTCAACTAATCCATCTGGACAACTATTTTTAATAAATTCACAGTCTAATGGAGTTATCTTAAATGTAAATGAATTAAAAAGAATAATTTGTAAAACATTTGATAGCATTTTAGCTGAACCTAATATTAATTTTTATAAGAATATGGAAGAGCATTATTTATACATCGAATCAGTATACAATAATGAAGTAGGAATTTTAATTAAAAATGTCAAAGAATCATTGTAAATCCGATATCCCATCACCAATATTATGTACTAAAGCTTATATGAGGATAGGTAAGGGACATTGCGGCTGTGGAGTGAAGAGCATGTCTATATCATCAGAGGAGTTCACTTATCCCGCCCAGCCTTCTCTATCCAGACTTCGATATTGAATGGCTTCTGCCAGGTGCTCTACCTTAATGTTTTCACTGCCGGCAAGGTCGGCAATGGTGCGGCTTACTTTTAAGATTCTGTCATAAGCACGGGCACTTAAGTTCAGGCGTTCCATTGCACGTTTCAGCAACGTTTCACCGGCTTGATTGATGACACATATTTCGCGCAGTTGCTTACTGCTCATTTGTGCATTGGCATACATGCCGGCAGCGCCTTTGTATCGTTCTGTTTGTATTTCCCGCGCTTTGATTACCCGCTCGCGAATGGCAGATGATGGCTCGCCTTTGCTTTGCGAGTTGCTCAGTTCACTAAAAGCAACCGGCGTTACTTCTACGTGCAAATCAATTCGGTCGAGCAGCGGACCGGAGACTTTGTTTAAATATTTCTGTACAGCGCCGGGCGGGCAGGTACATTCCTTTTCGGGGTGGTTGTAAAATCCACATGGGCAAGGATTCATAGAAGCAATCAACATAAAATTGGCTGGAAAATCCAGTGCTACTTTTGCACGCGAAATCGTAACGCGACGCTCTTCCATCGGCTGGCGCATCACCTCCAAAACCGTGCGCTTAAACTCTGGTAATTCATCTAAAAACAACACCCCGTTGTGTGATAAAGATATTTCGCCGGGCTGCGGCACATTGCCACCACCCACCAGCGCTACGTCACTAATCGTATGGTGGGGCGAGCGAAACGGTCGCTTGCTTACCAGCGAGCTGCCTTCGGGCAACTTGCCTGCCACACTGTGTATTTTGGTGGTTTCTAATGCTTCATGCAAACTCAACGGCGGAAGAATCGTGGGCAACCGTTTTGCCAGCATCGTTTTACCGGCGCCGGGCGGGCCAATCAGTATGGCATTATGACCGCCGGCAGCAGCAATCTCCAATGCCCGCTTTATATTTTCCTGACCCTTTACATCATTAAAATCTATATCAAACTCGTATTGCGAGTCATAAAATTCTTCGCGGGTATTTACTACAGTTGGTTCTAAAGAATTTTCATTTTTGAAAAATTCAACTACATCATTCAAATGTTTTACACCATATACTTTCAGGTTATTGACCATGCCTGCTTCACGGGCGTTGGCGGTAGGTACAATCAATCCTTTAAAACCTTCTTTGCGGGCTTGTATGGCAATGGGTAAAGCACCTTTGATGGGTTGTATAGCACCATCTAAACTCAGCTCGCCCATCATCACATACTGGCTTAAACGCTCTGGTTGTTCTATTTGTTCGGTAGCGCCGAGTACGCCCACTGCAATAGGCAGATCGAAAGCGGAGCCGCTCTTCTTAATATCTGCCGGCGCTAAGTTGACTACCAATTTGGAGCGCGGCATGTAATAGTTGTTATTCTTAATCGCACTTTCTATACGCTGCAGGCTTTCTTTTACTGCACTATCAGGTAGTCCAACAATAAAATAATGCAGTCCTGCACTTACATTCACTTCAATGGTTATAGTAATGGCTTCTACGCCGTACACTGCACTGCCAAAAGTTTTTACAAGCATGTTATGTTCCGTTCAGATACTAAGTAAGGGCTCAATCCGCGCAATATACTGATAAATTATAGTACTTATTTATAAACTGTGTAATTGATTTACTTTTAATTAGTTAGTTTTTTATAAAACGCTATCAGCTTTTTTTCTTCACTTTCCCAGTTCAATACTTTCCGTGCTTTGAGGCAATTGGCCTTTAGCTTTTGATATAATGCTTTATCGTTTAATAAAGTGGTGAATGCATCTGCAATCGTTTCGGGCTTTGTGTCTTCTATCATGTATGCCACACCATATATATCGTTGATAGCTTTGTACTCGGGATAATTGATGCACACCTGGGGAACGCCTGCCATGATGTAATCGAAAAAGCGGTTGGCAAGTGAATGGTATTGGTTCAATCCGGTTTGCTCAAAAAGCATAATGGCGATGGTGGCTGTAGGTGTTATCTTTTTCAGTTCATCGGGCGACACCAAGCCTTTCAACTCTACTTTATTGCCCACCATGTATTCTTCTATAAGTGCTTTTGTTTGAGCAAAAAAGTTGCCATCGCCACATATCAACAATTTTGCCTGTACAAATTTCATTGCAGGTATCAGCGTTTCAAAACTGCGCCCTTCATTCACGGCACCCTGATAAATAATAGTATTTTCTTTGGATGATGGTAGTGCCGGGAAAACAGTTTTTACGGGCATATTCTTAATGGTGATGTAGTGTACGCCATAGCGACGGTTGAGTTCTTTTACAATAAAATCATTTACTGTATAGCCATGCTGAAAGTGAGGTACAGCATACTTTTCCAACATCAGCCACAACTTATAAACAAGGGGTCTCGACATGATTTCTTTTTGCTCGGTAAACAGCTCATGTGCATCATATACCCGTTTCCATCTTTTTATCTTTGAAGCAAAATAGCAAGCCAGTATCGTGTCTAAATCTATAGCACATACAATATCAGCTTTTTCTGTTAGCAGCCAGGAAAATAAGCGGATATTGAAGAATGCATAAAATATAATAGACCTATTGACAAGACAGGACAATCTTCTTTGGCGATAGGGCTGTGTAATAATTGGTTTTGAGTTCTTAAGCTTTCTGCCGGCAAGTGTTACTTCAAAGCCATGCTTAGCAAGCGATGTGCAGATGCGTTGCATACGCTGGTCGTAAGTAAGATCGTTGGTAACTGTAAAAATAATACGTGGCAAATGAGAAAGGGTTTAATAATCAGAATAGAATTTGGTCAACTAAAAACGCAATAGTATATAGTATAATGCCGGCTTACT
Organism: Ilyomonas limi; assembly: GCF_005233845.1. GTDB lineage: Bacteria > Bacteroidota > Bacteroidia > Chitinophagales > Chitinophagaceae > Ilyomonas > Ilyomonas limi. The sequence continues at coordinate 3,272 of NZ_SZQL01000014.1, forward strand.
TTTTTTCTTTTTATATTTCAATATTACTGGCGCTACACCTTGCCGTAAAATACCCAGCTTTTGTGCAGCTTTTTTACTTAAATCTATGGTGCGCCCCTGCACAAAAGGACCACGATCGTTAATAACAACTTTTACTGTTTGTCCATTACTTAGATTTTTTACTTTCACCTTTGTGCCGAACGGTAAAGTGCGGTGTGCCGCAGTTAGTTTGTTTTGCCTGAAAACTGCGCCACTGGCAGTTTTGCGGCCATTAAACTTATCGGCATAAAAAGAAGCAACGCCATTTTCTTTTACCGTTTTGCAGGCAGTAAACAACAGGCATACAAGGAGTAATAAATGTACTGTTTTCATGTATCTAATGGTGTTGGTAAAACAGATTTCCAGCCTTCTGTTTCTGCATATTCTTTAATCGTTGCATTGCGCTTTACCAACAATTGTTTCATATAATATTTAAGGAAAAAAGTATCTACAATATTACCAATCACTCCATAAGGAGATTTAAAATTGAACACATCTGTCATTATTGTTTCTTCAGCCTTTTGATCGAAATAATGTTCGTGCCTCATCATTTTAAAATCACCTTTTTGCATTTCATCAATGAATAAAGAGTAGAGTTGCATATGGGTGATTGCTACTGTTAAATATCTTTTCTTCAGCAAATGCCTTGCTTCCCAGGTTACCCATTCTCCTTGTTCAATTAAGCCGTTTGTTTTACCGGCAATTGCACATTCATTAGTATGTGCCATGCTCTCTTTATGCAGGTCTATGCTTCTGCTTAGATTAAATACACGTTGTGCAGGTGCATTAATAATTGTAGTTAAATGAATGACAGGCATACTATTACCTGAAAGGAAACTTTACTACCCTGGCTTTTACCGGATTGTTGCGGATGTCAATAAAAATTTCACTGTCCAATGCCGCATGATTAATATTTACATAACCCAATCCAATTGCTTTATTAAGCGAAGGTGCTTGTGTGCCGCTGGTTACATGACCTATTATATTACCTTCTTTATCTTTTATGTTGTAATGGCTTCTTGGTATGCCGCGCTCTATCATTTCAAAGCCTACAAGTTTTCTTTTAATGCCTTCTTTTTTTTGCTCCGTCAAAATATTTTTAGCAGTAAAATCTTCATTCTTATTCAGCTTGGTTATCCAGCCAAGACCTGCTTCCAATGGTGTTGTAGTATCGTCTATATCGTTGCCGTATAAACAATAACCCATTTCCAAACGCAAGGTGTCACGTGCACCTAACCCAATGGGTTTTATGCCATGCGACTCACCTGCGGCAAAGATGGCATCCCATATCTTATCGGCATGGTTCTCTTTGTCTTCAAAGTATATTTCCACGCCACCCGAACCAGTATAGCCGGTAGCACTGATGAGCACATTGTCCACACCGGCAAAGTTGCCTTTTACAAACGTGTAGTACTTCAGGTTCATAATATCTATGTCAGTTAGGGGTTGCAATATTTTAGTGGCATTAGGGCCTTGCACAGCCAATAAGCATGTTTTTTCGCTAATATTTTGCAGCGTGGTATTATAAGTATTATTCTGCTCCAGCCATGCAAAATCTTTCTCGATATTCGAAGCATTCACCACCATCATATACACTGCGTTTTCTTCTATGCAATACACAATTAAGTCGTCTATAATGCCGCCATCAGGATTGGTAAAGCAAGAGTATTGCGCTTCACCTTTTTTTAGTTTGGATGCATCGTTGGTAGTAGTGCTTTGTATAAGTTCAAGCACGCCATTGCCCTTTATAATAAACTCGCCCATGTGGCTTACATCAAACACACCAGCATTGCTACGCACGGCATTATGCTCATCATTGATGCCGGTATAACTAATAGGCATAGTATAACCTGCAAATGGCGCCATTTTAGCACCCAATGCCAGATGTTTTTGTATAAACGGCGTTTCCTTTATCATGATTTTTACCTGATTTTTATTGGTGAAGGTTATAGTTATATCCGCAATGCAATATCAAACTTTTTGTATAACCCGATTGGTAAAATATTACCGTTGTTGCTGATAAATATGCACACCATCTTTAGTAAGTACATATAATTTGCCAGACTGCCATTTCACCTTTTGAATGTTGGCTACAGCAATATTGCTTTGCATTGTTTGATAGTCTATGTCGTTTTGTGTAGCAAACAAAAAATGGTTATCAGTGCGGCCACTTAGCTTTTTATCATTCACTTCTACATCTTTCCAGTTAGTAAAAGGCAGCCGCTTTTTAAAAGCAGTATAATAGTCAAAAATGAGCCAGCCAAATTGGCTATCGTATAGGTATAATTGGCTACTATTATCGATAATTTTTTCCGGATTTAATGCATCATCAAATACCAGTCGTAAGTCGGCAGATGCTATCAAAACATTGCCGTTTTCGTCTATCTTCTTCAGCTTTCCTTCACCTTCATCATACAGCCAGATGTTGCCATCGTAGCTCAATGCAACAGCTTTTACCTGCGTAATGCCCAGCTTGCGCAGATCAATAGTGGCACGCGTTGCAAGAAAACGATCCAGCAGCACAACCGTTGTAAAATCTTTGTAGTACACCAGTATTTTCAAAGGGTTACTTACATCTAGCAAATATATTCTGCCATAGCGTGTAACATTATTAAAAACCGCTACCGAATCGCCGTTGCTATTAAGCTTTTTTACGCCGTTGTTTTGAGCAGCAACGAGGTAAATATTTTGCAGATTATCTGTATAAAAATTGCTGTAATTGCCCGGTATAGTTTTAATTAACTGTAGCTGCAAAGCCGTATCGCCTGCGGCAAAGGATTGCAGCGATGTAAACAGTATTAAAGCAAAGATTAATCTTTCCATTCTTTCAATTCTACAGTACTACCATCAAATACAGCGTAGGTAAAATAATGCAGCCAATCGCCTAAGTTAATATAATGGCTGGTATCAGTCAGCTTATAATCTATAGGATAATGCCGGTGACCAAAAATGAAGAAGTCGAAGTGCTCTTTTGCCAGTATTTGCCTGCAAAAGATAATGAGCCATTCGCCCTCTTCACCCAAAAAATGCTTGTCTTTATAGCCTGTTTTTGCACGGCTTTTCCGGCTGAAATAATTTGCCAGCCCAATGCCCCATGAAGGATGCACCGCGCCAAACAGCCATTGGCTAAAGCGATTGCGAAAAACAGATTTTATAAACTTATAGCCGTGATCGCCAGGACCTAAACCATCGCCATGCGCAATGAAAAATTTCTTGCCATTCCGTTCAAAAGTCTTTGGATGAAAATAAACGGGAATATTTAATTCCTGCTCAAAATAGCCGCTCATCCACATATCGTGGTTGCCTACAAAAAAATGAATTTTTATGCCTAAATCGGTGAGTTCTGCAAGTTTACCAAGGAGCCGTACATAGCCTTTGGGAACGGTGGTTTTGTATTCAAACCAAAAGTCAAACATATCGCCCACAATAAAAATTTCGGCTGCCTTTGCTTTGATACTTTCAAGGAAAGCCACTACTTTTTTTTCGCGTTGCAGGCTTTCGGTGTAAGAAGGCGTACCTAAATGAAAGTCGGAAAGGAAGTAAATATGCGTGCGGAGGTTATCCATGCTTTAAAATTACCATTTAGCTGAGACTATCGTTCATCTAAACATTTGTAAAAGGCTGCTAAATTAAATCAAGTTAGGTATTTGAACCACAGTGGTACGGAGTTGTGATACAGAGGAGTACAGCGGAACAAAAAGTTTGGAACTTTTAGATGATCTGTAGCCGGGCATATGATCCATTTTATTGCTCTATCAGGTTAATCAGAGCGAATCATCAGGAGTGTCTTTATTCAAAATAAATCAAAACTGCTTCATTGCATGTGTAATTGCCACAAAAGCACTTAATATATAAATGCTTCCACTAAGCATGAGCAATGCTATGGAGTAAGGAAATAAATCGAGGTATTCAAATTCCTTAATAAGCCGGAGCTTCCTGCGTTTTGGAGCAGCAATTCTTCTGTCCATAGCAATGCTGTTTTGTTGTATAAATATAAAATAACAAACCAATACATTGCCAGATTTTATACCAGTGGTAAAAAACTACTCCTGCACCAGTAAACAAAATACTTCTTTCGGTCCATGTATGCCCACTACCAGGGTTTTTTCTATATCAGCAGTGCGGCTTGGGCCTGTTGCCAATGTGATAAGCGACGGCAGTTGCGGATATTTAAGCTGAATATTTTTTAACGCATCACTAATATCGTACACCAACTGACTGGTGTACGCAATGCAAATGTGCACCGGCGCATATACGCTTACGGTGCGGCCACTTTGCTGTGCGGCACTCATTACAATACTACCCGCACGGGCAATCAACTGCTCACAGGTAGTAATAGCCGCATCGCAATTAGCAAGGTCAGCAGTAAAAGTTTGGGCAAAGCCATGCTGCTGTAACGTGCTGATGAGCGCTTCTTCGCGACAGTAAATGGCTGTCCAGCCGCGCGCCCGGATAAGCGTTTGCAATTGCACCACTACTTCGTCCACACTGCCGGCAAAGGAAAAACGCCCTTGCAGCTTGGTGAAGTTTTCGGCAAATTCTACTTCAATATCCTGCTGTGGCGGCGTAAAAACGCTGCTATTTTCGTCTGTTTGCGGAAACGGAACAGGCACTGATTGCTTCAGTGCCTGCCGTATTTTGTTCAATATACTTGTTCTGCTTTGTTGTTGATCCATTATGCAAGGTTTGGCGCTTTTAAACTACTATCATAAGGTGGTACACCTTCGTCTATAGTACCTTTTTCGTGCTCATTGCCATTCAAATCTACATCCAGTAGCTTTTTCTCTTCGTAAGGACGCTTACCTATCAATGCTTCTACATCGCTCTTAAACAATACTTCTTTTGTAAGCAATTCCTTGGCAAGTTTTTCCAACTGCTCTCTTTTTTCTATCAGCAGCGCTTTTGTCCTTTCGTAAGCTATATCAATCATTTTTCTCACTTCCTCATCAATCATTTTACCGGTTTCTTCGCTGAACGGTTTGGTAAATGTATTTTCTGCCTGTGGGTCGTAATAACTGATATTGCCAATTTTATCATTCATACCATAAACGGTAATCATAGAATAGGCAGTTTTTGTAATCTGCTGCAAATCATTGGAGGCGCCGGTAGATATTTTTCCAAAGAAAATTTCCTCTGCTGCACGTCCGCCCAGCGTCATACAAATCTGATCGTTCAACTGGTCGGTATTATATAAATACTGCTCTTTGGGCGTATACTGCGCATAGCCCAAAGCGGCCGTGCCACGTGGTACAATGGTTACTTTCAGTAGTGGATAAGCATGCTCTAAGTACCAGCCGCAAATAGCATGGCCAGCTTCGTGGTAAGCAATAATTTCCTTTTCTTCGGGAGAAATGATTTTGTTCTTTTTCTCCAAACCACCAATCACACGGTCTATCGCGTCCTGAAAATCGCTCATATCCACCGCATCTTTACCCTTACGGGCAGCTATCAAAGCCGCTTCGTTACACACATTAGCAATATCAGCGCCGGCGAAGCCAGGTGTTTGCTCTGCCAGTTTATTAATATCCAGTGTTTGAGAAATTTTGATAGGTTTCAGATGCACTTTAAAAATCTGCTCTCTGCCTTTTACATCCGGGCGGTCAATAGAAATTTGCCTGTCGAACCTGCCGGGGCGGAGCAAGGCGCTATCAAGTACATCGGGACGGTTAGTTGCTGCCAAGATGATAATACCGCTTTCGCCGCCAAAACCATCCATTTCTACCAGCAACTGGTTCAACGTATTCTCACGCTCGTCGTTACTCATCATAGCGTTTCTTCCGCGGGCACGACCAATTGCATCTATTTCATCTATAAAAATAACGCAAGGAGCTTTTTCGCGGGCTTGCTTAAACAGGTCTCTTACACGGCTGGCGCCTACACCTACAAACAACTCCACAAAATCGGAGCCACTCATGCTAAAGAAAGGCACTTGTGCTTCGCCGGCCATTGCTTTTGCCAGCAAGGTTTTACCCGTACCGGGAGGTCCAACCAATAGTGCACCTTTGGGTATTTTACCACCTAAAGCCGTGTATTTTTTAGGGTTTTTAAGGAAATCAACAATTTCCATTACTTCCACTTTGGCTTCATCCAGCCCGGCTACATCGGCAAACGTGATGTTTACTTTTGTGCCTTTTTCAAATAGCTGTGCTTTGGATTTACCGATATTGAAAATGCCGCCGGGACCGCCACCTGCTGGCCCACCAACTTTGCGCATCAGCAAAATCCATAAACCTGCAATAAGCAAGAAAGTAAACATGAAATTAGCCAATGGCCCAAACCATTGTATTTCATCATCCACCGGCTGCGGTACCTGCTCTACGTTAGGATGACTTTTATAAAAATCATTCATCGCATTGTTAAAGCTTTCCCAGTCGGTTACTTTAAATTCAAACAGCGGGTTAGCTGCTTTGGATGCATCAGGAATTTGTCCGCTCCATTTACTTGCATAATAGGGCTTACGCAGGCTGTCTGGTTTTATAAACACCCTTACCTCATCTTTATTTCTTATGAGATAAATTTGTTTTACATCACCCTGCAACAGCATATCCTGCTGAAACTCCTGCATGGTGATAGGCTTTAAGTCGGGGCCGTTTTCTTTTAGTAAGCTATAGCCGAGTATAATAGCAGCAATGATTGCATATAGCCAGTAGATATTTAAACGCGGTCCTTTTTTAAGATTCCGGTCATCCCCACCATTACCGTTCCTGTCATACAAATCGGGACGGTTATTTTTATCTTCTTGTTGTGCCATGTTTTTGTTTCCGCAAAAAATTTATAATGATTGTATTGTACGTTTATTCTTCGTGGCCTTTTACTACTGCATCGCTCCACATGTCTTCGAGCTTGTAAAACTTACGGGTATCCGGCTGCATAATGTGGACTACAATATTTACATAATCAATAAGTACCCATTGCAATGCCTGATAGCCTTCCTGCTTGTAAGGGTTTTCGCCACATTCTTTCTTTACCTGCTCCTCCACATAATCGCTGATGGCTTTTACCTGGGTACTGCTGGTGGCCTGGCAAATGATAAAAAAATCTGCCACTGCCTCAGGTATTTTGCGAAGGTCGAGCGAAATAATGTGCTCGCCCTTCTTTGCCTGGATGGCTTTAATAATGGTTTTATACAATCGGGAATTAGTAGTAAGCTTTACTGCTTTACGCTTTGGACGTGCATCTAAAACAGATAATGGTGCCAATAAAATATCTAATTTTTAATTTTACAATTCTTAATATGCTCCGCTACAATTTTGCCTTCCTTTTAAGCAAGCGCGGGTAATATTAAGCTATCTTAGCAAAAATAAGTAATTCTTTGCCTTCTTCAATTTCTGCTTTAAGTATTGGTAATCCTTTCACAGAATTAGCCGAAGTGGACAGCACCAACAACTATGCCATGGCACAGGCACTGCAAGGCACTGCCAATCACGGTCATGCATGGTTTGCATGGCGGCAAACGGCCGGTAAAGGCAGCCGGGGTAAAAGCTGGAATGCTGCTGATGGACAAAATATCATTTTATCTGTTTTATTGTCGCCATCTCCTTTAATATCAGCCTATTCGTTTTACCTGAGTGCAGCGGTCGCTTTGGCGGTGTACGATTTTTTTAAAAGTTTTGCCGGAGACGAAACAACCATTAAATGGCCAAACGACATTTATTGGCGTGACAGAAAGGCAGCAGGCATACTCGTAGAAAACAATATACGTGGCAATACCTGGCAGTGGGCAGTTGCCGGAATGGGCGTAAATATCAATCAAACAGCATTTAATCCTTCACTTTCTAATCCTGTTTCCTTAAAGCAAATAACCGGCAAAACGTATGATGTTATTGCTATGGCAAAAATACTGTGCGGATGCCTCCAAATTCGCTACCAACAAATGCAGCAGAATAAAGAAAGCATTTTAGAAGATTATAATGCGGCATTGTATAAAAAGGGCGAAATGGTGAAACTAAAAAAGAACAATGCGGTATTTAGTTGCACCATAAAAGGAGTGAATGCTTTTGGCCAGCTCGAAATAGTGGATGCACCACTATCACAAGTTGAATTTGGAGAGGTGGAATGGGTAATTAAATAAACTGAATGTTTTCCAAAATACTCAGATCCTCTTCTTTACTTCGTGCCTCTGCTTCAAAGCGATTGTTGTAATATCCGGTGTGTGCGGTTTCTAACAGGTACAACAAAATAAACCGTATAAAGCCGTATTTTTTATACTGGTACACATGCGCTACTTCGTGCCTTGTCCAGGAGCGGTTTTGCAGAAATGCATCTTTACTAATGCCCCATAAATGAATAACATTGTTGAAAACAATAGCGGCCTGTGTCCCCTTCAACTGCCGCGCCGCTACTCGCGCCCGCCAACTGTTTTCTTTGATGGTAATATTCATAATCAATATACAATTGCAATATAATAATAGCCGGCGAGCATATTTTTGCATTTACTTATAAAAGTGCTGTATGCAAAAGTTGCTTATCCTTGTTGCCTTAATGAACTGCATAGCTGTTTGTGCCCAAAAAAAGCCGGAAGCTTTTAATGCGGCTAACCGCCTCAAAAATTTGTCCGATTCTGCATTGTTAGATTTGGTACAAAAACAAACCTTCCACTATTTCTGGGATTTTGCCCATCCGGTAAGCGGCCTGGCGCGTGAACGAAGTAATGTAGCATATGACTATGGCAATGAAGTGGTAACAACTGGTGGCAGCGGCTTTGGAATTATGTCTATTATTGTAGCAGTTAATCGCCATTGGATTGACCGCGACACAGCCGTAAAGCACCTGCTGAAAACGGTGAAGTTTTTGGCAAAAGCTAATGCCTATCATGGTGTTTTCCCGCATTGGTTGGATGGTGCTACCGGCAAAACCATTCCGTTTGGCAGAAAAGATGATGGCGGCGACCTTGTAGAGACTTCTTTCCTCTTTGAAGGCTTGCTGTGCGCCCGGCAATATTTCGATGCCAATAATCCGCAGGAAGCCGAATTGCGTAGCCGCATTACCTGGCTTTGGAACGAAGTGGAATGGAACTGGCACACCCGTGGCGGACTGGACTTGTTATACTGGCACTGGAGCCCCAACAATGGCTGGGCTATGAATTTTGAGTTGCGTGGCTACAACGAAACACTTATTACTTATATTTTGGCTGCCTCTTCGCCTACGTATGGTATTGACAGAAAAGTATATTCCAACTGCTGGGCACAAAGCAATCATTTTATCAATGGCAAGAAATATTATGGCATCACGCTGCCACTCGGATTTGATTATGGCGGTCCGTTGTTTTTTGAACATTACACCTATCTGGGCTTAGACCCGCATGGGCTTAAAGACCAATATGCCGATTACTGGCAGCAAACCACTGCACACACACATATCAATTACAAGTATTGCGTAGAAAATCCCAAACATTTTAAGGGCTATGGCGAAAACTGCTGGGGCTTAACCGCAAGCGATACTTACGATGGCTACAATGCACATTCGCCTACCAACGACTTTGGCACTATCTCACCAACAGCAGCACTGTCTTCTTTTCCTTATTCACCCGAATATTCAATGGCTGCTTTGAAGCATTTTTATTACGATTTGGGCGATAAGATCTGGGGCGAATATGGCTTTGTGGATGCATTTAATGAAACGAAAGACTGGTATGCAAAATCTTACCTTGCCATTGACCAGGGGCCACAAATTGTAATGATAGAAAATTACCGCACCGGCTTACTGTGGAAATTGTTTATGAACATTCCGGAAATACAAATGGGCTTGCAGAAATTGGGTTTCGAAAGTCCGTATTTAAATGGCAGGTAATAATTTTTTTAGTTATAGATAAACTGTATAATTGGGTAGTTTTCTTCTAATGCGGAGAGGTAAGGAGCGGAGATGACGCAGCATAATATCTTTCTGCAGAATTGCAATTAACCCTTGTTCCCTGCCTGACAGGCAGGCTGTTGGTGGCGAAAATTATCTGTTAGTTGATCGAAACTATAACTTTACAATTGCAGTTATTAAAAACAAGTAATTCATGAAACACCTTTTTCTCTTTCTCCTAACTTTAGTAGCCTTTCCCTTTTCGTACGCACAGCAGGCACCTTTTCAGGATGAAATTAATCAATTCAAACAGCAGGATGAGCAGCATTTTCCGCCAAAGAACGCCATTTTATTTGTAGGCAGTTCTTCTTTTCGTATGTGGAATGATGTGCAAAGTTACTTTCCCGGTTATACCATTATCAACCGCGGCTTTGGCGGCAGCACGCTGCCGGATGTAATTCGGTATGCACCGGATATTATTTTTCCTTATCACCCCAAACAAATTGTCATTTATTGTGGCGACAACGACCTGGCTTCTTCCGATACGGTAACTGCCAAAACGGTATTTGAGCGGTTTAAAACATTATTTACAATGATTCGTCAAAAGCAGCCCAATGTTTCCGTTGTTTTTGTGGCTATAAAGCCCAGTCCCAGCCGCGAGCAACTAATGCCAAAGATGAAACAAGCCAATATTTTAATACAGCAATTTCTTAAAACAAAGCCGCATACCGCCTTTGCAGATGTATTTACGCCCATGCTGAATGACGCCGGCAAACCAAGAAAAGAATTGTTTAGAGAGGATATGCTGCACATGAAACCGGCTGGCTATGCCATCTGGCAAAAAGCATTGCAGCCGTATTTACTGAAGTAGAACGTTGAATAAAACTGGCATATATACAAGCCTGCTTTGAGTTGCAGGTGAGCAATTCTACTTGCAACTCACTCATCCACAATTGACAACTCACCATTCACAAACTTATTTCTGCAACAGCTTAAAGGCATGTCCGGCCCAATCGTTCTTTGTAAAGCCAGGAATGCACCATAAAATGCAAAGTGGCTCAATGGCACGGGCTGCTTCTGCTTTACCCATATCGGCAGTTTCCCAGCCAAAAGCATCTAAAATGTTGGTGACGGTGGCTTTGGCTTCATCATTATTGCCGGCAATAAACATAGTAGGTTTGGTACCTCCAAAATCGGGCTTGTACATTAATAGACTTCCCACACTGCTAAACGCTTTTACAAACCTTGCCTCCGGTGCCAGTTGCTGGAGTTTTTCCATCAAAGAAAAATTGATGTCGGTAAAAAATTTCAGCACGCCATTTACCGGTGCCTCTTTTGCAATTGGGTTAGTTACGTCAATTACTACTTTGTTACTGACGTTTTCCAAACCGGATTCGTTTATGGCTTCTTCGGCTACATTGCCACCAACTGCCAGTACCAGTATGTCGCCAAAGGCGGCTGTTTCTGTAAAAGTACCGGTCTTAATGTTGGAATTCTCTTTTGCAAATTGTACTACTTCGGGCTTGGAGGTGTTTCTGGTGCCGAGCATTACCTCGTAGCCTTCTTGTGCAAATGCTTTTGCCAGTGTTTGTCCAACAATGGCAGAGCCAATGATTCCTGTTTTCATAATATTGGTTTTATAAATGAAGAATACTTGTAGATACAGATGAGCCTGAGTTTATTATCAACAGCAAATTATTTACTAGACAAATCGCAGTAATTTATTTGTACATCGGTAATTCGTAAATTTAGTAATCGGAGCCATTATTCCGCAAGCCTGTGGCGTCTTTAGCGCCATGCGGCGCTTAGAATGTGCAATTATTTACAAATTACGGGCGCTTTCCCGGTAAATAAAGACAAGTAGCACTGAATCTATGAACTGTAATAAGCTAAAGATACATCTATGTGCATACTTACAATCATTTCATAAAATAGTATTTATGTACTGCTTTTGCTAATACATTTAGTAACTTTACACATAGCAAAAATTATGGCAAATCCTAATTTACAAACGGATAAAAACGTACTCACTCCGGCAGAAAAGGAGTTTGAAAATACGATACGTCCAACCGAGATTAACGACTTTAGCGGGCAGCCTGCTTTGATAGAAAATCTGCGGATTTTTATAAAAGCAGCCAAAATCCGCGGCGAGGCACTGGACCATGTTTTATTTCATGGACCTCCGGGATTGGGCAAAACCACGCTTAGCCGTATTGTGGCGAATGAGTTAGGTGTAAATATCAGGGAAACATCGGGGCCGGTAATAGAAAAGCCGGGTGATTTAGCCGGGTTACTTACAAACCTGGAGAAAAATGATGTGTTATTTATTGATGAAATACACCGCCTCAGTACCGTAGTAGAAGAGTATTTGTATGCCGCAATGGAAGATTATAAGATTGATATCATGATTGATAGTGGACCCAACGCGCGTAGCATTCAGCTTACCTTGCAGCCGTTTACGCTCATTGGTGCTACTACCCGCAGCGGCTTGCTTACGGCGCCTTTACTATCACGTTTTGGCATCAAATCGAGACTGCAATATTATAATGCAGAAACCTTGCAAAAGATTGTAATAAGAAGTGCCGGCATCTTGCAGACAAATATTACGGCTGAAGCAGCTATGGAAATAGCTGGCCGCAGTCGTGGCACACCACGTATCGCTAATGGTTTGCTGCGCCGTGTTCGCGATTTTGCACAGGTACTCAACGATGGACAAATAGATATAGGTATTACCCAACATGCTTTACGTGCCTTGAATGTAGATGAATATGGGCTGGATGAAATGGACAACCGCATATTAAGCACCATTATAGAAAAATTCAAAGGAGGCCCGGTAGGTATTACCACCATTGCCACCGCAGTAGGCGAGGAGCCCGGTACGCTGGAAGAGGTGTATGAGCCTTTTTTAATACAGGAAGGATTTATACAACGCACCCCACGCGGCAGAGAAGTAACATACAAAGCATATGAGCACCTAAAGAAAGACGGCTATAAAGGCGGCAGCCAGCAAAATATGCTGTTTGGCGCTTAAACGTGTTAATGGCAGGTAGGGATTATAAAAATGCAGCAGGATTGTCCTGCTGCAAATGGCAAATAGATAAAGCTATCAGATAGAGATGATCAATAAATAATCGAAAGAATTTACTGATAAAATAATTTTAGTCTTTGTATATTGGAATCAGATTCAGGAGGTTTTGGCAAATTTACGGGTCATAGTCAGTTTGGCTGCGGCCCCATAGTGTTGCTCTCTATTTCTCCTCTTATTAGTCCGGTTGCGGCCCTTTTTGAATTAGTTTAGTTACGGCCCCCAACGTCGTGCGATTGTACCTGGGATACAAAGGAATTGTGAAAAAAACCTGTACAAATGTAAAGGGAAAATTTTTGCATTTTATTAAAGATTGTTTAAAGAACCTTAAAATAAAATAAAGAAAAAGTTAATGCAACCCCCTTCTTGAAGCCTTAGATGTTATAAATCAAATGATTAGAAAGAATAATTTATTTGGGTTTTATTTACAGCTATCAAAGCTATTTTGAAGAGAATAAAGTAAACTTTGAGTGGGATTAAAAACGCATATCCAAACAATACCGCTTATCACTATATTAATACGTTAGTGATTTAATATCTTCATCGTCCTCAATATTATTCATCTGGCGCAGTATCCAGTTACTTTTCCAGCTTACAAAGCGGCTTATCGGCTTTACAGTATAAATCTTTGGATTAGGCAGGCAGGCAATAATCATAGCTGCTTCCTTGCGGGTAAGCGATTCGGCATGTTTACCAAAGTAAGCCTCCGCTGCTGCTTCGGCGCCATAAATGCCTTTGCCCATTTCTATTACATTCAGGTACACTTCCAGTATGCGCTGCTTGCCCCATATCCATTCTATCATTTTGGTGAAATAAAACTCGGGTACTTTGCGTACATAGCGCATAAAGCCTTCGCCCTGCCACAAAAAAACATTCTTGGCAACTTGCTGGCTGATAGTACTGGCTGCGCCGCCGCGTATGCGCCCTTTCTTTTTAGGATTGCTGTTTAAGCTTTTTTCTAAAGCTTTCCAGTCAAAGCCATTGTGGTTAGGGAAAAGCTGGTCTTCGCTTGCCATAGCTGCCAGCCGCAGGTTAGGCGAAATGTCTTCCTTACTTACATAATCGCGCTTTAACCCATCACCCTCTATCAGCGAGCTTAGCTGTGTAATGGTAACAGGTGGCATTATCCATTTGCAAATAATAATGTATAAAAAAGAAGAAATAAAGCAGAACAGAAAAATACGCTTGATCCAGCGCCAGATAAAAGCGCCTGCCGAAGTAGCCATTTGCAAAAAAATTAGTTCAATTGTTTACCAGCTATGTGGCCGGTAAAGATACCGTACAGGAGCACAATACCAAATATGGTAAGGATAAGTCCTGAAATGCGGTCAATAATATGAATATTGTGCGGCGTGAGCTTGGTGCGTATTTTGCCGGCAAGAAATACCTTACAGATATCTGCACTTAATACAAACAACAGGCAGGTAAAAAAAACAACAAACCGGTACTGGTCAGGATGAGTAGCTGTTTCGGAATCATCCAATATGGTAGCAGAAGCAGCAAACCAAAACAGGAGTACGCCAGGATTGAGTAAATTCATGAAAAAACCCTGAAAAAAAGAAGCTGCCACATCGCGTTTACGAAATACCTGCACCGCTTTTACTTCGCCGGGCTGAGGTACTTTTTTAAAGAAGATATTATACAAGCCCATGAGAATTAAAAAAATACTGCCCGCAATTCCAATGAATTTTTCATGGCTCATAGCCGCTTTGAATAATTGCGAAAAGATATTGCAGATAAGCACCAGCCCTATATCGCTCGCCGAAACACCGGCTACAAAGGCAAACCCGCCTTTGTGCCCATTGTTAAGACTTTGCCTGATAATAGCAAAAACCACGGGACCCACAGAAATACTAAGTAATACACCCAGTGCCAAACCTTTTAACAGGGCTGCAATCATTCAATCCGATTGAGTAGTGAAATGAATAAACCAAAGAAACGAAAATAAGGATATAGAATTGGTAATGGATAATAAAAATATCTGATAAAAAGCTTTGAGCTATAAGCTGCGAGCTACCGGCTTAAAATAATATACTGCTCATAATTTAAAATGACAAACAACTTTACACCAACTCACCCACCAAAAACTTTTGCCAGTCTTCGAGCATCTTGCCTTTAAGCACGCGGGGAAACTTGTGCTGGCCGCCTACTTTACCTTTCAGTTTCATAAACTGCATAAACTGTTCTTCGGGCAACACATCCAAAAAGACTTCTTTTAAAGCACTGGTGCGCTCTACGCGATAATCATCATTCAGCATTTTCAGCTTTTCATCTATCTTAGTGCGCAGCACTTCCGCATTCACCACATCATCGCAGGCTACATACCAGTGGTGCGCAAAAAACAGACCGTAAGGCTCGCCTGCAACTGTATATTCAGGTATGCAAATGTTCAGGTCTTCGGCTACCAGTTCAATGGCCTTGTTCATATTGTCCACGCTCAGGTGTTCACCCACGAGGCTCAGGAAATGTTTAGTGCGGCCGGTAATTACAATTTCACAGCGCTCTTTGTTGGTAAAGCGAATGGTATCGCCCAGCAGATAACGCCATGCACCGGCGCAGGTGCTTAGCAGCAACGCATAATCTTTCCCTTCTTCCACCTCATGCACCATCAGGGCTTTGTGCCCATTCAACAGATTGCCATCCGCATCAAAATTATGCTGGTCAAAAGGAACAAACTCAAAGAAAATATGTTCGTTGGTAACGAGGTGCATACCAGTAGCATACTGCCGGTCCTGGTAGGCTATAAAGCCTTCGCTGGCTAAGTAAGTTTCTATATAATTAATAGGCTTACCCAGCAATTTTTTGAAACCTTTTTTATAAGGCTCAAAACTTACGCCGCCATGCACAAAAAAAGCAAGGTTAGGCCACAGTTCGTGTATGTTATTCAGCTTGTAGCGCTCAATAATCATTTCCAAACACATTTGTATCCAGGCAGGTACGCCTACAATAAAGCCGATATCCCATTCGGGCGCTTTGGATACAATTTCTTCCAGTTTTTTATTCCAGTCTTTTTCTTTGGCTATTTTTCGTCCCGGCTTGTAAAATGGCTGAAACCAGAAAGGCGATTTTTTGGCAGTAATGCCGCTCAGATCGCCGGCGTAGTAACCAGGGCCTTTTTCCAGGTCGGTACTGCCGCCAAGGGTGAGCCAGCCCTTGCCCAACGATTTTACCGGAATATCCACATAATTGCGCAGACTAAGCAAATGCTTAATCATAGCTGTTTTGTTGCCCTGCAATAAATCGTTGGTGATAGGAATGTATTTGCTGGAAGCTTCGCTGGTACCGCTGCTGAGTGCGTAATATTTTATTTTGCCAGGCCAGCATACATCAGGCTTGCCCTCCAGCGTTTTGTACCACCACTCGTTGTAGATAGTATTATAATTATAAACCGGTACCAGTTCCTGAAACTTTTTGCCAATATGTTTATTCAATAATATCTCGTCAAATCTATATTTCTGTCCAAACTCTGTAAAGCGCGCTTTGCGCAGCAATTTCCGCAATACACGTAGTTGCTGGTTACGTGGATTGTTTTCGGGCAAGCGCAACGCTCTCGCAATACGTTTAGGCAGATGAATATCAAAAATCGCCATTCGCAAGAATAAAGGTTATGTACGAAGCTACACCAATTGTATGATATGTACCAATGTTGGAATGTTGGTTTAAGGAATTTTAAAGGAATTGAGGTGTATAAGTGCTTGGATTATATCATTTTTAATAAGTTGCCCTGTAAAAGCTACAAGCCTCAGAGTGCAAGCGGTGACCCTTAAACTGTAGCAGAAACACAGTAGCTACTTGATTAAAAATAATACAAAGTAAAAGGTGCTGGTGCAAGCCCTGCTGAAGGACGCACAGGTGTTGAAAAGAGTGATCACCGCTGATAGATATGGTACACTAATATAAATCCTTAATGGCTGCCCCGCAGCCAGTTATACAAAAACAAAAGCCTTACTGTGTTTAATGTAAGGCTTTTGTGATTTGGATTTGTATAAGAATGTTATGGCGCTACCAGACGGAAGCCATTGCCATGAATATTTACAATTTCGATGTTGGGATCTTCTTTCAAATACTTGCGCAGCTTGGCTATATACACATCCATGCTACGGCCATTGAAATACGTATCGCTGCCCCATATTTTTTTGAGTGCGCGTTCGCGTGGCAGCAAATCGTTTTTGTGCTCTGCCAGCATTTTCAATAATTCATTTTCCTTAGGCGAAAGCGTTTGTGTTTTGCCTTCGGTAATCAACTGACGGAGTTTGGGATTGAAATGATAACTGCCCAAATCAAACTCTATATTTTCGCTTTCTTTATTCAGCTCTTCGTTGCGCTTGAGGATAGCTTTTATTTTTGCCAGCAACACTTCGCTGTCAAAAGGCTTGGTTATATAATCGTCGGCGCCTAATTTATACCCATTTAAAATATCTTCTTTCATGGTTTTTGCGCTTATGAAAAAGAGCGGAACATCTGGATCTATATCACGGATTTCTTCAGCCAATGTAAAGCCATCTACGTTAGGCATCATTACATCGAGCAGGCAAACATCATAACGCTCACGCTGAAAGGCCGCCAGCCCAAGGCGTCCATCACGCTCCAGTGTTACATCATAATCATGCAGTTCGAGAAAGTTTTTGGTCACCATGCCTAAGTTCGTATCGTCTTCGCATAGCAGAATTTTATACTTTTTATCCATGATATTCAGGTTTTTAAGAAGTTACAAGATGTTAATTCATCCATTTTTATGCCATGGACAAAGTGGCAGGTCTTTTTTTGATGAATGCAGGTCGTAATTTTGATGTAAAATATACAACATGGGAATTTTAAGACAAATTGCCGAGTATCTCTATATTAAAAAGCGCGACCCGAATGCACCACGCAATATAAATATTAAATTGATGCACGGCATGAACCGTATTTCGCTACTAATGTTTATTGTGGCATTATTGATTATGCTCTTCAAGTTTGTAATACTGCCGATGTTTAGATGACAGTTGTTGATGACCGTTGACAGAAAGAAAGTTCAGATAATGATTTTTCTATTCACAATCTACAATTCACCATTCACAAAGTTACAGTCCCGCATAATAATCATACCCTCTTTCTGCCCAATAATCGGGTGGCTTTTGATTGCTGAAATACATAGTGCCAATACATTTAAGATTTTTAATCCCGTATTTTACAGGAATAATCAGTCGTAACGGATAACCGTGTGCTTGTGTGAGCGGCTGTCCGTTCATTTCGTAGCACAGCATCGTTTGCGGATGCAGTGCACTGGGCATATCCAAACCAACATAATATTTTTGATCGGGCGTTTGCAAACCCATGTACTTCATTTTTGTTTCATCCTGCAAGCCGTTTGCCACAATAAAATCTTTTAGTGGAATGCCGCTCCAATATTGAACCTGGCTCCAGCCTTCCACACATTTGAAATCAAAAACAATATCCTTTTCAGGCAGCTTTTTTATATCCTCTAAACTAAACAATAGTGTACTGCCATTGTTCTTTTTTACATTCAACCGCCAGGTATTTACGTCAATATTCTGTCTCGTTCCAATCAGGCTGTTTACACGTACATTCTTGGCTGCTGCCGATTTTGGATACGTTTTTACCAGCCGGTGTTCGCTGAACGCAGACGTCAGTATTTCTTCGTTTGTTTCTAATGTTTTCCGCAGTGGCTGTAAGGCGCCGCCCTGCCGTGGCTGCCGGTTCAGCCATTTCCAGCCTGCAATACCTGTTGCACCTGCCAAAGCAAAAGCCATAAAAGAAAAGAAAGTACGGCGGCGGATTTTTTTATCCGATTCCCACGCAGTACGGTCAAAGAATTCATGCTTTTTCATTGGGATTATTTTGAATGGCAGTATTAGGATACCTATCGTTAGGAATTACTTCAACACCAGTAATCATTGCCTGAAAGTTTTGCCAGCCGGTTTTGATGACTTGTACAATATGGATAATAAAGAAAAGGACATAACCAATTGTTAGTACAAAATGTTCTAAGCGTGCAGCTTCGTAGCCGCCGCAAAACGCACACAGCCAGCCGAACTGTACTGGTTTGTAAATGGATAAACCGGTAATGACCGAACCTATACCCATAATGATGATAGCTGTGTAAGCAATACGTTGCGCTGCATTATATTTATTTGGCGGAAGCTGATATTTGCGGATGTGCAAATCGTGCAGTAAGACTTGCCCCGCTTCTTTAAAAGATTTTTTGTTGGGTAAAAGATACCGCCATTCGCCCGAAAAAATCGTGTATGATACATACAACAATCCATTAAAAATAAACAACCACGCGAAAGCAAAGTGAAAGCTCATGCCTTCTGCCAAGTGATAAGGAATATGTAATGTGTTGTAAAAACTTTTAGGAAAAAAATGAAAATATTCTTTACCGGCAATATTGATTGTATAAGGATCGTACGCCCAATAAATAAGTAGTCCGCTCCATATCATTACTGCCAGCACCGGAAAATTAATCCAATGAAACCAGCGAATGGCAAGCGGATGCTTTTTTAAAATCCTTTTCATGCAGAAAATATACGATAAAAACGATTCCCCAGTATTGGATATAAGCTGACAAATAATTGTTAATCATTACAATAATAAAGGAGAATAAAAAAACGCGGAGACGCAAAGCCGCGGAGCTGATGTATTCAAATACGCTTGGTATCTTAGCGTCTCCGCGATGAAATTGTATTTACACCGCCCCGGTAAACTGCCTCAAAAAGCGTACATCATTTTGCGAGTACAACCGCAGATCATTTATCCTATACTTCAACTGGCATACGCGCTCTACGCCCATACCAAATGCAAAACCGGTATATTTTTCGGGGTCAATATCAAAGTTTTGAAGCACTTTAGGATGCACCATACCACTGCCTAAAATTTCTACCCAGCCCGTATGCTTGCACACGGTACAACCACTGCCACCACAAATAAGACAGCTAATATCCATCTCGGCGCTTGGCTCGGTAAAAGGAAAATAAGAAGGACGAAAACGCACTTTTACCTCTTTCCCAAACATTTCCTGTACAAAGAAATAGAGTGTTTGCTTCAGGTCGGCAAAGGACACATTTTCATCTATATATAAACCTTCTATCTGGTGGAAAAAGCAATGTGCCCGCGCACTGATGGTTTCATTACGATACACACGACCAGGACAGATAACGCGGATAGGCGGACGCTGTGCTTCCATCACGCGCGCCTGCACGCTGCTGGTATGCGTGCGCAACAGCCACGCCGGATGCTGATTGATGTAAAAAGTATCCTGCATGTCGCGCGCCGGGTGGTCTTCGGGCAGGTTCATTGCGCCGAAGTTGTGCCAGTCGTCTTCTATCTCCGGACCTTCGGCTACTGCAAAACCTAATCTTTTAAAAATAGATACAATTTGGTTGCGTACAATGCTGAGCGGGTGACGTGTACCTATTGCTACAGGTGTGCCGGGCAAGCTAATGTCTATGCTATTAACTGTTGACGGTTGACCGTTGACAGTTGACTCTTTAAGCACTTCATACCGTGCTTCAGCAAACTGCTTGAATTCATTTAAGATTTGACCGAATGCTTTTTTCTGATCATTAGGTACATTTTTTATCTCGCCCATCACTGCTTTCACAATGCCTTTTGTGCCCAGGTATTTTATGCGGAATGCCTCTGCAGCTTCGGCGGTCGTTGCTTCAAATGCAGTCATTTCCTGTTTGTAATTGTCTATTTGTTGCATCAGTGCTTCCATGCGGCGAAGATAAATGAAAGATGCGAGTGGCAAGTTATGAGCCGTGAACTGCGTTAAAAGCTAATCTTCCTGAACCATAATTTACTAATAACTGTTAGTTTTGCCTCTGATTATTTTGCCATGCAATAATATTTCCATACTGCTTTACCTATACGTAACTACATTGGCAAAGCATCGAATAAACCGGATAAATTGTAAAGATGAACCCATCATTTCAATATGGCGCTGAAATGCTGAATATACCCGCAGCTATTGCCATCAGCAAAGGCTACGTAAAAGGTATAATAAACAACGAGGCACGCGAAAAAATACACCGCAGCAGCGCGGTTGTAGAAGGGATAGTTGCTGCCGATGTAGCTGTGTATGGCATCAATACCGGCTTTGGTCCGTTGTGCACCACCAGAATTTCTGCAGAAGATACTAAAAAACTACAGGAAAATATATTAAAAAGCCATGCCGTAGGTTTGGGGGCACCTATCAGTGAAGCCCTTTCGCGCCTGATGCTCGTACTCAAGCTGCAGGCGCTGGCGCAAGGCTATTCCGGCATTCGCGAAGCCACATTAGACCGCATCATCTGGCATTTGGAAGAAGGTATTATTCCGGTAGTGCCCAGCCAGGGTTCTGTAGGTGCTTCCGGCGATTTGGCACCGCTTGCACATTTATTCCTGCCGCTTATCGGCTTGGGTAAAGTCTATTATCAAAATAAAATAATGCCTGCTGCCGAAGTGTTGCAGCAAAAAGGAATAGCACCGCTACATTTAGCTGCTAAAGAAGGTTTGGCGTTGATAAACGGAACGCAGTTTATTGCTGCACATGCAGTAGAAATGGTCGCCCGTTTTCAAAATAGGCTTGCCAATGCCGACATTACAAGTGCTTTAATGCTGGAAGGGCTGAAAGGTTCTGCCAAACCATTTCTCCCCCAACTGCACGAATTACGTCCCTTTAAAGGTTGCCAGCATGTAGCTGCTACTATTCACAACCTGTTGAGCGATTCGGAAATTGTACCTTCTCATGCCAATTGTACGCGGGTGCAGGACCCTTATTCGCTGCGTTGCATTCCGCAGGTGCATGGTGCTGCCCGCAATGCCTGGCTGCATCTTAAAGAGCTGGTGGAAATTGAAATCAATGCCGTTACTGATAATCCGGTTATCATTAATGAAAACCTCACCATCAGCGGCGGCAATTTTCATGGCGAGCCGTTGGCTATTCCGCTCGATTATGCCTGTATAGCTGCTTCCGAAATGGGTAATATTGCCGACCGCCGCATTTATCTTTCGCTCGAAGGGGGTGTGCCGGGCGTGCCTAAATTGCTGGTAAAAGAAACCGGCTTAAACTCCGGCTTTATGATTTTGCAATATGCCTCAGCGGCTTTGGTCAGCGAAAATAAAAGCCTTTGTTTTCCGGCAAGCGCCGATAGTATTCCCACCTCGCTGGGGCAGGAAGACCATGTAAGCATGGGTTCCATCAGCGGGCGCAAGGCATTGCAGGTGATGGAGAATGCAGAAAAAATTATAGGTATTGAACTAATGTGTGCAGCCCAGGCATTAGATTTTCTTGCACCGCTCAAACCCGGTAAAATTTTGCAGGCTATTCATGCCTGCGTCCGCCAGCAAATACCGCATATTGAGCAGGATGAAATATTGTATGAATACATGCAAAAAGCAATAGCCATTGTTCAAAGCGGTGAGCTGCCAAAGCTGGCGTATGCCGTTGCAGCAAAAGAAGGCGTGCCTTACACTACATCGTTCACCCAACTGTTTGATTCGTTTTAGCATATAGCATATGAAAGAAAATACTTTCTTATTGATCGGACCTTTCCGGCAATTAATTACCATGGCAGATTTGCCGGATAAAGGTGCGCTTACAGATGACTTGTTGCAACCTGTTATCGAAGCCGGAATATTGATGGAAGATGAAAAAATTTATAAGGTGGGTATTTTTAGTGAATTGATAAAAGAAGCTCAAACGTTACATGCAGCCATTATCCAATTGAATGAAGATGTTGTTGCAATTCCCGGTTTTATTGATGCGCACACGCATATTTGTTTTGCTGGCTCAAGAGCCAATGATTATGCAATGCGCAATGCGGGGAAAAGCTATTTGGAAATAGCAGCCGCCGGCGGTGGCATTTGGGATACGGTGCAGCACACCCGCAAAGCCTCAATGGAGGAATTAGCAGCACTTACTTTACAACATGCAAATCGTCATTTACAGGAAGGTATCACTACAATAGAAGTAAAAAGCGGTTACGGACTTTCGGCAGCAGCAGAATTAAAGATTTTAAAAGCTATTAAAAAAGCGGCTGAGCAAACACCGGCTGACCTGATTCCTACTT
Organism: Ilyomonas limi; assembly: GCF_005233845.1. Lineage (GTDB taxonomy): Bacteria > Bacteroidota > Bacteroidia > Chitinophagales > Chitinophagaceae > Ilyomonas > Ilyomonas limi. Next base: position 26,219 of record NZ_SZQL01000014.1, read on the forward strand.
GCCTGGCTGCACATATCTTACCCAAAGATTATAACGGCACGCATGAGGATTATTTGCAGGAAATAAGCCATCAATTATTTCCCATGATTATAGAAGAGCAACTTACTACACGCATTGATGCGTTTATAGAAGAAGGTGCATTTGCTGCTGAACAAATTACACCCTATTTTACCAAAGCAAAAGAACTTGGTTTTCATCTTACTGTTCATGCCGACCAGTTTCATCCTTCCGGCAGCGCGGTAGCAGTGCAGTTTGCAGCCGTAAGCGCCGACCACCTGGAAGCAAGTGGAGAAAAAGAAATACAGTTATTAGCCAAAAGCAATGTGGTGCCCATTGCGCTGCCCGGCGCTTCTATTGGGTTGGGCGTTGCTTTTGCACCTGCGCGCCGCCTGCTGGATGCTGGTGCCAGCCTGGCTATCGCCAGCGACTGGAATCCCGGCTCGGCGCCCATGGGCGATTTACTTACACAGGCTGCTATTTTAGGTACTTTTGAAAAGCTTTCCAATGCAGAAGTATTGGCTGGCATTACTTATCGCGCCGCTAATGCTTTGCAATGTAGTGATAGAGGAAAAATACAGCAAGGTTTATTAGCCGATTTTATTGTATTCCCCACCAATAATTACCAGGAAATTTTGTACCAGCAAGGTCGTTTAAAACCAACGCAGGTATGGAAAAGAGGAAAATTAATTAATGATTATTTGAACCCCAGCAGCACAGAGAATAATAGAGCATACTTTGCTTCTTCGCGTCTTAGCGGTAACTATTCTTCTAACAATAACTCACTCATTCAACCATGACCTTCCAGGAAGAAATATTACAAGGCATCCCTGCACAACTACCACCAAAGTTGCCGTATGATGCAGGTGTAAGTCATGCACCCAAACGAAAAGATATTCTTTCACCCGAAGAAAAAAAATTAGCTATCCGCAATGCACTACGCTATTTTCCTGTGAAATGGCACGAAGAACTGGCGCAGGAATTTTTGGAAGAATTGAATAACTACGGACGCATTTACATGTACCGTTTTCGTCCTGCTTATCCTATGTATGCACGGCCGGTAAATGAATATCCGGCAAAGAGCCAACATGCTGCCTGCATTATGCTGATGATACAGAACAACTTAAACCCCGTAGTAGCACAGCATCCGCACGAATTGATTACGTACGGCGGCAACGGAGCCGTATTTCAAAACTGGGCGCAGTACCTGCTCACCATGCAATACTTAGCCACGATGACCGATGAGCAAACATTGCACATGTATAGTGGGCATCCAATGGGTTTGTTTCCTTCTTCGCCTGCTGCACCACGCGTTGTTGTTGCCAATGGCATGATGGTTCCCAACTATTCCAGGCAGGATGATTGGGAGCGGTATAATGCATTGGGCGTAACGCAATATGGACAAATGACTGCCGGCTCGTACATGTATATTGGCCCGCAAGGTATTGTACACGGCACTACCATAACAGTGATGAACGCCTTGCGCAAACAACTGGCAGGAGCAAGCGTGGCTGGTAACCTCTTTCTTACTTCCGGCTTAGGTGGCATGAGCGGTGCGCAGCCCAAAGCAGGTACTATTGCAGGTTGCATTACCGTGTGTGCCGAAGTCAACCCGGCTGCTGCATACAAGCGCCACCAGCAGGGCTGGGTGGATGAGTTGTGGGAAAATTTAGATGCATTGGTTGCACGTGTGAAAAAAGCAGTAGCAGTCAAAGAAATTGTTTCGTTGGCTTATGTGGGCAATGTGGTAGATGTGTGGGAACGCTTTTACGAAGAAGGTTTATTTGTAACCATTGGCTCCGACCAAACCTCGCTGCACAACCCCTGGTCGGGTGGTTATTATCCTGCCGGATTGTCGTTTGAAGAATCGAATGGCTTAATTGCTGATAATCCTGAATTATTCAAAACTAAAGTACAGGAATCGTTGCGCCGCCATGCGGCAGCCATTAATAAGCATACGGCAAAAGGCACTTATTTTTTCGATTATGGCAATGCTTTTTTGCTGGAATGCAGCCGTGCCGGAGCCGATGTGATGGCGGCTAATGGTATTGATTTTAAATATCCTTCTTATGTGCAGGATATTGTGGGACCCATGTGTTTTGATTACGGTTTTGGACCGTTCCGTTGGGTGTGTACTTCCGGCGATGCTAATGATTTGCAACTGACCGATAATATTGCCCTGGAAGTAATGGAAAGCATCAAAATATCAGCGCCGGATGAAATAAAACAGCAATTACAGGATAATATTACCTGGATTGGCGAAGCAGCAAAAAACTGCCTGGTGGTAGGTTCACAAGCGCGTATTTTGTATGCAGATGCGGAAGGCAGAATAAAAATAGCACAGCGTTTCAATGAGGCGGTAAGAAATGGTTCTTTGAAGGCGCCCATTGTTCTGGGACGCGACCACCATGATGTAAGTGGTACGGATTCGCCTTTCAGGGAAACAAGCAATATTTACGATGGTAGCCGTTTTACAGCAGATATGGCAATACAAAATGTAATTGGCGATAGTTTTCGTGGTGCTACCTGGGTTTCTATTCATAACGGTGGTGGCGTAGGCTGGGGCGAAGTAATGAACGGCGGCTTTGGTCTGGTGCTGGATGGAACAGCCGAAGCAGACCGCAAACTGCAAAGCATGTTGTTTTTTGATGTGAACAATGGCATTGCGCGCCGTAGCTGGGCACGCAACAAAGAAGCAAGGTTTGCAATAGAAAGAGAACTGAACCGCACACCAAATCTCAAGGTTACATTACCGAATTTGGTGGATGATGATTTGTTGGATAAGGTTTGTGGGTAGGTGAAAATTGATATTAATGAACTTAAGCAAGGTTAATAGCTGCAGCACGTGTAAAGAATAATAATGCAAAGCTTTAATCTTGTATTAATTAGTTATCATAATGGCTTTTTAAAACAACATATCACCCGGAGGCTAATAGATGTTGTGCTGGTAAAATCCTAAAATCATTTTATCCGCTTTGCGGCTTTAAAGGCCTGGAAGGACTACAGGATTATAGCAGCTAATCAACAACAAAAAGTATCTAAACCCCGAAGGGGAGATATGTTATATTCTAAATATCGCATCGAGGTAAAATTTTAATACAATCTCACGTAGCATATTCATTCCTGATGAAATACTTCCAATTTCATTCTTTATTATTAAAAGAAGGCTGGTTAAGCCCGGCGTTTGTTGGCGTTGATGATAAAGGCATTATTCAATATTTATTAAGTAATAAACCATCAAACATTGAAGCAGTAGAGATGGTGCATGGCACTGCATTGCCGGGTTTTCAAAATGCACATTCACATGCTTTTCAATACAGCATGGCGGGTATGGCAGAGCAACATGCAACAGATGCATCTGATGATTTCTGGAGCTGGCGCGAAGCGATGTATGCTTGTGCCGGTAGTTTTTCACCGGAAGGGATGGAAAAAGTAGCTACTACTTTGTATAGTCATTTGCTGCGCAATGGTTATACCTCGGTAGCGGAATTTCACTACCTGCATCATGATGGGCAAGGCAAACAATATAGTAATCCTGCAGAGATGGGCGAGCGATTAGTAGCTGCCGCAAAAACAGCAGGTATTAAAATAACGCTGATTCCTATATTTTATCAAAGAGGAGATTTTGGAAAGGAACCGCAGCTAAGGCAGCGCCGCTTTATTGCTGCTACTGTTGATGATTACTTTAAACTGCTCGACAAAAGCAAACAAGCAATTACATATTATGAACATGCAAAGCTGGGCTTTGGCGTACATTCTTTGCGGGCAGTGGATGCAAAAAATATTATTACTACTTATGAAGAAGGACCTAAGAAATTACCTTTTCACCTTCATGCTGCCGAGCAGTTGGGCGAAGTAGAACGCTGCATAGAATATTTAGGCAAACGTCCGGTTGAGTGGTTGCTGGACAATTTGCCTTTAAACAGCCGCTTTCACTTAGTGCATTGCACGCACATGACGTCTTTGGAAACAGAGCAATTGGCAAAGAGCGGCGCTAATGCTGTACTTTGTCCCGGCACAGAAGCTAATTTGGGAGACGGTATTTTTCCTTTAAAGTTATTTGCCGGGCATGGTGGCAACTGGTCTATTGGCAGCGACAGTCATATCAGCCTTAATCCTTTGGAAGACCTGCGCTGGCTGGACTATGCACAGCGTTTAACCACATACAAGCGCAATACGTTTGCAGATGGCGCATCGGTGCTTACAGAAAAGGCCTTTTTTTCGGGTATAAAGGCTATGGGCAGCCATGCTCAAAATTACTTTGCCATCGGGCAGCCGTTGGATGCGGTGGTGTATGATATAATGCAACCACTACTTGCCCAGGCAGAAATGAAGCATTTACTTTCTGCTATTGTTTATACCGCTGATACTTCGGCTGTATTGGGTACTTTGGTAAATGGTAATTGGATGTATAAAAAGCAATATTGAACCACAGAGGCACAGAGGACACAAAGGTGCACGAAGGAAAAGAGAATAATACCTGGTGAATCTTCTTCCTTTTGTGTCTTTGTGATTCCTTCTCCGAGAATAGGTAAACAACCGATAAGCTACTATTCCTGCAACAGCAATGGATGCAAAGCAGTGAGTGTTTGTTTTAATAATGTTTGCACCTGAATGGCTCTTTCCTCATCATACATTCGTTCACTATCATCCATGTATAGCTGCTTTGCCATTTCTAATTGCAGCGCATGTTGGTTTTCGTGAGGTTTGCCAAAATGCCTGGTGATGTAACCTCCTTTAAAAGGATAATTATGGCTGAATGAATAATGTGCATTACCCAATAATTTTACTGCTTTGTCAATGATGGCAGGAGATGCCGAAGTGCCGTCTGCACTGCCCAAAATAAGATCGGGAAAAGGTTGCGGATGAATAGCAGGCACAGAGCGGCGGATGGAATGGCAATCCCATAGCAAAGCTTTTCCAAAGTGGTTCTTGGCTGCATTTACCAGTTCCTGTATTTTGTTATGATATGGTTCAAAGTACAATTCCTTTCTCCTTTGTATTTCTCCGGGTGCCACGCTGTGCCTTTCATCTTTATAAATGGCTTGTCCCAAAAAATTAGTAGTGGGACAAAGTGCTGTAATTAACCGTCCATCGTTGTATAAAGATTGTCCATCGGGGTTGCGGTTAAGGTCAATCACCCAGCGGCTGCAGGTGGCAGCAATGATGGTTATGTTGTATTCCGAAGCAAAAGAATAAAGCCGGTCCACAAACCAATCGGTATCATCGGGCGGCAGCATTTCCTGTTTATACTCCTGTACAATATCATCGGGGAAAGCAGTACCACAATGCGGAATGCTGAGGATAAGGGGAGAGGTGCCGCCAACAGGTTGTATTACTCTAAAATTGTCCATGTAGTTGAATATGGTAATCTTCGGTTAGTAATCTTTATAGGAGTTTCAGGGCTTATGCCAAAACCTGAATAATGTAAATATGACGGCGCCTCATTGCGTCTTTCATTATTATACATTCGCTGATTCAATCATCAAACATCAATGCCCCGGCGCAAAAGGAAACTCCAGGCTTTCGTAATACGCGAGCAAATGCTCCGGCTGTTCATACCCTTCAGGTATAGGTTGATGTGAAAATGTTTGGAAGTATAACACACACGCATTGCGCCACCATACTGCTTCTTTATGCTGAATAGCTAACAGCATTTTTACATGCTCAAAACGTTCCTCATCTATCTTGCCTTTCATGTTATTCCATGCGTGCTGCATCCAGCTTACCGAATCTGCGCCGGTATAATATTTATAGCACAATTCTTCCCACAATGTTCTTCCCGAATGCATCTTGTGGTTCCAGCTTACATGATGAAACCATAATAAGTATTTGTCCGGGCAGGTATTTGAATCTTTATACATTGCCTGCACTTCCGGCGCATATTGTGCCAGCGCATTGCTGCCAGTAGCCGTTCTGTTAAAGCCAATACCCATAGCGTCTGCACGGTGAAAATATACCGGGTTCCAGTCGGCACGTGCTCCTTTATCGTACCACGGCGCAGGCCCATAATGATGACCATAGCCCATAATATGATGCAACCCAAGCGGCGTCATATAATCCACTAAAATTTCGTGCGAAAGAAGCATCATTGTTTTTACTGTGTCCAAAAAAGCAGGGTTGTTAGTGAATGTTTGTTGTATCCATTCATCTGCAATTTGAGCAGAATTTAACTCATGGTTCCATGCCAGTCTTCCAAACGCATACCAGTTGGCCTGCCCAAACGGATGACCTGTCCAATTAATACTGTTGCCAATATTGGCTACGCCTGCCATTCCCGAAAGTGCATGATTTTCCACAGAACCATCTACTATTGTAGCCACTGTAGAGCCGGCACCTTTTTCGTAGGTATCTGCTGTAAGACATTCTTTGAATAGAGTAGAAAGAAATACAAGATGCGTAGCAAACCCAAGATATTCCTGTGTTAGCTGAAACTCGAGCATCAAAGGCGTTTGCGGCATGGCACCGAACAGGGGATGGAAGGGTTCGCGCGGCTGAAAATCTATAGGTCCATTTTTTACCTGCACCAATACATTGCTCCTGAATTTTCCGTCTAATGGTTTAAACTCGTTATATGCCTGCTTAAAACGGTCTTCATCGCTTTCGCTATATACAAAAGCCCGCCACATTACCACACCGTTATGCGGCGTTAAGGCATCGGCGAGCATATTGGCACCATCGGCATGGGTGCGGCCATAATTCTGCGGGCCGGGCTGCCCTTCGGAATTGGCTTTTACCAAAAAACCACCAAAATCAGGAATGTACTGGTAAATCGTATCTGCCTTTTTCTTCCACCATTCCTGCACCGCTTTGTCCAGCGGATCGGCGGTTTTAAGTCCGCCGGTTTCAATAGGTGAACTGAACTTTATGGAGAGATACACCTTTATGCCATACGGACGAAATACATTGGCCAGTGCCGCTGCTTTTTCCAGGTAAGCAGGTGTAAGAATGAGCGCACTGGCATTTACATTATTCAATACCGAACCATTGATGCCGATAGATGCATTGGCGCGGGCATAATCGGTATAGTGTTTATCCAGATAATCGGGCAAAGTTTGCCAGTCGAAAATAGAAATGCCGGCATAGCCACGTTCTACAGTCCTGTTCAAATTATCCCAGTGGTCCAGCACCCGCAATTTTACTTTTGGAACACTTGTAATATTGAGATCCTGTATATGTTGATGTGTTTGCAGCAACCGTAAAAAATGATAGCCACCATACAAAACCGCTACATCGGTATTACCGGCAATAACAATGATATTTTTGTTATTAAAATGCACTGTTTTTATTATAAAACCTTCGCTGCCACATGTGTTAAGTGCATCAGCACCAACCATTGCTTTTATGTCTTTCATAGTAGCAGGTGTGCCGGCAACAATACTGTTATTTGCAGGCTGAGAAATATTAGAAATACTTTCTCCCAATAAACCTTGCAGTCCGGTGTTCAATTCTTTTTGCAATGCAGCAACCGTTGAAGTGTTTCCGTTTATATTAATTGCCTGAATGGAAGAACGATATTGTTTTAATAAAGCATTGTCGTTTACTAAATCGTAGCGAAGCCACAATCTGTATCCGTCTTCAGCCTTAGCCAATGAAATAACGAATAGGAAATACAGCAAAAAATAGCCTGTTTTTTTATAGGGCAATAGCCTGTTTAGCAATAACAGTTTCGGTTGCTTGTACAGCAGGTAATTTTTCTTGAGCAATTTGCCGTTGCATATATTCATGCCTTTCCTTTTTGTTTTTTCAAGTAGTTACGCAGGAAGTAAAGCTATTTAAATATTCATTCAAAATAAATAATGAGAGCAGTTTCATTATCCTGTTTTTCTTTATACTTTAGTCTTCTGTAGCATTGTTTGCCTTTACAATTATATAGCAGTTTGTATAGATGAAAACAACAGTAAAAAAGATGCTGTAAAATGTTTATGATAAAATCGTGTTATCGGAAATTGATATGCCTGCTGCTGATGGCAGGAATTGTTGGTGTAAACGCTATTGCGCAGAACACTACTACCTGGCAGGGCAGGCAATGCGCCGTGGTGCTTACTTATGACGATGCTTTGAATGTGGATTTGGATAATGCTATTCCTGCTTTGGATTCCTTAGGGTTAAAAGCCACCTTTTACTTATCCGGTTATTCAGGTACACTTGATACAAGATTGAAAGACTGGCGGGCTGCTGCAGCAAATGGCCACGAGCTGGCCAATCATACGTTATTTCATCCCTGTACAGGCAGCTTGCCAGGCAGAGGCTTTGTTACATCAGATTATGATTTAGATAATTATTCTGTTAGAAAAATAACGGATGAAATAAGAATGACTAATGCCTTTTTGAAAGCTATGGATGGTAAAACGGAACGCACATTTGCCTACCCATGCGGCGATACAAAAATTCATGATACTGCTTACATTGAATGGGTAAAAAATGATTTTGTAGCAGCAAGAGGCACACAACCCGAAATGCCTGCTATTGATACAATTGATTTATACAATATAGGTTGTTATGCCATCAATGGACAAACAGGTGCTGAACTGATTGCCCTGGTAAAACAAGCAATGGAAAAGCATACTTTATTGGTGTTTCTTTTTCATGGTGTGGGCGGAGGGCATTCTTTAAATGTGTCACTGCCGGCACACAGTGAGTTGCTGCATTTTTTGAAGCAAAATGAAAAGAACATCTGGATTGCACCCATGCTACAGGTAGCTGAATATATAAAGCAATTTCAAACCGGTTTGAAGTAAGAACAGAAAACAAAGTGTTTGTTTTTATGCAATACTAATCCGGATTTTTATATCTCCTCAACAGTAATCTGATATGATATTAACCGGCTGAATAATTAATTTTAAAAGGTAAAAAGAAATGCCGCAGGGAAACATTATTTTATATTTCCCCTTACTGCTCATATTCCCCTTGCAATACCCAACTCCAATCCTCTTAATTCTGCCAGGCCCCTTAATCTTCCTATTGCCGAATAGCCAGGGTAGGTTCTTTTATCCAAATCATCCAGCATCTGATGTCCATGATCGGGGCGCACAGGAATGGAAGTATTTTTTCGCTTCATTAATAAAGTAATTTCTTTTACAATAGCATACATATCTGCATCGCCGGCTAAATGATCTGCTTCATAAAAGTTGCCATCTGCATCACGCTTCGTATTGCGCAGGTGCAGGAAGTGTATGTGATCGCCCAACCGTTGTATCATGCCTACCAAATCATTGTCTTTTCTTACACCATAAGAGCCGGTGCAAAAGCATAAACCATTAGCTGGCGAAGGTACTGCCTGTAGCAACTCTTTAGCATCTTGCTCGGTGCTTACAATGCGTGGTAAGCCCAATATATTATATGGCGGATCATCGGGATGAATAGCCATTTGCAAGCCCGCTTCTTCTGCTACCGGAACTATTTGTTGTAAAAAGTAAAACAGGTGTTCTTTTAATTTTTGAGCATCAATATTTTCATAGGTTTTTAGTGCTGCTAAAATTTGTTCGGTTGTAAACCGTTCCTCACTGCCAGGCAAGCCAAGTAAAGCATTGGTGTATAATACTTCCTTTTCTCTGTCTGTCATTACTTCCAATCGTTGCCTTGCTTTTTGTATCTCTTCCGCATTGTAATCTTTTTCGGCACCGGGACGTTGCAGTAAAAACAAATCAAATGCAATAAATGCACTTTTTTCAAAGTATAATGCTTTACTGCCATCAGGTAATGTATAAGCTATATCAGTACGCATCCAATCGAGTATTGGCATAAAGTTGTACGTCACTACTTTCAATCCACATGCCGCTACATTGCGCAGGCTTTGCTTGTAATTTTCGATGTAGTGTTTATAGTTGCCGGTTTGTTTTTTGATGTCTTCATGCACGGGCAGGCTTTCAATTACAGTCCAGGTCATACCTGCATCTTCCACTTCTTTTTTACGTTTGTTTATCTCATCAATTTCCCAAATATCACCTACGGGAATGTGGTGCAATGCGGTAACCACACCTGTGCAGCCTGCCTGGCGTATATCTGCTAAACTCACCGGATCGGCAGGTCCAAACCAGCGCATCGTTTGTTCCATCAATTTCATAATCTTCTATATTTCTGTTTATATGTATGTATATGTTTGCTGCAAAGATGATTATTCTGAAGTGAAAGGTGATTTATAAGTTTAAATTGGAAGTAGTAAGATGTTGTTATTTGCATAGATTGTGTTTAAGTAAATGGGCAAATTAATTTGATGTTTATGTAGCAAATGCAACGCTGCCTGTTATTCCGGAATTGCCGCCGATTAGGACTTGCATTCAATTCGATGCATCGGGAAAACCTCTGCCACCTACAGGTAAGGCAAATTTGCATCGGGCCACAATTCCGGAATAATGTGGCAAAATGCATTTTCGGTATTGGTATTGGCATAAGCTCATTCGTACTAACTTTTTCACTGCGGCTTCTTTTCATAATTCAACATTTTATTTGCCCATGGTATAAAGTATTTAAAATTAGGTGCATCGGTATGTCCGCCTTCATGCTGCCGCCAGGCAAGTTCGCCGTTGAGTAAGCTGGTTAATGCAGGCGGCATTTTTTCCTTCATATAATCATTAGAAATACCTAAATCTTTTGAACCTAACAATTTATACGCTGCTCCCGCGGCTACAGTCGCCATATAACTGCCTTCCTGGTCCAGCCACTTTGCATCACCCTTTTCCGGTATGCCATAACTGATAAATGTTGGACGTGGAGCAGCCAATGCAATTAGTTCGTGCGAATCTACCGGCAGGTCGCAGCCGGTTTTACTGCCAAAGCTTGCTTCCGATGCGCCGTATCTCATAAAGTTACCCGCCATCCAGTAATACTCACCACCGGTTAAACTTTCCACTGCTTCTCCAAAATTGCGGCGAAGCAACGTAGTGCCGCCTTTACCGGATGAACCAATTAATCCAACTGCAAAACGCGGCTCAAAAGCAAGGGTAATCAATGCTGCCTTGCCATATCGTGATACGCCTTCAATACCTACTTTTTTGGCAGCTACAAGGTTGTCCGTTTCTAAATAATCCAATGCGCATGCGGCACCCCACGACCAGGCACGTAAAGCGCCCCAATCCTCCGGTTTGCGTGGCTGCCCTTTATTCACCAGGCCAATAATACCTCTTGTTATGCCTGCACCATTATCTGCCTGTATGCTGTTTGGGTCAATGGTAGCATAGCCCCAACCCGCTGCCAGCAACTGTTCGGCAGGTGGAGGATCGCCTGCCGGTGGTGCTGCAAAAAAGTTGAAGCCGGGCAGCCTTGTAATGGGTGTATAAGCAGGATATTTATTAAAAATATCTTTTATTGCAGGGTTGGTTTTTATCAGCAGCTCTTTAAAGGTGGCGTTTAGCTTTTCCATATCATCGGGCGACGGTTGGGCAGGTGCGGGAAACTGAGGCGTACCAAACATCATCAGTACTGGCACCGGACCTTTTACATTCATTGGCACCACCAGTATCATTTTAATATCTACATTAATCAACGGGTATTCGCTATTATCCACGTGGCCAATCAGTTGCTTTGCAATAACGGGTATAAAGCCAACAAATTCACGGTCGGTTACCTTTACCGACCATGTTACTTTAGGTATATTTTTAGGTAATCTTCCATATACCTCCCTTTCTAAATCTTCCACAATCTCAGGGCGGCGTTGCTGCCACCACATAGCTGGCGTAGTTACTTTTTTGCCACTTTTTGTTGTTAATATATCCGGTAGGTGTGGGCAAGGGTTGGCTAATGCAATATCGTAATTGGCATGATTAGGAGCAGATTCATTGCCGCTGGGACCAGGACGCAAAGCTTTAATGCCTAATTGCTGCATCATATTATCATGGTCCTGATCGGCAGTAAAGATTACAGGATGTGGATATTTGTTGCTATCTATCTCAGCAGATTGTGCCGTTGCCATGTATGAAATACCCGTAGCCAATAAGAAACAAACAAATGTTTTCATCCATTTGGGTTTTATGTGGTTAAAATTTCTAAAGCATGGTTGATGATAAGGGGGAACCCGGCTTGCGGCAAGTGATTATTAGTCCCGCATCTGTGATTAATAGTAAAATCAATAGTCATGGTTGAGAATTACACTTTTTACAAATAATTTCAGCCCACAGATTCCATACTACTTGTCCCGATGCATCGGGAAAGCCGCCGCTGATTACATCTATGTATTAGTCTCTGTTGGCGGCAATTCCGGAATGGCGAGGCGACTTGCATCTTTTACACGAACGGAAGCTAAATCACCCAATTTGCTTACTTATACCTATACAATTTCACCTTCTGAATATCCCATTCATTTAGCGGAATACGCAAGTGCCTGCCTTGATGGTCTTCGTCCCCGTTTAATCTTAAATTTGGCTGCCAGTTGCCGTTATTAAAAGTTCCGTTTTCTATAGCCAGAATACCGGTATTGTAAGCAGTATCAGTATAATAAAAATTGATGATAATGCCGGTGCCGCCTACTATGAATTCATCCGGTGCAGTTTGTATAATGATAGCGCCGGTGGCATCCCAAAGTGAATCGCCTTTATGCCCATTCCAACCAATTGTATTATCGTGCGATATTTTGAAAATGTAATTGCCAAAAGAGAGGGTGTCTGTTTCATTTTGTTTATCCAATAAAACACCGTCCATTTGCGAAGGGGTGCTTTGCATTATAAAAGGAGTCAGTTGTTGTAAAACGGAATAGCTTTTTTGCAAATTTTGAACAGCCTCTTCACTGCCTCTTTCAACAGCAAAAGGAGAGAAGCCAAGCGAATGATAATGACCAATGGTAAAGAATGCTTTTGCGGCATCCGAAGAATCGAAGCGTATCTCGGGAATGAATAAAGTATTGTTGCGCCTTGTGTACAAATCGCACCAGTATTTCGTATCGGGGTTATAAAAATCGGGCGATAAAAAATCAATATGCGGTGCTGCCATTTTCCAGATATCCATTACCTGTGGCAACGGACCAGCACTCGGATAATCGCCAGGTAACACGCCCGGGCGATTGAGTGCTGCATTTACATACATGGGAATATTGTATTCCTGCTTGCCTGCAGCGGCAACTTTATCTACATACGAAGCGTATAAGTATGCCTGGAATATTTCATCTGTTGCTAAGCCGTTTCCAAATACTTCTTTCCAGGTGCCTTTAGTTTTATAACTGCCTTTACTCCATCTTTCTTTTAACTCCGGAACAATGTTGTTTTGATGGTGCTGTAAATATTGCATAAGTGCTGCAGGTACTTGTCTATTAAATAACTGCAGGGCATCTTGCTGCGTTTCTTTTGCGGTGCTAAGCATGCCTACTTCGTTTTCTACTTGCACCATAATGACGGTTTGCCTGCCGCCATCTGTTGCCTTGATGTGTTTCATTAATGTAGCAAATGCTTTGCAATCCGCATCCAATGCTTCTTTGCTTAAGGCAGAAATAATCTCCATGCTTCTGCTTTCTTTACTAATGGTACGCTTAAAGCGTTTTGTATCTTTTTTCACCCATTCAGGAACATACACGCTCATGCTGTTTTTCCACGTACCAAACCAGAGTAAAACAAGGTGTATATTGTTGTTTGCAGCATCTGAAACCAGGCTATCTATCAGGGTAAAGTCAAATTTATTTTCTTCCGGTTCTATCAGCTCCCAATATACCGGCATTAGTACTGTATTTATATGCATTGCCTGCAGCTTACCCCATACCGGTTGCATAAATGCACGGCTGGAAGCACTGGAATTGCCTAACTCTCCACCGAGCATAAGAAAGGGCTTGTTATTTACAATCAATTGCCTGGTATTGCCATTCATTTGCAGGTGCGGTATGGAGGATTGCGCAATAGATGTAAGCGATAATCCAAAGGCAAAACATAGGAGTGATGACATCTTCCATTGGTGAAAAAGCACCCTTTTATAACAAGGTAATTTCCTGTTGATTATTGTATTTACTGCCATTGAAATCATAACAATGATTAAGGAATACCGGAGAAATTAAAACCACTTTTATTTGACGGATGCTTCAAATGGTGATGCAGGCAACCCTTCTTTATTATATAAATTGGCACCTTCAGGATTATCTGCCCATGCATACCTCACATATACAGGGTTAGTTACCAAATCATTCCATACCACTACTTTATCACCTTGAATAATAGCTTTTGCCCACACAAAATGTTTGTCTTTACCTGCAATGGAAAAATAGTGCAGTGAATCGCTTCCTTTTGCCATTAAACCACTGCCCATATTAGTAAAAGAAAGTATTAATTTATTGCCTTCCGTCTTTGCAGATTGCAACACAGGTCCTGAATAAACAATGTGCTTTTCACCATACGCAAGATGTGCTGCCTGCAACGCCAACCGCTTGCCTGCATCCTGCTTATCGAGTGGATGAATATCATTCCATTCTCCCAGATCTATTGCTACTGCCATGCCGGTGCCAGGTACAGCTAAAGTGTTGAGTTGTGCCTGCCGCAATGCAGCCCAGTTACTTTCTGCAGGTGTTCTTTTTGCTTCCATAAAGTTGGGAAGCTGTACATAAATAAATGGAATGTTGGCTTTGTTCCAATGTGTACGCCAGTCTGCAATCAGTGTTTTCATCAAAGCTTCATAATCGGCTGGATGACCTGCATTGGACTCGCCCTGGTACCACAATATACCTTTGATGGTGTACTTGGTTAATGGGGCTATCATCGCATTGTACAAGCCTTCCGGCTTCCAGCGAATAAAAGTTTGCGAAGGCAGTGCATTCATCGTAGCACCTAATTTATATTTCCATGTACCATCTATATCAAGGGTATCTTTACCGGCAATCAGTGCATACGTTTTATCCGGCACAAAGCCACCTTTGTCGGCATTGCTGATAACCCTTACTACTATTTCATTCCTGCCTTCTTTCAACACACCTGCCGGTATTACATAACGGCGTGGTGGATATTGATAACTCGTTGTACCTGCAAATTGTCCATTTACAAAAACAGAATCGGCATCTACAATTCTACCTACAATCAATCGCACAGGTTCACCAATAAAAGCGGCAGGCACTTCCTCTGCTTTTCTAAACCATACAACCCCATTTACATTGCCTAAAGGTCCATCTGCCCAATAGCCGGGAATATTCATTGTTTGCCAGTCAGCATCATTCATATCAGGACTTTGCCAGTTGTTTTTGATGCCTTCATCTTTTTGATGCAGTGTGTTATACCAATTGCTGCTTACGCTTCTATCATGTGCTTCTATTTTATGAATTAAGCTGCTATCTTTAAATTTTTGCGCTTCGTTGTAATAGGCAGGGAATTTTTTCAATCCTTCTTCACTTATCCACGCTTCGGCTGGCGAGCCACCAAGTGCTGTGTTAACGATGCCTACAGGTACCTTGTATTTGTTATAAATATCCCTGGCAAAAAAATAAGCAACGGCAGAAAATTTTAAAATGTTCTCCTTAGTTGCCGGAAGCCATTGTCCGTATGCTACATCCTCGTTGGGATGATTAAAGTTGTATTGGTCGGGGACTTCAAATTGGCGGATATTGGTATTATTGGCGTTCTCTATCACATCAGGATATTTATCTTTTACCCGCTCCATCGTTAGTTCCATATTAGACTGGCCGGAGCATACCCATACATCTCCAAACAGCACATTTTTTATGGTAACGGAGTTATTGCCATTGAATGTAATATCGTACGGGCCGCCGGCTTGCTGTGGCGGCAATTGCAGCAGCCATTTGCTATCTTTACCGGCAGTAGTTTGGTATTGTTTTCCATTAAAATTAACTGTTACCTTTTCATTTGGCGAAGCCCGGCCCCACAGCTTTATTTTGATATCCCGTTGCAATATCATGCCATCACTTATAAGTTTTGGCAATTTTATTTGGCTATAAGTGAATGAGTAACCGCTAACAAGCAACAATAAGAGCAAGTACAAACGTTGGTAATACATACAATCCGTTAGTAGTTTGAGGAACTAAAGTAAAGAAAATTTATAGATTGTAACCGATTGCAAATCTTTTCCAAAAAAAAGCTATTTTCGTTTACCACAATTGTATTGCTACGCCAACATGCTGCAAAAAGAAGTTACGATATACGATATTGCTCAAAAGCTCAATATTTCCAGTGCCACCGTAAGCCGGGCATTGAACGATGACCCGGTAGTGAGTAAAAAAACAAGGAAACGTATTTTTGATGCAGCAGATGAAATGGGCTACCGCCTCAACCATTTTGCCCGTAATCTCCGTAGTCAAAAAACAAATATCATTGGCGTAATTGTGCCGCGGCTCAACAGTTATTTTATGTCTGCTGTCATTTCGGGTATAGAGCAGGTGGCTAATAGTGAAGGGTATAATATCATCATCAGCCAATCGGCAGAACAGTGGGATAAAGAAATTGCTAATGCTAAGACGATGTTCAACAACCGCGTGGATGGTTTATTGGTTTCATTAGCATACGATACTAAAAATATTGCGCACTTTGAGCCGTTTTTCAAACGAAATATCCCGGTGATATTTTTCGATCGTGTGGAAGAACATAATAGCAGCACCAATGTGCTGATTGATAATAAACGCGCAGCTTACGAAGCTACTAAGCATTTAATTGAGGAAGGCTGTAAACGCATTGTACACATTACTGCAATACCCAAACGAAATGTATATACCGACCGGCTTGCCGGCTACAAACTGGCGCTTGCGGAACATAAGATAAAGTTTAAAGAAGAATACGTAGTTATCAGCAACCTGGGGCAGGAAGATGGCGCGAAAGCCGCAGAAAAAATACTTCATATGCAGCCACTGCCCGATGGTGTTTTTGTTGCGAATGACAACTGTGCAGTTGGGTGTATGGTAGCATTGAAAAAAGCAGGCATCCGCATACCGCAAGACATTGCTTTTGTTGGGTTTAATAACGATCCGGTGGCTACGGTGGTAGAACCTAACCTTACCACGGTTAATTATCCCGGCTACCAGATAGGCGCAGTGGCTGCCCGCAATTTAATTAATCATTTAAAAGGAGCGCCTATGTACACCACCGATAGTATTATTCTTAAATCGGAACTGATTATAAGGAATTCTTCTAAGAAAAGTGCTTCATAAAACATTTACAATAAAAAACCAAATACAACATGCTGGCTTCTTCCATTGGTAAATGCTTCTTTTATCCGGCTTTATTCATTGCTGCCGTTGCATCAACGGGTTGCAATGGTAACAATGCTGTAACTAATAGTAGTGATACTGCGCAGGCAAAAAGTGCTGCTGATTCTACCACTTATTTATCACAGCCGTTAGTCACCAATATGTACATCGCAGATCCGTCGGCGCATGTGTTTAACGGTACCGTTTACATTTATCCATCGCACGATACCGATACTGGTGCGCCCGAAAAAGATGATGGTTCACACTTCGACATGCGGGATTATCATATCTACTCTATGGATAGTATTCCCGGACCGGCAATTGACCATGGTGTTGCTTTGGATATAAAAAATATTCCCTGGGCAAAAAGGCAACTGTGGGCACCTGATGCTGCCTTTAAAGAAGGCACCTATTATTTGTACTTCCCGGTAAAGGATAAGCAGGATGTGTTTCGCATTGGCGTGGCAACGGGTAGTTCGCCGATTAGTCCTTTCAAAGCGCAGCCCAACCCTATTGAAGGGAGCTTTAGTATAGACCCTGCTGTGTTTATGGATGATGACAACAATGCGTATATGTATTTTGGTGGTATCTGGGGCGGGCAATTGCAGCGCTGGCAAAGTGGCAAATACGACTCCACTGCAGGGCAGGAACCAACAGACACAAACGCTGATGCATTAACTGCAAAAGTGGCAAAAATGAGCAAAGACATGCTGCATTTTGATGGTCCGGTGCGCGATGTGGTGATTGTAGATGAAAACGGCAAGCCTTTGAAAGCCGGCGACCACAACCGCCGCTTTTTCGAAGCTTCCTGGATGCATAAATACAACGGTAAATATTACTTCTCTTACTCCACCGGCGATACACATAATATCTGCTATGCTATTGGTGATAATCCATATGGTCCATTTACTTACAAAGGCATTATTTTATATCCCGTGCAAGGCTGGACCAACCATGAATCTATTATATCCTTTAAAGGCAAATGGTACATCTTTTATCATGATACGCAGCTTTCGGGCAAAACGCACCTGCGCAATGTGAAAGTGGCAGAGTTGCACTACAATCCGGATGGAACAATTGTGCCGGTAAGGACTTATACGGGTGGAAAATAGTGGATGAATAGCACACGCCTGCCTGTCGGCAGACAGAGAGGACAGGGATTGAAAGTATGGAAAGGATTTATTTTATGTAAAGCCTGTTGGATTATTAAGCCTGCATAGACTACACATACTTACTCACAGGAAAGCACATAAAAGTTATTATCAGCAGCATCAGTTTTTATCAGGTAATACATTGTTTCAGTTTTATATTGTAACCGATTGTAATAATTATCCTGCTTTTAAAATAAATAAACATGGCAGCGAATGAGAATAAAATAGCTATTGTAACGGGCGGTGGCTCGGGTATTGGGCTGGCAATTGCAGAAAAATTTGTGGCAAATAACATTACCACCGTCGTTATTGGAAGAGATGAACAAAAGTTACACGCTGCCAGGGAAAAACTCGGTGATTTATGCGTGCCAATGCCGTGCGATTTAAATGATTTAACTGCTATACTTCCTTTGGTAAAAAAGATTGTTGAACAATTTGGCAGGATTGATATTCTGGTAAACAATGCCGGCATCAACCAGAAAAAAGATTTTACTGAAGTAACGAACGAAGAGTTTCAGCGCATTTTATTAACGAATGTAACGGCTGTGTTTGTCCTTTCAAGAGAAGTAGTGAAATGTATGTTGGAAAAGGGGAGTGGCGTTATCATCAACATCAGTTCCATGGCATCGCAATACGGCATACCTAAAGTGATTGCTTACACCGCTTCTAAATCTGCTATTGAAGGCATGACGAAAGCTATGGCAACAGAGTTATCGCCCAAAGGCATC
The DNA here is from genome assembly GCF_005233845.1 of Ilyomonas limi. Classification (GTDB taxonomy): domain Bacteria; phylum Bacteroidota; class Bacteroidia; order Chitinophagales; family Chitinophagaceae; genus Ilyomonas; species Ilyomonas limi. The sequence goes on from NZ_SZQL01000014.1 coordinate 45,190, forward strand.
CGCGTAAATTGCATTGCACCCGGTTTTATTGCTACCGCCATGTCGGCTAAAGCCTTAAATACCGACCCAGAAAGAAGAGACAAGGCACTGGGAAGAACACCGATAGGCTTTTTAGGCGAGCCATCCGACATTGGCGATGCAGCCCTTTTTTTAGCAACCGATGCCTCCAGATATATTACCGGAACCGTGTTGCGCGTGGATGGTGGCAATGCCATTGGTTTTTGATACTCTTTCAACTTAAAACATCACAAAATGCTGCTTATTTCACATTGATTTTAAACACCTGCAAATAATCATTATTCACAGCAACCAATACCATTTTTTCGTTTTTGGCATTTATAATCATCTTCATATCTTTTACATCGCCATTAATGATAAAGCCGCTTTGCGCAGGTGGTACATAAGTAAAAGTTTTATCCTTGTTGCCTTTTAAAAAACAGCCGTAAGAAGCATCGTATCTGCCGGTCATTACTTCTGTCTGGTATTCGTTGCCGGCAAGCAACAGATCATTGATGCCATCGCCATCTGCATCGGTACATACAATAGCGTTCACCGGTGCAAACTGTGCTTCTATGGGCAGTGCGTGCATCACAAATTTGCCATTACCGGTATTCTCTATCCAGCAGCTTCGCGCTTCGGTACAAGTATAGGTTTGCAGGTCTTTTTTATCATTAAAAAGGTTATCTACTGTTGCTGCTGCATAGTCTTTATTCAGCAAAAAAGCTTTCTTTACACCAGGCACCTGCTCGGCAAGCTGGTCGCGGCTGAGCGATGGAAACAAAGCTCTTTTGCCTTCTTCATTTTTGATGTAGTAAAAGAGCACCGGGTCAATGCTGCCATTGTTATCTATATCTTTTGCATACAATTGCATCGGGTATTGCGGTGTGATATGATAATGATTGTTTAACCCTAAATTACCGGCAACAAAATCTATGTCGCCATCCTTATCTATATCCGTGGCCATAAGACTTCGCCACATACCATCCATATTTTGCAAGCTGCTTTTGTCTGTTACTTCTGTGAGTTTTGCACCCACATTTTTAAAGAAGCGTACCGGCATATATTCGCCTGCAATCACCAGGTCTGGGCGCTTATCATTATCAAAGTCGGCCCATGTTGCGGCTGTTATCATTCCAGCTTGTTGCAATGCAGGGCAAACACTGCTGGTAACATTGGTAAAGATGCCTTTGTTGTTTTGTAAAATATAACTGTGCGGCGATAATGGATATTTTTTAGACACTCTGCCACCAATAAAAATGTCTTCATCACCATCGCCGTCGTAATCGCCGGCAGTAATGCATCCGGCTATCGTTCTTACAGCATCAGGAATGGCATGGGGATTAAAACTGTAATTCCCTTTACCATCATTCAAATATAAGCGTGGCTTGTAATACACCGATGTATCGGCATACCGCATATCGCCATAAGTAACTAATAAATCGAGGTCGTCATCACCATCTGCGTCAAACAATATACTGCCTTCATCTTCCTGCATTTTGATGCTGTCGGTTAATTTCTTTGCAGCAAAAGTGCCATTGCCTTGCTGTGTAAATAATTGTCCTGAAAAATTGAAAGCGCCACCAATGTAAAAGTCTGTTGCACCATCCTTATTAATATCGCCGGTGGAGATAAAAGGTCCTAATTGTGAAAACTTTTGTGGCAACAAACGCTGGTTGCCATAATCGTAATAAGATACATCGGTATGCTTGTATTGAATGTTTGCTGCGGTTGTAGCGCTGGTAAATAATAAGTTTGCTGGTTTTGGAGTAACGGGCTGCGGCTGCATAGCATTGCGCTGGTATAATGTATACACCGAATCGGCTTTTACCTGGCGTATTACCTGTTGCAGGTTATTGGACCAGACAACTATTACGGAATCGGGCATTGCATTTTTGCCTGTTCCAAACAACAGTTTTTTATCTACAGAAGATAGATAGCCCCGCACCGGAAATGCTTCCTGCACCTGCGCCTTACCTCCTGCATACACATATACTTTTGCCCCAAAACCGTCTTTGTTTAAGCTATCGCCCTGTAGCATAAAACTGATGCTATGGTTAGTAAGCGGTTTGTTTTTTTCAATCGTATGATTAATAAAAACAAATGCTTCTTTATTAATATTGTTTACTACCATATCGAGATCGCCATCATTATCCAGATCGGCATACGCTGCACCGTTGGAAATAGAAGACTCGTTGATGCCTGCTGAGTCAGAAATATCTGTAAAAGTGTAATTGCCATTGTTGAGATATAAATAATTGGGCAACGCCACATGCTTCAGCGATACTAACTTTTCTTTCATCAGCCTTTTTGCTTCCTCCATATTGGAGGTACTGTTGCCCAGGTTTTGGTTGAACTGCACAAAATCGGCATTAATGAAATCGCGGCCAATGCCATTGGTGATGTGTATGTCTTTATAGCCATCGTTATTAAAATCTGCCAATAGCACACTCCAGCTCCAGTCGGTTTCGCTGATGCCGGCTAGTTGCCCTATCTCACTAAAAAAGGGTATTATGGTATCGCTTGCAGTGTAAGTGCCATTGTTAAGCTGCAACATATTGCGGGCAAACTCCGGCGAATATCCTAAATTTCTTTCTGCCTCGTAGCGGTCATAATTCATGAACGAAAAGGTCAGTTTTTTGCGCGTATTGTCTTCCGGCATCATATCCAGCGTAGCAAAATCAATGAGGCTATCGTTGTTAATATCTGCCGCATCGCAGCCCATGCTGCTGTAGCTCTGGTGTTTGGTAGAGAGGTCAAGGGTGTTGGTAAAAGTGCCGTTTTTGTTATTCAGCCATAGCTCATCATTCGATACAAAATCGTTGGCTATATACATATCGGGCCATCCATCGTTATTAAAATCACTTACCGTAACACCCAATCCATATCCGTCTTCTTTAATGCCGGCTGCCATAGAAACATCTGTAAAAGTAGGATGTCTCCCACCTTTTGCATCGCCATCGTTGCGGTACAATTTATCGTTGGCAGGCGAGCGGCCGCTTAAGTTTTTGGGTAAAATATAATTAGCAGAATACGAGGCATTCAGGAGGTAGTTCACCAAAAACATATCCAGATCGCCATCCTTATCATAATCAAAAAATACCGCCTGCGTTGAATAACTGGTATCTGCCAATCCATAAGCGGCAGCCTCTTCTTTAAACGTGTTGTTGTGTTGATTAATAAAGAGCAGGTTGGCGGTACGCACACTTAAATTTTTACCATACGTGCATACATACATATCTTCGTAGCCATCGTTGTTAATGTCGGCTACACTTACGCCGGTTGCCCATGTGTTGGTAGCTACGCCTGCTTGTTGTGTAATGTCTTCAAAATGGTTGTTGCCTTTATTCATATACAACTTGCTGCTCACCTGGTTGCCGCAAAAGAAAATATCTTTCAAGCCATCATTGTTTATATCAATGATTCCCACGCCACCGCCCATGTAGGCAAACTCATTCAATGCCTCACCGGGCATTTTAGCTTCATTAATAGTGTTGTTGAAGGTGATACCGCTTTCACTGCTCGGTAGCGCAGTAAACATTTCAGCAGTACGATGTTGACGGCAGGCGCACAGCACAATCAACATAATACATATCAGAAAGGGGTAGGCAACACTTGTTTTCATCAGATCGTGTTCTATAAAATGGCTGTTTAACCCTTTCCTTTTTTTAAAGAAGAGGCTCTTATAATGAGTTCCGATTTAAGGGTAATCGTGCTGGTGATATTCAGGTCTGTAACGCCATTCAGGTGGTCAATCAATTTTTGCCCGGCTACTTCACCCATTGTAAAACCATTATAATTAATGGTAGTTAGCTTAGGATCGGTTACACGGCTTACCGCATCGTTGTTAAACCCGGCCACTGCTATGTCTTGCGGTATGCGTATGCCGGCATCTTTAAGTGTTTGCATACAAAGGGCAGCACTGATGTCTTTTGCTACAAAGATTCCATCCGGCAACGGATGCATATGTAGTATCTTTTTTGCTGCCTGTACGCTTGCTTCTTCGCTCAGGTCGTTGGTGATAACATAATCCTCATGTAAAGTTATGTTGTTGTCAGCCAATGCCTGCTGGTAGCCGGCAAGCCGCTCGGCATATACATTTCTGATAAGATTGCCGGTAACATGCACAATGCGTTTGCAGCCCTGCTCTATTAAATGCTGGGTAGCGGTGTAGCCGGCTTTGTAGTTATTAATAATCACCTTGGTGCTATTGCTTCTTTCATCTACGCGGTCAAAGAAAATAACAGGGATATTCTTTTCGATGAATGAATTGAAATGTGATAAATCGGTAGTATCGTACGCCAATGAGGCGATGAGCCCATCCACTCTCTTATGGAAGAGGTTCTTGGCTGCGGCTACTTCTTTTACTGCCGATTCGGAAGAGTGTCCGATAATGATGGTGTAGTTGGCTTTAGTAGCGGCTTTTTCTATGCCTGCAATCGCCGATGTAATGAAATTACTGTTCAGTTCATGCACAATCACACCAATGATATTCGTGCGCTGCGTTCTTAAATTAGAAGCAAAAGTGTTATGCCGGTAGCCAAGTTCTGCTGCAAGATTCACCACCTTACTTCTGGTAAAAGCACTGATGGAAGGATTGTTCTTGAGTGCCCGGCTAACGGTAGCAGGAGAGACACCCAACTGCCCTGCAATGTCGTAAATAGTAATTTCTCTGTCTTGGTTCAAACAATTGAATTGAGGTAATAAAAGTAATAAAAAACTTTTTTGAAAAAAATGACGTAATCGGTTGTTATAAACGGAAAGCTTTTCTACACTAGCAAAATAGGTAGATAAATATTGAATATTGCTTGCTTAAGGATGGATCAGGTGTGGAATTACGGCTGTGTTTGCCTGTTGAATATTTTGCAGTACTGCTAATACCATTTAGGTTACATTTTGCGAGATGTTGTATCTTATTCTTTATATGTATGGATGAGTAAAAGCAGTTAATAAAACCCCGGTAACTTTTCTCCAAATTATTTCTATTCCCATTCCTGCGAAAGCCTGTACTGTCAGATTAAATACTGACTATTATATATAAACAGCAATCAAACAAGTAATCAATCATTCCTCACTGTAGCCATTATTTCCTGTTTTTCTTTTCACTCAAACTAAACTCCGCCAAAGATGTACAAAGGCTACAAATATTTTTAAAACAACAGCGGCTATGAAAATAGCCGCTGTTGTTTAGAATAAGATCTGGCTATTACTTAAGCAACGGATTAGCTGCAATTTCGCTCGCCGGAATCGGGAAAAAATCAACCTGACTTGGTTTGGGATCAGGCCTGATAGATGGATAATAGCCTCTTTTCCTCCATCTTAAAATATCAATATTATTAATTTCTTCACCAGCCAACTCTACTGCACGTTCATGCATTACAGCGGCTATTGCCTGCTCTTTAGTATTCAGTGTAACAGGCGGCATATTCACATCGGGGCGTGCACGCACTTCGTCAATATATTTTGCTGCATTCGCCGGCGTGCCAACTTCAGCTTCACACTCTGCAAGCATCAGTAACACATCGGCATAGCGAATCACTCGCTGGTTGATGCCACTACCAAGGTTAGAAGGGTCATTAATCCAATCTAATTTTGAATATTTGCGATATACTCTTCGCTTAGATATGCCATTCTTTGTACTGGGTGCAACATTCATATCGGTTTCGGTAAGTATATGTCCTGGTACTGTGCCTTCCATAGTTAAAATAGCATCTCCCGATTCATAAAAAGTATATTTATATCGCGGATCGTTCGCTTCAAATTCATTGAGTGTTTGATCCGAAGGAATTACATTACCCCAAACTATGCCATACTCCTGGCTACGCACGGTGCTCGCATCTGCTGTAGGGCCTTCGCCGGTATAACCCCAATTAAAACCGCCGGTTCCTTTATCATAAAAAGCAACTTCAAAAACAGATTCTGAATTAAACTCATGTCCAGTAGTTGCTTGTACTCCACCAACCATAATATCCCCATCAAAATTGTCGGAAAAATGAGGTGCCAGGCTATATTTACCATACACTTGCATAAGCGCAGTTTTGGCAGCCGCATAATCGCCATTCTGCATCTGTACCCTCCCCAGCAGCGCATTGGCTGCACCTTTGGTGGCACGTCCTTGTTGTGCCTGAGTATCGGGTAGTTTTGCAACAGCGTCAGTGAGATCGCTAATGATTAATGTATACACATCAGCAGCAGGTGATTGGGCTTTATAGCCATCGGCAGTGGAGATAGGTTCTGTGTACACTGGCACATCGCCCCACTGGGATACCAGTTCAAAATATGCCCATGCTCTTAAGAACTCAGCCTCTCCAAGCGTTACATCTCTTAAAGCCGTATTATCGGTTACGTTGGGTGCCTGGGAAATAACAAGATTAGCACGGTTAATCATTTGATAACAGCCGTTCCAAACACTCGTCATCACTGAATTGGACGGGGCAGGAGAGGCTTGTTTCAACAACTCGGCTCTTGGTGCTTCTAATTGAGCGCCACCGGGTGCGGTTTCGCTCCCTCTCATATCGTGGGTAAAAAACCATTCGCGTCCCATCAGGTTGCCGCCACGCAGGCTGGAATATACTGCATTAACGCCCTGTTGTAATTCTGTAGCCGTCTTAAAATAGCTGTCAGTAGTCGGATTGTTTTGATCCGTTACTTCCAGCTTTTTATTACAGGCAACAATAACCGCTACCGCCAGTGTTGTTCCGGCAAGCATCAGGCTTATATTTCGCTTTATACTATTTGGTTTCATCTGTTTAATTTTTATTTGTTATGTTTAAATGGAATTCACCAATAAACATCTATTCCTATAAATAGAGGTTTATTTTCTTTTCATAACATTATTAGCTTTCGTTTTTAAAAATTTACATTAATACCTACCTGATAGCCTTTTGGCTGTGGATACACCGCATAATCGATACCGTTGGTTAAATTTGACCCGGTGCTGAATGTTCTGTTACCTACTTCCGGATCGTAGCCAGAGTATTTGGTGAATGTAAGTATATTCTGAGCCGATACATAAATGTTGAGGTTCTTTACCGTTCCTTTTGTAAGCGATTGTAAAGCGCTGTTTGGCACATTATAGCTAAGTATCACATTCTTCAGGCGCAGATACGAGCCGTCTTCAATAAAACGTGTGGATGGGCGCGCGTTGTGGTTCGGGTCCGAAGATGCTGCACGTGGAATATTCGTATTTGTATTATCAGGCGTCCATGCATTCAGCACCTGTGTGCCGGCATTAAAGAAACGGATCATACCTTCCGTAGCAGTGCGGGTGGCATTATAAATCTTATTGCCTTGCACGCCCTGAAAGAATACAGTAAGGCCAAAACCCTTATAGTTTGCGCCCAGGTTAAGAGAATAGGAAAACTTAGGGATAAAGCTGCCTAAAAACACACGATCTTTTGAGTCGATAACTCCATCTGCATTCTGATCTTTGAATTTAAGATCACCGGGAGAGGTTTGTGGTTTAGTAGGGTCCGGATCATAAACCTGTGTTGCATGTTTCTGAATTTCCTCCTGGCTCTGGAAAATACCCTCTACCTCCCAGCCGTAAAATGATTGAACCGCATATCCTGGCGCCGTGTTGGTAGCATTCTCTCCTTCTGTAAAATCAGCATCCGATCCGGCTTCAATATTAGAAACACCCGGTGCTAAGCTTAATACTTTGTTCCTGATAATGCTGAGGTTACCCATCGCATTCCATGTAAAATCGCCCTGCCTGTCGTTATAACCTAATTGCATTTCAAATCCATTGTTTCTCATGGAGCCGGCATTGGTGATTACACTACTGTTTATATAACCCATTGACGGAGGCAACGGTACTGCCAATATCAGGTTATCTGTTTTACGTTGGTAATATTCTAAAGAAAGTGTAATCGCATTCTTGAGCAATCCAAGGTCCAATCCAATATTTAACTGTTTGGTCGTTTCCCATTCCAGGTCTTTGTTTCCCAGGCTTTGTATAGAAGAAGCCGGACCACTGGTTATCACATTGCCAAATGGGTAATAGGCACTGTTGGCACTTACACTTGCCAGCCACGGCGTAGCACCTAACACCGCTCCGTTAAGACCCGTAATTCCGTAGCCTGCGCGCACTTTCAACTCGGAAATTTTGGATTGGTTTTTCATGAAATCTTCCTGGTCTATCCTCCAGCCTACAGAAGCCGATGGAAAGGTCTGCCATTTGTTGCCCGGTGCCCAGTATGAACCACCATCACGACGAACAGCGCCGTTCAACAGATATTTGCCTTTATAATCGTAAGTTAAGCGACCAATATAAGATACAATGTTGAGGTTTGTTACCAGTGTTTGAACAGATACATTACTTGCATTGTTCAACGTCTTCAAATCATTGGAAGCCTGGTTTCCGCTTGCGTTCTCGGTTTTTATTTTTTGTCCCTGATATTCATATACAGCAGTCGCGTTCAAATGATGATCGCCAAACGTCTTATCAAAAGTAAGTTGCTCGGTGTACAACTGTACAGCAGAAATGCTCCTGTTATTGGTGATGGTAGCCAGTATGGAACTGGAACCGGCAACAGTACCGCTGTCATTGAATATGGGTGCAAAGCGATAGTCTAATCCGTTGGAATAATCCATACCGAAGGTGGAGCGGAAACGTAACCATTTTGTGAAATTAATATCTAAATAAGCCGTTCCCAATACTTTAACGGTGGTTCTGTTTCCTGCATTTTTTACAACTGCATCTTCTACCGGGTTGGTGGGGTCGCCGCCATCCAGCACAGAGTTTACGCCCCTGAACCCATCAGAAGTAGTAGGATCATATACCGGCATGTAAGGCATCATCCTGATGACATTTAATAAGTTCGTCCGTGAGCCGGTTGCATTATTGTCGTAATCCTGGTCTCCGTAAGCAATGTAGAGGTTTTCTCCAAAGGTGAATGCCTTGCTGATATTGTGTTCTGAATTAATACGGAAATTATAACGCTTGTATCCTACAGTAGGCGCCGTACCTGTTTGATCTAAAAATCCGGCAGAGGCATAGAAATGGGAAATATCATTTCCGCCGCTCACGCCTATGTTTGTTTGGGTCATATTGCCTTGTTTAAAATAGGCATCCTGCCAATCGGTTACATTGTTGCCATAGGTAGTAGCAGCGCCCTGGTATATAGGTGTGTTAACCCACGGAACATCGCGCCTGCCTACTTTGCTTCCACGGTAAGCGATTGCATACTGATCGAATTGTTCGGGATTTAACAGGCTTAATCGCTCATTAACATTCTGAATACCATAATAAGAGCTTAAGCTGACATTCATTTTTCCATCTCTTCTGCCTTTTTTGGTAGTAATCATGATTACACCATTGGTCGCCCTTGAACCATAAATAGCGGCAGTAGAAGCATCTTTCAAAACATCTACCGATTCTATATCCCTGGTATCAATGGCTGAAAGATCACCAGTAGGAAATCCATCTACAACATATAACGGATTGGAGGCATAAGAGATAGAACTGATACCTCTGATGGTAACAATCGGTTCTGTTCCAGGGCTGCCGTTGTTAGTTACCTGCAAGCCTGCCACACGACCTTGCAATGCCTGCTGTACACTTACAGAAGGAAGCTCATTCAGGGTTTTGTTGTTAACAGACGAAACGGCACCGGTAACAGCTGTACGTTTTTGCGTACCATAACCTACCACAATTACCTGGTCAAGCTGGGAGTTGGAGGCAGCTAACGTAACCGTTATGTTGCTCTCGTTGCCTACCGTAACTTCTTTATTTACATAACCTACATAGCTGATAACCAATACCTTTCCTGATGAAACAGAAATACTGAACAGACCGTTTTCATCGGTAGTCGTTCCTGTATTTGTTCCTTTTATAGTTACGGAAGCAGCGGAAATCGGTTTCCCTGCTTCATCTGTGACCTTTCCGCGTACCATGGAAGTTTGGGCATTGGCAACCATTACCCATAAAAGCAGTAAGCAGCAAATAGCCAGTTTTTGTATGGTGGCCATATACCTGGCTTTTCGTTTTTTAGTTTTTTCGATCATTATAATCATAAGATTGGTTTTTGAGGTTTTTATTGAGATAAACGGGAAAATATTAGCGGAAAAGGCTGTACGCACTTCTCCGTAAAGCAGTGATTTTAGGATGTATTCATGTGGTTGTTTTGGGATTGTGTATCAATTTTATTTTACTAATGCTTTTTGCCCTGCATCTTCAGGCACGGTTTGCTACGGATATATTCCCGGTAAATACAGTAAAAACCAAGTGCTATTCAAACAAATCAAATAAAACAATGCAGAACCAAATTCCTAAGCAGCTATATTCTTAAAAAACAGTAGCAATCGCACAAGCAACAATTGTCAATCGGATGCTAAAGATAGAAAACTATTTAACATTTATGCAATCGGTTACGAAATTTTTTAAAACTCCATCTGTTTCGGAAAATAAACAGTTGGAAGTTTTTAAAAAAGGAATGAACAAGTAATGGTGGTACTTTCCCCGGAAGTAAAAAAGGGTAGCGGGAAATATAAACAGGCAGATAGATGTATAAAGGCGCCGCCCGCAAACAATTATTATCGCCCCGTAGCCTGGTGTAATCGAATGCTGCTGATTGTTTCATGTTTGAATTGCAAATGCAGCTTCCGATCAACAAAAACAGGTAAGCGGCTATTTTATCAGGGTTATGGAGCGGGTACATTTTATTGATGTCAGCCCGCTTTATCATAATCATACTTTCTTTATCAACCGCTGGAAGCCCAGGCGTTAGAGAATAAAAGTCTTTCTCTTGTAAAGCAAAAATGAATTATAACTGCAACGTATTTGCCTGATAGTAAATGCAGGGAAAAGGGAAATAGTCCTGCTCTATCTGAAAGAATAACTATCCCATTAAACTAAGCCAATGCCGGATGTCGTGCTTGCTTTTATTCACTTTTGCTTGCAAGCGCTCCAACCATTCTTCTTCCTTGCCTGCTTCATAATATAAATCTTCGGCAGTGAGGTGCGGGTATTCTTTTTTCAGGTGTTCTTTGGCTGCCTGCCAATTAATTTGTTTATTATTGTCTTCCATAATTTTTGCTTTTATAAGTAGATGAAACAATCTTTATTCAAGTGTATTAAGCTTCATTTATACTTTAATAGTTTATATTGTTTTGTTTTAGTTCTGCATACGTTACGCTATTATTATTTGCAGTTTTCAAACCAATATCTTGCCTGTTTTTAGCTTTATAATATGTTCAAAAATAAAAGGGAAGCACAGCTTCCCTTTTATTTATACTAATGCTTCTGCTTTAAATCCTGCTTTTTGCACTGCTTTTATTACTTCCTCCTGTCCTGCTTTATCTATATATACAGTAAGTATTTTCTTTGGGCTAGCAGTATCCACCTGCCAGTTGCCTTCACCAACGGCGGCATTCAATGCCGGTGTAACTTTTGCCACACAGCCGCCGCAATTGATATTTGTCTTTAGTGCTATCGTACTCATCTTTTCTATGTTTTACTTGTTATAAAATGTCTTTAATAAATGACTCGTTTTCACTATTATTTATGCTCCTTCGTGTTCTTTGTGCCTCCGTAGTTCATCAAAGAACCTTACAACTTCTTTGTTCTTAACCGCAAACTGTTGGTGACCACACTTACAGAGCTCAATGCCATTGCGGCTCCTGCAATCATAGGATTTAATAAGAAGCCATTTACCGGATATAATACACCTGCTGCAATGGGTATGCCGATGAGGTTGTAAATAAATGCCCAGAACAGGTTTTGCCGGATGGCAGCAACGGTATATCTGGATAATTGTATCGCTTTTGGAATCTTGGTAAGATCGGAAGAAATGATGGTCATTTTTGCTACATCCATGGCTATATCGCTGCCCTTACCCATCGCGATGCTAATGTCGGCCTGCGCCAGTGCATTGCTATCGTTAATGCCATCACCCACCATCGCTACTACTTTTCCTTGCTGCTGTAGTTCCTTTACAAAATCGGCTTTATGTGCCGGCAACACTTCTGCTTTGTAATGTGGAATGCCTGCTTTAGCTGCAACCGCTTTGGCAGTGCGCTCGTTATCGCCGGTAAGCATATACACTTCAATACCTGCGTGTTGCAACTGTTGTACGGCTTGTATAGAAGTATCTTTAATGGTATCTGCAATGGCTATGGCAGCCAGCGCATTTTCTTTATCGGCAAACCATACAACCGTATATGCTTCTTCCAGCCATTGTGCTGCCTGCTGTTTTAATTCATCCTGAATGTGAATATGGTGCGACTGCATCATTTTAGGACTGCCTACAAAATAATTGTTGCCCTGGTATTGTACCGCTACGCCTTCTCCGGTGATGCTTTCAAAAGCATCCAGCGTTACTTTTTGGGGTGCGGCGGTAGCCAAATATTTCACTATTGCTTCTGCCAGCGGATGCTCTGATGGAGATTCTATACTGTACAACAGGTGCGATAATTCTTTTTGTGCAGCATCTTTTTTCCATGCAACGTCCGCTACAGCAGGTTTTCCTTCAGTAATAGTACCGGTTTTATCGAGCACAATGGCATTTACCTTTTTTGCCAGTTCCAGACTTTCCGCATCTTTTATCAAAATACCATTTTCGGCACCTTTGCCCACGCCCGCCATGATGGCTGTTGGTGTAGCCAGCCCCAAAGCACACGGACAAGCTATTACCAACACCGTAACCATTGCCAGCAAGCCTTGTGTGAAGCCACTTTCGCCACCCAGTATCACCCATGCAATAAGGCTGGCAACTGCAATTAAGATGACTATCGGAACAAAAACAGCGGCAATTTTATCAACCAGCTTTTGTACCGGTGCTTTGCTGCCTTGCGCCTGTTGTACCATTTTGATGATTTGGGCTAACACGGTATCGCCGCCTACTTTATCGGCTGTAAACTGAAAGCTGCCTTTTTGGTTGATAGTGCCTGCAAATACTTTATTACCCTTTGCTTTTTCTACGGGTATCGGCTCGCCGCTGATCATGCTTTCATCTACAAAGGAATTGCCGGTTGTTACTGTCCCGTCCACGGCTATTTTTTCACCTGGTTTTACTAAAATCGTATCGCCGATTTTTACGCTGGCTATCGGCATCTCCATTTGATGACCACCGGCATGAACAATCGTTACTGTTTTAGGCTGCAAACCCATCAGTTTTTTAATGGCCGATGAGGTATTGCCTTTTGCTTTTTCTTCCAGCATTTTGCCCAATAATATAAAAGCAATCACTACTGCCGATGCTTCGAAATATACATGCGCATGTAAGCCTTTGCTTTGCCAATAGTCGGGGAAAAGTGTATTAAAAACACTAAATAAATAAGCCACGCCGGTACTTAATGCCACCAGTGTATCCATGTTGGCAGAGCGATGTTTTAACTGCTTCCAGGCGCCTGTAAAAAATTGCTGTCCAAATAGTAATACTACAGGTGTAGCCAATGCCCACATGATGTAATTGGCATAAGGCATGTTCATTAAAAACATACCGATAATAACAAGCGGCACTGATAATATGATGGAACTAACAGTTCGCTTTCTTAACTGTTCATACTTTTTGCGATGCAGTGCTTCCAGTGTGTCTTTCGCAGCTTCGCTTTCATCAATCATCAGGTCGTAGCCTATGCTTTGCAAGGCTTCCTTTAGTTTTTGTGCATTGATAATAGTAGGAATATATTCCACCTGTGCCGTAGCATTGGCATAGTTAACGGCTACGTTTACTACGCCGGGCTGATTCTCCAGAATGCTTTGTGAAGAAGAGGCGCACGATGCACAACTCATATTGAGTACCGGAAAAATTTTCTTTACCGTATCTACATCATAGCCTACATCGCGGATGGCTTTTACTGCCTTTGGGAGCACTTGGGCAGCATCATCTGTGCTGATGACTGCACGGTTATTATTCAGTTCTACTGTATGCTTTTTAATGCCTTTTATCTTACCTAATTCCTTATCCACAATCAGGGCGCAATGCTCGCTTTCCACACCCTCTAAAGGGATAGTAACGGCGTTATCATATTCATTCGCCATAACCATTCTATTTAATAACGCAAAGCTACGATTGTGCTAGTCCGTTATTATTACACAATTATGGATAAGATTTACAGATGTTTTGGATTATTTTATAGCACATGCCGGCAGATACAGGAATTATACGGCTTGTATGAACGTATAAACAGGAGGTGGGGAATAAAAGCTTTAATTAACAGCTGGTATGCAAAACTGTTCACGCTTTTAGAATGAGGGCTATTAGGATTGTAAGGAAAAGAAGTATAAATAGGTTACTGTTCTTCTTTGTGTCTTTGTGCCGCCGGGTTCAACATCTATTCAGATTTTATCCAGCGGCCTGCGGCGTACGCCACCCATCTTCTTGAAGTGGCTTGGCGTAAGCCCGGTTATTTTTTTAAACTGCCCCGATAAATGGGCTACGCTGCTGTAGCCTGATTGATATGCAATTTCGCTCAGGCTCAATTCATCATACACCAGCAGTTCTTTTACTCTTTCTATCTTTTGGTTAATAACATATTTTTCAATCGTAATACTTTCTACTTCGGAGAATAAAGCGCTCAGGTAACTGTAATCTTTATGCAGTGCTTTGGAGAGTATGTCGGAGAAGTTGTGTTTATTATCCGCATCATCATGATGAACATGTTCAATGATAATGGTTTTCATTTTTTCAATGATTTTTTTCCTGTTGTCGTCTAATAATTCAAAGCCTACGCCGGCCAGGTTTTTATGTAGCTCTTGCAACTGTATTGCTGTTGTATCATCGGGAATTTCTGCTTCGCCCAGCACTACAAAAGAAGGTACAATATGTAGTTTTTCCAGCTCTTGCTTTACCACCAGAATACAACGGTCGCAAACCATATTTTTTATAAAGAGATGCATATAACAAAGGTAGGCTGAACGGAGATTGTATGTGATGGGGTAGAGGAGATGGAACGGGAAATATAATATTGTTCCATTTTAAATGGCGTTGAACCAATTATTGTAATAATATGTTTTGAGAATGCCCGGATGCTTCTCTTAACCTAAGCCATTGCGCAGCGAATAGCACAATAAGTACAACACTTTTTGCTGTGGCAACCTGTGAATAGCGGAGGTTAAAGTATGCCGGCAATAAAACATTTGCTTGCCTACATTTTGCCCTGTTCATCCCGCCAATACCATACAATCCCGGTTCGGATTATGTGCTTCTGATAAACGCCTCTGCCAGTGCGTGCCACTGCAATTTTGATAAACCATGCTTGGCGCTTAATCCAACCACTGCATTGCGTGCTTTATCAATCAGCGATGCTGCTGCTTCGTTAGGTTCAATATTACGGTCGTACACCGAAGCGGTTACCGTTGTTCCTTCGCGTGTTATTACAAAGGTGCTGGTAGATTGGGCTGAATAAAAGTGAGCAGTATGGTCGTTAGCCGTTTTCGGATTAGCAGCCGGGCGTACCCTCAGGGCAATACTGTCCACATCGTTTTCATGTACTTCTTTTATGGCTTCCACACTTGCCCAGTCGTAACCTTCACCAGCACTGCTGCCCGGGCCGGTGATATCAATTCTAAAATGGTCGCCAGGTTGTGCAAAACGGTCCACTTCATTGCCGTTTTCATCCGTAAGTTGAAAATCGGTGCTCAGCTTGCCGGTTATGTTGCCCCAGTTATGCACATACAGCAGCCGCTCGCGGGCTATAGTGTACAATGCACGGGCTTCCTGCACGTTATTCATTACGGCCACTGCTTCGGCAGTAATGGCTTTGCCGTCGGTATTATCTGGTATCAGTCCGGTGTAGTTCTTTTCTTGCATAGGCTATCTGCCGTAAAGTTTGTGCCACTATTAGCCGGGCAGCAGTTTTTTTGTAAAAAGCAACAGGTGGCTTCTTCAGAAATTGTACATCTACAAGGCGTTAATAGCTGTGCGATTAGAATTTTTTTCAAATGCTGAACAAACCGGGTAAGTGTACGAGTTTCAATTCCTTCATGGTACAATTAAAAGCAATTAGACTACGCAAATACACTCGTTGGCAGTCATGGCAGCGTGAATTTATAAGATTTGTAACTTCAGACTCTATGGCAACAGCAAACATTATACGTGAACTTGAACGGTTGCCACTGACAGACAGACTTCTGGTTATTGAGCGGACAGTAAAATCAATCCGAACTGAAAAGGAAAAAGTACTAAAACATGCAGTTGACAGCCTCTATGACGACTACAAGACAGACAAAGGGCTAACTGCATTTACTCAACTTGACACAGAACCATTCTATGAAACAAGGTGAAATCTGGCTTGTTTCGCTTGCCCGACGGTTGGTGCAGAAATAAAAAAGACCAGACCTGCTATTGTTGTAAACGACAATACACTTGGCAGACTACCTCTGAAAATTATTGTTCCGGTAACGGATTGGAAAGACAGATATGCTGTTGCGCCTTGGATGGTAAAAATAATTCCTGACCGACAGAACAAGCCTACGAAGGACTCATCAGCGGACTGTTTTCAAATCCATTCAGTTGCTGAAGAAAGATGCGTAAAAAGGCTTGGTCAGGTGGCAATGACACTATGGACAAAATTCGTAAAGCCTTAACCACAGTTCTCAATATTGAATAGCCACGAACTGCCACTAACATGAACTGTGTAAAAAACGAAATTAATTTGATGGTTTAGCAGAGCAATAATTTGGTTGATACAAGGTATTGGTTTTTACAACGGCAAATACCTGTTTGAGCAGTTTGTTACATACTGCTATTAAAGCTGGTTTACCCGGCTTTCCTTTTGCTCTCCATCACTCATACAAGGCTTTACAAGCTACATTGGTTTTGATAGCGCTCATGGCACACATGTACAGAATATCACACATAGGCTTGCCTCCCTTTTTACAGATTTTAGTTCTACCGTTTATGCTGGTGCCACTGCTGTATTCTCCTGGACTTAAACCGGCAAAACTTATCAACTGCCTATAGTTATGGCTATAGCGAAAGCCTTGTGTAAAGATGATGAGCATGGCGGCAGCTCTTTTTCTAATGGCAGGATGGTTTCAAAGCCTTTGTTGTTATTGCCCACCCGGACATGGAAGATATTACCCGGATTATTCTGACAGGCAACATCAAGTGTGTTTTGTGATACATCAATGCCACAGCATAGTTTTTCGTTTTTCATACCAGTTAGATTTTAATTGATGAAAAGTTGTAGTTTTAAAGTACAGGAATAAAGGAAGAACAAGCTCTTATACTGTGCTATCTATCCTGATACACACTTTTGAACAAAGTATAGTGAACTGTTCAGCATCGGGTAAGAAAAGGAGCGGTGGTAATCATGTTGTGAAGGCTTACATGCCTATAAGGGTTGAGCATCTTATTCCGCTCCCTTGTTCTTTCAATTATCTCTTCACTTTCTATTATTGACTTTACTGAAATGTAAACATAGGATAGGGTTTGCTGCCATAGCAGGGCGACGAACTTGTGCTGAACAATAGAATATTATTAAACAACATATCTTTATCCAAGCTGACGTGCAAGCCTGCCGCTCCGGCAGCAAGCCCTCAACGTTGGCGGTATTTTTTCAGCAACACACCTCAATTCAAAGTTTTGACCTACTTTTTGGAAGTTTTTGATTTTTGTAATTACTTTGTAATAACAATTGAATATTTATGGAACTTTCGGTTATAAACATTGGAAACTCAAAAGGAATTCGACTTTCTAAGACAATCCTTGAAAAATATAGCATCGGCGACAAAGTTGAATTAATCCTGGAAAAAGGTTATATCATCCTTAAACCTAAAGCTGAACCGAGAAAAGGTTGGGACAAAGCATTCAAAAAAATGCACGAAAATGGTGACGACCAACTTTTAATGGATGATGTTTTTGAAGATGAAAATTTTGAGGAATGGAGCAAGTAAACCAGTACGACATTGTGTTGGTTAACCTTGACCCAACGATTGGGAGTGAAATGAAAAAGACGAGGCCTTGTGTTGTCTTGTCGCCAAATGAAATGAATACATATCTGCAGACAATTGTCATTGCACCAATGACAAGCAGTTCAAAACCTTATCCGACAAGGATAGAAGTAAGACATAAAACAACAAAAGGTTGGATTGCAATTGACCAGATACGAACAATTGACAGGATGCGGATTGTGAAACGTTTTGAGACACTGACCGACAAAGAGATTGAAAAAGTAAAAAACATAATTCAAGAAACGTTCGTGGACTAATCTGCCGCCAACAAAGGGTTTGGCAAAAAGCTGGCTGACGAAACGCTACATCAACTTTTGTTTCGCTATTTAGCTTCAGTAATCGGCACGACATTATAAATTTGGCAACAGTAATAACAATGTTCAACATAGTAACGTCGCGTGCGTTTCAATTCCATTATGGTACAATTAAAAGCCAAAGGTGGCTTCCCGATAAGTTTCAATAACCCCCGTTTCAATTCCATCATGGTACAATTAAAAGCTATCCATAAGATTTTTCCAACCAAACCAAAACATGTTTCAATTCCATCATGGTACAATTAAAAGTGGCTGCCAGTGCAGTCGTATTACTGCTTACATTACTATGTTTCAATTCCATCATGGTACAATTAAAAGTTCGATAAAGGAACGGAGTTTGACCGCCGCCCCGCTGTTTCAATTCCATCATGGTACAATTAAAAGATAATTTCAGCATCGGCTTTGATTTTATCTGGGATAGTTTCAATTCCATCATGGTACAATTAAAAGTTTGTTGAGTGGTTGGCATCGTATGATTAAAATAAGTTTCAATTCCATCATGGTACAATTAAAAGCAGGGAAGTAAACAGGGTGCGGTGACCTCTCATATGTTTCAATTCCATCATGGTACAATTAAAAGTAACCCATTTGCGTGCATCCACTACATTTTCCACGAGTTTCAATTCCATCATGGTACAATTAAAAGTTCACTAATGGAGCCAGCACAGCTACCGGAACTGCATGTTTCAATTCCATCATGGTACAATTAAAAGCATCATATCCGGAATAACCTGCATTGCCGCTTTGGTGTTTCAATTCCATCATGGTACAATTAAAAGTGCTGTACTCATATTTGAAGATGATGCTGTACTGCAGTTTCAATTCCATCATGGTACAATTAAAAGTACGAACAACAGCACGTATCGTTATGTGTTTTATAAGTTTCAATTCCATCATGGTACAATTAAAAGAAGAATAGCATGAGAACGCCTTATAAGTTCAACATGGTTTCAATTCCATCATGGTACAATTAAAAGACATGCAAGAACAACTACACCTGCTGCTGTAGATGTGTTTCAATTCCATCATGGTACAATTAAAAGCAGCTTGCATTATTTTAGAAATTACAGCATCACTAATGTTTCAATTCCATCATGGTACAATTAAAAGTATGCCTGCGGGAAGGACGATGGCGCCTACAAGGATGTTTCAATTCCATCATGGTACAATTAAAAGTAAGTCCGATGGCTTATTTACGAATACCGCCCACGTGTTTCAATTCCATCATGGTACAATTAAAAGAGTTTCTAATCTCCACGCCATCGCTGGACAATATGGTTTCAATTCCATCATGGTACAATTAAAAGCGAACGGGTTTTTTATTCTCTTCCCACCCATATTGTTTCAATTCCATCATGGTACAATTAAAAGGGAAAGCTGAAGTAGCAAATCTTACCAGGAACATTGGTTTCAATTCCATCATGGTACAATTAAAAGTCTGTAAAGGGTTGTTCCGTGAAGTACGATCATGAGCGTTTCAATTCCATCATGGTACAATTAAAAGACTTTATAGCAGTCAATAAGCCCCTGTTACCCAATGGTTTCAATTCCATCATGGTACAATTAAAAGAGTAGCTATAATAGCCGGTATTGTTTACGGCATTATGGTTTCAATTCCATCATGGTACAATTAAAAGAAATCAGAAACAGGACTAAAGCAGTCCGCAATTCGTTTCAATTCCATCATGGTACAATTAAAAGAAAATCAGAAACAGGACTAAAGCAGTCCGCAATTCGTTTCAATTCCATCATGGTACAATTAAAAGAGAAACCCGATAGAAGCGGCACGCATGAAAGCCACGTTTCAATTCCATCATGGTACAATTAAAAGTTGCTGTACCCATGCTATTCTGTTCCACCAATCGAGGTAGTTTCAATTCCATCATGGTACAATTAAAAGAACAAAAGCTGCATGAAGCACATGCAGTGCAGTTGAGTTTCAATTCCATCATGGTACAATTAAAAGTCTTTCAGCAGGGTAAAGAACTGTTCGCTTTCCTTATGTTTCAATTCCATCATGGTACAATTAAAAGGAATTGGCGCTGGACAGGAACTTGTCAGGCTGTTCAGTTTCAATTCCATCATGGTACAATTAAAAGTATTTAGGCATAGATAATATTACGACCTTTAATAAAGTTTCAATTCCATCATGGTACAATTAAAAGTCCCACACTGACAGCAACACCCGTCCGTTGTGTGCAGTTTCAATTCCATCATGGTACAATTAAAAGACCCAAAGATGCAACTTGGATTTGAAGTAATGAAAGCAGTTTCAATTCCATCATGGTACAATTAAAAGGGTCGTGGCGGTGCTGTCAAAACCATCGAACTGTACAGTTTCAATTCCATCATGGTACAATTAAAAGCTTCGCCCTTTAGCCGTATATCCATCTCAAAAGCTAGTTTCAATTCCATCATGGTACAATTAAAAGTCGCCTTTAGCCGTCAGTTGCGACACCATATTGATAAGTTTCAATTCCATCATGGTACAATTAAAAGCTGTACGGTGTCGGTAGCTGTACCCGTAGCGGTAATAGGTTTCAATTCCATCATGGTACAATTAAAAGGCACTGACCGCTACCGCGTTGGGTGGTTCACTCAAGTTTCAATTCCATCATGGTACAATTAAAAGATTTAATGACGGTGAGTAAGCCGCGATTGCCTACCGAGTTTCAATTCCATCATGGTACAATTAAAAGGCTGTTGCAAAATTGCCGGTAGCACGTTTAACCACGTTTCAATTCCATCATGGTACAATTAAAAGGTTTCGTTGGCTACGTCGTTCCAGTTAATCGTATTGGGTTTCAATTCCATCATGGTACAATTAAAAGACCAGACCTCTTATTTTAAGGTCAGAAGTGAAGTGTTTCAATTCCATCATGGTACAATTAAAAGCCCGGCACTTCAAACGTACCGTCAAAATGGAAGGCTTGTTTCAATTCAATCATGGTACAATTAAAAGGATGATATGCGGATGTGAAAGGGCAAGTATAAGTATGTTTCAATTCAATCATGGTACAATTAAAAGCCGTTTATGCACGGCATGTATTTCCGCTGATTATCAGTGTAATAATTTCAGTTCAAAGCTACATTTTTTCGCTTAGTAGCAGTCCACCTGTAATGCTACGATTGCAAGTGGGCACCGACGACTACACTAACGGTAAGAAAATCAGCTAGTTAGCTGTTAACAGCATTAACACACTGTTGATTTTTGTATTCTTATTCCTTCTCCGACAACTTACAACATATTATCTAACTCATTTTTTTCTTTTCCTACCACCATCTTCTCCAGCCATTTTTCCTGCCGGCTTTTAAACACAATAATGCTATCCTTTTCTATCTGCATGATCGCTTTTGCTTCGTGCAATAACTCCTGTAGCTTTACATCGGTCAGTTCGCCTTCAAATACACTGTTCTGTACCCGGTTCAAATAGCGTCTGCACAGCTTCAGCATCTTGCCCACGCGCTTTTCTTCTATATCATATACCAGTATTACATACATACGCTACTCCTTACCATCTGTTTGCTATTAACTTTTCTCACCACCAGGCTTTAAACGCATTATACGCTTCCATGCCCAGCACGTGCTTTGCCAGCTTGTAGCACTCCAGCTTTACCAGGTGTTTATAGCTTACGCTGCGTTTAAGCGAGCGGTGCTTAATGGTTTCATTCAGCTTTTCATCCCATGCCCTTACTACTGTTTTCCTGCCATTTTCTTTCAACAGGCAACTATTCAGCCCGGTATCGAAGTCCTGGGCGCTGATTTGTTTTTTATTCAGTAAAGAAAAGATAAGCCGGTCGGCAAGCATAGGCTTAAACACCTCCGCAATATCGAGTGCCAAGGAATAACGCCGTTCGCCGGGCTGATGTAAAAAAGAAATGGTGGGATTGAGCTGCGTATGATAGATGGCATCTAAACACAGCGTATAACACAGGCTGTTTACAAACGAAATCATGCAGTTTACTTCATTGCTTGGCGGCTGTTTGGTGCGTCCGTTCATTTCAAAATCGTTGATGATAGTGGCAAACGCTTCGTAATAGCACATTCGGATGTTGCCTTCTATGCCCATCAGTTCGTCAATATCAATAGCATTGCCAATGGAGGCTCTAAGTACCTCTATACGTTCAATATACCCTGAGGTATCTTTGTCCCGGTTGTTGTAATACCGCAGGTTCTTGAGCATGTTAAAAGCAGCACCATCCACCAGTTGTTGGGCAATAAGGATACGCTTCCTGGGTTTGCCGTACGCATCTGCCTGCGCTATGAGCATTCTGCCTGCCAGCAGGTAATCTTTGGGCATGAACGATCCGGTGTAATGCTCATAATAATCAAAGAAATGCACGCTCACCTGCTCCTTACCTAAAAAGTTGTACAAAGCGCTGTTGGCATCCAGGCTGCCAAAAGTGTAGAGGTTATCTACCGTTTCAATGGGGATATATTTGGGCGTGCCCTCGTTTCCGGCTTCGTCAACAGGCGTAAACTTCAGGGTATTGTCTTTGCGGCTCATACGCCCGGGATTGAACAGATAGTAACTCTTTTTCATAGCAGTAGTAAGTAATAAGGAAGTGTTGTTTTAAGCAGGTTGAATGGATTACTAAGGTTATATACTTCCAAATGATCGAAAATAATAAACGCATTTTAATAAAAGAATTAGACTATTGTTGCTATATGTTAGTTGCTTATACAACAAAACACAATCAGGATAATTCGTTTGCTTTTTGAAGAGCGAGTCGATAGATATGTTCTGACAACCTGAATTGAAGATTTTTGATTAAATCATCTAATAAGGGCTTTAATAATGGTATCAGTCCTTTTTGTTTGGCCTCAATCAGTACACCTACAACGCCCTTGCAGGTAATATGTTCCTGCCCTGCAAACTGTTTTCCTATTCTCTCATCAATCAGCAGCAGATCTGCTTTTAGTTCTTTAGCAAGTGTGCAATAGCTTCTACTTCGCCTGCATCTAAATACCTGCTCAATGCCTGCATAAGCGATTGGTCTGTTGCTTTACGGATAATGTACGTTTCTGTATTTTTCAAGAAAGAAATATCATATCCAAATTGTACAAGAGTTTGTAATTCTTCAGCCACTGTAGCAGGGATGTAGATTTGTCCATACAGGCTTTCCAGCAGCAACAATTTATTTAAATGCAGCAATGCGGTTAGTGGAGAAGTATCAGCTACAACAATCATGAATGGCAGGGATTACAAAAGTGACTCATCATAATGCAAAGCAATCTCTCGTTTGTCCAGTTCCTTCATAAAGTAGAGCCAGTGCATGCCGGCCAGTGCTGCCGCTTTGCGGAGCGATAACTTTTCCTTTTCAAACAGCATTACTGCAATTTCCAGCTTTAGTTCCTGCTCCGTGTAACCACTTGCAGTAATAAAACTATCTTCAATGACCAGCATAATAGAATGTTTTGAATAAAGGTAAAAATAAGAACATACAATAGCTAAATAAATAACCACCAGTAAAACGATGCAGCAATTTTATTTCATTGTTGTTTTATTGGCTGATAAGCACACTCCGTGCATGCAAATCCCATGCAACGCTTTGTTTCTTATTCATGTAACTGTCTTACAATGTAACTGGCATGTTTCGCATTCAACAGCCTGCCTGTACTTACAACTCTTCTACATAACAAAATTCAAAGTACGAGCAGCTTTTACATATTTTACTGTTGATACGTGGTGGACAGCGTTCATCTTCCACGAGTGCTTTTATATCCTTTATAATTTGTTGCAGGTGTTCGCTATCCTTTTCTGTCAACTCCACTATACTGGTATGTTTTATTTTCGGATATTCCAGTATGCCGGTCACCCCCTCGATGCCGTTTTGCTGCAACAGCCAGATATAGTATTTTACCTGCCACTCATGCGCTGCTTCTATGCTGTCGCTTTTCTTTATTTCATGAATCACCTTATTACGCGCATCATAGAAATCTATTTTACTGCCACCTATTTCAATTTCGGTGTATTTTGCTGCCCGTTGCGGATAAGTAGTTTCACCAATGAGTTTGCCTTCTGCCACCGTATCGCTGGTATGCTCCATAGTGATGCCGTTGGCAAACAACCATAGCTTGCGATGACAGATAAAATAATAGTTGATATGGGTGGCAGTGAGTTGCATAATAAGCGTATAGGAAAATGGATTAACTTAGTTAGTCGCTAACGATCCTATTGTGCAAACAGGTATGGGCAAGTAAGAGGTTACAGTTACAGGATTTGGTGGATGTTATTGACTTAAGAACCTGCCTTTACAAACCACTTTTCTGCGTCAGCAGCATAAGCCAAACAAGCCTGAATATCCTTACGGGTAAGCATCGGAAAATCTTCCAATATTTCTTCAGTAGTTTCACCTGCAGCAAAATAGATAGCTCAGCATATCATACACCATTATCCGTATGCCGTTGATGCAAGGCTGCCCGCTATGCTTACCCGGCGCTATGGTGATGTATTGCGTGTAATCAGTCACGTTATAAGGTTAAATAATTAATTGCTGTGCACTCTTGAAAAAGGTTGCTGCCGGTGTTATTTTTCATCTTTAGAAATTACACTTCGTGCACCTTACTCACACACAACGAACTGCCCATTATTATTCTTATCCTGTTTATCTGTTCAAAAAATACGTTCTGAATTGCTGCATTTCTTCCAGTTCCGCTTCTATATATTTCCGGAATATCACATCGCTTACCTGCGAGCGCAAAGCAGAAATACCTACATCAATCAAGCGCAAACCGGCAGTGGTGAGCAGCACATTGTCGAAGTATTGTCCTTCCAGTCCCGATGGACGTTTTAGATCCCGATGTACAAAACCCTGGCTATGCAGTTGTCTCAGTTCATCTTCAAATACTTCCAGCCATAATTCGCGCTTTTCTATTTCATACGCCCGGTAGTCTATCGGGTACAGCCGTTCCATCACCAGCATTTCTGCCTCCAGTTCCTCATTATAGTCAAGGCGGATAAATTGCACTACCAGCCCGTTGATGCTATTGGCATATTGCATTTTTGCTGCTTCGGAGCCAATATCGCTGCGGGTATCTCCGGTAAACAACTTGGCAGCCTCTGTTTCAGACAGTGCAATTACTTTGTTGTTGGCACCGGCGGATAGTTGGCGGGGATATTTCATTTAGGCTTTTGTTTAAGTTGCTCGATGATACAATCAAATGCATATTATGATTTGCTATTTAAGCAAGGGTCTTGGTCTTTCAATTCCTTCATGGTACAATTAAAAGCAACCAGTACAATCAAATTTGGCCTGGCAATCCGCAGTTTCAATTCCTTCATGGTACAATTAAGCTTTCTTAAAGGTATGTGTACACCAATTCAAATATTATTGTTGTTTTTCCGATTTTCATAATCAAACGCTTTCATCATTTCAATCAACTTTTGTTCTGCTTTGTCTAAGGCATCTGCTTTTTCTCCTGCTGTTTGAATGTATCCGCCTGCATTAAGTGTAATGAATATTTCTACTCCTTTTAAAGTTTCATCAATTATCGGATTTGCTTTGTTTGAATCTTCTTCTGAAAGTTTTGCACGAATACTACCAGCTATAAGATTGGCGTTACCACTAATAGCAAGTGCCAAAGTATCCATTAAGCTAAATGTCCTTGCCTGATTTGATGTAATTTTCCAATTAACAATAGCTTTCGCTAATGCTTTTATCCAACTTTCCCGAAGCTCTACAGGTGCTACCAGACATGGTCCAAAGACATTTTTACCTGCTACCCAACCTTCTGCTTTTAGCTTCTCGATTGTTGCATCTGTCATTTCTGGCTCAAGAGAATTAAGGCTTACTGTAAACAATCTTCTCAGGTCTATTGCAATATCCATTACAAAAAGTCCTGTTGCTCTATCTGCGGGATTCAACCATTTTCTTGTTAAACTTCTGTCTGCATTTCCTTCAATTTGAAGCAAAGTTTCTATTTCAGTTTCATTTAGCTGTTTGCCGCTTGCATCTCTTATTATTACTTTATTATTAGGTCTATCACTCCTATCAAAAGATCCAGCTTCTCCTTTGTTAGAATCCATACCTGCTAAAAGTGGATGTAATGCTCTCATTGCCGAAATAGATAAAGGGCTTCTTCTTTTTAATGTTCTTTCTTTACCGCCTTTACCGGCTTTCATCCAGCCGCCGAACAATTGGTCAGGATAAGAAGGATCACAAGTACCAAATACTTCAGCTTCCTTTATATTTTTTTTGTTTTCTACATCAAAAATAAAAGTAGTAGGAGAAGGTATTAGATTCAGCTCTTCACACAAACTTTCAAGCAAAGACCTCTTAACTTGTTGACCACTTGAAAAAGGAATTCTTCGGTTAAACTGTGCGTCATAGTAAGATTTCTGGCCATCTGCTACACAGAAGACAGTATGCTCTGCTCTTTTTAAAGTACGAACATAAATTGTGTTGTTCATGTTGATTTAGTTTTGCCGTTTTAAGTAAGAATAATCGAATTTTAATAATGTACAGAAGTAAGTAAATTCCTCATTTGTCATCAAGTGTATTTCGTCTTTAAGATTTTTAAAATAAACCAAGTCTTCCTGATCAACATCATCAATCATTGTAGTCAATGACTGAATAAAATCCTTTTTTGACTTGGATTCAAAAAGCTCTTTTTCAACAAGTGTTATACGAGAATTCCCTTTACCAGTATTTCTATACTTTAATACTGCTCTTGCAAGCTCAATAGTATAATCTTTTATTTCTTCTTTGTTTTTTGATAACATAGTTACTAACCAGGTTTTGAAGGCGTGATATAATAAAGTATCTTCTTCTTTTTTGAAGCTTAGATTAGATGAGTTTCCGAAAAAACTTTTTAGCCTTTCCGGCCTTAATGCCTGTAAACCAATGCTGCCTAATTCACAAGCTCGTTTTATATGGATTCCAAAAAGTGACTCAAAGTCAGAAGCTTTGATCTGGTGATCGGAGCTAAATATTTTTCGATAAACATATTTTAGCTCTGTACCAGACTTAAACTGAAAAGGTACAAAACCAATTGTTTTATTAGTTTGGCCCAATGAATAAATGTACCCTGTAAATGATTCATTAGGGAACTTTTGAGAGATGCTGAAAAAAAGCTTAGCCCAGTTAACCGTGTTTACTTCAACCCCATCGCCATCCGACTGAAAAATTCTAAGTCCTTGTAAACGAGCAAAGTCAAAGTTTTCTCTAAAATCATTTCCATAGGCGAAAGTTAACCATTGTCCATTCCAGGTATTTATTTGATTGCCACGCAGTTTATCTAAAGTTGGTTCATTTAGATATTCTCTATAGACAGACCAGCCGTCAAAAATTCTAAGTAATATATCTGGCTGATCGAAGAAAATAGAATAACCTCCTGCCACACCAATTCCTAACCCACTTCCAATCCAAGATAAATAAATATCTTCTTCGTCTGAAGGAATAACGATATCGGAAACCAAACCGGAAGTGCTAGCAAACTCACTTTCTTCGGAAGCCGGGAAACCAATAGCAATACTTGCTTCTGGCTTTCCGGAAATTACTTTATTATGAAGATTTAAAAGCTTTTCATATCGTTCTTCCGTGTTAAGCAAATGCGGTTTTTGACCTGCTTTCATTTGTACAAAAGGAGAATTAGTTATCCATTGCATGTATTTGGAATGATTAAAAAACATTTTGAAATAATGTTCATTAAAAAACTCTTTTGCAGTAAGCGCCAAGTCATATTTCTCATTAAAAGCCTCCAAGAAAGTTCGTCCTATTACAGATGCAATCATGGCTTATAAAATTTGATAATTAACATCCAAATTTTGTTGTTTTATTTTTTCTACAATCAAACCTAGATCAGGATTGTAAGCTTTATCTGGTACAATAAAAGGCTTATTCCCTTTATCTTTCAATTGCGGCATATCTTTTACAGACCAGTATCTTACAGGTATTTCCATGTTCATACGCTCTTCGTAATTGGCATTTATATATGCATCTTTACCAACTTCTGTAATACACACCACAGAATCTATTTCTAGTAAATCGAGCAGGTAAGATTTCTTTCTATGCGTAAGCATATCAATGGTTATGCTTCCATCTTTCTTAAATACAGCATGTTCTTCTATCCTTAAGAACTCTATTTCAGGAAAAACAAAATCAATTTTCGCCTGTAGCTCCCTTTCATGTAAAACAGCTTTTTCTGGCAATATTTCAAAAGTTCGTTTTAGTATTGCCAAGTCATAAGGCTTGGCATCAGATTCTTTTTCTGGTGGCTGAATTACATAAACACATTTTAAAGTTTTATTGGCAGTTCGTTTACGGTTGATGCGTCCAAACCGTTGAATAAGTGCATCTATCGGTGCGCATTCAGTAATCATTAAATCAAAGCTTATATCAAGACTTACTTCTACAATTTGCGTAGATACTACTATACAAGCTTTGTTAGAAGTATTAAATGCATTTATGGAATTACCGTTTTCATCAAGCCCAATTAAAAGTTTTTCCTTGTTATTTCTTTCGCCCCTTTTAAATCGACTATGAATCAAAAGTTTGTCAACATCAATATAAATTTCCTGTAAACGTTCAAAAGTTTTTTGAGCTTTCTCTACTTGGTTACATACAATCAACACTTTCTCTTTTTTCGCAATTGCTTCATCAATAATTTGCCAGCTATCTTCCAAATTCTTGAGTTTGTAAACAATGTGCCGATCATAAGAGTCTAATTCATCCTTATTTAAATTAGTCTCCTGCACATTGTTTTCACCTAAAATTTCTTTTATACGACTGTACAAGACAGACGGCATAGTAGCTGTTCCTATATGCACACTACAATTTAATTGGACCAATATTTCAATCAGCTTTAAAACAATAGCCTGAGATACTCCTGTATAAGTATGAATTTCGTCGAGAATAACATCGCATCCCTTAATGTCAAGTAGAATTGCTTCATATCCCTTTATACCAAAAGCAATAGCTGCCAGTTGATGTGGGGTAAGCACCTTAATTGCAGAACCAAATAATGGCTGCAATACAGTTTCCTGTTCATCTTTCCCTAATTTAACTAACGAGGATGATGCATGTAGAACTCTTATGTCTAGTTCAGGATTATCGTTTGATAAATCCTTGAACAATCTTTTAAACATTGCATTGATAGATGCCTGAAATGGTAATGTATAAAATACTCGCCCCTTACATTTACGAAATAAAAAGTCAGTTTTACCGGCTCCTGTACAAGCTACAACTATACTATGCTTCCTTTCTGATGCAGCATTTATTTCAGATAATGGATAAAGTTTATTTCGCCTGTTAAAAAAATTTAAATTAGGAGGAATAAAGGTGTGAGATAATTGACTATCAGTTTGATTTATAAGAGCTGAAGCGTAATGGTCTGCTCCCATTAAAAGTCCCCGCCAAATAGAATAGCCATTCCTTTTTACTGCAACTTTACAATAATCAGTTACTTTATCAAAGTTTGATAATGCTTCTTTTCGGCTAATTGTTTTGGTCAAAATTCCAAACTCATCCAGAATAGCTAAAGCTTTAGGTGACCAATTTTCCCATTCTCCTAAATGATAATCTTCGATGTCGTCATCACTTATTAAATCTAAAAGTCCTTTATTACCAGCATCATACTTTACTGATTTATGATGCCCAATCACCATCTCAATTAATTGAGGATGTATATTCTGCTCAAAGATGGAAAGAAAGAAAATTGAACCAATTTCATGGCGATAAATTCGCTTACTACCTCTGCCAAGTAAAGTTGCTTGAAATGCATGATGGGCTTTCCCTAAATCATGTAATATGGCACCTTTACGAGCAGTTTCTATATCTAATTGCAAATAATCTGCAAAACGCATAGTTGCTGCAACTACATGTTCTGTATGCTTTATTAGCGGTGTCCAATCAGGAGCTGACTTTGCAAATAGCTTTTCCATTTTAAAATTCTTTTACTGGAGTGCCAACTATCTTAAGCCAGCCGTACATTGGATTGTTATTATCAAATCTGTTATAACCTACTAAAAAAGATTTGTCTGTCTTTTCAAATACAAGTTCAAAACCTGCAAATTTTTCATCGTCAGAATTAAATGCTCGCTTGTCAGTTTCTATTATTTCCTCTGGATAAAGTATGTCTTCATTACGACATAAACATATATGCTGCTTGAAAGCTGCTTCAGCAAATTGTTGTTCTTCAAAAGCTAAAAGCAGAGTTGGGTTAATTAATATTCCTCTGATTATTATTGCAGTGTTCCTTTCAAAAAGAATCGTTTTATTGCCCTTTTGCTTAGTAGAGTTCCAACCCCTTGTTTGTATCTGCTCTTGTTGTGAACTTACCTGTTCATATGATAATCTGTTAGATTTAATTCTATATATTCCGAAAGGCTCGTTGAGCAGTTCGGGGAATAGCTTTCGTTCAATACCAGCTAATATACTTTGAGTTAGAAATTGCTGGCTAAAAGTTTCGCTATCTCTTACCGCCGTCCAAGGTTTGATAAAACCAAACGGACCTGAATATTTTACTACATAATAGTTCATAAACAATTATTTTAAAGCGCCAAAGCCAATTCCCGTGCTATTCCCAATGCCTACGTTCCATGCAAAGGCAATTTGTTCGGGTGTTCCCTTAACAATGACCGGACATATATTCACCCGATTGCCAACGTTGTTATAATGGATGATTTTTATTTGAGGATTAGAATAGCTTTCATCAAATCTTATACTGATACCTTCGGTCGGCAGAGAGCTTGCACTCAATTTCTTCTTTATCGTCTCTGTAAGGAACTTATTGGATTCGCTGCTATCGTAAGTGAAATGCTTTTCCTTATTATTCAATCTTCTCTTTATAAAAACCGGACTTGCAACCGTAAACCTTTCTTCATTTCCAAAAGCCCTATTTTCAGCAATTTGTATATCATATATACTCGCTCCAAAGCAAACACTTGGATCGTCTAAAATGCCTTTGACAATTTGTTTAATTAGAGATTCGTCATAAGCACTTACAAAAAAATAAGAATCTCTTGTCAGATTAATGCCTTTTGGTTTAGCTTCCACATTTTGTAGCCACGAAAAAGAATAAAGGCTTAAAGCCTCATGTTCATCATTATTTGCACCTATCCATTTATGTAATGCACCTGTTAGAAAAGGCTGGTAGTTGAACGGAATAAGCTCTTTGTTTCTCGTTAGTTTTAAATATAATCTCATATTATCGGTTATTAAGCCAGTTGTTCCTTATTTCTTAAGTTAGAGTTGCTATCTGTGTATGCGCCGAATCGCATGGACAGGTAGGTTGGTTCCTATAAAAATTTTATCTTCGTTTTCAAATATATGCCAATATTAAAAATAGTAAAAGAACTTGCCCGATTATGGAATTGAAAAATATTTAAAATCGTTAAGCTTCAATTGACCCATTTTCGGGCATTTTATAATTCCGACTGTATATGAATCAACCTTTTTACACCTTTTATTCTTCCAATCAAGCTTTACTGTTCGACTTTTCAAGTATTGGTAAAAACATTATTTCCAAAGCCGTAATTTATACAAGGACAGATATACCAGACCTTTATACTCTTGCCTTAGTTGATGTTTATAATGATGGCACATTTGATGATATTGTCGTTAGTGATAATGGCGATATGGTGAAAATTTTAGTTACAGTTTTTAAAACACTTTCTGTTTTCTTCACTCATTATCCAAATGCGGCTGTTGCTTTTTCAGGAAGCACACCTGCCAGAACGCGCTTATATCGTATAGCTATCTCGCATGAATTAGATAACATAACTAAAGTATATGATATTTGGGGAATTAACAATAATAGCTTTCAGCCTTTTCGAAGAAATACGCCCTATACGGGTTTCCTGATTTCACTCAAAAACATTAATATTGCATAAAGCAGCATAAGTATGTCTAACTTGATTAAATCAAACAAAAAAACATCACCCAAAACCTCTGGCCGTTTCTCTACGGCGGAAGAAGCTGCATTGGCAAAAAATAAAGAGTTGGTGGAGCATATAAAAAAGATTGGTTTACAAATTAAAAGAGCTGACTCCTCAGCTAAATAAATTCATTTAATTCCATTATCTCCTGAGATTTTGATTTATAATTATCAAAAGGCATTTGTATATCCGAAAAAGTAAACAGTTTAAAATGCTTATTGCCAGTAGTATAGCCTTCATTGTGCAGGAAATGCGCAAACTGGCTATCCGCACGCTCAATAATTTTATAAATAGCTGCTGACAGTGGATAGCTATAATTGAAAGTGAGCAACGGTCTTTTTTCCAGTGTATGTAGTGCAAGCTTAAAACACATTAGGGTTGTGCTTTGGTTTTCTGATTCGCTAATATAGTTAGTAAATGAATATAGCCAACTTTTTTTCTTTTTTATAAACAACATCGAGTCGTTCATCTGCGCCTTATTAAACCCGTAGGTCTGTTTCAAAGGCGCTGCTGCAAATAGATTAGTTAGCATGCTCCTGTTGCTACCACCCGCATGCCCGTAGCTTTAAACTGTTCAATTGTATTACCACCTTTCCCTGCCTGCATCTTGAGCAATAGTAAATAGCTCGATGCCCATGTAGGTGGGGTGTATAGCAGTTCAAAGCTGAAAGCATCACCGTTTAAAGGTATCCACTCAGTTGCCTGTGAAGCGGTTTCCTGTCGGTTGCCGTCCTTGTTTAGCCATATTGCCGTCAGTTCCATAAAATAGCTGTCTGCATGGAGGCTGTCAGTAAATTGTACGGTTGCTGCGGTTTGCAAAACAACCATTAATTGCCTCCTTTTAAAGGTGGTAGTGAACAACGGTATGGTAGTTAGTTGCTGTAGCGGGTAAGCGGCATTCATCTCCAGCCCGTTTAAGCACGCTATTAGATAGGGGATCGTCATAACTTCCGCCTTGAACATCCTGCTCAGCATTACCTGCCACAAATCTTTTTGCTTAAAAGGTCCGCATAGCTTTTTAAACGCCTGGTGCAGGCAGCGGGCTGTTTGAGTTACCGTAGCGGCATTGGCCGCATTTTGTTTCAGAATATTATTGATGGTAGCTTTGGTATGTGTACCTCTGGGCAGTCGTACATGCGTGCCGTAAGTCTTACTGTTTACAAACACGAGGTTGCCGATTTTACCCTGCAGTTCTACAAGATTAAATTTAATTTTTGCCATACACGGCAGTATTTATTATTTATTGTATCTTAATGCCGCTAATACAAGCAGTGCCTGCACTTCGCCA
The DNA here is from genome assembly GCF_005233845.1 of Ilyomonas limi. GTDB lineage: Bacteria > Bacteroidota > Bacteroidia > Chitinophagales > Chitinophagaceae > Ilyomonas > Ilyomonas limi. Next base: position 78,568 of record NZ_SZQL01000014.1, read on the forward strand.
CAAATTACAACTTTTATAACCGCTGCAATCAGGCATATAGCTACCTTATAGGAACCTTACAGGCACCTTACAGGAATGTTACGCTGTAGTACATGCAATAAGAAGCCGGCTAATAAGTAAGAAGCTCTTTAGGATGTTAAGAACAGGATGCCATTACATGATGAAGAGCTAAGCGATGTAAGGTTTACCCGGTGCGCTGTATTCTTCTGTGACTAACGCTAATGATGCTGTGGTTCCGTTATTTATTTTTTAATCAGCCTGTGGCTAAAACGTATATAGACATGCTGATACAGCAGCAATCTTTAAATAGTGAAAGGTTTTACCTGTTTAAGCAAAATGGCTTACTCCTGCTCCCACGAGGTGAGTTGATAGTAAGTGGGCCGTGCTTTTCTCTTGCTGCCAAAGACCTTCTCTGTGAGTAGGTTGAAGGCTAAAACGGTTAATACCACCACGAAGAATATAGGCAGCAGGATTAAATAGAGTAACGATTTGCCGTATCGGTTAACATAAAGCTGCATAGGAGTAGTGTATATCGTTTAATAGCAATCCGTTGTTATACAATTGTATTATACTATAGGTAAAAAGAGTTTAATAAAACAATACATAAACCAATAATAGTGTGAAGAAAGAAAGCTAAAGTACTAAATAATTTAATACAACTGCAACATTATCGTGAGGTTGCATAACCCTATAAATGCTGGTGTTTGAGTAGAAGAAAAAAAGAGAGGTCCAGTATCAATATACTCATCCCCGTTATCCAATATCAAGTCGGTTATGGATTTACCAACTATAATGCCAGTTTTGGCAACGCCGGTTTTTACTTTAATCAATTATTGAAATGCAACGGTTGCTTACTTACATTTGGCTACGCTAAATATTGCCGCATGAAATATATTATAACCCTTATTGTGCTTGCATTTGTACTGCTCCATACGGCCAAAGCACAACGCAGCGAAACGTTGTTTGATGAGGATTGGAAATTTAACAAAGGGGACGTTGCCAACGCTGAGGAGGACACTTTTAACGATGCCGGCTGGCGTACCATACGCCTGCCGCACGATTGGAGTGTGGAAGATTTACCCAATTCAGTTTCCGACAGCGTAACGGTAACGGGGCCTTTTTTGCAGAGTAGTGTTGGTGCTACAGCTACCGGTTATACCGTGGGCGGCACTGCCTGGTATCGCAGGCATTTTACGGTAAACAACAGCGGCGGCAGGCAGGTATCTGTCCTCTTTGATGGTGTATATATGAACAGCGACGTGTGGGTGAACGGGCATTTTTTGGGCAACCATCCGTATGGCTATACGCCCTTTTATTATAATATTACCTCTTACCTGAAGCCTTCCGGTAAACAAAACACCATTGCGGTACGCGTTCGCAACGAAGGACGCAACAGCCGCTGGTACAGCGGTTCGGGTATTTATCGGCATGTATGGCTCATTACCACCCATCCTGCACACATTCAGCAATGGGGTGTTTATATTACTACACCTGAAGTATCGGCTAAGGCTGCAACGGCCAGTATCCAAACAACTGTTGAAAACGGGCAGAATAATATGCCGCTCACTATTAAAACATACATCGTTGATGCTGCCGGCAAAACGGTAGCTGCAGCACAGCAGCAGGCAGGTAATAGCAGTGAAGTAAAAACTACTATACAGCTTAATAAGCCGCACCTTTGGTCGCCCGAAACGCCTTACCTCTACACTGCTAACACCGAACTGTGGCAAAACAATCATTTGGTGGATAAAGTAGCAACACAATTTGGGGTGCGCTCTATAGAGTGGAGTGCAGTGAAAGGTTTTTTACTGAATGGGCAAAAGGTATTGCTGCGCGGCGGCTGCGTGCACCACGATAATGGCCCGTTAGGTGCTGCAACGATTGACAGGGCGGAAGAGCGTAAAATAGAACTCCTGAAATCGGTTGGTTACAATGCGGTGCGCACCAGCCACAACCCGCCATCGCGCCAGTTTTTAGATGCCTGCGACCGGCTTGGAATGATAGTGATAGACGAAGCATTTGACCAATGGGAACGTCCCAAAAACCCGCAGGATTATCACCTTTATTTTGATACAAGCTGGCAAAAAGATATAGCTGCAATGGTGCTGCGCGATCGTAATCATCCATCCGTTATTTTCTGGAGTATTGGTAATGAAGTGAACGAACGTGCAGATTCATCGGGCTTACGGATTGCTAAGCAACTACGCGATGCGGTAAAACGCCTCGATGCTACGCGTCCCGTTACCGAAGCTATTTGCGCTTTCTGGGATCATCCGGGCTATAAATGGGATACTACCGCTGCCGCCTTTGCACTGTTGGATGTGGGCGGCTACAACTATCAATGGAAAGAATATGAAAGCGACCATGCCAAATATCCTGAACGCATTATGATGGGCACAGAATCCTTTCCTGCAGAAGCGTACGAAAACTGGCAGCAGGTACAAAAGCATCCGTATGTGATTGGCGATTTTGTGTGGACCGCTATGGATTATATAGGTGAGACCGGCATTGGTCATACAGCATTGGACAGTTTGGATGCTTTTGCTAAAGCATGGCCGTGGTTTAATGCATGGTGCGGTGATATTGACCTGATCGGTGGCAAAAAACCGCAGTCCTATTACCGCGATATAGTATGGGGCAGAAGCAAAATAGAAATGCTGGTGCATGCACCTGTGCCCGAAGGACACAAGGAAGTTATCAGTTATTGGGGCTGGCCCGATGAATATCCTGCTTACACATTTACCGGCAGGGAGGGCAAGCCATTGCAGGTGCACGTATATACCCAATATCCCGCAGTACGTTTAGCGCTTAATGGTAAAATCATTGGTGAACAAACGGTTGCTACGCAAGCCCGGCATTCCGGTATATCATCATCTTCTTTTCAGCCGCCATTGACTGCCACCTTTACTATTCCGTATCAGCCGGGCACACTAATAGCGTATGGCTTGGTAAACGGCAAAATAGCCGATTCTGTTATTTTAAAGACCGCCGGTAAGCCCGCGCAAATACAATTAACGGCCGATAGAAAACAAATTGGTGCAAATAAGAACGATGTAAGTTATATAACTGCAACAGTGCTGGATGCAGATGGCAATGTTGTTCCCGACACCACTTTCACGCTGCATTTTAGTGTTGCGGGCAATGGCTCCATCATAGCAACTGCCAATGCCAACCCTGCCGGTATGGAAAGTTTTCAGCAGCCGGTGCACCGTACATTCCGGGGCAAATGCCTGGCTATTGTGCAGCCTGCCAACGCAAAAGGAAATATAGTAGTAAAAGCCGGGGCGGCAGGCTTAAAGAGCGGAGCAATAACCATTGAAGTGCAGTGATTGATTGTATTGTCATTTTTAATGGTTTTTTCTCCCCGGTACGTGTCTCAGCCAATACTGTTTGGAAGCTTACCTGATAGAGAAATGATTATCTAAGCATTAGAAATCCATCCTGGAGTAAGTGGTAGCGTAGGCCTGGACGAACTTTCTCACTGGGACCTGTAAAAAACATTATTCACGAAGTAATGCACGGAGCGATCATGCCGTCCTTGAACCCACAAAGTGGCTCATTGAGGCAAAAGAAGATAATAGTTTCCGAAATAATTAAGCGAAGCGTTCTCATGAATACCATTGAAAAAACATCAATACATTCATAACTTTTTGTTCCTTTTTTCTTTCAGGAGAAAAAAGGAAGAGTGAATATATAGGTAAGTAATCAGACTCCAACACTCTACTCATTTAATCAGCACCTTCGCCCCGGTGCGTGTCCCCACGCACCGGTATAGCATGAGTTGAACAGCCGCAGCGCATAAAGACATGCACCACGATAGCAAGCAATAAATGGATAAATCTATTACAAAGTAAACCTGTTCTTTATAGCCTACGGTTTAAACCGCGAGCTATTAGCATTAGTAATAAACTGATTAACCGTTTAACGTTAAACCTTCTCTGTGCGTTGCTCCGATGGTTCCGTAGTACTCTTCGCCCCGGTGCGTGTCCCCACGCACCGGTATAGCCGGTGGTTCCGTAGTGCAAACAAATTTGTCATAAAACCGTTATTATTATATCCGGCACATATTTAGACAATGCTAATCATAGTAAAAGTGCTATTTTTGATGTCTTGAATATCAATTGCTGGTACCAGTTTCTTTCTGCAGCAATAATACTTGGCCGGCACACTTCCGGTGCAGTATTTAGCAATCAGCAGTTTTTTTCAATTATTAATTAATCAATCAGTTCCTGATGTCAAAAGTAGCCGTTTGTAGGGTAGAGCATTTTAATGCGGCGCATCGCTTGCATGTGCCCGAATGGTCAGACGCCGTTAATACAACGGTGTTTGGCAAATGCAACAATCCCAACTATCACGGCCATAATTACCAGTTGATTGTAAGAGTAACGGGCGAACCCAATGCAACAACCGGTTATGTGATGGATATGAAAGTGCTGAGCGATATAATAAAAGCGGAAGTATTGCAACGGTTTGACCATAAGAATTTAAACCTTGATACACAGGAATTTAAAAATCTGAACCCAACGGCAGAAAACATAGCTATCACTATTTATAATTTATTGAGAGCACGTATAGAGCCGGCATTGGAACTTAAAATAACCTTGTATGAAACAGAACGAAACTTCGTGGAATATCCAGCATCCTGAGGATAACGACAATATAGAATGGAGCAATGTATTGATTGACGAAATAGGCGACAACCACATAGCGGCATCCACCGATACGCCTATGAAAGCCGATGCGTTCAAACTAACGGATGATGAAAAGATAGCTATAATAGAAAAGCATTTTGCCGCTATTATGGATACGCTGGGTTTAAACCTTGCCGATGACAGTCTGCGTGGCACACCCAAGCGGGTGGCAAAAATGTATGTGCAGGAGATCTTCAGCGGCTTGAACCCGGCAAACCGCCCGGCTGTAACGCTGTTTGAAAACAAGTATAAGTACAACCAGATGCTGGTGGAAAAAAATATTACCTTTTACAGCAACTGCGAGCACCATTTTGTACCTATTTATGGCAAAGCACACATAGCTTATATCAGCAGCGGCAAAGTGATTGGATTGAGCAAACTCAACCGTTTTGTACAATACTTTGCCAGGCGCCCGCAGGTGCAGGAGCGCCTGAGTATGCAGATAGGTAAAGAGTTGCAGCAGATATTGCAGACCGAAGACGTAGCGGTGGTAATAGATGCTTTGCATTTGTGCGTATCCAGCCGCGGTGTAAACGATACAAGCGCCTCTACCGTTACTGCTTTTTACGGTGGTAAGTTTAAGGAAGAAACTACCAGGCAGGAATTTTTAAGATATTTAGAGTTAAAACCCGATGCTTAAAGTGCGGGTGCCATATAAGCTGCTCCTTTTTTTGCTGTAGTACTGTTTACGCTATTTTATTTAGGCTTTTGCTGTTGCAAAAGCCTTTTGTTTTGTATTGTTATTTCTTTAAAAAAGGTGGTCGCCTTTACCGCTGTGGCACAATTATTGGCAAGGTGCAGGCCTTATTTCACAACTTAATTTTTTACCTATGAGCAAGATCATCATTGCAGCCGCTTTATTGTTGTCGGTAGCAGTTATTAGTGCCACCAGCGGCGACAGAACAAAACAGTTTAGCGACATGGCTTATGTATCGCCCACACACTACGATACAGTGCCTGGAGACACTACCAAGCCAGATACTACCAGCAGCTTTGGTTTACTGAGCTACAATGTGTTGGATACAGTTCCGTCTGATACTACCAAGCCAGATACTACGTCTTCTATGTTGGCGTACAATATTGTAAGAGATACTGTACCTACAGATACCAGCAAAAAAGACACTTCTGCTTTTCAGTACATGGCCCGTATCATAAGGGATACAGTGCCTACAGATACTTCAAAGAAGGATACTTCTTCTTTCCAGTACATGGCGCTGGTAAGATAAGCCACTTTACTTAGCTTTTGCCACAATTTGTTGTGGCAAAAGCTTGTATTTTTTATCAGCTTTTATCAGGCTACAGGCGCAAAGTCCTCATTTTTTCCACCCTTAATTATAAGAATAGTTGGGTAGCAAGCCTATCTTTGCGCTCCGATGAGCAAACCTTCGATTACTACTATTCTCTCTCCGCGTTTATTACAACTCTACGATATTTCCAATAGTATTGTTGTTATTATAGATGTTTTCAGGGCTACTTCTACCATTGCTACGGCATTATACAACGGCGCTGCCAAAGTAATTCCGGTGGATAGCGTGGAGCAGTGTATTGCCACCGGCAGAAACCTCAATGCCATTACTGCCGGCGAGCGTGATGGAAAAATTATTCCTGGATTGCAATACGGCAATTCTCCGGCAGAGTATTACCGCGATTTTATACATGGCAAAACGCTGGTGCTTACTACTACCAATGGCACACGGCTGCTGCATATGGCATTATCTAAAGGAGCATCGGAAGTTGTTACCGGCTCTTTTCCTAATATTTCGGCTGTTTGCAATCATTTACTGCAAATGAATAAAAATGTGATACTGGGCTGCTCGGGCTGGAAAGACCGTTTTAACCTGGAAGATACCTTGTTTGCAGGCGCCATTATTCAGCGGTTGCAGGAGCATTTTACCATTAATGGTTGCGACAGCAGCCTGATGGCTGAAAATATGTACGGTTTGCATAAGCACCACCTGTATAGCTTTATACAAAAAACCTCGCACTGGCACCGGCTGGCAGCTTATGGGCTGGAGAAAGATTTGGAATATTGCATTACCGAAGATGGCGCCAATGTATTGCCGGTATATACCAATAATGCGCTGATAGCGGCTAAGTAAGCACAAACTAAAAACGCTTTCATTTTGCAATGAAAGCGTTTTTAGTTTATATGTTTAATAGCCGATTATTTTTCTGAAAGTGTCTTTTTGCCTTCCAGCAGTTTTTGCTGTACAGCTTCGAGCCTTCTTTTTTTCGTATCAGCTCTTTTTGCATCCTCTATCCAGTTTACATATTCTTTCTGGCTTATCTCGGGCAACGATTTAAAGAAATCCTTTGCTTTTTTATACTTAATAAAAAATATCTCCAGCTCTGCCGGCAACTTAATCAATCGTTTATCAAAATCATCATTGGCTCTTTCCTCTTCTGCCGAAACCTGATCCTGTGCAACATCCAGCTTCTTAAAACAGATAGCCGACCATACATGATCCAATACCGTCTGGTCGCCTGTTTCGTAATCATGATCCTGCAACACCTGCCAACTGCAATCCCGGTTAAGGTCGCTTGCAATCTTGCTTGCTGCTTTTGGATAAGCAATCCACAATTTGCTGTCGACATGTAAAGCAGGAAAAACGTCGTTGAGTATAGTACACATCTGGTTTTGATTAATGGCAAATACCAGTGCGAAATCTATTTTTCTGCTTCTCAGCAGCGGCGTAACGTTTTTAGCGTAAGAAAGCTTGGCAAACTGTTTTTCTATGGAAGAAGGAAGGCCTTGAATAAGAATATTTTTTTCATCTTTTAGGTTTAGCTTTTCTAACATGCTTTGCATAAACGTGCCTTATTCATTAAAAGTTTATAAAAAAAATGAGAATGCAAAGTTATATAAATGATTTTTAATAGAAAGCCAACTATTTTATTTTTTATCGAAAAGAAACCCTAAAAAATACAGTAATTACCTGCTTTTTACCGGTTTATAGTACTTTAAAGCTTCAGGCATCCACTCCTGTAAATGCTGTATGCGGTCTGCTTCGGCAGGGTGATCGCTCAAAAATACAGGGGTGGAAGAGCCGCCCGCAAGGCTTTGCATCCTTTGCCAAAACGGAATAGCCTCCTCTGGGTTGTAACCTGCCAAGGCTGCGAATATCAAACCATAATGGTCAGCTTCCAGTTCCTGATTGCGCGAATTGGGCAGTAATACACCAATCTGTGCGGTAGGTGCATATACCGCATTAAAAATGTTCAGCGCCTTGGAATTGCCCAAAAGGCCTTGTCCAAGCTGCTGTATTCCGGCTGCCAGCAACCCCTGGCTCATCCGTTCTCTGCCATGTCCTGCTACCGCATGGGTTATTTCGTGACCAAGCACAATAGCTAAAGCGGCTTCATTCTGCGTTACCGGCAAAATGCCTGTATATACCACTACTTTGCCGCCCGGCATGCACCACGCGTTGATCTCATTGCTTTGAACAAGATTAAATTCCCATTTATAGCCCTTTAATGCATCCCCCTGTCCTTTCGACCTGTAATACTCCGTAATAGCGCTGGCAATACGGGAACCAACGCGCTTTACCATTTCGGCATCTTTATTATTGCTGGCACTTACTACATTATGTTGTGCCAAAAATTGCCTGTACTGTGTTTTGGCAGTAGTCTGCAGTTCGCTTTCAGACACAAGAGATAACTGGTTCCTGCCCGTAATGGCATTGCGGGTACAGGCATACGCAAACAGAGCTGTTAAGGCAATAAGTACATAATATTTCCACTTCATAATAACGGTTTAATTTCATTTCAATCAGTCAATATCTATACCAATTGTAATATGATAGGTATTGACGGGCTATGGACTATAAGATTAAAAACGTGTTTTTGAGTTTAACAAAAGCATTCTTAAAACAGCATTGGATAGTACATTTTTACTGGCTGCAAAGTAATGTTAAGTCTTGTTTGCGGGTTAATCCTGGTACACGAGTTTGGGTCTATATACGTTGTTATTAATAAAAGGTGAGTTATGAAAAAGATACTATTGATTGGCATTCCGCTGCTGATGCTGCTATTTGCAGGCTGCAGCACTTCTAAGATTACAGACAGCTACACTACACAGCAAGGCATTAGTACAAGTACTTCCAAAAAGATTTTGGTGTTAGGCTTATTCAGTGATAAAAACCGCAACGCCAAACGTGCCATGGAAGAGCAGCTGGCTGTTGACCTGCAAAAGTTTGGCTACAATGCAGTTGCTGCTACCGATGAGTTTGGTCCTACCGCTTTCCGCGGCATGACCGAAAAGGAGGCGCTTCAAAAGCTGAACGATGAAGGTATTGAGCAGGTAGTGACTATTACGCTGGTAGATAAAAATCAGGAAAAACGCCATGTGTCTGGCAACTATGGTTATCGTCCGGGTTTCTGGGGGTATTATTCGTATTATTCTCCCTGGGCGCACCGCCCTTATTACCGTCCGGGCTATACAACAACAAGCACTAAATACATGTTTGAGACCAACCTGTACGATGTGACCAGCAACCAGTTGCTGTATTCGGCACAATCGCAAACTGTAGATGCCAGCACCATGGGCTCTTTGGCAAACGATTATGCAAGGGATATAGTAAAGGATATGCGCAAGAAAAATGTGTTAGGATAAGTGTCTGTGAGTGTGAAGGTTTGAGAGCTGCCCTTTGTGGGCAGCTTTTTTGTTTTGTGTACAGTCTGTTTTGTGTACAGTCTGTTTTTCTACAGCTTTTTTACAGACAGCAATAAATTCTTAAAATATTTTTTCTAAAAGTTTTGTTAATTGAAAACTCACTCTATCTTTGCACCCGCAAATAAATAATTAGCTATGCAACTTAACATATTTACACCTATAAAAAGCCGGGGAGGCGTACTGCCACTACATTCGGGCTGCGGGGCATGCAACATTTATAACTAAGTTCAATCAACTTGTTTTATACAGTAGCCCCGCAATTTGCGGGGCTTTTTATTTGTGTTTTAAAGGAAAGAAAATGCCGGAACAACAAAACATATCATCAGCATATCATCAACGGATACATAGCTGTGAGTGGCAGCTACGAGGTAATAGTATGCCCGGCCAAAGTGTAATTTGTTTTGATGTGTTTAGAGGAAAATTATATCCCTACCTACGACCGCGATGTTGTAAGCAATATTGATTGTACAATCAGTATATAAGCAAGCCCGGTCAGGATATAATACCAGACCGGGTTTTTTATTTGGACATATTTTGAAGAACAGGAGGTAGGTATGATACCATTTGTAATAATAGCTGTTGTAATTGTAAGAGTCATTATTTCGGCTTGTAAAATTGCAGAAAGCAATAAAACGGTAGCCAGGCGCTTTCGTAAACTCCGCATCAGCAGCGGAAAGAGCTTGATAGCAAACAACTTTGTTGATAGCAAGCATTTGTTTATAAAGCTTAACAAGCAGTTACCAAATGTGATGCTGATCAATGGTATTGACGTTAGCCAGGCAGTAAAGCTGCTGGAAGCAAAATTGAATAGCAGCATTAAAACAGTTTACAAGCACAAGCAGTTTGACTTTGACGAACAGCAAATTGTATTCAACATGATGATTATAGTAACCAGCGATAACCGGATTATAGAAGTTGGCAACAGCTATGTTGAATTGCTATATACTGCTGAACATGCATTATGGGCTGATTATTTAGCAAATGAACTGGCTGCTTTTCAGTTATGTAGTACTGCAACCTCTTTTTCTAAGACAGTTTGTGTAAGAGGTTTGCCGGCCGGACGAACTAAAAATTGAGAACGGTTTGTTGTCTTATAATTATGGGCCATTCAGTTAACAGAAATAAAATATAGAGATTGTATCAACAGCTCTTTCCCTAAAACTAAAAGGTGTTGCTGCCAAAAGCAACACCTTTCAACAACATTAAAAACTTACTGATGAATGAGTAATAAATAAGTTTTACCATACTATATGCCCCTTGGTGCTTTGGCAGAGGTGGTCTATGCACCGGACTGAAAATCCGGCTAATGAGGTTCAATTCCTCAAGGCACCACATGTATTCATATATAAAAACAAAATTGATGAAAAAGAATAACCGGTTCATATCCATCCGATTTAAATCCGCATCCAGCGGCGGTTTACCGCTGCAACGAAAATGTAAACGATATGAACCTCCATTATGTAAACAGCTCAACTGCATTATTGCAGTTCCGGCTTCGTTCAGCACACCATAAAAAAAGAGCGCAGTATGAAGATTGGGATAAGCAGTTATTAGCACTTCAGCGGGAAAGAAATGTCTTGTATAAACAGCAGCGTAACTTAGGTTGGGTAGAATTGAATTCACCCATCGTGCGGGGCTGGAAGCGTTATTTTGTGCTGCGCGATGATGTAGCCAAAAGTAAACAAGCGTCCTTCTTTGAAAGTATTTTAAGCAAAATAAATACCACGCAATACAGCTACCGCAAAGACTTTAGAGTAAAGAAGCGTAAATGGGGCAAAAAAGTATATGTAGTAAAAGAGCTGCATTTATTACGACCACAGGCATTTTGCTTCAATAAAATGAAATTTACGGAAGCAGAAAAACAATTCTTTGAAGAGCGGCTGGTGCAGGATAAATGGACAAGTAAACCCTTTAAAATATATGTCTTTAAAGAATCATGGCGCTTTGTATTGCGCGTGCGTCCCAATATTATTACCAAAACACGTGCAAGAGATGAAGTAATTGAAAGCCGTATTCAGCAGATTAACAATTACCTGGAAAATGGAGCGCTGATTGGAAGACTGGCACATCTTTCAAACGGACGTCGCAACTCCTGGTACGACGAAGAAAAAAGGAAAGAGAAGAATCCATTAAAAAACAAGCCGCTCGCCACCACTTTGGATGAATATTATGTAAAAGAGCATGATACTTGAGCATTGTATGGGAGGCTATTAACAATAACACAGCATGGCAAAACTACATTTAACCGGCAAAGAATTAAGAGCCATCGGCTACCCCGAAGGCCCGGTAATAAGCGTGGCAATGAATGTGATGGAAAAGCAATATAAACACCGTAGAAAAGAAGAAGCATTAACGGCATTGAAAAACATCCTTGCCGAGCCTGCTATGTTTATAGAAGACGAAACATTAAGTCCCATTGCAAAACTGTTATTGCCCAAAGAAAAAACAGCAGGCGATGAAATAGCACTCTTAAACAATGGCGTGCATTTTAATGTGTTTGGTGCCGAATATATAGAAGAGAGTGCTTTGCAGCAAATGCATGCTGCCGCAAAGCTGCCGGTAAGCATCGCCGGTGCCTTAATGCCCGATGCCCACAGCGGCTACGGCTTACCTATTGGCGGCGTACTGGCAACCGAAAATTCGGTCATTCCTTACGGCGTAGGCGTGGACATTGGCTGCCGTATGTGCCTCAGTGTGTTTGACATTAACCCCAAAGAATTAACTAACCGTGAGGCTTACTTTACAAGAGAATTAAATGAAGCTACATTGTTTGGTGCCGGTAAGGAGTTTTCCAAAACATCTTATGATGAAGTGCTGGACAGCCCCGTGTTTAACGAAATACCTTTCGTAAAGGGGCTGCAAAGCAAGGCAGAAAAGCAATTAGGCTCGTCGGGCTCCGGTAATCATTTTGTAGAGTTTGGCATAGTGGAAATACCGCATAAAGATGAGGCACTAGGTTTGGAAGCGGGTGTGTATCTTGGCTTACTGTCGCACTCCGGTTCACGCGGATTAGGTGCAAACATTGCTAACCATTTTACAAAAATGGCTAAGGAAAAACGTAAACTGCCTAAGGAGGCTGTTAATCTTTCGTGGTTCGATTTAAACGAGGAAGAAGGCATTCAATACTGGATGGCAATGAACCTTGCAGGTGATTATGCTTCTGCCAATCATCACGTAATTCATACAAAAATTGCAAAACAATTGGGACGTCAGCCACTGGCAATGGTAGAGAACCACCACAACTTTGCATGGAAAGAGCGGTATGAAGGTAAAGAAGTAATTGTGCACCGCAAGGGTGCTACCCCTGCCGGTAAAGATGTGCTGGGTATTATTCCCGGCAGTATGACTGCACCCGGATTTATCGTAAAAGGCTTGGGCGAAGCGGCTGCTATCAACTCGGCATCGCATGGTGCAGGCAGAAGAATGAGCCGTACGGCAGCCATCAAAAGCATTACGCAAAATGCTTTGAAAGAAGAGTTGCAAAAGCAGGGTGTAAAGCTCATTGGTGGCGGACTGGACGAAGCGCCTTTTGCCTATAAAAACATTTACGATGTAATGAATGCGCAGCAAAACCTGGTGCAAACTGTAGGGTTGTTTTACCCCAAAATAGTAAAGATGGATGGCGCTCCGCACAAAGGAAAAAATAAGCTGCAACCTGAAAAAGGGGATACGTATGTAGAGGGTGAATAGGAAAAATACTGTTCTTTACCGGGGCGGGACTTTTGTTTTGCTAAGCTGTAGTATTATTTAAAACCCTATTACGCATCACCTATCTTGTGTATGCCTGGCAATGCAACTGCCATAATAGATTGTAAAAATTAAGCCTTTTCTTATCCTTCTAATATTATTATAAGCCATTGTTGCCTCTATTTCTGCAAAAAGACGTTTATTTTGCCCGGAATTTTTGCGCAGCAAGAACAAAAAGCATTTACCCAATGTCTAAAAAAATCATTATTACCGGCGGCGCCGGCTTTATCGGCTCGCATGTAGTCAGGTTGTTTGTTAATAAATACCCCGATTACACTATTATCAACCTCGATGCGCTTACTTATGCAGGCAATCTCGAAAATCTGAAAGATATTGAAGACAAACCCAATTATTATTTTGAAAAAGTAAACATTCTGGATGCGGAAGCGGTTAAGGGTGTTTTTGAAAAATATAATGTTACTGATGTGATCCATTTGGCTGCCGAAAGCCATGTAGACAGATCCATTGTAGCGCCCCTCGATTTTATTTATACCAATGTAATCGGCACTGTAAACCTGCTGCATACTGCCAAAGAATACTGGAAGCCCGACTATTCCGGTCATCGTTTCTACCATATCTCTACCGATGAAGTATATGGTACATTGGGCGATGAGGGTATGTTTACCGAAACAACACCGTATGCGCCCAACTCGCCTTACTCAGCCAGCAAGGCTTCCTCCGACCACTTTGTGCGTGCTTACGCCGAAACCTATGGCTTACCGGTGGTGGTTACCAATTGCAGCAATAATTATGGTCCTAATCATTTTCCCGAAAAACTTATTCCATTATTCATCAATAATATCATCAATAAAAAGCCTTTGCCGGTGTATGGTAAAGGTGAAAATACACGCGACTGGTTGTTTGTAAAAGACCACGCCCGCGCCATTGATCTTGTTTTTCATGAGGGCAAAAACCGCGAGACCTATAATATTGGTGGTTTTAATGAATGGAAAAATATTGATTTGGTAAAACTGTTGTGCAAGCTGATGGATGAAAAGCTTGGACGCCAGCCGGGCGCAAGCGAGCAGTTGATAACATATGTAAAAGATCGTCCGGGGCACGACCTGCGCTATGCAATAGATGCTACTAAAATCAATAAAGAACTGGGTTGGAAGCCAAGCGTAACCTTTGAAGAAGGTTTAAGCCAAACCATAGATTGGTACCTGGATAATACGGAATGGCTAAAGCATGTAACTTCAGGCAATTACCAGCATTACTACGAAGAACAATATAGTCACAGGTAAGCTGCAAGGATTAAGAGAAGTAACAAGGTTCAGGAAGCAAGCGGCGAGTTGTTAGCTACGGGCTGTGAGCTTTTCTGAAAATATTAGAATTACAGGAATTAATAAAGAATACAAAGCTGTATGCTTAAATATGCCCGCAGCTAAATATAATTTCATGAGAGTAGAACAAACGCCGCTTAAGGATTGTTATATCATTCATAACACTGTTTTTAAAGACAACCGCGGCTATTTCTTTGAAAGTTTTAACCAGCAAAAATTTGCAGAATTAACAGGCTTGGATGTTCATTTTATACAGGATAATCAGTCTTCTTCGGTAAAAGGTGTGTTGCGCGGGTTGCATTTTCAAAAAGGCGATGCAGCACAGGCAAAGCTGGTGCGCGTGCTGCAGGGCAGCGTGCTGGATGTAGCTGTTGATTTGCGCAAAGATTCACTTACTTACGGGCAGCATTTTAGCATCGAACTGAGTGATGAATCCAATACGCAGTTGTTTATTCCGCGCGGTTTTGCGCATGGCTTTGTAGTGCTGAGCGATGTCGCTGTTTTCTTTTATAAATGCGATAATTTTTATAACAAAGCAGCCGAAGGCGGATTGATGTACAACGACCCGCAATTAGATATAGATTGGAAATTGCCGGCAGAAGAATTGATATTATCCGAAAAAGATTTAGTGAATCCATTACTCAAAGACATTTCATAAAACCCAATTGTACATGAAAGGTATTATACTCGCCGGCGGCTCCGGCACCCGGTTGTATCCTATTACCAAAGGCATCAGTAAGCAGATAATGCCGGTGTATGATAAGCCGATGATCTATTATCCCTTATCCGTATTAATGCTGGCAGGCATCAACGAGGTACTTATCATTACCACACCCGAAGACTCCGCACAATTCCATCGTTTGCTGGGCGATGGCTCGGCTGTTGGCTGTTCTTTTTCGTATGCGGTGCAGGAAAAGCCCAACGGACTGGCGCAGGCGTTTGTAATAGGGGAACAGTTTGTAGGTAATGATAAAGTAGCATTGGTATTGGGCGATAATATTTTTCATGGTGCAGGATTAAGTCAGCTTTTGCAGTCTTTTAATGATGTAAACGGCGCGGCTATTTTTGCGTATGAAGTAAGCGACCCTGAGCGTTATGGCGTAGTAGATTTTGATGAAAATTTCACAGCTTTGTCTATCGAAGAGAAACCTGCCAAGCCCAAGAGCCGCTATGCAGTGCCGGGTTTGTATTTTTATGATAATGAAGTAGTGGATATTGCTAAAAATATTGCGCCTTCTCTACGTGGCGAATACGAGATAACTGATGTAAATAAGGTGTACTTAGAGCGTGGCAGTCTGCATGTAGGGGTGATGAACCGTGGGTATGCTTGGCTCGATACCGGTACTTTCGATTCGCTGAGCGATGCTACCGAATATGTGCGCGTGATAGAAAAAAGACAAGGCACTAAGATTGGCTGTATTGAAGAAGTAGCTTATCGCATGGGCTTTATTAATTACGATCAGTTGATGCAACAGGCAGAGTTGTATGCTAAAAGCGGCTATGGTACTTACCTGAAACAGATAGGAAAATAATTTTGCTGCTCACAGATGGCACGGATAAGCACAGAAAAAGAAAGCCTTACTTTATAAGTTATTCCGTGTCTTTGCCATATTTAAAAAATAATCAAATGTGAGTGTAATATAATCAACATCATCCGCTATTTCTCTTCATTGCTTTTCCATTCCAATCCATTTCCAATATCGGTCAAATAAACACAGCGTGAGCAAAAAAGTTCTACTCCTTGTATGGATGGCTGCACTATGCATCCATCAGCAATTACTTGCACAGAAAAAGAACAGCTTCTGGTCGGCAGTGAGTAACAGTGCATGGCAACGAAGTGAGATGACTGATAATCAGCCGGTTTTTGTTCCGCAAGCGCATAAAACATTCCGATTGGCAGAGGATGCATTAAGACAATCCCTGATGACTGCACCTGCAGCTAAAAATGTTGCAATTAAAAATTCTCCTTTTATTATTAGCATACCTAATGCAAAAGGCGAAACAGAGCGTTTTAAAATAGTGGAATCCCCGGTAATGTCGGCTGCGCTGGCTGCCAAGTATCCGCAGTTGAAATCATACGCCGGGCAAGGTATAGACGATCCTTCTGCTACCATCCGCTTTGATATTACGCCCAAAGGCTTTCATGCCATGATATTATCCGGCACACGCAAAGCCATTTACATCAATCCTGCAGATAAAAGTAAAGGTTTGTACGTAGTATTTGACCGGGATACGCTGGCTGAGCATACAACTGCTTTTACCTGTGCAGTAAAAAAGGGTGCTACTGCGCAAAAACAAAACACTGTTACCGGCAAAAATGCCGATGATAATATCTTAAGGACTTACCGTTTTGCAGTAACCGTGGGCGGACAGTTTTCTCAGCTTTGCCTTAATGGAACAGAAACAACGGATGCAGAGAAAAAGTTAAGCGTATTAAGCACATTGGTAACTGACCTCACCCGCATCAATGGCATTTTTGAAAGGGATTTTAACGTGCACCTGAACTATGTGGACAACGAAGACACGATTATTTTTTTAGACAGCAAGAGCGATCCTTTTGATGATAATACTGCTACCGGATACGACAATGGCAAGTGGAATATACAATGTAAAAAAACATTAGATAAATACATTGGCAACAGCAACTACGATTGCGGGCACCTGCTGATGGGCATGAATACCGGTGGCAATGCCGGCTGCATTGGCTGCGTGTGCGATTCGGCTACCAAAGGCACTGCTGTTACCGGCTACAACCAGGTAGCCGGTGATCCGTTTGTAGTGGACTTTTGGGCGCATGAGATTGGTCATCAGTTTGGAGCCACCCATACATTTGATTATGAGGATGAAGGCACCGGTGCGCAAGTAGAACCGGGTAGCGGCTCTACCATTATGGGCTATGCAGGCACCACGGGCGCTACCGATGTGCAGCCGAACAGCGATGATTATTTTCATGCCGTTAGCATACAGCAGGTGACTGATTATATTAAAAGTATTGATGGACAGCCGGGACCGGTATTACAGCGTACCAACAACCATACGCCAACCGCTGATGCAGCTGCTGATTATGTTATTCCTGCTGCTACACCGTTTATACTTACCGGCAATGCGGCAGACATGGATGCAGCAGATGTACTCAGCTATACCTGGGAGCAAATGGATGCCTTAACTAAGGGCTATAATGAGTATCCCAAGCCTACTTCTACTGCCGGTCCTGTGTTCCGGTCGTTTGCTTATTCTTCTTCAAAAAGCCGCACATTCCCGGTAATAGACACCATACTGTCTGGCAAAACAAAGTGGAAGTGGGAAGCTTTACCTGCTGTAAGCAGAGATTTACATTTCAGGTTTACGGTGCGGGATAACCACGCAGGTGGCGGCAGCAACAACAGCGATGATATGAAGGTAACAGTAGATAGCACTGCCGGCCCGTTTGTAGTAACTGGTCTTGATAGTGCTACATCCTGGAAGGGCAACAGCCAGGTAGCCATTACCTGGAATGTAGCGAATACTACTAACGTCCGCATCAAATGCAGTAGCGTTAGCATCCAGCTTTCAACCGATGGCGGCTACACTTTCCCGATAACACTTGCAGCTAATACACCCAACGATGGCAGTGAAACGGTGCTGGTGCCCAACCAAGCTATTAGCAAAGGACGCATCCGCGTAAAAGCAGCAAACAATATTTTCTTCGACATTTCCAATGCCGACCTTAGCGTTACTCCAATAGTTATACCCATTGCCTGGTTGTCTTTTTCGGCCAATAAAAGCCCTGGTGGCGTGTTGCTGCAATGGACCACGGCTAATGAAACAAACAGCAGCTTTGCAGTGGAAAGAAGCAGTGATAGCATTCATTATACTACTATTGGCACAGTGGCTGCAGGCAATCAATTATACAGCTTTGAAGATGTAATGCCGGTTGCGGGCGTTAATTATTACCGCATCAGGCAGGTAGATGATAACAATAATAGCCATTACTCGAGTATTGCTGCGATTGACATAAGCAACGTACTTGCAGTTGCGGTATATCCCAACCCTGTGAGAAATGTAGTAAATATCAGGCTGAATCAAAATGCTGTCCATGCTGCTATTGTGCTTACGGATGCAGCAGGTAGAATTGTTTATACTACCACGGCTGCTTTAGTAACGGCAGGAGAAGTAATACAGGTACCTGCTGCCAGACTTGCCGCAGGTGTATATATAATAAAGGTGAAATGGGACAAAGGCTCATTTACGCAGCAATTGTTGGTTAATTAATTTTACGGTTTATTATTTGCAATAGTTTTCTAAACAGCAAAAGCACTAAGAACACTAAGTTGCACAAAGGATTTAAGATAAATAAAGTAGTATTTGATATCTTGCGTAGCTTTTATATAGCGCAATGGAAGCTGAATTGTATGCTGTAGGTTGTTCCATAAAAATATAAAGCACGAAAGTATTTTCACATTATTTTAAACGCTAAGGATAAATGAATATCACGTCACCTACATGTGATTTTACATGCCCGAAAGCAGGTGTGGTACTGCCTTTATATCATTTAAAATATAAAATGCTAATAGTTGTATAGAGAATAATGTTACCCGTATCTTTACTTTTTGAAAACAGGAATCCAATAATAAAAAATACTAAAAATCATGATGTTATTTATTGCCGGTTTATCTACCGACTTTGACGAAGTTGATCTCAAAGAGATGTTTGAATTGTATGGCGAAGTAGCTTCCGCCAGAGTTATTACCGACCGCAACACCGGCAAGAGCAAAGGCTTTGGTTTTGTGGATATGCCAAATAAAGAAGAAGCAAAAGAAACAATTGCTACCCTCGATAATGTGGTGCTTGGTAAAAAAAGAATTTCGGTGAAAGAGGCCGAGCCGCAACAGAGCCGTCCATCTACGGGTGGTTATAACAGCGCTCCCCGGAGTGGTGGGTTTAATAACTCTCCACGCAGTGGTGGCTACAACCCGCGTGGCAACAGCGGCGGCGGTTATAACAATCCGCGTGGTGGCGATGACCGTGGTGGCGACAGAGGAGGCTACAACAGAAGAGATAACGACGATCGGTATAATAAACGCTATTAATTTTACCTGCAACTTACTTAGTATGCAAAAACCCACGCCTGATGCGAGGGTTTTTTATTTAATAGGCAACGCTTATTGCTCAAAAGCTTGCCGATGTACCAGCATTAGTATTTTCCGTCTGCCTGGTAAGTTAGTCAAATGTTGATTAAGAATAAATATCAAACTATTCTTAGTTTGCCGCTTTTGGGCAAGTACTCATTAGTGCCTGTTCTCTATTCTTTTATATAAGATATTAGAACCGCTATCAAGCGGAAAGTAGCCGGAAAGAAAAGTCAGCTTATTGTTTGAAACATCAATGAATGTTTTACGGGATGTGAAATCACTATCAAAAATTATTCTGTTAGTAAATTGTCCGGGCGGGATTAGCAAACCTACTTCGGTTTCAACAGAAGTATCCCTGATTAGTATATAATGCCCGCTTGCAATTAAACTTCCACTCGAATATTTTTCATATGTTGAATCTGAAAACTTAAAAGTGTTCCCATTTCCGGCTGGGTATGTTACGGTTGGAATCATTCCATTCTGTGCTTGTCTTAACTCCCAGGTGCCAATAATAGAAGTGGCGCTGATAACAGCATTTGTGCCTACATCTTTTTTGCAGCTACCCCAAAAAATGCTGATGGCTCCAAGACAAATTATTACAATAAAATATTTCATGACACACCTTTAAATTATGTTTCCTACAACTTAAAAACCGTTGCATCGGATAGTTGCCAATCTCACATATTTATGCTATTTCCTTCGCCTGCTGCTGCTTATATTTTTGCATCATAAACAAACAAAAAAACAAACATAAGCAGACATGAAAAAGACAACCCTATTCCGTGTATTGACATTCGTATTATTAATTGGTTTGCTCGCATCGTGCAGCAAGCATACCGATAAACCTGCTAACCCTGGCGGTGGCAACAATGGTGGTGGTGATAATGGTGGCGGAACGCCTCCGCCTACAGAGAGCTATTATGTAAAAACGAAAATGGATGGTGCAGCATTAAATTATACAGGCAGCGTTAAAGCAATGCGTGTTGTAGATGAAGGCACACACATGCTTCAGATTCAAGGTATAAAAGGTGGTGGATCAACCGATGAAGTGGATTTGTTGGTTTATTCTGCAGAAGATGCAACTGCCGGCGAATACACCGAAGGCGAGCACGATACATACTTTATTTTGGGCGTATATGCACCACAAAACCGTGCTGATGATTTAGGCATTTTTTATGGCGGCGTGCATTTGGATGAAACTGCACCATTTACAATCAAAATCACGGAGATGACAGATAAGTATGTAAAAGGTACTTTCAGCGGTACATTCTACGACAATGAAGGCAATGGCGACAACAAAAAAGTATTTACCGAAGGCGAATTTAAAGCGCCAATTCAATAATGATTTAACCCCTGCATTTCAACCCTGTTCACCCTGTTTTTTCACCCTATTCCTTACACCCGTTAAAGGCACTCCATTTTGGTGTGCCTTTATTATTTTTTGCAAAAGAATAAAATAATTGCAGTCAACGGAACCGACCACACGATGATGCGGAATATCCACAGGTAAACACGCTGCTTATTGGCAATAGATTGCAGGTGGGCAAAGGACTTCGTAAATTCGGATAGATCTATGCTGGTGCTTGAATTGCTGAGTTCGGATTTGAATTGTAACACTTCCCGCTCTACATAATGCAACACGCCAAACTGGTTTTTTAATAGTACTTCGAGCAGGATGCTAAAAAGCAATGCGCCAATGGCAATAAGAATATTTTTAATGCTCCATGTGTCAACAAAATCAAACTGTGCCAATACCAGCAGAAATGCTGCGGGCACTGCAATCATTCTCGATTGTATATCGTTGACCGTAGCATAAATTTTCTTCGTGTACTCCAGCTTGTCTTTATCTACTTTCGATTTTAAATCGTGGTAAGAAAATTTTTCTACATATAGCAAATGACTTTTCAGATAATTGTCATATACGGCATCCAGCGAAGACAATAACTTGCTAAAGCGTTCGTATGGAGGAAAAGGGAATAAAAACGAAATTACTTCTGTTGTAAAAATACTTTTGCGCTCTTCTTTGTCGTGCGCTTCGTACAGTTGTGTATGGAGTTGATATAAATAAGCAATGCGCCGCAAATCGTTTTGGTTGTATTGTATTACAATATTCAGCTTTCTTTTTGCAAATAACACTATTTCTTTCGGCTCGCCAATGTTGTCTATCACATAATCGGAGATGAAAACCAGCAGCTCAATAAATTTCAAAACATCCTTATATTGTTCTATTACTGCCGGGTCGGCTTGGTCAGCAGATAAGAAATGCAACTCCTGAATGTAAAAAAGAAAGGCTGGATATTGATAAGAATTGTCTTCCAAAAATTCATTTACTGTTTCGTAATAGCAGCAGTGTTGCAGGTTTTTGGTGTACAGAACAACCGGAATTTTTGTTGTAGTGGCAGATTGTGGCTCGTCTCCGCCATCCAGTTTATCCAGCGGAATATATTCTCCATTAAGCAATACAAAGTCATCAGTAAGCCCCGATGCAGCCAACATTTTCAGCTCTTCTATAGCCTTGGAAGCAGGCATAAGATGCCCGCTCAGCTCGCCCTCATCGTAGCGAGGCTGCACTAATTGTTGCCTGATATGGATAAGAAGGTCTAAGTCCTTGTTACGATTCATCGCTTTCCGATATTGGAAGCTTTTTGGTTAACTGATGTTTTAAATGGTCTGGTATATTTTTAATCAATAAATTGTTTTTTATATCATCATACACCACCGTATTGCCCAGCAATTTGCTGTCAAAAATAATGGTCAGTTCTTTACTATTGTACGAATAATATTTAAGGCTCTTCAACGTGTTGTGTCCTTTGAAGAAAGCACTCACCTGGTATTTTTCTGCCTGGGCAAAAGCAGTAAAGTTTTCAGGTGCATGCTGATTAATTAAATACGCCACAAAGCTCAGTTGTATATCTTCCCTGGCTTTCATTTGCTGCTCGCAATAAGCAAATACCAATTCTTTTATTTGCTCTGTTTGCTCAATGGTGTAGCCGTTTTGGTACAAATAATCATTGATTGCCCGCTTCAAATTCAGCGACGATTCTCTTGCCGAAGCATAATCGGTACAGCCAATAAAACGCCTGAAATAGTTGGAGATTTCTTTTTTACCCCGCGTAAAAGAAAGATATATTTCTTCGCCGCTGTTCCATTTGCAGCAGTTGGTAAAGTTAGCTACATCCAGCTTTTCTATATCGAGGCGCGCATTGGCATTCACATCCAGGTTGTCGTTGATGATATAGCTTTCCTTATCGTTCAGCACAATTACGGCAACAAAGTCTTCGCCCATTTCAAAATGGCAAAACAGTACATAGCCGCCGGTTGCCAGAGCCACTTCGTTGATGATATTTTCAAAATGTATAACGGCTTTGATGGTAAAATCGTAAAAGCTGATGTTGCCACTTAAATAATTGCACAAAAACGTTTGGTACGGATAGCTGTCGCGCGCCGCATCGAACGAGCCATAAATGGGATTGGACTTGTTGTAATACACCTGTTTTACCTCGCTCATAAAATGCTGGTGCACCCAGGTAATAGGCAGTTGTTTGGCGGCTGTGGTGAGGTTAGCTTGTTCGCCTTGTTTCTTTTCCAGTTTGTGGATCACCATATTCTTCACTTTCATAAGGCAGATATTGTTTGCTAACAAATTTAGCAAAATTATTGCCACAAATGAAATTTTTTCTTGTGAGTTAATAATTTATGAAGGCAGTAGTGCTAATAGGTGCAGAAGAAAACATTAAAATTATAATCTATGCTAATCTTGTGTTTTCAATATTTGCACTGTTTTTTCATCTTTTTGGCCGTTGAAAAACTTGTTTAAGACAGCCTGGAAAACCGGATCTGCATTGGGTAAAGCGGCAAATAAAGTCATAGATGATTTTAATTTTACATCATCGGGGTAGCCAAATATGTTTGTTGCATTATTGCCCTTGAGCCAAAGTAGTTCCTGGCAAATATTAATTAATCTGGTACCTAATAAGGGATGTTTTAAAAAGGATATTGCTTCTGTTTTGTCTTTAATGGCATAATACTGTGATGTTTCGCTAAAGCCCAGTCCTTGTATTTGTGGAAAAATATACCACATCCAGTGGCTTCTTTTTCTCCCATTTTTAATTTCTGCTAAAGCAATGTCGTAGTCTCTTCGCTGTGCATCTATAAAACGTTGCAGGTTGGGATTTCTTGTCATGGTTTAGTTATTTCATAGGGTGTTGGGTAGCATAAAAAATACCAACATGAAGTTACTGCATTCTTTTAAAATGCAGTGAAGTTGCAAGCAATAGGTGTTTTAAGACTATACATTACGGATGAAAGTAAATCAATTTTTATTATTAGGGGAATAAAGCATTTTTTAAAATACTACTTATCGGCGTATATTCATTGTCTTAAAAATAAGCAATCTTAACTATTTAAATGAAAATCACATTCGGTATGGAGAAGTATGTTCTATATTAGTAAGCTACGACTGTTGGACGAGCTTATAGTACCATACATACAGCAATGCAAAAGCCTAATGGTTAGTTAAGTCGCATTTGGTTGGCAGTATAAGGCGATAATAAAGACTACCTTTCGTTCCTTCTGTTATTTTAAAATGTATTCATGATTTTTATTCTGTTATTTTTCTTTTTGCATTGGTTTCTATCGCTCTTCTTTCATTCTTTTTTCCTTCACCGTTATGCTTCTCATCAAATGTACACCATCAGCAAAGGATGGGAAAAAACCTTTTATTTTCTTACCTGGTTTGTACAGGGTTCCTCTTATCTGGTACCAAGAGCGTATGGTGTAATGCACCGTATGCATCACGAGTACAGCGATACGGAGAAAGACCCACACTCGCCACATTTTTTTAACGATATATGGCAAATGATGTGGAATACCGCTAAAATATTCAGAGCTTTTAATACCGGCAAAAAACTGCCGGAGCAACAATTCACATCTGAGTACCTACCTGTTTGGCATAAACTCGACCGCTTTGGCCACCATATACTTACAAGGGGCGTATTTGGCGCGGCTTATATTACTTTTTATATCCTTTTTGCTCCAAGTGCATGGTGGTTTTTGTTGTTGCCGATACATTTTTTAATGGGGCCAATCCAGGGTGCTATAGTTAACTGGTGTGGTCATAAATATGGTTATAGCAATTATAAGAATGGCGATCATTCCAAAAACTCAACACCTTTTGGTGTACTGCTGATGGGCGAACTTTTTCAGAACAATCACCACTACGATAAAGACAACGCCAACTTTGCGCGTAAATGGTATGAGTTTGATACTACCTACCTTATTATGCGTGCGTTGAACAAGATAGGTGTTATCAAATTAATACCAGTAATACCGGTTCCGGTCAGGCATTAATTTATCAGCTGCAATCATTTTTGGTTATACTTTAAAGACATGCGCTTTACTAATTCTGGCGCCTGGCAAACTGCATCGATAAAATAAATCAGCCTAAATCAATCATAAATAGTACCTTTAGAGCAATCATTTGAGCACTGCACATCGTAATTAAATAATTCTAATACAGGCTTTTGCCCCTATAAGTTACTTTCTTTACTTCGTACCTTTCTCAAATTCTTATTCATTACCAATCAAATACAAGATGAACATCTTTGTTTCCAACTTAAGCTTTCAGGTAGAAAGCAATGACCTGAAAGATTTTTTTACGCCCTACGGAGAAGTAACTTCTTCAAAAGTGATTACGGACCGTGAAACCGGCAGAAGCCGTGGTTTTGGCTTTGTAGAAATGTCCAGCGATGATGCCGGCAACGAAGCTATCAGCAAGCTCAATGGGGCTATGGTAGATGGCAGGGCTTTATCAGTAACAGTAGCAAGGCCAAAAGAAAATTCCGGCAGCGGAACATTCAATAAGCGGAAATTCTATTAAAAGCAGGAATGTGAAAAAGAGTAAACTTACTCTTTTTCACATTCCTTAATAGCGCCATGCTATGGCTTTCAGTTATGTAACTGTCGGCTGCAATCAATCAGGATATTATGCTGCTAACTATGTAAAAATTTTAAAACACCAGTTGTATGCGGATTATTAAAGAACACCTGTTGGCGGGCGATTATGTTTGGGGCAATGATAGTAATAACCTGCTGTCGGATGGTCCCACACGTAAGCGTTTCGACCGCTTTAGCGGTAATTGCATGTTGCATATCATCAATCTTTTTGATTGTTGTATAGATAAACTCACTATTGCGCAGGCACAAAAAATTGAATGCCTGATTCAAAAAGAATTACCGCTGGAGGCGAAAAGCGAGATATCGGTATTGCAATGGCTAAGGGGAAAGCATTTGCAGATTTTTAACCTCGAAGCTGTTTGATTGTTTTAAACAAAGTAGTATGTATAAAGCTACGATTGAGTATATAAGAAATACTTTGTAATAAAACTATACTGTGAAATTCTCCATAAATTATAAAGGAAAAGAAGTGATGATAGATGTTACTTCGTGGAAAAGTACAATAAATAACCGGATAGAATTTTATGTAGTTTTTGCAGACCAGCAGGAAACCTTCATCAATTTTGTAAAGCGCACGGGGCAAACGGATATTACGGAAGTATCTTCTTCGGCAGATTTAACTGCAGCCATCAAAGCGGTCATTAAAGACAAGCTGATTTATTTTACACAATACCCTAATAAATTATAAATAACAGTACGAAAAGCTGCCCGACACGGAGTGGCAGGAAATAAGGTACAAAAACGTTATACCATATATTTTATCAAAATTATTATATGACAAACGAGCAAATAGAACAATTTCTTACTTCAAAAACATTATCGAAAGTAATTGACATTAACTTTAAAAAACGAAATGCAATACGAGGCATGTTCGTGAATACGAGCGATTTTGAAGACCTGAAGTCGAAAAATCTATGGCGTATTATTACCGAAGCCAGAATAGAAGACTGGAAAAAAACGAAAGACATGGGACTGTCGCGTATTTACAACGGGTCTGATTTTACCAGACTGAAAGCCGAATAACTATAGCTTTTATTATTGGTTTACTATATGCCTTTTTCAGTGTGCCGGTGTCCTTCACCGGCAAATATTTATCTGTTGGTGAAGAGCACCAACAGAGGCGCGAAAAGACAAAAAAGAACCGCTATTAAGTAGTTGTTTTCTTAATGCCGGGCATGAGCAAAAGCGCATTTATCAACCCTAATCATTTGTTATGTATTCCAATTATTTTCTTCATTTTGAAAATAAAAAGCGACCTTTATAGCTAATCAAACATAGAAAGAAACGATGGGTAGATCTCAGCAAACACACCAGAAGAGAGAAAAAGAAAAGCAAAGAATACGGCAGCGCGAGGATAAAGCAGAGAAAATGCAGGAGCGAAAAGCAAATGCACAAAAAGGAAAAAGCCTGGATGATATGCTGGCGTACGTGGATGAAAACGGAAATCTTTCCTCTTCTCCGCCCGACCCTAAAAAGAAAAAACTATTTAATGCGGAAGATATGCAGATTGGCGTGCCCAAGCATGAGGAAACAGAAGCTGAAAACCCCGAGCGAACAGGCATCGTTACATTTTTCAATGGTTCCAAAGGCTTTGGCTTTGTAAAAGACGGGCAAACAGGCGAGAGTGCTTTTGTACATATAAACCAGCTATCCGGCCCGTTAAAGGAGAATGATAAGGTAACTTACGAAGTGGAAATGGGGCACAGAGGGCTAAATGCAATTAATGTGAAAAAGATAGTATAGTCTGCACTTGGCTTGCTATGCTTTATCCCAACAAACACGAAAGTCTGTTTTCATTCTTTCCTCTTTTCCATGCTTCAGGTGTGGGCTTTTGTAACACTTTAATACAATTGTTACTACAAAAAAATTCTTGTCAGCCTCATGTTCAGGACAGTAATTACCGGTACCGGAAGTTATATTCCAGGTGAAATAATAACGAATGCACACTTCGTTCAGCAACCTTTTTATACAGAAGATAATCAACCGATAAAGATTGAGCCGGAGATAATCATCGAAAAGTTTAGAAAAATAACAGGCATTGCAGAAAGACGCTATGTTGCGAAAGATTTAAACACCTCAGATATTGCTGCCATAGCAGCAAAAGAAGCTATAGCAGATAGCGGTGTTGATGCGGAAACGTTGGACATGATTATTGTTGCACAAAACTTTGGCGACGTAGATGCCTGTGGTATTCAGTCGGATGCCGTACCGGCAATTGCCAGCAGGGTAAAGCATTTGCTGAACATTGCTAATCCCCGTTGCATTGCGTATGATATACTGTTTGGCTGTCCTGGCTGGGTGCAGGGCATTATTCAGGCAGATGCTTTTTTTAAAGCAGGTATAGCAACGAAAGCGCTGGTGATAGGAGCTGAAACGCTATCGCGCATAATAGATAATTATGACCGTGATAGTATGATATTTAGTGATGGTGCCGGTGCTACTGTTGTCGAGTATAAAGAAGCAAATGAAAGCGGCGTTCTTTCGGGCAGCGCACTAAGCCACTGCACCGGTGAAGCCGGCTATATTTATATGGGAAAATCCAATGCGCCGGATGCAGATGCCACCATAAAGTACATGAAGATGAAAGGCAGAAAAGTGTATGAATATGCTTTGAAATATGTACCGCAGGCTATAAAGGAGTGTATAGATAAAAGTGGTGTGGCAATAGAAGATATCAAGAAAGTGTTTATACACCAGGCAAATGAAAAAATGGACGAAGCTATCATACAGGCGCTGTACAAACTGTACGGCTACAATGAAGCACCTGAAGCTATTATGCCAATGTCCATTCATTACCTCGGCAATAGTTCTGTTGCCACTGTACCTACTTTATACGACCTGGTGTTGAAAGGAAAAGATAAAAATCATGCTGTACAACAAGGCGATGCAGTTGTTTTTGCATCAGTTGGCGCCGGTATGAACATTAATGCTGTATGTTACAGAATGTAACACCGTTGCGTTGATAAGCTAACCTTATAAAAACAACCTCTTATTCAATATAGTTGTCCAAAAGCTGGTTGGCAAAAGCATAGTCCACCTTTCGCTGGTAGGTAGCTATTTTATTTTCTTTACTGCTTACCATCATTATACTATCTGTTAATATCTCTATACGGTACACTCCGTTCTTTTTGCCTTCCGTACTCCATATTTGCAAATACCATTGATCATCAAAAGTAATAGTTAAGTTGTAAGTTGCTTTGGTAGATTTGCCATTAAGCCGCGTCAGCAGGTCAGCTTCCTCTGTTAAGTTGTCCAGAAATGAAAATGTTAGTATCTCATCAGGAATCCTGTTGTACCAGGTGCCTACTATTTTATTGGCGTATTCTTTATGTTGGTCGCTTACCGGTTTATCATACATAGTGCTGTTTTGTATTGTTTTAAGGGTAATTAAGTAAAGACGGCATTAATTAAGCCGAAAACAGGGAAAATGAATAATTAACATCCGAACGCCGTATCTGTGCCATTTATTGCAAGAGCGGGTGGTGAAAAGAGAGGAGCTGGCTACACTGCTCTTGGCCTTTGCATTTGGAAATGAACTGTACCAGCATGCAGACAAATTGTTATTGTACATTTTAGCTTGCAAAAAGTATTCTTTTACAAAATGTTACCATATAATAGCTTACATTCGCATGGTTATTACTCAACCACTCCTACTCGATTATCTTCTTCTCCAGCTTCATCAGGTAACAGGAATGACGAGCATATACAAAATAATCACAACGCTTTCTTTGGAACCAATTCACACAAGATTGCCGTTGGTATTTATTACATTTAATTTTTTATCATTTTGACATTTGAACAATTAGGTCTTATTGAACCAATATTAAAGGCGCTTAAGACAGAAGGTTACACTTCACCAACTCCCATACAGCAGCAAGCAATACCGGTTGCCCTGCAGGGAAAAGATATTTTGGGCTGTGCCCAAACCGGTACCGGAAAAACAGCCGCTTTTGCAATACCCATGTTGCAAACACTTTCTAAAGAAAAAATAACTAAAGGCTACCGTTACACACGCGGACTTATACTCACCCCTACCAGGGAACTGGCGGTACAGATAGACGAAAGCTTTACAGCGTATGGCAGGCATACCGGTTTGCAGCACGAAGTAATATTTGGCGGCGTGCCCCAAACACAGCAGGTACTCTCTATAAGAAACGGAGTGGATATATTAATTGCCACGCCTGGCCGCCTGCTCGACCTGATAGACCAGGGGCATGTGCACTTAGACTACCTTGAAATGTTTGTGCTGGATGAAGCAGACCGTATGCTGGACATGGGCTTTATCAACGATGTAAAAAAGGTGATCCGGCTGCTACCGAAGCAAAAGCAAACTTTATTTTTCTCTGCCACCATGCCACCGCAGATACAAAACCTGGCGAATGCACTGCTGCAACAGCCGGAGCAGATAGAAGTAACGCCTGTTTCTTCTACAGTAGAAACGATAGACCAAGCGGTGTATATGGTTGATAAAAAGGACAAACAATCTTTGCTGGTGCATTTGCTTAAGGAAAAAAACATTGCGCGTTCGCTGGTGTTTGCCCGCACCAAGCATGGCGCCGATCGCATAGCCAAAGCACTGAACAATGCTAATATAAAAGCTGATGCCATCCACGGCGATAAAGCACAGAGCGCAAGGCAACGGGCTTTGCTTAACTTTAAAACAGGAAGGCTAAAAGTATTGGTAGCCACCGATATTGCAGCCCGCGGCATTGATGTGGACAATCTTACACATGTTATCAATTTCGATTTGCCCAATGTTCCCGAAACGTACGTACACCGTATAGGACGTACCGGACGTGCTGGTGCAAGCGGCGTGGCATTTTCGTTTTGCGACAGGGAAGAGAGGGTTTATTTAAAAGATATTGTTCGTCTTACTGCGCAAACTATACCCGTAGCAGAAGAGCACCCATACAAGCCGGTGCGCTCCGAAGGGTTTAGACCTTCTGCAGTTAATAATGGTAATTCAAACAACCGTTCAAACAATTCTTACAGGCAAAAGCAGGGTACTTTTAACAGAAGAAGAGGACCGCTTGTGAATATTTAAAAAGAAACAGCTTTTATAACCAAAAGGCAGTTATATGAGTAACTGCCTTTTGTATTAAGGGTTGTTTAAGGCGTTAAGGGGGCAGGAGCCACTAAAGTTCCAAAAAAAATAAGTTACACGAAGTATGCTTTATTTGCTGCAATCAGGTGGTGTTTTATCATTCGAGGCGTATTTGCATAAGCCAAATAAGTTTACCTGACAGTATTGTATGTTGTATTTGTTTATCTGCAATCTTTGTTTGTCATCTTAATATTGTTTTACCTATGAGTAATCTTTTAAAACGGAATAATGTAACTGTTATTGGTGCCGGCAGGGAAGTAATGCTGTTTGCTCATGGTTTTGGCTGCGACCAAAATGCCTGGCGGTGTATCCTCGATGCTTTTACATCTGATTATAAAGTTGTCTTGTTTGACTATGTAGGTGCCGGCAAGAGCGACCTCTCGGCTTACGATAAAACGCGTTACAGCACACTACAAGGTTACGCACAGGATATACTGGACATTTGCGAAGCATTGAACTTAAAAGATGTCATTTTTGTGGGGCATTCCGTGAGCAGTATGATAGGTTTGCTGGCAGCTAAGGAAAAACCGGCATATTTTAAGAAACTGGTGTTTGTAGGCCCATCGCCAAGATATTTGAATGATGAAAACTATACCGGTGGTTTTGAAAAAGAAGATTTGGAGAAACTCTTTGAAATAATGGATAGTAATTACCTTGGCTGGAGCAGAACATTGGCACCAGCCATTATGGGCAGCAGCAACGGTCCTGCACTGGGTGAAGAATTGGCCAACAGCTTTTGTGCTACTGATCCAGAGATTGCCAAACAATTTGCTCGTGTTACTTTTTTGTCGGATAACCGCAAAGACTTGTCTGGCTTAAAAGTTGAGAGTTTAACCTTACAATGCGCTGATGATATTATTGCTCCGCAAGAAGTTGGCTATTATATGAAAGAGCATACGCCGGGTAATACATTGGTTTTAATGAAAGCAAAAGGACATTGCCCACATATGAGCGCCCCCGGCGAAACCATTAATGCCATCAAATCTTTTATTTAAACACTTTTGAAGAATCAATTAGATAGCAGTTCGCTCGAGTTAAACAAAGAGTTTTTAGCATCGCTGATTAACACGGACGATCTGTATATGAACGCACCATGCGGCTACTTATCTTTTCATCCTGATGGCACTATTATAAAGATTAACCGCACGCTCTGCAATTGGCTGCGCTATGATGAGTTTGATATTTTATATAAGAAAAGCTTTACCGATCTGCTCTCCAAAGGCGGCGCTATTTACTACGAAATGGTGTATATACCCTTGCTTAAAATGCAGGGTTATGCCAATGAAATTAACTTTGATATCGAACGGGCTGATCACTCTTCTTTTCCTGCCTTGGTGAATGCAGTTTTACTAAAGGACAAGCATGAAAACATAAGGGCAATTAACGTTACTATTTTCGATATTACTGATCGTAAGAAGTACGAAGCGGAACTGTTGAATGCAAAGAAGGAAGCTGATAACGAAAAGAAACGGTTTGAACTGCTGGCCGATCTTACGCCGGATATAATTTTTACCGCTACGCCCGAAGGAGTAATTGAATATGCTAACCAGCGCTTTTACGAATACTTCAATCTTTCTTCAAAAAACTTTAATCAACGTCTGGTATTAAAGAGAATTCATCCGTCGGATAAAATAAGATGCTTTAAACAATGGATGAATGCCATTATGGGAGGCAGCACTTTTGAAACGGAAATACGGCTTAAAAATGCTTTTGGCAATTACATCTGGCATTTGGTAAGGGCGGTGCCTTATACCAATGATGCTACTTCCGTTTTAAAATTCTTTGGCTCGTGCACCAATATACAGGAACAAAAAGAACTGCAAAGCAAAAAAGATGAGTTTATCAGCGTAGCCAGTCACGAACTAAAAACGCCCTTATCAAGCCTTAAAGGGTACATTCAAATTATAAAAAAGGAAAGAACCGATCCACTTTTTTCCAACATTCTTAACCGTTGTATTAAGGCTGTTAATAACATGCAGTACCTCGTAAGCAGCTTACTCGATGTATCGCGCATACAGGCAGGACAACTAAGCCTGCAAATAGCGCCAGCATCTTTGTACAACCTCATTTTAGAGTGCATAGAGCTTACAGACATGAATTATTCATCGCACCACATCCACCTTATTTTTGATGTGGATATGGATATAAAGGTGTGGATGGATGCGCAACGCATACAGCAGGTGATTATTAATTTGCTAAGTAATGGTATTAAATATTCGCCCGGAGCAAAAGAAGTTGTTTTGCGCGTAGAAAAGCAACCACATAAGCGGGCCGTTAAGATAAGTGTACAAGACTTTGGTATTGGTATTCCTGCCGAAGAAGTAAAGCATGTATTTGAAAAATACTACCGCGTAAAAGATGCCGCCAACCAAATATCCGGCTTAGGCATTGGCTTGTATTTAATCAAAGAAATTATTCAACTGCACAAGGGCAACATTTTTATTGAGAGTGAGATTAACAAAGGTTCTACGTTTTATTTTTATTTGCCGGTGGCGGAGTAAAAAGTTTATGTTATTGGATTGTAAGTATTTCATCACAAATACATGGGCATAATGCTGCTGTCACTCCGAAAGCCTTCTGCATTTGCAGCGCCATACCGCCAATTAAATGTTAGTGTACGAACAAACATAGCGCCTTCTCTATGCGGAACCTGCAAGTGGAAATATACTTAACCTGATGCCGGTAATTATATTTATTCTCAAACATATAATGACGATAAAACGCGTGACCGCTTTTAAAATTACAGTTTCCATCTTTTTAGTGCATCCAAATACTTTAAGTCATTTGCTATTCCGCCCAAACTGTGCTTGTTTACTTCATATTTAAAAAAATATTTAAGCGAAGGCTGATTGAAAGATGACTTATGCTATTACTTGTAGTAAAAATATAAAGTATAAATAGTACAGTTTAAAGTAGTGTTTTTCAAAAATGTATTATGTAAAAAATATATTAATTAATATTTTAATAAATTAATAGAATTAGCTATTTTTGTTCTTAAAAAACCCACAATTAATGAAAAAAACTATGGTTATTTGCTGCATACTATTATGTAGCCTTATGGGACTTTTTGCATGTACGAAAAGCAGTGATAATGTTCAGCCGGTGCCTCCTCCAGGCAATACCGACACCACGTTGCCAACAGATGGTGACTCGTCAAATCCTCCAAAGTATACTGTCGGAGATACCTTAATATTAAGAGGTGATACCAGCAACAATGATCAAACGGTACTGTTATATTCGGGCAATAGAGGTGTAAGCACGCCTGACTTTCCCTCTTTCACTGCACTTGGAAAAGGATTTAGTGCAACTAGTGACAGAACGCGCTCAATAATGAAGTTTAGAATAAGGAACCTTGACGATTCTTCAAGAGACAACCCACCGCCGGTTCAAAAAGCTGTATTGTACCTGTATCAGTACACCGACCCTGCTGGTCTGAACCCTTATGCAGCGCAACAACATACAGATAATAGTGCGGAACTGCACCGTATAATTGGTGACTGGCAAGATAGTACGATAAGCTGGTACACCCAACCAGCATTAGCGGAGGGTTCTTCTAACCCGTTAGAAGATGTAGTAATAATACCTGCTGTTATCACACCTCTCCAGGCTGGTGCAAATGACAATCAGGTGATAGATGTAACAGATATGATGCGGAAGATCTTTGCAGACCGCAGTAATAAAGGGTTTTTACTTAAGCTTACTAACGAAGACGCTAAGGTGGGAAGATCGTTTGGCTCATTTGCCTGCCCGAACGTGAACAAACGTCCAAAGCTGGTGGTGTACTTTTAATAAGCCTGCTGCACGCTAATTTGTTTGTCCTTATATAAGTAAATGTCCGGAGCTGGTGTTGAAATTGAAAGAATATAATCCAGCACTTTCCAGGAGCTTAAATGAATATATCTATGGCTATAGTCCAAGCAGTAGCTTGGGCTATAGCCAATTTTATTTTCTTTTATCTCAAAGCTGGAAGTATGGGTTAGCACCGTCCATCTGTACTAATCAGGTCTGTTACTAATATTTCATTAACCTACTAAACTAATTATCGTACTTTTAATTTCTGCATTAATTGCTAACCGCGGGTGCAAGTGTTTTTCTTTGTAGTAGCGCATGTTTACAAAGATTTATACCTCTTAACGATCAATAATAAGCGCGATTGTCTTATCATCTAAACCATACACATTATGAAAAATGTTGCTCCCGTTTACTGCATATTAGTATGCAGCTTATTTGCTCTTTTCTCCTGTACAAAAAACACTGAAGATGTTAATGCTGCGCTTATTCAGAATAAAGCAGGCAGTAGATTGCTTAACGCAAGTAACGTAGCCATTATTGATTATATGCCTGGCGATAGCCTGGTAGTAAAAGGTGATACCAGCAATGGCGATGAAACTGTTTTGCTGCACTCTGGCTACGGAGGTATAAGCAGGCCCGATTTTCCATCGTTCACAGCACTTTCCAATGGCTTTGGTGGGATAGATGGTAGAGACCGGTCCATCATGAAGTTTAAGCTAAGAGGTATTAATGACTCTTTACGCAATAACCCGCCGCAGATTCAGAAAGCTGTGTTGTACTTGTATCAATATCACCGTCCGGCAGATAAAGACCCTTATACAATAGCCCAGAATGGCGATAATAGTGTAGAACTGCATCGTGTAGTTGGAGATTGGGAGCCTGGTACAATAAACTGGAGCAATCAGCCTACGCTCGCAAGGGGCTCCGCCAACCCGTTAGAAGATGTGGTAATCATACCTCCTGTTGTAACGCCTTTACCAGCCGGCACAAACGATGACCAGGTAGTAGATGTAACGGATATGGTGCGTAAAATCATTACTGCAGGCAACTATAAAGGCTTTTTGCTTAAGCTCACCAGGCAGGGCGAATTTAGTTATTTTGGACGTGCTTATGGCTCATTTACATGCCCTATAGAAAGCAAGCGTCCTAAGCTTATCTTGTACTTTTAATAGCTGCTGATTAAAACAGGTAGTATCGAAAATAATTGTAAATAACCCAGGCTCATGCCGGGGTTATTTTTTGGTAGTATATTATACTTGCTGCAGCTTATGGTAAAGCAGTACAATGCCGCAGGCAAATGCTTTTGCCTTAGTTAGGGTAAAGGGTTTGCTTGTGTTAAGCTATTTAAAATATACAACTCATTACCAATAGCATGCACAGGTCCATGCTGGAATAAAATCTTCTGCCAGCAGGCGGCCAGGTAAGATAGTTTCTATCGGCTCTGCCAAGTCATTTACTCTTCATCCCAGTTCCATTGTATCCAGTCTATTTCACTATTAGCCTTGGCAACCTACCCATTGATGGTGACTTGCATTTATAGTTTTAGTTTTCGCATGCTGATTTGGTTGATTGTTTGGGTACATACCAGTAGTGGCGCATCGTTTGTTTGTATAAATAAAAACATACACGCTATGGCAGTAAATCAAGCTTTGCAAAGCAATGCAGAAAAAACAGAAAAAAAAGGTGCTACCGAAGACCCGCCATCTGATTTAGTAAAGCAAAATGAGCCTGGTAAAGAAAAAACCAGTGAAATAAAGGTGCCTAAAGAAGCCCTGGAGAACTATAAGCAAAGCGGAAGAGAAGGAGAGGAGTAGAGGTGTTTACATACAAAGCACCTGTAGTAAAACCGACAGGTGCTTTGTATGTAAACACAACAATATTCCTAAATATCCGAATAATCGGTCGGGCGCAAAAAGATAATGTCTGCCTTCGATACATTATGCTGGTACTCTGGCATAGTTAGCAGCTTTTTGAAAGTTGAATCTTCATTAAATGCCTTCCAGTGCGTTTCGCGGTCGGCCATATTCTCAAAGGTAGTCATGTACATCAGGTTGGGCATGTGGCTGCCAGCCAGCACTTCGGCATAAAATACGGCATTAAAATTCAGATTTTTAAAAATACCTACTTCATTACCGGTATTAAACATTTTTACTTTGCTGGCGTGCAGTTTTTCGGTAGCGCCTTCGTAGCTCCGCAGTTCATATACGCGGTCTTTGTGTGCACTTTTTAGCTGCGGAACCTGTAGTTGCGGCGCCATAAAGAAAGCCTGCAACAAAATATTTTCCATTCTTGTATAAGGCGCGGCATTGTACGGTGCATTGAGGTAGCGGGCGCCGGCGGTATTGTAGGTAGCATTGGCTGCAAGTTTAGCAGTAATATCTGCAATATCTTTTATCGAGTGTACCGGCATTAATACATACATCATTTTATCGGCAGCCGTATCGTTACTCAATGCTTTAAACACGCCTACTGTTTTGATATTCATGCTGTGCAAAGCCGGCACTAAAGCATGTTGCAGGTAATCATCAATCAGGTTTTCCTGCGCTGTGTCTTTAAAATGATATACTGTGATTTGGTAATAATCCCGCTGCTTAGATGATTGGGCGTGTACCGCGCTGTACAATAATGCGCATAATAGGAGTAGGAGCAACTTGCCTTTCATAATAATAGTGTTTTTTTAGAATATGACTATACCGGACAGGTGTAAACAAGCAATATTTTTTCGTTTGCAAGATAGGTATTGCAATTCAAAAATGCTTTACTTTACGGTTTGCAACCAGATGCTGCCATGAAGTCTTTACTGCTTATTTTACTATGTGTTATCATCAGCCTGCATTTTGCATATGCACAAAGCAACGCTTGGTTTAAAGGCATGTGGTATGGCGAAAGAACTTTCCTCAACTCGCGCATTGCTAAAAAAGCCTTGGTACGTATGGAGGTAGATAAAATAAAAGATAGCTCCTTTACGGGGCGGCTTATTTATATGTACCCGAGCGATACAGCTGCAAGACTGATAAGGAGAGTGGGCGGGGTGCTGCGTGGTAAGTACATAATTATCAATAAAAGTGAAGAAATATACCGGAACGACCCGCGCTCACGGAGCTTTTGGAGCGATTGTTCGCACTGTCCCGGTTCCTCCTCTTTTTACATTACAGGGGGCAATCTGGTATTACAAATCACAACTTCTGCCTGCGGCGATACCTGCAATGGTGTAACTGTTTTCTATAGAAAAATGCAGGACTACAATGCCAGTATGCAGGCAACTCTGGTTAAAGCATTTGGCACCAATAAAGCACCGGCAGCAGTCGTTTCGTATGTGGCGGCAAACACCAATACGAAGGAAAGTTTAGTAGCTGCCAGAGATTCCATAAAATATTTTCCAACACTGCTGAATGATAGCATGGGTATCCATTTCGACCCTAACAAGTACCAGCCGCTCAGTGCAATTTCTATGGATGCGGCACCTGCCACGAAGCAGGATGCTGCATTGAATAAAATGGCAAAAAAGAACGTGCCTGCACCAAAGAAAACAGTCGTAAAAGATAGTGCTGTAAACAAAAAGGGTAATACCAATGCTGTAACTGTTTCGGATGCTAAACCGCCTGCCACAAAGAAAGATACACTTGCTGCACTGCCTACGCTGGTAAAAGACACCATGCCAGCCGCTATTGCACAACGCAAAACCAATCTTATAAATACTTACGAGGTAAACTCGCCACACATAGCGGTGCAATTGTATGATGATGGGCAGATTGATGGCGATGCGGTATCGGTGTATTATAACGGCAAGATAATTATCAGCAATCAAACACTCACACACAAAGCAATTACGTTTAATATTGATGCTGCTGCCGCCAGCCGTCATCACGAGTTTATTTTGATTTCGGAAAGTGAAGGTTTTTTACCGCCCAATACTGCATTGATGCGCATTAAAGCAGGCATCCAGCAGTTTGAACTAAATGTTAGCTCCAGCAGTGCCAGCAATGCTAAAATTGCAATTAATTATGTAGGAGAATAAAGAGATAATATTATAGTTATACCCGCTTTACAAGTTTGTTTGCTACTGCATGTATCAGCTTTTCTTTGGTGGTGCGGCTTACCGGCAAGTGCTGGTTATGAATAAAGACCTTATTTTTACTAATCGCATCAATCTTGTTGAGTGCTACAATATATGATTTGTGTATGCGCATAAAAAGTGATACTGGCAATTGCTTTTCCATATTAGAGATGGTCATGTAACTCACTATTTTTCTATCTGCCAGGTGAATGGCAATGTAATTTTGCAAGGCTTCTATAAACAAAATATCGCTGTAACGTATTTTCTCAATCTGGTAATTCACTTTTAAAAAGAAGAAGTCTTTTTCACTATCAATAATAGTAGTGCGGTTGCCTTTTTCATTCAGAAAATCTCTTGCTTTTGTAACTGCTTTTACAAAACGCACAAACGAAATAGGCTTTACTAAATAATCAATCACATCCAGCTCATAGCCTTGCAGCGCATATTGCGGGTAGGCAGTGGTAAATATTACAGCCGGTGGCTCACTAAGCGATTTTAAAAAGTCAATGCCGGATAGTACCGGCATTGCTATGTCCAGCAACATAAGATCAGCTTGTTTATTATTTAATATTGGAAAAGCCTGTGCCGCATTATCACAAATAGCTGTCAGTTCCAGAAAGGGTACTTCTTTAATGTATTCTTCCAACCCTTTTTGTGCCAGCGGTTCATCGTCAACAACTATACATTTTATGTTCATGATGTTTGCAGTTTTAAATGAACAGCATAAAAATCAGGTTCATTCTCAATTTGTAAATCATACCTGTTTTCGTACAAGAGCTTCAACCTGCGTTGTACATTCTTTAATCCTATACCATCACCATCATGTGCCACGTAATTGTTGCTTTTTGTATTAATAACATGAAATAACATATACCCATTTTGCTGGTGCAGTTGCACTTGTATGGTGTTGTCTTTATCGGCGTAATTGGATACATGCTTAAAAGCATTTTCTACAAAAGCAATGAGCAGTAGAGGTGCTATAGAAAAATGCTGCACATCGGCACCTGTTTCAAATTGAATATTATAGTTTTTCTTCCTGCGCAAACGCTGCAGATCAATGTAACTTTTTAAGTATTCAATTTCTTTTTCAATAGCTATCTCTTGTTCATTGCATTCATACAATTGATAACGCAACAACTCAGAAAATTTTTGCAGTGATTCCCGCGCTTCCATGTTTTTTTTATCAATCTGAAAATAAATAGTATTAATAGAATTAAACAAGAAGTGCGGGTTGATTTGTGCTTTCAGATATTGCAGTTCTGTTTCTAATTGCTCTACCTGTATTTTTTGCAATAGCTGTTGTTGCTTATACCAGTTTTTGCTTAATGCTAATGCTAATGTGAATGATAAATAAAACAATGCAATGGAAAAATTATAGAAGGTATTATAAAAAAGAGACTGCTTTTGCAAGTCGCCCAGAACATATCCATACAGCCATGTATCATATATGTTTTGAAATATGGTATAAAACAGCAAACAACTTACAACCGATAACGCATACAATGCGTATTTGCCTCTTTTGAAATATTGTGGAAAGCAATAGTACACATTGCTGTAGCAAATAAGCATCAGCAAACCATTACGAACAACAATATTTAGACAGTATTGAAACAAGCCTGCTGTGCTTATCAGGTGGGCTGTTACTGATGCATAAAAGCTAATGGTAACACACCAGAATACCAGATGGTCCAGCTTGTATTTCCAGAAGAAGCGCATAATTAAATGTAGTAAACAAAACACTTTAACATTTGGTGTTTTATACCAAATGCAGGTTTTGCATGATGAAATGTAAAGCCCTATAAAGTTAGCAAAGAGGCTAATGCAAAACATCAAGTAGTAAGTGCAGTTCGTCAAACGGATTATGTATTGCTTGCAGCCTGTTTTTACTTTGTTATCGCAATTATTTATTCACCATAAAATAGTAAGTTATGAAATACCTATCTGTAAAAAAATCGCTTATCAAGGCTTGCCTGTTTGTTTTTATTGCCTGTACGGCATTCATGAGTTCGGCTAAAGCCGGACTGGATTATTACAAGATTTTTTTGGGCAAAAAACTTATTTATGAGCGGTATATCAATAAGCCTTTGAGCCTGGAAAGCCTGCCCATCAGTGCCGCAGATGCTAATGAAACGTTGACCATTTATTATTATCAATGCCAGGCACCTAATAAAACCGGTAGTAACAGAAGTATTGTTTTAAAAGATGATAAAGGTAATATGGTAAAACAATGGAGTTTTGCAAACGTGCAAAGCAACAGTGCCGGTATGGCAATACCTGTAAAAGAATTGTTGCAGTTACAAAAAGCAAATAAGAGCCACGCACTTGCTTTGTACTATACCGCCGAAGGACGTACCGGAGGTGAAAAGCTGGCATCTATACAGGCTGCTCCAAAAGATGTTTCCTACCTTGATAAGCAGGTTGATGAATATAATTCGCAGATGGTCTGGCACTTCTTTACATTGCTATTCAGAAATCTTGCAGTTGTTTAGTTGGGTTATAAGCTCAAATTCAAAAGCCCGGAAGTTCTTCCGGGCTTTTGAATTTGAGAAAAGCAAGTGATAGTAAAGAAGTCAGCCATACTTTCTTTATTAACCCAGTCCAATCTATTAAATAAAAACCTGCTTTAAACGTGCAGTTAATAAACCGTACTGCTGATAATTATTATTGTATTGGTTTATCGAAATTCTTAGCTATCTGTACAGTTTCGTTGTTTAAAAGTTTAAAACAGCTTTATAGTTAAATTAAGAAAAGCCATTATTTATTTAAATATAAAATTATTTCTGTCAGAAAGTTTTCATTTACATCTTCATCTCTGTGCTGCTTAAAATAGGCATCTGCTTTATCTTTATCGGCATCATCCAAAGCGGCTATTATAGCCTTTCGTTTTAAACTAACTTGCTTATAGGCCTTACCACCAGGTATTATTATATAATACTGGTTATCCTCTTTATATTCATCGTACATATTACCCGACTGGGAAATGCCATCATTGCGAAAATTAGCCTTTATAAAAGTGGTGCCCACCAGCTTATACAAGCTGTATTTATCCGTGCTTTTAATAAGTGACAGGTACACCTTTGTTGGGTCAATTACTGGTACATGCTCAAAGCTGTATGTTTTATTATAGTAAACCAATACAAACGATTGCAAATTATCAGGAGCAATGGTGAGTATGTCCACTTTATTTTGTGTTGCCAGCAAGTTACCATTGGTCTTATCAAAGTTGTAGGCAAATGAGTCGCTATTAACGGTACTGCCCTGTGCGGTTGTAACCCTGCCTTTTACCCACGTGTCGAACAAAAAGCGTTTACCCTGCGTATTTTCCAAATTATTAAAACCGTTTACTGCACCATTGCCGTTGTTATTACCCACATTTTTTAGAGCGCTTTTAGATATAAACTGGCTAAAGTTTCCAAAGGCAGAACTCATTGAAGGAGGTGCAGATAACTGTGCATTGACTGCAATACACAGTACAGCTAAAAGCAAAGCAACAGCGCATATTCTTTTAACTGCTATTATCATTACTTTTATTTATTTTTCTTTACAGGCAAATTTCTGCCGGCAAATACTTTGCAATTAACGCTTCGTAATAAGGCTTTAACTCGCTTACCACCGGCGGCTTCGGACTTTTTGAGTATAAATCATACGGATTAAACTTATTCACCCATTCAAACATTTCACGGTCGTGGTCATCCATCAAATGCTCGTAGGCATGCTCGCGGTGTTGCGAATAAAAAGAGTGATAGCGTATCATGTACAGCGCCGGCTCGGGCAGGTAGTCTTTCACAATGTGGTACAAATATTCATCGTGCCCCCAACTCATGTGCACGTTTTTTAGTCCGCAGCCATGCTCATATACGCCATATTTAGTGTTGTAGCGTTCATCGTACGTGTCGGGGTTTGCAGCAAAATATTCAGGATACACAATTTTGTCGGAGTGTGCGCAACCCACCGGAAATGTATCGCCTACCACTGCCCATTGTGGCTCGCCAAAGAGGCACAATACTTTACCCATATCATGTATGAAACCGGTGAGTATAAACCAGTCGGGATGCCCGTCTGCCCGTATGGCTTCTGCTGTTTGCAGCAGGTGCTGTAGCTGGTCAAGCTCAATATCGGGGTCACTGTCATCCACCAGTGTGTTCAAAAACTCCATTGCTTCCCACACTTTTAATTTTTTGCGGTTAAACTGCAAAAACTCTTTCTTTTTTTCCAGCACAAAATCGTATGTCTGGTATTTATGATTCAGCCGGTAAAATTCCCGCACAGTATCTCTTTCCGGATTGTCGTAGTTGCGGTACGCTTCCTTTGTTTTAGCCGGGTAGGTGTGCTCAGGATAACGTGTAAGCACATCTTCTTCCCATTGCTCAATGCTTTGTAATGGATTGATTTGCTCTTGTGTAAAAGGCATAGCAGCGCTCATAATTCATTATTTTTTGGAGTTGTAAATATACTTTTTTAAAAGTAGCAATTTTCTTAAAATTCAGTTTTCTATAGCTGTAGCTAATAGGAATGCCGTAAAATACACTTTTCTTCTGTATTCCGCATTTACCAACATTCTACTTTGTACTTTAAATAGTAAACCCTAAACGTGTAAATTGTACTCACTCTTCAATGTTTTTTTAAACAGTCTTTAATTTCTATTTAGGCATTTTTCTAAGCTATGCGGTTATCTTGCAGTCTCATCCAATATGGCAACTAAACTCTTTTTGGTAATAGTGGTAGTGGTAGGCAGCATGCTTGCTGGTTGCCAGGGACGTGTAACTACTAGCCCGGAGCAGAATGTTTTTTACAACATCACGCATCAGGCAGAGACTTTTGGCTTTACCGAAGAAACATTTAATCAACTGCAGGCTATTTTCAGCCAACATACATCACACGATTTTAAGAGTACTTTTTACTATTATAACTATGGCTGCGGGTATTATCACACCAAAAAACTAGATGAGCAAACTGCCCTGAAGTATGCCGATAGCATGTTGCTGCTGGTGCAAGACAAAGCAAATACGAAAACCGATCAGGCGGAGATAGCTATAGCCAACTTATCGGAAGGTGATATATTGTTTGCCCTGAAACGGTACAACGAAGCCTGGGATTATTATTACAATGGCAAGCTGGCTGCTGAAAAAAGCGGCGACCAATATACGCTAAGCGAGTACAGTTACAGACTGGGCATGGCAACGTACAAAAAAGAACAGTACGATGCCGCCGCGAGGTATTTTGTAGATGCCTTTGAGCAGGCAGGACACCGCAACAACAGCTTCTCCGATTTTTATCGCCGGCAGGAAGTATTGGACAATGCTGCACTAAGCTATCTGCATAGCGGCAAAGCAGATAGTGCTATATGGTACTGTAATAAAGGGCTGCGTTATATAGCAGATAATGAAGGTAAACATACAGCCGATAAAAAAGAGTTGATACAAGCTGCTTATGGCGTGCTGTATGGTACTATGGGGCGTGCTTACCTGCAATTGCACGATACTACAGGAGCAGGGGTGCTGCAACAAAGCATCGCCATTAACGGGCTGCCCGGCCGGGAGAACGGAGATGCGCTGCAATTGCAAGCATGCCTGGCGCAGTATTATTTAGATACCACTTTCTCTCTGCAATTACCCCGGGGCCATAAGATGCTGATGGCTATACAGCGAGGACTGGATACCCTGCACAGCGCAGATGTGGCTATCCGGTGGAATGAGCTGATGAGCCGTTATTATGCTTTGCAGGGCAACAAAGCGGAAGCTTA
The DNA here is from genome assembly GCF_005233845.1 of Ilyomonas limi. Lineage (GTDB taxonomy): Bacteria > Bacteroidota > Bacteroidia > Chitinophagales > Chitinophagaceae > Ilyomonas > Ilyomonas limi. Next base: position 122,723 of record NZ_SZQL01000014.1, read on the forward strand.
TACTTATCTCACCCGTTACAATACGCTGCATGATGAGCAGATAGCTGCCAATAAGGCCCTTGCGGAAACCAATATTAATAGTCGCCTTAAAATGATGCAGGACCGCTATGAAATGAGCTTGCTGAAAGCCAATAATCAACTCAAAACTATTTACCTGCAGATTGCTATTTTACTGTGTGTGCTCACTGGCGCTATCCTTTTTTTGATAGTGCGCAACTGGAAAAAGGAGAAAGAAAATAGCCATACCCTTGCTGCACTCAACAAGCAAATACAGCAGCAAACGATGCAATTGGAAGTTACCGTAAAACAGCTTGACCAGCAGATAAAAGCAAAAGACTATATACTGCGTGTAATAGCGCACGACCTGCGCAATCCTATATCTGCCATCAGTACGCTTACACGCATAGTAAGCGAAGAGTATGAAAATGAGGAAGATAATAAAGAGTTTTTAGAAATGGCGCAATCTGCCTGCAAAGATTCGCTGGCAATGATAGACAGCATTATGCAGCTATCGCAGCAGAACCAGCCAGATACGCTTAAATGGTGCGTATTCGATATAAACAAAAGTGTATTGGATTGTGTGGAATTACTGCGCTGTAAAGCTGAAGAAAAACGGCAGGAAATTGTGCTGCATACTGCCAAAACACCGCAATATACACTTGGCGATGCCGACAAGATAAACCGTGTGGTGAATAACCTGGTGATGAATGCCATTAAGTTCAGCTTTCCAAACAGCACCATTGATGTGTATATAAAAGACAAAAAAGATAAGGTGGAAATCGAAGTGAGAGATCAGGGTATTGGCATACCAGCCGATATGCAGGCTAAAGTATTTGATGTGTTTACCGAAGCTAAACGCAAAGGCACATCCAAAGAAGCTACCTTTGGTTTGGGCTTATCTATTTGCAAACAATTGGTAGAAGCACACGATGGTAAGATATGGCTCGAAAGTAAGGAAGGTTTGGGGTCCGCTTTTTATGTGCAACTGCATAAGCATTCATTATCGCCATCGCAATCCGAGCCGGAACTTAAAGCAGAAGCAGTATAAGGATTGAAGAGATAAGGAACAAGTGACAAGTTTAGTGTCTAAAGTTGGCGTTATGATAGTGTGCCATTTTTGATGTTAGCAGTAAAACTATTTAAGAAAACACCTTACGGTGTTTTTCTTTTTTTGGGTATAAGCAGCAGATAATAATGCCATTCAAATTGAGTTGTGCGGATTAATAAGATTACGCAGCTAATTTACCTCCACTGATTAACCGAACTATCTACGTTGAAATAGTTTAATTAGGCTTGGTTGCCTCGTACCCACCAACTGGTAGAATTTTTAACCTTTTATGCGGGTACATGAGTTAAACCGCAAAGGAGCTAAGGCATAAAGTAGTACAAAGAAGGTCTTAAACTTCCGCCTTAAAGCAATTAGATTATCATCTTCTTCAATCTGATTAATCATCTAAATCCCACAAAATCCCGTTTCAGACAACCTGCCTTGCTTTTATTTCCAGATAACGGTTGATAGTATTAGCGGTGAGTTTTTGCGGTGCGGTAAGCAATGCCATAATGCCGTGCTTTTGCAGTTCTTTTACCATTTGCTTTTTTTCTAAGGCAAACTTATTAGCAATGGCTTTGTTATATACCTCCTCCAGCGTTACAGCGGGTTGTTGCTGTAGTTCAAATAATTCTGTATTCTCAAAAAATACAACCAATAAAGCATGATGTCCAGCTAACTGTTTTAAAAAGGGGAGCTGCCTTTCCAAACCATACATGCTTTCAAAATTGGTGAACAATATCAGCAAACTTCGCTGTTTGATGCGATATCGAACCGTTGTGTACAATGCTTCAAAATCAGCATCGGTAAAGCTTGTTTGCTGGCGGTACAAGGTTTCTAAGAGTAAAGAAATTTGCGTACTTTTTTTATCTGCCGGCACATATTGGTCTATATGTTTACTAAAAGTGAGCAAGCCTGCTTTGTCTTGTTTAAGCAATACAATATTGCTCAATACCAGCGTGGCATTAATGGCATAGTCCAACAATGTCATGCCTTCAAAAGGCATTTTCATTGTACGCCCTTTATCAATGAGGCAAACAATCTGCTGGCTACGCTCATCCATAAATGTGTTCATCATCAGACTGTTTTTACGTGCCGTAGCCTGCCAGTTGATATTGCGGTAATCATCGCCCGCCACATAATCTCTTATCTGTTCAAACTCCAGGCTCTGGCCTATTTTACGCAACGGTCTCGAACCGCCTTCCTGCAATTGGTTGGTTACAGCCAATAACTGATAGCGCCGCATTTGCATAAAAGAAGGATATACGGCTACTGTTTGGGGTGCACCTGTCTTAATATGCCGCACAAGCATACCCAGCGGACTGTACACTAAAAGGTTGATGATGCCAAACCCGTATTCGCCACGTTCCAGTGGTTTTAAAGTGTACTCAATTAACACTGTATTATTGCCATCAATTGTAAGTGTACGCTGCCAGTTGCGCTCCTGAAACTGCACCGGCAACTCATCAATTACTATAAGCCGCAACTTATAATTGCGGTGATTGGTAATGTGCAACGCTACTTTATTTTCATCTCCGTTGCTAAAGCGCTCGCTGCATTGCCGTGTAGCTGTTAGTGTTTTTTTACCGGCAAATGATATAATAAAATCTATAACAACCAACATTGCTAAACATAGTGCAGCGATGTATCCTATTTCTACCAGCGGTGGAAAAAAGTAGGCAACACAAAACAGCGCAATAATGCAGGCTGCAGTGATATAAAACAGCCTGCTGAAGTAAAAAGAAATGCTATAAAGTAGTTGTTTAAGCATAATTTATTAAACTACAAGAGACAAGATTCAAGAGAAATATAAGAAAGGTAGCAGCTCATTTCCTCACAGATGAATTTGGAGGTTATATTTTTATCTCGTGCCTTTAACCTTGTCTCCTGCTCCTTTACCTTGGTATTTCAATACTATGTACAATTCTTTGTATCACTTCATCTTCTTTGGTGCCTTCCATTTCTTTTTCGGGCGTGAGAATGATGCGGTGGCGAAGCACTGGTGCTGCTACGTTTATGATATCATCCGGTATTACAAAATCGCGCCCGCTCATGGCCGCAAAGGCTTTTGCTGCATTCAATATAGCTAAAGAAGCACGCGGCGAAGCGCCTAAATACACCGATTTATCTGTACGTGTGGCTACCGTTATTTTAGCAATAAATTGCAATAGTTTTTCCTCTACCACAATTTGCTTAATCAACTGCCTTAGCCTTAATATCTCCTCACCACTCAACACCGGGTTAATAGCATCCAGCACGTTGTTATTCTCCAACTGATGAAAGCGCTGCAATATCATTACCTCTTCCATCTCACTTGGATAAGGCACCGTAATCTTAAATAAAAACCTGTCCAACTGTGCTTCGGGCAGGCGATAGGTGCCTTCCTGCTCAATGGGATTTTGCGTGGCAATCACCATAAATGGCGGTGCCATGCGGTGCGTAATGCCATCCATCGTTACCTGCCGTTCTTCCATTACTTCAAACAAAGCGGCTTGTGTTTTGGCAGGTGAGCGGTTGATTTCATCTATCAACACAAAATTGCTGAAGATAGGTCCGCGCTTAAATTCAAAGGAGCTGGTGCCGGGGTTAAAAATATTTGTACCCAGCACATCGCTTGGCATCAGATCGGGTGTAAACTGTATGCGGCTAAAACCTATTTGCAGGCTGCGCGCTACCAATCTTGCAGTTAATGTTTTAGCTACACCCGGCACGCCTTCTATCAGTACATGGCCATCTGCCAGCAAAGCGGCAAGTATCAGGCGCACCATTTCGTCCTGACCTACAATAATCTTTTTTATTTCTTTTTGCAACGCGAACACTGCGGTACTCAGTTCACTCAAGTCAAGGCGCTGCTCAAATAATTGTTCTTCCATATTCATGCTTTACTATAAAAATTTTCTAACTGCTGGTGGTATTGCAACAGTTGCTGCTCACTAAGGCGGTCGCTAAGTTTGATATGTATAAGCATATCCATCAGCTTGTTTAATTCCTCTGCCGGTATTCCCGTTTTTAAAGATAACTGTTGTACAAAAGCAGTGTTTAATTCATTGGTAGGTAGTTTGTATTTATTTCTTACATAATCCAAAAAAAAGTGCGTCAGTTTTTCAGCTAAATTTTTATGATCCCCTTTTTCATAATACAGCTTTCCGATGGTTGTTACAAACTTCAGCGAATCGTTTGCAGGACGGTTATACTCCGGTATTAACCGCTGCCGGCGCTTTATTTCAGTAAGAAAATACAGTGCAAGCAATATTATCAGCATCCAAAAAGCATCATAAAAATTCTTATGACTCAATAACACCGACAGCAAACCCTTGTAGTCTTTATTATCCCTGTTTTTTTGTTTATACAGCAAAAAATATTCATCCCACACAATCCTTTTTGTATTGGCAGGAAAAAGGCTCATCAGCTTTTCGTAATACTGATGATTGTTGTTGTATAACACAAAAAAGTTGGTAAATGTAATAGGTGCCGTATGCAAAAAGATAGATCCCTTTTGTGTATTGATAGCAAGCAGGTTGGGCATTTTATCATCTCCATTATAGCCCAGCGGGTAGGTAAATAAACTATCGTATTTTGTAAAGCGATTGTTGTACGATACGCCGGGATATACAAACTGTAAAGGCACCGTATAAGTGCGGCTGTCCAGTGTTACGGCAAACGAGTCGTACATATTAATAACGCCGTAATCATTCTTTACGGTAAAGGGATTGAACACCTCTTCCTGCTGTATTTTAAAGAAAAGCCGTGCTGTTTTGTTCATTTGCAAACAACTGATAAATACCGCATTGCCTTTTTGGGCAAATGCAGTAAGCTTATCCAGTTCACTTTCTGTAGGATTGAAATAACTATTCACAATCAACAATACCTGGCCGGAAGAATCTAATGAAAGATTTTGCCACAACTCAGGCGCATAATGGTTTATTTCAATGGCAGCCTTAGGAAATTGCTGCTGCAATAAATGGTACGCTGCATACGTGCCATAAGGTATTTTATCTTTCGGGTTAAAAGTAATACGACCATCAAACTTGTGCGGCTCTTTATGCAGCAACAACAAAGTGGAAAGCGCTATCAACAATATTGCACCTGCTATGTATGGAATCCATTTCTTCATCGGTGCAGTATTTTGTTTTGAATAGTATGGAAGTCGTTTTGGATAGTATAAAAAGCTGGCTCCGACACGGTAAAGCCACCGTACCATGCATATTCATAATGCCGTGTAATGGCAAAAAAATCTTTGTAAAACATCGTGTGCGATAGCTGTTGCAGATAATCCATATTGGTATAATCTGCCTGGAAGGTGATGATGTTTTTTTCACTTAACAGCTTTAATGTTTGCAGGTATAAAATGCGCACTGCAAGGCGATAATTCTTTTCGGAGTATGCTTTTTGCAACAGCTCCTGGTAAGGTATTTTAAACAAATCAACCACTTCGCTATCCACTGCTGAACTGGCGTTGTTATTGCTGTTGCGCGAAAAAATATTTATTTTATTGACTAATAAAAAATAGATAACTGCAAATAAGAAAATGGCTATAATAATACCCCACATAAACGTGCCTATCCATGATGGTACTTCGGAAAACTGAAAAGCTTCTATAGTTGCCTTATTATTCTTCGAGAGACTGTCTTTTTGAGCTTTATCGAATTTTACTACTTCGGGTGAAGACTTAAATTTTTCTATACTTTTTACATACCAAAAATCATCTTCTTCCTTCAAATTATTGACTTCTTTATCTGCGCGTACGCGGCTTTGTATTTTGCTTTGGCTATAAGGCTGGTTTATTTCTTCTTTCCAGTTGAAAAAATTTTGAGAGGTATCGTATATGTGCGCTTCACTTTGCGATGAAGTAACAGTATCTGTAATGGTCGTGTCACTGTAGGCGGAGCTGCCTTCCTGTGCATTGCCGTGCAATATACCTGCAAGCAGTAATATTAATACCTGTACCCATCTGCTTAGCCATGCGATGTGCGTCTGATTTTTCATTCGCTTACTTTCCTTCATATCTATCTGCTGTAAGCTTCTTTTGTTTTTGTCGTAAACGAATAGGATAAATAATAAAATAGCCAATTACAAAAGCCAGCGAACAGCCTATGATCAACAGTTTTAATGCTGCCGGCATTTCAGTATGCCGTGTAATGAAGCCTTCAAAAAAAGCTGCTAAAAACAGCATGGGGAAGTTAGACATAGCAATTATCAGCCCTTCTTTTGCACCTTTTTTCAGCGCATCCATTCTTTTGATAGTGCCGGGAAACAACCAGCTTTTTGCTAATACTAACCCCGATGCAGCCGAAACGACAAACGTAGATAACTCCAGTGTACCATGAATGAGTATCGTAAGCAAACTGCTACCGGTTAAGTTGTGACTATAAAAAAGATATTCAAACGCACCTACGCCAATAGAGTTTGTCATCAATCCATATACTGTGGGAATACCGAGCAAAATGCCGCCGGCAAATTCTTTAAGCGATACATACATGTTATTGATGAAAATGTAGGCAAAGCTTAAAACTTCGTTGCCATAACCATATACCCCAAAGGGGTGTCCCTGCTGGATATTTCTTTCTGTCATATCCACATACGCATCGCCAAATACTTGCCGCACAAAGGTTTGGTCGCCGGCGGCAGAGAAAAAGCCAATGGCAACAAATAGTACAAAGAGGCAGAAGCAAATGAATAATACACGGTGATGCTTACCCATAGTAAGAGGTAACGTGTATTTAAAAAAATAGCGTGCACGGCTGCTGCTTTCGCGCTGGTTTTCGTAAATACCAAGGTACTTTTTAGAAGCTTCGGTATTGAGGTATTGGGTAATGCTGCTGTGCGGATAAAATGTTTTGCTGTAGCCCAGATCTTCTACCAGTTGAATAAAGTCTTCCGCTGTATCATCGGGATGCCTTGCGCCGTTGGCAGCTATCTCCTGCCAGCGTTCTTTATTGCGTTTTATAAATAAAGCCTCTCTCAAAACCTGCGCTTTTTAAAAACGGAAATTATTAATTACTTTACAAACAAACTATAATTGTTTGATTAATGGATAAAATAAAGATTCCAACCTCTTTTAATATAGAACTGGAGTTTGAACTGGCGGATGTCATGCGGCGTTTTTTTGGCTGGTTCATAGATTTTGCTATCCAGATTGCATACCTGATGATTGTGTCGCAACTGTTGGAAACATATTTGGCAAGCAATAGTAGTGCAGATAATAGCTTGCCCTTTATGTACAATCTTACTTCGGTTGAATTGTTGTTGTATGTGCCGGTTTTGCTGTATCACTTAATGAGCGAACTGCTGATGAATGGACAAAGTATTGGTAAAAAAATAGCGGGTACCAGAGTCATTAGCGAAAGCGGCAGCCGTCCTTCGGTATACCAGTTTTTATTGCGCTGGCTTATACGTCCATTTGATGTTTTTTTCTTTTTGCTGCCGGCATTAATTGCTATGCTGGTGAGCAAAAAAACACAACGGCTGGGCGATCTGGCAGCCGGCACACTCGTTATTAAAACCCGCGTTAGCAGCAGCATCAGCAATACTGTTTTCTTTGAGCTGGAAGAAAGCTATCAGCCACGCTACATCAATGTATTAAAGCTGAGCGACAGAGATATGAACATTATTAAAACCATCCTAGACACCAGCAGAAAGCAAAGCAACTATTCGCTTGCCGAGCGCACGAGCGATAAAATCCGCACGGCTTTAAACATTACTGAATACCAGCATCCGGTAGAGTTTTTAGAAACGATTTTAAAGGATTATAATTATTTGTCTATTCAGCGTTCCTGACGTTTCTTACAGATAATGATGTTTCCTGGCATTTAAGGCTGATGAGACTGATGGAGGACGTAAATTGATCGCTTTATTATGTTGCAGATTGAGGTCTGAAAACGCTTCTTCGTCTTTATGTACTTTCTTATCATCTCGCATAATTACACAAAAGCCTGGCAGCTGGAGCCACTTTATAAGAATGTCTGATCCATTTTTATTATCATGGTACACTACAACCCTGCCATCCAACGAAGAAAGTCAGCACCTACACTTATTGTTTTGTTAGCCTGGGCATTTAGTTCGTTATTGGCAAATACAATAGTTTGCTTTTGTGTTGAGCTTACAGGATGGTTGTCCTGTACGGCAGGAATCCATTTACGGCTTTTTTCTACAATTGCCAAAGCCCGCTGGTCTAAATCTATAAAGCCCGATTTTTTAGAGATGAAAGCATTTGTAACAGCGCCGGTTGTATCAACAGTAAAGGTTATTTCCACACCACCCTCCATTAATCCCTTTAAATAACCGGGAGGTAGGTGCCAGCTTGTTTTTCTTCTTACATACTTTTGCCAGCCTGTTGTGCTATCAGGATACATAGCCGGGCGCCATACTATGTAATTATTTATCTTGTTTCCTTCTTCGGTATATCCACCTTGTTCCGCAATGTGTATACCATCGGCAAATAAGATATAATCTTTCACCTGCCCGTTTGCATAAAATATGTATTTAGCCTTTAGCTGTCCATCTATATAAAAGCAGGAATCTGTTAGCTTTTCACTATCCCTGTAATACTTTATTACACCATCCGGTACCTGCGTTTTTTCATCTGAGTAATAGCCATCCATGTATAAATTCCCGCTGCTATTTACAAATACCTGCTTATGCCATTTATTATCATTTTTTGTTGTTTTACTCACATAAAATGCATTGATCTCTGATGTTACTTTTTTATTTGTATCAAAGTATGTATAAACAGTATCTTTTTGCGCAAAGGAAGAAAATGTATATAATAATGTGAACGGTAAAATGAATAATAGTCGCATGTGAGAGGATTGTGGCAGCAGTTGGTTTTTGAATAAAACCAGATAAATCAGAGATTAATTAAAATGTTTTGCAAATATACTATTCATAAAGATACATATTATATATTTTAATGTGTGTTTAATTAAGAAGTAACTGCTATATTCTTTTGCTAAACTTTACGTCTATTTTTCAACTTTGAAGATGCTTAATACATTATTCTATAATTCAAATGCCCACTTTAGCTCACTCCAAAATAAAAAGAACGGCTATAATAGCCGTTCTTTTTACAAGAAAGTTTTATAATGAGTATTAAAACTTAACGCTTTTGCCGCTCGCAGTCGGGCATCTGTAAGAAGTAATATTGAACGATACCCCTACCTGTGCCAGTACATACGCATCCTTTTGCTGGCTGTTGCCACGCTGGCGGCCCTTAATGCCAATCCGGGTGCCAGTTTCGTAACTTCGGTCAGACAACAAATAAGCGGGATTCACCTGCCCATCGGGGCCGATCACAGACGGCGGAACAGCAGGATCGGAGCTTGGGTAAACAAAAGGCTCCTCACCAACAAAAGTGGTGCTTACATCATCGAGGTAATCGGTGGTTGTAAAGCGGTAACCTACTTCTGCAAATATGTTGGTGCCTTCGGTGAGTGCATATTTCAAACCCACAGATAACGGAAAGCAGCCGGCTATAGTACCATATTGCTTACGGTCGGGATACAAAGAACTGCCTTGTCCCTCGGTGCCCAGTGGGCGGAGATAATATTTGTTGCCACCGAGATAAGCATACGGATCGTAAGAGAAAATACCGATGCCCAACGACACATACGGCGTAAAGTTGTAGCCATCTACACCTGGCATAAAATGGAAAAAGTTGAACTGTCCGCTTGCAGAAAACTCCCAAATATTACTGTTGAAGCTCAGGTTGCGGCGGTGCTGCGTTTCATTTTTACTATAAATATCCGAGTAGCCAAGCCGGGCATAATTGGCTGCAATTTTCAATCCTATATAATTATTAAACTGTTTGATATAGAAAGCACCGGCAGAAAATTTAGGTCGGTTTAAAGAAGCGCGCGTATTCAAATCGCCAAAATAATGACCAGCACCAATGGCCAATCCAAACTCGCCCTGGCGTACATTGCTCTCGTATAGCTGCGCTTTGGAGGCGAAGGCTGATAAACATATAATACCGGCTAATAAAATACTCTTATACATAAGCTGCAAAGTAAACAATTGTTTATTTAACGTGTGTATCGCTTTTTTCGTGTGTGCAGGCTGCATTAATTTCTTTTATCCAGCCCCCAGGTAAGCTTGGAACGGAGCGTTGATAAAAAGCTGTTTTCGTTTAAGCGAATGAGACTTACGGTAAAACGCTCCTTTTTTACGGCTAATTGAATATTTTTTTCAACAATTTCCTTACGCGCATCCAGCGTACAGATAAATTGCTCGCTGCGTCCTTCAATTTCAAAAGACACAATATTGCTGTCGGGTACAATAATAGGACGGATATTGAGGTTGTGCGGCGCTACCGGCGTGATACAAAAAGAACTGGAATCGGGAAAAACGATTGGTCCGTTGCAACTCATGCTGTAGCCGGTAGAGCCGGTAGGCGTAGATACCACCAGTCCATCAGCCCAATAAGAATTCAGAAACTCGCCATTGAGATAGGTATGCACTTTTATCATGGGCGAAGTATCCCGCTTATGAATACCAAACTCATTCAATGCAAAAGGTGCATCGCCAAAAAGCGGCAGGTCGGAATCTAAATGAATGAGTATACGTTTATCGGCTACATACGTGCCATTCACCAAAGCATCTACAGCAATGCTCAGTTCTTCTTTACCAATGCTTGCCAAAAAACCAAGCCTGCCAAAGTTGATACCGAGGATCGGTATGTTTTTATCGCCAATCAGCGTTACTGCATCGAGTATGGTACCATCGCCACCGAGGCTGATAAGGCAATCAGTTGTTTCGTCCAGTGAGGATTTATCGTTGAAAACCGTGATATTTTGAATGGCTGACATGGCATCCCAGTATTTCTCGGCCAGTGTTCCCGACACCGCTATGGACGCCTTGTATTTATGCAATTCGTTAATTAATGCCAGCAATGGAATTTGCTGCCTGTCGTCCAGGCCACGACTATAAATAGCAACCTTCATGTAGTAATTTTAATATCAGATATAAGGCTAAAGCATACAATAAAACAAATCTTTGTAAGCTTTTATGAATAGCCTCCATCTTTAAATATCAAAGATACTCTTATATTTAAAAATTTTGAAGGTGTGAAGAAAGATGATTGCTTTTTAAACCACGAAGGCTTAAAGAACATCAACCTGCCGACCGGCAGCCAGGAAGTCATCAGGTATTTGAAGGATTTTCTTTGTGCTGCTTCGTAAAATAGTTTATGTAATATTATGGTTGAAATCTATACAAAAAGTTCCGGGACTTTGCAATGCCCGGAACTTTTATACCTATTCTTTGCCTCTTTAGCACCTTCGTGGTAAATCCCTCTACAAACTAATATTCACACTCACCGTTCCATAAGTGCCTGCCATTGGGAAATAGTAATTTTCGGTAACTAAATGATTATCGTAATAGTAACCAAACGTGTAGCCATTAGCCTCATATTGTTTGTTGAAAATATTGTTGAGCTGCCCTGCAATACTCCATTCTTTAAACAAGACATTTTTAAAAGTATAAATAGCTCTTACATCTTCTGTAAAATAGCTGTGCAGGCTTTTAGCATCGCTTTGCGTGTTATCTAAATATTGCTTGCTTACATACTTGCTAAGCAAGTCAATTTCTACATTTTTTACCGGGAAAATTGCAATACTGCCATTCGCAACCACATTTGGCGCAAAAGCAATATCGGTATTATAATGTATGATCGTTTGCTGTCCTTTCCAATCGAAATTGCCATCGTAATCATCTAAATACTCCGTAAACGATTTTATTTTATTCCGGCTGAAAGTAGCGCCCCCACTAATGTTTAGCCAGCTTGCTGCTTTTAAACCTGCCTGCAACTCAATGCCTGCACGGTAACTATTAGGCACATTCGTTCTGGTATATGCACCTACATTATTGATTTGCCCGGTAAGTACCAGTTGGTTTTTATACTGCATGTAATATAACGTTGCACTCCAGTTGTAATTCTTTTTTTGGTTGGATATGCCTGCTTCAAAATCATTCAATGTTTCATGCTTTGGCTGGTCGGTTTCGCCTGCTTCAAAATCGTCGCGGTTAGGTTCCTTATTGGCTAATGCATAACTTATATACGCATTCCAGCCATGTTTTGTATAACTGATACCAGCTTTTGGGTTAATAAAGTTGAAAGTTCGCTTGATGAATAAGGATGGATTAGATTCGAAGCCCCGCATGTCATGCATTACATGGCGGTATTGCATATCGCCAAATACACTCAATGCATTGGTAAAAGTATGCAGCCATTTGGCATATACATTTACATCTGTTTTGTATGCCGGCATGTTGTAGTATTGGTAGTCCTTGGGGATACCTGCATTTGCCCAAATCACATTGCCGTAATGCTTGCCATCGTACTTTGTCCAGCTTCCGCCAAACGTAATTTCATCGGTTGGTTTTTTGTATTGTAAAGAAAAGGTTTGTCCATAAAAATAATTATCCAGCCAACGTTGCCTTACGAGATCTGTTACTGAAATCGTATCATTGCCCACAACATAATTATTCAAACCATAATCCGCATAGCTTTGTCCATATTTATACTCCTCATAATAACCTCTCCCGCGCGATAAAAAGGAAGCAACATTCAGTGATAAATAATCATTCAGCGATTGATTGAAAAATAATTGGTAATGATCCTGCTGGTAATTATCAGTTTGATTAGGATATGTATATAAATTGTAGCTTCTTTTGTTGCTGTTGAACAAATTGATAGAGTCTTCCGGCGTAAAATAATAAGTGCCAATATTGTTGTAGTAATAATTTTCCAAATCCTGTTTTGTGCCAAATAACTTAGCCTGCGGCACTCCATTCCAAGCCTGATAGGTTTTTTCTTTACCGGTAAAAATATTAAAGCGCAGCGAAGTTTTTTTATCAATATAAGCAGCAGAAAAATAGAGTGATTGCAGGTTGCTTTTTGCCCTGTCAATAAAACCATCGCTGCTAATGCGGCTCAGCCTTGCATCTATAGTAAAATGATCATTCAACAAACCACTGCCTACCCGTATCGTGTTTTTCCAGGTATTAAAAGAGCCGAAGCTGTTGTTTGCTTCAGCATAGGCACTATCATGTAATTCGTTGGTGCTTAAGTTGATAGTAGCACCAAAAGCGCCTGCGCCGTTGGTAGAAGTGCCTACGCCACGCTGCACCTGTACAGAGCCGACCGATGAAGCAAAATCGGGCAGATCTACAAAGTAACTTCCGCCGCTCTCCGCATCGTTGTACGGAATGCCATTGAGCGTTACATTAATACGCGTACCATCAGTGCCGCGTATGCGTATGCCGGTGTAGCCCACGCCATTGCCTGCATCAGCATTAACCACTACAGAGGGTGTTTGATTCAGAATAAAAGGTAAATCCTGACCGATATTATTTTTCTTTATTGCAGCTTCTGTAAGATTGGTTTTGGTAAACGGTGCTTTATCCGACGCTCTGGTAGAGCGTACTTCCAGTGGTTCTAAATGGTAAGCAACATCCTGCAAAGTAAAATTCAAGGCTATATCTTCGTTGCCAATAGTAATATTTTGTAACGCCGTTTGCTTGTTAATGTAAGTTGCTTTTACAACAGCAATCGTATTCTCCGGAATATCACTGAAAGTGAAAATACCAGTTGCATCGCTGGTAGTACTCAACTGTTTTCCATTGTTTATAAATGTGATGGTAGCACCTTGTAGCGGCGCGTTGTCACTGTTTTGCACCGTACCTTTCACGGTTACTTGCGCGTGTACAACAACAGCTAAGAAGATGGCTGCTGTTGTTCCCAAAAATTTTTTCATTCGTTTTGTTTTAAACGGTTTTAAAAATGTTTTGAGAACAGGAAATTTTTGCTAATGGAGAAGCGCAGGTATAAAAGATAAGTGCACCTTCCCTTCGCAGGCATTACCCTGTTCAGGTTCTACGGGTGTATTCTCAGCTTTTTGTGCGAGTAGCACAATCAGCACCCCGGGATAAGAAGCTTTAATTAAATGATCAAAGCATTGTTTTATATTGAAAGCTTTACTGAATTTGTCCGGCTTTCTTTTTAAAACAGTCGGCAAAGTTAAGTACGGAAAATGAAAAATTGTGTAACGTTTTATAGATTGCTACGTTATATTGCTAAAAATAAAAGAACTGTATGAAATATATTTTAGGAATAGTGTTGATGATGAGTGCGTTAATTACCAAAGCACAAAACCTGGTGTACGATGCCAATGCAGAAGTGCGCAAAGTAGATGCGTTTAAAGGCGTGAGTGCAGGTGGTGGCATTACCGTGTATTTGTCGCAAGGCACCGAGCAGGCGGTAGCCGTAAGCGCCGAAGACCCAAAGTATGTAAGTAAAATAAAAACAGAGGTAAAGAATGGCGTATTGCGGATTTATGTAGATGCCGGTATGTGGAATAACTGGAACTGGGGCAATAAAAAAATAAAAGCGTATGTAACCGTTACTCAATTGAACAGCCTTGAATTTTCAGGTGGCTCTATAGGTAAAGCAGTGGACCCGATCAATGTAAATGACCTGAACGCTGAATGCCACGGCGGCAGCATTATCACGGGTGAATTTAAAGGCAATAATCTAAACCTTGATCTGAGTGGTGGCAGCATTGCCAACCTGCAAGGTGCTTTTACCAGTGCTTCTGTAGATGCGAGCGGTGGTGCTATTTTAAACGGTTTTGATGCAACGGTAGAAACCTGCATTGCCGATGCTTCCGGCGGGTCTATTATAAATGTGAGTGTAAATAAAGAACTGAGTGCCGATGCAAGCGGTGGCAGTATTGTGAATTATAAAGGGAGCGGTATTATTAAAAGAGTAGATACCAGCGGCGGCAGTACCATCAGGAAAAAAGATTAAAATAAGTTTTGAGTATTGGCTGCACAGTTGTATATTTGCAACCCAAATCGCGAAGTAGAGCAGCGGTAGCTCGTCGGGCTCATAACCCGAAGGTCGGTGGTTCGAACCCATCCTTCGCAACAAAATAAAAAGCCTCACAGATGTGAGGCTTTTTATTTTAGATACACTGTGTATATTCTTCATTCTCCTAAATACAATAAAATTTTCATAGGCTTCCCTCCAATTTTATAAAAGTTTTTAGCTCATAGAATTAGGTGCTAAAAGTTGGACTATAAAATTTATCCCCTGAACATTGTTGCAAACAGAAATACCTTAAACTAAAGTAAAATCCATGGAGAGAAAAAGAGTTGAACATAGAAAGCAACAGAGAGGAGATTCGCACGCATTTCTTACAATGGTAACCTGCCCGGATAGTATCTGCCAGAGGCGCTCGGTAGTTTAAACTCGCCTCTCGCAATGATAAAAAGGTTAATGTTTTAAAAATCAATTATTTAGCTGCTGCAAGATAAATAAAGCAGCAGCTAATGTATAGTTTTGCTTATTCTCCATTCAAATGCTATATAGTCCCTTTTATAAGCAACTGATTTCTCATTTTGCAACTATTTTCCCAATAATAGATTTCAAGGCTAACTATGTGGTTGTATAACTGATTCATTTTCAATTAATATCAATATTGGCATTAGATTAGGAAATATACTGGCACGTTAATGATTGGCAAACAGTATTAGTACATATGAATTCAATATCGAATAACTAAATATTAGCTTATACAGTATCTGCCATTTTTAGTAAACATTATCCATTAAACAGAATAATTGTAAGAAAAGCCAATTCTATTTTTAAAATCAATATCATGAAGAAGTATTATGCAGCACTCCTGTTTGGATCTGCCATTACCCTTATTGTTTCCTGCAAAAAAGAATCAGGAAGTCCTGAGATTAATCAGCCGGAGACAGAAAAAATTGCTCCCAATAGTTTCAATTTTTCTACCTCCAAAGAAGTAGCTATTGATATAAAACTGCTTACAAACGATAACCAGCCAATATCAGGTGTATTGGTAAACGTGTATTCATCACCTGCAGGTAAAGATGATAAATCATTGCTGTCTGTATTAAGTGGCCGCGATGGTTCGGTGAAAGCTACTGTTAGCATTCCTGCTTACCTGAATACTTTGTACATAGATCCCTCTTATATCGGTTTAATACACAATGCCAAAGCTGTAATTAATGGCAGCAGCATTGTAGGTGTTATTGGCGGCAATAGTGGCTTTGGCGGCGATATTGTAACTAACGATAGCCAGGAGCCATTAACTGCAAGCAATATTACAGCAGGCAGAAGCATAACTGGCAGAGGTGCTACTTCTACCAAATATGATTATATTCCTTACGATGTAAATGGGCGCCCTACCAATCTGGTAAGTCCATCGGATATTATATCATCAACCTTGCTTTCTTACATTAATACTTCGCTGCCGGAAGCAAAGCCAGTACCCACCTACCATCCTGATTATCTAAATGCAGGTGCAGTGAATGACATCAATATTGTAAAGAAAGCAGATGTGTGGGTTACATTTGTAAGTGAAGGTGCAGGCTATTACAACACTTTAGGCTATTATACTTATCCTACCAATGATCCTCCTGCTACCCAGGCAGATATAGACTCTATTCATATCATTCTGCCGAATGCATCTCTTTCCGGCTCAGGTGGTGCTATGCGTTCAGGTGATAAGGTATATTTAGGTCGTTTTAACCCCGGCATATCAGTTGGCTTTGTATTGCTGCAGGATGCCTGGAATGCAAATAACAGGAAAATAAATACCAATGCAGTTAAATTTTTTACACATGATAATTTGAATACAACAGAAACAAATTCATCAATGACAAGACATGCCGTATTGTTGTACGATGACGTAAACAAATTATTTCTTACCGGCTTTGAGGACCAAACACGTACTGGTGATGGCAGTGATAACGACTTCAATGATCTGATTTTTTATACCACTTCCAACCCCGTAGAAGCTATCTCAACAGAAAATGTAAATTCTATTGATAAGCCGAACGACAAGGATGGAGATGGTGTAACAGATCTGAATGACAAATTCCCTACTGATCCTGCCCGTGCTTATATTCAGTACTACCCTGCGGAAAGCATTTGGGGCACTCTTTCCTTCGAAGACCTTTGGCCTTCCACCGGTGACTACGACTTGAATGATATGGTAGTAGGCTATCGCTATAAATACATCAAAAACGCACAAAACAATACGGTTGAGATGTATGGTGATTATGCTGTACGTGCTATTGGAGCTACCTTTATCAATGGCTTTGGCGTGCAGCTACCTGTTGCATCCAGCAAAGTAAAGACATTAACCGGGCAAAAACTGATAGCTAATTACATCTCCAGCAATGCCAATGGTACCGAAGCAGGACAAACCAATGCAGTAATCATTCCTTTTGATGATACCCGTGCACTGTATCCTTCCGGAGGTTTTTTAAATGTGGCTACAGGGGCGTTATACGCCAGTGCAGATACTGCACATGTATATATCGGCTTTACTTCGCCATTAACAAGCACCGAGCTATCTGCAGGTATGTACAATCCTTTCCTTATCAGTAACCAGCGTCGTGGCTATGAAGTGCACTTAGCCGGTTGCAAACCTACCGACAAAGCTGACAAAACTTTGTTTGGTACTGGTCAGGACAATTCCAGTGTATCAAATAACAGGTATTATTTAAGTGCGCAAAACTGGCCCTGGGCTTTAAGTTTTGTTGAGGATTTTGATTATCCTACCGAAACGGACAACATTTCTAAAGCTTATTTAAACTTTCTTACCTGGGCGCAAAGTGGTGGCACGCAGTATGCAGATTGGTACGCAAATATATCTGGCTACCGCAATAGCAACTACATCTACCATAAATAATAAACAGATTGATACAACATATAAAGAGCTGCTCACTACCGGGCAGCTCTTTATTATTTATTACCGTTTAAGCAAGAAAGCAGTTTTTAAGCCAATTTAGTTTCACTCTCAAAATAGAAGAACCAAATTGTTCAAGGTGGATATTGGTCTTATCCGCCTTTGTCTTAATGAAGTTAGAATAGTGTAAATAAAAAGCCCACAGTGGAAACTGCAGGCGTTGCTAACCTATGAAAAACACCAAGTTTATATCAGCATTTGTTTGATCTCTCCGTATTGGGAGTCAATTAAAAAGAGCATGTGTGAAATCGTGCTCTTACACTTAATATCATACTTGGCTGCCAACATTAATACCATTGAATAAACAACTGAAAGCCAATGACTTAATCGCCTGTATAGTCATATATTTATCCAGGTTTGGGAAAGTTGTTTCAAATAAGGATGGAATATGGCGTAGGCGAAATTGTTATCGTGGGTATGTACAATAAAGCTGTGGATAAGGAGATACAAGAGTAAGTATGCATGAATCTTTTTAGTACATGTAAGATTCGTTTGCTTTCTATCTTCAACAGCAGCGAGAAAACAGATTTCCTTGTGCCCTCAAAAAGTAGTAAAAATAAAGTCAGGTTTTATGAGGTCCATTCGCGCATTTACCCTCTGAAAACTCAAATACTGCTGCTATAAGCATGTGCCAACTCCATATATGCTGCCTGGCAATGGGTACAACAAAGATTTTGACACAATCATATTGCGGAACTGATTGTCTGTAAAAATTCAGAATCCAAATATTTATAGGAATTTTTAAAAGAATTTTTAATTGTATGTAACCTTTAAAATACTCACTCACTCTTTTGTTGAATGCTGGTGAAACTATCTGAATAAAAAGCGTTCATCAAGACTGACCTAAATAATCTTTCAATATTAAATACTTTTTTATGCGCTATCAAAAACAAACGATGGTCATACTATCATTATCGTTACTGCTTGTCATAGCACTTATACAATGTACCAAAACGTTACCTGTAGATGAAAATGATGGCGGGCGATTAGATGCAAATGATGCAAAACGATTACCTGATTACTCATTGGTTAACCAGGGAAAAGAAATTTTCCGTTTTGATGCTTTTGGTGATGAAGATTATTGGAGCGGGGAGCTGCACATTGATAAAGCCATAGCAGGTGCCGCTAACGGCGGCTTTGGTACGGGTGTTAGCCCTAATGCGGCTCTGGCTGTTGGGTTGAAAGTAGATGTAGATGCATTACCTCCTGAAGTACTTGCAGGCATACAATCAGGAACAGTTGACCTTGATGATCCGGCTACAACCATTACGCTGTTAAAGCTAAATTCAGTAGTTGGGGTAAAAGGCAACTTTAATGCTGATGGCGGATTAAAATCTATTGGTATTACCTGCGCTTCCTGCCATTCAACCGTTGATAATTCCTTTGCGCCCGGCATTGGCAAGCGGCTGGATGGATGGCCTAACAGAGACCTGAATGTAGGTGCCATTATTTCGCTTACGGATAATGCACAGCCTATTGCCAACATGCTGCATGTAGACGAGCCTACACTAAGACTTGTATTGAGCTTGTGGGGCCCCGGTAGGTTTCCCGCCATTCTTTTTATGGATGGAAAGGCATTTCGTCCGGACGGAAAAATTGCAGCCAACCTTATCCCTGCTGCTTTTGGTTTAAAAGATGTGCATCTTACAACTTATACGGGATGGGGTGATATCAGCTATTGGAATGCATTTGTAGGCAATCTGGAAATGCATGGTAAAGGAAATTTCTTTGACCCCCGGCTGAATAATCCGGAAAAGTATCCTATTGCAGTGGAAAATGGCTTCTATCATGTAACCAATCATCCTGATCTAATCACCCGCAAATTGCCTGCGCTTCGCGCTTATCAACACTCTATTGCTGCTCCTAAGCCTCCTGCCGGCAGCTTCGATCCGATAGCAGCAAATCGCGGAAAAGCAATATTTCTAACAAAGGCAAATTGTGTTACCTGCCACGCTGCTCCATTGTTTGCTGATAACAAACTTCACACGGCAGCAGAAATCGGAATTGATGATTTTGAGGCTAAACGCTCACCAACGGGTAAGTACAGGACTATGCCTTTGGGTGGCTTATTTGCCAAAGCAACAGGTGGTTACTATCATGATGGAAGATTTGCTACACTGGATGAGGTTGTTGATCATTACAATAAGCATTTCTCATTACGTCTTACATCTGCTGAGAAGCAGGATTTGGTAGAATATTTAAAATCGTTGTAGTTGTATCCTTTTGCTTATAAGGTTGAAGTGGCCTTTATTAATTGTTGCTTCAACCTCCGGTAAGCAAACAGGTTGAATACCTTCCTGTAGTAATTTCTTCAACTATTCACCATTTCATTACGTAAGTATTTCAATATGGAACCATTGTCTAATACTATTCAGTTGTTTTCTCTGCCAGGCTTGGCTCCTAAAGCATACAATAACCATGTTACAGAAACTGCTGCCGGCATTAAGGAGTACGAACCATTATTGTATAAAATAGCAAGTAGTTTTGGATTTATTGATAATGAAACAATGGACCTTGTTCAACAGGTATGTTCTTGCTTTAATGTATATTGTACTAACCCGCAGAATGGCACTTCATTAAAAATCCGTTTATCGAAGTTCATGGTGCATCAATGTATTTTTAAAATAAGTAGCCAGTTATTCAGTCAAAATGTGGATGCAGAAAAACTAAGTGCTACAGATATGCCACTTAGTTTTCGCTCTGTTTTTATATTGCACCATATTATTGGTTTTGATGAATATGAAATTGCTGAAATATTAAATACTAATCTGCTCCAGGTAAAACACAGACTAAGTAAAGCCTTATTATTCATTAATAATCAGTATTGATAGAGAAGTTGTTATTTCCATCATTAGGAGGTATGCCATATAGATTGCTTGTAAACTTCAATTTCTTTACAACTATCATAGAGGTTTATCAGAATTTCTTCGGGATGCAAAAACAAAAACAAAGCGGAACTACTTTAGCATTTAATGGCAATAAGAAGTAACAAAAGCCACTCTTACTTCAAAATAAGCACCGGCTTTTTTGCATTACGGTACAAAGCTTCTGAGATGCTTTTATGCGTAAGCGAATACAAAAAACTGTGCTTGCCCGGCAAGGCTACAATAAGCTGCGTATCATGCGTTCTGGAAAAATCTATAATGCCGTTGATAATATTCTTATCATTTGAATAATATACTTCATGGGGAAAATTTTGCAAGTATTGATGCAGCGCATTTTCTGCATTTTTAAATTCCTCATCGGGGTGCAGGTATCTTTCTTTTGGATCTACATTCAACACCAGCAATTTTTTTTCTCTCCACTGTGGTGTGGTGGTTTGATAGCGGCGCAGTTTATTAAGCGAGTTGACGGTATTAAAATCAACTGGTACCAATGCCTGCTGCACTGGCCGGTATTGATAGTGTGCCGGAACAATCAACGTGCGCACCGGACTTGTCTTAGCAATTTCAATCACATTGCCCGCAACAAAACTGTCGCTTGAATAACTGTAATTATCGCTGCCTGCTACAATCAATTCCGGCTTTTCGTCTTCTATCATTTCAAGTATAGAACGCAACAGCGGCAGTTCACTCACCGCCAGCGATACTTTTATGTCCGGTTCTACTTTAGCAATTAATTCCCGGCACATAGTCCTCAATTTTTGCATCGCTTCTTCCCGTTCTTTCACCAGGTAATCCTGGTTTACACGTACATAATCCACCGATGGTATCAGGCTGTCAAACATGGAATCGTACAACGTTTTCAGCAGTATAATGCGTTTATAATCGTACGCCTTGCCCCATTCCACCGCATAGCTAACGGCGTTGTCTGATGTGGCAGTAAAATCAACAGGAACAAGCATCGTTTTCATAATGCAATCTTTTAATCGTCCGTAATTCTTTTAGTTATTCTTTCGTTATCCGGCATTAACAAGCAAGCATTGTATTGCTGCCTTTCAAAGTTACCACAGTTATTCATTGTATGTACAAAAAAGCATTATCATACACACCCATATCCGGTGTTATCTTTGACGTAATAAAGGAAATGCTTTATTTACAGAACATGCATCTCCTTATAAAATCTCACCTATGAAAGCAGGCTTTGTAAATATTTTTGGTAAGCCCAATGCTGGTAAAAGCACCTTGCTAAATGCATTACTGGGCGAAAAGCTGGCTATTGTATCCAGCAAAGTGCAAACTACCCGGCACCGCATAAAAGGTTTTTTAAATAAAGCGGGTGAATACCAGATTATCTTTTCGGATACACCCGGTATTATTGAACCTAAGTATAAACTGCACGAAAAAATGATGCAGAGTGTAAAAAGTGCATTGGAAGATGCCGATGTTGCCTTACTGCTGGTGGATATAAAAGATAATCTGGAAGAATGTGATACCCTGTTTACTTCATTGAAGTTAAAGGTGCCTGCAATTGTAGTAATTAATAAAACAGATGCGGTACGGCCAGCTC
The DNA here is from genome assembly GCF_005233845.1 of Ilyomonas limi. Taxonomy (GTDB): domain Bacteria; phylum Bacteroidota; class Bacteroidia; order Chitinophagales; family Chitinophagaceae; genus Ilyomonas; species Ilyomonas limi. The sequence continues at coordinate 144,998 of NZ_SZQL01000014.1, forward strand.
AGGCAGAAGCTGCAAAAGCTTTTTTTGCCCAACAACCTTATTGCAAAAAAGTAGTGGCTATTGCTGCTTTGCAGCAAAGCAATCTGCAGGAATTGTTAGATGCTATTCTTGATTTACTGCCCGATGGCGATGCTTTTTATAATGAAGAAGACTTAACTGATTTGCCCACTAAATTCTTTGCAGGTGAAATGGTGCGCGAAAAAATTTATGAGTTGTTTGGCGATGAGATACCTTATCATACTACAGTGTTGGTGAATGAGTTTAAAGAAAAAGAAACCCTGATAAAAATACAGGCCGACATTATTGTGCAGCGCGAAACACAAAAAGTTATTTTAATAGGCGAAGGTGGAAAAATGATTAAGAAAATCGGTTCACTGGCACGTGCCGATATTGAATCGTTTTTGCAGCGTAAAGTATTTCTCGAGCTATTTGTAAAAGTGCGCCCCAGGTGGCGTGACAATGAATTGTTTTTGAAAGAGTATGGATACCATTGAGCTAAAAGGTCGTAAAAATATGTAAGGTATACCTGTATGCTCATTCATTCACCAGGGATAGTTCTCTAATTTACAATTCAACATTCACAATAGTGATTACCTGCAACTTATACTTACTTTTGCAATATGAGTTTCACAGTTGCCATAGTAGGAAGACCAAATGTTGGCAAGAGTACTTTCTTCAACCGTATGCTGGAGCAGCGCAAAGCGATTGTTGATGACATTAGCGGCGTTACGCGCGACCGGCAATATGGTATTGCTGACTGGAATGGAAAAACATTCAACCTTATCGATACCGGTGGCTTTGTGCCCGATACCGAAGATATTTTTGAAAAAGAAATCCGCAAGCAGGTACGTATTGCCATAGATGAGGCGGATGCATTAGTATTCATGACTGATGCTTCGGCGGGCATTACCGACCTTGATGATGCGATGGCTGACTTGCTGCGCCGCACTACCAAACCGGTTTTTTTAACCGTAAATAAGGTAGATAACAACGAGCGTATGTTGGACGCAAGCGAGTTTTACATCTTAGGTTTTGAAGATGTTTTTTTTGTAAGCAGCATGACTGGAAGTGGCACCGGCGAACTATTAGACGCGCTGGTGAAACTGATACCGGAAGCTACTCAAACAAAAGAAGATGAAGAAATTGCTGCATTGCCCAAGTTTGCTATTATTGGTCAGCCCAATGTGGGCAAGTCTTCGTTACTGAATGCCTTGGTAGGGCAGGAGCGGACTATTGTAAGTGATATTGCCGGCACTACGCGCGATACGATTCACACGCACTACAACATGTTTCAAAAAGAGTTTGTGCTGATAGATACGGCGGGGTTGCGTAAGAAAAATAAAGAGAAAGACGACCTTGAGTTTTACTCTGTTATTCGCGCTATCAAAGCAATGGATGAGGCGGATGTGTGCCTCCTGGTGCTGGATGCAGAAAAAGGTATTACGGCACAGGATGTAAATATTTTCTCATTGGCAGCACGCAAAGGCAAAGGTATTGTGGTGCTGGTAAATAAGTGGGACCTGATGGAGAAAACCACCAATACTGCCCGCGATTACGAAAAACGTTTGAAAGAAAAAATTGCTCCTTTTACTGATGTGCCGGTTATTTTTATTTCGGCAGCCGAAAAAATGCGTATTTATAAAGCAATGGAAACTGCGTTGGAAGTGTATGCCAATAAAACGCGTAAGATACCAACGAGCAAATTGAATGATGTAATGCTGAAAGCCATAGAAGCGCATCATGCACCAGTAGTGCGCGGCAACAGCATTAAAATAAAATATGTAACACAGTTGCCTACACAGGTGCCTTCTTTTGCTTTTTTTACCAATTATCCCGATGATATTAAAACACCTTACCGCAATTATTTAGAGAATCAGTTAAGACAACATTTCAACTTTAGTGGTGTGCCGATACGTATTTTCTTTAGGAAAAAGTAAAATAATTTTTGAGAAACACGTGCTACATAGCTATTTCAAACTGATAATCTAAACGTAAAAGGTGCTTTGCAAAAAGCACCTTTTACTACAATACTTAAGCACCTTTTTTACAATAAAATATTCTTAGCTCACAATAAACGGATCTACAATCGTCAATATAGCTTCCATGCTCAGCGGCTCGTCAAATGCTTCTGAAGCGTCATCCCAGCTTATATCAAATCCGTTGATGTTGGTTATTTCTATACCAAGCTGGTTCGTATTTTCTTCCCCGGCATAAGTAGCCTGTACAGCCGCGCCAATACCCGAAGTAGAATTGCCGGTAATCCATGGGCGGATGGATTCGTCCCAGTTCATCCTGATACTGCGGAGGCTTCTTACAAACGAAGCGTGCCTTGCTTCTACTGAGTGGATTTGCAGCGCAGCAGTAAGCACCTCATTGCTGGATATTAAATTGCCGGCTTGGCCTTTGTAAGCTCTTACGCCGGTATCTTCAAAAGTTTGCGAAACAGCATAAAAAGTATCTGCATTAGAGAATACATCGGAGAAGGCACCGCCTGCTGTAAAGTCGAATGTAGGTTTTGCTACCGGTGTTCCGCCCAAGGCCTTAATAGTAGCAGTTAAAAAAGCAACATGCTCATTCTCATGATCCCTGATGGTCATAAAGCCAGACATCACTCTGCTATCTGTAATCAGGCCGGACGTAGCTGTACCTACATTATAAAATTCAGCTTCGAGATATTCGAGCGTTAATGCAAAATTGAGTACATCTACTATACCGGGCATGGTGCCGCCGCCACCAGCATACGCTTTCTTAAACATACCGCCCAATGCAAGTGGTATAGCAGTGAGTGCTAATTTGCCACCTATTCTTGCAAACTGTTGCATCGCATTGCGGCGGTTATCCAGACGGTCATATACCTCCGGATCAATTTTTTCTATTTCGGTTATAATATTATTGAAATTCATATAATTAGTTTGTTTTTAAATTGGTGATGGATTGTTAACCAGGCAGTTTAGAAAAGTCCATTGGCGTCTTGATGAATGGCGCCACAATTTTTACTATCTGCAGCGGCGATTTTGCCACATCCAGCCCGTTCATATCTACCACATCGTTGGCAGCAAAAGAGGTGGGTGCGTCGAGGCTTCTGAGGAACGAAGCATGACGTGCTTCTACCGAAACTATTTTGCCGGCAGCAAGTAAATAATCGGGATTTTTAAGATACTTGCCGGCGCCATTGTATGCAGCTACGCCGGTATCTTCAAATGTTTTTGAGTACGTTACCACACTATCCCTGCTGGAAAAATCAACCATGCTAAAGTCGAATTCTATTTCGGGAATGGCCATAGTACTCAGCGCATTTTTAAAGAACTCGCGGTGTGCAATTTCGTGATCTCTGATTTGCATAAACCGCATTCTGTTGTAGTTACTGATACCACTAAAAAAGTTACTGACTACCATTGTGTAAAACGTTGCTTCCAACTGCTCCAGCAGGTAAGCATAGTTTAATACGGCAATATCACCTTCACCCATGCTAATGGCTTTGCCTGCTGCAAGGCGCTGGTCATTTGCACTTAAAAGGTTAGCACCATTGCCAAAGTTAGTTTCCTTGTTACATGCGGCTGCTACAGCAGTAAGGGCGGCTGCCCCGGTAAGTTTGGCTAAAAAGTTTCTCCTGCCGGGCAGGTAGTTGGTGGCAGGCATTTGCTCAGTCACCGGTTCGGGAATTCTGTTTTTTTGTTGCATACGTAGTGTTTCTTTAGGTAAATAAATAAGAGTGCATAAAGCTTCTTTTGGGTATTGTGGCAATACTCATGTTTAAAGATTGTTATAAGCCAGTAGTGGAATTTGGCTGATTATGTTTGTTGTAAATAGGCCGGTATTATAAGCTGCGCATCAAAGTATTGAAGTAGCCTGGCAAGCTCATGTATGTTTAAGCGAAGTATAGGATAAAGATCAATCTCCTATACCATACAAAAGGCCGCTATTCATCTATACATCAGCATAATGTCCCAGAGACATATACTTCAAAAAAGAAATGAATAGAATAGCAGAAGCGAGGAATGTAGTAAAAGAAACATTTTACTATTGGGGCAGTACCACTTCATTATTCTATTATGTATGCGTGTTAAAGCAATTAAAACAAAACCTACTCCTGAATTACGAAAAAGCAGAAAGGATGGTTTTAAATGATTGGAATTTTTTCAGCACCTGCGATCACAGCGGCAGCCGAATAAAACAAGGGCGATATGCACTCTGGTTATAATATGAAGTATATCAGCGCTGTATAAAACAGCATCAGTGCTGGGTTACAGCAACTAATTTGCTGAAGCTATTCAAATAAAAAAGACTGCATCAAAGCAGTCTTTTTCAGCATTTCATAATTATATTATCAATGCGCTATTTGCAAAATGTTTTAGTACCTGCTAAACGTATATTTCTCTATGCCTTTGCCGTTGTAATAAGTACCTACAAATGTGTTGCGGTTAAAGAAACTAATATCGTCAAAATATAAATCAATTGAGCCACCGCCATTGCTATTAGCCTGCACCTGAAAAACCTGGTGTGCATCGGTGTAGTAATTTCCATATGCATCGTAGTAACCACTGGTTTGTGTATAGCTGTTCCAACTGCCTTGCAAAAAGGAGTAACCATCATCATATTCAGCGGCGCCATTGTTATAAAAAGTAAACACGCCATCAATGCCGGGATTAAATGAATACCAACCGGAGCCATCATTTTCTGCCGCATCGGTTATTATCCACGATCCGGTGATGGGGTCGGTAGCTGGAGGTTGAGGTGCTTCTACAGTTTTAACGCACGAAGCAAAAGCAGCAGTTATCAGTAAAGCCAGTGTAAAGCGTACAATTGAGTTCATAATATCTGTTTTATCGGGTGAATGTTTTAAAGATTGCTATATAGTGTGAGATGATAAAAACACAGTGTAGTTGCAGGGCTTTTAGTTAAAAAAAATAAAAGGATTTAGCGTAAAGAAGTATATAAAAAGATAAGAATGTCGTTACCCGGATTATGTACTGGTGAAAGGGATTAGGTTATGATAATACTATTGAACCGCAGTTACATTCATTTATAATCTTATGAATACTTGAAAGGATAACCTTTGAGCATGTAAATAAATACACGTTTATTGAACCATAGCGTATAAGTAGTTATTTGCAGAGAAACACAGCGTTAATAAGATATATTCCTAATCCTATCAATCATAGGACTCTTCCCAATCACTGTTAAAAATAAAAAGCCATTGTAAAAACAACGGCCGTGCTAACCTATGAAAAACACCAATAAAATATTCCCTATGCAAAAACCAGATTAAAGGTAAACTCCTTTTTTTATGTAAAAAGGATTGCATCGGATTATAAGCTGCTTTTAAATACTTTATAATGTTCGTTTAAGGCAGCACAGTCGATCAATGATTTAAATGAAAAAATCATACTTCTTTTATCATCCAGATGTTGCATCCAAAATGCCCGGAGTTGCCCAACGGTTCCTTTAATTGCCGGAAACCCGCCCTCGTATATAAGCCAATTGCTTTGCTGAACGCCGGAAGACTTTCTAAGTAAATATGCGTATAGCCCAGCTCTTTTGCGGAAGCTATACATGTATGCATTAACTGTCCGCCAACACCTTTGCCTCTTGCAGATGGAGCTAAATAAAACTTTGCAAACTCACAATAGCCGGCGGGCAATCCTTTGGTGGGATAAATGCCGGCACAGCCTGCAACAGCGCCATCTATTTCTGCCACCCAACATACAGCATCATCCCGGTAAAATAAATGGTACAAATCATCAGTAGTTGGGTCTTCATACACTGTTCCGGCAGTGTTTACTTTAAACTCTTCAAAAGTGCGGCGGATGATATTTGCAAGTATAGCATTATCCTCTTTTCTTAGCTTTCGTATAGTACAATCTGGCATGTAGGTGTATGTTGTGTATAAGCGCAAAAATACACTGCATCCTACAGCCTCCGGTTATTTTGTTATAAGCAACAGGCAGTTATAGCGAAGTGTAAAAGATACTTAGTCTGGCTATTCAAACATTGTAAATGCAATGAACTTATTATACCATTTTCAATTAAGCAGCAAGATATAAATCCCTCTTGCAGCGTGTTGCTTGAGGCCTGCAGCTCGTGTAGGATAACTTATTTAAAAGTGGAACTTTATTTTAATTATCTCCTGTTAATCATTGGTAGTTAGCAACGCATTATTGGTGGTATCTTCCGGTGTATTTGCGGTAATAGCACTGCTGTTTGTAACTAAAACAAGGTTTTCCATAGCTTCATCCGAAATAGGCTCGTCGGGATTATTCATGTGATAATGAATGAGTTCGCGGGGTGTTAAACCTGTTTGGGGTTTATTTGGTTCATAGGTATTATCGCCAAAAGACTCACCGTTAGAAGGCCTGTTTTCCATAGGAGTGATTTATAGTAATGATAGTTAAAGTATGCTGCAAGTTGCAGGTTTTTACATTTAGTCACGTAAAAAAGAAAATGGCGGACTATTGTGTAAGTATATTCCTGTTGACTAACTTCAATTCAGCCACCATTTTTTACAATTCATTACAAAGCAACTTTGCTGCCGGTTATTTTCAAACACAACTTTATACAAGCAATACAGTAAATGGTTTTTCACCTATGGCATAAGACCTAAATCTAAACCAATGAAACCGCTTTATTACTTTTTTATTTTAGTAGCAGCGTTCACCCTGAATGCCTGCTCTAAGAAAAGCGGTGCTACTATACCCGATATGCCACGTAGTGACGTGCCGGATGCATTTACCGGCAACTGGCTGAGCGGCACTTTTGCCATGAGTGACTGGTGGAGCTACAATGGTACACAGTATGACGATAATCCTTATACACAATCAGTGGCATTTACGTTTAATAAAAGTGGTGATGCCGAATTTTACTTAGCACTTGCTTCATTTGATGGTGCTTGCCGCGCCGAAGCTTTTACGTATTACAAAGGAACGGTAACGTTTAACGAATCCGATCATTCGTTTACATTGTATCCGCAGCAAGGTAACTTTCGAGGCTTTTATTCCTGCAATCGCGACAGTAACTTCGACCGCACTGCGAACAGCAATGAACTAAACCCTTCCACATTATATTATACCATAGAAACAGATAGCAATGGTAAGGAATGGATGGTTATAAGGTTTTCAACAAACCCCAACGAAGCAGGTACTTATTTTCAAAGTACTACCTGGTAAGGATGTACAGTTTTTGATAAGGAGATAAGAAAGGAACAGCCGGCCCGAAGCCCCGTAAGGCTTTGGGTTTGTTGTTTATATGGGTAAATAATTAATCTTTTCTGTAAAACCCATGAATACTTTCCCCGCTATTGTGAGGCTTGCGATTGATTTGTATGCAATTATATTGTAGAAAGATAAAGTTATTAACTGCTGGCTTTTTATTTTAAAAAGAAGTGCTGCTGTTATTCTTTTCTTGCATAGTTATTGCCTTAAACATAGCAACTAACCATTATTTTATATGAAAAAACTCTTTGGCATACTGATGATTGCTGCAACCGTGGCGGCCTGCAACAGCAGTTCTTCTACTGAAAGCAAGGGTGAGAAGGCTGCTGATACTACCAATATATATCCAACCGATCCTGCAGCCCAAAACGAGGCAGCAACGCATAGCCAGGCTATACCGCACGATCAGGTGGATTCACTCGCCGATACTGTAGCTAACAAAGTGCCCGGCGATACTGCTGCACCACGGTAAAACATGCCTGTAGCAAAAGCATTTGCCTGTAATTTCAGGCTTTCTGTAAATTGCTCCCTGCAAGGCTTTGCCGTTTTACAAAATTGCATCATCTTTATGGTGTCATGCAGCGTATTATTATTACTATAGATGGCTATTCATCCTGTGGCAAAAGCACCCTGGCGCGTCAGCTTGCGCGGCATCTACGCTATATTTTCATAGACAGCGGCGCTATGTATCGTGCTATTACCCTATATTTTTTGCGCAGTCATATCAATATCAGCAGCAATAAACAGGTTAAAAAGGCGCTTGAAGATATTAATCTGGAGTTTTATTATAATGAAATTACAGGTGAAAATGATATTTATTTAAATGGTGAAAATGTAGCTATTCCTATACGCGAAATGCTGGTGAGCGAAGCCGTGAGCGAAGTAGCAGCTATTAAGGCAGTGCGTGCATTCGCAGTGGCACAGCAGCAGAAAATGGGAGAGCAAAAAGGCATTGTGATGGATGGAAGAGATATAGGTACTGCCGTTTTTCCCAATGCAGAATTAAAAATATTTATGACTGCCGATCCGGCAATACGTGTAGAGCGGCGGTTTAAGGAGTTGTATGCGAAAAATCCAAATATTACACTCGAAGAAGTGCGGCACAACCTTGAAATGCGCGACTATATAGATAGTAACCGCGAAGTAAGTCCGTTGCGCAAAGCTCCCGATGCAATTGTTTTAGATAATACTTATCTTACAATAGACCAGCAGTTAAAACTGGCTTTGGGCTGGGTAAAAGAAAAGCAACAACAACTACAGGCTATATAGTGCATGGATAAATGAATGTATTATTTGCAACCATTAAGGCTCGTATCTTTTTGTATTTGATGGATGTTTCCCACAACAGCATTGTAGTAATCTAAACTAAGTAATTCGTAAGGGCTGGAACTAAGGCTGTGATAGTTATTCTTCATTAAAATTCAGTATGCCTTTCAGTAATCAAAATGTAGAACATTTTAGTATGTCTGCGGCCGTGCACAAGCCCGTACGCATAGGACTTACCGGCGGTATTGGCAGTGGTAAAAGCACTGTAGCGCAAATATTTGCTGTATTAGGCATTCCTGTTTTTAATGCCGATGCAATTGCCAAGCAGCTAATGAGTAACGACGAACAACTGCGGGCACGACTGATAGAGTTGTTTGGTGAAAAGACATATGAAAATAAACTGCTGAATACAAAACATCTGGCAGAAAAAGTGTTTACCGACTCTTTTGCACTGGAGCAATTAAATGCGGTTGTGCATCCGGCAACCATTGCTGCGGCGGAGCAATGGTTTGCGGTGCAAGCTGCGCCGTATGTAATAAAAGAAGCGGCTTTGCTTTTCGAAGCCGGTACTGCTGCCGGTTTGGATGCCGTAATTGGAGTATATGCACCACAACACCTGCGCATTCACCGTGCCATCAAGCGTGATGGCACTACGCGCGAGCAGGTGCTTCACCGCATTAACCGGCAGATTGACGAGGAGATAAAAATGAAGCTATGCGATGTAGTATTTATAAATGATGAACAGCAGTTGCTGGTGCCGCAGGTGGTACATTTTCATAAGCAGCTTTTAGAAAGAATAAATGAACAAGAGACAAGACTTAAGATTCAAGCTGTTCATTCAAGTGGCAAGTGAAATAAAGCGTTGCTCTTGCATCTTAAATTTTGTTCCTTGTCTTTTGTTTTTGAATCTTACTCTTTATTTTTCCATTGCCAGTAATATTTTCTCCTGCACTGTTTTCAGCTCTTCCTTGCTCATATTTAGTTTTCCCCTGGTAAAGTTTAAATCATTGGCTGTATTAATAGGTATTAAATGTACATGTGTGTGCGGCACTTCTATGCCAATTACCGATATGCCACAACGGTTGCACCGGAACGCTTTTTCAATTGCTTTTGCTACTGGCTTGGCAAATACGAGTATCTCGGATAAATAACTATCGTCCAAATCAAAGAGATTATCCGTTTCTATCTTAGGTATTACCAGCACATGGCCTTCCACTAAAGGATACACATCCAGAAAAGCGAGAAACCGGTCGTTTTCTGCTATTTTGTAAGAAGGTATTTCGCCGGCAATAATTTTTGAAAAAATAGTCATAGCAACAATTTGAGGTAAAGATAAAAGGATAAAAAGAAATTCATGGCGTACAACAAAAAAGCGGTCTGTTAATGACCGCTTTTGATAGTAGTATACCAAGGATTTTTATTAATTCAGCACAGGATCAGTTTTCCTTTCCACTTTGCGTATGTTTTTATTCATTGTATCCAAAGCATCGTTGGCAGCATCGTCTACGTCTTCTGCTGCATCTTCCAGTTCATTTGTACTGTTATAATATTCACGCAGGTAAATAATCAGTCCTGCAGCTACAGCGCCTACAATAGTGGCAGCGATTAGTATTTTTTTCATAATAATAGGTTTTTACTTAAAGACTGCTATAAGACAATTCATGTACCAGAGTGAGAGATAGAAGGAATTAAAATAGCAACAGCGGCAATTACAACAAAAAATCCCGCAAATACAACGCTGCGGGATTTTTTGTTGTATAAAAAGAAAATTGCTTAAATAAAGATATTCTCCACCCTGAATTTCAGGAGGCCGGTAGGAGCCTGTACCTCAGCTACTTCGCCTTTTTGCTTGCCCAGCAAGCCTCTGCCAATGGGTGAGGCCGAAGATATTTTACCTTGCTTCAGGTCGGCTTCTGTTTCACCCACAATCTGGTAGGTAACCGTTTTTTTAGTAGCGATATTGGTAAAGGTTACTTTGGTTAAAATGGTCACTTTGCTCGTGTCTATTTCGCTGGAGTCCACAATACGGGCCGAGGCTATTTGCCCTTCCAGTTGGGCTATTTTAGCTTCGAGTATGCCCTGCGCCTCTTTGGCTGCATCGTATTCTGCATTTTCTTTCAGGTCTCCCTTTTCGCGCGCTTCGGCAATAGCCCTCGACGCTGCAGGACGCTGTACCGTTTTCATATGGTGCAGCTCTCCCCGCAATTTCTCAAAGCTTTCTTTGGATACATACATTACGTCGTTCATAACTCTTTTGCTTTTATACAGGTAAAAAAAATACAACGCCACACAAAGTGTGCAGCGTTGCAGATAACACCAAAAATACGTTTTTTAATGAACAAAACAATAGGGCGGCATAAAAAATCGGGGTATATTTTTTACAAAAAGACCTCTTTATTTTGATTATATAAAGAAAATTGAGATATAAGTTGCAGCTATCTGCTATTCCTGATTTTGGCAGCGTTAAATATGCTCCTACATTACGGATCTTAGCCCTGTAGCTCGAAACAAGATCGCCATTTTGCAGTCATGCGCCGCTTACCTGGTTGTATCTTGCAGTAATTATGCATCGGATTGTAGATCCAAGGATATCAAATACATATAATATATTAAAAGCAAGATGCGGTTTTTATCGGGATAAGAAGAGAATAAAAAGCATAAAAAATATGAAAATATCCTTAAAATTTGCGATTGCATATTGGCTTATAATGCGTACTGTCTTACACTTGCGTGTACAGGTGTGCAGAGCGGCATTTGTTTTACGCAAACCCCTATCTTTGCGCCCTTATAAAAAAATTTTAGTAAATCCCTAATAAGTATGCAACTGAAAGGTTTGGTGCGTTTCTTCACGATTGCTTTGATATTGATTTGCCTTTACCAGCTTTCATTTACATGGATAGTGCACAACCATGAAAATAGTATGTCTGAGCGCGCAGATGCCTGGGTGCGGGCCAATTTCCCATCGCCCGAAAAAAAATACGCCGGCGATAAAGCGCAGCAGGCTATATATGCCGACAGTTTGAATACATTTAAAAAACAGCGCCTCGCTTACCTGCTCGACAGCACCAAAGGTTCCGAAATCGGTCCGTTTGGATTGACTACGTACCAGAGTGCAAAAGATAAAGAACTGAACCTCGGTCTCGATCTACAGGGTGGTATTAGCGTAACGATGGAAGTAGGTTTGGACGGATTAATTCGTTCGTTAGCTAATTACAGTAAAGATCCGCAGTTCAATAAAGCGTTGGATAATGCAGTAGCAATCAAAGCAAATAGTGGTGATAATCTTATTAACCTGTTCAACCAGGAATACCAGAAAATTGCCGGCAGCAATGGCAAACTGGCTCCGCTTTTTGTAACGCGCAGCAACGGCAAAATAAAAGCTACCAGCTCTAACGACGAAGTACTGTCTTACCTTCAGGATCAGGCTAATAAAGCTTTCCATAATACCGAACAGATTCTCCGTACGAGAATTGACCGCTTTGGGGTAGCTTCTCCCAACATCAATCCCGATCCGGCAAAGGGCAGAATCAATATTGAACTGGCAGGCATTACCGATCCTGAGCGTGTGCGGCATTACCTGCAATCAACTGCCAACCTGCAGTTTTTTGAAGTATATAATATTGCAGAGCTGGCAGAGCCTTTACAATCGGCCGACCAGGCAATGAGTGATTATTTGAATGGTAAAAACAAGCTGGATACGTTATCTACTTTAAAAAGCGATACTACTGCTATTGGTACGGCATTATCGGCCGATACAGTAAAACATACAACAGATACTGCTACAGCAGCTATTGCCGCCAACAAGCCGGTGGATAGTACTACCATTAAGAAAAATGCAAATCCTATTTTATCTATTCTGCAGCCGGTACAGCCGCAGCAAGACCGTGATGGCAGAATGCAGTATCCGGCTTTCATTGGTTACATCCGGGCACAGGATACGGCTACATTGGGAAATTATTTAAGGCAGGATTTTATCAAAAACAGGTTTCCGAGCAATGTGGAATTTATGTACGGTAAAGTGGACAGAACCAATACTGCTGCTAATGCCAACATACTGCAACTGTATGCTGTAAAAACACTTGATAATGGCTTAGCCAAACTGGAGGGCGAGCATGTAATAGAAGCCAGCCAGGGCTATGACGAAAGGAACCGCCCTTCCATTAACATGAAAATGGATGCGGTAGGCACCCGCTTATGGGGGCAAATGACGAAAGCTAATGTAGGGAAACCCATTGCTATTGTACTGGATAATGTGGTGTACAGTGCACCTTTTGTTCAAAATGAGATACCTTATGGCAGCTCGCAAATCACTGGTAGCTTTACTACCAACGAAGCGCAGGACTTAGCCAGTATTCTGCAATCGGGCAAACTGCCTGCGCCTGCCAAAATTGTACAGGAGCAGATTGTAGGACCTACACTGGGTAAAGAAGCGGTGAATGGTGGTGCATTGGCGTTCATCATTTCGTTCGCGGTCATTTTTGTACTGATGCTCATTTATTATAACACAGCCGGATGGGTTGCAAACATTGCCTTGATATTAAACCTGTTATTCACCATCGGTATATTAGCGGCATTTGGCTTTACTATAACGGCAGCCGGTATTGCGGCGTTGGTGCTTACGGTAGGTATGGCAGTAGATACCAACGTAATTATTTTCGAGAGGATAAAAGAAGAATTATCGCGCGGCAAAGGCTACCAGACTGCCGTGAATGATGGTTACAGGCGCTCGTATGCACCAGTACTCGATGCGCACGTTACCAGCTTCCTCACTGCCGCCATCCTGTTTATATTTGGTTTAGGCCCGGTGCTTGGCTTTGCTACTACGCAAATGGTAGGTATTGTGTTGTCTTTGTTCTGCGGTATTTTAGTATCGCGCGTGGTAACAGATATTTATACCAACCGCAATCGCCATTTCCAATACTTTACGAAATTTTCTCAAAAAATATTTCAGCATGCCGCTTTCAAATTTATCGAATACCGCAAGGTTGCCTATGGTATCTCGGTAATAGTAGTGATATTAGGTATCGCTTCCTTCCGCCACGGCTTCGACGAAGGTGTGGAATTTGCCGGCGGTCGTAGCTATACTGTGCGTTTTGAAAACAAACCGAATGTGGACAAAATGCGCGATGACCTGAAAGTTGTATTTGGCGAATATCCCATTATCAAAACTGTTGACCGTGAGGACCAGTTGAATATTACTACTTCGTACAAAATACATGAAACAGGTAATAATGTGGATTCTGCTGTAGAGCAAACTTTATATAAAGGGCTTGTGCCATTTTTGCCGCAAGGCACTACTTACAGCGAATTTGCAAGCCGCTACAAACAAAGCTCGCAAACAGTGTTGCCTACTATTTCGGACGATTTAAAGCAGGGGGCTACCAAAGCGACTGTCATCGCCATCATTATGATTTGTCTGTATATTTTTATACGTTTTCGCGATTGGCGTTACTCTATCGGTACTATCGTTTCCTTGCTGCACGATGTGTTTGTAACACTCGCTGTCTTCTCCTTTGCACGTAGTATTGTGCCGTTCCCACTGGAGATCGACCAGCACTTTATTGCGGCTATCCTTACGGTGATTGGGTTCTCTATGAACGATACGGTAATTGTGTACGACCGCATACGCGAAGATTCTAAGCTGATGCGCGGCGAAAGTAAAGAAGCAATAATCAACCGCGCTATCAACCAAACGCTTAGCCGTACCATTATGACATCCCTTACGGTATTCCTCACCTTGCTTATCCTGTTTATTTTTGGTGGAGAAGTAACCCGTGGTTTTGCCTTTGCAATGTTGATTGGTGTAATCACCGGTACGTATTCTTCTATATTTGTTGCGGCACCAATCCTTGTAGATTTTGCCCGTAACAAACCTTTAGGACCATCTACGGCACCAGAAATAAAGGTGAAAAAGACAGTAGCATAATCTTTAATTTAAAAGTTTATATAAAAGGCGGCCAGTAATGGCTGCCTTTTTGTTTTTTGGTTAAATACTTTGGATGTGAACAGATAAATAATAAAAGCTACTCGTCATTCCACAATCTATCCTGACGAAAAAGCACCTGTGAGTCGCTGATAATCATACTTTCGAGTGGGCGCAATTGCAGAAGGGGAGGCTGATTACCTTTTATATTGAAAAGCATCTGATTGGTGCATTCGTATTATCCATTCTTACGATACGCCGAATTCAATCTTTTCTCTATCCGTACTTTACCATGGCAAGTGCATACCATCAACCTGCTTTTATTTTACTTAAAATCTTCTTGAACACAACGGCTTTAACATCAGCTTAATGCGTGTAAAGAAAGATAGTTCACAACTTTGCACCTGCATTTACATCCATGCTTACAAGGTTACGTACATATCTTTCTAATCTTATCATTGCAGTGGTTGCACTGCAGGTGCTCAACCTTGGCTTGTATGCACAGAATTTCGAAACCGCTCTTACTGTGAACGGAAAAGAGATCAACATCATCAACTCTGTAACGGAATATGTGGCAGAAATAGTGATGCAAAAAAAAAATGCTTTTCCCGAAAGGAAAGAATCATCCAACCAAAACAATCAAAACAGCCATGAGTTGCTGTTTAAATTTCAACCTTTTAAAGTGCCGGTCAATGACTTGCAAGACCGGCAATATGTAGCAGCGCCAACTACTCCCAACTACAATATATTTTTCCTGGCAATTTATACCAATTGCGATAAAGATATCGTATCACCGCCACCTAAAGCATAAGTTTTCCTTTAAATAAAACCTGATTGTTTCTTGTTGCCATATTATGCAATACTTGCTTTAGCTGTGTTGTAAAATGTGTGTATTCAGCAGGTTTTATTTCCGTCCTTTCTATAGAGTTAATCTTTCTTTTTACTAAACAACTTTACAAGTGATTATTTATTTCACACAGCAGCGTGTTGTACGCAGGCTGTTGATGCTGGTCGTCAGTCTGGCGGCTGCCGCTGCTTTGCATGCGCAATCTGATACCATAATCTATTCCTTAAACAACATTGACAGGCGTTTTTTAGACAGCAATCTCAACCTGCTGGCTGCTCATTACAATGTGGATGCGGGCAGGGCATTAATACAACAAGCTAAGCTGTGGCAAAACCCTATTATCAGTACCGACCAAAACATTTATGCAGGCAACCGTTTTTTTGAGCATGGTAAAGACATGTATGGCAATCCTACCGGTGAGTATTATGTTCAGTTGCAACAACTGATACAAACCGCCGGCAAACGCGGCAAGCAAATAGCACTGGCAACAACCAATACAAAACTGAGCGAATTACAATTGCAGGATGTATTGCGCAATCTGCGGTACCAGTTGCACCAGGATTACTACACAATTGCACAGTTGCTTGCAACTAAAGAGTTATTAACAGCGCAGCTTGCAAGGCTTAATAACTTGGAGAACGCTATGCAGGCGCAACTGCAGGCAGGCAATATTGCACAAAAAGATTACCTGCGCATACAGGCACTCGTGATTGCCTTGCAGCAGGATATAACAGAAAATAATAAAAACATCGTAGCAGCAGAGCAGGATATGAAAATGCTGTTGCAGGCAAATGATAATGTGTTTATTAAACCTGCTGATGTTTTGCAAAACAATGTTACACTTCCGCCGGATGTAAATGTATTGATAGACACTGCAAAAGCAGTAAATGCGCGTTATTTGTTGCAGCTTTCGCAACAAACGTATGCAGCACAAAACCTCAATTATCAAAAGGCGTTACGTGTACCGGATGTAACAGTTGCACCCGAGTTCGACCGCAACTCCAATTATGTGCCCGATTATGTGGGTTTAGGCATTTCGTTGCCATTGCCACTTTGGAACCGTAATCAGGGCAACATTAAGTCTGCTGAGTTTGGTATTAAACAACAGCAAACCGAAGTGCTTGCTGCAGCTACACAATTGCGCAGCAATATTACCAGTGCATACCAGCGGTTACTACTTACCTATCAGCAAAACAATGTTACGCAAAAAACATTTTACAGTAATTATCAAAAGCTATTTGCCAACATGTTGCAAAGCTACCAGCAGCGGCAGATAAGCTTATTGGAATTGCTGGATTTTATAGACTCTTATCAACAGGCGCAAATGCGCTTGCTACAACAACAATTTAACCTGCAGTTGGCAAAAGAAGAACTGAACTACGAAGTAGGGACCGATGTAATAAAATAAAAAATAACGTTTTAAAGAATTGAAATATATGAAAACGATACAACTTTTTGCAGCTTTTATGGGAATAGTGCTGCTGGCATCGTGCTATGCAAAAAAGCAGGATAAAACAATTACCAAAGAAAAAGATTCCTATACACTGAGCGATACGATGGCACACATGATAAAAATAGACGCTGTGCAGTTGTGCGATGTAAACGAAGAACTGGAGTTGAGCGGCGAAGTAAGCTACGATGAAAATAAAGTAGTGAAAATATACCCGCGCAGTAGTGGACAAGTGCTGCAATCGCCTTTTTCGCTGGGTGATAAAGTAGAAGCAGGACAAGTGCTGGCGGTGATAAAAAGTGCTGATGTTGCGGGTAATTATGCCGATGTAAGCAGTGCCGAAGCTGATATAGCAATTGCCAAAAGGCAAATGGAAAATGGGGAAGCTTTGTACAAAAATGGCATTGCCAGTGAACGGGAATATGAGGTAGCAAAAGAAGATTATCGAAAGGCACTGGCAGAGCGGCAAAAAATTAATGCACAAATACAAATCAACGGCGGCAGTGGCGCTACTGCCAGCGGCACTTATACATTAACGGCGCCAACAAGCGGCTACATTGTAGAGAAAAAGGTAAACGGTGGCGATTTTATCCGTCCGGATATGGGTGATAATTTGTTTACCATCTCCGATCTGAAAGATGTATGGGTATGGGCGAATGTGTATGAAGCCGATATAGCGAAAGTAAGAGAAGGAACGGATGTGCAGGTAAAAACATTGGCATATCCCGATAAAATTTATCCCGGCAAAATAGATAAGATAAGCCAGGTACTCGACCCCAACAATAAAGCATTAAAAGTACGCATCAGGCTGGATAATGCTGATATGATGCTAAAGCCGCAAATGTTTGCCACCGTAGTTGTTACCAATCCGCTCAATGAGCAGGCACTATGCGTTTCTACCAAAGCACTGATACAACAAAACGGTAAAACCTATGTAGTGGTGTACAACAACGATCATGACATGAAGATTGCTGAAGTGAATGTACTGAAAACGGTAGGTGATAAAACCTATCTAAATAGTGGCTTAGCACCTGGGCAAAAAGTAATCACCCAAAACGAAATATTCATATTTCAACAATTAGCTGGTGATTAAATAATGCCCCAGCCCTGAAGAGAGAATAGGGAAAAAAAAGTGATAAGCTGATTAATTATTAAACTAAAATGCAAACACGTGTTTTTTGAACCACAGCGGTACTGAAGTAAGGCACAGCGGAACGCGGAGATTTGCTTTATCAGTATAATCGGAAGAGATATCAGAAAACATCATTATTCAAACATTCTCCTATTCAGATAATTCGTGCAATTCCTGTTATTCGAGCTCATTAGTGCTTTAAAAATTAATCCATGAACAAGTTTATTAAAAATATCATTCACTTCTCACTACGCCACCGCTACCTCGTATTTTTCCTGACGCTGGTAATTGCAGTAGTAGGGTTTGTGTGTTATAAGAATACACCTATAGAAACCTTTCCCGACGTAACCAATACCCAAATTATTATCATTACGCAGTGGCCCGGCAGAAGTGCTGAAGAAGTGGAAAAATTTGTAACTATTCCGTTGGAAGTATCGCTCAATTCGGTACAGAAAAAAATAAATTTAAGAACTACTTCCTCTTACGGTTTAAGTTATGTGCGTCTCATTTTTGATGATGATGTGGATGATGCGTTTGCCCGCCAGCAAGTATTAAGTCGGCTGCAAAATGTAGATTTACCGGAGGAGGTAAAGCCTGAAGTAGAACCGCCTTATGGGCCAACAGGCGAGATTTATCGCTATACTCTAAAAAGTGCTACCCGCAACATCCGCGACCTGACCGAAATACAGGATTGGGTGCTCGACCGGCAGTTTAAAAGTATTCCTGGTGTAGCCGATGTAAACAGTTTTGGCGGCGAGGAAAAAGTGTATGAAATAAGTGTCAATCCCAACTATTTAGCCCAATATGGATTAACTGCTTTGGACGTATATAATGCGGTAGCCAAAAGCAATGTAAACGTAGGTGGCGATGTAATAGAACAAAACGGGCAAGCTTATGTAGTGCGCGGCATCGGGCTGCTCAATAATATCTCCGAAATTGAAAATATCATCATCACCAAAATAAATGGCGTACCTGTTCTGGTGCGCAATGTAGCTGCCGTGCAGGAGGCCGGAAAGCCGCGGCTGGGGCAGGTTTCAAGAGATACTATTCCTGATGTGGTAGAAGGTATTGTGGTAATGAAAAAAGGAGAAAACCCTTCTAAAGTGCTCGATCTTATTCATGATAAAGTAAAAGACCTGAATGAAAATGTATTGCCCAAAGATGTGCAGATTCTGCCTTTTTACGACCGTACCAATCTCATGGATTTTGCTACAGAAACAGTTATTCACAACCTTATAGAAGGTATTGTATTAGTAACGTGTATTGTGCTCATTTTTATGGCAGATTGGCGCACTACAGTTACGGTGAGTATCATTATTCCTTTAGCATTATTATTTGCCTTTATTTGTATGCGCATCCAGGGTATGAGTGCCAACCTGCTTTCAATGGGCGCAGTAGATTTTGGTATCATCATAGACGGTGCAGTGGTGATGGTAGAAGGCTTGTTTGTAGCGCTCGACCATCGTGCTAAGGAAGTAGGCATGGAGCGGTTTAATAAACTTGCCAAACTCGGCTTGTTCAAGCAGGTAGGCAGCGAAATGGGTAAAGCTATTTTCTTTTCCAAACTCATCATTATCACTTGCCTGATACCCATTTTTGCTTTCCAGAAAGTAGAAGGTAAAATGTTTTCGCCACTTGCTTACACCTTAAGTTTTGCTTTACTTGGCGCACTCATTTTTACACTTACATTAGTGCCTGCATTATCCAGTATTTTACTTAAGAAAAATGTAAGAGAAAAACACAATGTAGTTGTATCTTTTTTTGAGAATGGCATTAAAAACCTTTTTGAAAAAATGTATAAAGTGCCAAGGCTAAGTATTTTGATTGCATTGATTTTTATGGCACTTACTTTCTTCTCTGTAAAGTTTCTCGGTACCGAATTTTTGCCTGAATTAAATGAAGGTGCTTTGTGGGTAGAAAGCGAATTGCCTATGAGTGTAAGCCTGCCCGAAGCAGTAACGATGTCTGCCAAAATGGTAAGTATCCTCCGCGAGTTTCCCGAAGTAAAACAAACCTTATCGCAGGTTGGTCGCACCAATGATGGCACTGATCCCAAAGGTTTTTTTGATGTACAGATACAAGTGGATTTAAAGCCAAAAGAACAATGGCGCAAAGGATTTACCGAAGATGCTTTGATTGATAGTATGAACACGCAACTCACCAAAATTCCGGGTGTGGTGTACAATTATTCGCAGCCCATTCGCGACAACGTGGAGGAAGCTGTTGCAGGCTTGAATGCTGCTTTGGCTGTGAAGATTTATGGGCAGGATTTTACAACCTTAGACTCACTTGCTAATGAGGTAAAAGCGCAGTTAGCTACCGTAAGAGGCATAGAGGATTTAGGTGTGCTGCGCAATCTGGGACAACCCGAATTTCGCATTGAACTGGATAATCAAAAGATGGCTTTGTATGGCGTAAATACCGCCGATGCAAATGCTGTAATTGAAATGGCACTTGGTGGCAAAGCCGCTACCCAGTTGTACCAGGACGAGCGGAAATTTGATGTGCGCATCCGCTATGCCAAAGACTTCCGCGATACGCAGGATAAAATTGATAACCTGATGATCCCTACGCAGGATGGCACTAAAATTCCATTAAAAGAAATTTCCAATATCAGAACACTTACCGGACCAGCTTTTATTTATCGCGATAATAACAGCCGTTATATTGGGGTAAAATTTTCGGTGCGCGAGCGTGATTTAGGCAGCACCATTGCCGAAGCACAACAAAAGGTAAACGCACACGTGCAATTACCGCATGGTTACTTTACTACCTGGAATGGGGAGTTTGAAAACCAGCAACGCGCTTCTAAAACACTCAGTCACGTTGTACCCATTTGCCTGCTTGGTATATTCCTTATTTTATTTATCATGTTTGGCAATGTAAAAGACGCTGTGCTGGTGATTCTCAATGTACCTTTTGCATTAATTGGCGGCATTTTGGCGCTGCATATTACAGGCATGAATTTCAGCATATCAGCAGGTATTGGTTTCATTGCCTTGTTTGGTGTATGTATTCAAAACGGCGTAATACTGATCAGCGTATTTCGTAAGAATTTGGAAGCCAAAATGCACTTGTATGAGGCACTTAAAGAAGGCGTAACATCGCGTGTGCGTCCCGTAATTATGACGGCATTAATGGCGGCTATTGGCTTACTACCTGCTGCACTCAGCACTGGTATTGGCAGCGAAACGCAAAAGCCATTAGCTATTGTAGTGATTGGCGGATTGGTAACTTCTACCATTCTCACCTTGCTTATTCTCCC
The DNA here is from genome assembly GCF_005233845.1 of Ilyomonas limi. Lineage (GTDB taxonomy): Bacteria > Bacteroidota > Bacteroidia > Chitinophagales > Chitinophagaceae > Ilyomonas > Ilyomonas limi. The sequence continues at coordinate 166,089 of NZ_SZQL01000014.1, forward strand.
GCTCATTTATGCGCAGGTGTATAACCTGATGCACAAGAGAGCCAATCGTAAGCTTCTACGAAAAGTAGGTGTTATTAGTCAGGGATAATCTGGCGAATAATAGAATATGGCTAATAATAGCACACGGATGGACACAGACTAAAGCACGGATTTATTTCTGGATAGTGATGGAACTGAGGAGGAAAGCTGATTAAACTGATTCATCTACATAATGAATCCTTTCCTATCCGTGCCGCAGCCGAGTTATCTGCGCTATCAAATTCGTGTAATTCGTATTTGAATAATTCGTGTGTAAAACAATCTGTGCATAATGTCTGCATTATCCATGTCCTATTTCCTCATCATTCTTCTCTTTTTCTTTTTTATTCAGTAGTTCCTTATACAATTGCTCTTTTTGGTCCCACTGAAATTTTTTATAAAAAATAGCAACGAACACAACGATGGCGAGAATAGCAATAGTCAACACATTCGGGTTTAATTCGGAGTTGGCTACCATATCTGCCTGCTGGTACCACTGCCGTGTTACCACCGATGCCACAATACCAATAGCAAGCAGCAAACCTGCCGGCAAGCCAACGAGCAACTGCCGGAATAACTTTTTTTCACGGTCGCGGTTCTGCTGCCAGTACTCTACAAAACGTTGTTCCTGAGGTGTAAGCATAAAGCAATAATAATTATGCAAATATCCGCTAAGCAATTGTATATATGATAAATATGCACAAAATTTGAGGCAGTTATAACAGGCATTATCTTTACCCGGAGAATAAAAAAATAAACCGTGCATAAATACGACTACTATATTCAGGACTACTTGCTAAATGAGGGCGGATTTTCGGCAGAACATATTGGTGAGTTTAAGGCAATAAAGCAGAGTGACAATACGATGCCGGCGGTCAGTTTTATATATGATAAACATGCCGGCACATCGCAAGGCTTGGTAGCTTTTGTTGCCGATAAAGAGCATAAAAGCAAGGTGGTTATCGGGTTTGATTTAGAGGCTTACTTTGATGAAGCAAGGCAGTTTATGAATACCGGCAAACCCTGGATAATACCCGGCATTGGCCAATTGCAGATGAACATGAACCGGGAGTATGAGCTGGTGCCGGAGCAGGAAGAACAGGCTGCCGCACTGGAAAGAAAACGTGCCATACAAAGTAGCCACCCTGCCAACGAGTATGGTTTAGAACGAACAGATGTACCTAATGACAACCGGGCAGGTGTTATTTTGCTTACACTGCTGCTGATTGCAGCATTGGGTTTTGGAGCTTATTATTTGTATTCCAATCAGCAGGAAGCAGAGCCGGGTACTGCTGTTGCCGATACGGCAACTACGAAAGCAGATACGATGGTGACTGTGCCACCTTCCTCCAATATGAACAATACGGTTACAACTACTACACCGCCAGCTACTCAGCAGCCGATAGATACTGCCGCTGTACCAGCAACGAATAGTAGCGGAACAATGAATGTGCAATTTGTGATTACAAGAACAACGAATACAGCTTATGCGTATAAAAGGTATAATCAATTAAAATCTTATGGAATTGCGGTAATTATGGATAGTGTACAGCGCGATACGAGTATGTTGTACAAATTGTATCTTACCAAAACATTAGCGCCCACCGATACGGCAAGAGTAAAGGATTCGTTGACTGTATATTTTGGTAAGCCGGTGAGGATCGGGGAGGTGAAGTAAGGAGTAATAATTGTAACTGGGCATAATCTTTTTCTATTACTTATTCGCTTTCTACTGACTTGATAAATCTTTATAGCTAATCACTTACAGATTGTTATTAAAGAGAAGATAATAAGGTTGTTTTACTTCTCTTTACCTGTATGTTAAAGATTATAAGGTCTTTTATGTATAACTGCTGATTGCTTTTAATACAAGCAGGAAAGGAAAATCTGAAATGAATCAATCCTTTTACCCTGTGCCCTCCGTGCATAAACTCCTGCTACTTTTTGGCTCAAAAAAGCACTCGGTTAAAAGCTGAACGGGGATATTACAGTTCAAGTGTGCAACGCAACTACAGTTCAATAGGAGCGCCGCTGTTCGGTCCTGCAAAAAATAAAAAGCCCCGAAATTTCGGGGCTTTTGTATAAAGGAAACAGATGAATATTAATAATCCATACCGCCCATGCCGCCTGGCATACCGCCCGGAGCAGCAGCCGTTTTAGGCTCTGGCTTGTCGGCAACAACTGCTTCGGTAGTGAGCAACATACCGGCAATAGAAGCTGCGTTTTCCAAAGCAATACGCGTTACTTTAGTTGGGTCAATTACACCGGCTGCAAACAGGTTTTCATATTCTTCACTGTAAGCATTAAAGCCGTAATCGCCCTGACCTTCTTTTACTTTCTGTACGATAATGCTGCCTTCCATACCACTGTTGGCAACAATCTGGCGAAGTGGTTCTTCGATAGCGCGCTTAACGATAGCAATACCCGTAGTTTCATCTTCGTTGCCACCTTTTAATGTTTCGAGAGCCGAAGTAGCACGGATGTAAGCAACGCCGCCGCCTGGTACAATACCTTCTTCTACAGCAGCACGTGTAGCATGCAGTGCATCATCTACACGGTCTTTCTTTTCTTTCATTTCTACTTCGGTAGCAGCACCAATATATAATACAGCTACACCGCCGGCTAACTTAGCCAAACGTTCCTGTAGTTTTTCTTTGTCGTAGTCAGAAGTGGTAGTACCAATCTGAGATTTGATTTGATTAACGCGGGCTGCAATTTCATTTTCATCGCCTTTGCCGCCAACGATAGTCGTATTGTCTTTGTTGATGGTTACAGAATCTGCTTTACCTAAATAAGCTTCGGTAGCATTTTCCAGTTTATAACCCTGGTCTTCGCTGATAACAATACCACCAGTTAAAGTAGCAATATCCTGCAGCATTTCTTTACGACGGTCACCAAAGCCTGGTGCTTTTACAGCAGCTACTTTAAGCGTACCACGCAATTTGTTTACTACTAAAGTTGCTAATGCTTCCCCTTCTAAATCTTCTGCAATAATCAATAACGGACGACCGCTTTGTGCAGATTTTTCGAGGATAGGAAGGATATCTTTCATAGAAGAAATCTTCTTATCATAGATCAGGATAGATGGATTCTGCAGTTCAGCTTCCATTTTTTCGCTGTTGGTAACGAAGTATGGAGAGATATAACCACGGTCGAACTGCATACCTTCTACTACATCTACCGAAGTATCGGTGCCTTTTGCTTCTTCCACAGTAATAACGCCTTCCTTACCTACTTTACCAAATGCTTCTGCAATCAGTTTACCAATGGTTTCGTCGTTATTAGCAGAAATAGCAGCCACTTGCTCAATTTTCTGGCTGTCGCTGCCTACTGTTTGAGACTGTGCTTTAAGGCTGGCAACAACTGCTGCAACTGCTTTGTCGATGCCACGTTTCAAATCCATTGGATTAGCGCCGGCAGCTACATTTTTCAAACCTTCGCTAATAATAGACTGTGCCAACACGGTAGCAGTAGTAGTACCATCACCGGCAATATCAGCAGTTTTGCTGGCTACTTCTTTTACCATTTGTGCACCCATGTTTTCAATGGGGTCTTCCAATTCTATTTCTTTGGCTACGGTTACACCGTCTTTAGTGATAGCAGGTGCACCAAACTTCTTTTCAATTACTACGTTGCGACCTTTAGGTCCAAGGGTTACTTTTACGGCATTGGCAAGGGTGTCAACACCTTTTTTCATTTTATTTCTTGCTTCAATATCGAAGAAGAGTTGTTTAGACATATTTTATGCCCCTAACCCCTGAAGGGGAATTTTTATACTGCAGAGGCGTGCAGTTTTTATTTTTAGGTAAATAAGGTTTGTTAAACTAATATAGCTCCCTTTGGGCTGGGCTACACTATAGCGAGGATATCGCTTTCTCTCATAATTAAATAGTCATTGCCATCAATCTGTATTTCGGTGCCTGCATATTTGCCGTACAATACAGTATCGCCTTCTTTTACAGTTACTGGTTCATCTTTCTTGCCGGGGCCGGCAGCTACCACGGTACCGCGTTGTGGTTTTTCTTTGGCGGTATCGGGAATGATTAAGCCCGAAGACGTTTTTTCTTCTGCCGGAGCAGGTTTCACTATTACCCTGTCGTGCAGCGGAGTTACATTCAGTTTGTCAGCCATAATTATTAGGTTTTAAAATTTACGTTTTAAAATGATGTTTTCCTGTCCACAATTTTTTTGCCATCGCATAGTATAAAGTCAAAATTGCATAAAGCATGGCAGTAGAAAGGTGTGCAAAGAAAATGGTTTGTAAGGCTGTGACAAAATTTCATTTTGGAGGAAATGTAACAGTGGCGGGGAATGTGGGCGTTTTTGAGAGTGGTTTTTAAAGATAAGTTTGAATTTGGAAGCCATTATTCTGGAATTACCGTCATTTTTAGCTTGCCTTGCTATGGCCTACGCTGCGGCTTTCCCGATGAACCGGAAAAGCCGCAGCGTAGGCCGGCTATAATTAAATTTTCTTGTTGGCAGCAATTCCGGAATGACAGACTAAGATGCATCTTTGCTCATTAACAATTAATAACAGTATTCAACAAGGTCATTCTCTTAAAAACAAAATTCCTTTTTACATAATAAATAACGCTGCTCTGCCAAGCAGCTTTTAAAACACCCAACCGAAAGGTGTATCTTCGCGCCGCAAAAAGTTCTTTACAAAAACATGATTAGCAGAAGAAATATACGTGTGAAAGTGATGCAGATGCTGTATGCATTGGAAACGATGGAAGATACGACAGGAAAAACAGACCCGGTGAAAAGCCTGCGGCAAAAGCTGGACGAAAGCAGTGAATTATTTACTTACCTCGTACACTTCATCACCCAGGTGGCGCGCTATGCCGAAACAGATGCCCGCCTGCGTGCTTCCAAAAATTTAGTAACCGAAGAAGACCGTAATGTAAATACGAAAATTGCCGGCAACCAGTTGCTCTGGAAAATACTGGAAAATCCCGGTTTCGGCAGTGCCGTTAGCCATTTTAATGTTGCCCGTGTGGACGATGAGGGTATGGTGAGAAAGGTGTATCTGGAGTTAGTTCAATCAGATATTTACAAGACTTATATACAAAAACTCTCGCGCGAAAAGGGGGAAGAGAAGAGTATATTGCAATATATTTTTACCGATTTGATGTTGCCCGATGAAGCATTTACATCGTTTATAGAAGAGCAGTTTACCAACTGGCAGGATGATGCCGAGATGATGCAACAATTGGTATTGAATTATTTAAATAAACCCACCGGTTTTGAAGTAGCTACTTTTGTAACCACCGATAAATGGCAGTTTGCGCGCGAATTGCTTACCAGCGTGCTGAATAAAAAAGAATACGTGGTTGGATTAATAAAACCACGCCTCAAAAACTGGGATGCCGACCGTATTGCTGTACTGGATATGATTCTTTTACAAATGGGTGTGTGCGAATTGTTGTATTTCGAAACCATTCCGCCTAAAGTAACGATTAATGAATATATAGATATTGCCAAGGAATACAGCACACAGCAAAGCGGACATTTCATCAATGGCATATTAGATGCGATTCATAAAGATTTGCTCCGCGAAAATAAAATTCATAAAATAGCTTTTAAACAAAACACTAACGGATAAGGGAGTAATTTGCGCCCGCAAATACAGTGGTATGAAAAGTTTTTTATTAATTATAATTGGCGGTGCATTGCTGGCATCCACAGCCTGCAACAATGGCAACGCCAACAGTGCAACAGCTGCCGGCAGCAATGCCCAGCAGGATACGGCTAATTTTACCACCGCCGTATGGACCGATTCGCTGCAAAACTTTGGTACGGTAGAAAAAGGCAAACAGGTGAAGATTGTGTTTCATGTAAAAAATACCGGCGACAAACCGCTGTTTATTACATCTGCCAATCCAAGCTGTGGCTGCACCGTAGCCGATTACACCAAAAGTGCTATACCCAGCGGCGAAACCGGCGAAGTAACAGCTAACTTTGACAGCAATCATGGTGCGGCCGGAAAAATTCACAAGAGCATTGCCGTGGTAAGCAATACCAATCCTGCGCGTACCACGCTTGTTTTTGAAGGGCAGGTAGAAGCAGCAAAACAATAACCATTTAAATCAAAGACAAATGATATACAACACCGTTTTATTGTCAGCCAGTGCCAGCGGCCAACCATCCAGCGGCGGCTCTTTTCAGTTAATCATGATGGGTGCCATCATCCTCGTATTCTGGCTTTTTATGATACGCCCGCAGGCAAAAAAGGCTAAAGAGCAAAAGAAATTTATTGAAAATATGGGCAAAGGCGACCGTATTGTAACGATTGCCGGTATTCATGGCACCATTAATAAAGTAAATGAAGACGGTACCATACAGTTGGAGGTAAGCCCCGGCAGCTATATGAAGATAGAAAAATCAGCCATCAGCCAGGAGTGGACGGCTGCTCTTAATAAAGCAAACGCTGCTGCAACGGCTGTAGAAAAGAAATAAGTATTATAGCAAAAGAATTTATTAACCGGAAGTGTTCCCTTCCGGTTTCTTTTTATCTATGGGTTGTTATGCCCACCTGCCGGCAATATTCCAAAACAGGGCAGATTGAGCAATGTGGTGCTCTGCCGGTGCAAATATGTTTGCCAAAAGGCATGAGTAAACGGTTTATATCTATCCACTTCTTTTTATCTACCTTTTCTTCCAGCGCCAGCATGGTTTGCTCGGGCTGGCTTGTTTGCACAAAGCCCCAGCGGTTTACCACCCGATGCACATGAATATCTACGCTGATGGCAGCCTGCTGTGTAGCAACACCCAAAGCCAGATTAGCACATTTAGGACCAACTCCTTTTATAGCCGTTAATACATCAAAGTCGGCAGGCAACTCGCCGTTATATTCTTCTATTGCTTTATGAGCAATGCTTAATATTGTTCCTGCTTTTTGGTGCGGAAAGGTAGTGTCATATAATAAATCGGCTAATTCATTCAAAGACAATCTGGCAATTTCTTCAGGTGTTCTTCCTTTTTGGAATAGACGATAGGATACAGGAATAGTAGTTTCGTCTAATGTTCTAATGGAAACAATGCAGGAGATCAGTTGTTCAAATACAGTAGTAAAGCCTTCTTCGTATAATTGGAACATGGCAGCCTTTGGATATTGTGCAACCGCTTTTTCAATGCGGTGGAGCATTGTGTTAAGGTCAAAAGGCTTTTTCATGATGTATTAAAAAAGCAACAATCTTACCAACTGGAAAAGTCAAACAAAATACAAAAGGCTTAACCTGGATTGGTTAAGCCTTTTGTATAAGATGAAAAACAGGAAGATTAGTAACGATAAAATTCAGATTTAAACGGACCATTTTTGCTAATGCCTAAATACTCCGCTTGTTTGTTTGTCAGCTCGTCCAGCTCTACGCCAATTTTTGCTAAGTGCAGGCGGGCAACTTTTTCATCCAGATGCTTGGGCAGTACATACACTTTGTTTTCGTAGGCTTGTCCGTTTGTCCACAATTCTATTTGTGCCAATACCTGGTTAGTAAACGAGTTACTCATTACAAAGCTGGGGTGACCGGTAGCGCAGCCAAGGTTTACCAAACGTCCTTCGGCCAATACAATCACTTCTTTACCGTCTATATCGTACAAGTCAACCTGCGGTTTGATGGTATCTTTGGTATTGCCATAATTTTCGTTCAGCCAGGCCATATCAATCTCAATATCAAAGTGGCCGATATTGCACACAATAGCTTTGTCTTTCATCAGGCGGAAATGCTTTTCGGTAATCAAATCGCGGCAGCCGCTGGCAGTTACAATAATATCACCTTCTTTTACTGCATCAATCATTTTCTTTACTTCATAGCCGTCCATGGCCGCCTGTAACGCGCAAATAGGGTCAATTTCTGTAACAATTACACGGCAACCGGCGCCACGCAACGAAGCAGCAGAACCCTTACCCACATCGCCATAACCACCAACAACCGCTACTTTACCAGCCATCATTACATCGGTAGCACGGCGTATTGCATCTACCAACGATTCTTTACAGCCGTACTTATTGTCAAATTTACTCTTTGTTACAGAGTCATTAATGTTTATTGCAGGAATTGGTAGTGTACCTTTTGTCATTCTTTCGTACAGGCGGTGTACACCGGTCGTAGTTTCTTCCGAGATGCCTTTTACATGCTGTACCAGTTCGGGATATTTATCCAATACCATGTTGGTAAGATCACCGCCATCATCCAGAATCATATTAAGCGGGCGGTCTTCGCTGCCAAAAAACAGCGTTTGTTCTATACACCAGTCCGCTTCTTCCAATGTTTCGCCTTTCCATGCAAACACAGGAACACCGGCAGCTGCAATAGCCGCAGCAGCATGGTCTTGCGTAGAAAAGATATTGCACGAACTCCAGCGCACTTCGGCACCCAAAGCTACCAATGTTTCAATCAGCACCGCCGTTTGAATGGTCATGTGCAGGCAGCCTGCAATGCGCGCACCTTTTAGCGGCTGCGAAGCGCCATATTCGGCACGCAGTGCCATCAAGCCGGGCATTTCCGCTTCGGCAAGGCGTATTTCTTTACGTCCCCACGGAGCGAGGCTCATATCGGCTACCTTGTATTGAAGGTCAAAATCAATTCCTTGTTTTGTGATTGCTGACATACTTATTTTATTTAGATTGCAAAAGTACACGGATAGTATATTATTCTGAACTGTTGTAAAAATTTAGAATAATTTTCTATTTATTGCTTTTTAGAATCATAAACGCCTGTTTTGCCATGAATAAAGTGAATAAAAAAGAAGATACAACTATTCAGGAGATTTTATTGGACGAAAAGGATTATGCCATCCTGCACCTGTTGCAGCAAAATGCGCGCACAACGGTGAAAGAGATTGCAGATAAAATTCACTTAAGCACCACACCGGTGCATGAGCGCATTAAAAGAATGGAAGCCAGTGGTGTAATAAAGCAATACGCTACTATTGTAGATAATACAAAAGTAAAGAAAGGATTAATGGTCATTTGCTATGTATCGCTAAAGCAACACAGTAAGAATGCAGGCGTGAAATTTATAAAGGTAATTAATGAACTGAACGAGATAATTGAATGCTACAGCATTTCGGGCGAGTTTGATTTTATGCTGAAGGTGATGTGCGAAGACATGAACGCTTATTATGATTTTCATGTAAATAAGCTAAGCTCAATTGAAAACATTGGACATGTGCAAAGCGTGTTTGTGATGGGGGTTATCAAGCAAACGCACCAGTTGGTATATGGGTGATAAATAAGTGAAAATAAGGCATTTACTTTCCTTTTTCTACTTTAATTGGTGGCATGAAAGTCATAATTAAAATGAAAATCGAAACTGCCATCAGCAAATAAATACCCGCTTTTTTTTGCGGACATTCGCCCCCGTGGCAAACCGACATCAGCAGGTAATTGCGCATGCTCCATGCAACGTTGATAGCCGCAATAATCACATTCGTTCTTTTTGCCCAGATTTTTGGAATAATAAAAAACAAACTCATTACCCCGCTTAAAACAATATTGATCAGGCCCGGCTTGCCATAATCTTGCACGGCCGAATTCATGCCTGTAATCAATATATTTGGTTCTGCCACCAAACTCCAGGGCATAAAACAAATGAGTACTTGCCCTATACAAGCCAGTAATCCAATTAATTGCGAATATTTCATGAAAGAAGTATTGTTTTTGGGTAGAAGCTATGTTGTGCGCCGAAAATATAAAAACCTATAAAGCGGTAAAGCCTTATAGGTTTAATGTATGGAGGTCGAAAGCGGATCTCATCCTCATATATTAAATATTTTATTTTCAGACGTTTATGAGAGGGTGCTTGAATGAGGTACAATTTGGGTACAATTTGAATTTTCCAAATTAGTTAACCAATTTTAATCATATTAATTAAGAGTTAAAGAATTATTAATTTAAATTTAATTAATATATTTTGTGGTTTTAAGCCCGAATTTTACCTTGTAACAGCCTCTCACGCTGGTTAAAATTTAAGTTACTGCGGCGAAGCTAAATAAATTTTTTCTCCCTTTTGCATCTATACATCAATGTTAGCTGGGGGAACCTTTATCCGGTTGATTGTTTGCATTTTGGTTTGCATAGTTTCTATACCGCTCTAAAAGGAACATTGGATGAATAGATTCTAATAGATATTCAAGCTCTCTTGTTCTTCCTTCTACTGTTCTGTACTTTACAAGCTTATTTCTTCGGGCATTTAAAAAATCATTTCTATGCCAGCCGGTTACTTGTGAAATTACATCTACACTTACCCATGTTTCCTTTGGAACAGGCGGCAGCTTTTCTATTAAATGATTAAGTTTACTATGCACCCTTGCAAACTCCTTTTTAAGGTCAATTTTATCGTTATTCATACATTAAGTTTCATTGGTTGGTACATTAGTTTAAAAAGCTCGTCATAGGTGTTTTCTTCGTAACTACACCGAACACCTTGTCTGCAAATGACTTTACCCGGTATTCGTTAGTGCTCACATTAGCAAACTGGTATTGTACGGTTTCCCCATCCCTCGAAATGATAGTTAGGAGTGATTCTTTGATGACATCAGATAATGATGATTTGGGATACAGCCATCCGGCTATTATGCCGAGAGGCAGGAAAAAAAATGCTACTGCTGGTGTTTTAGTAGCAAAAGCCACTGCTATTCCAAGTGAGGCGCAATACAACATGCCAAAGAGCATCGGGGCTATTTGCTTCCTTCTGCTTTCTTTTCTTACCTGTTCATTATACGACTGAGTATCCTCATATACATCAATGGCAAGGATGTCCTTCAATGGGTAGCTGTCTTCTTTAGTTTCGGTAATAATGATTAACTGGTCAGAGGTGAGGAGGGTGGTAAGTCCTTGTATCATACACTGAGCAAGGATGGTTTCATCTTCTTTGAGCTTAATGGACATAGGTTATGATTTAAATCTCCCTGTGTCCCTCAGAGTAGGTGATGAGATAGGCATAAATAATCAGCGTGGGACATTATAGCTACCGATTCCGAGGTACTGGCATACCTTAACCCAATAGACAATAAGCCCACGCCTTTCACGTGAGCGCTACTGCTTCATTCTTGGGTTAATGGAAAAGTGCCAGTTTTCGGAGTCCAGAAATCAGCTAAACGCTAATTATATGTTTGATGATGTACGTTTTTACATGTTTACATAGGCAATATATTTTGCGATGTGAAAGTAGTGGTATTTTTTCATAAAATAAAGAATTGAACAGTTTTAGGATGAAATACGTATATTCGTAATGTTCTATATAACAAGTAGTTATGGTAGGGCTCTGACTGAAAGCAAGGTCGGAGTTCTATCATTTACACCCTGTAATAGATCTCTTTCAAAGCTTTGGTTGGAGTTCTATCACCTAAAAAACACTTACAAATGAATATAGACATCAAAATGCTGCTTCAATACTTAGCGGATAAACATACCTACCGAGTTGACTACCTTTCACCAAATGTGGATACCTCATTCAGCATTATGCCCCGGCAGTATCTCAGCTATGCTCAGAAGGATTTAGAGAGTGGCTATGAACACCAGTACATCAACGCGCTCTCTAACATGAACCGTGCGCTGATTTGCCAGATAAACCGATTATTGAAGCTATTAGGGTACTACAATCAATCAAGGGAGGAACAGTGGTCGTTTGTCAAAAAGGTACAATTAATTCGGGAGTTTGGAATTAGCCTGCCCAGAGATGTAAAAAAGTCAAACAGTCACCGCAATACAATGGAGCATTGGCATAACATCCCAGACCCGGCAATGGTATTAAATTCTTTAAATATAATTTCTAAGTTTATTGAGCATACAGATTTCTTTGCCTCCGCTATTAAACATACGACTGTTTACTGCAATGACTCAAAACCATACTTTGCAGCCGGGAGTATGGTAAGGATAGACATATCTAAATCAAACGCAAGTATAAATATTCTGGTAGGGGAAGAGGTGTTCAAAATACATAAGGACAGTAAAGCTTACATAGAAGTATTCAGGCGTCATCTTCATAATTGCAAAAAGCCAATGCCTGCCATGACAAAAACGGTTGAGCAAGAAAAAAACGGCAGTTTGACGCCTTAAACATCTTTCTTTAGGTTCAATCCAGACTATAGTTATCAGATTTGCATAAATTTGTAAAAACAACTTTTATGGAACTCTTCCTCAAAGCAATATTAACCGTTATTTAAAAATAGCTGTTGCCTGCAGTTTTTTATAACTCCAAATTTCTTAACTATGAAACATATAATTGCTATTTTAAGACTTGTTGGAATCATTTCTCTCGTGTTATTTATCGCTCTTCGGACAATGGACTATCTAAGCATGTCTAATATTATTATGTTTATTTCAATTGGTTGCTTTGCTGTAATTATTCTTTTGCAACTCTATCGCTACTATATTCAAAATTATTTTGGGAAAGAATGAACATCCAACGAAGACTTAGTTAACCCATGTAAGAGCATTGAACAGGTTATCTTAATTGGTACGACACTATCATCAGGTAGGTAGTCCACGTTTCACTCAGAACAGGAGTTGCAATCGTGCGCCTAAAGAAAGAGTGGTCATTTTACCACCTGAATTTGTTTTAATTTACAGCTTTTACAGTGGTTGTATCTTCGTCGTGTGAGTACCTTGCAAGTTGTGTCGAAACGACCAAAAGCTGTAAATTGAAATAAGAGTGTACAATACAAACAATGCGATAATAACCCAGATGACTGTTTTGCTGATTTTGATTATCATAGACTATATGTTTGAATACTCTCATGCAAATCATAAAAAAATTTGCAAGTTGCGCTATCTACTTGTCAATTCAATGCGTGTTGAAGTTGAAAATACCATATTGTCATCATGACCGCCTGAATAATGATTTTACTTTACCATCAATCCAGTCTGCTAACCGGTCATCCTTATCATACCTTTCTTTGCCAATCATTGTACAGACAAGCGCAGCGAGTGCACCGGTAACTTTTACCCACCCAGCTATATTATCTGGAAACAACCTGTATAAGTAGAAAGCAGTTGTAAGTCCGATTAGCCAGATTGACCAAAGCCATGCTGGAACTTTACTGTTTTTGATAGGTGTGTTGTTAAGTTTCATAAGGAAGGCTTTATTCACAAAATAATGAATTTTTCATGAACAAGAGGAGCTTTAATGGTCTAAAGCAATATATTTGACTAAACAAAACTAACGATGAGCATCGAAAATGGTGTTGAAGCCCGTAGAAAAGAAGATAGACTTATAGAAGTACAACGACGTTTCAAAAATTTGATTCAGACAAGTGAACAGGTTGGTGATTTATATTCTATAAATTATGAAACTGCACGAGTCATTATCCATGATACAGATCGAAAAAAAGTTGGAGGCATTCCAAGTCTTTGCTTCTTAATTGCTACACGTATAAGCCCTGTTGCAGACTCTTTCAAAACAATTGATTATAATTCAGAAGACGCCTCTTTTGTTTTGTTAAGAGTCATGGATAGTGCTCCATTGCCGCAAGACAAAGAAGCTGAAAGGATTAGAGTTGAAACCGCGCAACGAATTAGTGGTGAACCGGAACGACATTGGGATAGCGATGGTGCAATGGATGCAAAAACACGAAGTTTGTTAGGCTACGCTGGAGTTCAATGCCGTATAATAGGGACTTTCTTTCTCGAAGAGGATTTATCCAATCCATCAGGCCCCCTCAAATTGAAATTTGGAAGTGATATTTCCAACTACTATCCTAATAGAGGACTTAAAGTTTATAAACCAAATTCAGATGCACTGAAAGAGATTGTGAACTACGCAGACCCTTCAAACATTAAAGCTCATATTGATAGATATGGGAATACAAAAAAGGTAAAGCTTGGATATGTACGATATGCTTCTACGAATCGACAATACCAAAAAATAGACAATGTACCTGTTTACATTTACCCAGCCGATTTACTTAGTCAAAAATCCGCATTATTTGGGATGACAAGAACTGGTAAGTCCAATACAACTAAAATTATTGCGAAATCAGTTTATGAGTTGAGAATTTGCGACGCTTCAAACGACAGTCCTTTAAGAATAGGGCAAATCATTTTTGATCCTAATGGTGAATACGCTAATGAAAATTCACAAGATAAAGATGGAAGTGGAAACCCAAATGCTTTAAAAAATGTGTGGAGGAAAGATATTCAACTTAAAAGGAAGGCAGATGAATTGAAATTAAAATATAAAGCCGAAAATAATATAGAAGAAAAGAAAAAAATATTAGGTCAAATCAAACAAGCGATAGAGTCCGAAGTCGTCACTTATGGTATTCTTCCCCACCCCAAAGACCCTTTTAGACGGTTAATGAAGATAAACTTTTACGAACAAGAGAATTTGCAGATAGGGAAAGAAATCATTGACTTTAAGTTAGCTGAGCAATCAGCCCAGTATCTCAAAAATTTTAGGCAGGTGGTCTTCAATCCTCCAAACGAAAGTGAGTTTGAAAGGGAAAGTGAGTATCAAGGTCAACTGAGACGATATGAACGTCGGGTTCTTGTATATAGAGCGCTTCTTAACAAAGCAGGTTTTATTCCACCGAATAGGAATGTAAACATCCGTGGTATGTTTAATCAGGATTTAAGGAATGCCATGATTAATTATACAGAACGACGGTTTTCACGTAAGCAAGGTCTTATAAATGCTGCTGGTCAAGTTTTAAGTCAGGAGACTGTTAGTTGGGACAGTTTAGCACCTGCCTTCGAAGGGCTATTTCACTTCTTATCCACAGCAGAGTTTAATATTTTTAATCAGGATTATATCAATAATCATCGTGATGAAGAGTCTGGTGACACCACAGGGGAAGGGTGGGCAGAGTCGGATTTGGAAAGTCTTTTGGAAATGTTTAATTATTCAAAAGCTGTGAATCTTATTGGCGGAGTAAGTACTCAGCACACTACAACAATCGGAAGTGATTACGCACAAGACATTTATAATGATTTGCTAAACGGTAAATTGGTAATCATTGACCAGTCGAGTGGAGAACCTGAATTAAATAAATCCTCTGCTACCCGGATTATGTGGCACATCTTCAAAGAAAATCAAAAATCATTTAGAAATGGTGACGAAAGTATTCCTGAAATTTTGGTCTATTTAGAGGAAGCACATAATATTTTACCTGCTGGTAATGATTTAGACTTAACGGATGTTTGGGTAAGAACAGCCAAGGAAGGAGCCAAATATCGAATAGGGATGGTGTATGCAACACAAGAGGTTAGTAGCATTCAAAGAAACATTTTAAAAAATACAGCAAATTGGTTTATAAGTCATTTAAATAACACAGACGAAACTAAAGAGTTAATTAAATATTACGATTTTGCCGATTTTGAATCATCAATTCTGCGAACGCAGGACAAAGGATTTTTAAGAGTGAAAACATTAAGCAACTTATTCGTTATTTCAGTACAGGTAGATAAATTTGAAGTCTAACAGTCATGAGTTTTGAAGGTGAATTTGCAAGCTATGAGCCTCTGCGCCGCTTATTGGATAGTGAAAAGGTTAAGTCATTGCAGTCCCGGTTTGTTATTCGTAGAAAACGGGAACACGAGGATGAATTTGATAAGGAGATAATCAAGAAGGATAATCTTCAACAGAGTCAAATTCAGCCCGACTTAATTGTTGCAATTGATGGTAGTAATCTTGTGGCCAAAGCTGAAAACGGATTTCCCGGTGCAGAATTTGGGTATATAACAGTAGCTTCTGTATTAATTGATCTTGTAAAGGTTCGTGAATGCGCCAAAGAAGAATTTATTAGCCCTAAGCAATTAAGAGATGCCGAAAAATCATCTACTATCGAAAGCGTTTTTCCGGGTTGCAATGTGATATTAGATAATGAAAAAAATGCGAAAGCCTCTTTTCGGAGGGCATTATTCGAGGAGTTACAAAACAATGTTGTCTTTTCGGACGGCGAAACATTATTGGATACTTATCATCACCTTTTCAGGCGTAAGCAAGAATTATTTCCTACTGCTCCTTTACCACAAAGTCCTATTGATGGGATTGAAGAAAAAATGACTTACGGCTTTGGAGAGTACACCTGTCCACATTCAGGCGAGACTTTATTTTCAACTGATGCTTTACGGTTGCATGAATTGATGCATGATAGCGGAAGTAATGGTGAAATGTTTGGACAGTTAATGTCAACACTTGAAAAACTTTGGCTTATTCACATTTTACGTGCTTTTGAAAGGAGAGGATGGCTGGACACACTTAGACGTGTGGCATTCGTTATGGATGGCCCCCTTGCTGTTTTTAGTACCGCTAACTGGTTGACAAGAGTTATTGAGGATGAACTTAGACGTATAAACAATTTGCAAAAACGTATAAATAATCAAGATTTGATTATTATTGGTATAGAGAAATCAGGTACATTCTTTAACCATTTTATTGATATTGATACGACAAAAGATGGTGTTGGAGATTTCGCTGATATTGACCACTCCATTTCGCTACAAGCTGACCACTGCATTTCGGAGCAAATTGACCAGGTGATTTCGCTATAAATTGACCACCTGTTTTCGGTAGAAGAGCTGCGGCT
>NZ_SZQL01000015.1 GCF_005233845.1 Ilyomonas limi
GAAGAGAGCCGTTTAGTGGATAAAATATTTAATAACCAAAAGCCGGCTATCTTTGGATACCAACACCAGCAAAAAAGTCAAACTGTTTTTCAAACTTTGTCCAGTTTATAAGGGGTGGATACAACAGGACGAAGAACATCACAACTTTTCCGACATCCTATCCAAATCACTGCACAAAGATTACTCTTACCTAAGCAGCCTGTTTTCAGAAGTAGAAGGCATTACCATTGAAAAATACATCATCAATCAAAAAATTGAGAAAGTAAAGGAACTTATCATCTATGATCAATTAAGCCTTAGCGAAATTGCGTATAAATTAGGGTACAGTAGTGTTGCACATCTTTCCAATCAATTCAAAAAAGTAACAGGACTTACCCCAAGTCATTTCAAACAGGTAGGACAAAACAAACGTAAACCATTAGATAAAGTATAACTATGAAAAAAATGCTTGCTTTCCTTTTATTTCTTTGCGCACTTTCATCTTGTTCTGAAAAGAAAATCCAAACTAAACATGACTTTGTTGTTGCACAAGGTCAGATGCCTAATATGGTAAAGGACAAAGACAATAACATCCATTTAGTGTATGGTAGTGGCGATAGTATACTCTATTGCTATTCATCGGATAATGCAGCCTCTTTTTCAAAGCCTGCTTTGGTTTCAGTGCTGCCACACGTATATACGTTTGCAACAAGAGGACCGCAAATTGCAGCTACGGAAGGTGGGATAGTCATTACTGCCTGTACATCGTTAGGTAATATTTATTCCTTTTACAAAGAGAATGAAGGGGCGTGGGTACAGGGTAAAAGAGTGAATGATGTAGATACCATTGCAAAAGAAGGACTTATGGCATTAAGTGCGGATGGTAATAATGCTTTTGCTGTATGGCTTGATGTAAGAGGCAATAAGCGAAATAAAATTTATGGAGCAAAGTCAAGCGATGGTGGTAAAATCTGGTCAAAGAATGTAATGGTCTATACCTCTCCTGATACAACCGTTTGTGAGTGCTGCAAACCTTCTGTTGCTGTGAAAGGAAGCAATGTTTACGTAATGTTTAGGAACTGGCTACAAGGTAGCAGGGATTTGTACCTGGCTCAATCGTCGGATGGTAATCATTTTGATGTAGCAAAAAAATTAGGAATCGGCACCTGGAAGCTGAATGGCTGCCCGATGGATGGCGGCGGTTTAGCAGTTGATGAAAAAGGAATGGTACAAACGGTTTGGAGGAGAGAAAGCAAAGTGTATGCCGCAATGCCAAATTCAGTTGAAAAAGAGATTGGACAAGGAAGGGGATGCACACTGGAGACAGTAGATGGTAAAAACGTTTACGCCTGGACTGATAACGGAGACATTGTGATTATGAAACCTGGAGGACAAAGTGAAGTACTTGGTAAAGGAAGCTTGCCTGTCTTAAAGGCATTAGATAATCAGCATATTGCCTGTGTTTGGGAGAATGAGAAGCAGATACATGCGGCTATTGTTCAATTATAATAAATTCAAAAATCTTACAAATCTTATCCATAATTGTGTAACAGCCCGCCCAAAGGCTGGCAGTAGCTTTGTCATACCAAAAATAAATTGGATATGGCAACAGAAAATGATCATGTAATATCCCTCCCTTTGGAGGGCGTGGAGAGCGAGCATTGTGCTTTAATCGTTGATAAGGGATTAAGCAAAGTTCCGGGCATTATTGCGCATAAAGTAGAACTTAATAATAACAGGGCAGTTATCAACACAAACGGCGATTTGGAAGTATTGCCCAATGCTGTTAAAACTATCCGTGACTTAGGCTACGATGTAGATACGGTAAAGAAAAGCTTTCCGGTGCTGAATATGTCTTGCGCTTCCTGTGCAAGCTCTTCACAAAGCATTTTGGAAAGCCAGCCGGGTGTAGTACATGTAGCTGTCAACTATGCCAATGCTACTGCCCAGGTTGAATATATTCCCACCATAACAGATCCTCAAAAATTGAGGACAGCGCTGCAAGGCATTGGCTATGACCTGATGATTGATGAAAGCGAAGAGGCTAAAGAGAGCTTGGAAGAATTGCACCGGAAAAAGTTTCAAACATTAAAGAAGAAAACTATTGGTTCTATACTGCTTTCCATCCCCGTTGTTGTTATCGGAATGTTTTTCATGAATATTCCTTTCGCTAATTACATAATGTGGGCTTTGGCAACACCGGTGGTGCTCATCTTTGGAAGGCAGTTCTTTATTAATGCCTGGAAACAAACAAAGCACCATTCTGCTAATATGGATACACTAGTAGCCTTAAGTACGGGAGTAGCTTATTTATTTAGTGTATTCAATACTGTTTATCCTCAATATTGGCACAGTAAAGGGCTTCATGCGCATGTTTATTTTGAAGCTGCCTCCGTAGTGATTACCTTCATTCTGCTTGGAAAAATGTTGGAGGAAAGAGCCAAAGGTAACACCTCATCCGCCATTAAAAAGCTGATGGGCTTACAACCCAAAACGGTAACCGTTGTAAATCATGGAGGACACCAGATGGAGATGCCTATAGCCAATGTAAAAGTGGGTGACACCCTTTTGGTAAAGCCGGGAGAAAAAATAGCAGTGGATGGTACGGTAAGTTCAGGCAATTCCTTTGTAGATGAAAGTATGATCAGCGGAGAGCCAATACCAGTAGAGAAGAAACAGGGTGAAAAAGTATTTGCAGGTACGATCAATCAGAAAGGCAGTTTCCAGTTTACAGCAGAAAAAGTAGGTGGAGATACTGTACTGGCACAAATTATCAAAATGGTTCAGGAAGCGCAGGGAAGCAGGGCACCTGTTCAAAAGCTGGTGGATAAAATTGCAGGCATCTTTGTTCCGGTAGTTATCCTGATTGCTGTTCTTAGTATGATAGTATGGGTTATATTGGGTGGTGATAATGGTTTTACGCAGGGATTATTGGCAATGGTTACCGTATTAGTAATTGCTTGTCCGTGTGCTTTGGGGTTGGCAACACCTACCGCAATTATGGCTGGTGTAGGTAAAGGAGCAGAAAACGGCATTTTGATTAAGGATGCGGAAAGTTTGGAACTGGCTAAAAAGGTAAATGCAATCATTCTTGATAAAACAGGCACCATTACCGAAGGCAAACCGGTTGTAACAGATATTATATGGAAAGCCGAAGCTGGCGTTCCAGAATTAACTTCATTATTATATACTATTGAATCTCAGTCAGAACACCCGTTAGCAGAGGCTGTTACTCATTATTTTAAAGATAAAAACGTTCAGAAAGTAGCACTGGACCATTTTGAAAGTATTACCGGTGCCGGTATATCAGTTATGTATAATGGCAACAGCTATTATGTGGGTAGTTATAAAATGATGCAGGAAAAGAGAATGCACATTGCGCCAAAATTGCAAATAAAAGCTGATGAGTGGCTGCGGGAAGCCAAAACAGTTATCTTTCTGGCAGACCATACCACCGCTTTGGCAGCTATAGCCATTGCAGATAAGGTAAAAGAAACCTCTGTAAATGCGGTCAAGAGCTTACAACAATCTGGTATTGAGGTGTACATGTTAACAGGAGATAATGAGGCAACTGCAAAAGCTATTGCAGCCCAGCTAGGCATAAAACATTACAAGGCAGAAGTACTGCCGGCACATAAAGCCGACTTTGTAAAGGAATTACAGCAACAGGGTAAAGTAGTGGCAATGGTAGGTGATGGCATTAACGACAGTAATGCCCTCGCACAGGCAGACGTAAGTATAGCAATGGGAAGAGGTAGTGACATAGCAATGGATGTGGCGAAGATGACCATTATTTCATCAGATCTTGCTAAAATTCCGCAGGCAATTCAGCTATCTAAATATACAGTTACCGCTATCAGACAAAACCTGTTCTGGGCTTTTATCTACAATCTTATAGGTATTCCCATTGCAGCAGGTATTTTATTTCCGATAAACGGTTTTCTGTTAAACCCGATGATCGCTGGGGCTGCAATGGCATTAAGCTCTGTGAGTGTCGTGAGCAATAGTTTGCGGTTAAGGTCCAAACACCTTTAACTCAAAATAAGCTATTTCTTGAACCTACCAGTTGCAATCAGGTGAGGCAACTAAATCTTTTCTATCACGTATATTCTTTGAGTATTGTTCAAATCAATTGAATTAGGGTTGGATACATAATACCCACAAGACTCTATGAATAAAATATTCCGTAAAGCAGCAGCACATTATCCATTAAAAACATCAAGCGCTGACTGGGAAAAGATTTCCAATGTCCTCAAAGATGAAAGAAGGAGGAACAATAAACTTATATGGCTATTGCTGCTATTACCATTCATCCTAATATGTACAAGAGTTGTGGATCCTATTAAAAACAATAGCAATTTGGCAGAAGAAACTCAAAACAAAAAGAATTTCAAAGTAAATAAAACAGCAAAGATTCTCAGTAAAGAAGCTACCAAAATTATTGGAAGTGCCGGCATAACCAACGCCGGTAACGAATTTGCTGTTAAGGATATAAAACACAATCAAGGAAAGCAAAGCTCTACCTTAGAGAGTTTAAATGAAAGGACAGAATCCTTTAATACAAGTATTATAATTGATAAGCAAGAATTTATTTCAAATGAAGAGTTACAAAAAGACAACAAAACAAGCTTTGTTCGCGATTCAATAGTGAATACTTCTGTTATAGCAGATAGTAAGCGTATTTCAATAGATAGTCTGGAAAACAACAGTATTCTATATGTAAAGAACAATGTTGTAAAGCCAAAGGACGAAAAGCATAGGGATTTCAGTATAGGCATTGCTGCAGGACCTGATTTTAGCACTGTGAAATTTCAAAAGATTAGAAATATAGGCTACACCTTTGGACTGATTACAGCGTATAGGTTTGCGAAACACTTATCCGTAGAAAGCGGGTTGAACTTTGTTAAGAAGAACTATTACAGTACAGGTGAGTATTTTAACAAGGCGGGAACTGGTATTTCAAATGATGAAAAAATTATTAAACTCAATGGTGCTTGTACTATGTTGGAAGTTCCTTTGAACATTAAATACGATTTTGATCAACGTAAAAAGGGAAACTTTTTTGCTGTTGCAGGATTATCTTCCTACTTGATGAAAAAAGAAAAATACAATTATGTAGCTGACCATCAAAGCAATCTACATAGTGAAAATAAAGCTTACGGGAACCCTGGAAATGATTTGTTTTCTGTTTTAAATATTAGTGGAGGTTACGAGCTAAAGTTGAACAATGCCAACCATTTAAGAATTGAACCTTATTTTAAAGTTCCGTTAGGTGGTATGGGCATCGGAAGTATGCCAATTATGAGAACAGGAGTGACTTTAGGCGTTACCCGAACACTGCACTAACTTCTTATTTGAATTTTGAACATATTCCTTTAGTCAGCATATAAAATTTGCTCCGGTAATCGCTACTGAAATGCCAAAAGGATATAGAACTGAAGCTTCAATAATTTATGAATGGTAAGCCATTCTGAAAAATTTCATCCGCTTTGCTATTAGTTACAACATCAATTAGCTGAACGATACTAATGAAAACCTCATCCTACATTCCTGCATTACGCTATCATTGGCTAACTGGATTTTACGACTTTCTTTTAGGTATCACGTTTCCGGAGAAGAAAATAAAACAAGCGCTAATTGAGCAATTAAACTTAACTGGAAATGAAACAATCCTTGATTTTGGATGCGGTACTGCTACGCTTTCTATTATGATAAAGAAGAATTTTCCTAGTGTAAGGATTATTGCAATTGATGTAGATGATAAAGTCTTATCATTAGCAGAAGAAAAAATAAAACAAGCTGGTGAAATTATAGAACTGAAGAAATACGATGGCGAGGACTTACCATTTAATGCCTGCCATTGTTTTGACAAGATTGTATCTTCTTTGGTATTTCACCACATATCTACAATGCGGAAAAGAATAATTTTGGGTCAACTGCCTAAACTTCTAAAACCAAAAGGCGAGTTTCACATAGCGGATTTTGGAAAAGCCAGTTCTCTATATACCAAATTGGCATTTGCAATATTCCGCAGGTTTGACGGAGAAGAAAACACAAGGGTAAATGCACTTGGGTTATTACCTGAATTTATTAAGGAAGGAGGTTTCCAGGAAGTTAAAATAACACAAAGCTTTGGTACTGCCTATGGCACAGTTTATTTAATAAAGTCTTTTAATATATAAAACATTTGAAAGCAATGAAAGGACTGATCTTAGAGTACGGTGAATACCTGTCTCCTTATAGAAAGGGTAGCTCAAGATATTACAACAAACCCAAAATTGTATAAATCAAATCAATAATTGTGTAACAGCCACCTTGCGCACTCAACTTAATTTTACGTTGTAAATATAAATAAACAGCTATGAAAACGATAGAATTAAAGACAAACATTATGTGTGGCGCTTGTATAGCAAAAGTTACTTCTGCATTAAATGAAACAGTAGGTCAGGGCAATTGGAAAGTAGATACACAAAATCCCAAAAAAGTACTATCTGTAGCTACGGAAACCCTTAACGAAGAAGATGTTATTAATACGGTAGCCAAGGCTGGTTACAAAGCTGAAAAACTATCCTAAACAAAGTGTTATAAAGTCGGGCAAGGTTTTTGCCCGGCTTGTTATTTTACAAATAGTTCTAATTTTGTTAGAAACTTAGCAAGATTAAATTTCGTAGCTTATTGTAGTTATAAAGTGTCTGTTTAAGAAAAAGTGTAATTTAAAGAGTACTATCCAAATTTTTTGAAAAAGAATAGTTCCATACAATTAAAAGCAGTTTTCCTCCTTACCGTATTCGCGTTGAACATGGTGGTGGGGTTTGCTTGTGCCATAGGCATCGATATGGGCTTTAACTCACATCATCACCAAGATGATGAATCAATACAGACTACTGAGCACGTTCATGCTGATGGTAGTAAACATCTTCATCATAATCAGCCTGTTTCACATCATCATGACGAAGCAAACAACCAAACCTCCAAAGATGACAATAATTGCTGCAAGGATAAAGTAACGAAACTTGCACAACTTGACAAATCGGTTCCACAAGCTTATAGCGGTATTCATCCGGTATTCTTTACAGCCTTAGTTTCTACTTTTTATAATATTGAAATTCTTCCTTCTACTGGTATTACCAACGACATTAAACAATTTGTCCGAAGTTACCATCCTCCCATACCAGACATTCGCATAGCTATCCAATCCTTCCAGATATGATTTGATTTAATGTTATTTCTGTCTGCATGGCATTCCCATGTATGTAATTATTTTCTATAACATTAAATCATTTTAAAGTGAACAAGTTATTTCTTATAGCTGCCGTTTTTGTATTGGCAGTTACCCAAAATAGTTTTGCTCAGGATAGTGCAAAACAGTCTCAATCTTCTCAATTACTTTCTCTCTATTACAATATTAAAAATGCTTTGGTAACAGATGATGCTAATGCTGCTTCATTGAGTGCACAGGAGTTTATAAAAGCCTTAAACAGTACTGATTCCAAAGCTATTTCCGAAAGCAATATTTCTGCTCTGTTAAAAGATGCAAATAGCATTGCAGAGACTAAAGATATTAAACATCAGCGTGAACATTTCACCGGTTTGTCTTCCAATATGGTAGCCGCTGTTAAAGCTGGCAAGCTTACTGATCAGCCTGTTTATCAAGCCTATTGCCCTATGAAGAAGGCTTATTGGCTTAGCAAAGACAAAACAATTAAAAATCCCTATTTCGGTAGCGCCATGCTTACCTGTGGCAAAGTCGTTGAAACAATCAATCAGTAATCATTTTCTATTGTAGCAGCCAGGAATTTATATGTTCCTGACTGTATTGCATCAACCATTTCACTAATTATTCAAAAAGTATATGAAAAATTTATTTATCGTGAGTACAGCTATAGCGGTAATAGCTTTTGCTGCCTGCAACAGCGGAAATAATCCATCAACCGATAATAGTAATAGTACTGCAGATACTTCCCAATCAACAATGCCTGCTGCATCAAACGAAACAAGCGGGCAAGCGAGCAATACGCAAACAAACAATGCAGCATCAATCAAGGAAATTGTTACGGGCTACCTGCAATTAAAAAATGCGTTAGCAAATGACGATAGCAAAGAAGCGGCGAATGGCGGTAAAGCAGTAGTGGCTGCCATGCAAAAGTTTGACAAATCTTCTCTTACTGCTGAACAAAAGAAAGATTATGAAGACATGGAAAGTGCGATGAAAGAAAATGCAGAGCATATTGGTGAAAATGCAGGTAAGATAGATCATCAGCGTGAGCATTTTGATATGTTAAGCCAGGATTTGTATGATATGGTAAAAGAGTATGGTGCAGGTCAAAGCCTGTATAAAGACTTTTGCCCTATGTACAATGATAATAAAGGCGCATTCTGGTTAAGTGAAACAAAAGAAATTAAAAATCCATATCTCGGAAAGAAAATGCCAACCTGTGGCGAAGTAAAAGAAGAAATGAAATAAGCCATGAGCCTGGTAAAAAAAGTTCTGTTGCCCTTATTGGCTGTATTTATTTTAATTCAATTTATACAACCTGCTCATAACAAAAGCACCCAGATAATGTCAACAGATATTACAAAAATCTATAACGTTCCCGATAACGTTCAGATTGCTTTAAAGAATGCCTGTTATGATTGCCATAGCAATAACACCAGCTATCCATGGTATTCTAATATGCAACCAATGGCCTGGCTAATGGCAAACCATATTAAAAACGGCAAGGCGGAACTTAATTTTAGTGAGTTTGGTTTATACACAACAAGGCGGCAGAAGAGCAAATTAAAATCAATAGCAAGTCAGATAAATGATGGTGAAATGCCACTATCTTCTTATATGCTGATGCACAAAAATGCCAATCTTTCAAAGGATGAAAAAGCATTAATCATCAACTGGGCAATGAAAACAAAAGACAGTCTTTCGGCAAAGTAGAGGTTGTATATGAATGAAGTAAAGAGAATATTAATTAAAATTTTCAAAGCAATATTTATCCGAAAAAAAGATTGCTGCAAATGAATATTATCAAACATCAGCCGGTAGCATTAGGACAACCTGCTGCCGGCGATGTTTGATGATTGTGAGTACCACAGTTATAATCATTAATGCAAGTATGTTGAAAGTAAAAAAATAGAAAGAACAAAATGAAAAGAATAGTCTTAATAGCTTTTGGCTTGGTGCTGTATTCCTTTGCTTTTGCACAGGAAATGCCTGGAATGAAAATGCCGATGTCCAAAAGCGAAACAAAGAAAACGGGTGAAAAAAGTAATGATAATAAATCTGAAGAAAAAGTAACCTACACCTGTGTTATGCACCCGGAAATTCATTCTCCTAAACCAGGCAATTGCCCAAAGTGCGGAATGAAGCTGGTAAAAGAAAAATCGAAAACTGTAGCCAAGCCAGCAAATAGCAGCAGTAAAATGCACATGTCTAAAGATACATCTATGCCAATGAAGATGGGCATGGACACCAAAGACAGTATACATATGGATGATAATACGCAAATGTCAGGCGATTCATCCAGAGGAAAAACAATGAACATAGGCAATATGAAAATGGACAATATGGATATGCCAAAAGTAAATTTAGGACCCATAAAAACAATTGTCAATAATACGCCTCCGCATACTGTAACGTACCATTTATACATAAGAGATACCACTGTAATGTTTGGCAAAAAACCAAAACGTGCTATTGCAGTGAACGGGCAGATACCTATGCCTACACTTACATTTACCGAAGGTGATACCGCAGAGATATGGGTACACAACGAATTGAATGAAGAAACTTCGCTCCACTGGCATGGACTGTTTCTGCCTAATAAAATGGATGGCGTACCCTTTTTAACTCAAATGCCTATTAAGCCTGGCGCAACATACCTGTATAAGTTTCCTATCATTCAGCATGGCACCCACTGGTATCATAGCCATTCGGGATTACAAGAACAAATTGGTATGTATGGCGCTTTTATCATGAATAAAAGAAAGGAATGGGATATTCCCACCATACCAGTTGTGCTAAGCGATTGGACAGATATGAACCCACGTGAGGTAAACCGTAGTCTTCACAATCAAACAGATTGGTTTGGCATCAGGAAAAACACCATACAAAGTTATTCGGAAGCGATAAAAACGGGCCATTTGAAAACCAAACTTACCAACGAATGGAAACGCATGCTGGCTATGGATGTAAGTGATGTCGCGTACGATAATTTTTTAATTAACGCAAAAAATCAAAGTAGCCATCCGGAATTTAAGGCGGGAGATAAAGTAAGATTGCGCATTGCAAATGGAGGTGCTTCTTCTTATTTCTGGCTTACTTATTCAGGAGGAAAAATAACAGTAGTAGCTACGGACGGTAATGATGTAGAGCCGGTGGAAGTGGACAGGCTGATAATAGCAGTATCCGAAACCTATGATGTGGTCGTAACTATTCCTGAGAACAAAAGTTATGAGTTTTTAGTTACGCCTGAAGATCGTACCAAATCAGCCTCCTTATGGCTGGGCAGTGGGCCAAAAGTACCAGCGGCAAAGCTGCCCACGCTCAAATACTTTGCCGGCATGAAGATGATGAATGACATGATGGATATGCGGGGTAACATGGTACAAATGGAAGGCATGGAAATGTCCAATCAGAGTATGGACATGAACACCGTTATGTACCCTGAGATAACCGGCTACGAAAATAAAGGCAAAACCAAAGGTTCACAAGGTGACAATGGAACCAGCAGCAGTGAAACAGACAATACAGCCAGCCAGGACATGAAAGGCATGGATATGAAGAACGAAAGCAAAAATGACCCAGACAACACAATGTCCATGAATGGGACAACGGAAAACAGGAAGAACAAAGCAGATGAAAAGGGTAGCGTGAAGATGGATAATAGTATGGAGGGCATGGACATGGGTAACACAAGCAGCGATATTGTAACCCTAAACTATACAATGCTTAAAGCACCTGAAAAGACCACCCTGCGCCCCGGGCCGTTGAAAACACTAAGCTTTGAATTAACTGGTAATATGAACCGTTATGTATGGAGTTTAGACAACAAAGTGGTTTCAGAAGCAGATAAAATCTTAATAAAAAAAGGTGAGAACGTAAGGATCATTCTGTATAACAATACTATGATGCGCCACCCGATGCACTTGCACGGACATGACTTCAGGCTATTGAATGGACAGGGAGATTACTCTATTATGAAAAACATCATAGACATTATGCCTATGGAGCGGGACACCATAGAATTTGCTGCAACAGAACCCGGTGGCGACTGGTTTTTCCATTGCCATATTTTATACCACATGATGAGTGGCATGGGTCGGGTGTTTAGTTACCAGGATACGCTGGTAGATAAAACTGATATTACAAGTGCCAGTTTAGCTAAACGTAAATTGAATTCAGACGACCGCCACTTCCATTCAATGGCAAGGATAGGCATTGAAAGCGCCGGTAGCGATGGTATGGCTATGCTATCAAATACACGCAATACAATTGCTACGGCGTGGCACCTGGGCCTTCATCCTGAGCATGGCGAGGAAAGCGAAACTACAGTAGGGCGATACCTCGGCAGAATGCAGTGGTGGAGACCTTTTATTGGTTATGATTATCACTACAAAAGAGTAGGACCGAACGGGGAGGAAATTAAAAAAGGAATAATGGGGAATAACATCTTTGGCAATGATAAGTACAATATGCTTGGTCAGTTAAGTAATAAAAATAATCGTAGCACGATAACAGCAGGCATCCAGTATTTATTGCCAATGAATGTTATATCTGAGTTCCGTACGGACCTCTATGGCAAATTGCGTTTTCAGTTAATGCGGGAAGATATTCCGGTAACACCACGCCTTCGCGCCAACTTCATGGTTAATACAGACAAGGAATACGCCCTCGGCATGCGTTACATCATTACAAAATACGTCAATCTTTCCAGCCACTATGATAGCGACATGGGGTGGGGTGCAGGTATTACAATAACATATTGATGTACTTTTTTAATCCATTCTCTTATGAACACGCATATCAAATCTTTAACATCAAATAAAATAAGAACAGCTATGAAAAAAACAGTATTAGTATTAGGAAGCGCAGTAGTTATAATATTTGCGGCTTGCACTAAAAGTAATGACAACAATCAGTTTTTACAAGCTCATGATGCCAACCGCATGATGGATAGTATGCACGCTGTAATGGACAGAATGAATGCCATGACCATGACAAACGACCCCGAAGTTGATTTTGCAAACATGATGATGATGCACCACGAGGGAGCAATAAATATGGCTAATGCAGAACTGCAGTATGGAGCAAATGATTCACTCAAAAGGTTTGCTCAAAAAGTAATTACCGATCAACAAGCAGAGATAATGGAGTTTGAATCCATATTAGCAACACTTAGCATGGATAATATGGATATGGAGTTCATGCAGGAGCAAATGGACAATATGGGTAAAATGAGTAAAGCCGCCGATGTACAGCTTATAACAGGTGATATTGACAATGATTTTGCAACATTGATGATATGGCATCATCAATCAGCCATAGACAATGCATCAGCGTATCTGCATCACGGTAATAATGAGCAGTTAAAAATGATTGCTACCAATATTATAAAGGCTCAAACAATGGAAATACAGGAACTGGCAGACTGGTTAAAGGCTAACAAGCGATAATAACAGGCGAAATACAATTGAAGGTGCAATTTTCATAGCTGCACCTTCTCCTTCCTTGAAAGGTTTCTTTCAATTTAATCAATAAAAATCAAACATCATGAACAACAAAATCAAATTAGCAATCACGCTTACAGCCGGAGTAATTTTTTTCTCTGCCTGCAACAATGGTACTGCAACTGACAAAAATGGAGCAGATACTACTACAATGAGTAACATGAATAGTGATACAATGGACAAGAAAATGGATATGGGTAATACCAATTCAATGAATAGTGGATTGATGGGTTCTATGAATAGTATGATGGACAAAATGAGCAGCATGCAAATGTCCGGAGATTTTGATATGGACTTTGCTAATATGATGATTGAACACCACCAGGGCGCAATAGATATGAGCGAAGAAGAACTTAAATCAGGCAAGGATGAAAAAATGAAAACAATGGCTCAAAAGATAATTACTGAGCAAAAAGAAGAGCAAAGCAAATTAAAGGATTTTGTAAAAAATCACAAGATTATGAAAATGGATATGGGGCAGCATGATCAACTAAGTAAAGAAATGACTGATATGAAAGCTTCAATGAGCAGTATGCAAATGACTGGTAATACCGATAAAGATTTTGCAACGATGATGATACCTCACCATGAAAGTGCAGTTAAGATGTTTAAAGACGAATTATCGTATGGAATGAATGCACAATTGAAACAAATGGCTCAAAAGGGAATAAGTGACCAAACCAAAGAGATCGATGAATTTAAAAGCTGGATGTCTGCAAATAAGTAAGACCTGTAGCCCTGTAACAAATAGTTTTTCTTAACCAATAAATATCAAACAAATGAGTCACGAAAATCATCGCCAAATTATCACATCACTTTACGATTGTGCCACCGAATGTAATCATTGCGCTACGGTTTGCTTAGATGAACAGGATGTTAAAATGCTTTCCAGATGCATTAAGCTGGATCTGGATTGCGCAGCTATTTGCAGCCTCACCGCTACGCTTTTAGCCCGGGGTTCCGAACATGGGCATCACCTCCTAAAAGAGTGTATTGAGGTTTGTAACGCCTGTGCTGAAGAATGTGAAAAACATGCCAGTATGGGTATGGAGCATTGCAGGACTTGTGCAGAAGCTTGCAGAGCATGTGCCGAGGCTTGCAATAATCACATTAATCAGTAGCATCTATAAAAGATGCAGGTGTGTACACCTGCATCTTTTATTAATTGAAATAGAACTTTTTTACATAGCTTATAATCTGTACATCCTTCCAGTAGAATAGAGAATCATACAATTGAGTTTTATAAAGCAGTTGAAAAAATCAGAAGTGTTTGGAATTGAAAGTTATTAAGTGCTTTTCATTTTTAAATTTTAAAAAGCACGGAACTTAAAACTTAATAAACCAGTAATACCTGAATCGCTATAATCCAGTTAAGAAATTAAACATTCTTTATGTTCAAAGACTATCCTTCACTCCATCCTTTGGCTATTCACTTTCCTATAGTGCTATTACTGCTTGCTGTTCCTTTTCAGGCTATTGTTATCTGGAAACCAAATTGGGTACAGATACGCTGGACTGCCTTGTTTATTATGGCAGGAGGTTTCTTTTCTGCATGGGCAGCAAGCACTTTATTTCATGCAATGATTTCGCCGGATGCACCTAAATCAGCCTTGATCCTATTTAAAGCGCATGAAAAGTACGCACAATATACTTTATGGATGGCAGGTGGTACTTTACTATTAAAAGGCATAGGTGATTTTTATAAAATCAACCGTCGCTCTTTTGATGTAATAGTGTTAATAGCCGCAATTATATCAGCTATATTTCTTTCCGTAGCAGGTCATCATGGTGCAAGGCTTACACATGTAGAAGGTGTGGGTCCTATGGGTAAATATTTAGGTACGGAGGAAGATGAAAAGAATATGGAAAACGGTACTATGGATATGGGCAATATGAAAATGGATTCTGCAAAGAAGATGAGCGATAGTATGCCGGGCATGAATAATATGCCTTCTATGGATACCATGAAGGGCATGGATTCTTCAATGGATATGAATGGCATGGATAACATGGATAACATGAAAAACATGCCGGGTATGGGCAAAAAGGATAACAAAAACAATATGAAAGACATGAAGGGAATTAAAGACATGAAAGGTATGGATAACATGAAAGATATGCCGGGAATGGATAAGTCGGATAAAAACAAGATGAAAGATATGAAAGGCATGGATAACATGAAAGACATGGACAATATGAAGAACATGCCGGGTATGGATACATCCGGTAAAAAAAACAGTATGAATGATATGAAGGGAATGAACAACATGAAGGATATGCCGGGCATGGATTCTTCAATGAATATGAAAGATATGGGTAACATGAAGGGCATGAAAAGCATGAAACTCATTGATTCATCCAAACCCTATGATAATAATCCTGCAAGGGAAAGAACTGATTCTGCTAAAAGGGATAAATAGTAAAGTACTTCAACTACCATTTAATACAGGGAAAGATGAAAATGAATATGAGATATATAGCTGTTATAGGAACCTGCTTTTTTAGTACTCTTTTATTTGCACAAACAGGTGGAACAAAAACTGCTGGTGAAAGTAATAAGCTACCTTCCAAATATCAAGGCAAAAGAGTAGAGTATGATTTATACATTGCCGATACGATGGTTAACTACACCGGCAAAAAAAGAAAAGCCATCGCAGTAAATGGCTCCATACCTGCTCCATCCTTATATTTTACCCAGGGCGATACCGCTATTATCAGGGTACACAATACTATGAAAGAAGAAACTTCTGTGCATTGGCATGGTGTACTCGTACCCAATTCTGAAGATGGAGTGCCTTATTTAAACACAGCCCCTATCAAGCCGGGCACTATTCATACTTTTACTTTCCCCATCAAACAAAGCGGCACATTCTGGTATCACTCTCACACCATGCTGCAAGAACAAGCTGGTCTTTATGGTTCTATTGTTATCAAAAGACCAGATGAACCAAAGATGAAAGAATATGTGCTTGTATTGTCCGACTGGTCTAATGAAAAACCGCGTGAGATTCAACGCTACCTTAAAAAAGGCGCAGAATGGTATTCCATTAAGAAAGGTGCTTTGCAGAGCTACGGCGAAGCCATTGCTGCCGGTTATCTCAAAGACAAACTGCATCAGGAATGGAAAAGGATGACACCAATGGATGTGGCAGATGTGTATTACAACCGGTTCCTTATTAATGGAAAGGATAAGAATTATTTTAAAGATGCAAAGCCTGGGGAAATTATAAAACTTAGGGTTATAAACGGTGGCTCTTCTTCTTATTTTACCATTCAGTTTGCAGGGGGGCAAATGCAGGTTGTATCTGCCGATGGCATTAATGTAATGCCCTTAATGGTTGATAAAATTGAACTTGCAACTGCCGAGACTTATGACGTTCTTATTAAGATGCCCGAAGATACCGCTGCTTATGAGTTCAGGGCTACCTCCTGGGATATAACAGGGTATGGTTCTGTTTTTCTGGGAAACGGACCGGAGGTAAATGCACCGTCGCTGCCTAAGCTTAACTACTTTGCTATGATGCGGGAAATGAACAGCATGATGAGTAATATGAATATGAGTGGCGGCGGCATGAACATGAAGGGCATGAAAGACATGAAGGGAATGAATATGGGTGGCGGGGATATGAAGGGAATGAACATGAACGACAAAAAAGACACAGCTAACAAGAACAACACACAAGGCATGGACATGCCGGGAATGGATATGAATAAAAAGGATAATGCAGGAATGGAAGGCATGGACATGAACGGAAGCAATATGCAATCCGGCGGTAACATGCCCGGAATGTTTATGCCTGGCATGGGACCAGAAGGCATCAAACTAAATTATGATATGTTGAGAAGCATCAATCCAACTACTTTAGACTCAACAAAAAAAATCCACGAGATTAAGCTCACCTTAACGGGCAATATGCTTCGCTATATCTGGTCTTTTGATAATAAAACTCTTTCCGAGTCTGATAATATTCTTATCCATCATGGAGAAAATGTCCGTATGATATTGACCAATACTACTATGATGCGGCACCCGATGCACCTGCATGGTCACTTTTTCCGTTTCGTAAATGCACAGGGTGAATACTCGCCAATGAAACACACATTTGACATTAAACCAATGGAGACTGTTACTATTGAATTTTACGCAAATGAAGAAAAAGACTGGTTTTTTCATTGTCATAATTTGTTCCACATGGTGAGCGGTATGGCAAGAGTAGTGAGCTATGAAGGCAGTGAGAAAAATGAATTTGCACAAACAGGATACAAAGAGTTAAAAAGAGAAGACAGGAAGATATATCCGTGGGCAGATATTTCTGTTCACTCACAGGGTGTGTGGGGGCAGTTCAACTTTTCTAATAACAAAAATGCCTTAGAAATAGAAAGCCGCGCCACCTACAAAGGGGATGTGGAAGCGGAAAACCATTTGCTTCGCTATTTAGACAAGCAGCAGTATTTAGCTGCCTTTATAGGGTATGATTACCGAAGAAACAGAACTCATCCCGAGTACTCAAAACCCAATTCAACAGATAACCGTAATGTATTTGATGCAGGGTTTTATTATCTGCTACCCATGCTGGTGCGTTCAGAATGGAGAATAGATAATACCGGACGCTTGCGTTTGCAGCTTGAAAGAAGAGACTTAGCATTAAGTAATAATTTCTTTGCCGACTTGCGGGTGAATACAGATAAAGAATATACAGTAGGCTTTCGTTACCAGTTCAGCCGGTATTTTTCCATTAGCACCAATTACGATAGCGACTATAAGTGGGGTGCGGGACTAACCCTTCATTATTGATTCAAAGTAGAAAGCAATGCAAACATTCCTTGTCATCTGGTTTATATTAACAGCAGTATCTGTGGCTTATGTTGCCTACGACTTAATGGTACGAACCCCCGAAATGAAAGTAATGA
The DNA here is from genome assembly GCF_005233845.1 of Ilyomonas limi. Lineage (GTDB taxonomy): Bacteria > Bacteroidota > Bacteroidia > Chitinophagales > Chitinophagaceae > Ilyomonas > Ilyomonas limi. Next base: position 17,611 of record NZ_SZQL01000015.1, read on the forward strand.
AATGGGGTTGGGTAGTGGTAACTTTATACACAGGAATTTTCGGATTAATCACTTATATTTTATCCTGCCGTGAACCCTCGCCCGGCACACATGAAAAGTTTGTCGCTCCTCTCTGGAAACAAACCGTCGGCTCAACCATACACTGCATGGCAGGCGATGCAACAGGAGTGATAGTGGTAGCTTTTATTACCGCATTACTCAATTTACCTATGGGTATAGACAGTATACTTGAATACATCGCCGGCTTCGCTTTCGGGCTATTCATCTTCCAGTCTCTTTTTATGAAGGATATGTTGGGAGGAAGCTATGCAGAAGCCGTTCGTAAAACCTGGTATCCGGAATGGATGTCCATGAATTTTGTAATGGCAGGAATGATACCGGTAATGATTATTTTAATGACTGGTGATATGCGAAATATGGAAGTTAAATCACTACGTTTTTGGGGTATTATGTCGCTTGCATCATTGGTGGGTGGTGTGCTCGCAATACCTGTAAACTGGTGGATGGTAAAGAATAAATTAAAACATGGAATGGGTACAGAAAGAGTATTAGGCAAAGGTGGTGCTAAAGAAAATAATGAAAATAAAATGGGTATGGACATGCCGGGAATGGATATGAAAGCAACTGATAAAGGTGTTAACCATAGTATGCATGCTGCTAAAACTGGTGATAATATGAAAAGAATGGATATGAACAGTTACGTTTCTTTAAAAACAAAAATTACTGTTGCCATAATTTCAATAATCGTATTAGCAATAGGTATTTCAGCAGCAGGTTACTGGGGTGATTTTTCTATGAAACCACAAGATAACCGACCAATGAAGATGAATAAAAAAATGTAAAAGTTTATGAGTGTAAATCAAAAAGTACAGTACTAAAATCATTTAAATACTTTAATTGAGAAAGGTTTTAATCCACAAATGTTGTATATGAGGCTCTTTATTAAAAACATGGTCTGCCCAAGATGTATAATAGCAGTTAAACAGTTGCTTGAGCAGTTGGGATTAAAGGCGAAATCTGTTTTTTTAGGAGAAGTAGAGTTGTATGGAAAGCCAAATGAAGAACAGTTCCAAAAGTTGAATGAAGCTTTATCAAAAATAGGCTTTGAATTACTCTCCGAACCAAATCAGCAAATAGTGGATAAGATAAAAACACTGATTATTCAAAAAGTTCAAAGCAGTTCTATAGAACCACATTTTTTGTTAAGCACTTACCTCAAAAGCAACCTTCTAAAAGACTATTCTACTTTAACAAAAATATTTTCGGAGGTGGAAGGCGATACGGTTGAGAAGTATTTCATTCTGCAAAAGATTGAAAAAGCCAAAGAACTGTTGCTGTACAGGCAAATGACTAAAAAAGAAATTGCAACAAGCTTAGGCTACAGTAGTTGCCAGCATTTTTCAATGCAGTTCAAAAAGATGACGGGGTATTCACCCAGAGATATAAAAAAATATGGATTCAAGGATAGAAGATCAATTGACAATGTTACCTCTAAAATAAGTGTTTAGATATACAATTTCCCCATAATTGTATAAAAATGTTAAGATAAAGGTTTGGTATTTGTAATTAAAAAATGCAGGAGTATGGCTGGTATTACAGCTTAGGAGGAAATTTCAAAATTTAATTATTAATAGCTGTCTTTTACTCAATTGCAATAGTGTCTTTATTTTCTAACTATAACAAATCACACCTTATGCAAAGCCCAATTTTATTTTTCAGAACCACTGCCATAGCCTTGGTGAGTGGCATTTTTTTGCTTGCAAGCTGCCAGAAAGAACAGGCAGCCGGTCCAGAGCAGCAGACCTTAACGCAGTCCGGCACTGCACAAGCAGTTGACCAAATGCCTAACATAGATGCAGATATGGCTTTTGATTCAGCAGCCATGCATATCATGATGAACATGATGCAGCAGATGAACAGTATGCATATGACCTGCGACCCGGATATTGACTTTGCCCACATGATGATTATGCATCATGAGGCAGGTATTCAGATGGCAGATGCAGAAATAATGTATGGTCATGACGCGGAAGCAAAAGCTATAGCACACGAAACCAGAGAAGGTAATATGGAAAGTAAACACAGATTGCAAGCTTACCTGGCTACTAATCCAACGCATCATCCACTTTCTGAAATGGAGTGCATGATGTTCATGAAACAATTGGATAAGTCTATGCAGGTAATGATGATGGGCATGAACAAAGCTTCCAATATAAAAAATGTGGATGTAGATTTTGCCAGCCAGATGATGGCTCACCATGCAGGTGCTTTAGGTATGTCGGAAGTTGAACTGAAATGGGGAAGAGATCACGCTACATTAAGCGAAGCGAGCATGATTATCAAAGAACAGGCTAAAGAAATAGTGGAACTTGGTAGATTTGTTAAACAGCATGTCGGTTCAAAGTAGTCATTAACTACCTGAATGTTAATATTAAAAAGGAAGAGGCAACATTTATTTGTTGTCTCTTCCTTATTTTCCATCCTACTTGTAAAGAATGCTGATCTTTAAGACCGATTACTTAATTTTAAGGTGCTCTAAAATTGAAAATTTAGGATATGGATTAGCAATAAGAAGATGGAGCTACGAAAAATACAGCATGATAACATGTGATGAATCTTAGTAAGAGTAAGCCCAAATCGGAACGATTACAGACCTTAAGAATCTTTCAGAAGAAAGAACCATTAAAAATAAATTTTACAGCTTTTCATAAAATAATCACGAAAGAAGAATAGGTATGAAAAATATCCTTTTACTATCAATCTTAATTAGTTCATTTACTATTTTGTCTTGTACTAAAGAGGATGGCAAACTGAATTTACAATCGCATGATGAGAACGAAACAATGGCATCGTTACACGATATGATGAATGATGTAGATACAATTTCGTTCTCAAATGGCTTGGAATTAGATTTTATAAGTGTTATGAAAGTTCTTCATCATGGTGGAAATATGTCTGGCGCACTATTTCACGAGAACAAGAACAATGAATTAATGCAAATAGCAGAAAATCGATTTCTGAACCTGCATGTACTCTTGTATGATTCAATTGACTTAAGCTCAATCACTGTTTATAATAGCGATTCTGCATTCAAAGCCGAGCTAACGGAAAATTTAGAAGTAATGTCAAAAGTTGCTGACACTCAATTAATTACCGGAGATGTTGACAATGATTATGCTACATTAATGATACCTCATCTGCAACTTATAATAGCAACTTGTAATTCCTATTTAAATTATGGTACTGATTCTTCTATCCGAACAATAGCGCATGAAATTATTGATTTAGAGAATACCGAAATATTAGAGCTGTCCAACTGGTTGATTGATAATAAAAGATAGATACTCTTGCAGGAGCAAATATTATTTGTGCATTTCTTATGAAAATGCAACAGCCGAAGAAATTGCAATGGAACTGATGTGGCAAACCTTAATAATAAACTAATGTAAAAACATGGAACAATCACATCACCAACATCATCAGCACAATGAACATGCAGAGGCATCCACTGCTGCAATGAAGCAAGAAGCTCAACAGCACTCAAATGAGCACCACCATACAATGGAGCAGGAAGGTAAGGCTGCAGAGGGCAACATGCACGATAAACATGCCGGGCACCATACGGAAGATTTCTTAAACCGATTCTGGATTTGTCTATTACTTACCATTCCCGTGTTGTTGCTTTCTGAAATGATTCAGCACTGGTTTAACTTTCATATCAACTTTACGGGTAAAAACTACGTATTGCTTGCATTAGGAACCATCATTTATTTTTATGGCGGCTCACCTTTTCTTACCGGCATGGTAAGGGAAATCAAGTATGGCAATATTGGAATGATGACGCTTGTTGCCTTAGCTATTTCTGTAGCTTATGTGTATAGTGTGGCAGTAGCTTTCGGGCTGCAGGGTATGGACTTCTTTTGGGAGCTTGCAACCCTGATAGATATTATGCTACTGGGGCACTGGCTGGAAATGCGCTCACAAATGGCAGCTTCTAATGCCCTACAATCCCTCGTTGCGTTGTTGCCTTCCGAAGTGCATGTAGAACGAAATGGCGAAGTAAAAGATATTGATTTAAAAGAACTGAAAAAGGAGGATGTAATTGTAGTAAAACCTGGCGAAAAAGTACCTGCCGATGCTATGGTAATTGATGGTACATCTTACGTGAATGAAAGCATGCTTACGGGCGAAAGCGTGCCGGTAAAAAAAGAAAAGGATGCAAAGCTGATTGCTGGCTCATTAAATGGCGATGGTTCTATCAGAGCTGTAGTGACCGGAGCTGGTGAAGATAGCTATCTTAATAAGGTCATCAACCTCGTTCAATCTGCACAAAGTGCAAAATCCAATACGCAAAATTTGGCAGATCGTGTTGCAAAATGGTTAACCATCATCTCCATTCTGGTAGGGATAGCGACCTTTATTTTCTGGTACAGCAAGGAAGGTGATTTAGCCGCTGCTTTAGAACGGCTTGTAACAGTAATGGTTACTTCGTGTCCGCATGCGCTGGGTGTGGCTATTCCCTTAGTAGTTGCCATTTCTACTACCAGAGCAGCCGTAAGCGGTCTGTTAATCAGAAACAGAACTGCGTTTGAAAATGCCCGCAAGCTAACGACTATTATTTTTGATAAAACCGGCACTCTCACCAAAGGCTCTCACGAAGTGCAAAAAGTGATTGCTATCAATAATGCTTATACCTCCGATGAGGTATTGCAATATGCTGCTGCTGCCCAGCAAAGCTCCGAGCATTATATAGCCCGCGGTATGTTGCGAAAGCTGAAAGTAAAAGGGCTTCCGCTTTGGAAATCTGAAAACTTCAGGTATGAGCAGGGAGTAGGCGTAAGTGCTACTGTCAGTGGTAAAGAAGTAGTAGTTGGTGGTCCTAACTATTTCAAACAAAAAAATTTACCATTACCTCCAATACCAACTGAAGTGGATCAGAACACCGAAACCGTAAGCTTTGTGTTGATTGGGGGGGAGCTGGCGGGCATTATTACACTGGCTGATACCATAAGAGAAAGTGCTGCTGCTGCTATTCAGGAGTTAAAGGAGATGCACATAAAATCTTTTCTACTTACAGGCGATAACGAAAAAATTGCAGCCTCTGTTGCAGGCAAATTAGGAATGGATGGTTATTTAGCAAACGTGCTTCCGCATCAAAAACAGGAAAAGCTGAAAGAGTACCAAATCAAAGGTGAAGTGGTGGCGATGACTGGTGACGGCGTAAATGATGCACCAGCGTTGGCGCAAGCAGATGTGGGGATAGCAGTAGGCAGCGGAACAGATGTGGCAGCCGAAACCGCCGATATAATTTTGGTAAACAGCGACCCTAAAGATGTAGCTAATATGATTGCCTTTGGCAGGGCTACCTACCGCAAAATGATTCAGAATTTGTTTTGGGCAGTAGGATACAACCTCATTGCCATTCCCCTTGCTGCCGGTGTGTTATATCCACGCTTTGTATTAAGTCCTGCAATGGGTGCTGTGCTGATGAGTTTGAGTACCGTTATTGTAGCATTTAATGCGCAATTATTGAAGAGAGATTTTAAACAGTAGTTTTTACACTAAAGGAGCACATTATGACAATAGATAAAATATCCGAAATATTAGGTGATGAAGCACAATCACTTTTATCTTTTAAAAGCGCAGCAGTTTCTAAAGAATATCTACATCTGCCATCACCTGATTTTATAGATTACAATTTTGCACTATCAAACAGAAATGCACAAACGCTCAGGAGCCTTGCCCAACTATACAATTTTGGCCGGCTGGCGCACACCGGCTATTTGTCTATCCTGCCCGTTGATCAGGGAATAGAGCACAGTGCAGGTGCTTCTTTTGCATCCAACCCTATTTACTTTGATCCGGAGAACATTGTTCGCCTTGCCATTGAGGGTGGCTGCAATGGCGTGGCAACCACTTTTGGAGGAATGGCGCTAATGTCTCGTAAGTATGCACATAAGATTCCGTTTATAGTAAAAATTAACCACAATGAACTATTGACATATCCCAACAAGTATGATCAGATTATGTTTGGTTCCGTGCGGGATGCATGGAATCTGGGAGCAGTGGCGGTAGGGGCAACCATTTATTTTGGCTCTTCCAATGCTGACCGGCAGATTATAGAAGCATCCAAAGCATTTGAAGAAGCACATAGCCTTGGAATGGCAACTATACTGTGGTGTTATTTGCGCAATGATGCTTTCAAAGTTGGTGGTAAAGACTATCACGTAGCAGCAGATTTAACCGGTCAGGCAAACCATATAGGAGTAACAATACAGGCAGACATTATCAAACAAAAACTCCCGGAAAATAATGGTGGTTACAAAGCCTTGAATATGGGAAGCAGCAACTATGGAAAATTGGACGAGCGCATGTACAGCAAGCTTACCTCCGATCATCCCGTTGATTTATGCCGCTACCAGGTGTTGAACTGTTATAATGGAAGAATAGGGCTTATTAATTCGGGTGGAGCTTCTGCCGGAGTTTCCGACATGAGGGAAGCTATACGAACAGCCGTCATCAACAAACGGGCTGGCGGTATGGGACTTATTTCGGGAAGAAAAGCTTTTCAGCGTCCGTTTGAAGAAGGTGTGATGCTGTTGCAAGCTATACAGGATGTGTATTTGTGTAAGGATATTGATATTGCATAATTAGGAATAGAGAATGATCATTTTTAAATAAGAAAATCCCACTAACCAGCAATTAAGAATTTAATACCCTATCGGAAATTAAAGCACAATTTTTGTTTGCAGCAAAACCTTCAGCTGACGAATATCATCTTTTCTATTGATTCCAGTCATGATTAAAGCGTTTGGCACAGAATACTTTTAGTGTATTAAATCAATACACAAAAGAGTTAATTATGAGAAAGCTATCCGTACTGATTGTAACAATGTTTTGCTTACTTTCTTTCAATCAGGTAAACGCACAAAAGGAACCTATTACTGCTGCATCAGCTACAAAAAACAGAGGCTATACTGTACTCAACAAAGAAGGTGCAATAACTATTTACAAGTATCAGCATCGTGCACATTCTCCTAAAGAGACAGAAAAGTATGCACCTGCTTATTTCTTTACTACTGCATCTTCTGATGTGCTGCAGCCCTTAACAAAGGACAATGTAAAGAAAGCCTTTCCTGATAACCACCCTTTCCATGAGGCTATTGATGCCACCTTCAGGTCTGATGAAGAATTGCACAACTATGACACATATCATAAGATGTATAAGCTAAACTGGCTGTTGCAGGAGCATTCGCATTAATCATAAATCCATTTAAACAACCACATTAGCTTTATCAATATGCTCAAGTACACAAAATTGTATATTGTGAACATGTGTTGCACAAGCTGCATAGCCGCAGTGAAGCAATTAATGAGTGAAGCTAATTATCCGGTTAAATCAGTTTCACTTGGAGAAGTAGTTATAAAAGGAACATTGAATGCTGATGAAAACAGATCGCTAAATGAAAAGCTTTTAACGAAAGGTTTTTTTATTGCAGGATCTCTAAAAGAGACTACAATTATTAAAATTAAAACTGCGCTTTTTGAGTATCTGAATAATGTCTTACAACAAAATGAGCGAAGAAAAGCTTCGGCTTATGTTGAACAGTATGTGGGGCTTAAATATCATTACTTAAGCAGGCTTTTTTCAGAAAGTGAAAAAATGACCATAGAACAGTACTTACTTTTATTAAAGATTGAGAAAGCTAAAGAACTTCTTTTGCAGAATGATGTTAATATCGCCGATGTCGCCTACTCACTGGGTTATAGCTGTTCTCAAACATTTTCCACACAGTTCAAAAAAGCTACCGGAAAAACTCCATTAATGTTTAAGCAGGATCCAACGCCGGCAAGAGTTCATCTCAATAGATTGACAGGTTAAAATTTCAAACATTTTACTCATCTCAACTAACAATAACGAATAGACTTATTACGAGTTTTGAACACAAATATTAATGTATGATAAAACTTATGATTTTATTTGTAGTAGCAGTTCTTACTTTAAGTTCAAGCGCTTTTGCGCAATGCGGAAAGAGTAAAAAAATGGCTGAGAAGGCGAATCACAACAGTCATGTACAACCTCCTGGTAAAACAGTGAAGAGCAAGCCGGTTATTGCCAAACCTGGTAAAGACAGTGTTATAAAGATGGATAGCAAATCGGCAGCAATGGGCCCCGTGAATACTCCTGCAATGGCAATGAAAAGCAAACCTAAATCTGCAACAGTTAACAATGGGAAAACCCAAGTGGTAAAAAAAGATATGGCAGTAAGCCACAGTACTAAGGCAGTAAAACATGAAAAGAGTGTAAAGAAAAATGATGACGTGGTATGCTGCCAGAGTGGAGCAATGGATAAAATGGCAATTTGCAAGGCTAAATAAGGCTTTTAGGAGTTGCCTGAAAATCAGGCAACTCCTAAAAGCTTTTATAATTACTGACAATATTGTTTTGTTTAAATGATTAGAGTCCTGAAGGTACTATTGGATACAGGCAGTAGTAACACCAGCGAAGATTGAAAAGATATTAAAATTTAATATATGAAGAAATTACTTACTTTAATTATTGCGTTAACTATATGCATTGTTGTAATTGCCCAAGCCGATAGACTAAACAAAAAAACAGAAAGTAAAACGGAACAAACTGACCATAGTACAGACCACATTATGATGATGAGTGGTAAGATGATGATAATAAAAAGTGGAAAATCAACAATGATGGACAAAGACATTAAACTGGGCGATGGTACAGTTGTTATGAGAGACGGAAAAGTAAAAACGAAAGATGGAAAAGTAATGAGGATGAAAGATGGAGATATGATATATATGAATGGAAAGATGGGCAAAATGTAATCCATTGAACCTATTTATACAAAGTCAAGCATAGATGTAAACATTATTTTGACTCTTTGAAAGAGTACAATGATTATTAGAAATCTAAAATGAATGTTATGAAACACAAAATTATGTCGTTAATTATCATTGCGATTATAACTGCTGTAATAGCAGCCTGCAACTCCAATAATAATAAAGCCGACGCCAACAAGTTTATTGACTCTGTAACCCAAAGTAAATCAACAGATTCTGCAAAGCAAATAAATGCCAGACATGATGGTGCTCACGAAGGTATGAACATGATTCATCAGGGAATGGAAATGGTGAATTCCGGCAAAGAGCTAATGGATAATGGACAACACGACAACGACAAAGCTATGATGCAAAGAGGCATTACAATGATGGATAAGGGAATGGAAATGATGAATATGGGCAAAGAGATGATGGGAAAGGATACATCCGTGAAAATGGAAGACATGCACATGCATGAAGGAATGGATATGATGGATAAGGGAATGGATATGATGAACATGGGCAAAGGAATGGTGGATAGTGCAGCACAGAAAGGTATGAATATGGATATGATGGATAAAGGAATGGACATGATGGACAAGGGTATGAATATGACTGACAAGGGTGCAAATAAAATGCAGGACAATATGATGAAAATGGGGGCAATGCAAACTGACTCAATGAAAAAAGACACTATGCCAAAAGACCAACCAATGAAAGATGACGATATGTAGTTTTCTCCAACAAAAGCAAATCTCAAAGCATCGTATCCATAAAACTATAAGATACAATTCAAGAAGTTGTTTAACATTAAAATGTTTTAAGACTCTACAATAATGAGCTTTAATAATTATCTAAAAAATTTAAAAATCATAAATTATGTTCAATAATAATTATCAATTCTGGGGAATGCACCTGTTCTGGTGGCTCGTCTGGATGATACTAATCTTCTGGATTTTCGCAACCCCTTATGATATCCCTGGTCAGCGCAAGAAGAAGGAGTCACCACTTGACATTTTACAGAAGCGATTCGCTTCCGGTCAAATCACTACTGAAGAATATCAGGAGAAGAAAAAAATTCTTGAAAATGATTTAGTAGAACAAAACTGAACATATTTAAATATAAATATCAAACGATTTTTAACCGGTAACCATCAGCTTAGCTGTGGAAGCCACAAACTTGTATATATGAAAAAGCTACTGATTTTGCTTACAGCCTTAACATTAAGTTTAGGTGTATTTGCCCAGGAAGACCACATGGAAAAAATGGACAAAAAAGATTCTGCAATGGGAAAAATGGGCGAGCAGATGGATATGAAGAAAGACCACATCATGATGATGGGCGGCAAGATGCAGATGATGAAAAATGGTAAAACAATGCTTATGAACAAAGACACGACATTAAGCAACGGCACTGAGGTAATGAAAAATGGAATGTGCAAAATGAAAGACGGTTCAACCATGCAGATGAAAGAGGGTGATATGATATACATGGATGGGAAGATGGGCAAGATGCCAAAGATGAAAATGGGTAAGATGAAAATGTAAAGTAATCATTAAAAGTAAGAGCTACTAAACTGTGGCTATTACTTGTTTTGTTACAACAGTTTTATTCTTAACAGGATGCAGCAACAAAGGAAAGGTCTGCTACATTTAAAAAGGGTATTACCCAGTCCGATGCTAAACAAATTTATATTTGCTACAGGTATAGAAAACAGTTATCCCACTATCCAGCTACCTAATGGAAAGATCTTTCGCGTGGATGAGATGCAAAAGGCTGGGCACTATACATTCTGGAAAGATGATTTTTACCTTGTAAAAGAATTGGGAATTGAATTTTTGCGATATGGTCCTTCTTATTACGCTACGCATACTGGTCCAGGTAAATATGATTGGGACTTTACTGATAAAACATTTGCTGCAATCAAAGAGCTTGGCATAACGCCTATCGTTGATCTTTGCCATTTTGGAGTACCCGATTGGATTGAAAACTTTCAAAATTCAGAGTGGCCTTATTACTTCGCAGAATATGCCCAAGCCTTTGCTGAACGTTTTCCCTACTTGCAGTTTTATACACCTGTTAATGAAATTCATGTAACAGCTACTTTTTCTGCTTTATTAGGATGGTGGAATGAGCGCCTCACAAGTGATAAAGCTTTTGTTACAGCCCTTAGAAATTTATGCAAAGCCAACGTAATGGCTATGCATGCCATTCTTAAAGTTCAGCCAAGGGCTATTTTTATCCAAAGTGAGACTACAGAATACTTTCATGCAGAAGAACCTAATGAGTGCTGTTTGGAGAGAGCAGCATTTTTAAACGAAAAACGTTTTTTATCCTTTGACCTGACTTACGGGCATCCTGTTTCAGCTTTAATCTATAACTATTTAATGGATAATTGCATGACCCGGAAAGAATATGAATGGTTCAGCACAAATATGATAAAAAAGCATTGTGTGATGGGAAACGATTATTATTTATCTAATGAGCACATGGTTCATCATGACGGAAGCATCAGCAATTCAGGGGAAATATTTGGATATTATGCTATCACGCATCAGTATTTTAGCCGTTACCGCTTACCTGTTATGCACACAGAAACTAATATTTCAGAACCACAGGCCGTAAGCTGGCTGCAAAAAGAATGGGCGAATGTATATCGGCTTAAGCAAGATGGTGTACCTATTATAGGTTTTACCTGGTATAGCCTTACTGACCAAGTTGATTGGGATACAGCATTACGCGAGAATAATAGCCAGGTTAATAAGTTTGGCTTATATGATTTAGACCGGCAGATAAGGCCGGTAGGTGAAGCATACAGGTCACTTATAAGTAAGTGGCAGGAAGTACTGACATCTGAATGTTATGGTTTGAACATATATAATTTTTAGCTGCAAAAGGAAGGTAACACCATGATTACCGCCGCCATTATATCATCTTGATTGTTTTCAGAAAAGTAAAAATAAAACGAGGTATGGTCACAGGCATAATGGATGCATTTAATTATATAGCTATAGGCATCAGCATAGCGGGGAGTATTATTATTATATGGGGTATTCTTATAACGATATTCAGTCTATTGATATTTGAAAAAGATAAAATAGTAAACCCAAAGTTAGCTAATGGCAGTGAAGTTATAAGACACAAACTCGGTGCGTACCTATTACTGGGACTCGATTTTACCTTAGCTGCCGATATTATCCACACTATACATAATCCTGTTTTAAAAGAGTTGTATGTGTTAGCAATGATTGTTGGAATAAGATCAATAATAAATTTCTTTTTGCTGAAAGAACTGGCAAGTATCAAATCAAATAAGCCCGATCTCCAGAGTGGTTAAGAAGTATAATAAAATGCTTATGATTCTTTAATCAACAACCAGCAGCAAAGTGCTGGAAGCGGCGAATCTTATACATGAAAAAATAGTGAGCCTGGTTGCTGTCATTACCTTAAGTGTAGTGGCAATAGGTCAGGATAAGGGAGTGGGTAACCACAACGGGAATTCCTCTGGCAATTACTCTTTCTCGGGAACCCAAATTCTTCTGAGCGCCATTCTGCTCGTTTTTATTTTTGGAGACTTGATGTGGTTTTTTCATAACTCCAGAAAAGCAAAATAACATGGAAGAAATATTGAGGAATTAAACAAAAATTATTTGCATAGTCTTTATTGCATTTGCATCGTTTTTCATTGCCGGCTGCAATGGTAGTAACAGCTCAGATGGTAGTAAAAATAAAACCGATACTGTATTTGTTCAACCAAATAACCAGGGAGGGGAAGGCGAAAGCTAAGGAATGGGTGATGACAGACGAGGTATGGACAGCACTCACCATAATATGGATATCATGCATCATGGAAGGCACTAGTAAGGAAAGTTAAGTAAATCTAAGACTTTAAAGCGGTTAACTATAAACAAAAATACAACTATGAACACATCTATTTTTATAGAATTAAAAAAATTTTAGCTTCGGGTGAGATTTCAATTATAAGAGAAAAAATGACAACGAGACCAAAAATTACTTTCTTTTCATTATAGCGTTTGGTTCATTCTTCGTCAACTATACCGGGAATAATAGTGCTGACACCGGGGAATGGAAATGGTAAATTCCATCAAAGAGTTAATGGATAATGCACGACACGACAACGACTACGCTGTGATACAAAGAAGCATAGCAATAATGGATAAGGGTATAAACATGATGGACAAGAGCACTGGTAAAATGCAAGACAACAAGCTGATTTAATGAACAAAGACACTATGCCAAAATACCAACTAATAAAAGATAAGAAATGTAGTTCTCCATAGCTCCATGTCCTTAAATGATTCATCACTTGTCTTTCTTCGTTCTTACAAGTAATAATCTTTATAATGAAGTGTTTTCACGTTTTTATTTCCATCCTTGTTTCATGGGCAGTATTCATTACTGCGCCATTTTCCACTATTGCCCAAACGCCCGATGAACATGCAAAGCATCATCCGCAACAACAGCAATCGTCTATGGCTGATTCAACTGGTTCAATGACCTCAGGCGCTAACAATGCCGGTAAAGGAGGCATGAGCGGAATGGGTGAGATGATGGAGGAAATGGGGGTGCCGCCTAAAAGGGAGCTGTATCCTTCTATGATGCAGGTGCCAGATATGACACCGGAAAAAATGGATGAAATTAAACGATTAGCAAAAGAAAGAGTGAACAAAGGAGAAGCTTTAATGTCTTCGGGACTAGAAAAATTAAAAGCTGCTGTCCGAAATCAAAATGCTACAGAAATCCAGGAAGCGAACGAGCAAATCCGGCTTGGTCAATCTCTGTTTCAGAGCGGGCTTGCGGCTCAGCAGGCGTTATCCGGATATAAAGACCTCCGTAACACTGCTTTGCAATGGTTCAAACAGGAGATGAATCTTTCACAACCAGAAACAAAGCAGCCACATGGATTTTTTGGGCTTTCATGGTTTCATTACATGATCATGGCGCTGTTTGCCTTATTTGCTATTACAATGATTTTGATGTATTTCCATAAGATGAAACGGGCTAATGCGCTGGTGGTAAGATTAGCAGGAAGCTCCACTGAAAATATACCTCTACCGGGTGAAGCGCTGCCTCCTACAGCATTTACAGGTATTAAAAATGAACCGGTTGAAGTCAATCCTGATATTGCTCCGTCAAAATCAAATTCCTGGTCGGGTAATCTAAAAGTAGCTGGAATTTTTGTAGAAACACCAACTGTCAAAACCTTTCGTTTAACAGATCCTGCAAGTGGTAAGCTTCCTTTCAATTACTTGCCGGGGCAATTTGTTACTGTAACTGTAAGTGCTAATGGAGTTCCTGTCAAGCGTTCGTACACCATTGCTTCGTCTCCAACACTAAGGGATTGCTGTGAAATCACGGTAAAGCACGAAGAAAAAGGAACGGTATCGCATTATTTGCATACACAAGTACATGAAGGGGACTTGCTTCAACTCACCGGACCATCCGGCAAATTCACTTTTACGGGGCAGGAAGCAGACAGTATTGTACTGATTGCCGGCGGTGTAGGAGTAACGCCTATGATGAGTGTCATTCGCTACCTTACAGACCGCTCATGGAAGGGTGATATTTATTTTTTCTTTAGCTGCAAGGACGAAGACAATATTATTTTCCGGGAAGAAATTGAATATCTTCAAAAGCGATTTCCCAATCTGCACGTTTTCATTATCCTAAATGAAGTGGAGGATAATTCCAAAAATGCATTTATCAAGGGGCGCATTTCTAAAGAAGTTTTATATGAACATGTACCTGAAATCATTTCCCGCCGAATTCACATTTGCGGTCCACCACCTATGATGGATGCAGTAAAGGAAATGCTTGAAGAGCTGCAGGTACCTAAAGAGAATGTTATAACGGAAATTTTTGCCGGTAAGCTACCTCCAACGAAGACTGAACCCCTCACTCCTGAAGAAGCCGGTAAAACGGCAGTTGTCACATTCGCCAGATCAAAGAAAACCGCAGTATTGCCGCCGCAAAAAACAATACTTGAAGCCTCTGAAGATGTGGGTGTGAACATTGATTATTCATGCCGGGTTGGTACGTGCGGAGTTTGTAAAACCAGGCTGCTTGCGGGAAGAGTAAAAATGGATGTGGAGGATGCACTAACCAACGATGATAAGAACCATAATATAATTCTGGCTTGCCAGGCAAAAGCGACCGAAGATGTTTCGGTTGACGCGTAAATAATATGAAACAGGAACGAACTATCGTTGGCGGCTTGCTTGTGCTCCAGCTTATTTTATGGCTGGGTTTTTTAGTGCATCGCTCACCGCGCTTTCCTGGCAGCTTTACAGGTGGTGTGCTGGCAGTTATAGCCGCTTTGCTTATGGTTATTCCACCACTCCTATATTCAGCAGCAAAGCGAACTAAAGCGTTCAAAGAAAAAATCACAAAGCGTATTTCATTAGGGACACTTCTAACATGGCATATTTATACTGGCATCATTGGTTCTATTCTGGCGATTTTACATACAGGTCACCGCTTTGAAAGTAATCTTGGAATTTGGCTTACAACAATGATGATGTTGACCGTTTTAAGCGGTTTTATTGGCAGGTATTTTCTTGCTTACTCCTCCAAAGAGTTGCACGAGAAAAAGGATATGCTGAATTTGTTAGCTTATGAATACAATAAAATTGTTGGCGAAATAGCACAGCAGCCAGGTGCTGAAATAGCATATGCTGCTTCGCATGGTTCTATACGCCGTGCATTCAACAGTTTTTTTGGAACGGAAGATGTTCTGATAGAAGCAAAGACCCCATTATCTATCCGTGCGGTGCGGCTTGCAGAATCAATTGCTGATCTTGAATATGCAATAAAAACACACGAAGTAGCAAAACGACGTACTGCTCGTTGGCTAAACTTTCATATTATTACCTCTTTTGCTTTTTATCTTTTATTACTTATTCATGTGTGGGCAAGTATTTATTACGGTTTAAATTGGTTTAAATGAAAAAAGCCAGTATAATAATTTTACTTGTACTGTCCGTTTCGGTATTTCTTTATGTTATCAAGCCTGATGCTATCGCAAAAAACAGCATTAACTGGCAGAGTCAAGTAAGTCCGGGTAAATTGTCTGGAGCTCATGCACAGTTAGAAACAAACTGTGCCTCATGCCACACTGCTATTAAAGGGGTGGCCGATGAGAAATGTATCAGTTGCCATGCAAACAATAGAGCTTTACTACAGCGTCAGCCAACTTCATTTCACGCAACTATTGGTAATTGCGCCTCATGTCATGTAGAGCATCAGGGTTTTAATGCAAACCTGACTATAATGAATCATACAGCACTGGCAAAAATTGGCGAAAAGTTGATTTCCGATAACAATTCCAATGATCCGACTGACGGGATTGTATCGGCAAACAATGCGCTTATTTCGTCTCTTGAATCAAAACTTAATTGTGCAAGTTGCCATAGCACAAAAGATAAACACTTAGGTTTATTTGGTCCAGACTGCGCTTCCTGCCATGCAACAACGCAGTGGACAATTTCTGCATTCAAGCATCCATCTGTGAATTCAATAGACTGCGCCCAATGTCATCAGGCGCCACCCAGCCATTACATGGAACATTTTGACATGATTTCAAAAAGAATAGCTGCCCGACCCAATGACAAGGGCAGCGGTTGTTGTGAAGGCGTTATTGTGAGCCAATGCTACTCATGTCATAAAACCACATCATGGAACGACATACAGGGAGTTGGGTATTACAAGCATCATTGAAGTAGTTTTAATCACCATAAGGGCGTTAAAATAAATGAATACACTATTTATATATGACGAGTATCATCTTTTCTAATGTCTGAAGTCATGATATAATGCTTTGGTACACAATAGCTTTAGTGTATTAATTTTAGAACTGCTTGAAAGGTATTATGTACTTTAATAATAAAAGATGAAAAATATTTATTTCTTATTGATAATACTAAGCTTTTCATTAGCATTCAATGAAAGCGTAGCAGCACAAAATGACAGCAGTGGTATTTATGTCAATGGAAATGACTTTAGTAGTGGAAAATTATCATTAGCCATTAACTGTGCAACGGAAGAGCATAAAATAAAACTAAATGATTTTTTCAATAAGCCATACATAATTGTAAAGCATAATGACAGCAGTTACAATTTTATGAAGAAAGACCTCTTCGGTTATAAAATGTGCAATGGCAACATTTACAGATTTAATGGCGAAAAAGACCTTTTATTATTAAACCCGGCAGAACAAATTCTTATTTACAGCCACATTCCCAATCGGACGAGGGGATTAACAAATGTCACCAGTTATTATTTCAGCATAAATGCTACTTCACCTGTTCAGTTGCTCACTAAGAAAAACCTAAAGAGAGCATATGCAGCAAATCAAAAGTTCGTTAATGAAATAGACAGAAAATTTAAATACAACACAGAATTAGCTGCCTATGATAAGTACCATAGTGTGTATAAAATTAACTGGATTTATCAGATAACGATAAAATAAGAGGTATAGATACAAAGCATTTTTAGCACTAATGCATCCAATGCTCCACAGGCGTTAACAAGAGCAAATCTTAAAGCAGCGTTTCCAAACAATCCCAAGTTTCATGCTGCAGCTTTAGACATGCAGTTTGACATTGATAATGAACTACACATCTATAAGTTAAACTGGCTGTTAGAGGAACATTCTTAAATTTTAAAATCCTTTATTGAATAAACGGGGATTAAATCAGGATTATTTTACCCTTGTTTTATTTAAAATCATAATACTTACAAGTATGAAAGATTATATTCGTTTGGCTCAATCTGCATCAGCTTTGGGTGCAGGTATTTTAGGTTTTGGGATAGGTGCAAAATTTGCAAATACTATAGCGAGCTACTCTAGTATGGTCATTGTTGCAGGAGGTATTTTACATTTCTGGGGCATGTATATCATGCAAATGAAAGAGCAAAGCAGCAGGAGTTTAGGGATTGCGAAGTGGTTATGGATTTCAGCATGGATATGTTTGATACTTTTGATTGTGATAATTATATACTTACAACTGTCTACTATGAGCCAGAGATAGTACTTGTGAAAATCCTTTAAGCTTACAATTGAGCAGAATTTACAATGGAAAAATCAATAACATTACAATCAGCGGTCACTTGCCCTAATTGTGGCTTTCAAAGGGAAGAAACTATGCCTATAGATGCTTGTCAATACTTCTATAAGTGCACAAGTTGCCAAACTATGTTAAAGCCAAAACAAGGTGATTGTTGTATATTTTGCAGCTACGGCACTGTAAAATGTCCACCGATACAAATGAACAAAAGTTGTTGTATACAGTCTTAGTAACTTCTTGAGTCTTCGGTATTTTACTTAGTATCTACTAAACGGTTTCTTTTTGCTCTGCAACAAGGTAGCATTTTTTGTTTTGTGTTTAACAGTAAAGAGCGTTTACCTTTGCGACCGATGAAAATCTTTGCTTTTATAATGGCAGTAATGGTACTGGCACTGAGCGTAATGCCCTGTGCAGATGTCACTGCTGCTGTAAATAAAAATGCAAAAGCTGTAGTCTCCGAATTAAATCACCAGCAAGACTGTCCAAAAAGTGACGATTGTTCTCCTTTCTGCCAATGTGCTTGCTGTACAGGTTTTCCTATCAATCATACTATTGTTAGAATTACTTATTTAATATTTTTTGAGGCAAATCCTTCAGGTAGTTTTTTACCCTCAGAACCTATAAAAATAGCCCTGCCCATCTGGCAACCTCCTCAATTATCATAGCCTTTTTTATTTTTTAATGTGCATGCATGTGCCCTTTCAAGGCATGGTGCGCCTATTCGTTCACTCATTAGAAAGGTTATGTAATGTTAAGCAGGATCATAAGATTCAGTATAAACAATAAAATTGTCATTGGCGTAATGACATTAGCACTCATTGCCTGGGGCATTTGGAGTGCTACAAGGCTTCCCATAGATGCCGTGCCTGATATTACAAATAATCAGGTTCAGATCATTACTAATGCTCCCACGCTGGCAAGTCAGGAGGTAGAGCAGTTAATTACCTATCCCATAGAACAAAGTATAGCCAACCTGCCCGATCTGGAAGAGGTTCGCTCCATTTCAAGGTTTGGGCTTTCAGTAATTACCGTTGTATTCAAAGACAATGTAGATATTTATTTTGCCCGGCAATTGATAAATGAACGGTTGCTGGAAGCAGAAGACCAGATCCCGGCAGGCTTGGGAAAACCGGAATTAGCTCCATTATCTACAGGCTTAGGGCAGATTTATGAATATGTTATTCACCCAAAGAAAGGCAGTGAAAGTAAGTACAGTGCAAGCGATCTGAGAACTATGCAGGACTGGATTGTTGCAAGGCAGCTTTACGGCACTCCGGGTATTGCAGAGGTTAATAGCTTTGGCGGAATGCTGAAACAGTATGAAGTAGGCGTTGATCCCGACCGCCTGAAAGCACTGAATGTTACCATCCCTGAAATCTTTACCGCACTGGAAAAGAATAATCAGAATACAGGTGGTGCTTACATAGAGAAAAACCCAAATGCCTATTTTATCCGGGGCATTGGTGTCGTTTCTACTTTAGATGACATTGGGAGAATTGTAGTCAAAAACGTAAATGGCATCCCTGTTTTAATAAGAGATATAGCCAATGTTCGCTTTGGTCATTCCGTGCGCTATGGAGCAATGACCAGAAACGGGCAAAGTGAAGTAGTAGGTGGCATTGTAATGATGCTGAAAGGCGCAAACAGTGCAGATGTGGTTTCCCGTGTGAAAGCCAAAATGGAAACGATTAAAAAATCACTGCCGTCCGATGTAGAAATAGAACCTTATATAGACAGAACCAGCCTGGTAAACCGAGCCATTTCAACGGTAGAAACAAATCTTACCGAAGGGGCTTTAATAGTCCTTTTTGTGCTCGTAATCTTTTTAGGAAATGTAAGGGCAGGCTTAATCGTGGCATCAGCCATTCCGCTGGCTTTATTGTTTGCATTAGGCTTGATGAATGTGTTTGATGTATCTGCCAACCTGATGAGTTTAGGAGCAATAGATTTTGGGTTGATCGTGGATGGTGCAGTAATTATTGTTGAAGCAACACTGCACCATATCGCTGTAAGCAGAAAAAATCAGGTACTCACTCAAAAAGAAATGGATGAAGAGGTTTTTCAATCCGCCTCTAACATTAGAAGCAGTGCAGCTTTTGGTGAAATCATCATATTGATTGTTTACATACCTATTCTCACCTTACAGGGCATAGAAGGTAAGATGTTCCGACCAATGGCGGAGACCGTAGGATTTGCCATTTTAGGGGCATTAATCCTTTCACTTACCTATATCCCCATGATGTCTGCATTGTTCTTATCAAAGAAGGTTGCACATAAAATTACCTTTTCTGATAGAATGATGAATTTCTTGCAGAAACTATATAAGCCTGTGCTGGAAGCAGCCATCAAAACAAAATACATAGTTGTAACTATTGCAGGTGCATTAACCATACTTACTATAATCGTATTTAGCAGAATGGGCGGCGAGTTCATTCCGCAGTTGGAAGAAGGAGATTATGCATTTGTTTTTTTTATGCCGCAGGGTACTTCCCTCTCCCAAAGCATTGAAACTTCCATGCAGGCAAGCAGAATCTTAAAACAGTTCCCGGAGGTAAAGCAGGTAATCGGGAGAACCGGAGCCGCAGAAATACCGACAGACCCGATGCCACCGGAAGCAACAGATCTGATTGTTGTTCTGAAAGAAAAAGAAGAATGGACCACTACACATGATTATAAGGAACTGGCTTCCATGATGCAGGAGAGATTAGAAGCTATTCCCGGTGCAGTAAGCGAGGCAACGCAGCCCATACAGATGCGGTTTAATGAGTTGATGACTGGTGTAAAGCAGGATGTTGCGATAAAGATATTTGGAGAAAACATTGATACCTTAACCGCATTAGCTCCAAGGGTGGCAAGAGTTATTCAGTCAGTGAAAGGAGCTACAGAGCCACAGATAGAAAGAATACAAGGCTTGCCGCAGGTTACTATTACCTATGATAGAAGCCGTATAGCCAACTATGGCTTAAACATAGAAGATGTAAATCAGGTAGTCAGTACAGCTTTTGCAGGTCAGGCAGCAGGTGTAGTATATGAAAATGAAAGAAAATTTGATCTGGTAGTTCGCTTAGATAGTACTTACCGGACTTCCATAGAAGATGTTGCCAACCTGTATATACCTACTGCCAACGGTTCGCAGATTCCCTTAAGCCAGGTTGCAACGGTTGCCTTCAAGGAAGGTCCGGCACAAATAAGCCGGGAAGATGCTAAACGCAGGCTTGTGATTGGCTTTAATGTAAAAGGAAGGGATGTTCAATCGGTAGTAAAAGAGATACAGCAAAAGTTAGCATCATTCAAACTGCCTACAGGATATTATTTTACTTATGGAGGAACATTTGAGAATCTGGAAGCAGCTTCGGCAAGGTTAAGCATAGCCGTACCTGCCGCGTTGCTCTTAATCTTCATACTGCTGTATTTTACTTTTCATTCCGTGAAGCAGGCAACTTTGATCTTTTCCGCTATTCCTATGTCTGCAATCGGCGGTGTATTTGCCCTTTTAATAAGAGGTATGCCGTTCAGCATTTCCGCAGGAGTAGGATTTATCGCGCTATTTGGCGTGGCAGTATTAAACGGTATTGTTCTGATCGGCACATTTAACCAGTTAGAAAAAGCGGGATGGAATAACATTATTGAACGAGTGAAAGAAGGGACCAGTATTCGTTTGCGCCCGGTGCTGATGACAGCGACCGTTGCATCATTAGGCTTCCTTCCAATGGCAATTTCAACAGGTGCAGGTGCGGAAGTGCAGAAGCCTTTAGCTACCGTAGTAATTGGGGGATTGATTACCGCCACCTTACTTACATTAGTAGTTTTGCCATTGCTATATATTTTCTTTTCAGGAGCAAAAATAAAAGCGCAAAAAGCCATTCCTAAAGTAGTTACTGTTATGGCTTTACTGGCAATTTCTCAAATCTCCTTTGCACAGGACATAAATACTGGCAATCGCATTACATTCCATGCAGCTTACGACAGCGCCCTAAAAAGCAACCTGCAGTTACTTTCAAGCGATATTCAGATTCAGCGCAGCAGAACCTTGCAGGGCACCTGGCTGGATATTCCAAAGACAGGTGTTTTTGTAGAGAATGAAGACATGAATCCACAAGACCCGAAAGGCATTTTAAAAATAGGCTTATCTCAAACTATTGAATGGCTGAGTGTTTACCGGGCAAGAAAAAACCTGTTACAGCAGCAGGTAAAGTCAGTAGAAATTGAAAAACAGGTACGGGCATTGGAAATCAGGAGAGATGTTCAAACTACCTATTACACACTTTGGTATCTACAGAGCAAACAATTTTTATGGCAGCGTTTAGATAGTATTTACTCTTCCCTGGCAAAAGCAGCCGTGTTAAGGGTAAAAACAGGAGAAAGCGCAGGATTAGACAGTATTGCAGCAGTAGCAAAAGCAAATGAAACAACGGTGCAGTTGAGCTTGTTAGTAAGGGATATACAGGCACAGCAGGAAAACTTGAAAAGGCTGTTGAACACAACAACCTCTTACCTTCCTGAATTGAACCTACTGCAAAAAGTGCAGGTTTCGCTATTAGACAGCACCATAAACAACCACCCGCAACTGCAGCTACAGCAGCAAAACATAAGTATCGCAAGGGCAGAATTGGGTGTGCAGCAGCAAGGCAGAAAACCAAGTTTTGAAGGAAGATTTTTCTCGCAACGCTTATATGGCTTATCCAATCCTTATTCTGGTTTTTCTGTTACGATGGGCGTTCCTTTATTTGGCGGCAGTACGTATCGTAACAGGATTAAGGCAGCGCAATTAGAACAGAATTTTCAGCAAAGTACATTGGATTATCAAAGGCTTTCGTTGTTAACAAGCTACAATCATTCCTACCAGCAGCTATTAAAAGACGAGCAGCTACTAAGCTACTATGAAAAAACGGGCTTAGCTCAGGCAGAAAGCATAATAAAGGCTTCCAATCTGGCTTATCGTGGTGGAGAAATAGGCTTTGCTGAACTTACTCAGTTCCTGTCTCAAGCGATAGACATTCAGAAGAATTATTTAGAGGTGCTGAACCAGTATAATCTATCAGCCATTCAGTTAAACTTTTATCTAAACCGTTAACACAGATGAACAGATTTGTTTTTATCATCAGCATATTACTATTGTTTGCTTCCTGTAGCAGCAAGCAAGCCGAAAATACAGCAGCAGCAGAAGAGCACCAGGAGGAAGTGCAGACCAACTTTGTTAGCCTTACCGATCTGCAAATGAAAACAGCAGATATTGAATTAGGCACGCTGGAAAGGAAGAACTTAAAAACTTCTATCAAAGCAAATGGAATGCTTACCGTACCTAATCAAAACAAAGCTCTCGTTACTTCGGTAAACAGTGGCGTTATTAAAACCTTGCTGATACAGCCGGGTAGCTTTGTTCGTAAAGGTCAAACTATTGCGACTATTGTAAACCCAGATGTGGCAAGACTGCAGCAGGATCTGCAAACGACGAACGCACAAATAAACCTTTCGGAAATAGAACTGAGCAGGCAGCAGGAACTGGTGCAAGGTAATGCGGCACCCTTAAAGAATGTTCAGCGGGTACAAACAGAGCTGGCAACCTTAATAGCTACCCGAAATGCTTTGCAAAAGCAACTGAGCACTATGGGTATTTCAGTAGCAAGCGTGAGCAGGGGAAACATCATTACAACAATAGCTGTTACCGCACCTATCAGCGGCACAGTAAGTAATGTTTCTGCATTGATAGGGTCCAACATTGACCCTTCTACTCCTATCGCTGAAATTGTAAATAACGCGGAACTGCACCTGGATTTATTTGTCTATGAAAAGGATCTGCCGAAACTTCATGCTGATCAGACCATTCATTTCACTTTAACCAACAATCCGGGTAAGGAATATGATGCACAGGTATATTCTATCGGTACAGCTTTCGCCAATGAAACGAAAACCATTCCGGTTCATGCTATTGTAAAGGGCGATAAAACAGGTTTGATAGAGGGCATGAATATTACAGCAGTGATCAGCATTGGAGAAGCGGTAGTGCCTGCCGTTCCTGATGATGCTATTGTAACCTATCAGGGGCAGGATTACATATTTACCTTAACTGATCATAAGCCACAACAACCGCAGGAAGAAAAAGAAAATAAGGAGCGTAAGAAAGAGCCGGAACAGCAGGAAGCAGCAATGACCTTTGAGCGAATGCAGGTAGTGAAAGGCGTTTCGGATATTGGTTACACCGAAATAACGCTTGTAAGGGATATTCCGCCAGCTACAAGAATAATAACAAAGGGTGCATTCTTCGCCAATGCAAAAATGACCAACACAGGAGAAGAAGAATAAATATAAACAGATGTATTCAATCATTACAGGCAGTTTAATCATCAGTTTGCTTCATTCAGTTATACCTAACCATTGGTTGCCTGTAATTGCTATAGGAAGAAAAGAACAGTGGACAATAGCTGAAGTTACAAAAGTCACTTTTATCTGTGCGCTGGCACATGGCATCAGTACCATTCTGATAGGTGCAGTGTTGGGTGTTGTTGGCGCTAAACTGGATAGTAATATCAGTCATTTTACAAGCCTTATAGCGCCCGGCATTTTGATTATAGTAGGCTTGGTGTTTATCTACCGGCATCACCGGCACAGGCATTTTCATATAGATCAGGGTGTTGAGAGGAAAAGAACTAAATCAGCCATTATAACAGCACTGGTCATTGCCATGTTCTTTTCTCCCTGTATGGAGATAGAAGCCTACTTTCTTCTGGCAGGAGCACAAGCCACCTGGCTTGTCGGGCTTCTTGCACTGTTGTATCTATTGATAACAACGACAGGCATGCTACTGTTGGTACGATTTGCCTATAAAGGCTTGCTGAAACTCAACTGGCATTCATTGGAACACAATGCAGGAATCATCACAGGACTAACACTGGTAGCCACCGGATTAATAACCTTCTTTATTCAATAATTGAATTTATGGAACACAATCACAAAAATGAACAAGCAGAAGACTTACAGTTAGACGAGCTTGAAAAAGTAACGGATAATAGCGAAGAGCACGAACATTCTGAAGATGATGGACATGATCACGGTGAGCAAGCGGAAGAAGCAGGATGGAAAGCACACTGGGACCTGCTATTGGCATTGGCAATATTGATCGTTCTGTTGGTGTTGGAATATGGCTTTAAAATCACCCTGCCCAATATTCCTGCACTGATCATCAATTTCATCGCCTGGATATTGGCAGGAAGAAAAGTAGCAGACCTGGCATTCAGGAAATCTAAAAGGGGCGATTTTTTCAACGAGTTTGTGTTAATGACAGTAGCCACTATCGGCGCTTTTCTGATCGGGGAATATGAAGAAGGTGTTGCGGTAATGGTATTCTATCAAATTGGTGAATGGTTTCAGGATGCAGCAGTAAGCAATGCTAAGCGAAACATAAAAACCTTGTTAGACATCAGACCTGATGAAGTAACGGTATTAAGAAACGGCAAGCCGGAAGTTTCTGACCCTGCAAAGGTTCAGTTAGGAGAAAGCATACAGGTAAAGCCGGGTGAGAAAGTTGCCTTAGATGGGGAACTCATTTCGGAAAGTGCATCATTCAATACCGCAGCACTAACAGGCGAAAGTAAACCAGATACAAAGTACAAAGGGGAAGCAGTATATGCAGGGATGATAAACCTGAACACGGTTGCAGAAGTAAAGGTGAACGCCTTGTTTAAAGACAGTAAGCTAAGCAAAGTGCTGGAGATGGTGCAGGATGCAACAGCAAGGAAATCACAAACTCAGTTATTCATCTCCCGGTTTGCAAAGGTTTATACTCCCATTGTATTTTTCTTAGCTCTTGCAGTGTGCGTAGTGCCGTACTTCATTGTAGAAGATTATAGTTTCCAGACCTGGTTTTACAGGTCATTGGTGTTCCTGGTTATCAGTTGCCCCTGTGCATTGGTCGTGTCTATTCCGTTAGGCTATTTTGGCGGCATTGGCTTGGCATCCAGAAATGGCATACTCTTCAAAGGCGGCAATTTCTTAGATGTAATGACCAAAGTAAATACAGTTGTTATGGATAAAACAGGAACATTGACCAAAGGCGTTTTCAAAGTGCAGCAGGTTGTTCCCAACAACATCAGCAAAGAGGAACTGAGCAAGTATGCTTCCGCTATAGAACAAAATTCAACCCACCCGATTGCAAAAGCAGTTACCGAATATGCAGGTAATAATGGTACGGTTAAAGCAGAGAGTGTAGAGGAAATTGCAGGTTATGGGTTGAAAGGAAAGGTAGAAGGCAAGGAAGTATTGGCAGGCAATTTAAAGCTGCTGAAGAAGTTCAACATTGATTACCCGAAAGAATTAGAACAGGTGGTTGATACCATTGTAGTATTGGCTGTAAATAATCAATATGCAGGCTACATAACCATAGCAGACGAGGTAAAGGAAGATGCAGCGAAGGCAATTGCAGAAATGCATAAGCTAAATATTCAGACAGTCATGCTTTCAGGAGATAAGCAAAGTGTAGTGGACCAGGTGGCAAAAAGCATTGGAATAGATAAGGCTTTTGGTGATTTGTTGCCGGAAGGCAAAGTAGAGAAAGTGCAGCAATTAAAGAATGAAGGCAGAAGGATAGCTTTTGCGGGTGATGGTGTGAATGATGCTCCGGTAGTTGCCCTGGCAGATGCAGGTATAGCAATGGGAGGCTTGGGAAGTGATGCAACGATAGAAACCGCAGATGTTGTTATTCAGAACGACCAGCCTTACAAGATTGTTTCTGCCATTAAAATAGGTAAGATTACAAGAAACATTGTTTGGCAGAACATCATTTTAGCAATGATCATAAAAGTTATTGTGCTTATTTTAGGTGCAGGCGGTGTAGCAACACTTTGGGAAGCAGTTATAGCGGATGTAGGTGTAGCATTATTAGCAATCCTGAACGCAGTGCGAATACAAAGAATAACGGTTTAGTCAACTATCCGACTTTTACATAATCATTTAGCATAATCATGTAAACCATATATCCCAAATGCACGTAAATTTGCAATAGCGAAATGAAAAAAATTGCCCTCATACTACTCATTCTTATCTATGCTATTTCAACTTTTGGCGTAGGCTTGAAAGAGTTTTATTGCTGTGGCAAGCTGACATCTATCTCTATTTCATTGGTAGATACCGGAAAGGACAAGTGTAAAAAGGGGGACAGCAAAGACGATTGTTGTAAATCCAAATACCAGTTTTTACAGGTAAAAGATAAGCATTTTGCTTCAGTACATCCCTCTTTGCCGCTTAAGTATAGCATAGCATTAGTTCCAACCAATTTATCGTTCCATACAGTTTCACTCCTACCAAAGAAGATAGATGTAATTAACGGAAGCCATGCACCGCCTATAATTTCTGCCGTTCCTATCTATATTACTAACTGCGCTTTCAGAATTTGATTTTCTCTTTTCTTGTAACTTGCTGTATAGCGTTCTGTTATACACATTATTCCCTTTGAGTTACTCAACTTCTCAATTTTATTATTTACGTCTAATTACCTGGTAGTTTGTTTACTGCCTTGGCATAAACATTAAAAAATCTTTCCATGAAAACGTTAAAAGCACTAATAGTGGCTTTAGCTGCTTTATTAGTATTTCAGACAGTCAATGCACAAAGCGATAAATCACAAAGAACAATTGGCATTAAAACCCAAATTCTAAATGTAAATGGTACCTGCGGCATGTGTAAAAAGCGTATTGAAAGCGCTGCATGGTCAGTAGCTGGAGTAAAATCGGCTATTTGGGATGAAGACACGAAAAAACTTATAGTTAAATACGATCTTTTTAAGAAACAGGCCTTTGAAAATGTGGCAAATAAGATAGCACTTGTAGGTCATGATAATCAGATTGTAAAAGCAAGTGATACAAGTTACAATGCATTACCAGATTGTTGTCATTACCGTCATAGTTAAAATAATTTATTACACAATACAATCAAATAATATGAAAAGAGTCATTATACTAATGTTGTTGGTAGTATGCACTGCTACAACCTTCGCACAAAAGAGTAAAGCTGATTCAGCTATTAAAAATTCAGGAACCATATTGGTACAATATACATGTCCCATGCACCCTGATGTAATAAGTGACAAACAAGGCAAGTGCCCTAAATGCGGCATGGACCTAACCCTTTCCAAGAAAGAACAAATGAAAAGGGAGGTGACAAAAACGTACACCTGCCCTACACATTCAGAGCTCGTAAGTGCCAATCCCGGCAATTGCCCATACTGTAGTGCCAAATTAGTGGTGGACAGGAGAGGCACTAAGCAGGGAACTGTCATTTACACCTGCTCTATGCACCCGAACGTTACCGTAACCAAGGCAGGTACATGCCCTATCTGCGGCATGACGCTGCAGGTAAAAACTACTCAGAGCGATAGTTCTAAAATTAAACAGTAAAATTCATCAGTGGCAGTCTTATAGCTGCCACAACTTAAAACTTTTTAAATTATGAAAAAGATATTCATAGTAACTGTACTGCTATTGTCATTCGTGATGGTGTTTACTGCATGTTCATCCAATAACAACGATAATAGTAATAGTACTGACCAAAATGCACTATTGACGTCCGACTCTGCTTATACCTGCACCATGCATCAGGACGTAATCAGCATGCATCCAGGCGATTGCCCCAAATGCGGGATGCATCTGGTGAAGCAAAAGCTAACACCTGAACAACAAAAAATGATAAAAGAAGGGACGTATGTGAAGCTAAAAGAGTAAATAATGGTAAACAGATTAATTGAACTCTCCCTTCGCAACCGCTACATTGTATTAGCGCTTGCCCTTGGTTTATTGGTGTGGGGCATTTATAACATTCAACGCAACCCGGTAGATGCCATTCCTGACCTGAGCGAAAATGAAGTGATTGTTTTCACAGAGTGGATGGGACAAAGCCCTCAGATCATGGAAGACCAGGTTACTTACCCATTAGTAAGTAACCTGCAGGGTGTTCCCAAAGTAAAAGACATCCGTGGTACTTCTATGTTCGGGATGAGCTTTGTGTATGTGGTGTTCGAGGATGATGTGGATATATACTGGGCACGCACAAGGGTATTGGAAAAACTGAACTATGCACAACGTTTATTACCTCAAGGCGTAACACCTACACTGGGGCCTGATGGTACCGGTGTAGGCCACATCTTTTGGTATCATTTAAACGCCCCCAACATGGACTTAGGAGAACAAAGAGCCTTGCAGGACTGGTATGTCAAGCTTGCCCTGCAAACAGTGCCGGGTGTAGCCGAAGTGGCATCCTTCGGTGGTTTTGAAAAGCAATATCAGTTAGTAGTTGATCCAGTGAAGCTGCAGTTCTACAACATTTCGATGATGGATGTAATGAATAGGGTAAGAGCCAATAACAATGATGTAGGTGGTAGAAAGTTAGACATGGCTGGCATAGGGTATATCATCCGCGGCTTGGGATACATCAAAAATAAAGAAGACATAGAAAACATTGCATTGAGCAACAACAACGGTATTCCGGTACGGGTGAGGGACATAGGTACTGTGCAAATGGGCGGAGATATACGCCTCGGCATTTTTGATGAGAACGGAAACGGCGAAGCGGTAGGCGGGATAGTCGTGATGCGCTATGGCGAAAATGCAGATAAAGTCATTCAGGATGTAAAAAAGAAAATGGAGGATGTGCAGAAAGGCTTGCCCGAAGGTGTTTCTTTTAACATTGATTATGACCGCAGCCAATTGATTGAAGCGGCTATTGATAACATCAAAGACAAACTGATAGAAGAAATAGGCATTGTCTGCATTATTGTTATTGTGTTTCTGCTGCATTGGCGCAGTGCACTGAGCATCATTATACAAATCCCTATCACCATTGCGGTAAGTTTTATCCTGCTCAATACGTTTGGTTTATCCTCCAACATTATGTCCTTAACTGGTGTCGCCTTAGCCATCGGTGTTATTGTGGATAATGGCATTATCATGAGTGAGAATGCATACAGGAGTTTATCAGAATGGCAAAACAGTCATTCAGCAAATCAATCTCAATGAAAGATATAAAGAACAAATGGTGGAAACGGAATTATTATAAAATTCCGGAAGGTGAAAGATTGTCCATTATTGAACGTGCCTGCAAACAGGTTTCACGCGGTGTATTCTTTTCAACCGTTATTATCATTACTTCATTTTTGCCGGTGTTTTTATTGACTGGTCAGGAAGGCAAACTGTTTCATCCGTTGGCATATACCAAAACGTTTATTATGGTAGTAGATGCCATATTGGTAGTAACGCTTGCACCCGTTTTGATTTCCTTTTTTATGCGGGGCAGGTTTCGTCCGGAAAGTGCCAATCCTGTTAATCGTTTTTTGGAAAGAATGTATGAGCCAATGATACGCACCTGCATTAAATGGCGTAAAACAACGATTGGTGTAATGATTATTGCACTCCTCATCAGCATTCCAATGGTGATGAGTTTGGGTACCGAATTTATGCCACCACTGGATGAAGGCAGCATTTTGTTTATGCCGGTTACCTTACCAGATGTATCCAATAGCGAAGTAAAAAGAATACTGCAGGTACAGGATAAAATTCTGGCTTCACAGCCCGAAGTAGCTTCCGTGTTGGGCAAGGCAGGAAGAGCAAACACCGCCACAGACAATTCCCCTATCAGCATGATTGAAACGATTGTGGTGCTGAAGCCAAGAAGTGAATGGCGTAAAGGCATGACCAAAGACAGCATCATCAATGAACTGAACAGCAGGCTGCAAATACCTGGTGTAACGAATGGCTGGACGCAGCCCATCATCAACCGCATCAACATGCTTTCCACCGGCATCAGAACCGACGTAGGTGTAAAAGTGTATGGACAAAGTCTGGACAGCATCTATGCTTTTGCTCAGGTGATAAAAAAAGACCTGGAAGGTATTCCGGGAGTAAAAGATTTGTATGTAGAGCCGGTGACAGGCGGTAAATACATTGATATACAACTTAACCGGGAAGAACTTGCCCGCTATAATCTCAGCATAGATGATGTAAATGCAGTGATTGAAAGTGCATTAGGCGGCGCACAGATAACCACTACTGTTGAGGGCAGACAGCGGTTTTCAGTAAATGCAAGGTTTGCACAGGATTACCGCAACAATTTAGAGGCTTTAAAAAATTTGCAGGTACAAACAATGAGTTTTGGTCCTGTACCGCTTTCGGCAGTTGCAGATATAAAAATCACGGAAGGTCCGCCCATGATTAACTCCGAAAATGCGCTATTGCGCGGCACAGTTTTATTCAATGTAAGAGAAAGAGATTTAGGAAGCACGGTTCAGGAAGCGCAGGAAAAATTAAACAATGCTATCGGTAAAATGCCCAAAGGGTTTTTTATAGACTGGAGCGGACAGTACGAAAATCTTATCCGCAGTGAAAGGACATTGAAGCTGATTATGCCGGTTGTGCTGCTGGTTATTTTCATCAGCATGTATTTCGCATTCCATTCTGCACGCGAAGCTTTGCTTAGTTTAATCTCCCTTCCGTTTGCACTCATTGGCGGGGCTTATATGATATGGTTTTGGGATGTCAATTTATCAGTTGCAGTGGCGGTGGGCTTTATTGCTTTGTTTGGGCTTGCGGTAGAAACCAATATTGTAATGGTAATTTACCTTAATGATGCTATGCAACAACTCATTGCTAAAAAAGGCAATTCCAAAGAAACTATTACCAAAGAAGACTTGCGTGAATACACCATTCATGGTGCAGCCAAAAGATTACGTCCAAAAATTATGACAGTGAGTGTATCACTCTTTGCACTGGTTCCTATTTTATGGAGTACCGGGGTAGGCAGTGATGTGATGAAGCCTATTGTATTGCCAATGGTAGGCGGTGTGCTCACTTCCGCCATTTATATTCTGCTTGTAACACCACTTATTTTTTTAATGAACAAAGAATATGAGCTGAAGAAATTTGGTAAGATAGAAATTGCCGAAACAAAGCATTAAATAAAAACAATGAAACGATTTTTTATAATAATATCAGTGCTGTTGCTGTATCAGTTAACATCAGCACAAGCATTACAACTGACCGATGTTTTAAATACCATTCAGCAATCATATCCTTCATTAAAAATGTATGATGCTGAAATACAATCATTGGATGCCGCAGCAAAAGGAGCAAGGAACTGGATGCCACCGCAGGTTTCAACAGGCTTATGGATGACGCCCTATAATACGAGCCTCTGGAACGGCGCGAAAGCAGATGGCAACATGCCTGCACAGAATGGCATGGGCAGCTACATGATAAGTGCGGAGCAAATGTTTCCCAACAAAAAGTACAATGATGCGAATGAAGCATACATGAAAGCGATGTCTTCTGTTACGAAAGAAAATAAAGAAGCGGCTTTAAATGATCTCTTTGCTGCTGCAAAGAAGAACTATTATGAATGGATTATTCTGGAGAAAAAAATATCGGTACTCGCTGATGATGAAAAGCTGCTGCAGTTTATAATAACGAATGCCGAAACAAGATATAAAAACGGGTTGGGCAAAATAAGCGCTTATTACAAAGCAAAAGCATCGCTTGGCAACATTGAAAATATGCGCGTAGAATTAGAAAATGCAATTGTCCAAAAACGCATTGCACTGAACACGTTGATGAACCGTAACCAACTTACTCCTTTCTCTATTGATACCAATTATGTAATTAAAGATTATTCAACCATGGTGTTTGA
Source organism: Ilyomonas limi (assembly GCF_005233845.1). Lineage (GTDB taxonomy): Bacteria > Bacteroidota > Bacteroidia > Chitinophagales > Chitinophagaceae > Ilyomonas > Ilyomonas limi. The sequence continues at coordinate 50,203 of NZ_SZQL01000015.1, forward strand.
TAGCACTTTATTTTATAATAAACGCAGCGATATAAATGCAATTGATAAAAACATTCAGGTTGCCAACCTCAACCAGGAGGCGGAAAGGCAAAGCCTGAAACCGCAGTTTGGTGTGCAATACGCACACATGTTTGGCTTTGGAGGTTCACCCCAGATGTTCAATCTGATGGGCATGGTAAAAATTCCGGTGAACTGGTCAACCAGAATGAACAGGGCAAACATTGAAAGCCTGCACTGGAAAGCGCAATCGCTGCAGGAGCAGAAAGCTGCTATGGCAAACGAATATGCAGGCGCTGCTTACGGAATGCAGCAGGATATTACGGTAAAGAAAAAACAGGTGCAATTGTATGAGAACAATATTTTAGCTGCTTTAAGAAAGAACTATCAAAGCAATCTGTTGGCCTATGAACAAAATACAGAGGAACTGTTTGAATTGTATGATGCCTGGGAAACATTGAACAATACACAGCTTGAGTATTTAGACCAGGTGCAGCAATTGTTGAATATGCAGGTTGATTTGGAGAAATTATTAGAGATTAAATGACGTGTTATGAAAAAATCAATTTTAATATACCTTATTGCTTTTATTGCTACTGCTACCATTATATCAGCTTGTAACAGTAAGGTGAGCAAAGAGACAAATACTACGTCTTCATCTGAGGATGTATATACCTGCTCCATGCATCCGCAGGTAATAGCACATCATCCTGGCAATTGCCCTATCTGTGGCATGAAGCTGATTAAGAAGAACGCGATACCTGTTGCGCTGAATAATATAGGACTGGAAACTTTACTTAAGCCAACCAATGAGTTTGTAGTGGCATCCCTGCCGGTTACCACACCGCAGGATAGTAGTATCAATATGCGTGTAAAAGCTTACGGCACTATTGAAGCAGATACCAGAGCAGCCGGCTCTATTGCTGCACGAGTGGAAGGAAGAATAGAAAAATTGTATTTGCGTTACCGCTATCAAAAGGTAGAAGTAGGGCAGAAAGTAGCTGAAATATACTCACAGGAGTTAGTCACCGCACAGGAAAATTTGTTGTTCCTGCTAAAGAATGATGCACAAAACACTTCTTTTATCAACGCGGCAAAACAAAAGCTACTGCTGTTAGGCATGAGTGCAGCGGAGTTAAATAAAGTAGTTACAACTGGTGAGCCTTTGTATAGTGTTAGCATATATAGCAACTATACTGGCCATGTACATGATGCGGGCATGAGTAGTAATGGAAATGAAAACGAGATGAATAATGCTGCACCTGTCACACAAGAGCTATCGTTGAAAGAAGGCATGTATGTAAATAAGGGGCAAACCTTGTTTATGATTATGAATCATCATAAGGCGTGGACAGCTTTGCAAATCTTTCCAAATCAACAATCGGTAATAAAAAAGGGCAATGCGGTAACCATCACTCCTGAAACAGACACCAATGCTGTAATTAATGGCACCATTGATTTTATTGAACCTTTCTTCCGAGGTAATAGCAAAACCCTTACTGCACGTGTATATTTTCACAACATGGAAATGCTGCCTATTGGTAGCCAAGTAACGGCAAACATTTATACAGGCGCTCAGCAAGGTTTATGGCTGCCACAAACCGCAGTGCTTGCGCTGGGAAGGAGTGAGGTTACGTTTCTTAAATCTAATGGCGGTTTTATAGCACATCAAGTAACAACAGGTACTCGTACAGACGACAAAGTGCGGATACTTTCAGGATTGAACGCTACTGACACTGTTGCAACTAATGCGCAGTATCTAATAGATAGTGAAAGCTTTATACAAACTGCCTCTAAATAAATTTTATGAGAAGAAATTATTTAAATACACATTGGTTGGGTGGTATAATTTCTGTTATCAAATCCTTCTTGCACTGCAAACAAATACTATGGATGCTTAGCGGAACTTTATTAGTTGTGTTGCTTTTCTCGTCGTGCAAAGAACAAAAAGGCAAAGCAGGTGCAGACATGGCGAAAACAAATACAACTGCCAATAAAGACGTGTATTATACTTGCAGCATGCATCCGCAGGTACATGAAGAACTTCCTGGCAATTGTCCGATTTGTGGAATGAAACTGATTGCTGTTCCTAAAACAAGTGCAAGTAATAATATGCAAATTCACCTAAGCGAAGAACAAATAAAGCTTGGAAATATTCAAACCGATACGGTTGGCAAAGGAAATATTGGCGAGCAGATGGTTCTAACCGGCACCTTGAACTTTAACCAGGACAAGCTCTCTACTGTAAGTGCAAGAGTAGAAGGAAGGATTGAAAAGCTTTACTTTAAAACGACAGGTGACTATGTTGTCAAAGGAGCAAAGCTGTATGATCTATATAGTGAGCAGCTTAACAATGCTAAACAGGAGTATGTTCATGTAATAGAACAGGAAAGTGTAATGGGCAATTCATTGATCAATTATGAGGCACTGATGGAAAGTGCCAAAAATAAATTGTTGCTGTGGGGAATGACGGAAGGGCAAGTTGTCGACCTTGCACGAACAAAACAGGCATCCTCTCTTACTACCTTTTACAGCACAGAAGTAGGATTCATTACTACCATTAACGTGAATGAAGGGGAATATGTAATGGAAGGAGGTCCTATTGTTCAGCTTGCCAATCTTTCTACCATTTGGGCAGAAGCACAGGTATATACCACACAAATGGCTTTTATTAATGAAAGTGAAAATGTATCGGTGCAAATTCCTGATTTGAATAAGACAATTAATGGAACAATAACCTTTATCAATCCTGAAATAAATCCGGAAACGAGAATAAATCTGGTAAGAGTTACTATTCCCAATAAGGATAACCAATTGCATCCCGGTATGCCGGCATATATAATCGTCAATAATAAAAAACGTAATGCTATCACTCTTGCTGCTGACGCTGTATTAAGAGACAGCAAAGGAGCGACTGTTTGGGTACAGACAGCATCGGGAGTGTATGAGGTACGTATGGTAAAAACGGGTATGACCGAAAATAATGCAGTAGAAATAACATCTGGTATTAGTGCAGGCGATGTAGTAGTTACAAGTGGTGCTTATTTGTTGAATAGTGAATATATTTTTGAACATGGTTCAGACCCAATGGCAGGCATGAAGATGTAGGTGAAAGTCCCTCATAAAAGGAGTGGTATTGCAATTAAAGGAAGAAATTGTATCATTCCATACCAACGTAAATCCCCTTTTCCTGCCTGCTCTGTTGTTATCCAATAAACAACAGATAGCACACCTAAAATATTCAGAATGATAAAAGCTGAATATCCTTTTTGATCATATTCTCTATCGTAAATAATAAAGGAGAACAAAGACATGATGATTATGGTTATAGGAATACGGTCATACACCAACGAATAATTATTTGGGTGGAGGTGATAATAGCCGCTTCCTATAGCCAGAAGCAAAAAGCCAATGAAGATAGAAGCACAGATAATTTTTAGCCTTTTTTCTATTATATTCCTGGTGATGCTTAAACCTAATAATGATATAAATACGAAAGGAAGGTTTGTTATTACATTTAAGAAATTTGAAATTCCGAACATCGTTCGGCTGTCAGCAAAGTTGTGATAGGAGGGATTTTGTGCTATCGGTTCATGAATTAGCAAAGCTATAATAATTAGCAACCCTATAGATGGAAGAATGTAGCTTTTGTTTATCCTCATGTTAGGTAATTAGGTATTATAAAATGTACACAACCTTATGTCAATAACTTTCGTAGACTCGCTTAGTCTATAATATCCCGTTATGCAGTGGCAAAAAATAAACTTCTGTTTTTCCTGTAGGATGATAAGAAGGTTTATATATGATATAAGAATAACGCTCAAGTTCTCTTAAACATTTATGATAGGTAGTTTTTGCATTAATTTTTGACAGCAGCATCAATTCCTTTCGCTTAACTACTATTGGGTTGATAAAATGGCCTTGTTCCCAATATTGGTAAAGAACGGCATAAAGACAAAGATGAGGCATCTTTATCCTTTCATCTGTGGCAAGGTGTTTAAAGAGGATACCTAAATTATTCATCCTAAAAGTATTTTGGAGCAATCAAAGACTTTGAATTCTTAAACTAAAGCAAAAAGATTTTACTACCCTCAAAACGATTAAAGGAGGGAACATACCTTATGAACCCGTATTCATGGAGCTGTCGAATATTCTTGTGATATGTTCCCTCACAGGAGATTTTTGCCAAATACATTAATTCCCTCTTAGGTATAACTAAGGGATTTACAATGTTATGTTCTTTAGCATATTGTATAATAGCAACAAATAAACTAATATGTGATGGAGCAATACGGGGATCATTCCGAATGTTGCTAATGAATACTACCATTTTACTGTCAATCTCTGTTTTTGCTGTTTCCATGTTAATTATCTTGTTCTAAAATTCTTTTTACATCTTCTTGTTTATAGTATAGTGTACCTCCAACTTTTTTCGATTTAAGCTTTCCGGTAATACGTAATGATTGAATTTTTCCGTTAGAACAGTTTAATAGTTTCCTAACCTGACTTGTTTTTAAAAATTCAATTGATTCATTACTGGATTGCTTATCATAACTTAGAATCTCTTTTATGTCGTTTAATAACTGAATTCTGAAATTTTGCAAATCTTCCCACGTAACAATCTGCACTGCCATACTACCTCATTTATTTGCTTGATATATACAATTTTCACTTCTGCACATTACGTTGTCTTTTGGGCTTCTTCAACGTCTTGTCTCCTTCCTGTTTCATTGCTTTTGTTTCCTTTTGTGTCTGCTCTGACTTTTGTTCCTGCTTAACAGATTGCTCCTGATTTTGAAACAGATCTTTTAAAGAAACCCGTTGACCGGCATGGTTGTAGGCTGACAGTGTTTTAAATGCTACGTTCGGAGTGATAAAGAGCTTTTCTTCTTTGCCTGCAATCTCAAATGCAGCAGCCTGCAGGTTACCTCTTTCCAGCGATCTGATTAATTGTTGTTTGCTCTGCTCATCAGCCAATTCTTTTATCGGATATTTAGCTAATACTTTCTCTAAATCGTATCCAAAGTTTTGATGATACTGCTTCATTTCATAATTGCCATTTTGCGTTGTGCTTTTAAAATCCAACTGCAACCAGGCTCCATATTTTTCATCTTGTTTATTGGTGAGTGTTTTATGAACAGCACGACCTTCGAGCAGATTATAACCTTCCTTCAGCGTGATAGAACTGCCCTTATTGATGTAGAACATTTGCCTTGCCCTGATTTCCTGCTTGTCATTTAATAACTGCAAATCATACCGGTTAAAGAAATACATTTCGGAATCAGCCCCTTTTTTGAAATGCAATGTTGCAATCACATCATCTTTTCCGAAGGTCTTCTTTTGTGCCAATTGAAACTCGGGTGCACCCTGAGATATTTTGTTAGCTAAATCTGCATTAAACGTATCACCAAAACCTGTGTTCTTTAGTTGTTCTTTCAGGTATTCATAATTCTTCTCATTCATAGTATAATTTTTAAAGTTTTGAATAGGTATTTTAAAGTGATTTTATCTTAAGCATCGTTTGATGACTGATAGTAAGCGTCAGCAATCGACTTCCTGAGCTTTCTCCTATTTGAATAATTAGCTCTTTTCTATTCGGAACCGTAAACGGTGAGAAAGCAAATACATAGGATTGGGTAAAGTCGTTATCGGCCTTTTTTAAAGGGGTTTTGTACAAAGGCGTTATTTCAATTTGTTGTGTTGCCGTGCGTTTTGCCGCTTTGGTATCTTGTATAAAAAAGCGGGCGTAAACAGGTGTAAAGGAGATAGATGATTTATTAGTTACTCCGATTTGCAACCACATCAGGTCATTTTTAATAAAAATATTATTCAGCGACATCCTTATGTTTTGCACCCAAACATGTTTATGTAATGCATGTCTTTTGCTTTTAATGGTGGTTGCAATTGTTGTAAATGCCGCTTCTGCAAGTGGCAGATTCTTTATAACAGCCTTTTCCGTACTGTCTCCCACAAAGGAGAAATTTAATATCGGAGGATCTGCATTGAAATTGACTATAAAGGAATAAAAGTGTCCATCGGTGGTAATAACTGTTACATTTGTTTCTTTAAAGTTCTGCTCGCCTGCTTTTAGTTGTAAGATGTTCTCAACACCTTGTGCTTTTTGTGCAAGAACTGCAGCACTTCCTATATCCACGTTTTTTATTGCAAATGGAAATATTACGTTGCTGGTCTTGTCATAACTGATATTGATTCTATAGGGCGTAATACTTTTAGGTAAATACTGAGCAAACAAAGTAGTTTGTTGAAGTAAACACAGTGCTCCAATCAACACTATTGCAATTAACTGTTTCATTGATTTATTATTTTAAATATTACTGTTGCTGATTATCGTCTTTAAGTAGAACCTTATATCCTGCCCTGATAGTTACTTTGATTTGTTTAACCTTTTTATCAATAAGCGTTTTAGCTGCTGTGATGCCTGCGTTAGCAGCCTGCACACCAATAGAAGGATCAAGAGAAGCAATTCCAAAATTGTTCACTGCTTCACTTCCTGTTTGTTTAGCAACGTCCCTGCTTACAGAGCCAGGGATGTATATGCCGGCAATACCGTCTAAATCGTATACAGATAAAGCAACCGGCAGCAGATTATTTTGATAATGAATGGAGTTGATAGCAATCCGTAATCGTTCTGCATTCAGAGATGCGGTGCCGTAAATAAATGTGCTTTGAGGCACCAGCATGCCATTTACATAAATATCATTCGCTAAACACAACTTAACAGTCGAGCCATTAATGATAGTTTGTGTTTCCTGTATTTTCGCTTCAATAATATTTTGTTTTTCCTCAGTGACAGTATCATTTTCCAAAGAATGAAATGCATTTTGTTTTACATCTTTATTTTCTTTATTACTACTTATCTTTTTGATTCTTTTGGGAGCTTGTAACAGCGATAAATAATTATCTGCATCTCTCGACACAACCCGAAAAACAGATTTTTTATTTTTTTCTGACGTTTGTTGAGCCGTTTCCGTAATTCGTTCAGGATGTTGAATAGCCAATATCTTATCCATTATGCCATTCAACTGTTGAGTTTCCGGATCAGCCTCTGAATCTGGTTGGTTAATAACTTGCAGCATTTGTTCAAGTCTTTTCACGTCGTTTGATGAAATGCCAGGAACTCTTTGCTCCACCGCACCTTGATGAACATCAACTTTCTCTTCCTTATTACTATTATTTAAAACGGCATTTAACTGAGCAAGCTTTTGATTCACTTTGTATTCATTAGGGTCTTCAAAGCTTTGTGGCATAGGATTATAAGTAGAAGATGAATTGTATTCATACGCTGGTGGCGTGTTTACACTATCTTTCCCCATATGAAAGAAAGGATCATTTTTAATAGCTTCCCGGTACTTCGCAGAATCTTTCTCTGCCTGTTCATAAAAGGAGAGCTTATTCCAGCTTTTGTTTTCTTTCAACTTCGCATCCGGAAGATGCATATTCAATCCACTGGTTGTAGCAGACGCCTTTGCCTCATCAGCACCTATCACACCCAATGACCAAAACAAAAAAGTGAGAAATGGAAGAACAATTAATGGCATTATCAATAGAAATTGCCGCTTTTTCTTTTGCTTGTCTGTACCTATTGTTGATAATTGTTTCATGATTAATGAATTAAAAGTTTGTAAGTCGTTCAACCATAATGATGCTATCCAGCAGATGAGGTCTGCACCTCATAATGCTGTCATAACGCAGGAAATTATTTTTCTTTAAACTATCTAATTGGCGATGAAAGTTTTTAATGCGGTGTAATGTAGTTGCGTCACCTGAATAGGTTGTAGCCGGCTTTAGTACGGGTGTACTGATATATTGAAAGTGAATTTCAGGTTTATGGTTAAAGCAATAAAGCAACTTAATAGACAGTGCAAGTGAAACGATAACACAAAAAGTCAGTATAAATATTGCTAATCTGCGCGGTTGTATATGATTCGTTTTTTTAGTTAGGTAAATAGCAAACTGCTGCAGCTTTTTACTTACATACATGGTAAGATTAGTGGTAATACTCCTGCCGCATTGCTTTGCATCTTTCAATTTTTTAAATTGGGTAAGCATAAATATTATTTTTAATTCTGACGAGCTTCCGTTCTTATATCTTTATTCTCAACGGTAATCCAACGCTCTATTAAAAAACCGTGTGGATTATTATCACTCCGTGATACATTTCGTAAGTACCCTTCCGTAATGAGTGAGCGGTAAACAATGCTGGTGGTGCGGATAATTTTTTGTATAGCAAAGCACCGGAAGTAATAGGGATATGTATTTACATCAACCTGCACACTGTCTATATCAATCTGTTGACTAATATTACCTGCAATGATGTTTGAATAATACCCATTCTCCTTTAAATCCTCATATTGCCGTTTTGCAGTTGCATCTGCCAGATACAGTGCTTTCGTAATATTATTTTGTATCACTTTATCATCGGGATCTAATGAAAAAAAGTACTGATGAAATGTTTTGATATGATCTCTTGCTTCCACCGGTATATTATCTTTTCTATCGGCAGTCAATGCTTCCAATGCTTTACCATTAGCTAACACATACACTTTGCTTTGAGTAATAGCAGCTAATTGATAGCTTTTAAACAGCACAAATCCACATAGCAGAAAACAACACACTACCACTACTGCTGTAAACATCTTAACATGTTGGAAAGCCGTTTCTATATTCTTCATCTTGGTAAACATGATTATTCCATTTTATCGTCACCGGATAATTTATTTCGCATATACCCCTGCAGCTTACCAAATGCTCTTCCGGCATGATGATACATGCCAGTACCACTTGACGGAGTGTTATAGCCATCGCGTAGGCTACCAGAGGAATTCATAAGCATTTGCTCACCTTGATTCAGACGGTTCATGCCATTAGCAATAACTGAAGTACCGCCTGAAATAGCACCACCGGCAGCACCCATTGTTAACGCTGTGGCTTTGCTACCAATGGCATCACCTCCACCGCCAACGTGCATGATATAATTTGCAATAGATGGAACAGAAAAGTATCCGATGATACCAATGACCATGAAGATGAGATAACCCATATCCGTATTACTGAAATAGGTTTCACCCCAGGTATTCACCTGCGCAATATCTATCTTCAGCATATTTTCCTGTATCTTCCCCATAACGCTGCCGAATATGTTGGCAACAGGCAACCATAAGAACACATTGATGTACCGTGCAAGCCAGTGGCGAAGCGTATGATGAAAGCCATCAAACACGCTGAACCCAAAGACAAGCGGACCAAGGATAGCGAGAATGATGAGGTTGAAGGTGCGAATAGTATTGATGCAAAGAGAAGCGGCAGCATACAACACCTGCAAAATCTCGCTCATCCATTCCTTTATTGAATTACGGAAATTGTAGGTAGCTTTTGCCATGGCAAACTTGATGTCATCTCCAATGCTTTCAAATGTGCCTTCATCGGAAACATCTTTGCCGGGGTGTGTATATTCATACCATTTGTCACGATCTCCTTCGCCCGACTCACCAACATACATTTGGTACAGATAGGACTGCTTTACCGCTTCTTCTTTTTGTTTTAATAGAAAAGCAACTGCTTCATCAGAATTGGTAACCATAGCGGAGGTAGCTACAACTGTTGGCTGCATCACTCCGTTAATCATATCGATAACGGAAGGGAAAACCATAATTGCAAAACCAATAGCAAACGGTCGGAACAGGGGATAGAAATCAATCGGCTCTGCACTTGCCAAATGCCGCCATATTCGCGCTGCTATATACCATAAAGCTGCAAAGCCTGCTATAAGTTGCCCTACACCAATAAGCTGCGAACACAGGGGAATCATTTGATTATATAACCCGTCCAGTACACCATGCAAACTATATAGTTCATCTGTCAAGCCACCGCTATCATCCTGAGCCTGGGATAGAATAGGCAATACTATCCCCGTAACTGCCCAAAGGGCAATTTTTACGTTGTGTTTCATATGTTGTTTGATTTATTTTTTTATGCCATAAAGGCGATCCATTTGCAGTACTTCGCTTTGTTCCTTGTTGCGCTGCAAGAGGAGAACAGATGTCTTATTATTGAAACTTTGAAGAAATTGCAACTTGTCCTGCATATCATTATATACTTTATCAATGCCTGACAAACGTTCATCATCGCTCATGCGGAGTTGATTAGCGGTAATTAACATCGTTAGGTCATCTAAGCCCTTGAGAGATTGGCTAAACAGATTGTTATAGACCTGACCTAAGTACATTATTTCATCAGGATTGAGTAAGCCGCTTTGCTTGTAATGGTTGAATGCCGATTTATACTCTTTTACAATCTGAAGCTGGTCATTAATGATTTCCGGTATCTTCCAGTATTTACGAATTGTTGGACTAACCAGCCACAAGCCATCCAAAAAAGCTTCATGCAGATTAAAATTGCCTTGTGAAATATCCCTGATTGTGGAATACCCTTTTGATACAATTTCATAACCTTCTTTCATGTCCTTCAATATTCCCTTCATTTGCTCCAACTTGCTCCAATCAAGCAATAATTGTTTTGCTTCATAAGATTGCGCTGCAACTTGTTGTATACCTGCTAATAATAAGCACAGTATAATCATCTTTACATTCATATACGGCTTATTTGAGGTTGTATAAAGTTTTAACTCTAGCGGTTTCGTTCTGCTCTTGCTGCCTGCTGAGCACTAGTGTAGCTGATTGATTATTAAAGCTCTTAGCAAACAGATATTTACTTTTTATGTCTTTGTAGATAGCGTCAATTCGCTGCAATCGCTCGTCATCCTGTAATTGCAACTGATCATCTGTAGTGATTGAAATCAAAAGAGCAATGTCATTTGCACATTTATTTAATAAAGCAGTGAAAACAGAATAAATATATGCTACCTCATTACTATTTAGCATTTGACTCTGCTGCGCATTTTTATAACTGCTTTTGTATTCCGCTAAAACAGCAGATTGCAATGTTATGATATCCGCTATCCGGGAGTAATGTTGAATAGCAGGATTTATTTTTGAAAAAGAAGAAAAGAATGCCTGGTGCAAATTAAACTCACCATTCTTTAGATCGCTAATGGCAGTTAATCCTTGCTTAGCAATATCGTATCCTTTATTAAGGTAATTTGCATATACCTGGTAAGCTGCAATTTGTTGCGCTAAATACGTAAGCTGTGTTTTCTTTTGACGGAACCATTCATCATAGGTTTGGGCATATATACTAACAATTGAACCGTACAAGACAATAAGAAATAAGATTATTTTTTTCATTCTTCACATTTTCAATATTCACAAAAATTGTCACCTCAAAACTTCAAACTATCATAAGCCATACATCAACTTTACACTTGCTGCATCATTCGCATCTTTTGCCCGTTGCAAAGACAGTAGGACGTTTTGATTATTAAACTGGTGTAAGTCACTGTAATTTTTATCAACTTTTTCTGCCACGCTATTGATAATCTCAATCCTTTTTGCATCAGTCATTTGCGTAACAAAAGAATTTACTACCATCATCAACTGGTCAACATTTTTTACAGTTTCCTCTAAGATACCCGAGTAGATCTGCGACATATAACTTAGCTCAGCCGCACTGAAATGCTTATCATGTTGCATATTGTTCCAAGCATGTTTGTATTCAGCTACTAATTGCGCTTGTTTGGTTGAGATATCTTTAATTTGATGGTAATAAATAATGACTGACTTCACCTGGGATAAACCGTTGTAATAATCGCTATATAAGTCTTTCTGTTTTTCAACCCAATCGGTTATTTCGCCCAGGTGCAATTCACTCATGCTGTTTTCAATAACCTTCTGTGCGTTTTGCAACCAAATTGTTTTATTTTGAAGCCTTTGGACTTTCAAGTCTACTGCTTTTATAACCTTGGTAACGCCCTGTTTAATAACATCAGCAATAGGAATTTGAGCCTGTCCCTTTTGCGGAGCTATGCAGGCGAGTAACCATATACATATAATGATCATAAGCCTTTGCATACAATTTTAATTTACTTGGTGAACAATAGGGTTATCAAGGGATTACTTTGGTGTATTCGCTGCCACCTTCAAACAATCTCCCATTGCCGGGATCAAAAGAAAACGTCTTGCCGAGCCTTTGCTCATATAAATTTTGGGACTTCTCATCATATATTGCTTTCCAATTTTCTTCTGAATGCTGCTCCGGCAAAAGCTTATTGTTGCGAATGCGCTGATAAGCAGTTCTGTTTACAATAAGGTAGTCATTGCCTGCTGAACATTGTATAATCAATGTGTCGTACGCAATCAGGAATTCGTTTTTTACTTCCTTCACGTAAGTACCGGGGATAAACCTTTTGGTATTATCCATTCTTTTCCATGCATCTACACATCCTGCACAAAAGATCAAACCAGTGATACAAATTAATTTTAAGTGACTCATAGCTTTATTTTTAAATGATAAAATTTATAGTGTTGTCCTGTTTATATCTGCAACAAGTCTTTTAATACCCTTTTCCATGCTGCCGTACTTTTCAGTATATTCCTGTACTTTCAATTTTTCCCGTTCTTCAGTGGTGTACGTGAAATATTCTTCTGGTGATAATTCGTTCCTATATACTTTCATCACCTGTCCGCCAAGATCAATAAACACCTCTCTATACTTCTTTCCTGGCTCATTGTTACGGTTAACAGACAATAAGATCGTTTTGCCTTTATCAGACAACCCTAAAGCTGCTTGCAAAGCATCGAACTTGTTCATGAACTTTCGCATGTCCATGAGTACTTTAATATCAGCGTTGTTAATGATAGCCTCTTTAATAACCGGCGAGCTAATCACATCATCTAATTCTTGTGTAACAACTACTGCTATCCCATTAAACTTTCTAACCGTTTTATACACGTACTTTATAAACTCCGCCATACCAGCCTTTGTTATTGCTTTCCATGCTTCTTCTATCACCAATACTTTACGAGCGCCTTTCAGCTTCCTCATTTTTGAAATAAAAAGCTCCATAATAATGAGTGTTACAACAGGAAACAGTATGGGATGATCCTTAATATTATCCAGTTCAAAAACAATAAACCGTTGTTGCAATAAATCGAGGTTCTCTGTAGCGTTTAGTAAATAATCAAATTCACCGTCTTTGTAATACGGTCGGAGAACATATAAAAAGTTATTGATGTCAAAATCCTTTTCTTTCACCCGATGATCTTTCAAAACCAGTACATAAACTTCTTCCAGGTATTCGTAAAAGGTGTTGAATGAAGGAAAGACATGTTGGTTTTGAAATAACCAGTCATAATATCCCTGCAAGGCATTAGACAAGGCTACATATTCGGCACGATTAAAACTTTCATTTTCCTTTTTCCAAAGGGAGACTAATAGCGCTTTTAAGCTTTCCTTCTTTTCTGTATCCAATGGTTCACCGGCAGCTATATAAAAAGGATTGAACCGGATGGGGTTTGCTTCGGTATAAGTAAAGTAGTAGCCATTTAATAAGGTACACAGCCCCTTGTAACTGCCTCCGATATCTACTATTACTGCGTGAGCACCGGCATCATACAATGAGCGGGACAGGTGATTGGTGAAGACGGATTTACCACCACCTGAGCCACCAACAACAATCATATTCCGGTTGGTGATAATCCCCCTTTCCATTGGCTCATCAAACAAATCAACGTTTACTGGTCTGCCGTATAAACGCTCAGCCAACCGTATTGAACAATGTTTGCCATCCATATAAGCTGTATCACTATTTAGGAAACAGGAGGCCTGATCTGTGAATGTTTCAATTACATGATCTTTCGGTAAATCAGCAGCGTTGCCGGGAATGCCTGCAAAAAACAACTGTGGTCCACAAACTGTTTCGAACTTTGGAACAGCATCTATTTGTGCAAATGCAGCTCTAACTACTTCAACCTGCATATTTGCTTCGTTACGGTCCATTGCAATTGTCATTACTGTTACATTCAAAAAGCAAGGTCTTTTACTGTCTGCCGTAAGTTCCTGTAAGTATTCATTAATTGCCTGATTGGAGATGGCATTTTCACGCGAATACCGGGCAAGTGAAAAGGTATGTCTTGCCTTGCGTTCATTGCGTTGCTTACTTTCGTTTGCACTATGTAAGAGAACATATGTAGTGGTGACATGATCCACCGGCAAAAGCATTCCTAAATAAGAAGCATAGCTAACAGGGAATAAGCTCTTATCGGTACTGTATGCGTCATGTGTTATCCGGGAAGAACAAAAAGTGGGAAAACTGTTTATATCCGCAAGTGTAAAGAACCGGCAAATAGTATCTCCAATCTTAACTCCCTCTTCCAAATCGATATCCTTCACTAACGGCTTATATTGATCCCCAATCTGAAACAAGTACTGTTCAATAATACCAGCCCTTTTATCATCACTCAATAACTCACCATCGGTTAATCTTTGCAATTGTATGCCAGCTTCCTGCATCAATCTTTTGAATTGATTGACGTTGCCTTCCCACTCCTGCAGCAGGTTAGCGCTTATTGTCTGTTCAGGAACAACAGAAGAACGAAGCAGGTTATTGAATCCTGAATCAGACATGCGCCTGTTGACAGGCATCTTGACAACACTAATAATACATTCATGTTCAAAATAAGTTCTGCCATTAAAAAAGGTATTACTGGCTGTTGCTAAAAAGCTCGCTTCTATTGTGTTACCTGAAAAGACTTTCTTTCTGTAATGATCCTGTTGTACAAACAAGCTATTGTCCGGCAATGAATTAATTGCTTTGATTCTTGCCTGGTTAAGCCTTTCATATTCTTCATTAGAACGGGTTAAACATTCAGGATAAACTGCCCGAAAAAGAGCAGTAATATCTCCATTCTTTGATGCTATACAATTGTGCTCTACTGTTGCAATCGGAATCTGTTCTTCCAGCCACTTTTCCATACACTAATGTTGAATTAAAAATTTTCTTGATCTGCTTTTAAGCCTCTCTGGAATGCTTCTCTTTGCTTTTCTTTGCATCCAGCCGAATTGGCCGTACTTATTATTTAGCTTATATACATAGTAGAATAATAAAGCTCCCAAACTAAGTCCGGTTAGCACAGACAAGTAAGCGTTTAAGCCAGCTATATACATAATGCTGAAGAGAATAAGTAGCCCTACTAAACCGCCAGCTAAATACCAGATGTACTGTGCTTTCAAACCATTGAATTCAAGTGGTTTGTTTACGCCTTTGTTAATGGTGTAAATGGTGTTACCCATGCCTTACCGTTTATATACCAAAGAATGATTTTAATACGGTAGCCACCACTACCAAAAACACACAGGAACCAAACCAGGCAGCCGCCGTAGAGCCGGTATCAGGATGACCATTACTCCATTTCTGATACACTTTAACAGCCCCTACTAATCCTACAATAGCACCTATGGCATACATTAAGTTTGTCCCGGAGTCAAAGTAACTTTTCACCATATCGGTTGCCTGATTGATACCGGCATTGCCATCCTGCGCCTGCGCATAAAAATTTAATCCGGCAGCAATCATTATCATTGCTGCTCTTTTAAGGCTGTTCTTCTCTTTCCTCATTCCTTTTCCAATACACTTTTTCATTTTCTCTTGTTTATGATTTAATAATAGACTACTTAATTAACCTGTTGCTCCTGCCTCTTAAACCAGCAAACAGAGGCAGGAAGACAAACAGGCATAATTACCCTTGCATAGTGTTTTACACACGCACTTTTACTTTCTGCTCTTCACTTATGCAGGGCTATTGTTTCCATTCAGCCATTCCACAACTCACTTAATTCATCTGCACTTAAATGAATGGAACAATTATTTTCTGAAGAGATAGCGATTAACTGGCTGAGTTCATACTGCGAATCGCTACCGATTAAAGAAGGATATTTTTGAATGATTTTCTGGAGATGCTGAATTAATTCTTCCTTGACAATATCATCACCACACGAACAAGTATAAGCCTGTATTTCATCTGCAAAAGCTTGTGCACCAGGCGTAAAATCCTGATCTTCATCCTTGGGCTGTAGCTCTTCTTCCTCCATTGCTTCCCCAAAAAGATTAAGACTTGTGCTATTGGCAATTTTCATTTCTTCTGTGGATAAAGCAGATATTGAATGTGAAGTATCAGCTATTTTCATTGTCGAAACCCGGGTGAAACTCTTTCGATAGAAAAACAGCACAACAAAATAATAGATAGCCAAACATACACTTACTATCAGGGCATAGCTCGCCCATGTCAATGATATATTCATAACACACATTTTCTTATTTCACAATATCAGGCAGTAGAATTACAATCCGACCTAAGCCGATAGAGGCGGCTTTCTTTCTAAAATCAACATCCTTAGCTGATTCACAATAAAGAGCAGTAGTAACAATGAGAAGAGTATTAATAACACTAAGGGAACAGATTCCCGGAGTGTATTGTAGTTATAACTTGCACCTGGTTGTGTAAAGAACCGAAGCAATGAGAAAATAAAACATAATGCGCCGGCTAATCGTATTAGGTAAACTGTACTTCTTTTTTTGATAGAGATTGAAGACAATAATAGTACCATACCAAGCATACCGAGTATGGAATGCAACACACCATGTGGCAACCCCAATAATAGAACAAATATGTAAAAGAACGCAGTGGATTTACCGCTGATTATTAGAAAACAAAATAGCAGGCAAATGGTTACCGGATGTACCAAAATTTTGAATGCTGATTTCATAAAATTAATTTTTATTCGCCACATTTTCCATGACTATCTCCTGACTTTCCTGCAGAGCTCGGAACGTTTGGAGTACCTTGAGTTGTGATTCCAGAAACTTGCAGGCGCTTGATTTCATTATAAAGCCCTTGTGGGGTGTTCATTAATTCGTAACTCCCTGCTGTAATGTACTTGGGAATTGACAATTGAATATAGGATGAAGCGTTATATACACTAAGTGCAAAATCGGTGCAGTTCCACGTGTTTATGTCATAATCTGTTGTCTGTAAAGATTCCAATTTATTAATTGTTGTTTGAAACTGAGTGCTGCTGAGTGTTTTAGTGAGAGAAGCATTAAACTCATGGCCACCATTATCTACAATTTTACTCTCTGTTGGATAGTTTCCCAAAACCTTGAAGCCGACCTTAGGGTAAAATCCAAAATTTTGCTGGACGCTTATTCCACCTGATGATTTTGTAAGCTGAATGAAGCTATGCCCCGGAGATGTAGTGGCCCAGTTAAACATTTCAGATGGGTCAGTATCTACCGGAATATCTGAATAGATTGCTACTTGGTAAGTAGCATTTAAGTCTGAAACTGTACTGAAGCATTTGACATAATCTTCTACTTTAATCGGCATGTCATCATTGGATTCTACTTCAATGATGATTGTATTATCATTGCTGCCATCATTATAACTACTTCCACCGCCCCCAGCACTACCATAAGTATAACCACCGCCACCACCATAACTATAATCATCAAAAAAGAAGTCATACCAGTACCAATCACCCGTATAGCTGCCATCGTATTTATAAGAAGTAACCACCACTTCCGGTAATTCCTGCTCACCAGCCGGTTCTTCTGCCTTCATTGTGGAGTTCGTACTGGATTGTTTCTTCCACCTGCCATTTACAACCTCTTTCGTAACCTTATTGCTCCCATTGAGGGATTTGATTACAACTTGCCCTTGAAATGAAGTATTTTTCGTGCTGCGGTTGTTGTTGGCTTTATTTACATGAATGATTTTACCTTGCCTGATGTTTCCTAAACTATCTGTTTTTAATAAAAAGAAATCCGTAGCTATATCTTTTTTCTGGAAAGCACCTCTTACAAAGTAGCCATCGCTTTGTGCATCTTTGCTTTTGAACAATTGATTTATATCAATTTTGGAGAAATCGCTCTGGGAAAGGCTATCTTTCAATTGAGTTTTAACTCTCTGGAAAAATGTGTTACTGGTAGTTACAATATCATTCATTGGCAAACCCATCTCTTTCCTACAAGACGTAACAACTAAAAGAGTTGCCATAGTTACAATCAGGTGTTTCATTTCTATCTGCTTTTATGATGTAAAATTAGCTTGCAGTATGTGAAGGTTATATTGGAAAATTACAAGAAATTGAGTTGGAAAATTACAAGATTTTAACTCGCGAATTTTGCCTTGATCTTACTAAGATAAGACTCATCAATATTAAGATAACTTGCAATATATTTAGCCGGAAGTTGCAGCGTGATATCAGGTTGCGTTTCCATCAGCAACGCGTACCGTTCAGAAGCTGTATTGAGTGAAAGAATACGCTGCCTTTTTTCACTTTCAACATAATATTTCTCCAGTAGAACCGCCCGATGAAAATTGAATTCGGGATATTTTTTATAAATATCATGCAACTCGGTATAGGTAATTGACCAGGTAATGCTATTGTCAATTGCTTGAATGTACTGGTAACTTTTAATCTGCCGCAGAAAACTTTCAACAGAAATAACCACATTACCTGCATCCATAAACCAAATGCAAATTTCCTGTTCATCTCTGTCATAAAAGCATCGCACTATACCGGATTCGAGGAAATGTATGCAGTTACTTACCTGCCCGGCTTGTAAAATATACGATCTTTTCTTGAAGGTATTACGCTTTAATACGCTGTTAAGATGAGTTTGTAAAGCCGTAGATAATGGCGCAATCGAGTTTAACATCTGAATCAACTTTTCCATACAACACAATTCCTTTTCACTCAAAATATTAATAAAGGTTAGCTTGTTTTCGAAGGAAGTAGGAAAGAAAAATGTCCATTAAGGAAGCAAATCTTTTGGATTCACATTCAGTGCCTGAGCAATGAGAGGCAGATAAGAGAGACTACAATTCACCTTGCCAAGTTCTATACGGTTGATCTGGCTATCAGGAATCCCGCAATCAAAGGCTAATGAAGCTTGTGTGATGTCTTTTGATAGCCTGATTTCCCGAATCCTTAAGCCAACCGCTGAAAGAAAACCATCGTCTCTGTAATATCTATTTGAAACTGCTTTTGGCACACTTCAAAAAGAAAGCAAGAAAGGAGTATAAAAAAGAGCGAATTCGCCTTGATTTTAAAATTTATTTATAGAAGCCATTTTAGAAAACGAGCAAAGCACCGTTGACACAGCCTTATTGGTTGATATACCTATTGATAAATATTAAGTCAGTTAGCGTTTTTCTTTATGCTGCTTAATTAAACCTCATCAATATTTAAATAGGTCTGGCTATGTATTTAGAGGGGAAGTAAAATATCATTTATAATTTCCAGTAATTGAGTATACTGGTCTCATGCAGAATTGAGTGAAAGCATTCGCTGCCATTTTTTACTTGCTACAAAGCATTTCTCGATAAGAGTGGCCCGGTGTAGATTAAATTCCGGGTACCTCTTGTATATATCCTGTAGTTGCTGATAGGTAATAGACCACGTAATACAATCTTCTACAGCCTGGATGTATTGACTACTCTTAACCTGACGCATAAAGCTCACTGCTGATATTACTACATTTCCAGCCTGCATGAACCATATATTTATTTCCTGAGCACCATTGTAGTAGAAACCCCGCACCAAACCTAATTCTATGTAATGAATACAGTTGCTTACTTGTCCTGCCTGCAGCAAGTAGGAATCTTTTTGAAAGCTGTTCCTTTTAAGAATATGCTGTAGATGGCTCTCGAGTGCAGGCGATAACGGCGATATGCTGTTTAATAACTGAAGTACCTTTTCCATACAACACATTTTCTATTTGTTATAAAATATCGAAGTAAGTTGGAGGAATATAAATGGTAGGCGATGTTGATCTGTAACCCTTTCCATATTACAACGGCGGAAGTAAATCCCTTGGAGCAACCTTTAAAACTTCTGCAATCCGATATAGCATAGACATACTAAAATTAACCTTCCCATGTTCCATCCTGCTTATTTGACTGTCATCCACCTTGCATTCTTTTGCAAGCACTCCGATGGAAATATCTTTAGATAATCTTATTTCTTTCATTTTGGCTCCAATGAATGCCAGCAGTTGCTCATCCCTATAATATCTCTGTGAATTACTTTTTACCATATACCAAAGAGATGAAATTCAAATAACTTGTACAAGGGAGAATACTCCCTATTTTTTTAATCTTTAGCATTACTAATTGTGTGGAATTCATTCACTTTTAGCTCGAAATACCCTTTTTATTTCTTTCAGAATAGACCTTAATAAGCAAGTCCTAAGGACCGAGTTAAATAAAACTTTACTATTCTTAAGTAGTAATCACAAATTTTGTATATTCCCTACTTAAAAATAATTTTGAAACTATAATTACTTTTTGCATCTTTGTAGCTGTATTACAAAGGAAAAAATTTGAAACTAAACTTAGAAAATATAGCAATACTTCAAACTGGCGTCTTTGCAAAACCGGTAAAGAGTGGTGAGATTGCTTATTTACAAAGTAAACATTTTGATGAAAATGGACAATTGACATCTGTCCTTTATCCGGATTTGAAGCCGAATAACCAAACAAATAGGCATTTGCTCAAACCTGGTGACGTTTTGTTTGCCGCCAAGGGATTAAAGAATTTTTCAACATTATATGAAAGCATGGATATCCCTGCAGTCGCATCTACCTCATTTTTTGTCATTCGTTTACAGGAAAATTTTCAAAGCAAAGTATTACCGGAGTATCTCGTTTGGTTTTTAAATCAGCCTGCCTCCATGCAATTCTTAAAAGGGAAAGCTACAGGTACTTCTCTTCCTTCTATATCAAAAACAACTTTGGAGGAGTTACAAATTTCAGTTCCTGATTTAAAAACACAGAAAATAGTTTTAAAAATTGCACAATTGAAAGACCAAGAAAAAAGATTAAAAGCTGAGCTTGAAATTCTTATAGAAAAGAAGATGCAACAACAGATTATTAATGCCATAAACAAATGATATGAAGATAGATATACCATGTCCAAGCTGCGGTTGCCAGTATTGCGAAGCAACCACTAAATCAGGTGAAAAGGTGCAGATTGAAATATGCAGGTGTAACGATGGAAGCGGTGAGTTTGAAGTCGCAATAATACATGCCACTTCCGCGAATCCGGTTTATGAAAAGCATCAATGTTCTGAAACTGATATAGCAAACTGCCTTGCTTCCAGATTTGATATTAATTTAAACAGTATGAATCATCAATGCTTTAACTAATACACAATGGTCAAAATAACTCAAAAAGATATCAACGATGCAGTTTGGAAAGCTTGCGATACGTTTCGCGGCAGTATAGATCCCAGCATATACAAAGACTATGTGCTTACGATGCTGTTTATTAAGTACCTCAGCGATGTACATGATGATAAATTGGAAGCGTACCGCCAAAAATATAACAACGATGAAGAAAGGGCCAGGCGTGCCATGAAGTATGAACGCTTTGTGGTGCCAGAACATAGCCATTTTAAATATTTGTTTGACCACCGCAATGAAGCCAATATAGGTGAGTTGATTGATATTGCTCTGGAGGATTTGGAAGAGGCTAACCGGGAGAAATTGTATAGTGAAGACGGCATAGGCATTTTCCAAAATATCAGCTTCAACAGTAGTGTTCTGGGGGATACAAAAGATAAAAATACAAGACTAAAGAACCTATTACTTGACTTTAATAAAAATAGTCTTGACCTGCGACCATCGCATCTGGCAGGTACTGATATAATTGGTGGTGCCTACATGTTCCTGATTGAAAACTTTGCCAGCGATGCCGGTAAAAAAGCGGGTGAGTTTTTTACCCCAAAAGAAGTTTCAACACTTATTGCCAAACTTACCAAGTCCGCCCCCGGCTCACGTATTTGTGACCCCACCTGCGGCTCTGCATCACTTTTAATTAAGGCGGGTGAGGAAGTTGGTTCGGATAATTTTTCGCTGTACGGGCAAGAGGCTAATGGCAGTACATGGGCATTAGCAGTGATGAATATGTTTTTGCATGGCTTTGATAATGCTACTATCCGTTGGGGCGATACTATCCGTAATCCAAAGCTAAAGGAGGGCGATGCACTAATGAAGTTTGATACGGTAGTGGCCAATCCGCCTTTTAGCTTAGATAAATGGGGAAAGACAGAAGACAGGGAAGAGAATAAGTCAGCAGATAGCTTCGACCCTGAAACGGATAAATATAACCGGTTTTGGCGTGGAATACCACCAAAAAGTAAAGGCGATTGGGCTTTTATCAGTCACATGATTGAGACGACTTATGAAGGCACCGGCAAAGTAGGCGTGGTGGTGCCGCATGGTGTATTGTTTCGTAGTGCCAGTGAAGGAAAGATAAGGCAGAAAACCATCGAGGAAAACATATTGGAAGCAGTTATTGGGCTACCTGCCAACCTGTTTTTTGGTACCGGCATACCTGCCGCAATCATGATTTTTAATAAAGGCAAAGGAGACAATAAGAACGTGTTGTTTATTGATGCCAGTAAGCATTATGAGAGTGCCAAGAACCAGAACCGGCTTCGCGAACAGGATATTAGCCATATCGTTGATACTTACAGGAAGTTTAATGCAGGGCAATTGCAGCCCGGTTTAGTAGAAGCCAGGTTTAGCTATGTAGCCACTTTTGAACAAATAAGAGAGAATGAATTTAACCTTAACATTCCCCGGTACGTAGACACCTTTGAAGAAGAAGCCGAAGTAGATATTGCAGCGGTACAAAAAGAGATTGACCGACTGGAGGATGAATTGAAAACAGTACAGGCAGAAATAGCAAAATATTTAACCGAACTCACATCTTAACACAATGATTTACCCCGAAAAAAGACAGCAGGTAGATGAACTCCAGCAAAAAATAAATGCTTATGGAGAGTTAAGGGCTACAGTTAAAAAGAAGATTAACTATAAGTTCAGGCTCGACTGGAACTACTACAGCAATAGTATGGAAGGCAATACCCTTACTATGGAAGAGACCCGTAGTGTAATGGTAGGCAACCTTACTGTTGGAGGCAAACCTATAAAAGATGTGCTGGAGATAAAGGGACATGATGAAGTAATAAGCGAGATACTGCGGATAGGCAAAAGCGAAGTGCGGCTTTCTGAAAGAAGGATACGCGATATACATAAAGGTATTATGTATGAAGAAAATGAAACAGAGCGGGAGAAAATAGGCAAATGGAAAACGGAACCAAACTATGTTATCAATTATAAGGGGGAAAGATTTGATTTTGCTCCGCCTGCAGATGTACCAGAACTTATGCATGAGTTATTGAATAGAACCAATGCAGCTATTGATGCCATTCAGCAGGGAAAGAAGGATGCGCCGCACCCGCTGGATGTAGCCTTACAGTTTCATTTGGATTATGTGCTCATTCATCCTTTTTACGACGGTAATGGCAGAACAGCACGGATACTTACCAATTTACTACTGATCTCTTTTGGTTATCCACCGTTTTGGATAAATACCGGCGAACGAAAAATATATAACCAGTACATAGCCGATATACAGGGGTATGGAGGTAGCCCTGACTTGTTTTATGATTTTGCAGCCGGCTTGGTATTGCGATCACAGCAAATAATATTAGATGCAATTAATGGCAAGAGTATAGAAGAAGATGATGATACTGATAAGCAGATAGAATTATTCAAAAGGTCTTTAAGCAAAAAGAATGAAAGTAATAAAATAAGAGCACTTGAACATATACATTCTATTCTAACCCATTCTGGTGTTTATTTAATTGAAAGGCTAATTAAGACCTTATCAAGGTTTAATGATTTGTTCCATAAAACAGAAACCCGCTTTATATTTTCAAATCAGGAAGGAAAATTTTACGACATAAGAAAAAGAATGGAGGGTTATATGCGCGCGATAGATGAGCAATTTCCAGACTCATTTGTGAACTGGATTGAAAAAAAAGGCAATCTGGATTTCATAAGTTTCGGAATTGAATTTTATTGGGAGGGATATAAATTATCTACGCCGCCTTTTAATGTAGGTGTTTACGTGTACTTCAGATTTGATAATTATTCCTATCAAATTTTACGTGATACAACTTTTAACGATACTGACAATTACTTTGAATGCAGTTACGAAGAACAACTTGCAAAAGAAGATATAAACTTAATTGTATCAAAAGTTGCCAATGATATTATTAACGAAATAAAAGAAAAGCACCTTGAATTCTAATCGCAACCATTTGCAAAGCATAAAGACTTTTTACACCACAACTGTTCCAAGCGATTGGGATACCCCTGAGTTTGGTAAAGAATTTTATTTTCTAAAAACATTTTCACACTCACGAGAGCAATTGACCAGCAAAAAAACTGAGGATGAAATCTACAATATTCACTACGGAGATATTCATGCAACATTTAAAAATAAAATTGTAGACTTCGAAATTGAGGAGTTCATTCCATTTTTAGCTGATGGATTGATAAGGGAAGAAAGTATTAGAAATAGCGAATTTCCGGCCCTAAAAGACGGCGATTTAATTATAGCTGATGTTTCCGAAGATTACGCAGGTATTTGTGGCTGTATAGAGTTGAAAAATGTTAACGGAAGAAAGGTGATTGGTGGTTTACATACGTTTGCAGCAAGAGCAAACGAAAGTAGTATTGCATTAGGCTTTAGAGCATATGTGTTAAGTCATCAACAGGTAATTAGAGAGTTGCGAAGAATAGTAACTGGGACTTCCGTAAATGGTATTTCTAAAATAGGCCTTTCAAAGTTAAAAATTGCTCTCCCACCTCTTGCAGAACAAAAAGCAATAGCTCACATCTTGAGTTTAATGGATAGCTCAATTACCAGTAACAATCTTCTCATTACTCAAAAAGAACTTCGCAAAAAATGGATGGTGCAGAACCTATTAACAGGTAAGATAAGGCTAACGGGGTACACTAAAGATTGGGAAAACAAAACTTTAAAAAAGCTTGTTACTCCTGTTAAAAGAGCACTCAATCCGATTCAAGATGAATTATACCAACAAATAGGAATTCGTTCCCATGGAAAAGGTTTATTCTATAAAGAGAAAGTTACCGGAGCAGCACTTGGCAATAAAAGTGTTTTTTGGGTAGAGCCAAATTGCTTTATTGCAAATATTGTTTTTGCATGGGAGCATGCAGTTGCAAAAACAACCGAAGCAGAAACAGGCATGATTGCTTCTCATCGCTTTCCAATGTTTAAGCCAAAAGAAGGAGTGCTTCATTTAGACTATTTGCTGTACTTCTTTAAATCTTCACGTGGCAAACAATTGCTTGAGCTTGCTTCTCCTGGTGGTGCCGGGAGGAACAAAACATTAGGACAATCAGAGTTTTTAAAGCTCAATATACCTGTACCCTCATATGAAGAACAAACAGCTATTGCGCAAGTGTTATTAGCAGTTGATAAAGAGTTGCAACTGCTTAAAGCAAAAACTGAAAAGCTTAAAGAGCAAAAGAAGGGTATGATGCAGGTGCTTTTGACGGGAAAGAAAAGACTAAAAATTACATAATAAATGAAAGTAGCAGCGAGACTATCTAAACCAAATGTAGCTGTAAAACAGCTATTACGAGCTACAAGTTCCTTAACAGGTCCCATTATGGACTGGGGTGGTATTAAAGGAAGCGAACTATATCATGGAACCTCTTATGCGGGGCAGCCAAGCTGGATAAATTTTATCTTAACAGGCACTAATTCATCACTACCGGCATTAAAGAACGAAGGAGCAGCAGCATTGTTGTTTATTCCAATTAACAATCGTTACATAATGTTCTGTTTTGGATATAGTAACCAACATTTATCTGGATTTGGAATTGAAAGAGATTTCGGGTTAAGAGTAGTTTTAAATACTGTTGATCCTTCTAAAATCAAAAGTATTGATTCCAAGATTATGGGTTCTGTTGTTATGAACAGGCGTACACAATTAAGTAAAGAAAACAGAATTGAGGATTTTGGATTTGAAGTTAATAAGGATTTTTTAAGGCATGTCGCAGGTAAACCTACTACAAGCAGCTTTGCTTCTGCTATCGCAGGATCAGATAGCTTAAATATGAATTGTGATTTAAACGTAAGAAATTTACAGACAAAGGTTACTGATATTTACAACTATTATACTGCTACTAATTATCAAACTAACTACAGTTGGGTTGACAATATAAAAAATGTCAAAGACGGATTTTTGTTGCCAAGTTTAGATAATGATTTACTCACCTCATTTAACAATCTACTTTCAGGCAGTCCTTCTAATTTATATATCGCTTGTCCAGAAGTTGTGGATTATACAACTCTTGCTTATTTCAAATTAACTGGTTATCGCTCAAATACAACTTTCGGCTTTATTGAAGTTGAAAGTTTAGTAGCCGATCTTCAATTAAAAGGTATAACATCTATCACAATCAAAAACTTAGAAAATTTTAGAATAGAAGCTTTTGATAATGATGATAATTTTTTGAATAGCTGGTCTTTAAAGGATTGGATTGTATATGAGAGCATAATAAGTGGTACACAATACATTTTTTCTGAAGGTGAATGGTTTGAAATAAGTTCAAATTATTTTAATTTAGTAACCAGTAGTGTTAATTCAATTCTTTCCCACCCAACGGAATACTTATCACTTACTCCCACACCTCATAAGAATGAGGCTGATTATATTAAAAGCTATACTGCACAGCGCGGGCATGAAAAAATATTTGATCGTAGCTTATCCTATACTTATGGTACAACCAATGCAATTGAGATATGTGATATATACAATTCAACAAAAGAGTTCATTCATATAAAAGAAGGTAGTTCTTCCAACAAGCTAAGCCACTTGTTCAACCAAGGATTTGTTTCTGCCTCGTTACTTCTTAATGATTCAAATTTCAGAACAGATTTAACATCAAAATTAAAAGGTTATACAACACTCTTAAAAACAATAATTAATCCGATTAACTCTACAAAATATACTGTCGTATACAGAATATTAAGAAATGGATCTGCGTTTTCACTTCCATTTTTTTCAAAGATTGTTCTAATCGATACACATAAAAAGATAAAATTAATGGGCTTTAAATTCAGATTAGAATGGGTTCCAAAAATATAGTTTATGCAAACGCCATCTTTCAAAGAAGATCATATCAGCCAGATACCTGCCTTGCAAATGTTGCAAAAGCTGGGTTATACCTATCTAAGCCCGGAAGAGATAGATAAGATTCGCGGAGGTAAAACAACCAATATATTGCTGGATGAAATTTTGAGAAAGCAGCTAAAGGAAATTAATGCCCAAAAGCGGATTAGCTCTACTAAAACAACCTATATCAGCGATGCAAATGTTGAGAATGCAATACGAGCATTGAAGGAATTACCCTTGAACGAAGGATATATTGCTGCCAGTGAAACGGTTTATAACATTCTTACTTTAGGTAAAACTTTTGAACAAAGCTTTGACGGAGAAATCAAAAGTATTTCTGTACAATACATTGATTGGAAAAACATAGAAAACAATGTTTTTCATGTGGCGGAAGAATTCAGTGTAACACGCAGTACCAGCAAAGAGCATTATATACCCGACCTGGTTTTATTTGTAAACGGCATTCCGCTTTGCATTATGGAGTGCAAACGTCCAAACATGAAGGAGCCATTGGCACAGGCAATCAGCCAGCACTTACGCAATCAACAATCTGATGGCATACGTTCCTTGTATGTTTATTCGCAGTTGATCTTAGCATTAAGTTGCAACAATGCTTTGTATGCGACTAACGGCACACCAGAAAAGTTTTGGGCACATTGGGAAGAAAAATTTCAAAGTGATGAGGAGGCAGCAGCATACAGGAATACTTTAGAAATGATCAAAAACCAGCCACTTACACCCGCTCAAAAAGATAAATTGTTTGCTGATCGCTTCAGGTACGTTAGGCAGTACTTTGATGAACTGAAAAAAGAGATTGTACTACCGACTATTCAGGATGAATATCTATATGGCCTATGCCGGCCAGAAAGGTTGATGGATATTGTATTCAACTTTATTTTATTTGACAATGGTGAGAAAAAGGTTGCCCGTTATCAGCAGTATTTCGCCATTAAAAAAGCAATGCAGCGTATCCTTCAAATTAAGGATGGCAAAAGAGAGGGCGGTGTTATATGGCATACACAAGGCAGTGGTAAATCTTTAACTATGGTAATGCTTGCACAAGCAATTGCTATGGAGCCATCTATTCGCAATCCAAAAATTGTTTTGGTAACAGACAGAACTGATCTTGATAACCAAATAACAGGCACATTTAAAAAGTGTGGCAAGTTTGTAGAGAATGCTACTACAGGGCAACGCTTGCTGGATTTGTTGGAAAGCAAAAGTGACGCGGTAGTTACCACCATCATTAATAAGTTTACTGCTGCAGTAAAGAAAATTAAGCAACCGCTGCTCAGTCATGACATATTTGTGCTGGTTGATGAAGGGCACCGAACGCAGCATGGAACCTTTAACATTGAAATGCAAAAAACATTGCCGAATGCCTGTTTTATTGCTTTGACGGGAACCCCCCTGTTTAAAAAGGATAAAAGCACAGCAGCAAAATTCGGAGGTATTATTGATACATACACCGTTGATACGGCAGTTAAAGATAAAGCAGTTGTTCCGCTATTGTATGAAGGAAGATTGGCAAGGCAGCTTGTGAATGAAGCTCCGCTGGATACATTCTTTGGAATGGTATCGGAACCATTAACTGAATACCAGAAAGCAGACTTTAAAAAGAAATTTAGCCGTGCAGACCAGTTAAATAGTGCAGAACAAAAGATATATGCCATAGCATGGGACATTAGCAGGCATTTTCGTAACAACTGGCAAGGAACGCCGTTTAAAGCGCAATTAGTATGTGACAAAAAGTTAAATGCTATCCGGTTTAAGGAGTTCCTGGATGAAATAGGTATTGTAAGCAGCGACGTATTAATTTCTTCTATTGATGAAAGAGAGGGTGAGGATAGTGCTTATGAGAAGTCATCCGAAAAGGAAAATAAGTTCTGGAAAAGAATGATGGATGAACATGGAAATGCAAAGACGTATGAAAAGAATATCATCAACAGATTTAAAAATCAAAAAGACCCGGAAATCATAATTGTAGTGGACAAGCTGCTTACCGGTTTTGACGAACCTAAGAACACTGTTTTATACCTTGCCAGAAATTTACAAGGGCATAAACTTTTACAAGCGATTGCAAGGGTGAATCGTGTCTATCCGGATAAAGAATTTGGATACATTATTGACTACTATGGTGTAATAAAAAACCTTGATGATGCGTTAATGCTTTACTCTGCCCTTGAGGACTTTGATGAAGAAGATTTGGAAGGTACACTTGTGAATATTTCGGATGAGATAAAAAAGCTTCCTCAAAAACATTCGGAACTGTGGGATATTTTCAAAACAATAGCTAATAAAAGGGATGCAGAAGCTTACCAAGTACTGCTGAAAGATCAGGCTATACGAGTTGTATTTTATGATAAGCTGGCAGCTTTTGCCAAAAGTTTAAAGCTGGCACTTTCTTCTATTCAATTTCACAAGGAAACAGATGAAAGGCTACTTGATCGGTACAAAGAGGATTTAACCATGTTTCTGAAGCTAAGAATAGCAGTGATTGAACGATATAGTGATCAGGTAGATTATAAACAATATGAAGGTCAAATACAAAAGTTGATTGATACACATGTTACGAGCGAGAAGGTAGAGACTATAACTGAATTGGTCAACATCTTTGATAAAGAGAAGTTTCAGCAGGAAGTTGAAAACACTACTGGAAAGGCAGCTAAAGCAGATAAGATTGCAAGCAGAACAGCCAAACACATCTCAGAGAAAATGGAGGAAGATCCTGCTTTTTATAAAAAGTTTTCGCAGATGCTAAAGGAAACTATCTCTGAGTATGAAGCAAACCGCTTAACCGAAACACAGTATTTGAAACAAGTTCAAAAAATAATGAATAATGTATTGGCGCACACTGATATAGATGTACCTGAAGCTTTAAAAGATAAAGACATAGCTAAAGCATTCTATGGATTAACAGTTGAGTCGTTACATGAGAAATTGCAAGATCCTGTTGTTTTGAGGGAGGTAGCAACTCAGGTTGCATTACAAGTTGATGAATATATCAAAGATGCAGTTTTGGAAAATAGCAAGCCTATTATAGATTGGCAAAATAAAACAAGTATTACTGGTAAACTGGTAATTGAAATCGGAGACTATTTGATTGATGAAGTAAGAGACAAATACCATATCCATTTATCGTTTAGCGAGATGGACGAGATTGCCAATAAATATATTGGGGTTGCAAAAATCCGTTATAAGTAATGATTGATTATATTGAATTTGGTTCAAAGAAAATAGGTTTTCATTTAGTGTATTCTAATCGAAAATCTTTAGGCATTACCGTTACATCAGACTTAGCGGTTATTGTAAAAGCACCAGTTAATACATCCATCAATAAGATAAGGGAAAAACTGTATAATAAAGCATCCTGGATAATAAAACAACAAAGCTTTTTTTTATCCTTTCAACCTAAAACACCTGAAAAAAAGTATATAGCAGGTGAAACTCATTTATATCTTGGCAGGCAATATCGTTTGAAAATTGAACAAGGAAATGAGGAATCTGTAAAGCTGAAAGGAAAATTTCTTGTAGTAATCACAACCTCACAATCACGATCTAAGCAATTAATAAGAAAGTGGTATCTAAATAATGCTAAGTTGAAATTTCAATTGATATCTCAACCGCTTATTCATAGGTTTAGAAAACATGGTGTTGAGCCATCGTCTATTGTTTTGCGCGAAATGCCCACACGATGGGGAAGTTGCACACCTAAAGGAAAAATCATTTTGAATCCTGAATTAATAAAGGCACCAAGAGGTTGTATAGAGTATGTGATTATTCATGAATTGTGTCATTTGATACATCGTGACCACACGCAAAAATTTATAGACTTACAAGTTAAAGAAATGCCTGACTGGCAGCAATGGAAGATGAAGTTGGAAAAATTGCTGGCATAGAAAAGACTGTTGTAAAAGTAATTTAAAGTAGCTGCTAACAATGGTATTGGCTTTGCTCACCAAAGTTGTCAGAGCCTTCCGGTACCTACAAATAAAATCAGAAGATTATTGCTTGTGACTGATTACTGCTGATTAATTCTGCCCTGAACATTTATACTATTCACCTTAGCCACTATTTATTGAATAGCTTCTTTTAATTTCATTCTTACTGCTGCTATTTTATCTTCTTTTCTTTTACTATACTATTTGATAAGACAAACTACTTCAACTTTAAAGAATTCTTCAAACAGAAGAAAGGAACCATTTTGTAAGATATTTAACCACTTATAATCCTTAATCAAATACTTCACTTTTTCAGAACTAATTAAGTGCGCTGTTTTGTAACGAACAACGGATAAAAAGAGACGCAAAGTTGTGCAGGCTGCCATTGTAAAAGCCTGCGCTAAATGCTGCCAAAAGACTACGGCATAAACCATTTCAAGCCCTTTCCTACACTCCCGATTTTATTCCGTTTCCTTTTGGCTTTGTGTCCAGCCTGCCCTCTCAACAGCTTTCTTTTTTTCCGTTTTTTCTTTTACAAAACAGTTTTTTATGGTTTACCTGATTCACTTCCAAGAGAAATTACACCATGCTCAACATTACATTGGCTATGTTGATAATAACCTCAAACAACGCATCAGAATGCATAGAAGTAATAAGGGAGCTAAGTTGTTAATAGCAGTAAACAACAAAGGCATTCAGTGGGAAGTCGTAAGAGTGTGGGAAGAAGGTAATCGCGAGTTAGAACGCCGGTTGAAAAACTGTAAAAAGTCTCGCTGTTTTTGTCCTGTTTGCCGTAGTAGCAGCTAACTCATTATCATTAAACATCATTCACCTGCAACTGTAAACTATATAAGTTATGCAAACACAACAATTATCACGACTTATGTACCTGTCGTGGGAAATACAACATAAAAAGCATTGCAGCCGTAGCAAAGCAATGGTAGCTGCATGGGCGATCATGCTAAACGAAGACATCACTATCTATTATCTCGTCCGGAGGCATTCACGTAGCTACAATCCAAATAAAACTGAACCATCAGAACTTTCATTATTCACTAATCAATAATCATTTATTCACAATTAAAATATACAATTATGGAACTCACAGGAAGATTAACAGCGGATGCAGTTATTAAAGCATTACCCGACGAAAGACAAGTGGTAAACTTTAGCATTGCCATCAATGATTACCACCGTCCAAAAGGTGCGGCAGAAGGTAAAGAATTTACCTTATATGTGTCTTGCAGCTATTGGAAAAGTACAGGCGTAGCAGCAAAGCTTTTGAAAGGTACCATAGTTGAGGTTAGTGGCAGGATGTACATTAGAGCTTACATAGGTACAGATAACGAACCCAAAGCCTCTTTGAACCTTCATTGCAACAGCATTAAAGTACATGGTTCCAGCAGTAAAAAACAGCATGGAAATAGTGAGGAAGCTAAGCCAGAAGCACCAGTTGAAAATATGGTTGCACAAATGGAACCGGAGGACGATATCCCGTTCTAATTACTATTTCTTTTCGTCAGCCCTCAACCCTTATAAAACACATTTCTTAATCATTTAATTATCAACCAACAAAACCGCAGCAGGACCGCCTGCGGGATAGAAATAAAAGCTTGGCAATATACTATGGCACATAACATTCATTTTAACGAAGCAACAAATCAACACAGCTTCTTTTCCGTACAGGAAAAGCCCTGGCATGGCTTAGGTAAAATTGTAAAAGATTACCCTACCAGCAAACAAGCATTGGAGTTTGCAAGATTGGATTTTGAGGTAGAGAAAAGAGGGCTCTTCACTGTCAACAAGCATAACGGCAATGCAGACTTGATAGTACCCGAACACTTTGCTACGGTACGCACCGATACACAGGCTGTTTTGGGAGTTGTGGGTAAGCAATATGAAGTAGTACAAAACAGAGATGCGTTTACCTTTTTTGATGCTATTGTACAAGGTGAGGGCATACTGTACGAAACAGCCGGTGCATTAGGCAAAGGAGAACGTATCTTCATAACTGCTAAATTGCCCAACTACATCACTGTTGGAAGGGAGGATTTGATTGAACAATATTTGTTTCTTACGACCTCGCATGATGGCACCGGCAGCATCACAGCCGCTTTTACTCCCATTCGTATCGTTTGCAACAATACGCTCAATGCTGCGCTGAGGAATAAAAGCAACAGCGTTAAGATACGCCATACCAATAATGCAAAGCAAAAATTAGAACAGGCGCATCAACTAATGGGCATTACCAACACCCTTTCCTCTCAATTAGAAACCATCTTTAATAACTGGTCTAAGGTGCGCATTACTGATAAAGAAGTGTACAAATTAATCCAGCTTGCATTGATACCCAATAAGGAGGTATTACAAAACATTCAAAGAGGAAGAGAAGACGAACTATCTACCTATTTTCTCAACACCTGCAATCATGCCTATGAATATGCTTTGGGCAATGAAACACAACAGTTAGAAACCACAAGAGGCACTTTGTTTGGCGCCTATAATGGTGTAACAGGATACTTTCAAAATGTGCGGAACTACAAGGACAAGGAGGCTAAAATGAAGTCGTTATTACTTGGCGGTACTGGTCAGGCAAGAACACAGGCAGCCTTTAACCTATGCACCGCTTACGCGAGCAAAGGTGCAGATGCATTTTTGTTGAATTAAGATAATAGAGGAGCAGGGAATTATACCTGCTCCCTTTAAACTTATTTATCAATCCACTTAAATCAAAAAACATGACCATAAATATCATCAGCAAGGATGGAGAAGCCAACCTGCGTAATAACAGCTTTCTTGCATGGCAACATATCAAGATGAAATATATGGATGCTATTATTTTAGTAAGACACGAAAACGAATACTACACTTTTGGTAGCGATGCCGAAATAGTAGCCGGTTTGTTAAACATAGAACCTGTTAAAGACGGCGAAGAAAGAATTACCTGCCGTCTGCCATACTATTATACAGATTGGCTGTTGCCAAAGCTGGTAAAAGCAGGTTACCGGGTTGCATTAGGCGAGCCATTATACTTTAAACTAAAAGGGGTAAGTTAGTTGAAGTGAGAAAGCGGCTCTGTACAGAGCCGCTTTCTTTTCCTAAAAGAAAGCTTGGCAAAGAAAAGATAGCCAGAAGGCAACCGCTGGTTGAGTCTTTTGTTTTTTCAAATAAACCTTACTAAAAAGTTATTGGTTTCTTCCTTTATTCTGCTACAAAGTTAGCCCACGGCGCTGCTGAAGCGGCAAGGGAATTTCCGGCATAAACCCATTGCTTCCTTAACAGGATAAGTTTTGCGTGGCATTGAACATTTATTCCGTTCCTCCTTTGCCTTTATTGCGCCGGGGCTGATGGTGCACCATAATAAAATTTAAAACTATGAAAAAGATTATGGAAGGCCTTTGCACAGCACAAGAGGGTATGCAGGTAAGTGAAGTAGAACTGGTGTATAAAACCAAAATAAAAGCTACTGAAAGATTACAGGTAAGTACTTCAAAAGAGGTATATGAGCTATTGAAAAGACACTGGGATGAAAATAAGATTGAATTTGTTGAACAGTTCAAAATTTTATTGCTCAACCGGGCTAATAAAGTATTAGGCATTTACGAAATATCTACAGGTGGACTTGTAGGCACAGTAGCCGATCCAAAGTTGATTTTCATAGCCGCTTTAAAAGTAGCAGCAAGCCATATCATTTTAGCTCATAATCATCCTTCCGGCAATTTAAATCCGAGCATTCAGGATAAACAGCTTACTCAAAAAATTAAGGAAGGTGGGAAACTGCTGGAGATAGTAGTAATGGATCATTTAATCATCTCCAAAGACGGTTATTACTCCTTTGCTGATGAAGGATGGATGTAAATTAAAGCAGCAAGCTATTTAAAGTAGATTTAGAAAGCTTGCTGCTATTTTTTTGTTCATTCAAACTGCAAGCTATCACTTAGCAGATAATGCAATCAGTTTACTGTTCATTTCCTGCAAGCCTGCTTTGTTTAGTAATTCATCCGATAATGCACTTAATTCGATAAGTGTTTCCTTGCTGGCAATATTTACTATTGTTTGCTCGCCCCCTCCTCCTTCTTTATTTGCCAAGCCCAGTTCAATCACTTTGGCAAGCAATAATATATTTTTCCTTGGCATGTTCAGCGCAACTTTTACCGATTCATTCATACCTGGAGAAATGAGCAGTGTTTCATACACAATGGCGATGTCTTTTGTTGATAGCATAAGTCAAAATTTTATTTCACAAAATCATTTTCACGATGGTAAAAATATAGAGGAATATGGGGCATATCCTCTTCATTTTTTGAATAGGTCATTGTTCACTTCACATTCTACTTTCACACCTGTTAATCTGATTTGTGAATAAGAAAAATGTGGACAATGAACATCAGCAACAAACCGCTCACCTGTGCGGAAGTAAAAAGCAGGGACATGGTAGATTATTTAGCATCATTAGGCTTTGAACCAAAAAGAATCAGCAGGCAACATTACTGGTATATTTCGCCTTTCCGTAATGAACGCACGGCCTCTTTCAAAGTAAACAGAGCATTAAACAAATGGTATGACTTCGGAGAAGGGCGTGGAGGTAATTTAATTGACTTTGGTGTATTATATTTTAAGTGTTCTGTAAGTGAGTTTTTGAAACAACTACCGCTCACATCTCTTCAACATCAACCACATATTTTACCTCCTGAACGCCAAAAGTTAGAGGAAGGATTAATTACAATTTTGAAAGTAGAAAAGCTCTCTTCTCCGGTCCTATTCCACTATCTAAAACATAGAAAAATTGATTCTGAAGTTGCACAGTCATTTTGCAAAGAAGTAATGTTTGAGTTGTACAAGAAAAAATATTACGCTATCGGCTTTAAAAACGATGCAAATGGCTACGAATTACGCAACCAATTTTTCAAAGGAAGCAGCCAGCCAAAAGGCATCACAACAATTGAAGGCAAAGAGCAAAAGTTGGTAGTATTTGAAGGCTTTTTTGACTTTCTTTCCTACCTAACAATTTACAAATATTCAGCATACTTAATTGAAGATTGTTTAATTCTGAATTCACTTTCATTTTTAAACAAGGCTAAACCTTTATTAAAGAATTATAATCAGGTACATCTCTTTTTAGACCGTGATACAAAAGGACAAAATTGCACCTTGGAACTTCTTTTATTGGGAAGCCATATACAGGATGAAAGTCATCTATACCATCGTAACAAAGATCTTAATGAATGGCTGATGAACTTTGGCATACCTAAAAACTTAGCCCCACAAACAAACTGTAATAACATACAGCAGACTACCGAAAACAGTATTGGGCAACCTGATTAAAGAGTACAGACAATCAAAAGGAATATTCCAGATGATGCAAAAGGCTTCGGATTGCCTCTTTTGCGCAATCTGCCAGAAGTACGATTGTATCACACAACCGGCTTCTGTCCGCCCGTTCACTCCGAAGTCGTTGGGCGTATAAACTTTAAAAGAATTTAGAAACTGTGTAAAAGATAAGTGATGAGCGAAACAAAAAAGAACCATTCCAAATGGCTGCATATCCGGTTGAAAGAAGAAGAATACAATAAGATTCACAAAAAGTTTGAGGCATCAACTTGCCGCAAACTAAGTGAATACGCAAGGCGAATTCTGCTCGATAAAGTGGTTACCATAAATCAGCGCAACCAATCCCTCGATGCCTTTATGGCAGAAATGATTCGCTTACGAAATGAGCTGCACAATGTTGAAAACAACTTTAATCAGGCAGTAAAAAAACTACACACATTACAAAAAATAGATGAATTTAAATCATGGCTTTTGCTTTATGAAACAACAAGAAAAATGTTGCTTGAAAAAGTGGAAAACATAAAACAAAAAATAGCTCAAATTTCCGACAAATGGTTGCAATAGTTCATAACAGCGGAAGCCTCAGAAATGCGCTCCATTACAATGAAAATAAGGTGAAGCAAAAAGTGGCTGAATGCATCCATTCGGCTAACTATCCAAAGGACACAGAATGGCTCTCATTTAAGGACAAAATAAACCGCCTGGAAAAGCTCACAATGCTCAACCAACAGACTAAAATAAACAGTGTTCACATCTCACTGAATTTTGATCCTTCCGAAAAGTTGAGCAAGGAATTATTAAAAGAAATAGCAGACCTGTACATGATAGAAATTGGTTTTGGTGAACAGCCTTATCTGGTGTACCAGCATTACGATGCAGGGCATCCACATTTGCATATTGTTACGACCAACATCAGGGAAAACGGGAAACGTATTGAACTGCACAATTTAGGACAGAACCGCTCCATGAAAGCCAGCAAGGAAATAGAAAAAGAATTTGGCCTGGTAAGAGCACTCAGCAAGTCACGTACAGGTTATGAATTGAAGCCTGTGAACGTGCAAAAAGTACAGTATGGAAAAAGCGAAACCAAACGGGCAATTACGAATGTATTGGATGGGGTACTGCCTCACTATAAATACACCTCCTTTGCGGAATTGAATGCAATACTAAAACAGTACCATATAGTGGCAGACAGAGGAAGTGAAGGGTCAAGAATTTATAAGAACGAAGGGTTGGTTTATCGCATACTGAATGACAGGGGTGAAAAGATCGGCGTGCCAATCAAAGCAAGTCTCATTTATAACAAGCCTACGCTAAAATCTATAGAGGCAAGATTTCCGCAAAATGATGCAACCAGGCAACGGCACAAGCAAAGAGTAAAGAATGCTATTGATCTTTCGTTCTTAAAGCTTCCGACACAAAGTATCTACAGCTTGCAACAATCGTTAATGAAAGAGCGCATTCAGTTAATACTCAGGCAAAATGACAAAGGCATCATCTATGGTTTGACCTATATAGACCACCAAAACAAATGCGTATTTAACGGCAGTGATTTAGGAAAGCAATACAGTGCAAATACCATACAGCAAAGATGCAGTGGAGAGATTACGCAACCTGAGCAGCAAAAACAGTCGTTACAGGTACATCAGCAGGTTTCAAATTCATCCAACGTTATTACCATTTCAAACAAGCCGGTATCGGATGTTTTACAATCATTAGCCGAGCAGGAAACAGAGCCGGTTGCCAATGAATTGAAACAGGATCAGAAACGCAAACGGAAGAAACCAAAATTCAATTAATAACCTAACAAATTAAAGCGTATGTCGATGAATACAGGCGAGAATGAACAGGGATTGAGAAAAGTAATTGATTTAACAAGAATGATTAGTATAGTATTGGTGTTGTTGCACTGCTATTTTTACTGTTATGCTGCATTCAAACAATGGCATTGTACGGCACCGATTGGAGATAGGATATTGGGTAATCTGGCACATACCGGATTGTTTACTTCCTTCTATAAATCAAAGTGGATTGCGGCAGCTTTTTTACTCCTTTCACTGGTTGGAGTAAAAGGGCGCAAAAGTGAAAAGATGAGTTACAAAAAAGCTTTTGCTTACTTTATCCTTGGATGGATAATCTATTTTACCAGTGCATTATGTTTTAGCATATTTAGCTCCGCTACTACCCAGTCCATTACTTATATTACCTGCACCGTTATAGGCTACATTTTGATACTTACCGGTGGCGGTCTATTAACAAGAATAATTAAAGTAAAATTATCCACTGATGTATTTAACAAGCTGAATGAAACCTTTCCGCAGGAGGAGCGGCTACTAGAGAATGAATACTCCATTAACCTGCCTGCAAAATATAATTTGAAGGGAAAGGAACGTAAAAGCTGGATAAACTTTATAAATCCTATGCGTGGCTTGCTGGTATTGGGTTCTCCGGGTTCCGGCAAGTCTTATTTTATCATTCAACACATTATCCGGCAGCACATTGAAAAAGGCTTTAGCCTATTCATTTATGACTTTAAGTATGACGACCTTACCCGTATTGCCTACAACCACCTGCTGAAGCATAAAAATGGGTACACTATTGAGCCCCGTTTTTACATCATCAACTTCGATGATTTGAACCGTTGCCACCGTTGTAACCCGCTGCATCCCGAAGACATGAAAGATATTACAGATGCAGTAGAATCGGCACGAACGATTCTACTTGGACTAAACCGTTCCTGGATAAGGAAGCAGGGAGAGTTTTTCATTGAATCTCCTATTAATTTTGTAACGGCGGTCATCTGGTATCTACGCAAATATAAAGCGGGCGAATACTGCACCTTACCGCATGTTATTGAACTGATGCAGATCGACCATGAAAAGCTGTTTACTATACTTAGAACAGAACCGGAAATTGAAGCCTATATCAATCCCTTTATTTCGGCTTATTTAAGTAACTCCATGGAGCAGTTGGAAGGCCAGATTGATGCGGCTAAAATCGGCATGGCACGGCTTGCTTCGCCCATTTTATACTATGTGATGACAGGCAATGATTTTACGTTGGACATTAATAATCCTGCAGCACCAAAGATTGTTTGCCTTGCCAATAATCCTCAAAAACAGGAAGTATACGGTGCCGTGCTTTCGCTCTATATTTCACGCATGACGAAACTGGTAAACCAACGGGATAAACTAAAGAGCAGTTTGATATTTGATGAATTCCCGACTATCTTTTTTAAAGGCATTGATAATCTGATTGCTACTGCCCGCTCTAACAAGGTGGCTACTACCATTGCCGTGCAGGATTACAGCCAACTGAAGAATGAGTATTCCCGCGAACAGGCAGAAGTGGTTATGAATATCATGGGCAATGTCATTTCTGGCCAGGTAAGCGGCGATACCGCTAAGTTTTTATCAGAAAAATTTGGCCGCATTCTGCAGGATAAGGAAAGTATTTCTATTAATGCCAGTGATACTTCTGTAAGCCGTTCAAAGCAATTAGAACAGGCAGTGCCTCCTTCTGTTATTTCCGGCTTGTCGAGTGGTGAATTTGTAGGCATTGTAGCGGACAATCCAGATACTGTTATTGATTTAAAAGCTTTCCATTGTAAGGTAGTGAATGACCATAAAGCATTAGAAAAAGAAGGGGCAAATTTTCAGCCAATACCCGCTTTTAAACACGTGGATAATGCAGTTGTACAACGCAATTATCAGCAGATAAAACAAGATGTGCAAGATATTCTTGAAAGTGAGATGGAAGCTATTTTGAATGATCCGGCGAAAGTAAATCTAGTTGTTGTAAAAAATTGAAAACAAATAGAATTATTTAATTATAGACAAAAGTAAATGATAAATCGTACTCTGAATCTCAAAACAGAATTTGAAGGTATCCGTTATGTGCAGGGCGTTGTACAAAATAGAATCCTATATTCCAATTTATTGCTTTGGAAAATGATCGAGGAAATAATTGCTATATAGAATTTCTTATTGATAATAAAGCAATCAATTGGGGGAGTGTTTGTTCAAATCAAGAGTGGCAGTAGTTATAAAGATTCAAAAGGTTACAAAATACCAGTTAACAAACAGCACCTTGCTTATTGGTACAACCCCATAAATCCAATAATTGGCATTGTATATGCCCCAGATTTGAAGAAAGCTTTTTGGCAAATATAGCAGCCTACTTGCAAGAGGATAAACAATTCCTTGATACTGACTATCACGCTATAAGAGTATCACCCGAATAGGAGTTTTCAGAGCTTGCTTTTACCAACTATTTTATATCGAGAAGAGTGTTAATCAAAATAATTTTTTGCCTAATTTACTTGTAAAACTTCTTTAAAACCCTTACCATCTGTATAGTACTCGCAAACAAATATTTGCGGGTCTTTAGTTGGTAGTAAAACTCTGCCACACTCCAACGCGAAAGAAAGTGGTATTGCAGGAAGGATTGTTATTTTACAATTTCTACCATGTTTAGCTTGTATTTGATTGAGAAGCTTTCTGTACTCATAGCTGAAGAGCTCGAGATGTTTCTTTGATTTAGCAAAATGCGGATTAGGTTCGGCAACCGTAATTTCATAAACTGAGACACTATCATCTAATAAACAGGCATATTTATCTTCACCAATGGTGTCGCTTATAGCCAGCTTAAGTAGTACTTTTTCTCCTGTTGATTGTTTTAGAGAACTGATTTCGAAGGATGTTGTAGAATCATCAGCTTCCTGCCAATTCCAGGTTTTGTTGGTATTAGCAATATTTCGGTGAGACTGATAAATATCACATGGAATTGTATCTCCAATGCACCTTCCCAGATAAATGAGTAAAGGCATTGGTGCAATTGCAAAAACGGAAAGATGTTTAACCCTGACGTCGTCGGTTCCTTGTTCTAGTTCTCTTACTAATCTCCTTTTTATACATCTTTCTGCAAATGATTGCCAGTCTGCCTTTTCAGCAAATCTATCGAAGTTTGTTTCTTCTATTTTAATGCCTTTAAAGTCGGTTGGATATTTAGGAAACATGGCATTCCTGACGGCTTCAAAATTGATAGGCGTTATTCTATCACCTATGTTGATGGAGCCAGTCAATACCGTGGATTTATGTATGTCTTCTGGGTGGCTGGTTTGAATTTCTATGCGGCCTTCATGTTCCTGCTTCCATTTTCTTAATAGCTCGGCTGGATATTTATCAGGGTTGTCGTCAACCTCTTTATGGCAGTCATAGCAAAGCAGCATAAGGTTGGAAAATTCTTTTTGAAGTTCGTGCGATTTATCAGTCCCCCTGGGGCCAGACTTACTGTAACCAATAATATGTGCTACTTCAGAAAAATTTCCAGCACTTAACGTCAAACCATTATACCATACTGGTTTGTTGCAACCTTTGAATTCGCACCTGCCTGCGGATTTTACCCATAGCTGTAATTTTACCGTTTCGGGTATACTTCCCCGATTTGTTTTTGCCATAATAATAGTTTAAATAATATTCGTTTTGTAATCATAAGTAGGCAAATACTTCTTATATATCACTGATTGGTTCCAACCCTCGAATTTCGTTTGTACGTCTGTCACCTTCCCACATATTTATGCTTCTGGTTCCTGCTATTATGAAATACAGAAATCGGCTTGAAAAGGTATCTGTTTTGAGCTTTCTTTTCCAATCTCTTATATCGATCCCTGAAGGCGTAGGAACTAACTCAGGATGGGTGTGCCATTCTCCTAAGTAATTACAAGTGCCATTGCTTTTATTCCATTCTGAATCAATAATCAATTGATGCAATGGAGATAATCGCTTAAATAAATATCTCGTTTGTTTGTCGCCTTTCATTGGAGTCGTTACCTTATCAACAACAATGTTCTTTGAATCTTTTATAAATCTTCCTAACAACACTCCGCCAGATTCAGGGGAGCGAGCTTCATATTGTGTTAATTTATTAATTAAGTACACTGCACTTTTTGATAGTTTGATTTTACCTCCATTGGTTAAATTAAAAATTGGCTCATTTGTTACCACAGACTCTGCAATTTGGTTGTAAAAAAAGGTATTTTGCTGAGTTAAGTTGTTCATCATTCTGATGGAATCTTGCAGACAGGTTATAGCCTTCTGAAAGAAATAAATCAGGGTTGCCTTTCCAGGAAAAAATCGCATTTTGTTCTTCTCTTTTCAGGAAAACGTCCAGGAGCTTTCGTACCGTTAAAATGGCTGTTTGTAAAGCATCCAATGATCCATAAGGAATGTACATGCTGCTACATCCTGATATACTTTTTGAAAAGCTTTTTGGTTGCGTTGGAGCTGAAAATGAAGCTGTATTGTGTAAGCTGCCATTTTGATATAAGCACTGATAGCATCCTTTATCAGTTATATTAGTCAGTAAGCAATGACCGCCGATGGCATAAGGATCCAGCCAACTAAACAGTATAGGTATTCCAGGTATCTGAGCCCTGAATACCTCATTTAAATATTGGTTGATAGTGCCATTGCCGGTAGCCACAATAATAGCATCATACTGTTGCAAATTAATTTTTCTTTTGTTGAACCCATCCTCAATCGACATGCTAAATGCAGTTACTTTACAATGAGGGTAATAGGATTCTAATTTCGTCTTAATTGCTTCTGCTTTCTTGAGAGAAATATACTTATAACCACAGTTGTGCCTGTAGCAATTTTCAGGTTCTATAGTATCTTTATCTAT
The DNA here is from genome assembly GCF_005233845.1 of Ilyomonas limi. Classification (GTDB taxonomy): domain Bacteria; phylum Bacteroidota; class Bacteroidia; order Chitinophagales; family Chitinophagaceae; genus Ilyomonas; species Ilyomonas limi. The sequence continues at coordinate 93,139 of NZ_SZQL01000015.1, forward strand.
TATATCTACACTTAGAATACCTGCCTTTATTATTTCTTCACAAACAGCACTACCAACGGAACCGCCTCCAATAACAAGAACTTTTTTTGACAAAAAGGTTTGCCCTGTCCCTCCTCTTGCAAGCATATATTCTGGATCAAGATGCCGGACGCGCAAAGGTGTGATTGTCGTATTCGTATCAGCATTCAATAATGGATGTATCCTGTGATTGATACCTTTTAAACGAATACCGAACAATGAAAATTTACCATTAGGTTGGGGAAGGCTAAAAATAATCAAATCGTCTATCTTTGTTTTGGCTAATGCCTTATTTATTCGCTCCTTGTTATCTACTGATGTGTGATGGCTTATCAAATGCTTAATCGTATCAATGGTTAAAGATGTATTTCCTTCCGGTATAAAAACTTTAGCATTTGGAAGAAGAGGAATGAATAATCCGTTTTGAAACTGCGGTGGAGAGTTTTTGGAATTAAACAATCTGTGAAAGCTGTTTATTCGCTCTGCCTCATCAGACGAAGCAAATAAATGTCTCGCTTCTCTAACCCTTGTATATTTAACCCCTTTTACTTCATCAGCCACTAAAATGTTAGTATAAACTATTGTCTGATTCTTTAATTTCGCCCAGTATGCCTCATATTCATTGTAGAAATCATTCAGGTTCTGTTTTAAAAAACCTTTTATGATAGTTTGCCTCACAAGCTCAAAACTTTCACGTATAATTCCTTCAGCATTTCCAATGTCTAAAACCAGACTATCATCATTTGTATAACATATATAGCCATCTTCCTCAACATGAGGGATCTTCTCAAAATCTTTGTGATTTAGGAGAAAAAAGATCGGTTCGCGAAGCGGAAAGTGTGTCGATGCACCAATGCAAATATGAACTTCATAACCTGCTACTTCCGTTGTACCAGAAAACCCGAAAGCCAGCCCTCTTGCAGATAGAGCTGGCAATACTGATTCCTTCACGTCTGTAAGAATCTCTGACTGTTGCAGGATATTTAAAAAGTTCTCCTTCTCCATTTAAGCAGATTCAGAGGTTCCTGCAACAGCTCTGTTACGACTTTGACCGGTATCTTCTTTGGGCGGAACGGGAAAGTCATCACCAAACTGTTTCCTTAAAATTTCACAAGCTTCGTGCGGATCAGCTTCTTTTTCAGCAGCAATTAGTGAATCTTTAAGAGACTCCAGTTTTTCTTTGAAGGTTTTACACTGCTGATCAGTCATTTTAATAAATAAATCGTTGCCGGGAGGGACAGGCAAACTCACTCGGATCCTACCATCCCAGCCGAACTGATTTAAAACATAATTTACGAAGTCTTTGGTTGCTTTTAAATCATTTATATCGACTGCCCAGGAAAATTGATCCTTGATGCTCGGAACAAATCCGTTGTAAGCCAAAGCTGTAAAGGCAATTCCTGTCGGTTTGCCATCCTTACTGGAGAATTGTTTATCCTTCCATCTTTTCATGTAACGGATTTCTCTTTTAAATTGACTACATTCTTCATCATCCGAAAACCGGTTGTTTATTAAATCACGCAACTTCTTAGGATCTGATACTTCCCATATCTTATCTTCTAGCAAGGACTTTGGCTTGCCTTTCGCCAGATATACTTTGCCGTCGTTATTTGCGTTGGAGTAACATGCAAAGTCGACATGAAATCTAGGTAAGCCCTCTTGCTTATATTGCACCCTTATACAAGCTTTTTTCCACTCCACTGTTCTAAACTGGTTACTGTCTAAAGCATCAAATACCCATTGCTTTACTTGCACTGAAGTATATTTATCTTTATCGATCTCGAATAGTAAACCACAATCGATGTCATAGTCATGTTCGTCTTTTATAGGTTTGATACCTGTACTCATAGAGTAACTACCCTGATTAAACGATTCAAAACGAATCAACTTAATTTTCTTTTCGTCGCACATCTTTTTTAGATACGCTCTTACTTCTTCAATCAACATATCTCGTTTTGCAATAACATCTCTGTGATCATCCATATCAAGCCTAATATTTTTGTGAAACTTGATAAATTGATCTTGTACTATCTTACCCATTTTTAAAGTTTTAATTATAGAAGATATCGTAGAACAAATTTAAGATTACTATCTTTCGTGGAACATGTTTTTATGTACATAGATTGCACATTTTATTCACATGTTCTATGGTTTGTTCTATCCCACTTAACTTAGCTACATGAAGGATTTGCATAGCAGTCAAGAAAAGCTTTTGAAGCTTCTAAAAGGGAATATTGAATTTCCTCTTACAATGCGTGAACTTCAGGAACAACTTGAGCTTGCCTCTCCAAGTGTGGTACATCATCACTTGCAACAGTTAGAAAAGAAGGGATATTTAAAGAGGAATCCAAATAACTCAAAAGATTATATTATTATGGACGATCCTGAGAAAGCGATCGTCTACATTAACAAGTATGGCTTGGCTCAATGTGGTCCTGATGGTACTATGCTTTCCTGTAATCCAATCGACAGAATACCTATTGCCTCCCGCTTATTAAAGTTTCCTGCTGAAGAAGCATTTATTGTTGAAGCTAAGGGAAATTCAATGGAACCTAAAATAAAGAACGGTGATTTAGTAATTGCACAGATGCAGAATCATGCAAAAAATGGTGAAATAGTTGTGTGCGTCAATAATCGGAAGGTATTAATCAAGCAATTTATTAAATCTGGAAAAAATATTATTCTACATTCACTTAACAGTGAAGAGTATCATCCTTTCATAGCAGAAGAGGATTTGAAGATTGAAGGTATTGTAAAGAACACATTACAATACGAATAAAGTATGTTTTGCTACAGATATATAGCCAACAACGCAAGAACAATGGTTATAAAACAGCTGAGTAATTTATAGAGACGGAGTTGTGTAAGTGACTTCATTCTATATGCACAATGAAAGCAGTAACAAAGAATTTGAAGATCTTTACTCTAAAGGTATTGACTGATGTATATACCAGTCTTTTACTTGACAAACTATTTTGTCTAATGAGCTATTGTCTAATTTGTTCCAATCTTTTGTCTTGAAATCCAAAAGTAAACGACCATCCACTTTAGGTTCTTTAATCCATGTAAAATAGCCTTGGTCTGTTTTATTATCGAATGCAATAAGTAGCATTGGAAATGATGTATGCTGATATTGCTTAATTATAGATTGAATGTCAATAGACGTGCCGTTCAATGCTTTTACTTTAACACCAAACAACCTTCCGGTTTGTTTTCCGCTTTCACCAACATCTATCAGGTAATCAAAGAATGTATCATCAGCATTTGACCCTGTGATGATTAAATCTTTGATTCGTGAGAAATAAACATAGCCTAATTTTTCAGCCCGCCACTCATTAAAATCTTTTCTGTTCTCCATTTGCTGATTAATTGAAGTGTGATACAAATTTCGTGATTTCTTTGTTATTGTTCCAATAATTAGCCACCTCCTTCCAAAGTAGAGCAATATTAATGGCATTCACTGGAAACAGGGTTGGAATCCCGCTCAAATTCTTATTTGTATCCATGTGATTTGCACAGATAAAGAAGCCAACTTCCTCATTTTCGTCAATTCCAAATAGATAAACAGGTACAGGATACTTGATTAATTCCGCAAGTGCTGCTTTGTCAACAGTTATCCTCAGCTTTGTGTTATCGGCAGTATACCCAAGGGTAGTAGTCTTAACGCTGGCAAAGAAAAACGCCTTCTTAATGTTGTAATTCAATAAATGCACATAAAAATCCACTATAGGAAATTTCTCACCCAAGAAAGTAGGATCTAATAAAAAACCAGCCGGATCAACATACCGGCTGATTATGGTTGAGAAAATACTTTCACCTCTTTTGCCTATAACATTCCCCATATTTCCATTTCATTGTGGCATTAAGCCCATCTTCAGTAAGCGTACCAATTTATTCAACCGCCATTACCACCAAACTTTTTGCGCAAAGCCTGCATATCATCGCTTACCTTACGATCAAGAATTTTTGCATAAATCTGTGTAATTTTTAAACTTTTATGACCGAGCATTTTACTTACTGTTTCAATAGGCACCCCATTGTTGAGCGTGACTGTTGTAGCAAATGTGTGGCGTGCGATATGAAAAGTGAGATGCTTATCTATACCACATATATCAGCCACTTCCTTTAGGTAAGCATTTAGCTTTGCATTGCTTGGCACCGGAAGCAAGCTGCCAGAGTTGAGACAATGTGGATGATCTTTATAATGTTCTATAAGATGAAGTACGGTTGGCAACAAGGGAATGCGTGTAGGAGCATCTGTTTTCTTTCTTTTAGTAAAAATCCATTTCTCACCATCAATGCCAACGGAGATATTAGATCGCTTGAGCCGTTTCGCATCAATGTAGGCAAGCCCTGTAAAGCAGCTAAAAACAAAAATGTCTCTTACCTGATTTAGCCTGTCATTCTTAAAATCTTTGGAAAGTAATGTCTGTATTTCATCTTCTCTCAAGAAATCCCTGATTACTTCTTTCTTGCACATCTTAAAACCAAAGAAGGGATCTTTGGCTAACCACCCGTTTTTGATACAAACATTTACAATCTTTCTGAGGTTACTCAGATATTTGATGGTTGTATTATGATTGCACTTCTGTTTACTCTTTAGGTAAAATTCATAATCTGTAATAAAGGAGTAAGTGAGTTTGGCTATCTCCATATCCTTTATACCATACTTCCATTGTATAAAAGCCGCAGTATGGTCATAGGTAGTTCTATATTTACAATAGGTCGCTTTTGAACAGTCAGTTCCAATCAGTGCAAACAGTTGCGTATTATGCTCCTTGAATACTTCCAATAAAGTATAAGTCCGCTCTTTGATACCTAACCATCTCTTCTTAAATGCCTGAAGATTAAAAGGCTCATTGTCTAGTATGATTTCCCTTTGATAATCATACACTTTTTGTTTTAAACTATCTAAGAAGTAATTGATCGTTCTCGCTTCTTCTGAATTGCCTTTTGCACGCCCCGCTTCTTTGGACCATGCCCTCGATGAAATATAACGTTGTGTACTTTGCTCAAACCGCTCTCCATTAATAGTAACACGCAGGTAAATTGGTGTAAGCCCGTCTTTGGTTTGTTTTGATGTTTTGCTGTAAAAAAGAATACTCAATTTCGTGTCCATCATTGCCTCCTTATCTTTTGAGGTTAAAAATAAATGGTTAGTATATGCCGGTCAAGATGTCCATTTGCTGGACTGCTTACCTGGCCTACGTTTCAGCGCAATTCGGTTACCCGGAACCAAATAATTTTCGGGTAACCGAATAGAGCACTTTCCGATTGAGTTCTTTTGATACTTTTTGATAAGGGCAGAAAACAAAAAAAGCTCACAACCAATAAGTTTGTGAGCTTTTAATACGATTTGATATCAATGTTGCGGACCGGACGGGACTCGAACCCGCGACCTCTGCCGTGACAGGGCAGCATTCTAACCAACTGAACTACCGATCCTCCTTTCTTCCCTTTCGGGGGTGCAAATATAAGGGGAAACAATTTTTCTTAGCAAAACTTTCTGCCTTTATTTTTACTTTTGTCTTTTATCTAAATCAGATTATGCCGCAATATCCTAACAGACAGTTTCTCGATTTTGAACAACCTATTAAAGAATTATACGAACAAATAGACCAGACTAAAAAGCTGGCGGCCAAAAATCCAAAGATTAATTATGAACAAACGCTCCAGCAGTTGGAACATTCGATACTTGAAAAAAGGCATGAGATAACCGGGCAGCTCACACCTTGGCAACGGGTACAGCTCAGCCGTCACCCCGACCGCCCTTACACGCTCAAGTATGTTGAAAAAATGTCCACCAGCTTTATAGAACTGCACGGCGACCGTAATGTAAGAGATGATAAAGCAATGGTGGGCGGCTTTGCTGAACTGGACGGGCAAACGGTGATGTTTATTGGTCAGCAAAAAGGTGCCAATACCAAACTGCGGCAACTACGCAACTTTGGAATGGCCAATCCCGAAGGTTACCGCAAAGCCCTGCGCCTGATGAAGCTCGCTGAAAAATTCAACAAACCTATTATTACACTCATAGATACGCCGGGCGCCTTCCCAGGTGCGGAAGCTGAAGAGCGCGGACAGGGCGAAGCTATTGCCCGCAACATTTACGAAATGATACGCCTTAAAGTACCGGTTATTTGCGTGATTATTGGCGAAGGTGCCAGCGGCGGCGCATTGGGTATTGGCGTAGGCGACCGCGTGCTAATGATGGAAAACACCTGGTACACCGTTATCTCGCCCGAAAACTGTAGTTCTATTCTCTGGCGTAGCTGGGAGAAAAAAGAAGTGGCCGCCGAGCAATTGAAGCTTACTTCCAAAGACATGCAAGGCTTTGGACTAGTGGATGAAATAGTGCCCGAGCCGGAAGGTGGCGCACACTGGAACTACGACGAAGCTGCGCAACTGCTTAAAGAAGCCATCATACGCAACCTGAATGAAGTAAAAGATATTCCCGCAGAAACGCGTATTGAACAGCGCATAGAAAAGTTTGGAAAAATGGGTTTTTGGGAAGAATAGGTTATGGATGTATAGCTTTCTGAAAAGGGGCATAAACTTTACACTATATTATTGTAGCAAGCTGGAATGATTAACCTCAACAACAATCAGAAGCTGATTAAAAGTTAAGTATTTGGAACCGAGAAGATACCAGGAATACAGAGCGGCACAAGTAAGAATAAAAGGTACTTGATGTAATACTGCCTGCCGACAGATGAATTCGTCTTATTGAATTTTCGTGGTTCTATTCTTCTATTTTAGCAAGTACAAATTTTCAATGTTAAAGGCGATGTTTTAAACTTCAAACTTTTCCTGAAAGCATCAATTACCTGACATTGAAAACCGGTTATAAAAATTTATCTTTTATTTTTTATATATACAATTTCGTATATTGCAACAACTTTCTCAAAAATAAAAAGGCCACTATAGAAATAGCGGCCGTTGTACTTATTTAAAAGCACATGAGAATTATATAGGAAGTAAGAACGTTGCTGTTCTTACTTTTTTATTTTACATCTCTGCAATCCATTTGCGAAAATAGGGCGCCGTTTCCTGGCTTACAATTATTGAGTGGTTCAAATCGGGCAGCGTCATATCCACTATCAGCTTTACTTTCTGGTAGGGCTTGTAGCCTTTTACAAAATTGATATTGACAATATACTTTCTGTTTGCACGAAAGAATACGGTATTGTCAAGCCCAGCTTCCAGCATGCTCAGGTTTTTATCTACTACATACTTTTGCTTCATTTTATCTATAGCAAATACCAGTTTTTCTTCGGTGTAAAAAAAGACTACGTCTTCTAGTTTTAGCAAGATATATTCCACCCCTTTTTTCACCAGGATACGGGTACGTTTTTTTGTGTCTTTCTCATTCATTAGAGTGGTCATCATTTTCTTTAATATTTAATGTTTCTCTATTTTATCACATTTCTTTTATCATCACTTAAGACGTTAATAATGGGCGTTTTCTTATGCTGCTTATGGTGCGTAACAGGTCAGCTATTTATATTGTGAAATTAACTGCTTTAACAAAAGGTAATGGCTTTTCTACGTGAGCGGAAAATACAATGGATGAGTGCGACACATTTCGTAGATTAAATAAATAGTGAAGGATGAAAATAAAAGCGTGAAGCATGAATTTTTTTATCTGAAACCTATGAAGTTTATTTTGATGTATCCGGAAAGTTCTAACTGTTAAAATACATAGTAAAAAGCAGAAATCAACGCCCTCATTTCACACGGATCTTCAAACAACCGATGAATGGCATATAGATAGTGATGGCAACTACTCTGAGGCGCAGTTACAAGCTATATAACCGGCTAAAGTATTAGTACAGGTAAGAATATCGCCTTATACAGAGAATATTTATAATCATTTACAGTGGTTGTTGCTCCTGCACTTTCCTAAGCTGTTCATGATCGGTTAAGTCAAGGCATAAAGGAGTGATAGATACAAAATCATTTTCGAACGCCCACCTGTCTGAACCTTCTTCAGCAGCTTCCAATGGTCTTACGTTAAACCAGTAATGTTTCCTGCCAAATGGGTCCGTTCCGGGCATTACAATACCATCGTAAAATCTTACCGACTGCCTCGTCCACTTAATATCTCTGGGGTTTTCAGGCAGGTTTACATTATACAGCCCTTTTCCCTGCGTTTTTAACAGCAGCTCTAAACATTGCTCTACAAAAGGGACAAGCTTATCAAAATCAGGTTCTGATTTACCAACAAGGGTACTGAATGCAATGCCTTTATACCCTAGCAAAACACCTTGCTTCGCAGCCGCAAGCGTGCCGGAATGCCACATACCATTACCCAAATTGGGCCCCATATTAATACCCGACAATACTACATCTGTATTGGCATGTATATGTGTACCTAAGGCCACGCAATCGCCCGGTGTGCCATTAACACGAAAAGCCTCTATGCCTTCAAATTTTATGGGTGCGGCTTTTATAGACAAAGGTTTGGAGTGGGTAACTGCATGCCCCATAGAAGATTGTTCCACATCGGGTGCTACAACCGTTACCTGTCCAAATTTTAAAGCTGACTTAGCCAATGCAGCGATACCGGGGCTGTATATACCATCATCGTTTGAAATAAGTATTTTCATAATTTTTCTCCCGTATTTTCATGCCAGATAAATTGGTATGATTTTAAAACCCAAGATATAAAGATCCCACTATGAAAGTTGCAAGGCTGTTTCATAATCCCAAAGCGGGTGACGAAGGTCATGGTAAAGAGGAACTGGTTTCGCAAATTGAAGCTGCCGGTTTTGAATGCAGGTATTCATCTGTAAAAGGATGGTTTTGGGACAACTTTGAAAAGGATGTTGATTTTGTAATAGTTGCCGGTGGCGATGGCACCGTAAGAAAAATAACCAAAGAATTATTAGATAGAAAAGTACTGGATAAAACATTTCCTATTGCCCTGTTGCCTATGGGCACAGCAAATAACATCAGTAAAACCTTACAAATTACAGGGAGTACAGAAGCTATTATTCAATCGTGGCACAAGGGAAAAATAAAAAAGTATGATGTAGGTAAGATCAGTAATGTAAAGGATGCTTCCTTTTTTCTTGAGAGCTTTGGCTATGGGTTGTTTCCTTACCTCATGCAGGTAATGAAAAAAGAAACATCAGCAGACACGCCGGAACAGCGTATACAAACGGCATTGCATGAACTACACAACATTACCCTTTCGTACGAACCAAAAAAATGTAACCTGATAATAGACGGGAAGGATTATTCGGGGAAATTTTTACTTGCAGAAGTAATGAATATACGCTCTATCGGCCCTAATCTTTTTTTGTCGCAAAATGGCGATCCCGGTGATGGTGAAATGGAAGTAGTGCTGCTGCCGGAAGAGGATAAAGAAAAGTTTGCTGCTTACATCTCCGATAAAGTAAGTGGCAACGAAGAGAACTATGACTTTAAAACAATTAAAGCAAAGAACGTAACATTAAACTGGGATGGAACGCATGTACATGCAGACGATGAGGTTTTAAAAATTAAAGATAAAGCAGAAGTAGCAATTGAAGTAAAGCCAGGTTTGTTGGAGTTTTTGGCGCCCTAACTTTCCGTCTTTACCGTAGCGTATCAAAGTATGCGGGAATTGCTTTAATAAAAAGTATTAAAAACACATCATTCATTAATAATTTTCCTTACACCCGAGGGAAGCTTTTGCGGTGTGGTGGTAGGTCCAAAGACGGTTATTTTTCCATCCTTCACCTGCATGCGGTCAATAAATACCACTCTTTCGTCGCCTGTTTTGGTAGTTCTTGCATGATAAACGCAAAACATCTCTTTGCCATCCGGTGAGTATGTAATGCTGTTGTGCCCCGTACCGGTTACGGTACCACCTTTATCTGTATTTTTCTGCAGCACCGGATTATTGGCAGCTTTCTTATAAGGACCTAAAGGTGATGTAGCAGTGGCATAACCAACGGCATAATACTGACCACCGAAGTAGTTGGCGGAATACATGATATAATACGTGTCTTCTTTTTTAAACGTAACAGAACCTTCGGTCCAGCGGCGGTTCACTTCGTGGGCTGTTACAGACCGGCTTTCCCATTCTGCCTGTTTGTCGCTGAGATGAACGGGCGGGCGCAGCAACAAAACCGGTTCGCCAATGACGCCGGAAAAATCAGGTCTGAGTTCAACACTATATACCCAGCTTTCTTCAATCTCCTTATACCAGCCTTTTTCTTGTGCCCAATCAGCAATTTCGCTTTCCACCGGGTGTTTGTAAGCTACGCGGGAGTAGTACAGATAAACTTTGCCGTCCGTATCAAAAAACACATTGGCATCAATAGTGGGATAGCCAGGGTCAAAAACAGGTTTATTGGCTAAATCAATGAATGGACCGGTAGGCTTATCTGCTACTGCCACCCCAATGCGGAAATTCTCCGCTTCATGGGTTGGATTTTCCTTCCATTGCGCACTGTAAAACAGGTAAAATTTACCCTTTACCTCATACACTTCAGGCGCCCAATACGCACCACCCCAGTTGGCAGCCGGGTCGCTCCAGCCATTTTTATTGTCATGAAAATATACCTGCCCTTCACGCTTCCAGTTCACCATATCTTTTGATGAATAAGCGGCAAATCCTTTATCTGCTCCGCCTCCGGTACCATACATGTAATACATATCGCCCGTATACAACACAAAAGGGTCACCAAACTGCACGTCCAATGGATTTGAAAAAGTAGCGTTGACCTTAGCAACACGTTGCGTTGTTTGAGCTATCGCCGCGTGCAAAGAAATTTCTATGAAAAAGAATAAAAAAAGCAGGATATTTTTCATAATGGCCATTGTATTTCGTAAAAAACAAATGTAGGCTAATACCGCATTCAAACAGGCACTAGTTACCAGTAAGAATCCTCGGCGGTAAGCCGTGAGTTTAAAAGCGCATGTGGTACTATTTAAGTCTAAGAAGCTGTTTAGAAATAATTGCTTTACCCACAAAGGCGCTAAGGGCACAAAGAATGATAAAGCATACTTCGTGTAACCCCGTCTTCATTCAGGCAGGTTCTTTTCTTTAGGTCTTAGCGGTTCCTGATTCGTATAGAATTTAAACAACCTTTAATTGATATAGCATTAAGGCTAAAGAAGATAACAAAAATGTAATAAAAACGAACAATCGTCCTCCGGGAAGACTGGTTTTCCATTGAATAATTAAGGAATATCCTTCTATTGTTTTTGCATCAAAAAAGGGTAACTGAACCTAATAAATCTGAAGGTTGTAAAGCCACCCGAAAGCATCAAATTGCCTGTTAATTGACCCGACCTGAAAAAAGCTGGCTGTATTTAGTAAGCAAATTCTGTCATTGGTTGGTGACGGCAGTTCATCCTGAATACGGTTGATATATTTTGATGTTAGCCAGGTGACATGTAAAATTATTCTTGCGTGCGAAGTGTGTCGGAGATGGTTGAAGACAGGCATGGCAAAATGCCTATAATTATAACTTATCACTTGCCGACAAACAAATGGTATAAAGTGGTAAAAAAACAATAGCCGAATAATACTTGATGCACACACAGGCTGGAACTCAAAGGAGAATTATTCAGAAAGAAAAACAACCAATACAAGAAAACAAAAAAGACAATAAACTTTACTTCAGGAAGGTTATTCCTGCACCAATTAAATATATCTCAAAACTAAGATCAAACTGGTTTTTACTATTCCAGCACTTTAAGATAGCGTGCCATCCAGTAAGGCAACAAATATTCATCGCCTGCCAATTCCTCTTTTCCACCATCACCGCCATCGAGTATAAAAGCATTGGTATTATGGCGATGCATGGGAACTTCATCCGGCGGCAACAATTCTTTTGTACGCTGTTCACGAAAATTTGGTGGAAGTAAAACAATATCTTTACGATGCGAGTTTTTTATATTCCAGCGAATAAGATCCATTGGAAAGCCACGCAAATGCCAAAGCGTTGATTCTTTATCAAAAGCACCGGAAGTGCCTAAGCTTATCAAATTCCATAACGCATTTCTTTCTGGTTTTTCTATTTGCCAATGGTCACGGATTACATCCGCATATTGCTTTTTCAACTGATCGTTAAAAGCATAATTATACAACACCCAATAGGTTAAAAAAGCCATTTCATCATCCGAGTGATTCCAGTCTTCGCCCACCACAACGCCTTCAGATAACACCACTTTTGTAGGCTTGAGATTTTCGCAGGGAACAAGAATATTTTTAAGATAACCATGATCGTTCATTAATCTTAATGCTTCTTTTTTATACAGTTCTTTTCCTGTTAAAGCATATCCCAACTGCAAGCCCGCAATAATAGTTGTGCTGCCGAGTTTTCTATCGCCAACGGTTGAAGGAAATGAATTAATGTATTCGGGATTCCATTTGCCCCACATGGTTGGCTTGCCATCTGCATCAATAAAATAATAATTGTTATCAATAATGTGGGTGAGAATTTTATCCATAAAATTTGCTACTCTTTTTTTCTCCGCAGCTGTTTCTGCAGTCATTTCATTCATCACTGCAGCTACCCATATATAAGCCACAAATTCATCGCTGCTCGTGGTTCCTTTCCATTCCCATTGACCATTAGGTGATTCGTGCCAGCGTTCAGGATCAGAATGTTTGAAACCAATTCTTTCAAAGGTTCTTGCCGGAAAACCTTTTAACGGGTTAATGGAAATAAGTCTTTCAAATGCTTCAAACGCTTCCCAGGCATAACGCTTAGCCAGCGTGTCTTTTGTAACCGCATAGCAGAATGCCTGGCTGCCGAGATAAAAAGAACTCCATAAGCCATCGTTGTCTGTATCGGTAAGTTGTGAAGTGGTTATATCGACTGGAACGGTGAAAGTAATATTCGAAATAAAGCCATAACGAATGTGTCTTTGTCTTATATCATCCTGGAAATATTTTGCTTTTTCGGCAAGTGTTTGCGAGATGAATTCAATTTTATTCAATCCAGTGGGTGTGAGCAGGTAAACATTGCCTTTACTGTCTGAAGTTATGCCTATCACTTTGTCTTCATTCAGCCATCTTTTTGAAGCATAATAATGATAACTTCCTTCGGGTTGACGCATATAAGCGCCTTCGTTTGTACCCGCCCAAATTGTATTGTTTACCGTACTCAAGCAATTGATATTTTCAACCGGCACTTTTGTTTGAAGCGTAAGAGACGTATCACCGTTTTTGTTGCTAATACCATAATAACCTTGTGAAGTAGCGAGTATAATTTCATCCTTTTTAAAACTCATGGAATGCAGATCGTTGCCCTTGTGCAGTACTTTGAAATTATTACCATCCAATTTATAAACAGCTTGTTTACTAAGCGCATAAAAAACACCGTCATTTATTGTTACCAATAAAAAATCAACGTTTGGTTTGGTAAGATGTATCCATTTATCACCGGTAAAAATATCGGCTGCATCTTTACCTGTTAAAAGGATATTTCCATTCGCAGCTACTGCCAGCATGGAGTATTTTCCTTTCGGCAGCTTTGAAAACGGAACACCTGCATAACCATTCGTGAGCACTTCATCTTCATATAAATAATACAAATGCTTTGCGCCTTCCTGCACTGCAATATCAACCGGAATTTTTTTTGCAAGCGGTGTATAACGAATGTCTTTTGCTACTTGTTTATCAAACACTTTGTACAGCCCATTTTCTGCCAGCACATACACAATGTCATTGTAATCTGTTACTGTTTTTTTTAAAGTGATTCCCTGTAGCGATTCGGGCATTTCATATTTTACAGAAATGGCCTGTTTAAAAAGCGTGTCAGGCTCAGCAAATGCAACAGAAGAAACAAGAACAGAAAAAAGAAATAATAAACAAACAGAAAAAGATTTCCACATGCGTAGCTTGATTTTATAAATGGTTTATAAATCTTGCATTTTTTTGTACCTGGCTTTTGTACAAGTATTAAACTCCGTTGCGTCGCACACCTGTACTGATGTAAAGGCACGAGCTGAGCCATGAGCTATGAAAAAACACTTACAGCTCATCGTTCGCGACGCTTGCAGCTTACATTTTTATTGTAACAACCACATCTTTGAATGTTCATCATCCACGGCAGGAACGAGGTCTGCAACGCCGGCATCGTAAGCGTCTTTGTTTTGGCCTAATTCATTGCCCGGATAACGGTAACGTAATGGGAACTCGAAAGTAGAAAGGTTGCCGTTTTTGAAAATATAAGGCAATTGTGTACGGCGTATATCGAGATATGTTTCTGTAGTAACAAGGAATAAAGCCAGCCATTTTTGATCGGCTATTTTTGCCAGTTTTCCTGCTTCATCTGCAGGCAATGTAACAGATGGTTGTGCGAGATAAGTAGTTATCTCAGTATCTGCAATTCCCCAGCGTTGCATGGAATAAGTAATGCCTTTGCGATAGTATGCATCTGCATCACCGGTTATCATGCCTTTTGCAGCAGCTTCGGCCAAAATAAACTGCACCTCATCACTGTTCATGATCATCGCTTTTAGTAAAGGATGGCTGTTTTGCCGGAAGAGCTGCGAAAATTTGGACACTTTGAAATTGCCAACCACACCACCATCCTGCGTGTTATAATGACCGTTACCATTTTTATAATCGCCGGGCATGCCTGCTATAAAGCCAACATACAATTTATTTGAATCCAAAATGTTTGAAGCCTGTGCAGCAATGGCAGGATTACTGCGATCAATATATTCCCAGGTAGAAGTATAACTAAACCCGTTAGGATCGGTTATAGCAAGCGAAACACCGTTTTGTGCAGGATCGCTTGTCCAGGGTTGTTCAACCGGTGCAATCCAAACCTGCAATCGCGGATCGTTGTATTCCGTTAATTTATCAACAAGTGTTTTTGCCGGTCTTCTCTTATCAAACTCTTCATTGCCTTCCCAGTTCAATGTGCCGCCATTCCACGAATTATCTGCATTTGTTCCAATATAACTGATGGATGCATTATCGCCTGCCTCCGTAAAAACGGGTGTAGCAGGATTATTTAAAATTGCTTGCATTTGCGTGCCTGCATCTGCCAATTTATTAGAAGCCCGCATCAGCAAGCGAAGCTTTAATGAGTTTGCAAATTTTTGCCATTGAATTTTTTGTCCGCCAAACATCAGATCATAAGAAGAAGAAATTTCTTCTGTGCCCTGTGCTATCCATGTGTTGGCCTGATCCAGTTCGTTTAATAAACCGGTATAAATATCTTGCTGCTTATCGTATTTGGGGTAAAGGATGCCTTCTCTTCCTTTCAGCGCTTCGGAGTAATAAATATCTCCATAAAAATCAGTGATAAAGGAAAACAGCAACACTCTGAAAATGGTAAAAATACCTTTGTGCGAAAGCGAACCTCTTTTATCTGCCAAACCGATAGCACCATCAACCAGTTTTAAAATATCCATTGCAGCGTACAGATCATCGGCAGGCGTTTTAAAACCATCATAGTAATTATCGCCGCCCTGGAAATTTCTTTCCATATATTGAACAGCGCCGGGTAATTTACTGTTCTCGTAACCTCTTTCCTGGTAAAAAAGGGTCGTATTTTTAATAATGGATGATAAAAGGAAGGGATCATTTACCGACTCGGTCGCATCGAGTTGTCTTAGAATATCGTCATTCCGTAAAGCATCTTTACTACAGGAGGCAACTGCAATAATGGCTAACAGGACGAATGTTTTTATTAAAAAAGATTTCATCTGAAAATTTTTTATTGTTTTATAGGTCAGATGGAACTTCGCATCTTTTATTTCTCTGTATGTTAAAGATTTGCCATGCTCCGTTTCATCTGAAAATTTTTTATTGTTTTAAAAGTCGGATGTAACCTGCATTTTACCGCTCGTAAGATGAGTAATGTCCGGTTTCCTATTTCAATTTTTACCCTAATTAAAAATTAAAATTGAACTGCCAGTTTTACTCCATAAGAACGGATGCTTGGCAAGGTCGCTCTTAAAACTCCCTGGTTGGTTCCTACACCTGTAAAAGCAGACTCCGGATCCTCATTCCTGCCGGAAGCATTCCATTGAAATACATTTCTTCCTATCAGAGATACGACCAGGTTATTAAGCCTGTAACGGCTTATCAATTTACCGGGTAAAGTATAGGAAAGCGAAATTTCCCGCATTTTAAAATTGGTCGCATCGAATGTTCTTGTGCGGGAAAAATCCCAGATAACATCGCCATAACTATTGTAAGGAATTTGATAGAACGTATTGTTGGGATCAGCGCCGTTAACAATGTAATCAGCATCGGTTGGCGTTTCACCTGTAAAGTCGGGTCTTACAAAAACACCATGCGCATAGCTGGCATCGTTCCAGTCGGAGCGTTGGCCATCATTATTATTATTGATGGCTTCATACTGGCTGGAACCTTCAGCCGGCCAGGGGAGACCGCCATGCTCGGAATCACGTCCACCTGTCCACCATGGATTGTTTGGTCCTGAACCTAAAGTAGTAAATGCTCTGCCGTTTGATTCGAGATATTGCTGGTTGACGGAAATATACTCGCCGCCCTGGCGAAAACTTCCAACCAGGTTTAATGCAAATTGTTTGTAACGAAGGGTAGTATTCAATCCCAAAATATAATCGGGATTAAAGTTGCCTAACTTTTCACGGTCGCTTTCATCACCTGATACCTGAAACTCTCCACCTTCGCTGTTTAACAAATACATGCCTGCATATTTGCCAGTCTTGACTTTCATGATGGGATTTTGTTCGTAAATATTTCCAATCTCTTCGCCCACTGCAATTTTTACCCTTGTTTTTCCATCATAATCTGCGAATACATATCCGTTGGGAGCAAACTTATCAGATAGTCTTGTAATGGTTGCTTTGTAGTGTGTAAAGCTTGCAGAAACATCCCAGTTCCAGTTTTTTGAACGGACCGGATTCAGTGTTAATCCCCATTCAAAACCTTTGTTTCTCACATCACCAATATTGGTTAACACACCGCTATAACCTGTTCCTTCAACGGTAGGGATATTATCAATCTGGTTCTTCTGATCCTTGATAAAATAAGTGAAATCAAATCGCAGCAGATTATTCCACATCCACACATCAATACCTGCTTCTTTTGTTACTGAATGCTGCGGCTTTATAAATGGATCGACCAAGGAAGCATTAATGCTTACCGTTTTTATAGCGCCCCAATCGCTGGCATCATAAGTATAAGTATCTACAGAACGACGACGTGTTAAACCGTTGCCAACATCAGCCCAGGCAACTCTCGGTTTTACAAGATTGAAAACTTTGGGAAGGCTGAATGTTTCTGAAGCAACCCAGCTTAACGATGCGGAGGGATAGAAATAATGTATTTTTTCTTCGCTTAAAATCCCTTTCCAGTCGTTTCTGCCTGTAGCATCGAGATAAAGCTGATTGGCATAACCGAGTGTTGCAGTTCCATAGGCACTGTAAGATTGGCCCGTTCCCCAACTGGAAGAAGAAACATACAACTGCCCCGGCATGGCATTGGTTAAAGTGAAAATAGACGGGGTGGAAAGTTTGCCGGCCGTGTTTTCAAGACTGTTGTTATTGGTGTACGCATAATTTCCACCAACAGAAACATTCACCGAAAACTTACCAAAATTGTTGTTGTAAGTAAGAATGGCATCGGAGTTTACCATCAAACTGTTGTTCGTTCCGGTAACATACTGACCATCGCCAATATTAAACTTATCGCTCATGTTGGTTTTACCCCATGATTGCCTCAGTTCATAATCTTCACGCACATTCTCCATGCCTGTGCGAACCATTAAAGAAAATGCGTTTGATAACCGCCAGTCTAACTGCAGTTTGCCAAAATAATTATCACGGGTAAAGCGATGTATTTTTTCATAGGTTGTCCACCAGGGATTATCGGTATCCACGTCAACACCATTATCTTTCATAATAGCACCATTCTGCTGGATGTTTTCATTACCATCCAGCCAGTAATTTCTCATTTGAGAAAGCGGCTGCAGATTAGTTGGGAAATTGAATAATAAATTATTGATAACACTGTTGGAACCAACGCTGTTTGCTTTATTGGGCGAATAGGTTCTTATATAGCTTGCGTTTACAGAAACCCTGATATTCTTTGTGAGCAAATAATCGCTGTTGAAAGTAATGCCTGTTTGATCTGTTTTGGTATTTGGCATTACTCCTTTGTTATCCATTTTTGATAACGATAAACGGAACGAACCTTTATCATAATTACCAAATACATTAATATTATTAGTTAAAGTATTACCGGTTTGCAAATAAGTTTTCAGCCTGTTTTCATGCGATGAAAGCATCGGTCCGGTCTTCCATTCCTGCGCCTGCACATCCCAATAATCCGAAGTAAATTTCCCATCCAGTTTTGGTCCCCAGGTATCGGTGTTGTCGTACTGCCATTCAAAAGCCCTTTCACCCTGTCCATACAACGTTTGTTCCTCAATAAACTGGTAAGGCTGATCCCAAACTGAAGAAGCCGTATAAGAAACGCCTAACCCCCTTTTGCCACCACGGCCGGATTTTGTAGTAATCATGACAACGCCGTTACCACCTTCTGCACCGTATAATGCACCTGCACTTCCGCCTTTCAGGACGGTTACACTTTCTATATCTTCGGGATTGAGTTGTGACAGAATATTACCAAAGTCAACACCATCTTTTGGTGTAAAAGTTTGGGTTCCCACCGGTATTCCATCAATCACATATAAAGGCTGCGATCTTACAGAAATATCGGCGCCACTGCTAAGTGAAGGCATGGTGGTAGTACCACGAATATTCACCAACACAGAAGAGGTAGGATCGCTGCTTAAGCTAACAATGTTAACACCGCTTACCTTTCCATCCAAGGATTTAAGTAAGTTGGGATTGGCAGCCTTCACCAGGTCTTCGGACTTTACTTCAGCAACCGAATAACCGAGTGAACGCTTACTTCGTGTAAGTCCGAGTGCTGTTACAACCACGGTAGAGAGTTGATTGGTAGATGACTGCAATTCCACATTTATAGTGGTTTGGTTACCAACAGCAATTTCCTGTGTTTGATAACCTACAGCCTGAAAAACAAGTGTTGGGTTTGCGCCGGAAACAGTGATGGTAAATTCACCATTTTTATTAGTAGCAACCGTGTTGGAAGTGCCTTTTTCAACAACGGTTATGCCTTCAACAGCACCTGTGGAATCTCTTACCGAACCTCTTACCGTTTTCTTTGTTTCTTGGGCTGTTGATTGCTGCAGCGATAATGCTGTAAAAAAGCATAATAAGATGCAGGACGCAACAAAGCGGGAAAGCCTGGTTTGTGTTCTCATAAGCTGATTAATATTTTATTATTGAAAAGAGATATTGCTGTGACTGATCAATTTCCCGATGCTCAAAATCTTCAGTTCCTATGGTATATATGGCTAAGATGCTCTATGTTTCTGATTTCGCTTGCAGTTGTTTATTGCTAAATTACCTGAACGATTCTGTCATCAAAACAAATTTAATTTAATAAATTATAAAATTTATACAATGCATTAGCATCTTATTGTATAATATTATCATGGTTAATTTCTTTTAATAAATTCACTTTCATTATGGCTATCATCTTTCTGGTTGCTTAAAGACTTTTTACATCTATGCAAACATATTTGATTGATTTGCCTGCATGCTCTTTATGATAAGAATAGGTGATATGAACAAGACCATCCGAAGTTTGTATAACACTTGGATATGAAAAACTTCCTGCGCCTTTTTCTTCGTTTTCAAGCGTATACTTTTTAGACCATGTTTTTCCTTCGTCATTGGACACATACAGCGAAAGCCTGTATCTGCCACCTTCGATATCGTTGCCAACAAAAAGCCATCTTCCATCTTTCAAAACACAAACTTCTACGCTTGCTGTATTGGGAATATCTGTTTTTATAGCAGCAGACCACGATGCACCACTATCCTTCGACGTACTTGTTTGCACCCTGTTTGGTTCATCACCGCTGTCCCGCATTAAGGCAATAATATCTCCATTCTTTCGCTGAGCAAGTGCCGGCTGAATAGGGCCTCTGCCAACAACAGGCAGCGAAGGTTTCCAGGTTGCGCCATCATCATCCGAAATTGCCATTAAGGACATATTAAAACCATCAGAGTATAAAGGCAGAATTATTTTGCCATTTTTTAAGATAAGGGGATGAATGCGCGTCATCCAGCCGGTGCTTCTTTTTGCAAGGTCTTTACTTGCTTCAATGATCATTTCGTCATAAGGTGGCGCATACGCAGACCAGCCGCTACCTTGTTCCGGAAGTTGTTTCAATTTTGCTTCTGTTTCCTTAGCAAAACGTTCATCAGGTTTTATTAAAATATCATCCTGCCAGTTCCAGGTTGGTGCTTTATCTCCATCATAATCAACAGATGTTTTGAAACGTAAAACAGCATGTTCCCAGCGATTTGCCTGAACAGCTATCCAAACAAGAAACAATTTTCCTTTTGCATTTAAGAATAATACCGGGTTACAATCCGGAAGACCATATGTATCTGCAAGCTCAAAAGGAGGACTCCATTCAGAACTTCCCTTTCTTAATCTTGCTCCCATAATTTTTACATCGTCTGCAGTTCGCTCTCCACTGCCATAAAACCATGCAACCAGCAGATCGCCGTTAGGTAAACTAACAATACTGCTGCCATGAACATGTTTTTCCTGCATAGGAAAAATCAACTGTGCATTCTTTGTTTGTACAGGTTGCCTCTCTTGTGCCGGGGCTGACAAAAAGTTTATAAAAAGAAAAAATAAGAGAACGATTTTTTTCATTAGGCAATTGTTAGAACTGGTTGTTTAAAGCTATTTGGAAATATAGTTGGTTAAATAGCAGCATCCAGTCTTCCGCCCGGCAGCAGAGCGTCTTCTATATTCACCTGTGCTATTTTTAAACGTGCACACCAGTCATTGAAGCTATCGTACAAGTTGTCCAGGTTTTGCTTTTGAGCAGGACTAAGCTCAAGTACATGTGCCCTGCTGATCGTCTTTACCGGGACTCCCCTTTTCCTGAGAAAATATTTTGCACTCAGGGGATAAGCAATATGAATTAAAGGATCTGCCTTTGTTAACGCCGATTGCAGCCACTTTACTTCTTCCTGCTTGTCCGGGTCATTTACATGTTCACACATCCATGCTATTACTTCAGGATAAAAATTTGCAGCGATGCACGACATTCCTTTTGCTCCCGACTGCATGGAAAACAGAGCATTGGGTGTATGTGCATCAAAAAACTCAAACCCAGGACTGTTTTTAATCACAGCAAGTTTTGCTTTTATATAATCCTGTTCAATGGAAGTATCCTTATGAAAAAAAAACCTGTTTGTTGTTATTAAACTTTCTAAAACAGAAGACGATATAATCCTTTTATAAGGTGCAGGACATTCATATAAACCTAACGGAATATTCCCGGTAAGGTGCAACATTTTCTCAAAATTTCTAAGCAGGATTTCATCGCTCTCTTCTACATTGGCGTAATGGCTTGTTATTAATACAACTGCGCTAATGCCTGTGTCGTAAATCTTCCTTGCAAATTCTGCTTTATCTTCTATGGTTAATCCAAACGAGCCTGTAGCGACCACGGGAACACGGCCTTTCGCAGATTTTACAACACTTCGTGTAAGCTCCAATCTTTCATCTTCACTTATGCTATACATTTCGCTGCTAAGGCAATTGGTAAAAAGACCTTTGGCACCTGCTGCTATATAAAATTCAACAAGTTTGCGTACCGCATCTTTATCTATTTTAGTCTTGAGATTATACGGTGTAATCATTACAGGAACTAATTTCTTCTCATCCGGATTCATATACAAGGCTATTTACAGATAAGCATTTTATGTAGTAATTGTACAAAGCCCGTTTAACGAGACCTGCGATAATACTCGTTTTTTTGATGCAGTTTGTCTGGAATATTTAACGCTGAATATTCTCTATGAATATAGTTCTTTCAATTATGGCAACAAGCTAATCCCTAACAAAAATAGCACAGGAGGTAAGCAAAACATTCCGTTTTCTTTGCTTATTATTATAGGATATTAGCACACTTTTAAAGCGATCATTTATTCCGTTTTTTAAAGAGAAAATTTAATGATAAGATGCACAATTTATTAAGCTGAAGGCTTAACCGGTAGTTAAGAAACTGCTCTTAATCCTGCAGTTTATAGGTTTATTACAGAAAATTGATTATACTTGATTATTTATTGTAAAATCAAAATTGTCAACCTATTATCTACTGTTGCTGTTTAAATTAATTGCTGTATGAAACCCCTTTTTCACAAAGTACCCCTTGGCTTGCAAAGCTCTTTTGGCATTCGTCATGATATTCAACAATATTTTCCAACGCTATGGCATTTCCACCCCGAACTGGAATTGCATTACGTTATAAGAGGTGAAGGGCTTCGTTTTATTGGTGATAATATCAGCAACTTTTCTGCCGGGGAAATTTTATTATTAGGAGAAAATTTACCCCATACCTGGAGATGCCGGGAAGCGTATTTTGAACAGAACTGCGGGTTGCAGGTGGAAGCTATTGTACTGCATTTTTTACCTACTTGTTTAGGAGAAGATTTTTTGAAACTGCCGGAAGCTTATCTGATATCAAAATTGTTTGAAAAGGCAAAAAAGGGAATGCTTATCACGGGTAGAACAAAAGAAAAATTAGCCAAACTGATGTATGCAGCGTTGAAAGCTGTAAATCTTGACCGTATTATTTTATTGCTTTCCATCATTAAAATTTTAGCAGAAACCAAGGACTTTACTTATATCGCTTCTGCACATGCATTTTATAAAACCAATGAAGCAGAAACGTTGCGGCTGAATAAAATTTACACGTACACATTGGCTAATTACAAAAAGAATATTTCATTGCATGAAATTTCAGGCATTGCCAATTTAAGCACTACGTCATTTTGCCGTTACTTTAAACTGATGACCCAAAAAACATACAATGATTTTTTGGTTGAAATCAGGATCAGTCATGCCTGCCGGCATTTGATAGAAGACAGGCTTCCAACAGAACTTATTTGCTTTGAATGCGGATTTAATAATGTTTCAAATTTTTACCGGAGTTTTAAAAAGATAACGGCTATGACGCCTTTTGAATACAAAAGCAAATACCTGAAAAACAGTAATTGACCAAGCGGCCTGTTGAATGATTATAGAATATTCTAAAATTTCGAAGAGAATAGCTGTAACTAAGCATGGCTCGTTAAGCATACAATCAAAAGGGTGAATGAAGCAACTTCCACCTGTACAGTTTTTCCCAATAATGTCTGTTAACGATGGCAGTAAAAAGCAAGAAAAATTAACACTTTTTGATATCTGAAAATAAAAAAGCCTTGTAAATCAACTATTTACAAGGCTTTGAGGTGCCCGGAACAGGAATCGAACCTGCACTCCCTTGCGAGAACCAGATTTTGAGTCTGGCGCGTCTACCAATTCCGCCATCCGGGCTTTTCTGAATTGGGCTGCAATATTAGTATATCAGTGCATACCTGCCAAAATACGTGTCAGGTATTTTTTCTTGTAATAATAATCTTTTACTTGCAGCAACTCTTCTTTGGCAGTAACACCTTCCTGATAATGCTCCACAATTTGCCGAACAGGTTCATATAAGTTTGATTGAATATCATAAATAGTAGATTGTATTTGCTGCAATGCCGTGGCATCTTCATCTATTTCAGCCTCTGCAATTTGCTCGTTCAGGTCCAGCATTGTTGCCAGAAAAGCACCCGGCAGTTGATTCTTTTCCTCTTCTTCCAGCAAGCCGTGCAGTTGAAGCACATATTTAATCGTTTCATCCGGCTGCTGCAATACTTTAAAAGCCCTGTTTATCAGCGATGATTTTTCCAGTGCTTGTATCTGCTCTTCCGCTGTAGCATTCGCAAAAAAATCCGGGTGGTAACGGCGGCTTAATTCATAAAACTTTTGTTTCACCTGCTGCACATCCGGCTTCATTGTAACAGGCATATTATAAAGCTCAAAATAATTCATTTCCTGCTTGCATTGCGGTACAAAGTTCACTCGTAATAGTGTAAATACGAAATGTAATTACCGGCAGCATTTATTTATTGCGCGCATTGCTAAACATACTGCTCCTACAGCACGCTGATTACTGTTTTTGTACTTTTTTACCTATTACCATTCCTGCTAAACTTTTCACAACGTACACCTTACATTTCATACTATACATAAAAAATCTTGTTTACTCCTGTCTGCCAACAGGCAGGCCTGTGTTATAAACATTCCGGCTCACAACATTTCATCAATAACCTTTACCTTTCCATCCCATACCATATACACTTCCCATGCTTACGATTGGCTTAATTAAAGAAGAAAAAATTCCTTCTGATAACCGCGTTGCACTTACGCCTGCACATTGCAAATGGTTGCTCACCAAAGTAGGTGGTTGCCGTATTGTAATAGAGCCATCTGAGAGCCGCTGCTTTGCCGATGAAGATTATGAAAGAGCCGGCGCTATTATTAGCAACAATTTAAGTGTGTGCGATGTGTTGCTGGGTATAAAAGAAGTGCCGGTTGCCAAGTTAATCCCAAACAAAACCTACTTATTTTTTTCGCATACCAAAAAAGGGCAGCCTCACAATCAGCAACTCATGCACGCTATGATAGATAAAGGCATTACGCTGGTAGATTATGAATGCCTGGAGCATGAAGATGGACAGCGCATTATCGGCTTTGGCTTTTTTGCAGGTGTTGTAGGCGCACACAATGGCATGATGGCTTATGGCAACCGCACTAAAACATTTTCGCTTGGCCGCGTGTATCAAAATAAAGATTACCGGCATCTCATCAATACGTATTTTGGACTGAAGTTACCCAACATTAAAATAACAGTTACCGGCAGCGGGCGCGTAGCGCACGGCATACTCGAAATTATGAACCTGATGGATGTGCAGGAAGTGGAACCGGAAGAGTATCTGCAGCGCAGTTTCAACTATCCGGTATATGTGCACCTCAAAGGCGCCGACCTGTACATACACAAAAACAAGCGCACGTATCAACGCGCTGAGTTTCATGCCAATCCTGAAGAATATGAATGTCTTTTTGAGCCATATTGCGCCCACACCGATATACTGATGAACGGTATTTATTGGGATAAAAGAATACCGCGTCTTTTTGAGCCGGAAACCATGCAAAACAGCGATTTTAACATACAAACCATTGCAGATATTACCGATGATACAGGTGGCAGCATCCCCTGCAATCTGGGCGATGCAACTATTACAAACCCGGTATATGGGGTAGATAAAATGACGAATACCAAAACAGCACCCTATCTGCCCACCAGTGTAGATGTAGTGGCTGTAGGCAATCTGCCCAACGAACTGCCTTGCGATGCGAGCCGGTACTTTGGAGATCAACTCATAAAATATGTGTTAGAGGACATTCTTAAAAAAGAAAGCAGCAGCATGATAGAGCGGGCGACTATTTTAAGGAATGGATACCTTACCGAACGGTTCGGGTATTTGAAAGATTATGCAGCGCATTAAATTTTCTTTATAAATACAGGTAATAATCTTTCAGCAATGCAACAAACGCATCTGTATAACTTCCGGCTTTATCTTTTATTATTATGGTTGTTTGTTCAGGTTCTTTTTGTTCTCTTCCAAACAATAACATACTTCTGAATAAAGCGTGCGCAGGTGTTTGTTGTACCCATGTTTTTTGATGTAAATAAAACCCTTCCCTTTGTGCTAAACTTTCAAATACTGTTGTACGATGATAGGGAAGTAACACAGCAAAATGTCCCGTTACAGAAAGGTGCATTTGTATTGCAGCCAACAACTCTTCAAAACCAAGCTGATGACTGTGCAAAGCCACGTTGCGCTGTGCATTGTTGCTTGCCAGATCGTTTTGAAAAAACGGTGGGTTGGATACAATAAAATCGTACTGCAAGGAGGACGAAAAAGATTGTATAGGAGCATTAACAGCATGCAATTGCCCATGCCACGGCGAAGCGGCAAAGTTTTCACTTGCTTGCTTTGCTGCATCAGCATCTATTTCTGTAGCATGTATAATACTGTTACTTAATTGTTGTGCAAGCATCAATGATAACAAACCGGTGCCTGCGCCAATATCTAAAATAGAATTGCTTTGCAGTTTTTTAGCGGCGATCTTATTTGCAGTCCATGCGCCAAACAGGCAGGCATCAGTACACACTTTCATAGCACAATGCTGCTGATATATTGTAAACTTTTTAAAGCGAAAAAAGTCATTAGGCATATTATTTCACCGAAAAGTTGTGAAGGCGCTAAGCTAATATATGAGGAGTAAAACGGAGTAATTTAAAAATTTAGCTGGTTTATTTAAGTTGTTTATTGTATAAAAATAAATGACCCTTTAAAGTTAAACGATTGCTTTTGAGGTTTAAACCAAAAACTAAACAGAGACTATATTTGCTGCTTATATTCACAATTGACCATTCGCAATTCACCGCTCCTCATTTCATCAACATTACTTACATTCGGCACACTTAAATCCTTACACTGATGAAAGTGTTGTTATTTACAATCTATAATTTGCTTTTTTGCTTATCCATCATACATGCGCAATCGTATGAATACATGTATAAAAAACAACCCGCAAATGATTCTACCATCAACATCAAAACCTATAATAATCAACATCTAAATGCCTATGCAGATAGTACAGACACCTCCAAAGTAATTGGCTTTGCAATAGCACCGTTATATAAAAAGCAACCCGAAAGTCCGCTTGGAAATTTAATGGCAGATTGTATGAAATTGTATGCAGAAAAACTATACAACAAAAATGTGGATGCGGCTTTTGTAAACTTTAGTGGTATGCGCGCTTATATACCTAAAGGTGATATTACCATTGGAACGATTTTTAAAGTAATGCCGTATGATAATAAGATAGTTTTACTCTCTATACAAGGTAATATATTCCGGCAGTTTTTAGATCATCAGGCAAGCCTTGGCGGCTGGCCTTGCTCTGGCATCAGCATGACTATTAAAGATAAGCAAGCCATTGACATTCAGATAAATAATCAACCATTAGAAGATACAAAAACATATACTGTTGCGGTAGCCGATTATATAGCCAATGGCGGCAATCAATGTACTATGTTCAAAGGCTTGCTGCAGCTCAATAAGAATCATTTATTTCGTACTGCTTTGATAGACTATATTGCCTCTTTTACAAAAGCAGGTAAACCTGTAACAGCCACCATAGAAAATCGCATTGTTTATAGAAATTAATAAAAAAAAAATTTATAAACATTGCATCAATTTTCCCATTAAAATACAGGTAGCTGCCAATTTTTCAGCATACCGCAAGCAAATATTTTTTTTATATTTGATGACTTGCGAATTCCCCACTACATCTTCTAAAAACGATTGTATGCTATTTGCCAAAACACATATAAAACATTCTTCTGTACACTCCAAAAAACAATCTTGTACAAATAAGCTGTATGTTTTTGTATATCCCGCGTTAAAAAAAATTTTGCCATTACCTGCAACTCCCTATTGAGGAAAAATTGGCTGATTAAAAAATTTTTTTTTCAACAAAAAGGTAGAAATTCGTCCTCCTGTCCTAATTTTTTTTCATACACAACAATGAAACGTTGGGACCTTACGAAATAGATTTCTTTAACTCTATAAACCGATATTGCCTATTATGCTATTAACCGCCGAATCCGTTTGGACTAATTGCTTGCAGATAATTAAGGATATTGTAGAGTGGCAGCACTACAAAACATGGTTCGAGCCCATTAAGGCCGTCGAACTAAAGGGAAATGTGTTGCTAATACAGGTACCCAGCCAGTTTTTTTATGAGTACTTAGAGGAGCACTACATTAATCTGCTGGCAAAAATACTGAAGCGTGAGCTGGGCAAAGATGCCCGGCTGGAATACCGTATTATGGTAGACAGCGGCAATAATGGTCGCAATGGCTCGATGGATATTGCCGCGAGCAATGGTAAAGTATATGTAAATAATGAAATGGAATTTCCACTGGTAATTAATAACCCCGTTAAGAATCCTTTTGTGATTCCGGGATTAAAAAAAGTGCAGATAGATCCGCAACTCAATCCGGCTTATACCTTCGACTCATTGATAGAAGGCGATTGCAACAGGGTAGCGCGGCGTGCCGGTAAAACGGTAGCCGAAAAGCCCGGTGCCAGTTCCTTCAATCCGCTGGTTATTTATGGTGGTGTGGGTTTGGGCAAAACGCATTTGGCGCAATGTATTGGCAACGAAGTAAAACGTCTGCATCCCAACAAAGTAGTATTGTATGTAAGCAGTGAGAAATTTATCAACCAGTTTCAGGATCACAGCCGTAACAATGCTATTAACGACTTTATTCATTTCTACCAGTTAATAGATGTGTTGATTATTGATGATGTTCAATTCTTCAACCGTGCCGAAAGAAGCCAGGATGCTTTCTTTGCTATATTCAATCATTTGCACCAAAGCGGTAAACAACTCGTGCTTACATCAGACAAAGCCCCCAAAGATCTTGACGGTTTGCAGGAGCGTTTGCTCAGCCGTTTTCGCTGGGGCTTAAGTGCCGACCTGATGATGCCCGACTACGAAACGCGTATAGAGATACTGGAACGCAAAATGAAGATTGATGGCTGCGATATGCCCAAAGAAGTAGTGAAATATGTAGCCTACAACATCAGCACCAATGTACGCGAGCTGGAAGGTGCGTTAATATCGTTGCTGGCGCAATCATCGCTCAATAAGCGCGACATAGATGTAGAACTAGCCAAGAAAGTGCTGCGCAATTTTGTGAAAACGAGCAGTAAAGAAATCACTATTGATATTATACAAAAAATGGTGTGCGAATATTTTGATGTGCCATACGATAAATTGCTGCAAAAAACCCGCAAGCGCGAGATTGTGCAGGCACGGCAAATTACTATGTACCTCGCCAAATCATTTACCAAAAATTCGCTCAAAACCATTGGCGAACATTTTGGTGGTCGCGACCATACCACCGTTATCCACAGTTGTCAAACCGTAAAAGACCTGATGGATACAGATAGTTTGTTTAAAGAAAATGTAATAGAGCTTACGCAAAAAGTACAGCTTGCCTCTATGTAAGATACTTACTACACCTACAACCAAACAACTTTTTCAAAAGCCCCGCCCGCATGCGGGGCTTTTGCTTTGTAATGTTACAAGCTATATAGTGTTGCTATAAAGCTTCGGTTGCAGCCAGTGGTGCTAAAGATGCCACCGCATACTTCCACCGCGCAATAAAAACTGAGCATTTATTTGTATGAGCGTCTGAAAATAAAAAACCTCTTCAATATTGAAGAGGTTTTGTCGGGGCGGCAGGATTCGAACCTACGACCTCCTGGTCCCAAACCAGGCGCGATACCGGGCTACGCTACGCCCCGAAGAAAATGATTAATGAGCGGTGAGGGAGGGATTCGAACCCTCGGTACAGAGTTACCCGTACGGCAGTTTAGCAAACTACTGATTTAAGCCACTCATCCACCTCACCGTTTCTCACACTCTATTTAGGGGCTGCAAAAATAGGAGTATGACTGTGAAATGCCAAATGAAAATTGAACAGAATTGTAAGAGACTTTATTTTTATATATCTTAACAAAAAACCTCTCCGGTAGCGGCGAGGTTTTATAAAAGTATAACAGTATAAAATATAATAGTGCAGGAATAATACTGCGGGTAAATAATTTTAAACGTATATAAAACTAACTTATGCACCCATATACATGGCCAATGCAATTGGAAGTGCGATAATAATGCCACCAAAAACAATACGTTTGATAATATTCATTTTGTGGTTGACAATTAGCGTATCAATACATAAGAACCAGGCAAGCACAATACCGGTAACGCCTGCCAGCACAATGAGGCTTTTAAATACAATACCAATAATCATTAACGATAAACTTACAAACAATAGTGCAAGCGGAGCAATATCTTGCCGCGTCAGGTCGAGCTTCTTCATATCCTGTATTTTATGGGATTTTCATGTATAAATTCCTGATAGGTTTAGTAAAATTTTATGCCAAATATTCCCGATATAACAGTCCGTTCTGTTAATTAATATGTACAACTGCTTGATAGTAAACCAAAAGAATGGATAAAAAAATTTCTAACAAGTTTTATGATCAACTCCTTCCTTTTCACATTCTATTCATTGATTAATGAAAATGGACATTATTATTTTCATTAATCAAATGTATTTCAATAAAAAAGGAGGTTGCCACACTGTAGAAAACCGGTGTGGCACTTTTTTCTTATCTACAGTTTAAATAAGTTGTATTAAATAAGTTATTATAAATATGCTAAAACTTATAGCATTAAACACCACTCTTTTATCCTCTACATGCCTTTGCATTGCTCTTAGCCATCGTTATTTGCAGGAAATATTAAACAACTTTATTGCGAGCGAAACAATCTGTATGCTGGTAAAAGTGGAATTAATGATAGCATTAGTATCTTTTCAATAAAAATACTGCTCTAATTTTCCTATCATCTTTTTCTATACCTGTGATGTTTCTCACCGGTAAATACTTGCTGGCTGGTAAAGAACATCAATAGCAGCAATAATTTATTTGTCATAAAAGCTGTTGTACTTTCACCTCATACAACTACTGCCGGCATGAAGAACTACAACAAACTACTGTATGCACTTGCTTTATTAAGATTAGTGTTGCCTTACCTGTTGCAAAACCCTGTGTACGAGCCGCACCGGGACGAATTTTTATATTTAGCCGAAGGAAATCATGTAGCCTGGGGCTTTATGGAAGTGCCGCCAATGCTCAGCATTTTTGCATGGCTTACCCACCTGTTGGGCGGTGGTATGTTTTGGATAAAGCTTTGGCCGTCGCTGTTTGGCGCTGCTACTTTTATAGTTGCCGGTAAAATAGTATTATCGCAGGGCGGAAGAAGTTTTGCACTGTGGCTCCTTTTTTTATCCTTCACCTTTAGTGTATATCTCCGATTGTTCTTTCTATTTCAGCCCAATCCACCCGAAGTATTTTTTTGGACAATGATGGTGTATAGCATTATTCGTTATATACAAACCGGCAAAAACAGATGGCTATATGTGTTTGGCGTAGCTGTTGGTTTGGGTATGCTGAGTAAATATTCGGTAGCATTTTATACGGTAAGCCTGCTAGCGGGTGTGCTGCTTACAAAGTATCGCACCATCTTTATCAGTAAGCATTTTTGGCTGGCTGCATTGGCAGGTTTTATTATTTTTTTGCCCAACTTATTGTGGCAATACCATCATCAGTTTCCGGTTTTTCATCATATGCGCGAGTTGCAGCAAACACAGTTGCAATATATTAGCCCGCTATCTTTTCTCTCCGACCAGTTATTGATGTTTGCACCCTGCTTTTTTGTATGGCTGGCTGGCTTGTATTATGTTTTCTTTTCGCGCAATGAAAAACGGTTTCGCTTTGCAGGTTGGGCGTATGTATTTGTTATCATTATTCTATTAATCGGTCGCGGAAAAAATTATTATGCACTTGGTGCTTACCCTGTGTTGCTGGCTTTTGGCGCTTATTATCTGGAGCACATTACAATTGCAAAAAAGATGTGGCGCTATATAATGATGGTGCCCATTTTTATTTTGGGTTTCGTTTTTTTACCGCTGTTGCTGCCTATATATGAGCCTGCTAAATTGGCTGCATTTTACCAGAAAATGGGTATAAACAAAACTGGCCTTTTAAAATGGGAAGATCTTAAAAATCATCCCTTGCCGCAAGACTTTTCTGATATGCTGGGCTGGGAAGAAATGACAAAAAAAGTAGCGGCAGCGTATCGCTCTTTATCGCCTGCAGAGCAGCAGCAAACGCTTATTTTTTGTAACAATTATGGCATGGCGGGCGCCGTTAATTATTATGGAAGAAAATATGGCTTGCCCGAAGCATACAGCGACAATGCAAGCTTTTTATACTGGTTGCCGGAAAATAAGCCAATGACCAATTTGATTTTGGTAACAGAAGATACTGATGAATTAGCACACGATTATATCCGCTTTTTCAAATCGGCACAGTTTACCGATAGCGTAACAAATGTGTACGCCAGGGAATATGGCGATTTTATAATGCTGGCAAAAGGCGCTGATGAGCGTTTTACACGCTTCTTCCATCAAAAAATAGCGGAGGATAAGGCGGAAATGAAATAGCAAATTTGATAGCACACGAATGACACGGACTAAAGCATGGATAAGAAAGGATTGATTTATCATAGAAATAAATCCTTTAATTACCGGTTTAATCAATTGTTCTCATCAGTATCATCCTTATCCAAGGATAAGCCGTGTGCTATAGATTCTTTTTACCTTTGAAAAATAATAACGATTGTATGAGTCCATCCTTTCATCGCCCGATACGCGTACTGGTTGCTAAAGTAGGTTTGGATGGGCACGACCGCGGTGCCAAAGTAATTGCCGCCTCCCTGCGCGATGCCGGTATGGAAGTGATTTATACCGGGCTGCGGCAAACGCCCGAAATGGTGGTGAATGCTGCCTTGCAAGAGGATGTGGATGCTATTGGCATTAGTATTTTAAGCGGTGCCCATATGACTGTTTTTCCAAGAGTACTGGCATTGCTGAAGGAAAAAAATATGACTGATGTATTGCTTACCGGTGGCGGCATTATACCACAGGATGATATGCAGCAATTACAGCAAATGGGCGTTGGTAAATTATTTTCGCCCGGCACACCCACTAAGGAAATTGCCGGTTATATCACCGGATGGGTGAAGAGTAACAGACCGTTTTGATTAGTATATTGCTGAAGTACATTAACTATTATGCCTGCAACCCATAGTAGTATTAAATAAGGTTTTGTAGCGTCATGTAAGCTCCAAATGTAACAACCTTTTCATTTATCTGTTTTATACTAAAAGAAAAAGCCTGCAAATATTTACAGGCTTTTTATGATTATATCGAAATCAGAAAAGCAGCGCGTTATATTTAAAAATGCAAGGCTATTTTCTACTTGTTGAGTCTATAGGTTGCCGCTCCTGTAACTCTCTGATCCAGATGTTTCTAAAGCTCAACGGCTCACTCTTATCGCCATGTGCTTGCAACTTAATAGGAGATGCACCATGCGCCTGGCGGTAAGCCGGTGAACCTATATATTGGGTTGGTCCCAAAAGTGCAGTGTGGTCTTGTACCAACACCCCATTATGAAACACCGTAGCATAAGCCGGTGTTTTTACTGTACCATCCCCATTAAAGCGAGGAGCAGTCCAAACCACATCGTAAGTTTGCCACACATCATTAGGAAAGCTGGCATTTACCAGCGGCGGACTTTGTTTGTAAAGAGAAGCTGCCTGACCATTTACATACGTTGGATTGTTGTAAGAATCTAAAATCTGCAATTCATATCCTGCATCACCAGACCCTAAAGAAGCTAAAAACAAACCACTGTTGCCACGTGCCTGTCCGCTGCCGGTGAGCGTTTTAGGCTCTTTCCATTCAATGTGCAACTGGTAGTCCATAAAGGATTGTTTCGTACGGATGTTGCCTTTGGTTTTGTCAACGGTAAGGATGCCGTTGGCTACCTTCCACTCGGCAGGCTTGGTAGTGTCCTGCGCATCTTCCCACTGATCGAGGTTTTTGCCATCAAATAAAGCAATAGCATCCGAAGGTGCAGCGCCGCAGGTTTTACCAGGCGTTACCACTTTAGGCACAGGCGAGTAGAATTCTGTTTCTTCGGGCTTCATTTTTTGCTGTTGGTCCTGTGCATGCGATACAGCAGTAAACAATACGGCGGCAGACATGATTAATAAATGTTTGTGTTTCATGTGTGTTGATTGGTTATAAAATATATTTGTTGATGTAGTTAATAATAAAGCAATCTGAGTTCTCTTTTAAAAGTCTGTATAGCAATTATCTTTTCTTTAGTAAAGCAAAAAATAAAATTATATAAACTGCGGCAAAAACATTTTTTATTCTAGGCCTTACATCTTCTCTTTTATTTTTTTATTCCATCATTTTTAAGAATTCATCCTCATTAATGATCTTAATAGTAGTAATCTTTTTTGCTTTCTCCAGCTTACTACCAGCATCTTCGCCCACTACCAGATAATTCAATTTGCTGCTGATGCCACTCATTATTTTACCGCCATGCTGTTCCACCATTTCTTCTGCTTCACTACGTTTAAGCTTGCTGAGACTGCCGGTAAACAAAAAAGTTTGATTGTCAAGCATATTTTTTTCACCATTGCTTTCTTTCTTCTGGTTATTCATATGCACACCCAGCAATTGCAACTCGTGCAGCATTTCAATGTTTTGCGCATTTTCAAAAAACTGGTGAATAGAAGCAGCTACTTTTACACCAATATCTTCCAGACCTTGCAGTTCTTCAATGCTTTTATTTTGCAAATCAAACACATTATTTACCGCATTTGCCAATGTTTTAGCAGTCGTTTCGCCTACATAGCGAATACCCAAAGCGTATATCAACCGATGCAATGGCTGCTGCTTTGAAGCTTCAATAGCATTACGCAAATTGTCAATAGACTTCTTACCAAAACCTTCCAGCTCTGCTATTTTATCATAGTTTAGTTTGTAAATGCCGGGCACATCGGGCAATAATCCCAGTGCATTAAACTTGCGGATGTTTGCTTCGCCGAAATGCTTGATGTCTATGGCATCTTTGCTCACAAAATGTATCATTCTTTCCAGCGTTTGTGCCGGACATTCTATATTTACGCAACGCCACACCGCCTCGCTTTCTTCTTTAAACAGTTGACTGCCGCAGGCAGGGCAATGTGTTGGAAAAACAATGGTTGTTTCTTCGCCGGTGCGCAGCTCGGGCAACGATTTCACAATTTGCGGTATCACATCACCGGCTCTTTCTACCAGCACGGCATCACCGATTTTTAAATCCTTTTCGCGTATGTATTCTTCATTATGAATAGAAATACTACCTACTGTAACGCCGCCAATATGCACCGGGTCTATCTTGGCTACGGGCGTTACTGCACCGGTTCTGCCTACATTAAACTCTACTGCTTTTAGCTTGCTTGTAGCTTGTCGTGCTTTAAATTTAAACGCCATTGCCCAGCGCGGGTGGTGCGAGGTCATGCCCAGTTTATCCTGCAAATGGAGGTCATTTACCTTTATTACCATGCCGTCAATTTCGTAGGGCAGATCGTCTCTTTTGCTTTCGTATTCATGGCAGTAATCAATCACACCCTGTATGCCTTTTACTACCTTTTTTTCTTTTTCAGGACTGCGAAAGCCCAATTGCCATAAGAGTTCCAGCGATTGTGCATGCGTGGTAAACGGCACATCTTTGCGCTCCAGATTTTCTTTGGAATGGTCGGTTTCATCACTCACACGAACACCTTCTGTGGTGGTATAATCGCTGATGTGATAAAGAAATGCCTCCAAACCTCTCTTTGCCGTTTCCTTAGGGTCAATCATGCGTAAGGAGCCGCTGGCAGCATTGCGCGGGTTGGCCAGCAAAGGCAGTCCGGCTTCCATGCGCTGATCGTTGAATTTTTTAAACTTGTTCTTCGTCATAATGACTTCGCCGCGAATTTCGATTTCTTCAATACCATATCGCCTGAAATCTGCCGACAGCGGAATGGAGCGTACCTGTTTGATATTATTGGTAATGTCTTCGCCCTGCACACCATCACCGCGCGTAACGCCACGCACCAATTGATTATGCTCATATACCAAAGAAATGCTGGCACCATCAAACTTGGGCTCTACGCAATATTCCACTGCATCTAAACCCGATAGTTCTCTTACTTTTCTATCCCAGTCCTGCAAATCTTCTGCATCGTACGAGTTTTCGAGCGAGAGCATCGGCACTAAATGTTGTACCGTTGGAAAAACTTTTGTTAACCCTTTGCCCACGCGCTGCGTAGGCGAATCGGGTGTCACCAGTGTTGGGTCTGCTGTTTCTAAAGCCACCAGTACCTTATACAAAGTATCATACTCATAATCGGAAATAAGCGGGTCGTTTAATACATAATAGCGATACTCGTGAAAGCGTAATACGCTGCGTAGCAATTGGATATTTTGTTGGTCAGCCGGAATACGCTGTTGCAGAAAGTCGGCAGTTGCCTGTTGCAATTCTTTGGTTTGTTGTAGCGAATACATGCGGTAAAGATATTTGTTCAAATCGTAAATTGCTGCGCTTTGTAAGGGTAATTATGGAACATGATTCGTTCTTATTTTTGTAATTTTACTTCTATTACTTACTGTAAGAAAACTTTACTTTCGGAGTTTAAAATTGCTTTCTTGCCAATATGATGAATGACATTGATAGTATTGCCGTCCCGGAAACCACACTCATCAAAGACGTACATAAATTAGTAGCTTCTTACCCACGTGTGCCTATAACGGTGGACTGTGTGATATTTGGGTTTGATGAAAATGAATTGAAAGTATTACTCATCCGCAGCGACCTTGAGATATATAAAGATAAATGGAGCTTACTGGGCGATTTTGCTGCTGACAATGAGGAACTAACGGATGCTGCTTACCGTGTGTTGCAGCAGCGCACCGGGATGACCAACGTGTATCTGGAAGAGGTAAAAACGTTTAGCAATCCACATCGACATCCCGGTGGGCGGGTGCTTACAGTGGCTTATTGTTCGCTATTAAATATTGAGCACCATCAGTTGAAACGCATGGATAATGAACTGCACTGGCACAAAGTGCAGGGACTTACCAATATGGCTTTCGACCATAAAGAAATTATTGATGAATGCTATCACTGGCTGCAAAAGCGCATTATGGAGCATCCATTAGGCTTTAATTTATTACCTGATAAGTTTTCGCTCCGGGAGCTGCAAAACCTCTACGAAGCTATCTTGAATGTAAAATTGGATCGCCGCAATTTCCGCAAGAAATTTTTTGCAATGGATTTATTGATAGATACCGGAGAATACGAAGATGATGTACCGCACCGCCCCGGCAGGCTGTATAAGTTTGATTTTAAAAAATACGAATGTTCCAAACGCAAATGGTCTGGCATAGACTTTTAATGACAGTGTATGTAAAGCACGCGGGTTGATGCAGGAATACTATGCGATTATTATCAATAGCTTTTATATAGTTGTTGCAAAAATAAAAAGCTAAAGTGGTGAAATTATAGCTGAATACAGTAAAAACCGGGTCATAAAACTTGATTCTAAATTAAATAAAATATCGAAAGAATAGGACATATGACAGATAACAATTTAAAGCTTTCGTTTTCCTGCCTGCAAAAGTTGATCATTGTCTTATTCATTATGGGTATTTCCATCAATCTCTCTGCCCAACAGCCCATCAGTGTGGTGGTAGCTGGTTTGAATCACGACCACGTGCATGGTATATTAAGCCAATACAAAAAAGGCACAGTAAATATAATAGGCATCGCTGAGCCCGATAAACAGTTGCAGCAAAAATTCAGCAAGCTGTATCACTTGCCTGATTCATTGTTTTTTGATGATCTTCAAAAGTTGTTGACAGCGAAGAAGCCGGATGCGGTATTGGGCTATAATGCCGTAGCCAATCACCTGCAAATTGTGGAAATATGTGCGCCTTTAGGAATTTCCGTTATGGTAGAAAAGCCCTTGGCGGCAACTTTGGAACAGGCAAAACAAATGGAAGCTTTAGCTAACAAATATTACATAAAAGTTTTAACGAATTACGAAACTACCTGGTATCCCTCTTACCAGGATGTTTACAACACGGTAAGTAACGGTGGCATAGGGCAAATTAAAAGAATAGTGGCGCATGATGGCCACCAGGGACCGAAAGAGATTGGTTGCAGTACGGATTTCTTAAGCTGGCTCACAGACCCTGTTTTAAATGGCGCCGGCGCCTTAAATGACTTCGGTTGCTATGGCGCCGATTTAATGACCTGGCTAATGCACGGTAGTAAACCCATTGCCGTTACGGCCATTACCAGGCATTACAAAACCGATGTCTATCCTAAAGTGGATGATGATGCGACGGTACTTGTAGAATACCCAACAGCAACAGGGCAAATAGAGGCTTCGTGGAACTGGCCTTTTTCGATAAAAGATCTGGAAGTATTTGGTGAAACCGGATACTTACACGCGCTTGATAAAGAGCATATTAACAGCAGGATGCGGGAAAATATTAAAGATGCTAAAATTGCCCAGCCTTTACCTGTACCCATAAATGACCCCATCAGCTACTTAACGGCAGTATTACAGCATAAAATATCCGGACAGAATGATCAATCATCATTACAATATAACATGATTGTTATGGAAATACTGGATGCAGCAAAGCGATCGGCTGCAACTGGCAAAAGAGTAGTTTTATAAAGCAACCTGCTTAACCATTTTTACCACATTCATTTATAAGTCATTTAATATTTATCAGATAAATATAGTGCATTCACTATACTATCTCTTAAGCGCTGCATTAAAATGCACTGTTATCTTCCTTTCAACATTCTGAAAAAAACTACGACGTATATCTTTGGTGCTGCAATGGAGGAGTGCTACCAAGCCGTAGCATGCCTGGGATTAATAATGATGAAATAATTTCAATAATAAAATAAACAGCGCTCATGGTATAATTGATAATATAATCAAATGCAAAGTAGCGAAACGATACACTTTCGTATTAGTTATATTTTAATAGTTTCATTTCGCTGCATTTAATTGTGAAAAACATTTCTTAAAAAAAACTTAGCACGTAATTTATTCACACGCCCGGCGTTGTTTTGTGGTACAAGTTACTTTAGCAAAAACCAATACAATTCTAAATCTAATGGGGATTTTACTACAGATTGCGGATACGGCTTCTAAAGCAATGACCGATGCAGCAGCAGCAACGCCCGACAAAATAACATTGGGCAGCCTGCTGGAAAAAGGAGGCTGGCTCATGTATCCGCTGTATATTTTACTTGCGGCTGCCATTTTTGTTTTTTTTGAGCGCTTGATCGCCGTGCGCAAGGCTTCGAAGATTGATACCAACTTCATGAATATCATACGTGATAATATTGTTTCGGGAAATGTGAGCGCTGCACGAAATCTCACAAAAAATACCGATAACCCGGTGGCACGCATGATAGACAAGGGCATTCAACGCATAGGCAAGCCGATTGACACCATTGAAAAAAGCATGGAAAATGTGGGTAAACTGGAGATGTATAAAATGGAGCGCAACCTGTCTATCCTATCGTTGATTGCCGGTATTGCGCCGCTCTTTGGCTTTTTAGGCACGATTGCAGGTATGATCCAGTTGTTTTACGAAATAAACAGCAAGGGCTTTGAACTAAATGCAATTGCCGGCGGTATTTATGTAAAAATGATTACGTCTGCTGCAGGTTTAATTATTGGTTTGGTAGCGTATGTGGGCTACAATTATTTATCTACTCAAATAGATAAAACAGCCAACCGCATGGAAGCCGCCAGCACCGAATTTCTGGATGTATTGCTGGAACCAACGAGATAGGCAATGTACGATTTACGATGTGTGATGTACGATGTGAGTAATGGTTAAGTTACATTATTTACTCACAACTCACACATTCACCATTGACAATTATCTGTCAACCGTCATCTATCAACTGTCAACTCAATAATGAATATACGCAAACGATTAAGAAACCATCCTGAAATGCACACCGGTGCATTGAACGATATATTGTTTATACTGCTGATGTTTTTTTTGATTGTATCTACGTTGGCAAACCCCAATGTAGTAAAAGTCAACAACCCCAAAGGCACAAAAGACACTAAATCGAAACAGAATATTGTAGTGTCTATCAATAAAGACCAGCAGGTATTTATTGGCCAGAAAGCAGTTGATATGAATCAATTAGATACTTTGCTGAAGCTGGAAGTGGCTAAAGCGCACTCGGTAACCGACACGCCTTCGGTAGTTATCAATGCCGATACTATTTCTTATTACGGCGAAGTATTTCGCATTATGCAAAGTGCCAAGCGCGCCGGTGCCAGAGTGGTGGCAAATGTGAAGTAACTTTGTGTATGCACCTGA
Source organism: Ilyomonas limi (assembly GCF_005233845.1). Taxonomy (GTDB): domain Bacteria; phylum Bacteroidota; class Bacteroidia; order Chitinophagales; family Chitinophagaceae; genus Ilyomonas; species Ilyomonas limi. The sequence continues at coordinate 133,062 of NZ_SZQL01000015.1, forward strand.
TGATGCGAACTTTACTTTCTGTTGTGCTGTTTGCAACAAATGCTCCACTTTTTGCACAGCACATCAATGATTCGCTGCTCGCTAAAGTAGCACGGCGTTTTGAAGAAACACAGCATCTTTCGCTTCAGAAGATTATTCCACCAACTGCATTACAGGCGGGACAAATGCCTGAAGAAAGATTGCCCTGCTACCCGGGCAGGCAGGTAACCGTAGTTGCGATATTTGATAAAAAACCCGTTGCGGCCTATGGGCGGATGCTTGTAATGAAGCGCATTACATCTACTACCCAATTTGATGAGCATCTTTTCCAACGAGCTGGCTATGATGAAACTTTTAAAGTGAATTATGTTTTGTTAAGCGTTTATTTTCCACCGGAAGCCACTTATAAAAATTGTAATACTATACTGCAGGTGTATGATAAAAAAGAGCCTTCCAACAAAGTGTGGCTGATCATACTAACTAAATAAGGCTGCTTTTATCATCCGCTCTTTGCCTTGCATATCTTTTCTTAGCTCGATATTTTTGTAGCCTTTTGCCGCCAGCATATCAATTATTTCTTTCCCATACGCTTCATTGATTTCAAAGAATAACAAGCCATTATTGTTTAAGTGCTGTAAGCCAAAAAAAACAATGGTTTCATAAAACAATAATGGTTTTTCATCAGGCACAAACAGCGCAGTATGCGGCTCATATTGCAGCACATTATTGTGCATTCCGGTTGCTTCTTTTTTAGTAATGTATGGCGGATTGCTTACGATAATGTCAAATTGCCTAAGTTGATTCCAGGAAGTTGTATTTAATATATCCAATAAATGGAAATCTATAAGCGCTCCCTGCGTTGATGCATTTCTTTTTGCCACATCTAAAGCTTTTTCAGAAATATCCACGGCATCAACGGATGCAAAAGGTAAATGCTTTTTTAAAGCAATAGGAATGCAACCACTGCCCGTACCAATGTCAAGGATCGAAACCTGGTTCTTGTATCTTGCCCCTTGTTCCTTGTTCCTTATGTCTTGTATCTTGTTCCTTTCACTCTTTGCTTCCTGCATTATCCAATCAACAAGCTCTTCCGTTTCGGGGCGGGGAATTAATACATTTTCATCTACATACAAATTCATCCCATAAAACGGCGCTTCGTGCAAAATATATTGCAAGGGTTTTTGTTGCAGCAATTCATTAGTCATTATTCGAAAAGTTTGCGCCTGTTCATTTGTGAGTGGTTGATGTTTATTGATAAGCCTGCCCGTATTATCTAAACCGGTAATATGCGCTGTTACGGCAGCAGCAACAGCAGCAGCTTCGCGCTGATCGTAAATAGTTTGGAGTTGCTTGCGCAATTGTTCGTATGCCTGCTGAACGGTTGTCATACCACAATAATAGGCATTGATTGTACATTTGTCAAGATACCACGAATATGCAGTTGAAAGCAGATGAATATTACATGCAGCGGTGTATAGACCTTGCCCAATTAGGTGCAGGCAATGTTGCCCCCAATCCAATGGTTGGTGCGGTGCTGGTGCACGAAGGGAAAATAATAGGCGAAGGCTACCATCAGCAATATGGCAAAGCACATGCAGAGGTGAATTGTATTAACAGTGTTAAGGAAGAAGACGCGCATTTGATACAACAGTCCACTATATATGTATCGCTGGAGCCTTGTGCGCATTGGGGTAAAACGCCGCCTTGCGCCAATTTAATTATTGATAAAAAAATAACGCGTGTAGTAGTTGGTTGCCGCGATCCTTTTGAAGCCGTGAATGGCAAAGGCATTGAAAAAATTACCGCAGCAGGCATTGATATTACAGTAAATGTACTGGAAGAAGAGTGCAAAAAATTAAACAAACGCTTTTTTACTTTTCATGCCAAAAAACGCCCATATATTATTCTAAAATGGGCGCAAACAGCCGATGGCAAAATGGCTGCTGCCGGCGAAGACCGGTTAAAAATAAGTAATGAAATAACGAACAGACTAGTGCACAAATGGCGCAGCGAAGAAGCTGCTATTTTGGTGGGAACCACTACTGCTTTGCTCGATAATCCGCAATTAAATAATCGTCTCTGGAGCGGGGCTTCACCTGTTCGTTTGGTATTGGATAAAGCATTGCGGTTACCGCCTTCCTTACACCTTTTTGACCAGCAAATAAAAACAGTAGTGCTGAATATGATAGAGCAAAAAGAAGAAGAGAACCTGGTGTATTTTAAAATGGATACTGCACAAAGTATGGCAGATTCCATTTGCAAAGCGTGCTATGCTTTAAACATACAAAGTGTACTAATAGAAGGCGGTGCGCAACTGCTGCAAACCTTTATACAGCACGACTTGTGGGATGAAGCACGCATCATCACTAATCAACGATTGTATGTTGGTCGTGGATTATACGCACCTGCATTAATGAACCATCGTTTGGAAACTTCGGAACAATTGGGCGAAGACAGGATTGATTACTTCAGCAATACCAATAATTAATGGCAGCACAGGAATTTTTTTATACGATAGAACAAGTTGCTTTTGCAGAATTTAAAGACCGTGGCAGCCGCTTTATGGCGTATGCTTTCCCTATGCAAACGACAGAGGATTTTAAAAAGCAGTTGCAGGCATTGAAAAAAGAACATCCTAAAGCAGCGCATCATTGTTTTGCATACAGAATCGGGGTGGACGGCAACAGCTTCCGGGTAAGCGATGATGGCGAGCCATCGGGCACTGCGGGGCGACCAATATTAGGGCAGATTGATAGTAAAAACATTACCAATGCCGGCGTAGTGGTAGTGCGTTATTTTGGCGGCACATTGCTGGGTGTACCGGGGCTGATAAATGCTTATAAAACTGCAACGGTATTGGCACTGCAATTGGTGCCCGCTGTGCGCAAGCCGGTGCTCATAAGCTATCGCCTGCAGTTTGATTATACGCTGATGAATGATGTTATGCTTATAATAAAACAATGCCAATGCCTTATTGAGCAGCAGGAAATAAGTATGTTTTGCAGGATGCAAATAGGTGTGCCTGTAGCAAGGACGGAAGAAGTGCTGCATAAGCTACAGGACCTGCAGGGTGTAGAAATGGATAAAATATAAAGAGTAGTTGTTTCTAATCAATTCGTAACATTACTTGTTTAATTTCAGTAGCAAACACAAACTTCCAAATGAATCCTAAACGTACTTTATCCCATACCCTACTTCTATTACTAATTGCCGTATGTGCGTGGCTGGGTGTAATACTGCAGTTCGCAACGTATATTCCTGCATGGATGAAGGAAGGAAAAACATTAAGTACATCGCTCGTACTGTTCTTTAGTTTTTTTACTATTCTTACCAATCTGATAGTTGCAATAGCCACAACATATACCTTGTTGCTGCCACATACAAAATCTGGAAGATTTTGTGCAAAGCCTGCCACAATTACGGCTATTACTTTATACATCATTGTTGTGGGGCTGGTGTACAATATTATATTGCGCTCTTTGTACCACCCACAGGGCTGGGGAAAAGTTGCGGATGAAATAGTGCATAGCGCTGTGCCTTTGCTGTATGTTATTTACTGGCTCACCTTTGCAACAAAAGGCAGCATACAATGGAAGCACGCAATCAGTTGGCTGATTTATCTCATGCTTTATCTTGCTTATACTTTAGTGCATGGCGCTGCTTCCGGCTATTATCCATATCCTTTTATGGATGTCAATAAAATTGGTTATACTGGCTTTTGGCTGAATAGTTTTTACTTGTCGCTCCTGTTTTTGTTTTTGAGTTTTGTATTGATTGGGATTGATAAATATTGGAGCAGGAAAAATAAAAAACCTATTCCTGCGTAAGGCTGCTCGCTGCTGCTTCATCCACAAACCAATGCAGCTCGCCTTTGGGTTTGATGATTTGTGATGGATACACATTAGGATTATATGGTCCTTCCAATACTTCTTTTAATGCTTTTGCCTTATTAATACCGCTTACCAAAAACATAACGCAAGCAGCATGATTGGCTACCGGGTGCGTAAGCGTAACGCGGTACATTGCCTGCTCATCCAGATAAAAAGCATTTACCCATTTATCTACAACATGTATTACCGGCTTACCGGGAAAAAGGGACAAGGTATGCCCATCGTCGCCCATACCAAGAATGATAAGGTCAAACGTGGTGTGCGGTGTGTTGTCGGGCACATCGTCATTATGGTGTGTGTGCACCAATGGAAAATAATTGTGTAAAATTTTTTCGTACGCCTGTGCAGATTCATCGGGTGTAATGTTTTCGGTTTGCATAATATGAATATGCTCTCTTAGCACCGGCACTTTATCAAGCAAAGTTTCAAAAGCCATCTTTGCGTTGTTGCGTGCATCATTAAAAGGTACAAAGCGTTCATCGCCCCAAAACACATGCACTTTGCTCCAGTTAATTTTGTTTTTATATGCAGCACTTGCCAGTAACTCGTGCAATGCCTTGGGCGTGCTGCCACCCGATAAAGCAAGGGTAAAACGAGGCTGTTTTTGCAACGTATCATTTATGTGTTCTACAATAAGATCGGCAGCCTGTGTACTCAGGTCGGTGGTATCTTTAGCGATGTGTAATTGCATAGGAAAGTATAAATATAAAGTATTATAAAGTAGGGTTTTCTTCCGTAAGCAAGTTGTCTAATAACACGTCATCTTCCAAATCTCTTTTTACATGTGTTAAAAAAACAATGAGCAAAATGGCTACGAAATTAAAGCTCAACTGCACCACCTGCGTTTGGGTAAATGCCTTTAACTGCCAGGTAGAAATAATGCCAAAATCAATTAGTAAGCGGTAAGAATAAGTAAGATCAATACCTAATGAAAAATAAGCACCGGATATATACGTGTAAGCAAAGCCACCTATTGCAAACTGAACAATTTGCAGGTACTGATTGATAAGCGAACATTGAACACCGGCAGTATATTGATTCCACAACAACCACCCACTAACCAACGAAAAAATATATAATCCGAAGGCAATTGTAAAGAGAAAAATAATAAACGGAGTGAATGTTGGAAATTGTATAACAATCCAGGTGGTAGTGATTAACCCCAGCAGCCCGCCAATAATCTGGTAGATAGCCAAAGCCTTCAGCTTTTTGATGATGCCTTTGGGTAAATGGTTAATCATACTGCATGTGAAAATACTACCTGCTTTTGTGTATATTATCACATTCTCAACAGGAAAATATTTACTCGAATATACTACTTCTATTGCACCCTGTTCGTTATTTGCATGAAGCAAAAAACAGTTGTATAAGGTGCACAATGTTAAGCCTTCTTGCCCCTCTCCACGCGTGGAGAGGGGGTTAAGTGAGGGCTATTTTTTAGGAGGTAATGTTATCCAGTTTTTACCATCGCGGGCTATTAAAGCTTCGGCGTCTTCGGGGCCCCAGCTATCCGGCGCATAATTGGGAAAAGAGGATGGCGCGCGCGCTTCCCACGCTTCTATAATAGGCATTACGGCACGCCAGCTTGCTTCTACCTGGTCGGCACGGAGGAATTGCGTGGCATTGCCTTCCATCGCATCCAGCAGTAAAGTTTCGTAAGCTTCAGGCTGGTCTTTGCTGTCCGAACCATAACTAAACACCATATCTACCGGAACGAGCATCATGGTTTGTCCAGGGCGTTTTGCCTGAAAACGCAGGCGTATATCCATCTCTGGCTGTATGCTGATGGTAAGGCGATTACGGCGCCAGGTTTCGGTAGCTTCCTCCGGAAAAGCATAGTGCGGCGCCGGCTTAAACAAAATATTAATTGCTGTAGATTTTTGATGCAGATATTTTCCGGTGCGTACATAAAAAGGTACATCCTGCCAGCGCCAGTTATCTATATAAAACTTAACCGCGGCAAAGGTTTCCACCGGCGACTCCGGATCTACATTTTTTTCTTCGCGGTAGCTTTTTACTTGCTCCCCTTTCATCCATCCTTCGCTGTACTGGCCGCGTACTGCATATTGATTTACTTCATTTTTATCAATCTCCCGGATGGCATTCAGTACATCTACTTTCTTGTTTCTTATTTCATTTGCATTAAACGATACCGGTGGTTCCATAGCTACCATGCACAGCAATTGGAGTATGTGGTTTTGCACCATATCGCGCAACGCACCGCTTTGCTCATAATAGCCACCACGATCTTCTACACCTACTGTTTCGGCAGCCGTTATCTGCACATGATCTATGTATTTATTATTCCACAACGGCTCCAGCAGTGCATTGGCAAAGCGAAGGGCCAGAATATTTTGCACAGTTTCTTTGCCAAGGTAATGATCTATGCGGTAAATCTGGTCTTCGTTGAACATGCTGTTGAGTAGTGTATTCAGCTCCGTGGCACTTTTCAAATCATGTCCAAAAGGCTTTTCTACAATAATACGTGTGGAGTCGGCAGGTAAGTTTAAGTCGGCTATTTTTTTGGCAATATCGGGCACTAATTGAGGCGCCACCGCCATATAAAACAGCACATTGACATCGGTGCCCCACTCCTCTTTTCTCTGGTTGATGAAGGCTTCAATCTTGTCGTAGCCTGCGTCTTTCTCGGCATCCATTTGTATGTAGTGGTTGTGCTGAGAAAACTCCTGCCATTTGCCATCACCACCTTCCTTACGGCGCGAAAACTCTCTGATGCCTTGCAGCAAATGTTCGTTGTATTTGTCATCGGTGTAAGGACTACGTCCCATGCCGGCAATAGCAAATTCGCCGGGCATTAAGCCATCGAGATAAAGGTTGAATAAGGCGGGTGTGAGCTTGCGGTTGTTTAAATCGCCACTGCCGCCGAAAATGAAAATTATTGTATTCGGCGGACGTTTTGTATTGTTGTTTGTTGGCATAATAAAATGTGTACTTGATAAAGTAATGTATGGTGTGTATTTTAATTCTTTATGCGATAAGATAATGTAGGAGCTTAATTATTTTTTATAATTTCTCTTAAGCAAATAAATGTTAATGCTGTTGCCTTTTATTTCATAAATCATGCTATCCATGTTTGTGATTCTGCGCGAACATTTGCCTGTCAGTTCTTATTTTAAAGGTTCCGGTTTACCAATACCTTTAAAGGGTGTTCTTTGAACAGATTCAACCAGGTCGTGAATGCGTTGAATCACTTTCTTGTTGCCATTACTTTCCCATTCATCCAAACCTGCTTTGGCGGCAGGTGTCAGCATTATTTCCATATATCATCAAGGCTGATTTTTACATACTTGTTTTGTTGTAAGTCTTTCTCGCCTTGTTTCACTTTTGCAACTATCTCAGGATTATAAGTGCTTTTTTCGAAATCCATTTTTAAAGCTTTCAAAACAGCCTTAATGCCTTCAGCTTCTCCTCACTATCTGCACGAACTAATAATGTTTCCATATTCACTGCATTAAATTGTAAGAAATTTCTTTCTTGAATCTTGCTCCTTGTGCCTTGAACCTTTTACACACTTTTTTCTTCTTTGCTTATCCAGCCGGTATGAAATACGCCCGGCATGTCTATACGCTGATACGTGTGTGCACCAAAATAATCACGTTGTGCCTGTATGAGGTTGGTAGGCATATTTTCGGTAGTATAAGCATCAAAGTAAGCCAGTGCACTCGTCAATCCGCCAAGGGCAATGTTAGTATCAATAGCTTCTTTTATAACTGTGCGAATACTGTCTTCTTTGCTTTTTATAATATCTGCAATACCCTTATCCAATAAAATATTGGGCAGCTCATTATCATTTTCTTTAAATGCTTTGTAAAAGTCGTTTAACAATTTGGAGCGGATAATACAGCCACCGCGCCAGATTTTCACTACATCATGCAGTGGTATATCCATACCCAATTGCTTGGATGCCTGGTACAGCATTGCCAGGCCTTGCGCATAGCAGATAATAAAGCCAAAGTATAAAGCATCTTCCAACTGATTGATAAAAGTGTCTTTATCTAGTGATACTTTCTTTATCTCATTTTTATACAATTTAGCAGCCTCTACACGCTCGTCTTTATAGCCGGAAATGGTGCGGAAAGAAACAGCCGTATCTATAGTGGGCACGGCAACAGGCAAGTCCATCGCGTCCTGTGAAGTCCACTTGCCAGTGCCTTTACTGCCGGCCTTATCCAGTATTAAATCTATAAGCCGTACGTTGTTGTCTTCTTTCTGATCATCTTTTTGTACAAAAATATCTTCAGTAATATCTATGAGATACGATTGCAATTCGCCGCCATTCCAACGCCCAAATATATCGTGCAGTTCATCATTATTCAGTCCAAGTCCGCGCTTCATCAAATCATACACTTCACTTATCAGTTGCATCATGGCGTATTCAATACCATTGTGTACCATTTTTACATAATGTCCTGCCGCATCTTTGCCCATATAAGCAGTGCAAGGCTCGCCATCCACTTTAGCGGCTACGGCTTCCAGTATCGGTTTTACCTGGTTGTATGCTTCCATATTGCCGCCGGGCATCATGCTGGGGCCGGTACGGGCACCATGCTCACCACCCGAGATGCCCATGCCCATAAAATGAATGCCTTTGGGCTTAAGGTATGTAACACGCCTGAGTGTATCGGTATAATGCGAGTTACCGCCATCTATTACCACATCGCCTTGTTCTATCAGCGGAAGTAAGCTTTCTATTACACTATCCACCGCTTTGCCGGCGGGTACCAGCATCATCATTTTGCGCGGTTTTTTAAGGCTTCGTACCATTTCTTCCAGCGTGCTTACGCCCTTTATCACTTCGCTCACATCTGAAGAAGCCGCTTCGAGTGCCTGCCCTTTTTGTACATCTTTATCAAATCCAATAACAGCAAACTGATGCCCTGCCATATTCAGCAGCAGGTTGCTGCCCATTACACCAAGACCAATCATTCCAAAATCGTACTGGATGTTTTGTCCCATAGTTGGTTAAGTTTATTTTAAGATAGCAAAGATAGAAGAAACACGAAACAAGGAGTAAGCTAATAAGAAACAAGATACAAGGAAGGGAGAAACAATATACAAGATATAAGAGAACCAGTCACTGAGATAAAATAACACGGAATAAGGGTAGTGTTTTTAAATATAGGATAATAAGTAATGTATAATAAAATTTTATAACCTTCCGTACTGCACGTGTATTCATGCACCAGAATAGCAACAAATGAAACAGTAATGGGGCGAGAAGACTTGCGACAATAGATGCAAAAATAAAATAATAACTATTTATAGTAAAAACGTATCGGCAAATGCGTTATTTGTTTTAATAGTAATTACGCTGTTTTAACCGGATATTTTTTTAATATCAAATTTAAAAACATTACTATCCAAAAAGTAATAAGAAAAGAAAAACCCTGCGAAAAATAGCTGGCAGGCAACTTTACATTAAACCGAAACAGGAGTGTTGCAGGTGTTGTAAAACTTAATATCAGCAGTACTATGCAAACTATTACAAACAAACCAAACACTATTTTCAGCAATCTTTGTTTGTATAACGGCGGTGTGTTTGCATTGGAAGTATAAGCCGATGTTACTTGTTGCATTACCTGACTGGTAAAACCTGCAGAAGGATGTTGCACCGCCCATTTCGTCAATAATTCTTTCAGTTGTTTATCTTCCTGCATACACTTTATTTTAAATCATTTAATTCTGTTTTCAACAACTCATCCAGCTTTGTATACAACCGTTTTCTGCCACGGTGCAACAGCACTTTGATGTTTGCAATTGTTATGCCCGTTAGCTCGCTGATTTCATTGACCGATAATTCGTTTAAATAGTACATAGTGATACAAATGCGTTCATTATCGGGCAAAACATTTACTGCTTTTTGTACAAATTGCTTCATGTCTGCTCTTTCATATTGCAGTAAAGAATAAACATCTGCAGATTCTTCTTCCGTTAGCGCTGCTGTAATATCGGCAGTTATAAGTTTACGCAGCTTCTTTTTATTTAAAGCGGTATTCACCACAATACGATACAACCATGTAGCAAACTTCGATTGTTCTTTATAAGAACGCAGCGAAGTAAACGCTTTTATAAAAACATCCTGCGCTATTTCTTCCGCATCTTCCCTGTTGATAATAATATTATATGCCAATGTGAATACCATACTGCTATACCTGTTTACCAATTCGCTGTAAGCAGGTATGTCTCCTGCCAGCACTTTATGGATGATTATCTCGTCGGTTGTATGATTCACTTGCTATTTAGACAACGATAGCGTTGCTGTGGTTACAAAATAAAAGTATCCTTTTTTGTAACCATTTTTTATATTCTGTTGTCAAAATGTAAAAACATATAACATGCATACACAATCCCTTAGTTCCGCTTTCTTTTTACTGCTTATTGTATTGATACTGCTAACCATCTTTGGCATTATGTACCTCTACATTACTTCTAAAAGTAAAGAACGGCTGGCATTAATTGAAAAAGGCATGGACCCTAACCTCGCAAATAGTGACTTTTGGGTACAAATAGGTATTATTGGTGGTGGTGCAGCATTTGGATTGATAGCAGGCGATAAAATACCTGGCGGATATGGTCCTTTGGTAGCTATATTCTTTGCGGGTGCTGGTTTAATTGTTTATAATATCATTGCTAAAAGTAAAGCCAGACGAAATAAGTAACATCTGGCTTTATCCTTTATAAGATACAACTGTATCTTATTCAATCCGGATAACCTCTCAATCAACGCATCTGTATACTAACTTAAAGCTCAGTTGTCTGATCAACATTACCACCTACTCCACAATCCGCAGCTTCGCATAATTAAGCATAATTTTCTTTTCACCATTATGCTCAAACTTTACAGTAGCTACCGGGTTGTGCGCACTGCCTTCTATCTTTATCACTTCGCCAAAGCCAAACTTCTGGTGCTCTACTTTTTGCCCCGGCTGCAAGCCGCTGGTATCGCTCGGCGCAAAATCGGGCGATGGAATATGATTGATTGTTTGCTGCTTGGGAGCAACTGGCATGTAGGATGGTTTGCTGCCTTCGGACTTGCGCTCCGGTGCTGGTCCCATGCCGCGGTGCATGCGTTGAAATGCACTTCCCATATTATTTAGTCCACTGCTGTTGCGTGCGCCACCACCGGCAAAAGTGCGGTCTAAGAAAGACTCGGGCAGTTCATCCAAAAAGCGACTGGGCTCGTTTTGTACCAGATTGCCAAAGCGGTAGCGACTGTTGGCGTAGGTTAAAAAAAGGCGCTCTTTAGCACGCGTAACTGCCACATAAAATAATCTTCGTTCTTCTTCCAACTCTTCACGCGTATTAATGCTCATCGCACTGGGAAAAAGTGTTTCTTCTATACCGCCAACAAACACACAACCAAACTCCAATCCTTTAGCCGCATGAATCGTCATCAGTTTTACCACATCTGCATTTTCTTTATCGTCATCTGCATCAGTAAGCAATGTAATTTGTTGCAGGTAAGCGCCCAGCCCTTTATCACCTACTTCGCCTTCTTCATTAGCAGGGCTTTCGGTCCATTCTTTAATAGAGTTGAGCAACTCCTGGATGTTTTCATATCGTGCTAATCCTTCTGTGGTTTTATCGTTGAATAATTCTTTTACAATACCGGTATGTTTTCCAATTTGCTGGGCTACGCTATAAGCATCATTATTTTGCAATAGGCTTCGGAAATACTTAATCATCGTTATGAAATTCTGTATCACTTCGAGCGTGCCTCCCTTAATGCCAAACGCCGGTGCCTGCTCCAGTGCATCAAACATGCTGATGTTGTTTTCATTAGCATAAATAACTGTTTTCTCAATGGTTGTTTTACCAATACCGCGCACCGGATAGTTAATAATACGCTTTAATGCTTCTTCATCTTTAGTATTTACAATCACTCGCAGGTAAGCCAGAAAATCTTTAATTTCTTTTCTCTGGTAAAAAGAAATACCACCATAAATACGGTACGGAATACCCATTTTTCGCAGGCTTTCTTCAAAGGCGCGGCTTTGTGCATTGGTGCGATAGAGAATGGCAAAATCAGCGTTGCGGTAATGATTGCGTAGCCGTTGTTCCTGAATACTGTCGGCTACAAATTTACCTTCATCATTATCGGTCATGGTGCGCACAAGCTTTATCTTTTCGCCTTCTTTATTATCGGTCCACAGTACTTTTGGTATCTGCCCTTTATTGTTTTTGATAACCTCATTTGCTACATTCAAAATACTTTGACTGCTGCGATAATTTTGCTCCAGTTTTACCACTTTTACATCATCATAATCCTTCTGGAACTGTAAAATATTTTCTATCGTTGCACCACGAAAACTGTAAATACTTTGTGCATCATCGCCCACCACACAAATGTTCTCGTGCACGGCAGCCAGCAGTTTGCTTATTTGATATTGCACCGGATTGGTATCCTGGTATTCATCTATCAATATGTATTTAAACTTATGCTGGTATTTGTGCAACACTTCGGGAATGGTGCTGAGCAACTCATACATCTTCAGCAATAAATCATCAAAATCCATCGCGCCATTTTTGAAACATCGCGCTGCGTATGCTTTGTATATCATGCCAATAGCAGGACGGTTGGTACGTGCATCTTCCTGCTGCAAATAGTAATCGGTGGCATATTCTGCCGGACCAACCAGTGCATTTTTAGCAGCCGAAATCCGGTTGTGCACAACATTAGGCTTATAGTGTTTATCATCTAAATTCAACTCATTAATCACCGTCTTCAACACCGAGCGGCTATCGTCGGTATCATAAATGGTAAAGCTGCGCGGATAACCGATTTTTTCTGCCTCACTGCGCAATATGCGCGCAAACACACTGTGAAAAGTGCCGACATATAAATTGCGTGCTTCGTTACTGCCCAACATGCGCCCGATGCGTTCCTTCATTTCGGCAGCAGCCTTATTGGTAAAAGTGAGTGCGAGTATATTAAAAGCATCTACGTTGTGCTTGCCCATCAGCCAGGCAATGCGTGTAGTAAGCACTTTGGTTTTGCCGCTGCCTGCACCGGCAACAATCATCAGCGGGCCGTTTACATGTGTTACCGCTTCGCGTTGTGGCTCATTCAATCCCTTCAGTAAATCTTCAATGTTTTGCATAAGAGAACAAAGGTAAGGAGCGGGTTGGTGTGTTGAAAGGAATAGTACACATGGAGCAACAATTTTGCGGCTTTTTATACTTTAATAATGCACTTATTTTGATGCTAAATGGTGTAAGATTTGAAAACACCTTGCGGTGTTATATGCTTTTTTATGGGAGTGAGCTGCGGAATAAGTATTGAGCTACAGAGGCGTCGCACACTGCAACTGAAGAATATGGATGGAGCTTTTATGCGAGTACGTTTTTTACCGCAGCGGAACAGGAGTTTATGCGCAGAGTTGCGCAGAGATTTATTCCATCAGTTTTATCAGCAGAATACCAGAAAACATCGTGATTCAATATTCCAGAAACAAAAAAGCCACTGTAGAAACAGCGGCCGTGCTAACCTATGAAAAAACACCTAAAAATCATTTACCTAACAAAAAATTAAACACAGTGTAAATGTAAGTTGCTCTTTTATTTCCCGACACTATATAAACTGATTATAAGGAGCATTTAAATGCTTTTCTATGCTGGTTTAATATTTGAATTCTGTTTGAAGGTTTTTTTAAGAACAATCCTGAAAAACCATTATACCAACCTGTTCTTTCAACTTTTTATTCCTTTATTGCTCTTATAAAAGCACACAACAAAAAAGCCCCAAATAGCTTGGAGCTTTTTGTATAAAAAAGTAGAATAAGAATTATGCTTCCTGCATAAAAGGATACTGATAATTTACAGGCGGAACGAACGTTTCTTTAATAGACCTTGCACTTAACCAGCGATAGAGATTAAGCTGGCTGCCGGCTTTATCGTTGGTGCCACTGGCACGGGCACCGCCAAATGGCTGTTGGCCAACCACTGCGCCAGTGGGTTTATCGTTGATGTAAAAGTTGCCTGCGGCATTGCGTAGTTTTTCAGTAGCCAGTGCAATTACATTTCTGTCCTGCGCTATTACCGCACCGGTAAGCGCATACGGCGAAGTAGTATTTACCAGTTCTATTGTTTCTTCAAATTTTTCGGCATCATACACATATATAGAAAGCACTGGTCCAAATATTTCTTCGCACATACTTACATAGCGCGGGTCTTTGGTTTCAATTACGGTAGGCTCAATAAAATAACCTTTTGATTTGTCGTGGTTGCCGCCAGCGATAATCGTTACATCCGGATTGTTTTTAGCGGCATCAATGTATTTACTTATTTTATCAAAGCTGCGCTCATCTATTACTGCATTAATAAAGTTGGTAAAATCTTCTACCGTACCCATTTTCATCGTTTTTATTTGCGCTACCAATCTCTCTTTAATAGCATCTGCAATATTGGATGGCAGGTAAGCCCGCGAGGCAGCCGAACATTTTTGCCCCTGAAACTCAAAGGCACCACGCGCCAGCGCCGTAGCAGCTACGTCCACATCGGCACTTTTATGAATGAGCACAAAGTCCTTACCACCGGTTTCACCTACTATGCGCGGGTAACTTTTGTACTTACCGGTGTCTTCACCAATCGTCTTCCACATTTTATTAAATACACCCGTTGAACCAGTGAAATGTATGCCCGCAAAGTCAGGATGACTAAAGCAAATGTCGCCCATTATTGGTCCATCTACATAAATAAGGTTGATAACGCCGGCAGGTAAACCCGCTTCTATCAAAATGCGCATGAACATTTGCGCGCTAAAGATTTGTGTATGCGCCGGCTTCCATATAACGGTGTTGCCGCACATAGCGGGGGCTGTAGGCAAATTGCCGCCAATAGCCGCAAAATTGAACGGCGTAACAGCAAGTACAAACCCTTCCAGCGGCCGCCACTCGGTGCGGTTGTGCACGCCAGGTGCGTTGAGTGGTTGCTGCTTGTATATCTCACTTAAAAAATGCACATTAAAACGCAGAAAATCCGCCAGTTCGCATACACTGTCAATCTCTGCCTGATATATATTTTTGCTTTGTCCCAGCATGGTAGTGCCATTCATATAAGCGCGGTATTTGCCACTTATCAAATCGGCAGCTTTCAAAAAAATATGCGCCCGTTCTTCCCAGGGCATATTTGCCCAGGCTTCCTTTGCCTGCATGGCAGCTTCTATAGCCGCGTGTACATGTTCCGCCGTTCCTTCGTGAAAATAACCAAGCGTATGCTGTATTTCGTGTGGTGGGTGAATGGCAATTTTTTTGCCGGTTCTTACTTCTTCGCCGCCAATATACATGGGTATGTCTGCTTCCTGTGCTTTCAATGCTGCCAATGCTTTTTTAATTTCCGTTTTTTCGGGTGAGCCGGGAGCATATTGCAACACTGGTTCATTAGCTGGCATTGGATAATTGAAATATCCTAAGTTCATTATTATTTACATTTAATAACTGCAAAAGTAGTTGTATAATAATGATTAAGAAAGCTGCTTTTTATTACGGCTGAAAAGCAATACCTTATTTAAACAGGCTCTTGTTAAGCTGTATGCCAGCGGATAATACCAATAAAATACAGTTTAGATATATTTGAATATCCTAATAATACCTGCAATTTGGGGTATAATACCATTTTTTAAATTAAGTTGTGTGGATTAATAAGAGTATGCAACAAATTTATCTCTACTGATTAACCGGACTATCTACCTTGAAATGGTATAAAATGCAAGAAAAAAGGATTTGCAACAAGGCGAGCCAAGAGGCAAATTAAGGGTTGTACGCTCTTAAAACAGGCTTACGATGCTGCAAAACTTATCATCATTCAAGCCGGGCTTACTATAAAAATAAACAAGCTATAAAACAAAAAAGCTGTTGAAAATATCTCATTTCAACAGCTTTTATTCAACCAAAACAATTACTATAACCGTTTGATTTCAATATTGCGGAACCATACTTCGTTGCCGTGGTCCTGCAAAGCAATGTGTCCGTTGGTAAAAGTGCCAAAGTCTGGCCATTGCTTAAATTTGCTATTGGCAACCATCTTTTTCCAGTTATCGTCCCATAGTTTGGTAGTAAGCACCTCAGTACCATTAAGCCAAAAAGTAATAGTGCTGTCCACACTCCTTATTTCCACATCATTCCACTCGCCGGCAGGTTTTACTGTTTCAGGCTTGCTGGTGATTAGGTCGTACAGATCGCCGGCGCGATGCTTAACAATTTTTGCATCCGGATGCCCATTATTATCCAGTACCTGCATTTCGGGGCCAGTAAAGTAGGTTTCTTTATATTTTGCAGTATCTTCCTGCACATAAAACAAAATACCGCTGTTGCCGCTTTTCGAAATTTTCCATTGCAGCTTTAGGTCAAAATCGCCGTATTGATCATTACTTATTAGATCTCCACCACCTCCCTGACCAGCAGGTTTCAGATGAATGGCATTACTGTCTATGCCCCAATCGCTGCCCGACGTAGTTTTGCCATAGCTGTGCCAACCATTCAGCGTTTTACCATCAAACAAAGGTGCCCATGCCGTGTCCGATATAGGAGCATTTGCGGTAGTGCTGTCGCCGTTCATAGCCGTACTGTCTGTTGCATTGTTTTGATCGTTGGCGCTGTTGCAGGCTGCAAAGGCAAGCATGGCAGCGGCAGCAAAAAGTAGTTGTTTCATTATGTACAACTATTGGTTTTTAAGTAAAAGAATGTATTTCACCATTTGCTCGGCATCGGCTTGCGAAACCTGTGGGTGTGGCGTCATTGCAGCATTGTTTGTTACATCAGCCCAGTCACTTTTGTCACCGGCAGCAGGGTTTACACCATGTATAATTCTATGCGCTAAGTAAGTAACAGCGGTATCCACACCTGCATACTTATTAGCTACATCCTGATAGGATGGACCTACCAGTTTCTCATTTACTTTATGGCAGGTAAGACAGTCTGACGAACCAATCAGGTCCAGTCCTTTTTGGTAGTCAGGATTCTGGCTGATGTCTGCACTGCCGGCATTTGCTTCAGCAGAAGTATTGCCGCTAGCTGCAGTATCATTATTAGTGTCATTCGCGTTTCCGCCGCAGGCAGCCAGCAGGCTTACCATCGCAATTGTAAAAATGTACTTTTTCACTTTGTTAAATTTTATTTTAATTTGTCAAATTTAGTTTATCAAAGAATATACCCTTCTAAATACCGAGGCTCCAGTTGCCTGCGTAGTCGCGTTTAACAAACTGGTTAGCAGCCTCAAAGTTAGTAATCTTCATATTCTCGCCGTCCCACAACAGTTTTATGTTGCGTCCCGGATAGTCATATTCATCACTTTTACCACTTATTGGCTTACGTATATCATAGCTGCGAATAGCCAGATTGCCCATCAATACCGATTCGGTGAGCGGTCCTGCCAGATCAAAACGGGAACTTAGTTCATTGGCTTCCTTGCTGCCGTAGCCTGCCATACACGCTTCTACCCAACGCCAGTAATGTCCGTTTTCCTGATCTTTTACACGGGCTATCGTTTGCGGCACTTTTGTTTCCTTTGTTTTGGAAGTAGGCAGCAGTTGCGGATTAATGCCATAAGTACCGCACATCATTTTACCTTTTGTACCTATAAAAATAACACCGTTGCCGCCATCGCCCATCGTTTCATTTGAACCGAGTTCTTCCGGTCTTGTTGGTTGAATGCCACCATCCATCCAGTGCAGTTTGATAGTTTGCCCTGGCTTTTTACCTTTAAAAGCAAGTGTGATATGAGATGCGGTGGGACCGCTATCGGGGAAATAGCCTGGCGTCCAGTTGGTAATATAACGCTTGGCTACACTACACTCAGCGCTCTCGGGATAACCTAAATCCAGTACCTGGAATGGAGGCGCAATCAAATGGCAACCCATATCACCAAGCGCGCCGGTACCGTAATCCCACCAGCCACGCCAGTTAAAAGGAATCAGGTTATCTATATAATCTTTGCGCGGTGCGGTGCCCTGCCACAACTCCCAGTTAAGACCTGCAGGTACAGGTGGTTTTTCCGAAGGCCAGGGAATGCCTTGTGGCCATACGGGACGATCGGTCCATACCCATACTTCGGTTACATCGCCTATTACTCCGGCTTTGTACCAATCTACCAGTTGCCGCACGCCATCACCCGAGGCACCCTGATTGCCCATCTGTGTTACTACTTTGTATTTTTTAGCAGCTTGGGTAAGCATGCGCACTTCATAAATGTCGTGTGCCATTGGTTTTTGCACATATACGCCTTTGCCCAGTTGCATAGCTGCCATAGCTGCTACAGCATGGGTATGGTCGGGTGTGGATACCGACACCGCATCAATGTTTTTAGCTTCTTTGTCAAACATTTCGCGGAAGTCTTTATAGTATTTTGCCTGCGGAAATTTTTTAACAGCATCCGCGGCCTGCCGGTCATCTACATCGCACAAGTAGGCAATATTGGCTTTGCCACCTGCATGAAAATGGCTGATGTCATCGAAACCTTTGCCACCCACGCCAATGCCTGCAATATTCAGCTTATCACTAGGGGCAATAAAACCACTGCCGCCCAGCACATGGCGTGGCACTATGTACAAGCCAGCCAATGCAGTAGCACCATTGCGAATAAAATTACGGCGGGAGTTGTCTGTTTTGTTTTGTTCGTCGCGGTTGTTTTGCATTATCGTTCGTTAGAAGTTTTAAAGATGTTATTCAGGCGATGAAAGTAAAACACATTTGCTATATACAAAAGAAACAATTTTTTATGCTGTTGAAAATAAAAGTGAATAATAAAGAACGATTGAGGAATTTTTGATAATGATGTATGCCGATAAAAAACTGATTTACCTGATGGATGGCAATGTATTTATTGCGGGTATCTTCATTGCTGCTCCACCTTATTACCTTAGTAAAAAGAACGATCAACAACTATTTAAGACTTTATTAGCTCATTTATAAGTCTAAAAAATAAGGTAATAAAATTAGAATTATACTTTATGCAACTTATTATTAAGGCAGTAAGGCATTTTACCTATAACTCACAATTGCATCTTTAAATAATACCAATTTAAAAACGTGGACTTGAAATCGCCACTGACTTTTTATACATGACTTTTATACATGACTTTTATAAATAAGAATACTCTATTTTTGCCCGGCTTTTTTGCAATGATTAATCAATAATACTTATGCGACAAATTGCTTTTCGTGAAGCGCTTCGTGAGGCCATGAGTGAGGAAATGCGCCGCGACAGCCGCGTTTTTTTGATGGGGGAAGAAGTGGCTGAATATAACGGTGCTTATAAAGTAAGCCAGGGCATGCTTGCCGAGTTTGGCCCCAAACGCGTGATAGACACGCCGATTACGGAGTTAGGTTTTGCTGGCATTGGTGTGGGTGCTGCGCAAAATGGCTTGCGCCCGATAGTAGAGTTTATGACCTGGAACTTTGCTGTGCTGGCGCTCGACCAGATTATTAACACTGCTTCTAAAATGCTGGCGATGAGCGGCGGGCAATTGGGTTGCCCGATTGTTTTTCGCGGACCCAACGGCAGTGCCGGACAATTGGGTGCGCAACACTCTACTGCTTATGAAAGTTATTTAGCTAATATTCCGGGCATTAAAGTGGTTTCTCCGTCCAATGGGTATGATGCCAAAGGGTTAATGAAACAAGCTATCCGCTACGAAGAAGACCCGGTGATGTTTATGGAAAGTGAAGTAATGTATGGCGATAAAAGTGAAGTGCCGGAAGAAGAATATTATATAGAACTGGGTAAAGCCGATATAAAACGCCCGGGTAAAGATGTAACCATTGTTTCGTACAATAAGATGGTAAAAGTGGCTATGGGCGCTGCTGGCGAACTGGAAAAAGAAGGCGTAAGCGCCGAAGTAATTGACCTGCGTACCATTCGCCCGCTGGATTGGTTCACTATTTTACAAAGTGTGCAAAAAACCAATCGGCTGGTGATTGTAGAAGAGCAGTGGCCAATGTGTTCCGTATCGAGCGAAATTGCTTACCGCATACAAAAAGAAGGTTTCGATTATTTAGATGCGCCTATCCGCCGTATAACAGCCGCTGATGCGCCAATGCATTATGCACCTAACCTGGCAGCAGCCTATTTACCAGACGTGACACGCACGGTAAAGCTGGTGAAAGAAGTAATGTATATGAAAAAATAAATAAAGCTCCTGCCCCTGAAGGGGAATTTGAAAAATAATCCTTGAGTAAGTAGGCTTGCTTAGGGATTTTTAGTTTTAAATAATTGTGTGTAGATTTATCAGTTCTCACAGATAAACACAGCTATTTGAAGAATATTAATTTTTCATCTGTGCATATTGGTGCTATCTGTGAGAGAATCTTCAACTGGCTCATCTTTTGTCCTTTATTTCTTCTCAATAAATTGCAACTGCACTTTTATTATATGTTTTTTCAAAAGCTTTTATTTGTTGTTCTTTTCTTTCCTTTTTACAACTGGAGCATCGCACAGCAAAAAGATACGGCAACAGTACACGAAGACACCACTGTAACTGCCTTTTCGCTTGCCAGTCGTACATTGGATAGTGTTACGGTAACTGCTTTCAATTTGCAAAGCAGCTGGCAGGATGCGCCCGCAGCAATAGCCGTTGTAACGCCGCAGCAACTACAACTGCTCAACAATGTTTCGCTGGTGCCGGTGCTCAACACAGTACCAGGTGTAAGAATGGAAGAACGTTCACCCGGCAGCTATCGTTTATCTGTCCGCGGCAGCTTGCTGCGCTCGCCTTTTGGGGTACGTAATGTAAAAGTGTATTGGAACGATATTCCGCTTACCGATGCGGGTGGCAACACCTATTTGCAGTTGGTAGATATTAGCCAGATACAATCGCTCGAAATTATTAAAGGCCCGGCGAGCAGCTTGTATGGAGCGAATACCGGTGGCGCAGTTATCCTGCATTCGGGTAATTATTTTACCCCCAAAACTAATACGTATAAAGCAAGCGTCAGCGGCGCTTCTTACGGCCTATTAAACGAACAAGCTGCCTGGATGCATAACGGTAAAAACTTCAAAACAAGCATACAACAAACACACCTGCAAAGTGACGGTTACAGGGAACATTCCGCTATGCGCCGCGATATGATAAAATGGGATGGTAGCTGGCAGATTTCTGATAAAGAAAAGCTCTCTTTTATATCCTTTTATTCCGACCTGTATTATCAAACACCGGGCGGGCTCACGGCATCACAATTAGGTACCGATACGACAGCTTATCCGAAAGCAATATTGCAAAAAGCAGCCGTGTATAACAAAACAATTTTTGCGGGCGCCAGCCTTGCATCTACCATCAACAGGCACTTTGATAACACCACAACACTTACAGCTAATCATACATCATTCAAAAATCCATTCACCACCAATTATGAATTGCGGGATGAATGGAATAGCGGCGGGCGAACTGTTTTTACTTACCATACCGAAACAAAAAACATCCGTTTTAAATGGCTGGCAGGAGCAGAATTGCTCTACAATCATTCGCATATTGATGATTATGATAACAACGAAGGTGTAAAAGCAGCCGTGCAGTTTAAAGACGAATTGTATGCTACGCAACAAAGTTTTTTTACACAAATAAATTTGCAATGGACAGAGCGGTTTACAGCGCAGGCCGGCATCAGCAGCAACCAGCAAATCATTAAATATAAACGGCTCACCGATTCGCTGCAAAATACTTTTGTAAAAAGTAAAACAAGCAACCTCGCCGCACCGCGCATCAGCTTGTTGTATAAAGTTGTTGGCGATGTGAATGTCTATGCCGTAGCTGCAAAAGGTTTTTCGCCACCCAGCCTTCAGGAACTGCATCCCAGCAACGGCACTTTCAACGATAGTTTGCAACCGGAATACGGCTGGAATTTTGAATTGGGTATAAAAGGAAACTTACTACAAAACAGACTGCAGTTTGATGCTTCTGCGTATTCTTTTCGCTTACGCAATGCCATTGTAAGGCGCAGCACCGATGTAAATCCGGAGTATTATGTAAATGCCGGCAGCACGCGGCAACAAGGCATAGAAGTGTGGATGCGTGCTTGGGTTATTAAGAATGAAACACATTTTATCAATTCGCTTGCAGTAAGTAATAGTTATAGTTTTCAGCCTTATACATTTACCTCGTATATGGTAGCCGATGCAGATTATAGTGGCAACCGGATAACCGGCGTGCCGCGCAACATCAATGTTTCAACAGTGGAAATAGAGAGCAAGCCGGGCTTTTATGCTAATGTTATTTTGAACAACACTTCTTCCATTCCGCTTACCGATGCCAATGATGCTTTTGCTGATGCGTACCATTTATTGCAGTGCAAAATCGGGTATCATCACCGTGTATCCAACCATTACTTTCAATACAATATTTTTATTGGCGGAGATAATTTATTAAACGAAGCTTATAGTCTTGGCAATGATATTAATGCGTTTGGAAAGAGGTATTACAATCCTGCACCAAAACGTAATTTCTTTGCTGGTGTGCAAGTCTTATTTTAGTTTAAAAATGTAGCAACGTATTGGAGGTAAAGAAGCGTGCAATATGCAACAATAATAAACGATGCATTGAGGAGAAAAAAGTGAAATCGGGTAAACAAAAATGTTTGCCGGTAAGAACACACCAACGATAAATACTACA
This sequence comes from Ilyomonas limi, assembly GCF_005233845.1. Classification (GTDB taxonomy): domain Bacteria; phylum Bacteroidota; class Bacteroidia; order Chitinophagales; family Chitinophagaceae; genus Ilyomonas; species Ilyomonas limi. The sequence continues at coordinate 155,550 of NZ_SZQL01000015.1, forward strand.
ACAATAATATAACTGTTCGCTTTAATTTTTTAAAAAACAGTTTTAAACATTTTACAATTTATAAGGTCAAGTAAGGCAAATGACTTTACTCTTGGCATAAATTTTTCTTTAAGAGCACTGTTATTGATTAAAAAGACGAGTGTATGTTGTACCTGATTGTATTTTTGATAGTCTGTTTTATCGTTCACTTTATGAGTTCGCGAAAAAGTATAAATAGTGTGGACGAGTATTTATAAGCAAATAACTGTTGATGATCCTACCCCACCATTAACTGCAATTTTATTTGCAACGCTACATCAATATACCGGCAATGGTAGCACTGAGATAGCTTGCCAGCGTACCGCACAGCAAAGCTTTCAGTCCAAGCCTGGCCAAGTCTCTTCTGCGCTCCGGCGCCAGCTCGCCAATGCCGCCAATTTGCATTCCTACGCTGCTGAAATTGGCAAAGCCGCATATTGCAATAGAGATAATCAGCAGACCTTTTTGTGTAAGCACCGGCACGTTTTTGTCAGTCAAACTTTTAAAAGCCACAAATTCATTGATAGTTAATTTTTGCCCAAGCAATGTTGCAGCGCTGCTGATATCCTGCTGCGGCACGCCCATAGCCCACGCAAACGGATAAAATATTTTCCCAAAAATATAATCCAGCGTGAGGTCAAAATGAGGATTAAAGATATGCCCGGTTCTTACCAAAATATAATCTAAGCAGGCAATAATGGCAATAAAACCAATAAGCATGGCAATCACATTCATAGCTATTTTAAAGCCATCGCCGGCACCATGCGAAATGGCATCAATTACATTGGTATAATTACTTTTTACTTCCAGCTTTACTTTACCAAACGTCTGGCTTTCTTCTGTTTCGGGAAACACAATTTTTGATATAACCAACGCGCCCGGCGCCGCCATGAGGCTGGCGGTAATGAGCTTTGGCGCAAGATCTAAGCCTGCGGCAGCGCCCATATTAGCATACACTACCAATATGCCACCGGCTATACAAGCGAGGCTGCCGCTCATACTTGCCAGCAGTTCGCTGTTGGTCATGCCTTGCAGGTAAGGACGAATCATTACCTGCGCTTCTACCTGGCCTACAAATGCACTTGCCACATTGCTCAATGCTTCGGCGCCGCTTACGCGCATAATGAAATTCATAGCCCTGGCAATAAGTGCCACAATACGCTGCATGATGCCATAATGATAAAAAATGGCCACCAGCGCGCACACCAAAATAATAGTAGCCGTAACGTTGAATGCAAATACAAATCCGCCCGCTGCATAATCCATAATGCCGCCACCCGTTTTGGGTACGCCGATACCGCCATACACAAAAGCAGCACCTTTAAAGGCAAACCCTTCTATTAACTGCATACCACGCCCCAGCCATTGAAAGAAAGCGGCTACCGGCTGTACTTTAAACACCAAAACTGCTATTGCAATTTGCAAAGCTATACCACTCAACACCAGCCGGTAATTGATGCGCCTGCGGTTGTTGGAGAATAAAAAAGCGATACCTAAAATCAAAGCTATGCCTATGAGCCCCTGGAAGCGTTCCATGCAGTTTGTGCAAAATTTTTATAAGCGATGAAGGTAATTGTTATTTCTTTTTAAACCGTTGTAACGTGTGCTGAAAGAGCGCGGTAAGATCTTCCGATATATTGAAATATAAAATACTGGTTGCAAAAAGCAATACGAAAATGGTAGTGCGAAGGAGAATATCTAAGTATAAATTGGGTATAATGGGAACAAAATGTACGATACTAACGCATATTATGGCAATCAAAATAGCATAGAATGTATGTTTGGTAAAAGGTTGCAGCCTAAATAACTTCCAGATATAAAAAAGGCGAACACTATTGAACACCGTGAGCGCGATCAAATTGGCATACGCCGGACCATAAATGCCATACTTATGAATGAGGGTATAGTTGAGCGGTAGTGCCATGGCTACAAATAACATATTGGTTATAAAATCGAGCCGCCAGTATTTGGATAATAATAAAATTTGTGAGTTGGCGCCGGTGCCTAAATCAATGAGTTTGGCAACACCCATTACGATGAATATCCACTGCATGGGCGCGTATGCACTGCCCAGATATTTAATGGCATTGTGCATGTTTAAAAAAATAACACCCCAGATAAAAAAGCCCACTATCAACAAGTTGAGCGATGTTTTTTGATAGATCTCATGTATCTGTTGCGTGTTTTTGTCTTTCCATGCCTGCGAAATAATAGGCGTGGCAATGGCAACAATGCTGCGTTGCGGTACATCCATAATACTTATCATGTACGAGCCGTACGAAAATACATTGGCATCGCTTAAACCGCCGGCACTCTGGCTGGCTAAGAAAATAACATCAATGGTGCGTGAAATAACATTGAGCATGGAGCCTGAAAAAATAAGTGCACCATACGATGCTATCCTTTTGTGCATCCGTCTGGTAACATTACTTATAGAAAAATTGATAGGGAAATTGCCGGTGCTGATAAGATAAATTAATAGCGCAACAACCGAAGGCAGATAGATGTAAGAGTATAAAGTAAAAAAAGTTTCGAGTGGAATAACTTTATAAATATACAGCAGCAATAAAACCAGCACTACCACGCGAAACAATACTTCACGCAGAAAATTGGAGATGACGGTTTTTTGAATGCTCCAGGCAAAAGCTTCAAACAACAAAAACAGTGCAATGGTAACTACCAGCGGGTACAACAAGTGGTAATGCGTTACAAACATGGCTGAGTTTTGCCCAAACTTCCGGATGATAAAGCCTTTGAAAACTACCAGTGCCAGTGTAATAATAATGCAACCGCCAATACAGGTGAATAGTGTAAGCGCCGGTAAATCATTCTTTTTCTTAGGCAGATAAGCTTTATAAAAAGGAAAAAATTTAGCCGTTACCGAATTGCTGCCAAAAGTAGCCAGCGAAGCAAACACCAATCCAAGGTCAACCGCAACAGTGGTTAAACCTATTTCGGTGGTAGAAAAGAAGAGGGGGAAAATTAGCAGTTTGTTTACCGCGCCCACAACAAAACCGAGATAGGAGAAAATGGACGAGTAAATGCTTTGCTTGCGAATGATACCCATTACAGCGTGGTGTATTGCTTTAGCGGGTAAAAGTAGTATTCTATTATTACTTATGAATAAGCTGATGGAATTTTAAGAAAACTGCTTTGTTTGATGAATACCGCTGTGATCACTATCACTCTGCTGTACGAAGTTTAATGTTTAAAGTTGTGGAACTGGTTTTCACCTCTGCCTTTCTTAGCTCACCTTAGTCTTGCAAGTGTGCATTTCAGACACTTCATTAGCGCATACCTTATGAAGATACAGTTGTAAGCTGCCAGCAGGCAGGCTTATGATCCTTCAGCAGCAATAAGGGAATAAGGTTAGTTGGCAGCATTTGCAGCATCAGGTAAAAACAGATGCTGTGAAAATTTGGAATACACCGTTTTTGCATAGCCAATAATAACATACAACCTTTTCACATCTAACCTCCTATATTAAAATCCTCGCGCCCATCCGTGTGTTATATTTTCACTTAAACACCACTTTTTCATGCTTCAAACTGTATTTTTCAGCTCTCGGTTTTTTATCGTTTCCCGCTCATCAACATCTTACCAGTTTGCGGTGTCAAACCAATGTTAATGCCGTGTGCATGAGAAAATGCTTCCCGTCTTGCCCGGCTTGTGTATAAGTTTTACACACATTCATTAGTAATTTAAAAACAAGTAAATGAGAAAAAATGTAATGCTGCTGCTGGCGTTGCTTTGCTTTGCAATAGCACATGCCCAGCAAAGAACGATTAGCGGCAAGGTAACCGACCAAAACAACGAGCCGGTAGAGGGCGCATCGGTAGTAGTAAAAGGCACTAAAAGGGGAACATCTGCCGATGCGCAAGGCAACTTTAGTATTGCTGCTGTGCCCGGCGAAGTGCTCGTCTTTTCCTCCGTAAACTTTGCACCAGCCGAGCTAACCATTGGCAACGAAACCACACTCAATGTAATGCTTACGCGAACTGCAGGCCAGATAAACGAAGTAGTAGTAACTGCGCTGGGCATTCGCAGAAGTAAAAATCAGCTCCCCTATGCCGCGCAACAAATAGGCAGCGAAGAAGTAACCCGGACAAGGAACAATAACGTAATAAGTTCCATGTCGGGTAAAGTAGCCGGTTTAGAAATAAGGCAAACTAATACCATGGGTGGCTCTACTAATATAGTGCTGCGCGGGTACAAATCGTTTACACAAAGTAACCAGGCACTCTTCGTAGTAGATGGTATGCCGTTCGACAATTCAAATACGAATACCCTTAATCAAATAGGGGGTCGTGGCGGTTTCGATTATGGTAGTGCTGCTGCCGATATCAACCCGGATGATATTGAATCCATCACGGTGCTGAAGGGCGCCGCTGCTACTGCTTTGTATGGCTCCCGCGCTGCCAATGGAGTTATTTTGATTACTACCAAAAAAGGAAGAAAGGGCTTAGGCATTAGTGTAAATTCGGGCGTAACCATAGGTAAAGCAGATAAGGCTACTTTCCCTGAGTACCAGAATCAATATGGCTCAGGTTATGGCTCGGCAAATGAATACGGATCGCCGGATGGTAATTTTCATTATTTTGATGTAAACGGTGATGGACATCCTGACCTTGTAGTACCTACTGGTCAGGATGCCTCCTGGGGTGCAAAATTCGACCCTAATTTACAGGTATATCATTGGGATGCATTTTTTGATAAAACATCGCCTTATTATGGCAAGCCTCGTCCATGGGTTGCCGCCGCTCATACTCCCTACAGCTTTTTGGAGACTGCCGTATCGCTCAATAACAGCGTGTTTATCGAAGGTGGTGATGATAAAGCTGGCTTTACACTCGGTTATACCAGGACCAATGATAAAGGCATTTTACCCAACAGCAAAATCAACAAAGACCTGCTGAATTTTAGCGCCAGTTATAAGGTAACTAAAAACCTTACTGCCGCAGCATCTGTCAATTTCTCAAAGATTGATGGATTAGGCAGGTATGGAACCGGCTACGACCCTAAGAACCCGATGACGAACTTCAGGCAATGGTGGGAAACCAATGTGGACATATTGGAACAAAAAGATGCTTATTTCAGAACAAAACAAAATACCACCTGGAATTGGCTCGATCCTTCCGATCCGGTGAATGGCAATCGTCCTGCCTATTGGGACAATCAGTACTGGAACAGGTATGAAAACTATGAAAATGACCAACGCTACCGCACCTATGGCAATGTAAGTCTTAATTATAAAATTACTGACTGGCTGAATGTATTGGGTCGTGTAGCACTCGACTCTTACGACGAAATGCAGGAAGAACGTATAGCTGTGGGTAGTACACCGGCGTTTATAGCAGGGCAAAGCACCCAGGAGACAGTGGGCGAACCATCCGGCTATGCCAAGTATAATCATTCTTTCAGAGAATACAACTACGACTTGCTGATTAACTTCGATAAGAATCTAAACCAGGATTTAAATCTAAAAGCATTATTGGGTGGCAACATCCGCCGCACACAAGATGCATCCAATCTTGCTAAAACAAATGGCGGTATTGTAATTCCTCACTTTTATGCACTTTCCAATTCTGTAAACCCGCTGAGCCCTCCCATAGAAACGCAAAGCCTGCTGGAAGTAGATGGTGTTTTTGCAGGTGCTACCCTCACCTATAAAGAAATGCTGGTATTGGATGCCACCTTACGGAGAGACAGGGCTTCTTCTTTACCTGAAAGTAATAATACGTATTACTATCCATCTGTTTCCGGTGGTTTTGTTTTCTCCAAGTTACTACCCGGTCTTAAATGGATCAACTATGGAAAACTAAGAGCAAACTATGCCGAAGTAGGTAACAATGCCCCTGCACTAAGCGTAATCAATACCTATACTATTCCAAGTCCTTTTGGTACCCATACGTTAGCATCAGTAGCTAATACGCGGAACAACGCAGATCTTAAACCAGAACTCTCCAAGAGCTATGAGGTAGGATTGGAAGCATCCATGTTCAACAACCGTTTAGGTTTTGATGTTTCCTATTACAACACTAAATCAGTGGATCAGATTTTACCGGTGCAGGTGTCAACAGCTACGGGTTATAATTACGAATATGTAAATGCGGGTAGCATTCGCAACCAGGGTGTGGAAGTATCTTTGAATGCAACGCCGGTAAGAACCAAAGACTTCTCCTGGTCTGTTAACCTAAACTGGTCCAAAAACCGTAATAAGGTTATATCACTATTTGACACATCTAACAACCTGCTGATTGGGCAGTCTCAGAGCGAGGTAACAGTAAACGCTACCCTTGGGCAGCCCTACGGTACATTAAGAGGCTACAATTTTGTGTATAAGAATGGTCAACCGGTAGTTGATGATGATGGCTATTATACCGGTTATATTTCATAAATAGTCTAATTTATAATATTTTGCCATATGGCAAAGGCAAAAGGAATTAGGGTAAAAGAAACACCTCAGCAATTAAAGCAATTACTCAAACAACAATCAAAAG
>NZ_SZQL01000016.1 GCF_005233845.1 Ilyomonas limi
CACAAACGGCGAACGGCAATCCCTTTCAAATTGAAGAGAGCCGTTTAGTGGATAAAGCGGTAGGTGATAATCGAACTAACAAAACTCTACCTCCTAACTGACCGAAATAACGGGACGCTTACAAAAGCATTAAAAGAAAACCCCGCGGCAAAGCGGGGTTTTTATTTTTAAAATATAGATAAAAATTTATTTTAAACCACTAAAATGCTTCGTTTACAAATAATTCAACAAAACAGAAAGCTTATTATAAAAGCGTTTCTTATACACTGCTTTATACGCCATCTTGAGGTGGCTTTTATAAATTCCTCTTCACTCAAGACTTCCAGTTTGTCCGGCCCGTTTGCAAGTGCTTGCAATGCTGTTTTATCAGCAGGTTGTAGTTCGCCTGTAATGTCGCTTTCATTCTCAGTAAAGTAAACTATACCTACTTTTAATAGTTGTAGCAGTTGTTCATCATCAATAGCCTGCACCAATTGCAATACCTCACTTTCAACATCGGCTGCCGTAAATAGGCTTCTTCAAATATGCAAACTCGCTTTTGCGAAAGCAAAGCCTATCACCCCTCACTCCATTATCAACTGTTTATCAAAACCCAACGCTACCAATCGCTCATACGCCCGCCACACCTCATCCGGTATTTTCTGGTAAGTCTGAAAGCCTTTTTCGGGATAAATCTTAATGCGTTGTAAATCGCCTACCATAATATTAAGAACTTTTTCCAATGGTATGTCTTCGGTTGGATAATCTTCAAAAGCTATTTGGGATGAGGTAACTACAAACTGTTTACTTGGCCAATTTTTTTCAAACGTAGCAAGACTTCTCCTTTCCATATATGGCTTTTGCACAACAATGAATGTTTCCGGATCGAGCCCTTTTTCTTTTAGTAAGCGTTGCACCAGTTGTATATTTTCACCGGTATTGGTGGAACGGTTTTCAATCAGAATAGCTTCTTTTGGAACACCCTTTTCCATTGCGATACGGGCAAATAAATCCGCTTCCGTTTCTGTCCACATTCCTTCTGTTAATCTACCCAATCCGCCTGCAAAAATGAGTAGTGGCGCCCAGCCTTCTAGATACAATGCTGCTGCCCTGTCGGCCACTCTGGTGTCATGACTGCCCAAGGTTAAAATGCAATCAGATTTAACAAGCGTTTGATTGACGTGGTGATAATCCCAAATCTTTTTGGCTAATGCAATAACTTCTGTTGGTATCATAATTGAACGCGAATGTAAACAAGTAGGATAATGTTTACGCGCAGTTTTCTAAATGGCTCTGTGTTATAATTCCTTATGTTAGGGTATAATGTTTTGTCAAACTAAATGGAAATAAAGCATTGCGTCGTTCTCCCATCATAAATGGGATTAATAAGATAATTGTAGTACCTAACAGCTTAGTGCGGCTTTCCCCGATGTACAGGACAAATGTTACCGTAACCAAATTAAATGCAGTTTGGTAATTAAAATAGGCTTTGTTGCATGAATATATAATTTCTAAAGAATAATGATCAGAATGTAGATAAAGGTGATTTCGCCAACGTAAATCACCTCTTTTGTAACAACGCTGATTAAAGAATATTCATTTAAAAGCTGAATTTTTGAATAAAATATATTCATGCAACAAAGCCATTAAAATATATACCCTACATTAATTTAAAAGAATATCGCAAAACTTGCTGCTTTAGTTTCTGTTTTGATGTTGCCTAAAAAAATTGCTTTGTTACAGGAGCCGTTATATCCTACCATATTTCTATCTTCCTTTTGTCTCATCTGATAGCCGTTAACAGGGCCCTCTTTATAAAAAGTAAAGTTGGAGTATAATTCAAATTTATATCTGCTGTAAAAAATTAGATTGCGAACGGTACTCCCATTATTAAAGTTGCTTAATAATTCAACATCAGCGTTGTAGCGCGATGTTTTGCCGCCTTATGTATTGTCAATTGCCCCATAAAAACCTATCAAACCACTTTCTACTGCCCACTTTCTACTTTAGGAAAGTTATACTCCAGGTAATCTTTTGTCCTGAATTCCACAAAACCGGCGGTAGCAAAGTTGCCTTTGTCTGCAAAATAAGGTCCTTTATTAAAGTTTACTTTGTCTATCAATTCAGGAATAACAAAATGCAGATCTGCATATCCTTGTCCGTGTGCATGGCTTACTATGTTTACCGGCATTCCATCAACAAAAATATTAATATCTGTTCCATGGTCTAAATCAAATTCCCTGAGAAATCATTGTTCTGCTTTTCCTCCGCCTGCATGTTGCCCTATAAACAACCCCGGAACCATTCTTAATGCTTCCTGTGAGTTATTGATAGACCGTAAATGTATATCAAGGTCACTTATCGTCTTAAAGACACTGCCGTTTGCTATTGCAATTACCTCTACTTCTTCAAGGTCTGATACTTTGGGAGCTAAAAATGATAGAATATTTTCCAGTATCAGTAAGTGATGATACTGCTAATACCTTTGCCTCAAAGCCGATACAAGAAATAAACAATTTATCACATGAAACAGATAAGCTTCTTAAACTAATAAAGCTATTCTCATCTGCCAGAGCATTAAAACGGATATCTTCACTTTGAGCAAAAGCATCCTGAACAGGTACTTTAGTAACAGCATTAACAATATAAATGCCTTTGCTTATATTTTGAGAGAATGCTAAGCTGCTATCAGGTAAGAGAGAAAAAAAGAAAAGTATTTTAATTTCTCTATAGGATTTCTCATAAAATGACTCTTACATGCTGATAAAAGACTATTCAGCAAAGAAGAAAGAGAAAACAAACATCTTATTCTATTTATAAAATAATAATCCTTTCAACTGTCCAGTACGCTGCAATTAATGCAATGATGGCCGACATAGGATATACCAGCTTTCTTTTATAGGTAAGCCTTTTTCCAAAGGGTATTACAATCAACCCGAACACCATTAAAATGACAGCAATCTGACCGATCTCCACACCAAGGTTAAATGCAATGATGGATGAAAAAAAATTATTGCGCGGAAGCCCCACTTCATTTAAAGCACTCGCGAAACCCATACCATGCACAAGACCAAAGAAAAATACAATAAGCACCCGCCAGGGCTTTAACTCGCTTAGTATAATATTTTCGACAGCAACAAATACTATTGATAAAGAGATTACAGGTTCTATGAGCTGGGAAGGCGCAACAATGACGCTTTGCATACTAAGGGCAAGCGTAATAGAATGTGCAACCGTAAATGCAGAAGCCTGCCACAGGATAGTAGAAATTTTAGTACTTAACAGGCAAAGACTAATCACGAATAATATGTGATCCAGTCCATAAGGAACAATATGTGTAACGCCCATTTTAAAATAGAACCAAATCACATCTCCGGTTGGCGCTCTTTCCATGGTGATATTGATAGGGTGTGCTAACACTGGCAGCGCCAATAATATAAAGCACAGCAGTGCAGGTAATTGCTTATATAATGTGTTCTCCAACCTCATACCGGAACGGAATTATATTCTAATGGGCATTGCTGCTAAATGATATCCAGCATAAGAGCCCGTCTAAAATGGAACAGATAATATAATGAAAAGTAGCACCGTGTTCATAAAGAATGCACTCCTTATTAAACTAAAGTTTTTATAATGCCTGCAATATATTTTTACCTTCTGTTTTCAAGTGCTCAGTAATATTTGCATTTGTTTGTAATGCCGTCTGCAGTGTTGTTTTAGCCAGTGCTTTATTGCCTGCTTTTGCATAAATAAGTCCTGCACGGCAAAGCAATGTTGGGTTTTTACAATTGGTCTTAAGCGCAGCTTTAATGTAAGTAACGGCTTTCTGGTATTCGCCTTTCGAATAATACACCCAGGCAAGACACTCATTCACATCAATATTATCGGGGCGACGGTTGTATTCCAGCAAGGCATGTTTCTCTGCATCATCAACATCATTAATATTTAGGTAAGCATAAGCTAATTCCTTATCAACATAGTGACCAATATTTGCATCCTTCATACCACTTTCCGCATCTTTCGTCATAGCAGCAATCACTCCTTTTTCTATCGCATCGGCTTTGCTTTTGTTGCCTTGCTGACGGTACACTTCGGCTAAAGCTTCTTTAAAAGAGTAGTCCATTACCGAAGTATCTGCCTGCTGAAAATATTGAACAGCTTTAGTGTAATCTTTTTTAGCAGCAGCAATGCGCCCCAGGCCGGCGAGTGCATACGCGTAGCCTGGCCTTTCCTGTAAAGCAATAGTATAGTGCATTTCAGCATTAGCCAGATCGCCGGTGTTTTCGTACAAATGTCCTAATTGAATCCTTGCCCATTCGGTAGCTTCTTCACCAGGATAGCCGGCATCCACCGCCATCTTCATGGCTTCTATTGCGCCGGGATAATTACCATATATTTCACGCAAATAAGAAGCCCGTGAGTAAGAGCGTATATCTGGTCTTATTGACAACATTTTATCGGCATCATCCACCGCAGCTTTATAATTACCCATTTCTACATTACCATCTACACACAAGCCGTACACATAAGAGTTATAAGGACTGATAGCTTTAATTTTTTGTGCAAGTTCCAGCCCGTCTGCAAAATGATGTTGTGATAAGTACAACAGCGACTTTAGTAGCATAGCATCAAAATCGGTGGAATCAATGCTCAGGGCATCATTTACATATTTCATGGCAGCTTTGTCGTAATAAGTATAGTTGCCGGTTATACGTGCTTCCTGTATGTACAAAATAGCCAGCTTCGTTTTGGGTTTAACGTCTTCCGGATGGTTTTGGATAACCTCTATTAAGGCAACAGCCTGGTTTTTCACCTGCGGCCATGCAGGGTCTTTCGCAGCAATACCTTTTCTTTCGAGGATTACATAATTATCAGGTTCGTTGCCGGCGTTTTGCTGATATTTATAAATGATGAGAAAGAGCATGGAGATGGAGAAAACCACCATAGCAATGTATAATATATTCTTTTTCATACATGGGGTTATAGCTGTTAAGGAATAAAAGACCGCACCTGTTTATGCGGCCTTTTATTGCCTAACTATTGTTTATTGTTTAGTAACACGTACACTTTGCTGCAACTGCCCGTTGATAACTGCATTAACAAAGTAAACGCCACGTGCCACACCCGACGCATCCCACGTAAGTGAATAAGTACCTGTGTCTTGCTTCTGGTTCGTTAATACTTTTACCTGGTTGCCTTTTGCATCGTAAATAAGGATAGTAACACTGGAAGGCGTTGTAAGCCGGTATTTGATGGTACTGCTTGTTGTTACAGGATTAGGATAAGCCGACATAAAATACCGGGGAGCAGATATTTCTTTTCCGCTTATGCTATTAGTTATAGGAGCGGTCGATGGTATAGCTTCCTCCTGCTCTGGTTGCATGGTAGCATTGCAACTGCAGGTAGGGTTAATACCCGACCACGGCAATTGCTCGTAAGGAAAGCTCTTTCTGAAGGTAGTATCATTCTTGTAAACGCCGGTATTGTAACGCAACACTTTAATCAGGTCTGGTGTTACAAGGCTTTTACCGGTGTAATCATCATAAGGTAGGCCCAATACAGCAAGCACGATACCTCCTACCGCCTGCAGTTCAATACGCGTAACATCATCTTCCAGTCTTCTTCCATTGGGGAATCCATCCATGTTGGGTATCCATTGAATGTCTGTTGTTTGGTTATATTTAGGATCGAGTAAGCCGAAGACAGCAGCTCTCAGTAAACCTTCACGGCTAAAGAATGGATCATTTCTGGGCGTTGGCGGTACCGCCATGTTGAGGCGAAGCATATCACCGCCGTTGGGCAGGAAGTTGTTGATAAACGGCTTACCTGGTGCAAGCGGATTACCTGCTGGTTTGCCGGTAGCCAACTGGTAAGGACTCAGGTTAGGCACGCCTGTATTGAAGATAGGCCAAAGGTCAACCGATCTTGGCTGTCCCGGACCAGGCAACAATAAGGTACCAAACACAGCGTCATCCAGTGCAGTACCTGCAACAGCCGAAGTTCCTTTTAATGGATACAGACCGTTTTGACCATTACCAAAACCAAACGTACCTAAGGAGTTCTTCTGAACACGCAGCTTGCTAAAAGCCGGGATAGCACTGCCAAACTGAGCATCATCCATGTACAATGCCAGCTCGGGGTTATAGAAGTAATTGCCAAACTCATCTAAGTGCTGAAGGTCCTGATAAGGAGTCAAAGCATTCCAGTAGTCTTTGTCACCAATTGGCACTACTGCTTCATTGGTTAAAGGCATGCCTAATCTTGACACCTGTACCCAATCGCCTGTTTCTGTTTGAGTACCGTCGGTATTTAATACACGCATGCTTCTTCTGCTGGCGGAAGCCCATACACCAATTACAAAATCTCCATCCAAAATATTGGCAGCCTGGTCTGCCGTCTTGTGGTCTTTTTGCAGCTCAGCAATAGGAACCATTAACGCAATGGTAGATACATTTTTGCATTTCAGACCGTCTGATGGTGGTGTAGTTTGGCGCGGTGCATCGCCCAGGTCAAAAATACCGCCGAGATCAACAAAGAAAGGATCATCCACCGGACCTACAAACACATCTTCACCCGAGCTTGCTGTAGTGATGGCTTTGTTGAAAAGCTGCTGATAACTGCTGGCTCCCAAGCCTACAGGTGTACTAATGGAGCGTGGACCAATGTTGTAAGGTGCTACGTAACCGTCCGACTTAACAATACTAAAGCTCTTACCTCCGTCAGTGCTTTTTTCCATAGTGTAAGTGTTCTTCAGGTTTTCCTTACCAAGCCTGATGTTGAAAAATGTAGTAGGGTCTTCGTTGGTACGCTTAAAAGTAAAGCGGTAAACAATGTCATCGCCCGGAGTGTTGATGTTATTATCAATATGGATTTCGTAGCGGATGTTCTCTCCAAAATGATAATAATTAGGTCCTCCAAATGGCAATTGTCCGGGAATGTAATTGGCAATGATGCATATCTTATCCGGCTGGTCGGGGCTGCGGAAAGCATACACATCGGTGTTGTCGGCCAACGGGTCGTCGGCAATCATAGGAGCTTCCCTGTGGCTGGATGACATCAGGATGCCGGACAGCATCACAATGGCCAGTGCAGGAAGCCAACCTCCCATGCTGAGTTTTTTTTGCATAAATGATTAGTTTAAGCGAATGAGGAGATATGGTTTGAAATCGAAAGCGGGTACAGCAATCGTTCTTTAACATAAAATTACGAAATCTGATTGTTTTTGGATTTTGAAATAAAAAAATATTTACAACTTAATCCAGGCTCAGCCTGCAGTTTAAAACTGCTGGAAATACCATGGTTTTCGGGAGTGTGAGCTACTGCAGGACATACTGGAAAACCCTTTACTACTACCGGAAAATTATTGAAAACCAACTCATCAGGTTTACATTATACAGTGTATCAGCGCAGCGCAGGAGCACAAAGGAGAATGTTTTGTGTTTCTAAATGGCATTGTATTGGTGAGCCTAATGTTGCTCCTGCATTTTTAAAAATAATGATATGCGTTTCAGCAATAAAGTATGTATCGTTACCGGTGCCGGTTCGGGCATTGGCAGAGCTACCGCACAGCGCCTCGCTGCTGAAGGTGGTAACATAGTAATAGCCGACCGCGATGAACAAGGCGGCAACGAAACAGTGAATTTAATTACCCAAAAAAATGGCAATGCCCTTTTTGTTAAGTGCGATGTAGGTGACGAATCAGCCATAAAAACAACTATAGATGTTGCCCTTGCCAAATGGGGTAAAATAGATGTGGTAATAAATAATGCTGCTATGATGACTTTCAAAAAAATTGTTGACCTCCGCGCTGATGAATGGGACAGGTTGATGCACGTAAACATGCGCGCTGTTTTTTTGTTTTGCAAATACAGCATACCGCACATGAACGGCGGTGCGGTAGTAAATATCAGCTCGGTACATGCACACGAAACCACGGCTAACGTGATCCCGTATGCCAGCAGCAAAGGTGCTATGGAATCTTTTGTGCGCGGCGCCAGTCAGGAATATCCGGCTTCGCAGGTGAGATTTAATTGCGTGGCGCCAGGTGCAGTAGATACGCCCATGCTTTGGAACAATCCCAACGTAAAAAGTGGTGCAGAAAAAATAACCGGCGCCATTGGCAAGCCCGAAGAACTCGCGGCTGCCATTGCTTTTATGGCGTCGGATGAAGCTTCTTTTGTAAACGGCACCACGCTGGTAGTTGATGGTGCACGATTAGCCGTTTTATAAGCCTTATGTATGAGTAATTTATTATCGGAACAATTCATGTTTGCCACAGGTATCGAGAATAGTTACCCAACTATTTTATTACCCAACGGTATGAAAAAAAGAGTGGATGAAATGGCTAAAACAGATCACTATACTCATTGGGAAAAGGACTTTGAATTGACTGCTTCGCTGGGCATCAGTTTTTTACGGTATGGTCCGCCTTACTTTAGCACGCATGTAGGTCCCGGCAAGTACGATTGGGACTTTACCGATAAGACATTTGCCAGATTAAGAGAACTGAACATCTCGCCTATTGTAGATCTGTGCCATTTTGGTGTACCCGACTGGATTGACAATTTTCAGAATCCGGATTTTCCCGCATTATTTGCTGAATATGCACAGGCATTTGCGGAGCGTTTTCCTTATCTGCAATATTATACGCCTGTGAATGAAATATTTATTGCAGCTACTTTTTCTGCCTTATATGGCTGGTGGAACGAACGGCTTACGAGCGAGCAGGGGTTTGTAACGGCACTGAAGCATTGCTGCAAAGCCAATGTTATGGCCATGCAGGCTATATTGAAAGTGCAGCCCAATGCTATCTTTATACAAAGTGAATCATCGGAATTTTTTCATACTTCCAAGCCCGAAGCCGTCAATATAGCCAACTTTTTGAATGAGAAACGGTTTCTCTCGCTTGATCTCATTTATGGTTATCCGCTTCCTTCAAGAATGTATGAGTTTTTGCTGGATAACGGCATGACGAGAGAAGAATACCATTGGTTTGAAAACAACCAGGTAAACGCCCGTTGTATCATGGGCAATGACTATTACATCACCAATGAACATTTAGTACACTCCGATGGCAGAACAGAGCCTTCGGGAGAGATATTTGGCTATTATGTAATAACACACCAATACTACAGCCGCTACCGGCTACCGGTAATGCACACCGAAACCAACAGAGTAATGCCCGACTCGGTAAACTGGCTGTATAAAGAATGGGCAAACGTACACCAGCTTAAACGTGATGGCGTGCCGGTGATAGGCTTTACCTGGTATAGCCTGCTGCACCAAGTGGACTGGGATACTGCCTTACGTGAGGATAACGGATGTGTAAACGAATTAGGCTTATTTGACCTGCAGCGCAATATTATGCCCGTGGGCGAAGCGTATAAAAAACTGATCCGCCAATGGAAAGATGTACTGGCTGCAGAAAGCTATGGATTGAATTATTGAGGGAAAAACTTCTTTGTTTTTATACTGATTTGCTGCGTGTCTTCGCCGGCAAGTATAAAAAAAGCAGGGGTACATCAACATTTACACTACAAGATAAATAGTCCCACCAACCAACAAGCCATTGATGAAGGATCATAATACAAAACTTACTATTTTGCCCACTGCTGAAAAAAGTTATGTACAATTAATGAATAATGACTTAGGAGTGGGTATTTAATTTCTTTTGAAAAAAAATAAATTATTAGTTTTAAATATTCTATATGGCTGCTGTTTTAGAACCGTTTCCTGAAATACAAAGTCCACGATGCTTGCACAATGCAGCAATGTATATTCTCTTCTATCTTTTATGTTAAAAGGCAGTACCCCAACAACTATAGCGTCAATTCACCCCAGCCTTTACGGTACTTCCTTTTTACAAACTGGTTGGCAAGTTCAAAATTGGTGATGCGCATGTTTTCGCCATCCCATTTATAGGCAATATATCTTCCCGGCGTAGTGTTGTTATTGTCTTTCCCTTTTACCTGCAGGTTGAAGCTTCGCAACAGCAAATTGCCCATCAGCACTGTTTCGGTAAGCGGACCTGCATAACCAACAAAAGGCGAATCCACTTCGGCATTGCCATAACCTGCAATACAGGCATCTACCCATTGCCACCAATGTCCATCCATATCGCCTTCTACACGCGGGTATTTTTTGGGTACATTCACATCTTTATTCCGCGAAAGCGGTAATAATCTTGGATGAGTGCCACCCCAGCCGCAGGAGATTTTTCCTTTAGTTCCTATAAATAAAGTGCCGCCTTCATAGTCGTTTGCTTCGGGTGTATCGGCGAGTGCAGTATTCTCATTTACATCTGCATCCAATTCTTCCGGCCGGTCAGGTACAAGACCTCCATCCATCCAGTAGAGTTGTAGGTCACGCCCGTCTTTTAGTTTAAAAGTATAGCGCAGCTTACTTGCCGGCGGTATGCTTTCAGGGAAAAAAGCTTCTTCAAAAATGCCGGAGTATATCGTAACTGCACTGCAGGTTACTTGGGTAGGATAACCAAGATTAAACAACTTAAACGCAGGTCCAATAATGTGACAACCCATATCGCCAAGCGCACCAGTGCCAAAGCGCCACCAGCCACGCCAATTGAAAGGCACCAGGTTGTCTATATAATCTATATATTCTGCCGTACCCAGCCATAAGTCCCAGTTCAATTCTTTTGGGACTGGCGGATGTTGGGTTGGCCAGGGAATGCCTTGCGGCCATACCGGGCGGTTTGTCCAGTTATATACCTTTTCAATGTCGCCTATCAGCCCGGCATCAAACCATTCGCGTAAGGTGCGCATCCCATCGCACGAAGCACCCTGATCTCCCATTTGTGTAACTACTTTATATTTATCGGCAGCCTGTGTTAATATGCGTGCTTCGTAAATATCGTGGGTTAACGGTTTTTGCAAATACACATGCTTACCCATCTTCATTGCATGTAAAGCTACAATGGCATGATTATGATCGGGTATGGCAATAGAAACAGCATCGAAATTCTTTGCTTCTTTATCATACAGTTCGCGCCAGTCGTGGTAAAATTTTGCCTGCGGAAATTCTTTTCTGCGCGGCGCGGCCATACGGTCGTCCACATCGCAAAGACAGGCAATCACTGCATTCTTTTTTGGAGCCGTAGCATAATGATGAATATCGTTGGCACCCTCGCCACCACAGCCAACAGCAGCAATGTAAAGTTTATCGCTGGGTGCCGTGTAGCCTTTGCCACCCAACACATGGCGCGGAATAATGTAAAGACCGGCAGCAGTTACGGCTGTGTTTTTAATAAAATCTGCACGACTTAGTTTAGTGTTATTTGGTTGTTTCATAGTGGCGGCATTTAGCAATATATTGATGGTGTTGCAGCGTTACATGCTTTATAACTTTATACGATTTACTATACATAATTAAGTACATTCAAATAATTAGTTTAAAGTAATGCAGAAGATGCAGGCAGCTCAGTCATTCCGGAATTGCGTCCGGTCACAACACCGTTATTTGCAATTAGAAGGGCGCTTTGCCCGGAATCTGTGGCAGCTTTGGTTAAAACTAATTTCCTTGATACATTTAATAAAGCTGCAATTACCCAATATTAAGTAATCGTTGAATAATAATAGAACTAAAGTAAAATGCAACTTACAGCAACAATGCAACTTACTGAGATAAAATGATACAATACTTAAATAATCTGCAGACTTTGTTTGCGCAGCTCAAATAATATAATTGAAACAGCTATACGCTTGTTTATCCATCACAGTAGTAATCGGTTATTTGTTGCGGTGTTAGTTGTTCATCAGGCATAAGCAAGCATTTTATGCAGCCGAATGTGAGTAACAGCAGTACAATTATCCATTTTTCAAAAAAAGCAATACAACAATTTTGCTTTTACCTTTACACCGTTTTCATGCTGCATTATACATAGCAGCATTTGTTTTTTATAAATACACACCTATGAAGTCTTTTTTTGCTTTTTTACTTCTTGCCACCTGCTTGTTTACGCCTCAGCGCTCGGCTGCATGGGGTATGTTAGGACATCGTATTACCGGGCAAATTGCAGAAAGTTATTTAACTCCAAAAGCTAAAAAAGCTATTCATGCCATACTTGGCGATTCCATGATTGCTATGTCGAGCAACTGGGCAGATTTTATTAAATCCGACAGTACCCTACGCTATTTAGATCGCTGGCATTATATTGATTTTGAAGATAACATCAGTTATGAGGCAATGCAGACTTATTTAAACAAAGACACTGTAACAGATGCTTACACACAGTTACAATTTCTTACAGCGCAGCTTAAGAATAAAAAATTACCATTAGATACACAGCGTTTTTACCTGCGTATGTTGATACATATTGTTGAAGACCTGCACCAGCCAATGCATGTAAGCCGCGAAGCAGATTTGGGTGGCAATAAAATAAAAGTGCTGTGGTTTGGCGAGCATACCAACCTGCACAGCGTATGGGACGAAAAATTAATTGCATACCAACAGCTTGGTTATACCGAATATGCCAATGTTCTCAATCATACTACCAAACAACAGGTAAAGGATTGGCAGCAGCAACCTGTTAGCCAATGGTTGTTTGAGTCCTATACCATTGCACAACAATTATACAGCGAGATAATACAACCTGACCAAAAGCTGAGTTATCGTTACAATTTCGACCATGTTGCAACATTAAACCAACAGTTGTTGAAGGGTGGTGTGCAATTGGCAGGATTACTGAATAGTATTTTTGGATAAAAAATTTGTTCACAGATAACACCGATGAACACTGATGAAATAAGGAGTTGAACTACGAAGACACAAGGGACACGAAGGATGTAATAAGAAATACTTCTTATATCGTACTTATTCTGAGCTTTTGTTATGTTATTCTCTTATAACCAATATCGAATAGTTCTAAATTAGCTGTACTCCCTGTGTCATCTGTTAGAAAATAAAAAAATCAAATTTTACATTTCCATAATTATACCGTCATATGCTGGCACAATAATTATAACCTTTGATATTAAAAACAGAACAACACATGAAACGTTTATTTTTTTTAGTAGCTTGTTGCGTAGCTTTAGTGGTAAGTGCCCATGCACAGTTAAGAAAAATTCCTGCCGAAGCAACAAACGCCTTAAAAGCTAAATTTCCAAATGCACAAAAGGTAGAATGGAAAGACAAGCTTACTTATTTTGAAGCCAGTTTTGATAATAATGGAATAGCCACTACTGCCGATTTTTCCAACAAAGGCGAATGGCAGCAAACCGAAACCGCTCTGACCTGGGAAGAAACACCGGCGGCCATAAAGGATGGCTTTAAAAAAAGCAAATATGCCGATGCGGATGATTGGAAAATGGGTGATACTGTAACAAAAATTGTAAAAAGTGATAATAGCACGCATTATCGCATTTATGTAGATAAGGTGGATGGTATTCAAAAGAAGTATTTATACTTTAATACCAACGGACAGTTGGAGAAAGATGCCCTGACATTATAAAAAAATGGAAATATTTCATAAAGCCTGCTAATTGTAAGCAGGCTTTTTTAGTTTGCGCCCATGAATAGAATTTTTGTAACGCTTATTGTCCTTTTTCTTTTTATTTCATTGGCGCAGGCACAGCCCGATCGCTGGCAGCAGCGTGTTAAATACAACATCAATGTGCAGATGAATGTGGCAACCAACCAGTTTTCCGGAGTGGAAAAAATAAGCTATACCAACAACTCGCCCGATACGCTCAATCGCTTGTTTTTTCATACCTACTGGAATGCTTTTCAGCCCAACAGCATGATGGATGTACGCAGCCGCGAACTGGGTAAAACCGTACTGGGTACAACTGCCAGCGGACAGGAAGTACGCGATTGGGATTCGCGCGTTAAAGACCGCATCAGTAAGCTGCAACCAGATGAAATTGGGTATCAGCATGTAACCTCTATCCTCATTAACAATCAACCTCAGCAGTTGGTAGATCACGAAACAATATTGGAAGTAAAACTAAACAAACCCATTTTGCCACACACCACCACCAACATGACCGTTGCCTTTGAGGCACAGGTGCCTGTACAGATCCGTCGCAGTGGTCGGGATAATGCCGAGGGTATTCGGTATAGTATGAGCCAATGGTATCCAAAAATAGCAGAATATGACTATCAGGGCTGGAATGCAAATCCATATATTGCCCGCGAATTCTATGGCGTGTGGGGCGATTATGATGTAAACATTACAATAGATAAAAATTATTTGCTGGCTGCCACCGGCACGCTGCAAAACGCTAATGAAATTGGCTATGGTTACCAAAACGGTGCAGCGCCTGCCAAAATAGCTCCGGTGCAAACCACTGATCCTACCCTTACGTGGCGTTTTGTTGCGCAAAATGTACACGATTTTGTATGGGCAGCCGATACTGCTTTTACCATGATTAAAAAGCAAACAGCTAATGGTAATGGCCCGCTGTTGTATATCGTTTATAAAAAAGTAGATTCTTTGGAGAGCAAATGGCAGCAAATGGCAGACACCGTACAGCTGGTTTATCCATACATTGCTAAGACCTTTGGACCGTATCCTTACAAAAACTATTCTTTTATACAAGGTGGCGATGGTGGTATGGAATACCCGATGGCTACTTTAATAAAAAGCCCCAGCATTGGTACCGCTTTGCACGAATGGATGCATAGCTGGTACCAGGGAATGATGGGAAGTAACGAAAGCCTCTATCCGTGGATGGATGAAGGCTTTGCTACGTATGCCGAACTTCGTATTAGCGGGAACATGCGCAATAGCCCGGATTTTTGGTTTGCTAATGCGTATAAAAGCTATTACCGCCTTGTACAAAGTGGCCGTGAAGAGCCAATGACTACACATGCCGACTTTTACAATACTAATTATGCGTATGGACAGGCAGCTTACTCCAAAGGTTGCGTGTTTCTGGAGCAATTGGGGTATATTGTTGGTCAGCAGGCACTGGATAAACTTTTATTAGCCTATTACAATACCTGGCGTTTTAAACATCCCAATCCAAACGACTTTATTCGCATAGCAGAAAAAGAAAGTAACATGGAATTGCAGTGGTATAAAGAGAATTGGGTATATACCACCAAAACAATTGACTATGCGTTGGGTAATGCCAATACAGATAGTAACGGCAATGCAGTGATTACGTTGAAACGTATTGGTGAAATACCCATGCCGGTTGATGTGCTTATTACTTATCGCGATGGAAGTAGAGAGTTGCACTATGTGCCGCTGAGCCTGATGTATGGTGCAAAAAAAGCAGAAGATTCTACCGCATTTGTTGTGCATCCCGAATGGAAATGGACACACCCGGAATATGCTTTACCTATTACGCACAAAGTACAGGATATTAAAGAAATTGAAATAGATCCCAGCCAACGTTTAGCAGATATAAACAGGGTGAATAATAAGATTGTGATTCCGTAGTACACACCGTTATTTACATTACGTGAAGTTTTTGGCACGTGTTAGTGAAAGATGCCTGTACCCGTTATTGTGAGCACAGCGAAGCAATGTACTATTCCTTAAATTATTTTTGACGGTTTAGTTTGAACTTTATACTTGTTCTTTATCATCATGGATGCATATTTTGATTGTATTATTACCTACGGCTTGCTTCGCTATCGTTCGCAATGAAGCTCATTCACCTTTTAAATACATATAAGCATCTGAAATTTATTTTGCTTATACTAAACTCATGTATGCAACAGTGTACTGAGCAGTAAAACAGAACAGCAAAACCACTAGTATTTACCATTATTTTGTTTCATACATACATTACGCAGCCGCCGGTACACCGCTCAAAATGATGCAGCGTACCGGCGGTCATCTTTTTATAAAAACATTACACTATTCCGCTATTTTTGAGCAGGTACTTATTGCATCAATAATATTATCAATCATACAAATACATTTATGAAAAAATTAAAAACTACTGTTTGTGTTATCTTACTTGCATTTGCAAGTTTTATGGCTGCTGCACAAAATACCGGCAATAAAAAATGCAATGTACTGGCTTATTATACCGGCGGTGCGGCTGAAATAGATAATTACAATATCTCCGGGCTTACGCATATTATCTTTAGCTTTACGCATTTGCAAGGCAATAAGCTGCATGTAGATAACGCAAAAGATACCATCACTATCCGTAAACTGGTTTCGCTAAAAAAACAATATCCCGGACTTAAAATCATTTTTTCGATGGGTGGCTGGGGCGGTTGCAAAGAATGTTCTGCCGTGTTTAATACTGATGCTGGCAGAAAAGAATTTGCGGCTTCATCCAAACAATTATTACAATATTTTGATGCAGATGGATTGGATTTGGATTGGGAATATCCCACCATTAGCGGCTTTCCTGGTCACCAGTTTTTGCCCGAAGACAAGCACAACTTTACTATGCTGCTCCAGGAGTTGCGAAAAGCATTTGTTAATAAATACGAATTAAGTTTTGCGGCCGGTGGTTTTACCGATTTTATATTACGCTCGGTAGAATGGGACCAGATTATGCCGCTGCTCGACCGTGTAAACCTGATGACTTACGATTTGGTGCATGGTTTTTCTACTACCAGCGGGCATAGTACGCCATTGTATTCAACACCATACCAACGTGAGAGCGGCGATAATGCCGTTCGCATGTTAGACTCGATGCGTGTGCCGCTAAACAAACTGGTACTGGGCGCTGCTTTTTATGCCCGCATCTTTCAGGTACAGGATAGTTTGAATAACGGATTGTATCGCCCTTGCAAGTTTCTTCGCGGCGTGGATTATAAGAATATGGATACCCAGATTTTGAATGATACCAACTATCATTACTATTGGGATAGCATTGCTCATGCTCCTTACTTTTTTAACGACAAAGAAAACTTGCTGGTAACGTTGGATAACAAACAATCAGTTGCCGAAAAAACACAGTACGTGATTGATAAGGGTATGGATGGAATTATGTTTTGGGAGTTGACGGGTGATGTGCCACGCAACGGATTGTTGCAGGCAATTGATACAGTGGCAGAAAAAAAATGAAGAAAGTTGTTTAGGGAAAGTATTCCGTCATTGCAAACAAAATGAAGGACGCTGTTGGTTAGTTTTATTTACATTTAAAAGGTCAAAATGCCTTTTACCATGGATGAATATTTTGGCCGATACATCAAACGATATTACATATTTAGTGAGAAAAACAACTTTTGAAGAGAACGTTGTGTTAGATTATAAGAAAAGACAGCAGTTTTACTATCCAGACAAAGTAAGCCTGGACTCAACTAAAGTATGGTTTTATAAAAAACGAAAGAATAGCGGCACATAATATAAGTCTTGCTGTCATAGCGGCTAGAAGATTATGTGCAGAACATAAGAAATTCTATTAAACTATATATCTTTATCCATACTGACGTGCAAGCATGCTGCTCCGGCAGCAAGGCGGCGGGCATTATCTGCCATTTTCAAAATTTCTTGCTTATGGAAAAATTCAGAAAAAATAAATGGATAATTGGACTTTTTCTTATAGCAGTATTTTTGTTGCTGCTATTAATCAGGCACTACTTTCTATTTAACTCACAAAATAATGTCTATTCATTCGTATCAATACTTTTATTAATTGTAGGGATTCTGCTATTTATTCCTTTTGAATACATTCCATATTTTTTTTATGACAATAGAGAATATGTTGCAAATAAAACGGCAGAGCAACTTGTTAAAAAACTTCGTTATAGAGCGTTACTTTTTAATAACATTTCAATTGCCGTGCTTTTAATAAACATAGTAGTTATAGCTCTGGGGTTCTATCTGTTAATCAATCCACCCGTGAAAAATGTTAGCGATCAAAATCTACTTGCAACGAGTTTAACAATCAGGATTGGCGCATCAGTATTATTGATATTTTTAGTCCAAATTCTGTTCAGAGTATTTAAATACACACTTCGTATAGCTGCATTTTATAACGGGAAAGCGGATGCTATTGAATTTAATAAAATAATGCCAGAAGCAAACCTGGAAAAGTTTATGGAGTTATTTACTCCTGATAAGTATGACATATCTGATTTGCAACAACCCTCAATAACAGATAACCTTGTTACAAAGTGAATGTTACGAAACATATTATTCATGTAATGAGTTGCTTATTGGTGTTGAACAATAATGCTTGATAAAAAGCCAACTAAAGTCATATGCTGTATTGAATCTTAATGGGCTTTACCAACTATTCTTCAGTAGTATACTTTAAATTTAAAAATAACACTTATTCTGCGTATTGCCTCAAAGTTGAATGCCAGACACGCTTGCATTGAATAATTTCATAAATACCTTATTTAACTATTACAAGATTGTAGTTGCGGAGTGCAGCATTTACCGGCACATTCAATACATTTTAAATTTCTTTCACTAACAAGTTTTGGCTTTTTGTTATCGTAAACCTCTGCTTTTACGACCTGTCAAATATATGCAGGAAAAAGAATTTATACGGCTTACAAGCGTTTGTAATCATAAGCAAATTTTAAGCATGTTCTAATAAAATTAAGGGCATTCTAATTTTTGGAAATGTGTTGTATTTGTAGCTTCACTCTCAAAGAAGGACAGGCTATGAAAAAGTTTATCGTGACATTCAATTACAATGGTTTTGCCTTTACGGCAAAAGTGTTTATTCACAAGCATGGCAATACAATAGTTTATTCTACCCAGTTGATAGAAGACTACTTAGCATACATGTTTGAAAACAAGGAACTGATTTTTTCAAAAGAACCGGATGGCTACAAACTGGTGTTGTTTTCGGGTGCCACACGCGATGAACCACACTACAGCGAGATGCTGGATTGGCATATTAAAACAGAGTTTATTGATAAGACAAAAACGCTGTACAAACAAACGTTTAGCATGTCTTAACAAAGGGCTGTTTTAATAAAAAATAGCTGATAAATTTTTTAGTTAAAATAAGGCAACCTGTATTGTAAAAAGGGTTTCCTTCCTATCTTTACAACTCACCAAAGAAAAGGAGGTATTCATGCAATCTACAGATAAATCATGGACGCCTTCGGTTAGTATCGCCTAACCGGGCTTCTCCAAAAATAATCTGCCCCGCACGGGCGGGGATAGCCACTGCCACACAAAGCAGTGGCTTTTTTATACATTGAAGTAAGCCTTTTCTGCTGTAAGATTAAGGTACGGATGCGCTGCCTGCAACTGTGCAACTTTACTGGCATACTGTTGCAAAAACTGCTTGTGTTGCTGCGAAGCGGGATTGAAAGGTTTATGATTTCTGGCAATATTAATTTTACGAATATCTTCTGCTAAAGATTTTGCACTTTCTTCTACACAGGCATCAAAGAAATGCTCTAAAACAAACTGTGTGGCAGGATAATTAGGATGCGCCATATCTATATCGTAAAAACGATAATCGCGCAACACATCAATTACTAATTCATACGCAGGGAAATAATTTAATTTATCAAACTTGTTTACTACATGATGCACCGCTTCAATTAGTCTTGCTTTGCTGCGGTTATTCTCTATTACCCCATCGCGCAAGTGCCGTACAGGACTGATGGTGAAAATAATATTCAGTTTTGGATTAAAATGAAACAACCGAAACAGCATGCCATCCAAAGCTGTTACAATTTCTTCAATAGTGCACAAATGCTTTTGAAAAGTTTGTGCCGGTGCTTTGTGGCAATTGGCCACATTGTTTTGTTGCCTGCTAATTCCTTTTTGCAAGTCTGTTGGTGCAGTTGCAATAAGCTTATATATAAATGATGAACCTAATGTAATGATAAGCCAATCAGCCGCTTTTAAAAAATGATGTGCTTCCTGTTGAGATTGGTTGATAGCTTGTAAAGCCAGTGTTTTATCAGGATTGGAAAAGCGGCTGTGATGATGCCAGCTATGCCACGCCTCATTGAGATAAAATAAATCTTCATCTGTGTATTGCTTATTATCAATATAAGAGATAATACTCCCACAAACACTTAACGGATCAAACAAAATTCCATTAGGGTTTTGCAATACCTGGAATTTTACATCACTTAAATAATTGCCGATATGCTCGGTAAAACAAGAACCGATAAGCAGCAATTTATCCCGGTAAGTAATCGGTTCTGTTAAAGGTTTTATTTGTATAGGAATCTGGAACTGCATTACACAAAAATTTCCGAAGCAATAGCCATACTTTCGGCTAAAGCTTGCTTGTTGATATAGGTAGGAATAGCTTGTTGTTCAAAAAAATAGATCATCTTTTCAGTAGGCATATTTCCTACCAAAGCATCCTGCGCCATAGGGCAGCCACCAATACCTTTTAAAGCGCCATCAAAACGGCTACAACCTGCTTCGAGCGCGGCTTGCAGCTTGTATTTATAGTTTGTGGCAGTCGTATGCAAATGCACACCAAACTCCACATTGCTGTACTGCGGAATAAGTGTGTTTAATGCAAAATAAATTTGCTCTGGTGTTGCCAATCCTACCGTATCAGCCAATGAAATAATGTGAACATTTCTTTGTACCATTTCATCTGCATACTGCAACAAAATGTCTGCATTATATTCATCATTATACGGATTGCCAAAGCCCATACTTAAATAAATCACTAACGTTTTACGGTGCTTCAAACACAACCTTTGAATAGCTTCTACCGTTTGCAAACTTTGTTCAATCGTGCTGTTGGTATTGCGCAACTGAAACGTGAGTGAAATGGAAAACGGAAAACCTAGATACGTAATTTCATCATATTGCACTGCTTCTTCCGCACCACGGAGATTGGCTACAATAGCGAGTAGTTTCGTGGCAGTAATTGATAAATCTAAATGTGGAATTACTTCTTTTGTATCGCGCATTTGAGGTATGGCTTTGGGCGATACAAAGCTGCCAAAATCCAATATATCGAAACCCACTTGCAATAAGCTATTGAGATAACGTATTTTATCTTCCGTAGTAATAAAATGCTGCCAGCCCTGCATTGCATCGCGCGGGCACTCTATTATTTTTATTGCTCCATTATTGGGTAATGCCATACATCCTTTGTTTCATTGCTTCATACAAAATAATACCTGCTGCTACCGATACATTGAACGAATCAAAGTCACCTTTCATAGGTATGGTGAAGTGTTCATCTGCTTCATCGGCCAATCCTTTTTGAATGCCTTTTTCCTCATTGCCCATTACTATGCAACAAGGCTCCTGCATGTTGAGTTGGTGTAATTTTTTTACAGCTTTCATTTCACTGGTAAATAATTTGATGCCATTCAAGTGCAGCGTTTCTGCAGCTTTCAGCAAACCTTGTGTACGGCACACCTGTATTTTTTCCAAAGCACCGGCGCTACTTTTCACTGCTTCTTCGTTTAGGGCACCAACACCTTTTTCGGGTATGATGATCGCCTGCGCGCCACAACATACCGCACTGCGTGCAATAGCACCAATATTACGTACATCGGTTACACCATCGAGCATTAAAAACAGTGGCGCTTCACCTCGTTCATTTACCCAGTCAATCACCTGCTGCAAATCCTGATATGCCACGCCCGACTTAAAAGCCACGACACCCTGGTGTTGAATGTTAGTCAGACTATTCAGTTTTTCAACGGGCACAAATTGCACCGGCACATTGTATGTTTTGGCAAGTAACCGTATCTCATTGATGCTTTCGCCGGAGGCATTTTTAAACAATAAAATCTTATCAATCAATTGCCCGCTTCGCAAAGCTTCTGCCACCGGATTACGGCCGGCAACAATGTTTTTTTTCGACTGGTAATTAGGACTTTTCTTAAATGGTTCTTTCTTCAAATCTTTTGTTTCTTTAGAACAAAATAAAACAAAAAGTCCCGCTCTAGAAGCAGGACTCTTATTTACAAAGAATTTATTAACTGGTTACTCTACTACTATATTCTCGGAGAATACACTTTTATCTGCATTTATCACACGAACTACATACATGCCAGGAGTAATGGCTGCAGGCAATTGGATGGTTTGCGTTTGTCCTTTTACACTTACATACGCCGCTGTACCGGCAACTTTTTTGCCGCTTAATTCTGCTACTTCTATTGTGCTTTTACCCTGCACAATATTGTTGAAATACACATGCACGGTTTTGTTTTTAACCGGATTGGGATAAACAGCTATTGATTTGCCTGTAAACTCTTTTACCCGTATTGTTGGTACGTCTGTTTTTTTAATACCACATGCAATAAAATTGCCGTTAGCAAAGTCGGAAGCATTGAATACTTTTTCTTCTTTCTGGTCTATAGCACTGGCTTCCAATGTAGATAAATCAACACGATAGTAATTATTGGCATCTAACGAACTGCTTACCACTATCTGCCCGTTTTCATCAACGGCAGCAGCATTTACACTGTAAGGCGCTGGCAGGTTTTTGATAGTACCAAGGAAATCTGCTGTCATGTTTGCCGGGTTAATTTTAAATACATGTCCTGCAATAGTAAATAAATAAAGATTACCACCATCATCTGCCACCATATCGCCACCCCAGCTTTCAGCCTGCGTATGCACGCTGATATCGCCGTTATTTTTCCCATCTTTCAGGCTGCCCAAATCCGTAATATGGATGTTTTTGCCGGTAGAAAAACGAATCAAATGATTGCCACCGTTGGTTAATGCATAGCCGTAGCCATCGGAGCCAAAGGCCATACGGGTAATATTATCTGCCTCTCCGGGACGCGATACAAACTGTTTTACGTGTTGGTTTTCTACATGAAATATTTTCAGCTCGCGCTGGTTAAGATCAATGTACTGCAATTCGTTGCCAAAAAGGCTAATAAAATACAACCTGTTTTGCCCTGCATCATATGCCGAAGCTGCACTTAAAGATTGCGAACTGCCTACAGCAGGTTGATTACTAGCAGCAGCGTTTATTACATTGCCGGTAACGGCATCTACATGCGCTGGCTTTTGGGAAAGCGGAATATAAATATTACGTACCAGTGAGCCGTTGCTTAAATTCACTTCGCGCAAAACAGTCCAGTTGAGGTTTCCTTTAACTTCTCCGGTAATAGCAAAAGCAGTATTTTTTTGCGCCTGCGCCTGCGGAAGAATGGTTACAAACGAGACAGCAAGGGATAGCAAGAGTATAGGTCTTTTCATAAAAACAGTTTTTACAGTAAGCAAGTTAGTATAATATTTTGTCAAGTAAGGCATTTGCATCTAAGCTTTTTTTATTTGGCGCAAAGATAGTCTCCTTTGAACATAATAGATTTATTATACATTTAAAATAAGCTCTATTTAAGCCGACTTGCAGCTTTTTTTACACTTCCATATTGCATTAACATTGCTTTTGCCTTTTCGTAATCGTACATATCCAATTGTTGCATCAACATGCGGGTGCCGCGGTCAATCAATTTTTCATTGGTAAGCATCATATTTACCATGCGGTTGTCCTCTACTCTGCCCAGTTGTATCATTACTGTAGTAGAAATCATATTGAGTACCAGTTTTTGCGCCGTACCGCTTTTCATACGCGTGCTGCCGGTTACAAATTCGGGACCGGTGATTACTTCCACGGGAAAATCGGCTGCTGCTGCCAGCGGGCTGCCGGCATTGCAGGTAATGCAGCCGGTAGTAATACCGTTTTCTTTACATTTTCTTAAAGCTCCAATTACATACGGCGTGGTGCCACTGGCGGCTATGCCCACCACCACATCTTTTGGAGATATTTTATATTCCTGCAGATCTTTAAAGCCTTGCTCCGTATCATCTTCTGCATTTTCTACAGCTTTAATAATGGCGGTGTTGCCACCAGCAATAATACCGATAACCATATCGTACGGTACGCCATAGGTGGGCGGACATTCGCTTGCATCTAAAATACCAAGCCGCCCACTGGTGCCTGCACCGATGTAAAACAAGCGCCCGCCCGCGAGCATTTTATCTGTGATTTCTGTTATTAATTTTTCTATTTGCGGCAGCGCTTTTTCTACGGCAAAAGGTACGGTTTTATCTTCATTATTAATGTTGGTTATCAGTTCTTTCACCGTCATTTTTTCCAAATGCCGGTAAGGCGAAGGCTGCTCGGTAGTTCTGATAAAATCGTTAGCCATTTTGTTTGGTTCTGTTGTTTATTGGATAAGTTATTAATTGTTTCATAAGCTGTGGCAATAATTGAGTGATTAAGCAAATACATTTTTAAACTCCAGCATCAACAGCACTTCTACACAGAGGCAAGGATTATACTTTGTAATTCATCACATTTTAATAGAATTACAAAATTTTAAAACAATGAAATTACAAGAAACATACTTTATATGTATTCGAGTCTTCATAGTTCCATTATTGCGGCATTTTTGTGATAACGCTCAACCCACTCCATAATATTTCAGCAAACCTTCCATTGGGCTTTGCGCCACTTTTCCCAACTCAAACTCGTACGCATTGCATAGCTGTTGCAATATATCTTTAAAACCATAAGCAATACTGCCCACAAAATGAATAGGCATTTTCCAGCTTTCAGTGTATTTGCATAAATGCTGAAAAAAGAAATCGTTTAATCCATCTTCCAAAATATTTTCAATCATATAATGCCCGCGGTTTTGCGCCAAAAAAATGGCATACGATGCCAAGTAACGGCTGGGCAAAGGTTTGGTATAAACGCTTTCCAGAATATCTTTTGCTGTAACGGTAAAAGTAGCATCAAAACGGGCACGCAGGTCTTCATCAAAGGTGTTGTATAAATAATATTGAATTACTTTTTTACCCAAATAAGCACCACTGCCTTCATCGCCCAATACATAGCCTAAACCCGGGCTGTTTTTTACTATTTTTTTACCATTATAATAGCATGAATTGCTGCCCGTTCCCAATATTGCCACCACACCTTTTGCCCTGCCAACTGTAGCATGTACGGCAGCCATCAAATCGTGTGTTACTTCCACCGTTGCAGCCGGAAATGTTTTTTGTAAAACGGCTTTCATCAATTTCAAATTATCGGTATTGCCCAATCCTGTACCGTAAAAAGCTACTTTGCTTACTATTACTTTGGGCATGTTTGCCAGCAATTCCGCCTGCAAAACAGCTGCAATTTTTTCCTTTGATAAAAAATAAGGACTTATGCCGGCAGTGATGATGGTTTGTATTTCACCATCACGTACCAATCGCCACTCACATTTAGTAGCGCCACTGTCGGCTATCAGCGTTATGGCCATGTATCAAAATTTTATTTATCTTAAATAAAGTATTGCAGATATTCGCGCATCGTATATTAAGATACAAAGAACGAAGATTTATGGGAAGTAAAAAATTTCAGGTATGGTTGCCATTGCTGTTTGCCATTGTAATGACAGTGGGGATGGTGATCGGCTACCAGATGCGCGCGAAAACAGCGGTTGCAAATTCTTTTTTCCAAAACAATATCAGCAGCAGTGTGTTGCCGGAAATCCTCTCGCTTATCAAAAATAAATATGTAGATAAAGTAGGGACGGATAGTTTAAAGGCTGATGCTATTAATGAAATGCTGGCGCATCTCGATCCGCATAGTGTTTATATTCCGCCTTCGGAACTGCAGAATGTAAACGAAGATTTGCAGGGCAATTTTCAGGGTATTGGAATAGAGTTTCAGATATTTGACGATACGGTAAATGTAGTAAATGTAATAGCGGGCGGGCCATCCGACGAGGCAGGCATGGAAATAGGTGATAAAATGCTGGCAGTGTATGACACTATCTCCATTGCCGGAGTAAATATCAAACCCGATAAAATACGCAATCTGTTGCGTGGTGAGGGCGGTACCGATGTGAATGTTACGGTGCTCCGCAACGGGCAGCAAAAAAAACTGACCATCGAGCGTGGCACGATACCCGTTCCTTCGGTAGATGTGAGCTATGTAATTGCACCGCAAACCGGCTTTATCCGCATCAATAAATTTGCAGAAACTACTTACGAAGAATTTTTAGACGCTCTTAAAAAACTGCAGCAACAACACATCCAAAAACTCATATTAGACCTGCGCGGCAATGGTGGTGGTTTTTTAAACGAGGCAGTGAGTATAGCTGATGAATTTTTGGATGATAACAAATTGATTGTATACACACAAGGTACCAATGTGCCCAAAACCGAGTACCGCTGCAAGCGCGAAGGTTTATTTGAGAAGGGAGAACTGGTAGTCTTGGTGGATGAAACCTCTGCATCGGCAAGCGAGATATTGGCAGGTGCTTTACAGGATTGGGACCGGGCCACCATTATTGGTCGCCGCACCTTTGGCAAAGGCTTGGTGCAGCAGCAATACAACTTAACAGATGGTGGTGCTTTGCGTTTAACAGTGGCGCGCTATTATACACCTTTAGGCCGCAATATTCAAAAGCCTTACAACAAAGGCAAAGAAGCTTACGAAGAAGAACTGATACAACGCTTTCACAATGGCGAAGTAGTAATTGGCGATACCACCAAGCCAACCACACAAGCATTTAAAACACCGGGCGGGCATCTGGTGTATGGTGGTGGCGGCATTACGCCGGATATCTTTATACCTTTTGATACAACTGCACAACCACAACCGGTAGTAGATTTATTTTACAAGGGAACGCTCAGCAACTTTGTGTATCATTATTACATGGATCATAAAAGCACGCTGCAAAGTATTAAAACGCCGCAACAGCTCACCAATCAATATCGTCCTGATAATAATGACTGGCAACAACTGGTCAATTTTGCACAGCACGATCGCATCAATCTGAGCAATGTTTCGGAAACAGTGAAACAAGATGTATTAAAAAAATTGTCTGCTTATCTTGCCCGGCAGATGTTTAGAACAGAGGGATATTTTGTAGTAACAAATCCAAAAGACCCGATGGTGGAAAAAGCACTGGCGGTGTTGCAATAGCATTGACAGACCACAGTTGTTCGTTGATAGAAACAGCATTGAACCACTAAGAGTTTATAAGACAAATAAGTCTTTTTGAGTAGCTTATTTTCCTCAAGTCTTCGCGGTTCAAAGCAATTAATCTAACCCATAAAATCGTATAAAATAATGGTCAGATATTGCCTTGCCTTAGATCTGAAAGATGATGCAGATTTAATTGCTGAATATGAGCAGCGCCATCAGCACGTCTCGAAAGAAATCATTGATAGCATCACGAGTGCAGGTATTAATGTGATGGATATTTATCGTACCGGCAACCGCCTGTTCATGATTATAGAAGCGGATGATAGTTTCTCATTCGATAAAAAAGCGGCGATGGATGCAGCCAACCCCAATGTGCAGGAATGGGAAACACTAACCTGGAAATTTCAGCAGCCGCTACCCTGGGCAAAAGAGAATGAAAAATGGGTGCTGATGGAAAAAATATTTTCTTTACCCCAACCACACCAGCATGAACCTACACCTGCAAAATAAAGTATTTGTGGTAACGGGTGGCGCCAGCGGTATTGGTGCAGCCATTTGCAAACTGATAGCTGCAGAAGAAGGCATTGCGGTGATTGCAGATAGGAATACTACGCAAAATGAAACATTGCTGCAGCAACTACAACAAGCCGGGAGACAGGCAATGGCCGTGCAGGCTGAACTCACCAATGAAAGGGATTGCAAAGCGGTGATTGATGCAGTGATTGCTGCTTACGGCCGTATAGACGGGCTGGTAAATAATGCCGGCGTGAATGATGGCGTAAGTTTGGAAAATGGCACTGTAGAAAGTTTTAACCGCTCGCTGGATGTAAGCTTAGTGCATTATTTTGCTATGGCGCACTATGCTTTGCCCCACTTGAAAAAAACAAACGGATGTATTGTAAATATTGGTTCTAAAGTATCTGTAACCGGGCAAGGCAATACTTCGGGCTATGCGGCGAGCAAAGGCGCTATTAATGCACTGGCGAGAGAATGGGCTGCCGAGTTGTTGCCATATGGCTTGCGGGTGAATACCGTAATACCAGCAGAAGTAAGCACACCGCAATACGAAACCTGGATACAAAAGCAGCCCAGCCCCGAAGAAAAGCTGCAACAAATTGTATCGCGCATTCCACTGGGCAAACGTTTTACCACCCCCGAAGAAATTGCGAATACTGTTGTATTTTTATTGAGTGATGTATCGTCGCACACTACCGGGCAAGTTATTTTTGTAGATGGCGGCTATACACACCTCGATAGGTCGCTGACATAAAAGTTGTGAGTGGTCGGTTGTGAGTTTGGGAAAAATAAAAAGGTGAACATAAAAGTGTTTTATAAAACAACACTGTTTTCACCCCTCACCACTAAATACACACAACCAGCCACTCACCATTCACCACTATTGTTGCTTACCATATAAATCAGATTCATGGCATTAGCTACTACTTCGCAATCAACGATTGCTGCTTCTGAACAAGGTACTAAAAGCTATTTGTTTCCTTTTATTTTAGTTACCTGCTTATTCTTTTTGTGGGGATTTTCTTATGGGCTGCTCGATGTGCTTAACAAGCATTTCCAGGATACTATGAACGTATCTAAAGCCCGCTCTACTTTGCTGCAGGCTGCTTACTTCGGTGCCTATTTTTTAGTGGCTTTGCCCGCCGGTTTGTTTATGAATAAATTTGGCTACAAGCGTGGCATCATTGTAGGCTTATCGCTTTTTGCAACAGGCGCATTTTTGTTTTATCTTTTTGCTGCTTCCGATATTGCAAACGATTCCAAATTCAACTTCTTCCTGGGTGCATTTTTAATATTGGCATCCGGACTTACTTTTTTAGAAACGGCTGCCAACCCCTACTCTACTGTTTTGGGTAAGCCGGAATTATCTGAATTCCGATTGAACTTATCGCAAAGCTTTAATGGTGTGGGCGCTTTCTTAGGTCCGCTGGTAGGTGGCTATCTGTTTTTTAGTGAAGGTGAAGGATCTACAGGCAGTTCGCAATTAGGTAGCGTACAAATTGTATATGTGGTGATTGGCATTGTGGTATCGTTGTTTGCTATCTTGTTTTGGCGCACCCACTTACCCGAAATAAAGGAAAGCACTATTGTTTCCAGTATTGACCAGGACATTAAACCATTGGCAGCACACAGGCACTTTATCTGGTCGGTAGCTGCACAGTTTTTTTACGTTGGTGCACAGGTAGGTATCGCAGCCTTATTTATTAATTATTGCATTGAAGCAGACCGCACTATTAATGCCCAGACAGCATCTAAGCTATTAGGTACCAGCTTACTACTGTTTACCATCGGACGTTTTACCGGCTCGGCATTGATGAAGAAATTCGCACCTAATAAATTGCTAACGGTTTATGCACTCATCAATATTGTTTTGTGTGTTGTAGTTGTGTATTTAAAAGGTATTTTTTCTGTGTATGCATTAATGGCTATTTTCTTTTTTGAGTCCATTATGTTTCCTACCATTTTTGCTTTGGGAGTAAAGGACTTAGGGCATCATACTAAAAAAGGTTCTTCTTTTCTGGTCATGTCTATAGCCGGTGGAGCGATTATGCCGTATGTGATGGGCTTTATTGCCGATAAAACAGCTTATACTCCTAATGCTTACCTGATTCCGCTGTTTTGCTTTGCGCTTGTTGCGTGGTATGGATGGAAAGGGTATAAAGTGAAATAATTATTTCTT
This sequence comes from Ilyomonas limi, assembly GCF_005233845.1. Lineage (GTDB taxonomy): Bacteria > Bacteroidota > Bacteroidia > Chitinophagales > Chitinophagaceae > Ilyomonas > Ilyomonas limi. Next base: position 29,452 of record NZ_SZQL01000016.1, read on the forward strand.
TTTTACCGCAGAGAACAGAAGTAAATAGCGTTTGGGTAATGGAACTGAGTTTATATCCAAAAGATTTCGGCAAACGGGCATATGATAAAGGGGTAACTTTGGACTATTCAAGACCAAATAAATCTACAGATAACCTGTTTGTAGAATCATTCAATGGTTTATTCCGGGACGAGTGTCGGAACATCAAATGATTCTTATCACTGGAAGATGCCTATGAAAAGATCAATGCCTGGATAGCAGAGTATAAGAACTTCAGACCCATACTTCTTTAGTGGGCTTAATACCGGCACAGGTAGTGGAAAGATGCCAGGCATTAGAAACAGAAAAGAAAACCTGAGCCCTTGCCGGGCTTCTGCTCATTGAAGCATTTTTTGCAGCTATAGAATAAACATCAGCAGCATCAGAAAAAACGATATTTCAAAGAGCAGATTTAAGCGCTGTAATAAGCCCGGAATCTCTACTTTTTGCATGCCCGAAATTAGGGAGGAAGCCAATCCTACAACACATACAATACCTCCACATTATCAGGTATTTCAAAAAGATGCAAATATTTAAGCCGTTAATCAAAAAAGAGTTGGATTATTTCATATTTATTTATTTACTTTGTAATTCAAAGTACTTTTAAATGAAAGTAGAACAAGATTATATCCGGGATATAGCGGAAATGCGCTCCCTCATGGAACGTTCTTCTAAATTTCTGTCGCTCTCCGGTTTGGCTGGTATTATGGCAGGTGTTTATGCCTTGGCTGGCGCCTATATTGCTTATAGGTTTTTTAATTTTAATCCCGATAAAATCGTTTACAGTATCGTGAAACCAGAAAGCTTATACGCTGATTTATTCAAGGTTGTTTTATTAGCCATTATAATATTGATATTAGCTATAGGTACGGCTATTTTTCTTTCCTTTAAAAAGGCTCATAAAAGGGGTGAAAAACTTTGGAATCCTACTGCCAGGCGGCTGCTCATCCATATGGCAATTCCACTTATCGCAGGCGGTCTGCTGATCCTTATTTTGACCTCTAAAGGATTGATTGGCCTTATTGCTCCATTTACGTTATTATTTTATGGGCTGGCGTTATACAATGCCGGTAAATTCACTTATGAAGAAGTGAAAAGCTTAGGACTTATTGAGATAGGATTAGGATTGATCAGCTCCTACTTTGTTGAGTATGGATTATTGTTTTGGACTGTAGGTTTTGGGGTGGTCCATATTATATATGGTATTTATATGCATTACAGGTACGAAAGATGAAAATAGTAACCGATCATTTACATAAAGCATTCGAAAGCAGGATCAGGCTGGGAATTATGTCGGTGCTGGCAGTTAATGATATGCTTGATTTTAATACATTGAAGGACTATCTGGATGTGACCGATGGCAACTTGGCCAGCCACCTTAAAGCATTAGAAAAGGAAGCCTTTATTGATGTAAAAAAGTCGTTTATTGGAAGAAAACCAAATACGAAATATTTTATGACGGAATTGGGCAAAAAAGCGTTTACTGATCACCTGAAAGCATTGGAAAAATTAATAAAATCGCAGCAATAGCTATGCATACAAAAACAGTACAACAGAACAATAAACAGGATAATGAGTATTTGCAGCTTTTAGTTTAAGAGAAAGAGCAGGACTAAAAATTTTTTGCCTTTTTACTTTGAAAAACAAAGTTCTTTTAAGAAAAAACAACAAAACAATTTATAACCTTAAAACAAACAAAATGACACAGAAAAACAATGCAGCAGAACAGCCCGAACAGATTTCAATGGGTAAACCAATGTTGATAGGCGCAGTGATTGGTTTAATCCTTATTTCACTATTTGTATTTGGAGTTGATGAGCCTAAACCAGAATGGGGAAAGCTATGGATGCTTAAACCGCTGATCATCGTTCCGTTTGCAGGTGCAACGGGAGGGCTGTTTTTTTACTTCATGAACTATCTGAGTTCAAAAGGCAGTTTTAATAAAACACTGGCTATTATACTAAGCCTGGTAGTATTCATTATCGGACTGTGGCTTGGATTTGTTTTAGGATTAAATGGCACGTTGTGGAATTAAAAAACCTTAGCTGATCAGAAGTAAAAACTTGACCAAACCGCTTTAAAATAAAAACAAATGAAAGACGAAATACTCACCCATCTAAACGACCCCAGGCAACTTGAAAAGATGTACCGGACGAACAAGATGGTTTTTAAAAGGGAGTTCAGTACACTCTATCCGGAGCTAAAAGGCAACACACTCGCTGATTGCTGGAATGAAAGACTGAATTACGAAAGTGAGGAAATTAACCGGGGCACAGGCAGGGAATTATTATTTGTGATTATTGCTTCGCTCCTGGCGGGTGCAATTGCAAAGCTGCCGGCAATTCTACATATAAACGAAGCGTTTTTCTATCCCAGAAATATTGGTTTTATCATTTTTCCGGCGCTATCGGCTTACTTTGCCTGGAAAAATAAATTACCAGCCGCCAAAATTGCTTTTATAGTTGGTACAATACTCATTGGTTTAATTTTTATCAACTCCCTTCCTGATGTTCAGCAGAGCGACACCTTGCTTTTATCGTGCATTCATTTACTCTTATTTCTATGGTGTGTATTAGGTTTTACTTTTGTTGGTGAAACCAAAAATGATGTTGAAAAACGCCTTAGCTTTTTAAAATACAACGGCGACCTGATAGTTATGACCACGCTCATCCTGATAGCAGGCGCAATTATGACCGGTATAACCATTGGTCTTTTCTCATTGATAGGCTTTAACATTGAGCAATTTTATTTTGAGAATGTTGTTGTTTTTGGGCTTCCTGCTGCGCCTGTTTTAGGCACCTATCTTACGCAGACCAACCCGCAACTGGTAGGTAAAGTTTCGCCGGTAATTGCTAAAATATTCAGTCCGCTGGTATTGGTGATGCTGGTAATTTACCTCGTAGCAATGGTATATTCGGGTAAAGACCCTTACAACGACCGCGAGTTTTTACTAATTTTTAATGCACTATTAGTTGGGGTGATGGCTATCATTTTCTTCTCTGTTGCCGAAACAGCTACAACAACTAAAAGCCGGCCGGAAATCTGGGTGCTTTTTTTGCTATCTGTTGTAACTATCATTGTTAGTGGCATCGCGTTGTCTGCCATTTTATTCCGGATTTCAGCATGGGGAATTACGCCAAACAGGGCTGCAGTTTTGGGAGGCAATGTGTTGATTCTGGTAAATCTTTTATTAGTAACTGTGCAACTTTTTGGGGTTCTTACAAAGAAGGCTGATATAACCAGGGTTGGAAAAGTCATTTCCTCCTACCTGCCCTTTTACTGCATTTGGGTTACGATTGTCACCTTTCTATTTCCGTTTTTGTTTGGGTTTAAATAAAGCAGCAGGTCAACAGCAATGTCGGTTGCTATGTTGCCTACGCCGCATGGGTGCTTTATGGATGAATCAACTTGCAAAAGCGATAAATTAACATAACGCATAGTCCTGCTTCTTTTATTTGCTTTTTGTAAAAAGCTGTTTTTTACAACGGAAATTACTAACATTCAGCTTAATGAATTAGCCTGCGGCAGGTCTGTGGTTCAAACCATCATTTTTAAATATTCTCTAAAAACTTCAACCGACAGACAATCTTCTGATATTGTAGCAAAATGTATTAATTATAGGGTATTTCATTATTAGAGTTGCTGTTGAAAATGGATTAGCATTGCGATGGTTGCCCAATGCTCATATTGTACTGATCATTTCCATATCTTCTTCTGCCATGGCTCTTGTTTTGGCACGATGAATAATCAATTTTCTTCCTCCACAGAAAACAGCAAACGCCGTTATTGCGCAGCAAGCCATTACGCCAGCCATAGGCAGTGGAGTGCCGTTTTGCAACACACTTACAAGTGCCGAAGCGCCTGCACCAATACCCATTTGAATAGCGCCCATCAACGCGGAAGCGCTGCCCGCAGTATTGCCAAAAGGCGCTAAAGAAAGTGCAGATGCATTTGGAAAAATAAAGCCTTGTCCACACAAAAATAAAAAAATGAGCAGGATGGTAATAAATAGTCCGTTTAAACCTAAGAAGGTGATGGCAGCCAATATGATTCCGATGATACTTTGACAGCAGGTTGCTGCTTTTATGATTTGCTCACTGGAATACTTTCTTAATGCCAGATTATTGACCTGGCTGGAGCCAATCACACCTATAGAAATCAGTGCAAATATCCACCCGTATTGTTTTTCGTTTACCTTAAATAGCTCCATAAAAACATAGGGCGACCCGCTGATATAAGCATATAAACCAGCATAGGCAATAGCGCCCGTTAACGTATAGGTGTAAAACTGCGGATGCTTAAGAATGCCTGTAAAATTGCTGAGAATAGCACCGGGCTTCAATGAAAAATAGGGATCAGGTTTTCTGCTTTCGGGCAACAAAAAATATACGCCGGCAAGGATGAGGAGGTTTATAATAATGAGTATTGCAAACACATACCGCCAGCCAAATGCAGCAGTAATATAACCACCTACGGTGGGGGCAATAATCGGCGATACCGCCACTACCAGCATTAGCGTAGAAAATATTTTGGCATTTTGTTTCACTTCAAATATATCCCGCACGATAGCCCTTGCCGCCACCATACCCGCACAGCCACCAAAAGCCTGCAAAAGCCGGAAGATAATTAACGCATGTACCGATGTAGCCATAGCACAACCTACGGAGGCAAGAAGGTAGATGAAAAGACCGGTGTACATCGGCTTTTTTCTGCCAAACCGCTCCAGCAGCGGGCCATAGACCAATTGCCCCACCGAAATACCTATAAAAAAACTGGAGAGTGATAACATAACCTGTGCTACGGATGTATGCAGACTTTTCGCAATATCCGGAAAAGCAGGCAGGTACATATCAATAGAAAAAGGACCAATGGCGGTGAGCAGACCCAATATAATAATGAGATGAAAGTATTTTTTGGCGCCGGTGTTGTTCATAGTATATAAATACCGCAAAGGTACTTCGCAGTATTTACCGCTTTTAAATGATTACCTAACAAAATATAGCTTTCAAATAATTATGCGGGTTAAAGTTAAATGCCATGATAACAGCAACAGATCTTAAATGAGCCTGTGCAAAACGAATAGGGCGGTATGAGCTATGTATTCATTCAACACCCTTTTTCGGGTAGAACCACCTGGGCTATACAATTTATCCTTTTCAATAAGTGTCCGCTCCATCCTGCCGGATGTTTTTACGGAGAGGAGGAATTTGTGCATGCCCATGTTTTAGCACATGTAGTGTTAGGAAAATACAATAATTTTCTTAATAAATATTATCATACTTTTTATAAATAAGGATATTGCTTAAATTCGCTCCACTATTGGCTTGCCATCATCCTTTCTGTTCATAGCCAATACTTTGTTTAACTAATAACTTTGCATCATGGAGTTTTTAAAAGACGTTCAGGATTGGTTTGTCGGTTTTTTTGGTATCAGACATATTTTGGATGTTGTTCATTCAGGCGACTATAGCTCGCTACTCTCGCTCGACGGACTTACCTGGATTATTGCGCCATTATTTCCGGTTCTGCTGTTTCTGGAGATCATGAAAGCATTGATCTTTAGAAAGTTCAGAGCCATTGATTATAAAATACCTTTCTTCTCTTATGTGCTCAATGCCTTTATAGGACGGTTTTTGTCTATCGGGCTTGTTGTAGTGTGTATCGGACTGTTCGAAAAATACGCGATTATCAAAATCTCGTTTACCTGGTACTGGTTCATTTACGGCTATATTGTGTGGGAGTTTGGTCATTTTATTTACCATTATCTCGGGCATAAAGTGCGCTTGTTCTGGTGTTTACACTCCACCCATCATGCACCGGAAGCAATGAACCTATCCGTTTCTTACGCCCACTTTTTCCTCGAAGGGCCTTATGCCGACTTTATCCGGACCACCGTTTGTATTCTTCTTGGTGTACCGCCGCCCATGCTGTTCCTTATTATGTTTATTGATGGTGTTTGGGGTGGCTTTATACACATTGGCGAGCACATGATGCGCGATGGCAAGCTCGGTCCGCTGCATAAATTCATTCTCACGCCCATGCATCACCGTGTACACCATGCCAAGAACCCATTGTATATGGATACCAATTTCTGCAACCTGCTCAATATCTGGGATCGTGTTTTTGGCACCTACCAGTTGCAGGAAAAGACAGTACCCATTACTTATGGCATCACCAGAGAAATGGCACCCAACAGCTTTCTCGATGCATATTTTGGTGAGTTCGGCGCATTGATCAAAGACATACGTAAAGCACCCGGCATTAAAAATAAATTCCTTTATCTTATTATGCCTCCGGGCTGGAGCCATACCGGCGATCATAAAACCGCCAGTAAGGTTAAAAAAGAATACTTTCAAAATCCACGACCTGAAATTGCAGAGGAAGCACGGGAAACACCGGTATTGGACGGTGCCGAGCCTTCGGTTGCCCAGGTAATTGCATAGATTATATCAGGGATGGAGCTTACTGATACCAACATTTTTATGGACGAATAATCGGGATTATCAATCAGTTCTCCAATAAATGATGTAATACTTTTTTGGAGTTTAATTATTAACTTCTTAACTAACCAGCCTTCACAGAAGCTACCATTAAATTTAGAAGTATTTTACCTTTTTAAACTGTCCGCTTCTGTTTTTGATGTGTCACCCATCATTGGAGCTACCGTACTCGTGTTATCGGACGTAGGTGGAGTAGTAATGCTATTGGTATTACTGTCTGACCCTCAGCACTTTCACTGCCATTTCAGCAAGACGTGAAAACACCTGCTATAGCGGCAATCAATAACATTTTTTTCATAATGAACCTATCTTTTTGGTGGCTGAATGCAAGCTGCTTACATAAAAGTAATAGCAGTTATTTACTGCTGCATAACAACGGGTGAAGTGGATTGCAATTGTTTTCCAAATGGTTTCTCATATAAACGCTTTCCGGTTGCCTTATGCAATGCGTTTGCAAGCGCACCAAAAATGGGCGGGAACAATGGATCACCAAGACCGGTGTCATGGTCATTTTTCACAAAATGTACCTCAATCGCCTTTGGTGCTTCGCTATATCTAACCATGCGATAGGTATTAAAATTATTTTTTTGTGGCGCTCCATCCTGAAATGTCATTTCTCCATACAGCGCATTTCCGATACCATCTACTATTGCTCCTTCGCCCATGTTGGCTGCTGCATCAGGATTTATCACCATGCCGCAGTCAACAGCAGCATACACTTTTTTAATAACGGGCTTATTGTCCTTCATCGTCAGATCAATCACTTCAGCTACTTCAGGTGTGTTATTTATGCTGCTTTCTTGTGCATAAGATGATTGAACAATCATAATGAGAAAAATAGTGCAAAATTTTTGCTTTCATGTGTTATTAATTTATACGTTTTACATAGAGAAATTTGGTTGTGGGATGATGTTATTTTATTGCATTATATTCTGCATCCGTTACCTTTTGCAACCATATTGTTTTTCCTTTTTGTGCAGGTGAAATCGCGATATAAGCAAAACTGCTATTTGATACTGCTGCGTGCCAATGCGCTACACCTGGGAGACATTTGATGACATCTCCTTTATGAACAATCTGCCCCGGCTTACCCTTCTCCTGGTAGTATCCGGTGCCTTCCGTAATAAGCAGAATTTGTCCGCCGGGATGAATATGCCAATCCAATTTTGAACCAGACGCATAGACTGCCTGAGCAATGCCAAAAGTGAAAGCAGTATCCGGTTTACTTAATTCATTGAGCCAGATAGTTCCTGTATAATTATCCGTGTTTTTACCTATTTCACCTTTTGGAAAAATAGATGTATCCTGTGCTTGCGCCAGAGTAAACAAAGTAACACAGAATACAATCATTAAATACAATGCTTTTTTCATGAGTGTATTTTTATTGTTTTTGAGTTATTTCATAATGCACTAACGACCTACCAGTTTTTGCAACTGTTCAGGATAACGGGCACCCTGAACTTCAATTTTAGAAACCGCATCATTAATTTCTTCGCGGTCATTCTCTCTTAGTTCTATATCCACTGTGCCAACATTTTCTTGCAACCGATGCATTTTGTGGTGCCTGGAATAGGAACAATCCACGGCTTTTGTGCCAGCAGCCATGCTAATGCTATTTGTGCATTCGTGGCTTTTTTCTCTTTAGCAATCTTATCCAACAAATCCACCAAAGCTTGATTTGCTTTCCGGTTTTCTGCGGAAAAGCGCGGAACCGTATTGCGAAAATCATTCTTATCAAATGAAGTATGCTCATCAATCTTTCCTGTTAAAAAACCTTTACCCAAAGGGCTAAATGGAACAAAGCCAATTCCTAATTCTTCGAGCGTTGGAATGATTTCTTTTTCGGGTTCTTTCCACCAAAGTGAATATTCACTTTGCAGTGCTGTTACGGTTGAACAGCATGTGCTTTGCGAATGGTTTGCACACCTGCTTCTGATAAACCAAAATGCTTTACTTTTCCTTCTTTGATTAATTCCTGCACTGTTCCTGCAACATCTTCTATTGGAATATTTGGGTCAACGCGATGCTGATAAAATAAATCAATCACATCTGTTTGTAAATGTTTTAAAGATGTCTCTGCAACAGTTCTTATTCTTTCAGGGCTGCTATCTAATCCCTGGCTGGAGTTGCCATTTTTAAAACCAAATTTGGTGGTGATAACTACTTTATCCCTGTAAGGCTTTAATGCTATGCCCAGCAATTCTTCATTACCCCCCTGACTGTAAGCTTCTACAGTATCGAAAAAGGTAACGCCCAACGCTACTGCTTTTTGAATCAGGGCAATGGCATCGGCTTCATTCGTTGCCGGACCATAACCGAAAGTTAATCCCATACAACCCAAACCCAGGGCTGATACCTCCAGCCCGCTTTTGCATATTGTTATTTTAAAACTATTAATCCGCATTTTTATAGGTACCAAGCCATTTTACCATCGCCGGGTCGCGGTGGTCGAAGAATTGACTTGTTTTTGTATCCAGTTTTTTTATCGCTTCCATATCGTCAATACTTAGTTCAAAATCGGAAATGTTGAAATTCTCTTCCATTCTCTCTTTACGTACAGATTTTGGAATGGTAACCGCACCTCTTTGAATAAGCCATCGACGGATAACCTACGCAATAGATTTGTTGTATTTATTTCCAATTGACAGTAGCAACTCATTATGAAAAATATTATTCTTACCTTCTGCGAATGGTCCCCACGATTCTATCTGCACCTTATTTTCCTGCAGGAATTGTTGCGTTTGGCTTTGCTGGTGGAACAGATGGGTTTCAATCTGGTTAACTGCCGGAACAAGTTCGTTGTGAATAGTCAAATCAATCAATCTATCGGGATGAAAATTGCTTACACCAATGGCTTTTCCTACTGCCTCTTCGTTGCCATAAGAAGCAGCGGTATCAATCAATCTGTAACCTGTTTGGATGGCCTCATAAACACTTCTCTCACATTCAGCTAAATCTGTTACCTGGAAAACGCCAAATCCGAGAATGGGCATTTCAACGCCATTATTTAATTTTACTTTTTGTATAGCTTATTTTTTCACTATACAAAGGTCCTGGCATTTTTCTGCCTGCATGGTATACAGATTGCTGATTTACTTACCATTATTGCTGATTAGAAGGTGTTCATCAATGAAATAAGAATTCAAGGTGATAATTTTGAATTGAATAAAAATATGGTGATATGGATAATATGCGACGTTTTGAGACTATCAGCGAATACAATGAATTCAACAATAACGAAACACTTCATCCGTTGGTAAGTGTGGTTGATTTATCAAAGGCAAATCCCCGGTTGGGTTCCCGTATGTATTTCGGCTTCTACACCATATTTTTAAAGAGGTAAAATGCGGTGATTTGGTATATGGCAAACAAACTTACGATTACCAGGAAGGTACTTTGGTTTTTCTTGCACCCGGACAAGTTGCTGGTGTTAACAGCAGTGGAGAAACGTATCAGCCCAAAGGTTATGCACTGGTATTTCATCCTAATTTAATACATGGCACTTCGTTTGGAAAGCATATTCAGGATTATACTTTTTTTAGCTATCAATCCAATGAAGCATTGCATTTATCAGAACGGGAACGGAAAATTGTGTTGGATTGTTTTTCGAAAATTGAATATGAACTGGAACCTGCCATTGACAAGCATAGTAAAGGGTTGATTGTATCCAATATTGAACTGTTTTTGAATTATTGTGTTCGTTTTTACGACCGCCAGTTTATTACCCGGGACAATGCACACAAAGGTATTTTAGAAGGGTTTGAAAATTTGTTGAATGAATACTTTAAGACAGATAAACCTCAAACAAACGGCTTGCCTTCCGTAGTCTGGTGTGCAAGTAAATTAAACTTATCGCCCGGCTATTTTGGTGACCTGATAAAGAAAGAAACAGGAAAAACGGCATAGGAATACATACAATCGAAGGTGATTAATGTAGCGAAAGAAAGAATATTTGATTACAATAAGTCGGTTAGTGAAATTGCTTATGAATTAGGGTTTAAATATCCGCAGCATTTTACACGTTTATTTAAGCAACGGGTGGAGCAATCACCGAATGAATACAGGATGCTCAATTAATTAATTTACTTAGTACAGGTGCTGCACATTGTTAAATATCCTTCTATTAATAAGTAAAATATCAATCGGAAAAGACACAGGCCTTTTCAATTTAAACTATAAAAATTATCACCAGCCACCGCCTAACGCCTGGTAAAGATTTACCACTGCCTGCAGTTGCTGTAACTTATCATTTACACTGCCCAACTGTGCTGACAATAAAAATTGTTCGGAGGTAAGCACATCGGTATAATTGGTGGCAGAACTGTATTGCAATAATTCTTTTGTATAATCAACCGCTTTCTCCAAAGCTTCTATCTGGTGAGTGCGGCTTGACTGTTTTTCTAAAGCGGTTTGATAAGCATATAATGCATCGGAAACTTCTGCGCCGGCATTCAGCAACGATTGCTGATAGGCATAATAAGCTTCCTGTTGTTGCGCTTTTGCAATGCGTAAACGAGCTTTATTTTGTCCGTTATTAAAAATGGGTTGGGTAAGTCCGCCTATGATGTTATAAAAAATTGATCTGTTAAACAAGTCTTTGATTTTTATAGACGAAACACCGGCTTCAGCCGTTAATGTTAGTTGCGGATAAAAATAAGTGCGGGCTACATTGGTGTTTTCAAAAGCAGCCCTGAAAGCAAGTTCTGCCTGCTGCACATCGGGTCTGTTTTTTAACAGCAAAGAAGGAATGCCGGTTTGCAGATCAGTATAAATTGTTTGCTCCTCCAAGGTACTGCGTTTAATAGCGCCTGGTGTCCTGGCTAATAAAATACTCAGCGCATTTTCGGTTTCACGAATACTGCGTTTCAAATCGGGTATCGTTACTTCCGCAGCATAACGATTGGCTTCGCTTTGTACAACCGCAGCACCCGTTACAACGGCACTTTCTTTTAGTGCTTTCATCGTTTCTACTTCCTGAATACGGGTTTCCAAAGTTTGCTCCGTTATCTTCAATTGCTGGTCTAACGAAAGCAATTGATAATAATAGCTTGCAATGCCCGCAACCAGTTGTGTTTGTATGGCACGTTTGGCTGCATCGCTTTGCAATAAATTAGCAAAAGCCGCCTTTTTTGCGCTCTTTAATTTTCCCCAGATATCCGCTTCCCAACTGGTGCTTATACTTGCCTGATAAGCTGTGATAGCTAAAGGAAATGTGCCGATAAAATCGGGTGGCAGATTGAGTGAAGCAATAGACTGCTTGTTGCGGGAAACGTTTGCTTTACCATCAATACCCGGCAAAAAAGCCATCCGGCTCTGTTGAAAGTTGGCATTTGCTTCGTTGATACGTTCAATCGCTATTTTCAAATTTAAGTTTTCGCTTATACCTTCTGCAATAAGATTTTGCAATACCGTATCACTGAACAATTGCGTATAAGGTAAGCTGGAAATAGATACAGTGTCTGCAGTATCCAATTCTATTGAAGCGTTACCAGAGCTCGTATCGCGATACAGTTGCCCTTTTACTGCCACGCCTGGCTGCTGATATTTTTGTGTAACACAGGATGCAAATAAGAGTGCAATTATCAGTATTAGGAATAGTTGATTTCGTTTATGTCCGTCGTTCATTTTGTATGTAATTGATCGGATAGAATTTTTTATTGAATAGAGGTTTGATCTGAAGCCGGAACAGGCAAAGGCTTTCTGCTAATGCGTTCCTGTAATGTTTGAAAAATGATGAACAATACCGGGATAACAAAAACGCCGAAGATGGTTCCGATAAGCATACCCCCAACAGCACCTGTACCAATAGAACGGTTACCTTCCGCACCTGCTCCCGTTGAAAGCATTAACGGTAAGATGCCAAAAATGAATGCAAAAGAGGTCATTAATATTGGTCGTAAACGGGCAACCGAACCATTGATAGCTGCCTGCACAATGCTTTGTCCTTCCCTTCGCCGGTCAACCGCAAATTCTACAATAAGAATCGCATTCTTTGCCAGCAAACCAATGAGCATGATGAGTGTTATTTGCAGGTAGATATTGTTTTGTACGCCAAACAGGTTTGCAAAGATGAAAGCGCCTGCCAAGCCAATGGGTAACGACAACAGCACCGAAAAAGGAAGCAGATAACTTTCATATTGTGCGCTTAATAAAAAGTACACAAATACAAGGCATAATAAAAAGATATAAATAGTTTGGCTACCGCTTGATATCTCTTCACGGCTTAATCCGGAAAACTCATATCCATAACCCACCGGCAATGTTTGCGCAGCCACTTCCTGGATGGCTTTGATGGCATCGCCGGAACTATATCCCTCATTTTGCGCACCGGATACAGACATAGCAGTAAACATATTAAAACGGTTAATAAACTCAGGTCCATACACCCGTTTTAAGGTAACAAACTCCGATACCGGCGCCATTACATTATTGCCCGTTCTTACAAAAATATTATTAATACTTCCCTCTGTACCGCGATACGCCGCATCAGCCTGTATCATTACACGATATTGCTTTCCAAATTCATTGAAGTTAGAGGCATACAAACCACCATAATAGCCCTGCAATGTGTTTAAAACAGCCGCAGGTGGAACATTTGCCTCTTTACATTTGGGCACATTCAGGTCAATCTGATATTGAGGGAAATTGGTATTGAAAAAGCTCTTTGCATATTGTATCTCAGGGCGTTTGCTTAAAGCGGCGAGGAATGTATCTTTTACGGCAACAAACTTACTGATGTCGCCACCACTTTTGTCCTGCAACTGAAACTCAAAACCGCTCGTGTTACCAAAACCTTCGAGTGTTGGCGGGGCAAAGAAAAGAATATTGGCACCTTTAATATGTGATGTTAGCTGAAACAATTTATTGACAACAGCATCAACAGTATGTTCTTTTCCTTTGCGTTCATTCCAGGGTTTTAATTCCATGAAAAAAGCTGCATAGGAACCACCACTTCCACCGCTTAAAAGTCCGAAACCGCCTACTTGGGTAACCGAAGCCATTTCGGGTATGCTTCTGCAAATGGCCGCTACCTGGTCGGATATTTCTGAAGTACGTTCCAGTGAAGAAGCCGGTGGCAGCGAAATATCTGCCATAATAAATTTCTGGTCTTCATTAGGCACGAATCCACCCGGCGTTGTTTTCATCAAAAACCATAATAAAGTACCAAAAACAGCGATGCCAAATAATGCAATCCATTTCCTTTTTGATAAGAAACCAACAGAACGTTTATATTTAGCAGTTACTGCTTCAAAGCCGACATTGAAAGCATTATAAAAACGTTGCATAAAACCTTTTCGAAGCTTGTTCTCATGATGTGGTTTTAATAATAAAGCACACAGTGCGGGACTAAGCGTTAAGGCATTTACGGCTGAAATAATGATCGAAACAGCCAGCGTTAAACCAAACTGTTTATAAAATACGCCTGTAGAACCTGAAATAAAGGTGACCGGCAAAAACACCGAAGCCATTACAAGGGTAATGGAAATAACGGCTCCACTGATTTCACTCATTGCTTCCTGGGTAGCTGTTTTTGCCGAAGAAGCGCCATGATCCAGCTTTGAATGTACCGCTTCCACCACCACAATCGCATCATCTACCACAATACCTATTGCCAGCACCAATGCAAACAGTGTAAGCAGGTTGATGGTAAAGCCAAATAATTGCAGAAAGAAAAAGGTACCAATTATTGCTACCGGTACGGCTATCGCAGGTATTAAGGTTGAACGAAGGTCTTGCAGAAAAATGAACACCACAATAAAAACAAGCACAAAGGCTTCGAGCAAAGTGCGGATAACCTTTTCAATGGATACATTCAAAAAATCATTCGCCGAAAAGATCATGGTGCTGGTTACACCCGGCGGAAAGTTTTTGGAAGCTGCTTTTATGGTACGATCTATTTCCTGTATCATTTCATGGGCATTGGAGCCTGCAGACTGAAATATACCAAGCACAATAGAAGGCTTTCCATCGGTAAGGGAAGTAATGGCATACGTAATAGAACCCAATTCAATGCGGGCGACATCCTTCAAACGTAACAATTGTCCGTTCTGTGCCGAACGGATAACAATGTTCTCATATTCTTCCGGTTTTTGAAGTCTGCCTTTGTATTTAAGCACATATTCAAAAGACTGGTTGCTGTTCTCTCCAATTTTACCCGGCGCCGCTTCGATGTTTTGTTCTGCCAATGCATTGTTGATATCATCGGGCACTAATCCATACGTTGCCATTACATCAGGTTTTAGCCAGATACGCATGGAATAATCACCGGTGCCCCAGGCTTGTGCATCACCTACGCCATTGATCCTTTTAATTACAGGTACCAAATTAATGTTGGCATAATTCTGCAAAAACTTGGCATCAAAAGAGGGATTGGTACTGTTAAGCGCAAACACCATTACCATACTGCTTTGCTGTTTGCTGGTGGTTACACCTGCGCGGGTTACTTCGGCAGGCAATAGCGGCATTGCTCTTGATACACGGTTTTGAACGTTCACAGCAGCGAGGTCGGGATTGGTTCCCTGCTTGAAATAAATAGTAATGCCAGCCGAGCCATCGTTACTTGCAGAAGAAGTCATATAGGTCATGTTCTCCACGCCATTAATTTGTTCTTCCAGCGGAACGATCACACTGTTCATTACCACGTCGGCATTGGCGCCCTGGTAAGCGGTAAATACCCGAACAGTGGGCGGCGCAATATCCGGGTACAGGGTAATGGGCAAAGTTACAATGCCTATAATACCAAGTATGACGAGGATAACGGAAATAACCGTTGATAATACCGGTCGTTCTATAAATGTTTTGAGCATAAAAAGACGGGAATAAGATAATTATTTCAAATTCTGGTAAACTTTCTCTTCGGGTTTGATTTCCGGTTTGATGACCGTGCTGTCCTGTAAAGTGCTGGTGCTTTCATATACTACGGTATCGCCTGCCTTTAAACCTTTGGTTACAACAAAATACTGCCCGGATGGAACTTGCATCACTTCAATTTCCCTGCTGATAACCTTATTGCCATTCGTTACGAGAAAAACAAAGCGTTTGCCCTGCATTTCGTAGGTAGATCTTTGCGGAACGAGGATGGCATCATTAACAGATACGGGGATTTGCACGATAGCGCTGGCTCCACTGCGAAGAAGCCCAACCGGATTAGGAAACGTTGCCCGGAAACTTGCTGAACCGGTTTCTGTATTGATCAATCCACCACCCGATTCTACACGCCCTTTTTCAGGATATTCAGTACCATCAGAAAGTACTAAGGTAACCTGAGGCAAATGTTTCAATTTCTCCTGTAAAGTATTCCCTTTGTATTGTCTTGAAAAATCAAGCAATTGTTTTTCATTCAAAGAAAAATAAGCATACACATTTCCAATGTTGGAAACAGTTGTTAAAGGCATTTGGGTGGTGCTGCTTACGAGGCTTCCCAATCTATAAGGAAGTGTACCCACCACGCCATTCACCGGACTGGTGACGGTGGTATAGCCTACATTTATTTTCGCATTGGCTAAAGCCGCTTTTGCCTGCGCCAATGCAGCCTGACGTGCCTGTAGGGTGTATTCTGCTGATTCCAATTCAAACTTGCTGATGATGCCTTTATCTACCAAAGGCTTTGTTTTTTTTACCTGTAATTCGGCGGCACTTACATCCGCTTCTGCGCTGCTGATGGCTGCCGCGGCATTGTTTACGTCCTGCTGGTATTGGGGGGCGCTGATACGGAAAAGCAATTGCCCTTTTTTCACCACTTCCCCTTCGTCAATGTATATTTTTTCGATGTAGCCATCAATTTTTGGACGTATCTCAATATTCTGCTGACCTTGCAAAGTTGCGGGATAAACGGTTTGCAACGTAGCCGTTTGTGCAATCACTTTAAATACCGGGTAAGTGGGTGTTGGAGGAGCAGCACCTGCAGCATCTGCACTGTTATTTTGTTTATTACCACAGGAGACAAATACAAGCGATAATGCAGTTAGTAATAAAGTATAAAATATTGCTGCGTTTAAACTCTTCAACAGCAACGTAGTTTGCTTCATTGGTTGGAATTTTTTGTTTAATAAACAGTTAGTTATGGGATAAAAATTATTATTGAAAAATCAGATCACAGATGAGTTTTTTCCGTTCGTTCATCAAGTGGTCGTATTGCTTATCCGTCAATTTAAATAGTTTTTTTTGCAAAGGGCGAACAATTAACGGATAGGTTGTTAATGAAAAAAGGTTCATCATAAACTGAACAGGATTCATGGCTTTAACATGCCCAACGGTCATTTCGGCTTCCACTTCCTTAAGAAAGGCATTGGTGTGGCGATGGCTTTTTGCTTTTTTTTCATAAAAACTGCTACTATCAGAGAGCATTTCTGTAATAACAAAAGTTTCCTGATAAGGATAAGCAATTGCCTCAGTTAATATAACATCTACCATGTGTTCTATTTTCTCTCTAAATGGAATTGCAGATTCCATTATATCATTTAACCTGGAACTTAAAGCATCCATAGCTTCGTTGAATACAAGCTTTATCAACTCATCTTTCGACCTGTAATAGTAGTGCAGCGAAGTGCGACTAATACCTGCTGCGTCTGCAATATCCTGTGTTGTTGCATGCAGTTTACCTTCAGCAAAAAAGATTCGCTTTGCCGTGTCTTTGATCAATTGTTCTGTACCCGTATCTCTTGTTGCCATTTGTTTGACAAAATTGTCAAACATTTTTGAAATAGAAAACTTTTTTTGAAAGATGATTCAACTGTTATATAAATTATTTTAAATTTAGATGGACGAAAATAAATGCCTATAGCTGCTCTTCCGGATGATAACTTGCTATCTGGAATTTAGTTGTTTATCCTAAAATAGCTTAGTATAAGTGTACTTAATATTCCTAACAAAATATCTTAAAACAGAATGCAAAGCGCAATACGCAACAGCCCTATTTTTATCGTGTTTTCAGGAATGTTTTTGAACAAAGTGGTTTTACTTTCATTTTATGTAAGCAGAGCCAGTAAAATGCTGTTGCAAGCAGTCCGGAAAGTGAAATACCAACATGCAAACATCCGCAAGTTTCGGATTTTATGACCACAAAAACAGTTCGAGATTTGTATCACAAAATTCAGTACGATGAACATACAGGAACAAATTAATTATAACCGCATTGCAGAAGCAATAGATTATATAAAAACAAATTTTAAAGATCAACCCAGCCTTGATGAAGTTGCTGAAAAAGTGCATTTAAGCCCATTTCATTTTCAACGGCTGTTTAGCGAATGGGCGGGAACAACTCCAAAGAAATTTTTGCAGTACATCAGTGTAGAACATGCTAAAAAATTGCTGACAGAGCACCAGGCAACGCTTTTTGATACAGCTTACGAAACAGGACTTTCGGGCACCAGCCGGCTGCACGACTTGTTTGTAAATATTGAAGGAATGACACCTGCCGAATATAAAAACGGAGGAAAAAATCTCCACATCAATTACAGTTTTGCTGAGAGTCCGTTTGGCAACCTTGTGGTGGCTGCAACTGCAAAAGGCGTGTGCTATATGGCTTTTGAAGAGGGCGAAGACAAGGCAGTAGCAGATTTAAAAGGCAAATTTCCGAATGCTACTTTTCATCAAAAATTAGATTTGATGCAACAAAATGCCTTGTTCATTTTTCAAAACGACTGGAGCAAACTGCATCAAATAAAACTGCATTTAAAAGGTACCGATTTTCAATTAAAAGTGTGGGAAACCTTGCTAAAAATACCAATGGGGCAATTGTCTACTTACGGCGCCATTGCTCAAAAAATAAAACAGCCAAGTGCTTCGCGGGCCGTTGGAACCGCTATTGGCAGCAATCCGGTTGCATTTCTCATCCCGTGCCACCGCGTTATTCAAAGTACAGGAACATTGGGTGGTTATATGTGGGGCAGCACCCGTAAAGCAGTTATGATTGGTTGGGAAAGTGCAAAAATAAATTCGTTGGAAGTTGTTGAAGAATAATTGTTTTAACCGCGAAAGCCGCCGCCGTTAGCAAGGCAAGTGCAAAGAGCGCCCGCAGATTGTATCCACAGAAACTTGCAAATAAATTTTTACTCAAAAAACAAACAGCTGCGTCCAACAATGATACAACACACAGCAATTGACGACAGTGATTTAAGACGCTTAATCAGGCAGAAAAAGGTTTGCTTTGGTGGCAACAAAAAATTGAAGATTTATGGAACGCTGCAATGCGCTTCGGGCAAATGGATGAAAAAAGCACACAGGGTTTTCTTTGGCACAGAAGGTGAAGCTGTGCAACATGGCTATCGTCCATGCGGGCATTGTATGAAACAACAATATCAAATTTGGAAACATGGATTTATTCAGTAACGAGTCAAACCGCACTACCAATCTGTTACCTAAAGACGGAACAGTATATTATTACGGAAAAATATTCTCCAACAAAGAAGCTAATGAATACCTGAACAGTTTAATGAACAATGTAGCATGGAAAAACGATGAAGCTATCCTCTTTGGAAAGCGAATGATTACAAAGCGAAAAGTAGCCTGGTATGGCGACCATGACTTTGAGTATGCTTATTCCAACGTTACAAAGCGGGCTTTAAAGTGGACAACAGAATTATTAGCATTAAAGGCAATAGCAGAAGCACAAACAGGTGAACAATTTAATTCCTGTTTACTCAATCTTTATCATAATGGCAGTGAAGGAATGGCGTGGCACAGCGATGGAGAAAAAGATTTAAAAAAGAACAGTGCCATTGGCTCATTGAGCTTTGGTGCAGCACGCAAATTTTGTTTCAAACACAAGCAAACCAAAGAAACGGTCTCGCTTATTTTGGAGCACGGCAGCTTGCTGGTGATGAAAGACACCACACAAACTTACTGGCTTCACCGGCTACCACCTACAAAAACAACAGACAAGCCTCGTATTAATTTAACCTTTCGGACAATTGTGTTGTAAACTTCCGCTATTAAAGGCTTACCAAAAGCGTACTGAAAACTAATACTTGCAGCTCTTTTTGCAACAGTTTACAATAATTTCTGTATTTTAGTTCTACAGGTCTTCGATGTAAAATATTCGCCCTTCATAAACAGGCTTTTGCTATAGTATAAGTGGAATTATTTGGTGATGTAGCAGGGTAATGCAGAAGAAATTGCTCTATTTTTTGCTTAAGGGTATACCATCGTATTATTACGAAGAACGTGGTGTTGAATTGCTTTATAAAACCCGCTTACAATTGAATTGATATCTTGTTACAAACGGGTTCTTACAGTCTTATACATCAAAACAAATAAACTGTTATGACACAGGAAAACGCAATCAACCAGGCAAAAGAAGCAATAGGTAAGGCACAACCAGACGACTATATACTTACACCTACAAAACATGCAGCAGAACTGAAAGACAAAGCACCCGCTCTTGCTGCCATTTTAAACAGCAGCGAGCTTACGATTACTGCAGAACAATACGAAAATTACGATAAGGAAGCCTTGGCTGCGCAAAATGAATTCAGGCATGTTTTTAACAGGGCGAATGGATTAGCGTTAGCTACCGCTGTTTTAGTAGCACTGGTGCTTGCAACAGGAATACTTCAGTCCTTTTTGCCAGGTAATACAGAACATTATGTTATCATTGGTTTAAGTATCGGAGCTATCATCACCGGAGCGTTGGCCGCCAAAGACCTGAATACCGTTAAACAGGGAGAATTGTTGAAAGACTGGATGGCAAAACGTGCAGCAGCAGAATGCAGCAGACTCGAATACTTTAATACAGTGGCAACAGCACCTGTTGCTCCTACCGGCGAAATTCCTACGGCACTTTTAAAATTTGAATACTTCAGAAGATACCAGTTGGATGTACAACTAGCCTTTTTTAAAAGGCGTGGGGCAAAACTTCGCGAAGATGCCAGGAAAACACTTTCTTACAGTAGCTGGGCCATTGCGGGCGCGGCAATAGCAACAGGAATAGCAGGAATACTAAGTGTTGTTAAGCCTCATTTTGCTGCTATTGCTACCCTGGGTTCTGTATTTGCAGCACTAAGTGCTTATGCAACCATCCGCGAACAAATTTACCAAAGCCAACGGATTGCAGAAAGATATACCTTAACAGTTAATACGCTTCAAAACCTTTCCAGAAAGTTGGATGATGTTCGTAATGCAATATTTACATTGGGAGATCTGCCAATGCTTGACTTTATTGCAGCAATACATGAACAACTCTCTCTTGAACATAAACAATGGCTTGGCGAACACAATAATGCTCAGGATGTGGTAGATAAGCTGGAAGCAGCACTCAAAAAGGCTGCTGCACAACTAACCAGTAAAGCTGATACTACCAAGGCGACCGTGCAAAGCACACCTTAACAAAATAGTCAGGAGCATATCAAAGATAAGCTCCTGACTTTCCGCTCAATTGTTATCTGTACGAAGTGCAAAAAGATTGCAGGCTTACTACGAGAGTTGCTTGATATACTCATAAACTATCTTTTGCTATGATCGTCCAGTCATCTGTACCATGCCCTTGCGTAATCCATTTATCCATCAACGATGCGACAGCCGGTATAACGGTTAAATCAGCATCCGCTTCCTTTGCGGCACTCATCATCAGTCCGGCATCTTTACGCGCCATGTTCAATTCCCAGGACGGCTCATTGTATCTGGCATCTGTAATGCGCTTTAATCTTCCCGGAACCATAGCACCCGGATTCCAGCTATTAAATAAAGTAAGCAGTTCCTGAGGCTCAATATGATGTGCTTTGGCAAGCGAAAGCGCATCAGCGAGTCCGGCTGTTAGACTTATCAAAAACGAATTGCCTATAAGTTTGATGCCCGCTGCTTTACCTTCTTCAGGTCCAAAATTGATGAGTTTTCCTGTCATCTTCGATAGCTCCGGCTCCAGCTTTCCTATAACCGACTGGTCGCCGGAAACCAGCATAAAACCAGTGCTTTCCAATGCATTTTGCGGACCCATAAATACAGGCGCATGGAGGTAAATAAATCCTTTGCTTTTCCAGTAAGCTGTTCTTTGGATAGCGCCTTTGGCAGAAGTGGTCGTATGATCTATAATGGTAGCGCCCGCCTGCAATCCCGCACTTGCTTTTTCCAGTACTTCATCCACGGTAGCGTCATCCTTCAACGTAATATGAATAATATCCGCTCCATGTACTGCTTCGGCTACATTGTCAAATGCTTTTGCACCATACGGTTCCAATGCTTTTGCTTTGGATGAAGTACGGTTCCAAACCTGTATGGTTTCGCCTTGATGCAACATTGCCCTAACGAAATTGGAGCCTAATAACCCCATTCCTAAAAATGCTTTCATAGTGTTATTAATTTTTGTAAAGTTAAGTGCAAGCCGTTATTGCTATTTCGGCAATACTAATCAGCATGAATGATAAAAATAAAGTTGTTCATATTGGCTCCCGGGCGCTTTCTGTTGACAGCATTAGGTTATTGGGGCTGCTAAATATCAATCTATTTTCTTTCGCTTTTTTATGTCTAAGATTCATCAATGTCAATCACCGGTTTATATTCTTTTACCAGAGGTCATCTGTAGTTAATTCTCATTTCCATAATTGTCTTCGCACATCTCCTGTTCTTCAAAGTGTTATCTCTGCGCTCTTCAAAGTAAACAATAATAACAGATCTGCTTTTTATTATTTCTCTCCATTCACATTTTACTCACCAAACATTTCCAAAAGCAGTTCATCCAAATAAAACACCTAATTTTCAATTATTTTTATACCCAATTCAAACTACTTACCACATGAAAAAAATCGTAGCCATTATTTCAGTTGCTTTATCTGTTTACGCGTGCTCCGGAAATAATACCGGCACTGAGTCTGCTAATGACAGCACTGCCAATGCAGATGCCTCCGCTTCAGCATCTTCCGCCGGCAATGCATCGCTGCAAAAAGCCTGGGAAACAGATACGGTGCTTACTACTGTCGAATCTACTTTATACGACCAGTCCGGCAATATCATTTATACCAGCAATATTGAAGGAGATGCCTCGAAAAAAGATGGTAAAGGTTCTATTGCCACCATAAAACCAGATGGCACGATCATAAATGCAAGATGGGCAACCGGACTGAATGCGCCTAAAGGAATGGCATTGCTTGGCGGTAAGTTGTATGTTGCCGATGTGGATGAAGTGGTAGTGATTAATCAAAACGATGGTAAAATTGCGCAACATTACCCGGTAAAAGGCGCTGCTTTTCTCAATGATGTAGCTACGGATGGCAGTAAGATTTACGTTTCGGATACTAAAACCGGCAATGTGTACATGCTTGACAATGGCAATGTAAGCACCATAGCCGAAGGCAGGGATGGCGTAAATGGACTGGCCTGCGATAAAAGCGGACAGTTGTATATACTGGACGGCAAAGGATTGAGTAAATATACAGTTTCCAGCAAGCAAAATCAGTTTATCAACCAGGTAGTGACAGGTGGCGATGGGCTGGTAATTCTTGACGACAGCACTTATCTTGCCAGCCGCTGGCAAGGCGAAATCTATTTAATTAAAAACGGCAAGGAGCAACAACTGCTGGATACCAAAGCCGATTCGTCCAACACCGCAGACATTGATTATATTCCATCTGAAAAGCTGGTGCTGGTACCTACGTTCCTAAAAAATAAAGTAGTAGCATATAAGCTTTCTTATTAATACAACTGTTGAGTAGTTACCTTTTAAAAGATACCAAAAACAGGTTTATTGATTTGGATTTACATAACAGGAAGCAGTTGCGTAAGTTGTTGCAGTAGCTTTATCTTTTACTCCGAAGAGCGTGAGAAACGGAAAGTATTGTAATATGTATGCAACTGCTTTGTTTTAAAAAAGCTTGTATAGTAATATGAATCAGGAAAAGTGGTTTGACAGAACCTTCGATTTTTCATCGGCTCAAAACATATTTCCATCTATTATAGAACGGCTTGCCGGCACACCCGCGCGGCTGGAAGAGAAGTTTTTATTTATACCCGAAAATATCACCACCATACGTGTTAATGATACCTGGACTATTAAGGAAAATGTTGGTCATTTAACCGATCTCGAACCATTGTGGCAAGGCAGGCTCCAGGATATTTTGAATGGTGAAAAGGAACTCCGGCCAACCGACCTGCAAAACAGAAAAACAACAGAGGCGGCTCACAATGCAGTGCCAATAACAACATTATTAAACAACTTCAGGCAAATACGAAAACAAACGGTTAAGCGATTACAGACTTTAACTGAAGAACAAATATTTCTGTCTGCATTGCACCCGCGATTGAAAACACCCATGCGCACAATGGATTTATTCTTATTTGTAGCCGAACATGACGACCACCATTTGGCAAGAATAACCGAATTGGTGAAATGGATAAAAGAACACAATGGAGAATTCTCCTGAGTTAGGGTAGCGCTATCTTCAACATGTTCCCGAGACCTGATTCGACTTAAACCAGCCAAAACGCTTTCTGCGGCGGGTATCTGTCCGAACCTTATTTCAACAGGCTAAGTTTAAAAAGCAGCAACAAATGTAAACAATAGCTACTGCTGGACATTCTCGCTTTTAGGATTAATTTTTGCAACCACATCCCTTATCGTCATTGCTTTTGATATGTTTTGAAGTAAGGAATGGCCTATGAAATTAAACCTGCCGGATAGTGCATTCCGAAGAATTCCACGTGAGTCAAATACTGCTCCCACATACTGGCTCACACGTTTTATTATGCTTCGATTACTAGGGCTTATTTATGCTGTAGCTTTTTTAGTGGCAATCAACCAAATTGTTCCGCTTATTGGTGCCGATGGGTTATTGCCGGCAGATATGTTCTTAAAACAGATACAGGATTCAGTAGGATCTATCGCTGCCGGCTTTTGGGTACTGCCGTCTATCTTTTGGTTCGGGCATTCGGATGGAACACTTTTAACTGTCGCATGGATTGGGTTTCTGCTTTCGGTAGTAGTTATGGCAGGCTATGCCAATGCGTTGATGATGACTGTTCTTTGGTTCCTCTATATATCTTTTGTTCATGTAGGGCAAGACTGGTATAGTTACGGCTGGGAAATTCAGCTTACTGAAACCGGTTTTCTGGCTATCTTTCTCTGCCCGCTGCTCGATGCTCGTCCGTTTCCGGGGCGTGAGCCACCTTTACCCATTATCATTTTATTTCGTTGGCTTATCTTCCGCATTATGCTGGGTGCCGGCCTGATAAAATTGCGCGGAGATGAAATGTGGCGAAATGCCAGTGCACTGAATTATCATTTTGAAACACAGCCCATTCCTGGTCCATTGAGCCGATGGTTTCATTTTCTGCCACATACGGCTTTAAAAATTGGTGTCTGGTTCAATTGGCTGGCAGAAGTAGCAGCGCCTTTTTTCGTGTTCTGGCCGCGACTGGCACGGCATATAGCTGGGGCGGTGATTGTATTATTTCAAATTAACATTATCCTCAGCGGCAACCTTTCATTTTTAAACTGGCTGACAATCGTTCCCGCCTTGGCCTGTTTTGATGATGGCTTTTGGGCAAAGCTGTTTCCTAAATTGCTCGTTCAAAAAGCAAGTACGGCTGCAACGCACGCCAGGGAATCGCGTGCGATGCAAACTACTGCCTGGTTAGTGGTAGTTATCGTTGTGTTTCTTAGTGTGGCACCGGTCACTAATATGTTGTCAACACAGCAGATAATGAACACCTCTTTTGATCCATTAAATCTCGTAAACACATATGGTGCATTTGGAACCGTAGGGAGGGAACGTTATAATGTGATATTTGAAGGAACATCAGATAATGACTCTACCGATAATGCCCATTGGAAGCCCTATATTTATAAGGGTTTACCTGTACTGCTGGATAAACGTCCGCCGCAGATAGCACCTTACCAGTTGCGTTTAGACTGGCAAATGTGGTTTGCTGCTATGGGCTCGCCCGAAGGCTATCCCTGGACATATAACCTTGCATGGAAGCTCCTTCATAATGATGCCAATGTAATAAGTTTATTTGCCAACAATCCCTTTCCTGATAAGCCGCCGCGTTACGTTAGAGCAGTATTGTATCGCTATCAATTTGCGAAGCCCGGTAATCCGCAAGGGCTTTGGTGGACAAGTGAGCGGCTTGGCTTATGGCTTCCGGTATTGTCTGTTAATAACCAGCAGTTGGTTGACTATTTGAAATATCAAGGCTGGGTTAAGTGAGCGTAATGGAGAATACGGGATGTACTTCTCCTTTCGTAAAAAAA
This sequence comes from Ilyomonas limi, assembly GCF_005233845.1. Taxonomy (GTDB): domain Bacteria; phylum Bacteroidota; class Bacteroidia; order Chitinophagales; family Chitinophagaceae; genus Ilyomonas; species Ilyomonas limi. The sequence continues at coordinate 55,150 of NZ_SZQL01000016.1, forward strand.
ACTTATTTCTATTGAGTTTGATTAAAATTTCATTTTCTATTCATTGTTAATTCTTAATATGCTCCCCCTGCCACAACCTACGCAAACACAACTACAACATAAGCCTACTTCCGTAATGCTATTTTTACCTTATAGTTATAGAAAAATAAGCCAACATTTACACCTTACCTGCCATATACATAAAAGAAAGTAATGCGGTACACCAGATCATAATCCTGTTTAAATGGTCCTGTTACGTCTGTACGTTTGCTGATGTACCGGTTGTACCATATATTGGGCATCACATGCACATTCTTTATAGGGGTAAAATCAAGCCCGGCGGTAATAAAGTGCTCTTTATTATTAGGCTCATAACTGGCAGAAAGTCCTTTGTACGATTGGTAATCAACTGCATTATATTTTGTATCGGGATTATAGGTATCAAAACGTGCAAAAAAGTTCAGTTTATCTTTTACCACTACTCCTCTTACAAACGTGGAAATGCCGGTTGCATTGGCGCTCAGCGTATCATTAATGCCATCACGTACACCTATCACGTCGTTCTTGCCATGGTTAATAAATGCTTCTACACCGGCGGTAAAGGCAGGAGTGGTATAAGCAGCAAAGCCTTTTATCATATTCATGGAATGATGGAGACCGGGATTCCAATTTAAACGCTGGTAATCGGCATATAGATCGAACACCAGCTTTTTATCAAAAAACTTTGCATATACATCGCCGCCAAACCATTTATACTTATCATTCTCTGGTCTTGCAGCAGTGCCGTTGCCTACAAAAATATTGTAACCCAAATTTCCGGTTTCAGGATCAAATTTTCCCTGCAATCCAACTCCAAGATCAAAAGAAGGTGTACGGCGGATATCGGTAATCGTGCGCTCTATAGACCGATAACTCCATATCGGATCTACAACTAATGAAAAAGCCGGTGTACTTTGCTGACCTACCACGAGGTCTGTTCCTTTCCAAATGTTTTTCCAGCGGAGATTGGCATATTTAATATAAAAAGTAAACTTGTTATCAATGGTTAAGTCGCCGGTTGTAGTACCATTTGCAGTAACCACATTGTCTTCGGCGGCCAGGAGCAGTTCAGCAGAAAATTTTGGATGTATATCGTAATTATAACCCAGATAAGCCCTTCTTATCTGAAAAGCATTCCTGCCCTTTTCAATACCTGTATATTGATTAGCACCACCTCTGTTCAACGTATCGGCATGGGCTTTATAATAATAGTCTCCATACGTATAGCCCCACAGTTTTCCCGAAGGTTTGAAAGCAGTATCAGCAACCTTTTCCTGTGCAGCAATTTGTGTAATAAATAAAAAAACAACAATAAGCAAAAACAACCACTTCTTTTGAAAATACAATGTGTAAAATTTTAAGTGCGTAAAATCGTCGGCAATATTATTAAATTGTTAAGTCAATATAAACAAATTGCTATTGATGTATTTAAATGTTGATAAAGCATTGTAAATGTTTTTCACCCCGGTGCATGTCTTCACAAATCAGAGGATACGCCAAGGCGGCAGGCTAAGGAAATAAACATCCAACTTCAATAAACATTATTAATCGTTAACTTTAAAGTAATATTTCTATAACGATTGCTTAATGTTTCTGTAACAATGAGGTAATGCAGATAAGTGAGTTTTGCGACAAACAAACCTCATGAATCGTACTATTATTTTAATCCTCTTTTTATTCATTACACAACTATCTGTTGCCCAGTTAAACACCACCACAAAACTATCTGGCAAAGTAACCGATGCAGTTACCGGCTCGCCGGTAATAGGCGCTTCTGTTGTTATTACTGCTACCAGAGGCGGCGCACGCACCGATGTGGAAGGCAATTTTTTTCTGCAGGTAAAAACGGGCGAAACGTACGCTATTGAAATATCCAGTGTAGGTTATCAAACCAAGGTAATCAATGACATTAAAGCATTGGAACGCGACAATGCACCTGTCAACATTTCGCTGGAGCAGGTGAGTGCAGAATTGAACACCGTTGTAGTAACAAGCAGTGCCCGTAAAGAGGGTATGGCATCGTTGTACACAGCGCAAAAAAATGCATCGGCTATTTCGGATGGTATTTCGGCTGAAATCATCCGAAAATCGCCCGACCGTAATACGAGCGAAGTATTGCGCAGGGTAAGCGGCACTTCCATACAGGATAATAAATTTGTAATTATCCGTGGCTTGAGCGAGCGCTACAACAGTTCGTTATTAAACAATACCATTTTACCCAGCACCGAGCCTGATAAGAAGGCCTTTTCATTTGACATTCTGCCTTCTTCTTTGGTAGATAATGTTACGATTTATAAATCGGCTACACCCGACTTGCCCGGCGATTTTGCAGGCGGCGCCGTAAAGGTGGCTACCAAAGATTACCCCAGTAAAAAACTGAGCGAAATAGGTGTTTCCGTAGGATATAATTCTTTAACCACCTTTCGTAATTTTTACAAAGGTTATCCCGAAGGTTCGATGGACTGGCTGGGCTTTTTTGATAACAAAAGATTAATGCCCGGCTCTTATTACCGCCATCGCGGCGCACAATTCATCAATCTTGATGATGCTGCTAAAACAAGCATTACCAAACAATTTCCTAACACCTTTGGTTACGAACCGGCTTTGCAAAGTCAGCCAAATGTGAGTATAGCTTATACCGGTGGCAACACGAAGCTGCTGGGCGAGAGCAAAAAAATAGGATATATCTATGCTATTAATTACAATAACAGCAGGCGCATAGCAGACCGTTACAGAAATGAATATGAGCAGTACAACGTGCAGGCTTATGATTACAGCACTACCAACTACGATATGCGCAGCACCTTGTCTGGTTTACTGAATGTAACGTATGCTTATGGCAAGAGCAAAATATCGCTGAAGAACTTATACAACAACGATTTTGTAAAAACAGTAGGCATTCGCAACGGAGAGAATGTAGTGAATGGAGAATCTGGTACGTTTTTATATAAAAGTACCAACAGCGAAGCGGCTGCAAACGGTATTCTTAACACGGTATTGGAAGGCTTACATAGCCTGCCTCACGACTGGACAGTGGACTGGAATGCATCGTATGGTTTAACCTATCGCTGGCAGCCCGACCAGCGCATTCTTACCTTTCACACTTACCCCGGCGATGGCACTTATTATTTAACCTTAAGTAACGAAAACTCGCCCGAAATCACCAATGCGGGTCGTGTATATTCTTTCTTAAAAGAAAATATTTATGGCGCCAACATCAATGTTACCAGGCAGTTTAAATGGAAAGGTATGGTGCAAAAACTAAAGTTTGGTACCAGCAACTACTATCGCGACAGAAATGTGGAAGTAGATGCATTGGGTTTTTCAGTGCTCAACACGCATGGCTATCGCGTACAGATACCTGAGGCAAAAGGCACTACATACAGCAATATTTTTAGCCCTGAAAACATAGATAATTATCATATTACATTAGCTACTATCGGCGCCAACTCCACCGATTATCATGGCACCGGTTTGCTGAATGCCGGCTATGTAATGCTGGACAATAAGTTTTCGAATAAAATAAAACTCACCTGGGGTGTACGGGCAGAAAGATCTGTACAACAACTGCATACGGTAAACAGACCAGATATTCAACTGGACAACTTTGATGTGTTGCCATCAGGATTGTTTACGTATAGTGTAAATAACAAAACAAATATTCGTCTGGCAGCTTCGAAAAGTGTTAACCGTCCGGAGTTTAGAGAGTTGGCAACATATCGTGTGTTCGATTATGAAAACTACATTATTCAGCAGGGTAATGATACGTTGCAACGGAGCAAAAACACCAATGCTGATTTGCGTTATGAATGGTTTCCTGCTGCCGGTGAAATCATTTCTGCCAGTGTGTTTTACAAATACTTCAACAGCCCCATTGAGCAAACCAATCTCGCCAATGATGTGTACAGTTTTGTAAATGCCACCAATGCAAAAGTGTATGGTATTGAGTTAGAAATAAGAAAACGGCTCGACTTTATAAGTGGTAATTTCTTTAATCACTTAACCTTTTATACCAATGCCGCCTACATCAAAGGCTCGGTGAAGTTTGGCGATGTAACGTACAATAGCCCAATGCAGGGTCAGTCACCATATCTGGTGAATGGAGGTTTAACTTACAGCACCGATAACGACGCGCTCTCGTTTAATATTTTATACAATCGCATAGGTCCACGTCTCAAATTCAGAGCAGTAGGTGGTGCCGGCAAAAATGTATATGAAAAGCCCAGGGATGTATTGGATGCAAGCGTAAGCAAAAAGCTGCTAAAAAACAGGATGGAACTACGGCTTACAATAAGCGACCTGCTGGCTGATGCACATGTGTGGTATTATAAGTTTGATGCGGCTCCGAAGTCTATTAATTATAATGCTTCAACAGACAGAATAATGAACAGTTATCAATATGGCGCTACCACTTCGTTAAGCATCAGATACAACCTTGGTAAGTAACAATATCATCCTCTTTTAATAACCTTTTGTTAACCCCTGGATAACAGTGCAGTAACACTGTGCAAAGACATTTACCCATTAATAAAAAGTAATAATTATTATGAAGAAAATTGCATTTGCCGTCTTAGCCGGAATGCTAATGATTGCAGCAACAACTACCTCGTGTAAAAAGAGCGACAACATGCCCGACCCGCCTATTGATACAACAGGTAACGGAGGCGGCAACGATACTGCTACAGATATAATGATTCGCGGTGTTATCAGCAGCAGCCAAACATGGACAAAAAACAAAACGTATCACCTGCGCGGTTATGTATATGTAACCGATGGTGCTACATTGACCATTGAACCGGGAACCAAGATCGTCTCCAACAAAGACTCTGCGGGCGTGTTGGTAATTTACAGAGATGCCACCATTAATGCAGCAGGCACTGCCACCGAACCTATTGTATTTACCTCCGGCGAAGCATCGCCTGCACCGGGCGACCTGGGCGGCATAGTGCTGGTGGGACAGGCAACAACAAACGGCAACCATAGTGTGCTGGAAGGTGGTGTTGACCCTAACTTTAGTGCATTTGGCGGTTCAAACGATGAACATAGCTCTGGTACCCTGCAATATGTACGTATTGAATATGCCGGTAAAGCAGTAAATCCGGGTGATGAAGTAAATGGTTTATCACTGTACGGTGTAGGCGCTGGCACTATCATAGATTATGTACAGGTAGTAAGAGGATTGGATGATGCGTTTGAATTTTTTGGTGGCACCGTTAATTGTAAGCACCTGATTGCTTATAACTGTGCTGATGATGACTTTGATATGGACGATGGCTACCGTGGTAAAATACAGTTTGCTATTTCTGTAAAAGACCCTGTTTTTACCGATAACAAAGGAACAAGTGGTGATATATCGAACAATTTTGAAGTGGATAATATTAACCCCAACAACGGATTTTTATTTACCAGAGCACCTATTACTTTCCCTGTTTTATCCAACTTTACCGCTATTGGCCCAAACAATGCAACAGGTACCAGCACCGATTATGGGTATGGAATGCGTTGGAGAAGAGGCAGCAAATTTATCCTCGCCAACTCCATAGTGATGGGCAGTCAAAAGGCTGGTCTCGACCTGGATGATGACTCTACTGTTTCGTATTACAAGCAAGGCATCAGCAGGTTTTACAATAGTTTTTTAAATGCAAGCGCCGTTGCAGTACCTTATAAAATAGATAAGCTGGATCCAAAAGCAATCCCGCCGGTTTGGGACACTGCGAGCCTGCGGGTAATGACAGAAACTACCAATAGAAGCAGGTATTATGCAACTGCTGCTGATATGATGCTGGCTGATCCGTTTAACGATGCCGCACCGGGCTTAAAGCCAACAACCGGCTCGCCGGCATTGACTGTACCTGCTGCATTCGACTTAACAGAATTGAGCGACAGCTTTTTTGATAAAGTTTCGTTTATAGGCGCCTTTGATGCAACCAACGACTGGACAACAGGCTGGGCAATCTGGGGCAAATAAACGTTCATGAGGAATAGCGCAAAGCTATACATCCCCGGTTCCTCTACCGGGGATTCTTCTGTAGCAGTCATCCGCTTTTAAGATAAACCGCATAAATCAGCATAGGCAAACCGTACTGGTTTTTTCTATATAACTTATTAAAGTTTTAAACTAAAGCTACTACTCTTCTACTTATAAATTCTAATTGATATTTGAAACAAGAGTGGTGCATCCACTGATACATCACTCTTGTTCTTTACCAAACAATTCTCCATTTTAAGAAGTTGCATTTTTTACTTCCCCGGCGCTCTTTAGCACTACTACGCTGTGGCTGGCTACCTCTACGGTGTCACCACCTTTAAATCTGCAATCACAGCCATCATCATTCAAAAAATCTTCATTAGTATCCAGCACCTTGGTAAACTGGTGATGATCTATTTTTGAAGGTAATGTAAACGTCACGTTTTCATAATGGGCATTAAAAAGCATAATAAAATTATCGTCTAATACTTTTTCTCCTTTATAGCCTAAGGTATCTATTGCCTCTCCGTTTAAATAAACGGTAAGTGTTTTGGCAAAATACTCTCTCCAGTGTTCTTCTTCCATTGGTGAGCCATCGGCGGCAAACCAGGCAATATCTTTTTTACCGTGTATAGATATACCCTGAAACCAGCCGCGCCTGCAAAACACAGGATGCTTTTTTTGGAAATGAATCAGTTTTTTGGTAAAAGAGAGTAGGTCTTTGTCTGCCTTATCCCAGTTAATCCACGAAATCTCATTATCCTGGCAATACGCATTGTTATTGCCATGTTGTGTGCGGCTCAGCTCGTCGCCGGCTACCAGCATGGGCACGCCCTGTGATAAAAATAAAGTGGTGAGAAAATTACGCTTTTGTTTGTTGCGCAAGGCTATCACATCGGGGTTGTTTGTTTCGCCTTCTGCACCGCAGTTCCAGCTTCTGTTGTGGCTTTCGCCATCGTTATTGTTTTCTCCATTGGCTTCATTATGTTTTTCATTATACGATACCAAATCATTCAATGTAAAACCGTCGTGCGCTGTTATAAAATTGATGCTGGCAGTAGGCATACGATAGTCGTTTTTATACAAATCGCTGCTGCCGGTAAAGCGTTCGGCAAACTCGGCCAACATACTGTTTTCGCCACGCCAGTAATCGCGCATACAATCGCGGTAGCGTCCGTTCCACTCTGCCCAGCCCGGCGGAAACTTGCCCACCTGGTAGCCGCCTTCGCCAATATCCCACGGTTCTGCAATCAGCTTTACCTGAGAGATAACCGGATCCTGATAAATAATATCAAAAAAAGCACTCAGCCTGTCCACGGCGTGCAGCTCGCGCGCAAGTGTAGAAGCCAGATCGAAGCGGAAACCATCAATGTGTATGTCCAATATCCAGTAACGCAGGCTATCCATCAGCAGCTTGAGTACTGATGGTATATAAGTGTTTAAGGTATTGCCGGTGCCGGTATAATCCATATAGTAGCGCTTGTTCTCTGCTGAAAGGCGGTAATAAGAGGAGTTATCTATACCGCGAAAAGAAAGTGTTGGCCCCATTTGGTTGCCTTCGGCAGTATGGTTATACACTACATCCAGTATCACTTCTATACCTGCCTTGTGCATTTCTTTCACCATATTTTTAAACTCTATTACCTGGCCGCCCCTGCCATTGCCGTTGGAATAACGCACATCGGGCGCAAAATAGGCAATGGTATTGTACCCCCAGTAATTGGACAATCCTTGCTGCTGCAAATGCCAGTCGTTTACAAAGTGGTGTACGGGCATTAGTTCTATAGCTGTAATGCCCAATTCCTTAAGATATTTAATAGTTGCCGGATGCGCCAATGCTGCATAGGTACCTTTTATCTCGTCGGGAATATCAGGATGCAGCTTGGTAAAGCCTTTTACATGCGCCTCGTAAATAATGCTCTGGTGATAAGGCACCTTGGGCTGTTTATCATTTTCCCAATCGAAGTTGTTGTCTATTACCACCGATTTTGGAATAAAAGCGGCACTGTCCAGCTCGCTAAAACTCAGGTCCTCGGCAGGGTTGCCGGGTATATAACCAAACAGCGCTTCGCTCCAGTTGACGGGGCGCGAAATGGCTTTGGCATAAGGGTCAATGAGTACTTTGTTGCGGTTAAAGCGATGACCATTTTCCGGTTCATAAGGGCCATCCACACGATAACCATACATTTGTCCTGGTTTAATGCCGGGCACATACACATGCCAGTTGTGGTGATAGCGCTCTTTTATTTTTATCACTTCTTCCACTTTTTCCTCATCATTAAACAGGCATAGTTCTACACTTGTTGCATTTTCGGAATAGAGCGCAAAATTTACACCTTCGCCATCCCACGTTGCTCCTAAAGGGTGTGGGCTACCCGCATATACGGTTTTACTCATAGGTTATATTCAATAAACAAATTTTATATGCTAACGGCAAGTCTGCAGCAATCGCCTAACATCTACATAAATCATTCCGCAGTGGCAGGTTGCAGATGTGTAATGTTGAAAAAACGGTAATGTATTTAGGTAAGTATTTTGCAGATGTGTAAAGCAATGGCTTGGCAAAAATCAATGCAAGAGTTGTTTTACTCATTGTAGATGGAGATACCAAAAGTGTAAGAAAGAAAACTGAACTTATTTTATTGTAAGTTATAATAAATCATTAAAAGTTACCATTCGTCCTGCTGAAGCACGAAGCATTTGTAACTTGATAATTCTGTCCGAAATCCGCCGGTATTAAGCCTTGGTTATTATAGAATGCCAGATAATTATGCGGAATTAAAAACAGTCCAGGATTAATACTATACATAGAATCAGCTATAGAAACAACTTTCCTATAATCCTTCGATTCTGCTATGGGCAGGATAGCAAATGAAGAGGATTACAAAATCAAGCTAATTAAAAGTAAACAAACGTCTCTTCGCCGGCGCAGAAAAGCAGTACACCAATCGCCTGGGGAGTTGTAATTCCCTCCTATTCCGCAGTTGCATAATGGTGTTTTGCCACAATATCCGCAACAATTTTATCGGCATGTACCCGGCTGTTCTCTATAAACCAGATATGCGTATCCATGCCACCACACACTACACCAGCAAGGTACAAACCGGGTACATTGGTTTCCATCGTATCGGGATGATACACCGGACAATGCTTTACGTTATCAGCGGTTTCTATACCAAAACTTTCCAGCATCTTAAAGTTGGGGTGATAACCCGTCATTGCAAGCACCCAGTCGTTGGGTATGGTTATCAATCCGCCAGGAGTTTCAATCATTACCTCTTTTTCGGTTATTTCTTTTAACGATGAATTGAAATACGCCTTAATGCTACCTTCTTTTATACGGTTTTCAATATCGGGTTTTATCCAGTATTTTACACGACCTATTTCGCTGCCACGTATCACCATCGTTACGTTGGCGCCGCGCCGCCAGGTTTCCAGTGCTGCATCTACTGCGCTGTTGTTGGCGCCTACTACCAGCACATTCTGGAAAGCATAAAAATGTGGCTCTTTGTAGTAATGTTTTACTTTGGGCAAGTCTTCGCCCGGTACATTCATCATTACAGGAATATCGTAAAAGCCAGTGGATACAATGACATTCTTAGCTTCGTATTGACCTCTGGAAGTAGTAACAATAAAATGCTGTTCCCCTTCTTTCTTTACACTTTCCACTTTTTCAAACAAGTTTATCTGTAAGCCATAAAACTGTTTTACTCTGCGGTAATACTCTATGGCTTCCTGCCTGCCTGGCTTGGGCGCCATACTCATAAAGGGCACACCACCAATCTCCAGCCTTTCAGACGTGGAAAAAAAGGTCATAAAAAGAGGGTAATTATAAAGGCTGTTTACCAGCGCACCTTTTTCGATAATAATATAACTCAATCCTGCTTTTTTTGCTGCTATACCACAGGCAAGGCCTATTGGTCCGCCACCAATTATCAATACATCATACTTGCTCATGGCGGCAAAGGTAAGTGAGTGTGTTATTTTCTCACAGATAACACAGAAATACACGGATGTTACTGAATGTTATTACATTTTCTATTTGCGGATAACAGCCGGGAAACTAAAGGAAGCGGAAAACGATAGAATAATTAATTCATAACTGCAGCTATATCTATTATGGTAAAAATTCAGCCATTTACAGGAAGGCTGAAATAAAAAGTAGAGCCTTGTGCGGGCACGCTTTGAGCCCAAAGTTTTCCAAGATGGCTCTTTATTATTTCGGAACAGATATATAAGCCAATGCCTAAGCCCTCAAACTCAGCAGCAGTATTGTTTACCCGGTAATAAGCAGTATATATATCGTTAATGTTTTCTGGAGCAATGCCAATACCAAAGTCCTGTACCGATACATATACTTCATCCTGCACTAAATAGCTTTTTACTACGATCGTATCGGCACCGGGCGAATACTTTATAGCATTGGACAGTAAGTTATTTATTACCTGTTCAAGCCGTAGTTTATCGCCTGTAAAGAGTATTTCGGCATTCTGCTCCAGCACAATGGTGTGTGTAACTGTTTGCTGCTGCATATGCTCGACGCACTCCTTTATCATTTCTCCAAAGTTGAACTCTTCAAAACGATATGCCATTTTATATGCATTTGCTTTCGATACATCCAGCAGGTTGCCAACGAGCCTTTCCATGCGCAGCAACTGGTTCTCGGCTTGTTCCAGCACATGGGGGTATGCATCATTGTCGGCCATTATTTCACTTTTATACAAATACAGCAATGTTTTAAGTGTGGTAAGCGGTGTTTTAAACTCATGGCTTACAACACTCAAAAACATATCTTTACTGCATTCTGCTTGTTTTTGCTCGTGTATATCGGTTACTGCCACAAGCCATTGCATTATTTTTTGCTCTCCGTTCTTTAAAGGATAAGCACGTGCCAGGTGCCAGCGGTATTGCCCGTCAGAAGCTCTTTTAAGACGGTATTCTATCTGCAATTCTTTGCCGGTACGTACCGAATACCACATGCCATTGTATGTACGTTGTATATCATCGGGGTGCATAGCTGCTTTCCACAATTTATTTTTTGGGTAATCCAGCGGCAGTCCGGTGTACTCGTACCATTGCTTGTTCCAATACTCAGCCCTTCCCTTTGCATCCGCTATAATAATTTTTACCGGCAAATCTTCCATCCAGGCTGCGAAGTAAGCACTTTCAGGTATATTATTGCTATCAAATGCTATTATGCTGTGCAAAGTTTCCTGAGGAATATGTGTAAGTAAATCTTCTTTCATGTGGCTATTAGTTGTTTAGGAAAATCTTTTATCTGCACACTCCACACCGTTATGTAAGCCAATGATGGTAAGTAAGATACTATGGGGTAAAAAGAGGGTACAGTTTTAATAATATGGCAACAACTTGCTAATGATGTATGCCCGGGCTTATGTAAAAACCTCTAATACTAAACTACATACAATATAAATCATTAGGTATGAAATTTACCTTAAAATATCCATAGCAAATAATCCATTGTAAGTAACGCTATAGTTTACAAATCAATATACAAAAACCATACTGCATTTATTCACGAAAACAAATAACATTTGCTTACAAGCACGCCTTGTTTTAGCTTAAGGCGGAAAGATACCGTTGTGCTCGTGTTTTTACACAATTGGCACTGTAAGCAGATGAATATTGTAAATTGTTATCTAATGAATCACCACTATTTTCTGCGTTTCACCGGTTGTTTTGTTTTGCAAATAATAGGTGCCATTCGCAAAGTGGCTTAGGTTAATATCAGCTTTATTATTGATAGTTTTTGAGAGTATCATTTTTCCGGCTGTATTGGTTAATTCAATAATCGCATTACCATTTGTTTGCACATGTACCATATGATTTGCAGGATTAGGAAAAACCTGTAAACCAGCTTTATTGTTGGAAATGTTAATCATTCTATTGCCGGTAATCAAACTTTCATTAACCATAAAGTCGATAGTATCGGAATAAAGCGTAAGTTGGGTGGCTATAGCATTGGTAACCTTTACATAATACTTGCCGCTTTGTACAGGCATAAAGGTCGAATCGCCCTGAATAGTTGTGCCATCTTGCTCTCCTGTTTTAAACCATTTATACGTATTATGTGTAAGCCCGCTACCAGCATACACCGATAATGTATTGCCATGCTGGTGTATTGAAATGTTTGCCTGCGGAGCATATATTGCAAAAGGAAAATTTTTGGCTATAAATTCAAGCCCGTTAAAGGTAGAATGGTTATAGCTTACATTAATCTGTATAAAATAAGGATTGGGTAATAACGGATGAAAATTGTTATTCTGAGCTAATAAATTATGGCTTATATCAAGGTAATTCAGGCTATGCAGTTTGCGAAAGGAATTTGGTACTGAACCGGTTAATAGATTGTTACTTACATCTAAATAATAGGGATTTATAGCATCACCAATAAAGGAAGGTATATTACCGCTTAACTGATTGTATCCTAAATCTAATAATCCAAGATGTACAAGATTAGCAATAGCAGATGATATAGAACCGCTTAACTGATTATGGTTTAAAAATAAGGAGCCGAGCTTTGAAAGATTACCAATAAAAGGAGGTATAGTACCTGTAAATTGGTTATAACTTAAGTTTAAATAACCCAGATTTGTAAGACCGCCAATGAAAGAAGGAATAGTTCCGCTTAAGTGGTTAGTACCTAAATTTAACCCTTGAAGGTTTACAAGATTTGCTATAGTGGAAGGGATAGATTCAATTTGATTTTCGTTTAAACCTATATATCCAAGCTGCACAAGATTACCAATAGAAACAGGTATAGCGCCACTAAGTTGATTCGTACTTAAATCTAAATAATTAAGATTGCTAAGATCGCCGATAGAAGAAGGAATAGTGCCGCTTAACTGATTGGAAAATAAAGTTAATTGATGCAGGCTTGATAGATTACCTATAGTGGAAGGAATGGTGCCGCTTAAAAAATTATGCTCAATAGAAATATCCGTTAGGAGTACAAGATTACCGATAGTAGAAGGTATAGAACCGGTTAATCCATTTTCATAAAGATACAAGTGCCGAAGGTTGGTAAGATTGCCAATTGCAGGAAGTATGGAGCCTAATAATCCATTGCTGCTTAAATTTAGCAGCTCAAGCTTTGTAAGATCATAAACAGAAGATGGAATAGTGTTTCTTACCCCATTGTTTTCTAAGTTTACCGCTGTTACGCGTGTACCGTTTACGGTTATTCCATACCAGGTACTTACCGGTTCTTTTGTAAGCCAGTTTGTTTTATTGGTCCAGCCAGGCCCATTGGTGCTGTTATAAAAATCAACCAATGCAAGAGAGTCATTTACATCTACCTGCGCTTTGATGGAAGTAAAGCTGTTTGCACCTATGGCAAGCTGTAAGCAAAAAAGAATAGCATAATATTTCATGCTGTTTGGTTTTTATAGTGAAGAACAAGGCAGCATATCAGTTATGGTGTGCTCAGGAGCTATGCAAACACATTTCCTTTAATGTTTTATACTGCACAACTGTATAAAAAAGCACAGGCAGTACAAGCAGGCATTCGATATGCTCATTATATTAAAAAAATATGCAAAATATCACTCCACAGAAACAAACAAAAAGTAAGCAGGTAATCCTATATGTGCAATCAGGTCTTTAGGTTAATATCCATGTGGGCAAATTGAGCAACAGGGTATAAACGCACAAAAGATTACTCCTTGAAGATACAAACAATTTGCTCCTTTTTAAAAATAAACTCTACCGGCTAATTTCAATTACAATATACATTACTATCCAATAGGTATGCTTGTAATTTAAAATATTCGAACTTGAGAAACCTTTGTTGCTGTTATAACGTATCTTTAAAGACATATACCTGTGTTAATATAATAGATTATGCTGATGAATGAATTACTATTTACCTGTTAATATACACCTAGCAACTGTTATTACATGATAGCACTTACTTCTTCTTACTTTTCGTATGCATATGACTGCTTATAAAACCACATATAGGAAGCTTTTATTGCCGTTTTTAATATGGATTACGGCTGTTTTTATTTTTATAACGGGATGTAAAAGAGAATTGAGTTGCGAAGGCTGCCAGCATCCAGTAGCTGATGGGATACTTAATTGCGACAGCTTTTTTATACATGGCGATTATACTGCCAGCACTACACCTAATGACAGCAACTATGCAGCAACATCCGTTACGGTTTTTACACCCGGCGCATACACCATTTATTCAGATACAGTAAATGGCTATTATTTTTATAAGGCTGGTTACTTCGAAAACACCGGCGCACAACAGGTTACTTTAAAAGCTTATGGACAGATAAATTCAAGCGATACCAGCCACTTTACCTTTCATTTTGGAAACTCAGTATGCACTTATGATGTTGGTCCACCCCAAGATACGGAGCCGCCTATGTACTATAGCTTTGTAGCAAATGGCATTCCGTATTCCGGTATTTCAGATAGTGCTTATTTAACCTATCAGGTGGTTTCGGGCGATGAAATATATGGCATGTCTTTTCGCACCTTACTCCTTACTCCTTCCGATTCCCTTTTTAGTTTGGGCGTCAACCGCGTAAATACACCTGTTACCACCGGCACTTACCACGCAGCACTTGCTGTTGCAGACGATTTTTCAGGAGGTATCAATTTTTCGGTCAATAATGAATTTATTTACGGTACCTCCCGTTATCTCCCCTCCTTTCAAATTTTTCTTACTGATTATGGCTTGCCGGACAGGCTTGTGAAAGGTACTTTTTCGGGTCCTGTTATGGATGGGGGAAATAATACCATCTATATTACCAAAGGCAAGTTTAAAACATACTTAAGGCATTAATAAAACATAGCAGTAAGAAAACATAGCAGCAAGAGAGGAAATTTAAAAATATAAATAGCTCCTTGCTTTCAGCAATACGTATGTCCATAGAGCTGTTCAGCGTTCCAGAATTTTATATATAAAACGGGTATAAAGTTTTATGCCTTTTTTATATAGAACATTTTTAAAAGCAATTAATATTATAAAAGCAGGTGTTTACAAAAGTACGGGATCGTTTGCTATCACCTGCCATTATTAGGAGGAGAAAAATAACTATGCAATGTGAACAGTAAAATACAACACTCAATAAGATAAAAGCAAAAAGGCTCTGAACATTTACATTCAGAACCCTTTCACTTTTATTTTATTCAACATCAATTACTTCACAGGCATCATTTTGAGGCATACAGGCTGGTCAATGTCTATTTTTAAACCGGCATCCTGTAGCAAACCAAAGTTTTTGTTGATAACATATACCTGAACCTGGTTGCTGTCGCGGCACGCCACCAATAAAAACCTGCCGGTTGGATCTATCATAAAATTGCGCGGATGTGCACCTACTTTTTGGTGTCCTACCAATATCAGTTTACCATCGGGGCTGGTTTTGTAAATAGTAATATCGTTGGCAGCACCACGGTTGGAAGTATATAAAAATTTACCATCAGGTGTCAGGTGAATATCGGCGCTGCCTTTATCAGTTTTACTGCCTTCCGTGGTAGATTCAATCGTTTGTATCTCGGTCAGCTTCCCATTACTGCTGTTGTATTGATAAGCAATTACATTGCCCGATAATTCATTGATCACATAAGCATACTGACCATTTGGATGAAAAGTGATGTGGCGTGGGCCAGAGCCATCCGGCACTTCTATATATGCGGGATCGGCTGGGGTAAATGGGGTTTGTTTATTATTCGGGTCGAAGCTGTAAGTGTAAATGCGGTCGTTGCCCAAATCGCAGGAATACAAATATTTTTCATTCGGAGAAAATACTACGCTGTGCGGGTGCGGCTGTCCCTGGCGCTCCACATTTACACCATAGCCTTCGTGCGGCAGTATTTGTGCAGCCGGCTGTAAAGCACCATCTGCACCTGTAGGTAACACACCTATATTGCCACCGCTATAGTTGGCAGCCACTGCCCATTTACCGGCAGAATCTACAGATATATACGCCGGATCATCGCCGCCGCTCGGTTGCTTATTAATAAAATGCAGTTCGCCTTTTTGCTTATCAAAGCTAAAAGCACTTACATCACCGCCATTATCGCTCTGTGTTTCATTTACGGCATACACATACTTCTGGTCTTTCGTAATAGCGAGATACGACGGATTAACAACGCCGGTGGCTTTGCTTATAAAAGTAGCTTCGGCTTTGTTGGGATTGAATTTATATACATAAATGCCTTCGCTCTTACTCGGTGCATTGGTGTATGTACCGATGAGCAAATAAAAGATGGGGTTTTGAGCAGATACATTCATAACAACAGCAAAGAAAATAATGGTTAAGAAATAGCGTATCATAATCGTTTTATAGTTTGAGGCAAGATAATATTTAATAGCACATGCATGACACGGATTTGATCTGATTTTTGTATTGAGTTAATCTATTCCTGAAATAATCAGTACCATCATTTTCCCAGATAATCCATGTCATCCCTGTCTGCCGACAGGCAGGTGTGTGCTATAAACAAAAAAGAGCTCAACATATTGTGAGCTCTTTAAAAATGTAGCTGGTCTTTATATTACCATCTGCTGCCGCCGCCGTTGTTGCTGCCGCTGTAAGAAGAGCGACGGTTGTTGCTGTAGCCACCACCGTTGTTGCTTCTTTCTTCTTTTGGCTTAGCTACCGTAACGCGGATGTTACGACCCTGAACAGATGCACCATCCAACTCGCTGATTGCCTTTTGAGCAGCAGCATCGTCGGTCATTTCAACGAAACCGAAACCACGGCTGCGCTGGGTCATCTTATCAGTAATAACTTTGGCAGAAGTTACTTCGCCATACTCTTCAAAAAAACCTCTTAAGTCATCATCTTCTACGTTGAAGCTTAAGTTTGAAACATAAATGTTCATGCTAAAAAATAATTGATAAATAATTAATAAATTGAGCAGCAACAGGTGTAAACATTTATTCACTCTTAGCAGAAAACTTGCGTAGCAGAAAAATAATAACTTACGATGACTGAAGAACTCAAATTGACGATGCAAACATACAGGTAAAGTTTGAATAAAAAGTATTCTTGTGTAATAATTATCTGTTAAGTAAAAAGAATAAAATAACCTGACATTAGAAATTGAAAAACAAGCCGTTTTTACTTCTTTATAAAACACTGTATTCCTGTAAACACACCACTAAATGCAGGATTTCATTAATGTATCAATATCAATAACGCACACTTACTCCTATTTCTATTACAACCGCTCATTTATTGATTTTCTACTTACCTGCGGCGCTCTCAAAAAAACTTACCGCTGCCGTTCAGCCATTTTTACATACAATTACCGTTTATCTTCGTCGTTATACTTGGCAAAACTGATTGCTTACGGGAATGTTCCGGTGGATTAACATACTAATTTTTGTACTGCTTTTGTTAGCTGCCATGTCGGCGGCTGCACAATACAGTAATCTCCGCCATAAAAAAATTGCAGCATCCGGGCTTGTTTCTGTAGATACTTTGAGTATTGTTCCACACACAATCGTTATAAAAGATTTCGACAGCAGCTATTACAGTATTGACGAAGTAAACAGCACGCTGCTCTGGCGAAAGGCAACCCATACAGACAGCGTCGTTATTTCGTATCGTGTTTTCCCATCCAGGCTCAATAGCATTGCAAGGCGGTTCACTTTTGACAGTATTAAAAATAATTTTATTGCTGAAAGTCCTGCCACTGCCTATAAAACAAATGAAAACCGGCTGTTCAACTTTGGCAATGTGACTTATAATGGCAGTTTTGGTCGAAGTATCAGCGTGGGTAATACGCAGGATGCGGTATTTAATTCGCAGTTAAACCTGCAAATCAATGGTATTATCGGCGACAGCATACAGATTGCTGCCGCTATCAGCGACAATAATATACCTATTCAACCCGATGGCACCACGCAGCAATTGAACGAGTTTGATAAAATACTGCTCCAGTTTAAAAAAAAGGATTGGGAAATTAATTTAGGCGATATTGATTTACGACAAAACGAGGCATATTTTCTTAAATTTTATAAACGATTGCAAGGTATTTCCTACCAACAAAACTTTAATGTAAATAAGCATATTACTAATACCATACTCTTAAGTGGCGCTATTGCTAAAGGCAAGTTTGCACGCAATATTTTGGCTGTGCAGGAAGGCAACCAGGGACCTTACCGCTTGCAGGGCAACAATAACGAGTTGTATTTTGTTGTGTTGGCCGGCACTGAAAAAGTGTTTATTGATGGTGTGCAGGTGCAGCGCGGCGAAGAGGGGGATTATATTATTAACTATAACACTGCCGAGATTACGTTTACATCGCGCCGGATGATAACGAAAGACACGCGCGTGCAGGTAGAATTTGAATATGCCGACCGCAACTTTTTAAACTCCATGTTGTATGCGAGCAATACCACCAATTTCAACAGCAAATTCAAGCTAAACGTTTCGGCATACACTAATGCCGATGCAAAAAATTCACCCATCAATCAAACACTGGATGTGCCACAAAAACAATTTTTGGGCAACCTGGGAGACAGCGTACAAAATGCTTTTTACCCTGTAGCGGCAAGAGATAGTTTTAGTGCTTCGCAGATTTTGTATAAAAAAATAGACACTGTTTATAACGGTGTGCACGATTCAGTGTATGTGTATTCTACCAATAAAGACAGCGCAAAGTATAGTTTATCTTTTATTGAAACAGGCATAAACAAAGGCAATTACATTCCTGCATACAGTGCAGCAAACGGCAAAGTGTATCAATGGGTGGCTCCGGTAAATGGTATTTCGCAAGGTTCGTATGAAGCGGCCGCTTTTTTGGTTTCGCCCAAAAAACACCAGGTTATAAGCGTTGGCGGAGCATATTTTTTGGATAAAAACACTACTATCAAAGCCGAATTTGCATCGAGCAGATATGACATCAATACTTTTTCTGCGAAAGATAAAAACAACGATGATGGTTATGCCGGCAAGTTGTCTTTTATAAAAAACATAGACTGGAAAACAAGTGCTGGTAAGGCTTACACGCTTACTGCCGGTGCAGGTTATGAGTGGGTAAATAAGAATTTTCAGCCAGTGGAACGGTTAAGACCAGTAGAGTTTTTACGGGATTGGGGACTGGATTTGATTGCCGCGCCTGCCACTGAGCAATTGCCGTATATAAACATGCAACTGACCGATGATAAAAACAATGCTATTCAATACCAGTTTAACAGTTACATCCGCAGTGATGGCTATAAAGGCATTCGCAATATTATCAACCACAATCAGGATATCAAAGGCTGGCAACTGCACAATGTATTTAATATTACCAACATTGCCATGCCATTGGATAAAGGCTTTTACCTGAAACCATCTATTGAGGTAAATAAAACTTTCTACAACTTTCACAACTATGCATTGGGTGCTTCTTATGCTTTGGAACACAACAAAATAAAAAATATTGCTGCCGATACCATAACGCCTGTAAGTTTTGCTTTTGAAACCTTGACTGCTTACCTCAAAAGCAACCAGGATAAAGCTAATAAATGGGTGTTCACATATTTCACGCGCAGCAATCAATTGCCAAATGGCAAAACGTTATCGCAGAGCGACCGCAGCCATAACTACAATTTTGAAACAGAATTGTTGGAGAATACTAACCATCAATTAAGATTGAATGTAACGTACCGGCAGTTACTTATCAATAATAAAAAGCTCACCAATCAGGTGCCCGATAATAGTTTGCTTGGGCGTGCAGAATACACCATTAATGAATGGAAAGGCTTGTTGACCGGCAATGTATTATATGAAATTGGCGCCGGTCAGGAGCAAAAACGCGAATATTCTTACATAGAAGTGCCAGCCGGTTTGGGACAATATGCCTGGAATGATTATAATGGCGATGGCATACCGCAGTTGAATGAATTTGAAATTGCCTTGTTTCAGGATCAGGCAAAATATATACGCATTTTTACACCCACAAACGAATATATCAAGGCCAGCTACAATCAATTCAACTACAGCTTTGCGTTGAATCCAAGAGCACTGGCGAATGATATCCGTAATAAAAAATTCAAAAATTGGATAACCCGTTTTTTCCTGCAATCTTCTTTGCAAACAGGCAAAAAACAGCTTGCAAACGGACATCCGGTATTTAATCCGTTTAAAGGAGATATCACCGATACTGCATTAATTAATTTAAATTATATCATCAGCAATACCTTGGCTTTCAACCGCAGCAGTGCCATTTGGGGCGCCGATATTACCAATTTGGTCAATTATAATAAATCGTTGCTAACGTATGGTTTTGAGAGTCGCCGGTTACGGCAGTGGACCGGCAAAGCGCACGTCAATATTGCCAAAGCGTACACTATTGAATGGATTCAAACGATGGGCAGCAACAGCCTGCTTACACCATCTTTTGACAATCGCAACTATAATATTCAAAATTTTTCTATTCAACCCCGTATTACTTATACTGCGGGCACCAAATTCAGGGTGCAAATGGGCTATGAATTAGAGCAAAAGAAAAACGAAATGCAATATGGCGGTGAGCAATCTACCAGTAATATACTGAATATAGAGAGCCGCTACAATGCAGTTAATAACACCAGCCTTTCGATAAAATTTGCCTATAATAACATTCATTACACCGGCGAGACCAATACTACCACGAGCTATATTATGCTGGATGGATTGCTGCCCGGAAAAAACTTTTTATGGAATATTAGTCTAACCAAGCGGCTCATCAACAATCTGGAATTGAACTTTGAATACGAGGGAAGAAAACCGGGAAATGCAAGAACAATAAATATTGGCAGGGCAAGCGTGCGTGCACTGTTGTAATGCTGTTGAGGAGGGGCAGCCAAGGCATTATCTTACGTTGAAAGGTATTAATTTTTGCTTATAGTTTAAAGCACAGAAAAGAGTGGAAGGTGCTTAGTTTTAAAGCAGCGATTCAGGCAAAAGAAAAGAACGGATGTAGCAGCTTTTCAAACAAAATTTACAGCAAGATTATATTTAATTCCATTTGTGGAAACACATATTTACCCTTGGTTATGAAGCTGTGATACTGTGCAAAGAATGATGATATTTTAAGCTTTATTTTATCGCAGATACAATTATTTAATAATTTTTAATTTGTTTATTTATACCCAAAATATTTGTTACATTTCTTAAACTGTTATTAAAATTGTATATATAGTATTATTTTTTATCATAAGTGCTTTGTAAAGCCATCAATTCAATTACATTTGCGCCAATCAAAATCACAATACCGAATGAAGTTAACTGCGCAGCCAAAACGCTTACTCGTTTGTTTTACTGCTTTTACCACCTGCCTGCTTTTTTCCTGTACTACCCAACGTATTGCCTATTTTCAGGATATTCCCGATTCTTTGAGTGTTAACAGTGCAAAATACGTAGATTTACCTCCCTTTACACCGCCGGTTGTACGTCCGGATGACATCCTGAACATCAATGTTCAGACATTGGATCCGCAGGCAAATATGATATTAAATCAAGGCAATTTACCCATTCAATCAGGTGTTACTACGGTTAACCCTAATGCGCCTATGCTGAATAATCAAAATGCTGTTTCGGGTTACCTGGTAAATAAAAATGGGGATATTTTTATGCCATATATCGGCAGTGTGCATGTACAGGGGTTAACTACCAGTGGTATTCACGATACGGTGTTAAACAGAATTTCTGTTTATTTCAAAAATCCGGTGGTAAATGTTCGTTTTGCAAACTTTAAGGTAACGGTGCTTGGAGAGGTAAGACAACCAGCTACCTTTTCGCTGCCCAACGAAAAGCCAACTGTGCTGGATGCTTTGGGGCTGGCAGGAGACATAACAATCTTCGGTAAGCGCAATAATGTACTGCTGGTGAGAGATGCGGAAGGCAGGAAAGAGATTACCCGCCTTGACCTTGATAGTACTAAAATAATAAATTCTCCTTACTTTTATCTAAAACCTAATGACGTGTTGTATGTGGAGCCGACTGAATCGAGAGTTGCAAGTACCAACGCCTTCCGTACAAGAGATATAGCTGTTCTTTCAGCAGGTATTTCGTTACTGACAGTAGTAGTGGCGCGCCTGCTCCGTTAAAATATTACCAATCAAAACTAACTTCATTTACATTCAATCTTTTATGATACGGGAAAATAATAATGCAGAACTGGTGGCAAAAGAGAGATCCAGCGACGTTGACCTTAAGTTTATTGTGGGGAAAGCCCTCGGTAACTGGTACTGGTTTGTACTTTCGGTGATTGTATTTGTGGCGCTTGGCGTAGTGTTCATGCTGGTAGTAACGCCAAAATTTAATGTCGCAGCTAAAGTAATGGTAACGGGACCTAACCCGCGCCTGCCAAGTGGTAGTACTGACGAAGCAATGCTGCTGTCGGACATCAAATCGTTCTCCGACGTAAACTACAGTAACGTAAACAATGAACTGCAGGTATTGCATAGCAGAACGCTGATTATGCAAACTGTAAGAGACATGCAGTTAAATGTAACCTATTGGCAAAAAGACGGATTAGTGTACCGGGAAGCCTATAAACGCTCACCTTTTTTTATAACCTTGTTGGAATTGAAAAGTGGCCCGGTGTACATGCTCTACGATCCGCAGAGTTATGAGATTACTATTGATAAAGACAAAGTAAATTTTGAAGACCAGAATACTGACAGTACTTTCTCGGCTCACTTTGGCGATACGCTTAAGTTTACCTATGGTACCTGGGTATTACAAAAAAATCCGGTTGTACAGGCCGACCCTGAAGGCGAGTATGCACTAAAAGTTGGCTCCTATGGCGGTGCTTTTAATGCTTATAACGCTAATATTATTGCAATCGTAACTACTACCGGTGTTACTACTATCGATCTTACCTTGTCCTCTCCTGTAAAAGAAAAGGGAGAAGACATCTTAAGTCATTTGATCAATTTATACGTGCAATCGGATATTGACCACAACAATAAAATTGCCGACAGCACCATTGCATTTATAGACAGCCGCATTGTAGGTGTGGCTGAGGACCTTAATAATATTGAAACGAATATTGAAAGGTTTAAGAAAAACAATAGCATTGCCGATCTAACTGAACAAGGAAAAGCATTGCTGACCAACAGCATAGCCACCAACAAAGCACTGGATGAACAGCAAGTGCAGATAAGCGTGGTAAAAGATCTGGAAAATTATTTGGAAGATCAGTCAAACAATACACGGGTAATGCCTACAACTGCCCCCATTAAAGATCCGGCTTTTTTAAGCCTGCTGGAAAAATATAATGGCTTGCAGTTGGACAGGCAAAAAATGCTGGCAACCAGTACCGAAAGCAACCCGGCAATACAAACGCTGGATCTGCAGGCGGCTCAATTGCGCGATGACCTGCTGCATTTGTTAAAATCGTATGAGAAAGGACTGGTAACGAGCAGAAACGACCTTTCCCGCCAAACCGGCAACTTGTTTAGCGATATTCAAAAGGTTCCTACACAGGAGAAGTTGTATCTTGATATGGCCAGGCAGCAAAATGTGTTGCAGGCATTATATACTTACCTGCTGCAAACAAGAGAACAAACTGCAGTTTCCAAGTCAAACAGTATTTCTCCCATCCGCATAGTAGATGCGCCGCAAAGCGATCCTGCGCCTTATTTCCCCGACTCCACTATTGTGATGCTGGCTGCCATTCTGCTTGGTTTATTGTTTCCTGCAGGCACCATCTTCATTAAGGAACTGCTGAATACAAAAGTGTTGACGACCGATGATATTGAAGATGCTACCGAAGTACCTGTAGTTGCGCAGATTTCGCATAACACAAACAAGAAAGCAATGCTGGTGGTCACCAAGGATGCACGCACTCAAATAGCCGAGCAATTCCGCACGTTGCGTACCAACCTGCAATACCTTATTACGGGTGCCAATGAGAAAGTAATACTTTTCACATCCAGCATGAGTGGCGAAGGGAAATCGTTTATGGTTATCAACCTGGGCAGTGCACTGGCTTTATCAGGCAAAAAAGTGTTACTGATGGAAATGGATTTGCGTAAGCCCAAGCTTTCTGCCGATCTTAAATTGTCAAACGAGCCGGGCGTTACCAACTATATTATATCAGACCTCAAGTTGAGCGATGTAATAAGGCCATCCGGCATACACGAAAATTGCTGGGTGCTTGGTTCGGGCGATGTTCCGCCAAATCCATCGGAACTTATTAACAATGAAAAAGTAAAAAAACTATTTGCAGAAGCAAGACAACAATTTGATTATATTATTGTAGATACGCCGCCGGTAGGCTTAGTTACCGATGCACAACTTATCAGCCGTTATGCCGATTTAACGCTATACGTTATCCGCCAGCGTTTTACAGCTAAGCGTCAGGTAAGCATTGCTGAGCAATTGGCTGCTACCAACAAAATGCCTAAGCTGAATATCATACTGAATGATATGCGCAAAATACCTGGTTATCACTTTGGCACCAGCAAGTACGAGCGTAATTATTACGAAGAGGCAAAAAAGCCGTTTTATAAAAAAATATTCAGGTTTAGTTAATGCATAACATACAACTGCCGGTTTGATATGCTGTATTCACTTTAAAACAAAATATTGTAACGTGAATATTTGAATAACAAACCGGCAGTTTATTCTTCCATAGCTCTTTTAAACAATAGTAATAAAGGACAAAAGCACGCTGGAAATGTTGCTTTAACTGCCTGTTCTTTTAATTTATAAGTTATAAATGAAAAGGAAGAACGGATAAAATAGCAAAGCTGGTTATTCATTTATACCTGCTGGTTTAACTGGCTAATTTTACTCCTGCTTTTATCTATAACTGCTGCAATTTTTATAATTGTATAGCTTTGAAAGTTGAAGGATTATAAAACAGGCAAATACTAATCAACCACTACACAGCTTTACAAAACTGTTGATAATAGCTTTTGAACAAACAACACATTATGCCGGTAAAACGTACCATTATATATGTAATGTCAGATAAAAGATCAGGCTCTACCTTATTGGAGAATATTTTATCCAAATCTGATGAAACGGTATCAGTAGGTGAACTGGCGCTGCTAAAAAATCACATTTTTCGCGAAGGTGCAGGCTTTCGCTGGGACTGGAACTGCTCTTGTGGCTCGCCGGTAAAGGAATGTGTTTTCTGGAGTAAAATTCTGGAAGGTATGGATTTAGATTCGCCCACATTCAACACCAAAATACGCTGGAACTTCAAATCGAACCGCACACTTGCCGGCAGCATATTGACACCGGTTTTTAAAGGTACGCTACAAAATATTGATAAGTATAAAATAAACGCAGACACCATCCATACTCTATATGCTATTTACAGAAAGATATTTGATTTTACAGGCAAGAACTTTATTATAGATTCTTCCAAAAATCCGGTGCAGGCATATATGTTGTACAGGCACAAACCTGCCGATATTGACGTAAAAATTATTGGGCTTAAAAGAGACCTTCGTGCAATCGCAGCGTCCAAGCGTAAATGGAATAATTTAAATAATAAGGATGTAAATAAATCGCTCGGCTGGTTACTGCGCAATTCTTTCTTATACAATAAAATCTGTGGACAGGTTTTAAAACTGGTAAATGCCGGAGATAAACTGCTGATTAACTACGAGCAATTGGCAACAGATACACAGCCGCAACTGGATAAGGTGGTACGAAAAACCGGATTACAGCCTTATAAAGCACCCCAATATATGCACGTAGAAGACGACGATCATACCATTGCCGGCACGCCGCAGCGCTTTACTAAAAAACCTATCAAATACGACAATAGCTGGGAAGAAGCATACAATCAAAAGCCAGTACTATCTTTTGTTGGCAAAATCATGAATAAATTGTAATAATGGTTAATAAGCAGCAGATTGTTAAGAGTGGCATCTGGCAGATGATGAATACAGGTGTTATTTTTATTTCGCAGTTAGGCTACTATGCCATTTTAGCCCGTATGCTGCCTCATGCACAAAAAGAGTTTGGTGTGTTTGCCCTGCTAAACTCGTGCATGGTGTTTGGCAATGTAGTAGCCGAGGCAGGCATGGGCGACGCGTTATTGCAACGCAAGCATGTAGAACCGCAGCACAAAAATGCGGCATTGTATTATAGTCTTGCAACCGGCGTTTTCTTTTACCTCATTTTATACATTGCTGCTCCCTGGCTCGCCGATTTTTATCAGCAACCTATATTATCATTAGGTTTACGGGTGATTGGCATCAGCTTCATTCTGTATTCTTTAGGATCTCCTTCTATCAACTTGCTGCAAAAAGAATTTCAATTTAAAAAAATATTCTTTAGTGACAGTCTCAGCCTCCTGGCTTCCAACGTCTTTGGTATCGTACTCGCTTATTATGGTTTTGGTGTAATGGCACTGGTGTACTCCACTCTGTTTTACAACATAAGTAAAGTGATTATGTTGTGGATACAGGAGCCATTGCCGGTAAAAATCGGCTCTACCTGGCGCCACTACAAAGACCTGCTCAATTATGGTTTGCTCCTTACCGTTATACGCATTACCAACTACATCAATTTATCAGGCATCAACTTTATGTTGGGCAAAATTATCACTATACAGGAAGTAGGTATTTTTGACCGGGCCAACCGCATCTCCAATATTCCCGGGCGATATATTGGCGACATCGTTCAAAAAATATCTATGCCCACCATGGTAAAGGTGGATGGCGATGACAAGCTGTTCAATGTTTATTACAAATCACTTTCGTTTTTGCATTCACTATTAGTACCAGTATCTGTTTTCTTTGGCGTATTCAGTATGCCTTGCGTACTCATTTTACTTGGGGACCAGTTTATCTCCGCCAATATGTCTTTAAAACTAATGCTTTTTGCACTGCCCTTCCAGATTTCCACCCGTTTGTCAGACGGCGTAATGCGGGTAAAAGGATTGCTGGTGCTCAATCTTAAACGTAAAATATTATCTACGATTATCCTGGTAGTATGTATGTATTTTGGCAGCTACTGGCACATTACCGGCATATCCGCAGGCTTTCTCATAGCTACGGTTATTAATTATTACATTATGATAGTAACGCTGCGTGGCGGGGTTTTCCCTGATAGCTGGCAGCAATTGTTGTTCAAACCTTTTATCAATGGTATCCCTTTAACCATTTATACCGTTGTTCCGTCTGTTATTTTGTACGAAGTGCTCAGGATTGGCTTGCATTTAAATGAGGTTGAATCCTTTTTGGTAATGGGAACGCTGGTAGGTTTATTTTTAGCATACGCATTTTTCAAAAAACCCAAATTGCTTGGTAAAGATTTCTTGCCAATCCGTGAAATATTACTAAACAAGAATAAAAATAAAAAAGGGCACAGAAAACAATTGGCGCAAGATGAAGAAGCAGCGATAGTAGAACAAAAGGGCGAAAAGCCGGCGGTGAAAATTGATTTGTGATTTAAAACAGGAAGTTATGAAAACGAATCTGACTTTTAATAAAGAAAAAATTATCCGGTTTATAGGTAGCGTTATGCTGGTAGGCGCTTTATATACTGCGCTGGTAGAGAACGACTCCAATTACATCCTGCTGGTATTTTTACCACTTGTGCTGATGGACCGAACTTTTTTAATTCCGCTCCTGTTTACCATTCCGCTGGTTGAAGGCGTATTTATGACAGAATCCGGCGCATCCAATGCCGAAACGATAGCCATTGCTATGGTAGCGCCGGTTATAGGCTATGATTTACTTAGGAAAAACCGGGTAAACATTCCCATGAAGGTACTTGCACTTTTTGTTATATTTATTATAATGGAGATTGTAGGTTTTATCGTATATAAGCAGCATCCATACATCAGCAAAACGGTAGCAGCTTGGGTAAACCTGCCTGCCGTACCGGTTACCGGTAAAACGATAGCAAGAGTGTTGAAGCTTATTTTCTTTATCGTATATCTGAAACTGCTTATCAATTATGGTAAAGAATATATTTATAAGGCACTCAGCCTGTACCGGCTACTTGCACCTTATATTATTCTTGCTATTGTAATTTATACGCTTAAATACGGCATAGTTGCGGCAAATTTTGGTGGTATTATCCACTTTGGCGGTGCCTCGCATGGCGATTTTACCGCCTCACTCGATGCAATTGCTGTTTTCTTATTTATAGCTATATTCGAAAAAAGAAAGAACTATTTCGAAAAGGTTCTCTCACTCGTTACCCTTGCTTTACTCTTTTACCTTATCATGAACATGGGTTCACGCAATGGATTGGTGAGTTTTATTTTTGTAACGGGCATCAGCATGATATTGGTCTTAGCCAAACGCAGCGGCTCCATGACCTTTTTAATGATGCTGGCAGGCGTATTTGCAGTTGCTATTGCTGTTATTCTGTTTGCCGACTCCCCTACCATCAACCGCTTTGCTTACCAAATGGACGAAGCAAACGGGGGCGAAAGAGTTGATTATTGGGCGGCAGGTTTACGTGCTATTTCCGAAGCGCCGCTGTTTGGTATGGGTGGCGATGAAACATCTTCGCTTTATGTTGTATCGAAATATACTTTGGTAGAGCCACACGTAATGCATAACACCTTCCTGGAGGTCGCAGTAGAATACGGATTGTTAGGCTTGCTCTTTTATATCATCTTTGTTTTTACCATTTTACGATGGGGATACAAAAGTTACATGTATGCCATCAAAACCAACGATCTTGTATTAGCAGCGCCGGCAGTTGCTTATACAGTATCTATATTCGCCGGCTTGTTTATCAGTCGTGTATGGGAAACACCACTGTGGTATTATCTCTGCCTTATTTTTGCCATTGGTACTTTATGGGTATTTCCGCAAACAAAGTTCAGCTTTCAGCGCAGAAGAAAGCAAGCATTACCCTCAACTACCGAACCCACCTATGCTTATGCAGATTAAGCTTGGTAGCAGCATATTTGCAAGACAAGGGATTGTTTAAATTAACTATGCGCTTACATGGAGCAAAAATTTTTCATCAAAGTAAGGCTCTTTAAACAGCTCGCTGATACGTACCACGTTAGGTCTTAAACCACTTTCATAAATTTCCTGTGCAAGATCACCACCTTTGAGGCAGATAAGCCCATTGCTTAACGAAGCTTCATTACCTTTCTTAAGCAATGGTTTTGTCCAGCGCCACAGGTCTTTCAGCGGTGCTACTGCACGTGATACAGCAAACTCGAACTTCCGGTTTTTTATGTCTTCTACGCGTGCGTGTTGCATTGTAATATTTTTTATTCCTGCTGCCTCAGCAACTGCTCTTACCACTTTCATTTTTTTACCTATACTATCCACTAAGTGAAAATGTACTTCGGGGAAAAAAATGGCTAACGGCACACCCGGAAAACCACCGCCCGTACCAATATCTATCACCTGCATACCGCCGGCGAAATTGGCAACAGCAGCAATGCTCAAAGAATGTAACACATGATTTTCGTACAGGCTTTGAATATCTTTGCGCGAAATCACATTTATCTTTTCATTCCACTCGGTATATAATGGCTGCAAAGCGGCAAACTGCTGTAATTGCTGTGGTGTAAAATCGGAGAAATATTTTAAAATAATATCCATATTTTTTTCAGTAAGCTGCCTTATAAACTTGCATTTAGCTTCTTTTTGCAACAGTTATTTCCATTTTTTTGCAGGTTTTTTAAATAAGGATGGCATGAACAAAAGATAATATATCATCATCCATACATCAAACAAAAGAAAGTATGGCCAAAGGTCCCCTTCATTCAGTTGATTCATGCTTTTGTTCCAGACAAAAGCTACTATAGCAAGCCTTACCAGAAAGATAATCAACACCAGCCACCAATTGAAAAAAAAAGCGGCTAGGATAGCTAACGGATACATCAAAAAATTGGTAAGGCTATACAATCCCAACAAAAACTTGTGGCTGCGCCTGTAATACCTGGAAGTAGTATAGTGCCTGTTTTTTTGTTTTATCCATTCGCTCCAGGAAGTCTTCGGCTCACTCAACGTGTGCGCATCTTTATCAATAACAATCGCTGTGTTTTTGCTGGTAGCTACTTTATTAATAAACAAATCATCATCACCGCCGGGCACATGATTGATGGATGAAAAACCTTTATTACGAATAAAAATATTGCGTTTATAACTCAGGTTTCTGCCTACACCCATGTATGGCATGCCTGCGAGCGCAAAAGAAAAATATTGTAATGCAGTATGAAAAGTTTCGAAGCGGATGAACTTATTAAGCAGGCTTTTCTTTTTATAATAAGCACCGTAGCCCAATACAATGTCTATACCCGGCGCATAACCTTGCTGCATTTTCTGCATCCATTGCTCACTTGCAGGAATGCAGTCTGCATCGGTAAGCAATACTATTTCGTAACGCGTACTTTTGATACCCATAGAAAGCGGAAACTTTTTTCCGGGAATCATCAGGGCTTCCTGTGTAAGCGGTATAACGTTTAAGTTTTTAAACCGTTTTTGAAACTCTTCCAGTATGTATTTGGTTTCATCCTCCGAGTTGTCATTCACTATAATAACTTCGTTCGTGGTACGGTAGCTTTGAAAAAAAATGCCGGGAAGATTTTTTACCAGGTTATTCGCCTCGTTTTTAGCACAAATAATCACCGAAACCGGGTACTCCTGAGAAGTTGTTTTTACAGGTGGCACAAAATAAGCCAGCCGGCGAAAGAAATACAGGTAATAAAATACCTGCACTGCAACCACCAAACAAAAAAGTATGAAGAAGGTATATGAAAGAAGGCTCATGTAGTGTTACAGAGATTTGGCGGGCAAGTTATAAAAACCATTCATTCTCTACACTGTTATCACTTATTTCTTTTTACTCTTCCGGATTGCCGTTATCCGCTTGTATCACCAAATTTCCGTTGCTGTTGATGGCTAAAGCAGTGATGCTTTCGGTGGTATTATCATCCCGCGGCTCTTCATTGTGCTGAATAACTGTTGGTTCGATGGTTTGCTCAGCCAGTATTTCTTTTATTTTAGGCAGATCTGCTGTGCTGTTGATGCCAAAATAATCCATAAAACTGCGGGAAGTAGTGTAAATTAAAGGTTTTCCCGGCAACTCTTCATTACGTCCTGCAATAATGATGAGTTCCTTTTCCAGCAGTTTTTGTATGCTGTAATCACTGTTTACGCCGCGGATGGCTTCTATCTCACCCTTTGTTACCGGCTGGCGGTATGCGATTATTGCAAGCGTTTCCATAGCAGCGGTGGATAAACGTTTGAGGTGTTTTTCACCATTCAACTGCACAATGGTTTTATAAAAAGCTGGTTTGCTGAGGAATTGCCAGCCGCCGCCACTTTCCTTTACCTCAAACGGATAAAAATCGGCACTATATTTTTCCTGAATGCCTTCCAAAGCGGCCTGCACCTGTTCGCCCGTAATGCGCTCTTCCATAAAGCCAAATGCATTATTAATCAGCTCTGCCACTTCATCAATATTCAGCGGCTTATCGCTTGCAAAAATGAGTGCTTCTATATGTGGAATGATTTCGGAAAGTTCCATGCGCAAAAAAGAAAAAGCCTGAACATCCAACGAATATTCAGGCAAATTTTATGTAAATAAAATTAACCCTGCAATGCAGCCGCACCACTTACAATTTCGGTAAGCTCGGTAGTAATAGCTGCCTGGCGTGCACGGTTGTAGGAGATTTTAAGGTTACGCAACAACTCGTTGGCGTTTTCACTGGCTTTATCCATCGCTGTCATGCGAGCACCATGTTCACTCGCATTCGCATCGAGTACTGCCTTATATAGTTGCGTATTTAGAATTTTAGGCATCAGCTCAGCAATCAGCTCCTCTTTATTTGGCTCAAAAATAAAGTCGGCTTTTCTGGCGCCAGGTTGCTTTTGCACTTTGGCTATGGGTAAAAACTGTTCTACCACAAATGCTTGCGTAGCAGCATTTTTAAACTGGCTATACACCAGTTCCACCGCATCAAATTCACCGTTTTCAAAAGCTTTCATAGCAGCGGCAGAAACAGCCTGTACCTGCTCAAAACTGAGGCTTAAAAATAAATCTTTGAAATCGGCATTTGTCTTATAGCCAAAACGGGTAAGCGACTCATATCCCTTTTTACCCACATTCCAGATAGTTACATTGCTTTTGGCAAACTGTGCCGGATATTTAGAAGCGATAGCTGCCCGTGCAGCTTTTACAATGTTGGCATTGTAAGCACCGGCCAAGCCGCGATCGCTGGTAATAACAATTAGTAATACTTTTTCCACCGGGCGTTCTGTTGCCAGTTTTATGTTTACGTCGCCGCTGTCTATATTACTTACAATATTGCTCAGCATTTCCTGCAGCTTTTGTGCATACGGACGCATTTGCATAATAGCATCCTGTGCACGCCTCAGCTTGGCTGCGCTCACCATCTTCATGGCTTTGGTAATTTGCTGTGTAGATTGTACCGATTTGATGCGGTTGCGAACTTCTTTTAACTGGCCTGCCATACTAAAGATTGTTTATAAAAGTAGTATTTTTTCGGGTGGCAAAGGTAAGGTTTTATGAGGAAATAAGTAAAGGAGAATTGAGCTATTCGCCACGTATGTAAGTACACAGGTATTACCAGAAGATTTTAGTTCCTAAAAACTATAGCTTACTACAATAAAAAACTCCCTTCGCGCAAAAAACGTAAAGGGAGTTTTCAATTTGGCGTCACCTACGCAATGTTTTGTGTCTATGGCAATTCGCGTAACCGTAAGCTACACTATACATCAGCAGGTGACATATAAGTTGAAATAATTTTACAAGGCAATTTGTTTTTCAGTCATCATCTTGCGCAAGTTAATCAAACCGTAACGCATACGTCCCAAAGCAGTGTTAATACT
This sequence comes from Ilyomonas limi, assembly GCF_005233845.1. Lineage (GTDB taxonomy): Bacteria > Bacteroidota > Bacteroidia > Chitinophagales > Chitinophagaceae > Ilyomonas > Ilyomonas limi. The sequence goes on from NZ_SZQL01000016.1 coordinate 87,900, forward strand.
ACAATTGGTAAGGCGGGCAATATCTTTAAAACTCATATCGCCAAAGTGTCGCAACACAATTACTTCGCGCTGTTCTTCGGGCAGTTTATCCAGCATGATGTACATTTTCTCATTGCTTTGCCGGCGCATCATTTTTTGCTCTGCGGTTTCTTCCACCACATTAATTACTTCAAAAATATCCTGGTTATCACTGGTAACAATAGATGGCGCTCTTTTTACTTTTCTAAAGTAATCCACACACAAGTTGTGTGCAATGCGCATAGCCCATGGCAAAAATTTTCCCTCTTCGTTATAACGCTTGTTGCGTAGTGTATCTATGATTCTTATAAATGTTTCCTGAAACATATCTTCGGCCAGATATTTATCTTTTACCAGAAACAAAATAGAAGAATACAGTTTTTCTTTATAACGGGAAATCAGTGTCTCAAATGCATGCACATCGCCATCCTGAAATAGAAGAACCAACTGAGTATCAGAAAGGTTATTTAGTAGCCTCATACAGATGAAAAGAAGTTTTATTAAAACTTGTTTTTTAAAATGGTTGTTAAAAGTTCTGTTCGTGTATAATTTCTGGTATAGGCTATGTGTTTTGTATAAAACAATGTGAAAATAGGAATAAGTTTGATGATAAAAAAATCACCAATTGTAAAACTTTTGCAAATAAAGCACATTTTAATATCACACGTACAATAGTTTAATAAAGTTATAATGTTAAAAGAATCTGTTCAAAAAGTAAAAAAAACAAAACCTACGCAAAACACCGACAATATTCTAATAAAAGGTGCCCGTACACACAATCTTAAAAATATTGATGTTGTTTTTCCACGCAACAAATTCATCGTTGTTACCGGCGTTTCGGGCAGCGGCAAGTCATCTCTTACTATAGATACGTTGTTTGCCGAAGGCCAGCGCAGGTATGCCGAAAGTTTAAGCGCTTATGCAAGGCAATTTATGGCGCGCATGAACAAGCCCGATGTAGATTACATAAAAGGACTTTGTCCGGCAATTGCCATTGAGCAAAAAGTAATTACCCGCACGCCGCGCAGCACTGTTGGCAGCATGACCGAAATTTACGATTATCTGCGTTTGCTGTATGCACGGGTAGGTAAAACTATTTCGCCAATCAGCGGACGCGAAGTAAAGAAAGATGATGTAACAGATGTAGTAGAGGCAATAAAAAATTTACCTAAAAATACCAAAGTTGTAATACTCACCGCCTTTAAGCAACACGCCAGGCGTCAAGTGCGCGAAGAGTTGAATATCTTAACTCAAAAAGGCTTTGCCCGCATGTACATCAACCGGCAGCCGGCAAGAATAGAAGAATTGCTGGAACTGAATGAAGAGGATCTAAAACAACAATTACAAATAAGCAACGGGCAGCCTGCTTATATTTTAATCGACCGGATTGTAGTAAAGGATTTTGAAGAGGAAGACATTCATCGTATTTCCGATTCTGTTGGTACTGCTTTTTATGAAGGGGAAGGGGAAATGTATCTGGAAGTGGATGGCAGCAAACTGCTGCATTTCAGCAATAAATTTGAGCTGGACGGAATACAGTTTGAAGAACCGGTGCCCAATCTTTTTTCTTTTAATAACCCTTACGGCGCTTGTCCTGTATGCGAAGGCTTTGGGCAAGTGCTTGGCATTGATCCGGATTTAGTAATTCCGGATAAAAAAGCCAGTGTTTACGATGGCGCTGTAGCGCCCTGGAAGGGTGAAAAATTAGGCTTGTGGCGCGAACGTTTTGTAAAAGCAGCAGCCCGCTACCAATTTCCTGTTCATAAACCAATCGCAGACCTTACCGAAGAGCAATATGAACTCCTTTGGAAAGGCAACGGTACGGTACAGGGCATTGACGATTTTTTTGCCGAAGTAGAACAAAACCTATATAAAGTTCAATATCGCGTGCTGCTGAGCCGTTATCGCGGCAAAACGGCTTGCCCAAATTGTAAAGGTTACCGCCTGCGCCCGGAAGCGTTGTATGTAAAAATTGGCGGCAAACACATTGGCCAGTTGTGCCAAATGCAGGTAAAAGATTTAAAGGAGTGGTTCAATGGTCTTTCGCTTACAGAACATCAAAAAGAAATTGGCAAGCGCATTTTGTTGGAAATCAACCAGCGCCTGCAAACCTTGATTGATGTAGGCTTAGGCTACCTTACGTTGAATCGCTTAGCCAATAGTTTAAGTGGCGGCGAAAGCCAACGAATACAACTCACACGCAGTCTCGGCAGCAATTTGACCAATTCCTTGTATATTTTGGATGAACCTTCTATTGGCTTACACTCGCGCGATACGGAAAAACTAATAAAAGTATTAAAGCAGTTGCGCGACTTAAACAATACTGTTGTGGTAGTGGAGCACGATGAAATGATTATGCGCGAAGCCGATTACATTATTGATATGGGTCCGCTCGCCTCACATCTTGGCGGCGAGGTAATTGCAGCCGGTAATTACAATGAAATCGTTGCAAACCCTAACAGTTTAACCGGCAAATATTTAAGCGGAGCACTCACAATTAATTTGCAAAAAATACCAAGAAAATGGACTAAAAGCATCACCGTAGAAGGTGCAAGGCAAAACAATTTAAAAGATATCAGCGTACAATTTCCCCTGAATATGTTATGCGTCGTAAGCGGTGTGAGCGGTAGTGGAAAAACCACCCTGGTAAAGCAAATCCTCTACCCTGCCCTGCGCAAACTCAAGGGTGAATTTGCCGATAAAGTAGGTGCACACAAAGCCATAACCGGCGATATAGATAGCATTACACAAATAGAACTCATCGATCAAAATCCTATCGGTAAATCATCGCGCAGCAACCCCGTTACTTATATAAAAGCGTATGATGAAATACGTGATGTGTTTGCACGCCAACCGCTGTCAAAAATGCGGGGCTTCCAGGCAAAGCATTTTTCCTTTAATGTAGATAGTGGTCGTTGCGACGCCTGTAAAGGTGAAGGCGAACAGGTAGTGGAAATGCAGTTTTTGGCAGATGTGCATTTAACCTGCGAAGTGTGCAATGGCAAGCGTTTTAAAGAGGAAGTGCTGGAAGTGCAATATAACGGGAAAAATATTTACGACATACTGGAAATGAGCGTGGATGATGCAATTATCTTCTTTAAAGAAGAAAGAACGTTAGCCAAGGCGTTACAGCCTTTGCAGGATGTAGGTTTAGGCTACATCAAGTTGGGGCAAAGCAGCGATACCTTGAGCGGTGGTGAGGCGCAGCGTGTAAAACTGGCGAGTTTCCTCGGCAAAGGCAAAGCGCAGGGACATCTGCTATTTATTTTTGATGAGCCAACTACCGGATTACATTTTCACGATATCAACAAACTACTTTCTTCATTTTATGCGTTAATAGAACAGGGACATTCATTAATAGTAATAGAACATAACACAGATGTTATTAAAAATGCGGATTGGTTGATAGATTTGGGACCAGAAGCAGGAGATGCAGGCGGCAAACTGGTATTTGCAGGTAAACCTGCAGATATTAAAAAAGTAGAAGAAAGTTATACAGGTAAATTTTTGTAAGTAATTCTTTTGTATTTTTCAGGGCAAATTCCCCACAAAAACACACGAAAGAACTGCTTGTTAAGTTTGGGTTGTATTGGATGATAACAGCGTTTGCTGCGGCTAAAATGAAGGCGATCATTTAGGCACTGTTAAAGCAACTTTAAATTACCGGTTTAGTATTTTGAAATGTAAACAGGAGCAAACCTTTGTTGAAAATGGAAGTCCTAAAAAAATATTTTTCAACCTTCTCTTAATTGACGTTATTTTTTACAATAAAAGTTACAAGTTGTGCTTTCAATCTATGATTTAAACCTGCTATCATTATGCAATACCGTTTATTACGAAATAACAAAGAAAGCGGTCCTTACACAAAGGCGCAGCTGGAGGAGATGGGTTTAAAGCCTTACGACCTGCTTTGGATTGAAGGCAGAGGCGGCGCATGGTTGTATGCTTCTGAAATAGATGATCTAAAGTCTATTGCTCCGGCAATAGAAGAGCAGCCGTATGACCGTTTTTATAAAGGAAAAGAAAAGCAGACTGCTATAACAAATAGTAAACAAAATAATTCTTCCAACGCAAATACAACGAACACTACCAATACAGCTACCCTAAAGCAGCCTAAGCCGCGCTTTCGTATATCGGGCGACAAAGTAGTAATGATAGATAATGCAGCACTGCAGGAACCAAAGCCACTACATGATGCTTTATCTTCTTTTACCAAAACACAACCGCAACAACCCGAAGCTGTGGCCGCAAAGGCAGCTCCCAAACAAGAGATTGCCACTCACATTCAATCGGTAGGGCTGGACTGGGAAGACATGTACACTGATTGGAAAGGAGAAGCTAAAGAAAAAACAGAAAAGCCGGCGCCTGCCAAAGCGCAAACGATGGAAGAAGTGAGGCAACGCTTTGAAGAAGCAAAGCTGAAGCAATTGGGCGAAAAACAACATAAAACGGCTAATAACACGAAGCAAAACATAATGGCAGCCGTAGCTATTCTCGTGCTGGCAATTGGTGGTTATGCGGGATACAAAATGAACCAGGGTAGCGATAGTAATAGTGCTACACAAAGTACGCCGGCTGTAGAAAAGGCAGTAATACTACAAAATGGAAATAACCAGCAGCAAGATCCTGCTGACGCGAATTCAAATGTATCTGCATCTGCACAACAGCAAACTGATGATAATACAAGCGAAGTTGCCAATGAAGTAAAGAATTCATTACCTGCGGATAATTCAAAAACGGTAAATCCTGCACCCTTATCTGCAGAAAACAACAAAGAAAATAATCCTGATACGAAAAAAGAGCAGTCGCAAATACCTGCAAAGAATACAGAAGCAAATACTACTGTAAAGACCGATAAAAAAGCCGTTCAGCAAGAACCGGTAACAGATAACAATAAAGTTACTGCCGGAAAAAATACTCAGGAAGATTATACGCCATACGACATAAAGAAAGGAACCGCTACTGCGCCCATACAAGCTCCGCCTGTTACAGAACCTGCCATAGCAAAACAGGAGGCATCTAAAAAAAGTATAAGCGATTATATATCGGTAAGCAGACTAGGTAGCAATACTAACAGCGGCAGTGTACAGAATGTATTGTTATCTGTAAAAAACGTAACCGATTTTCCAATAGATCTTGCAGTGGTGGATATACAATACTATGGTACAAACGGGCGCTTTCAAAAAGGGGAAACAATGTATGTAAGAAATATAGGCGCAGGTGATAATATAAATGTGCGCATCCCCGATAGCAAAACATCACGTTCCATCAGTTATAAAGTATCGCTTGTTAGCTCTGAACAAAAAACCTTGTATCTTGTAGGCGATTAAACCAACACCTGCCAACGTGTTGGATACCAACACCGTTATTGTATCGTCCTATGAAATGCATTGTATTGTTTGGCGCAGGCAAGTCTGCTACGGCGCTCATTGATTATTTGAAGCAACTGGCTACAGAGAAAAAATGGCATGTAATAGTAGCCGATTACGATTTTAAGATAGCAAAAGAAAAAACCGGCAATCATCCGCAGGTAAAAGCAGTTAAAGTAAATATTGAGAATGACCAGCAGCGGAAAGAGTTGGTGCAAAAAGCACATGTTGTTATTTCGCTGATGCCACCCCACCTGCACCATCTTATAGCACTCGATTGTATTCTGTTTCATAAACATTTACTCACCGCTTCTTATGTGGATGAAGAAATAAAGAAGTTGCAAAGTGATATTCGCCACCGCAACCTGCTATTCCTGTGCGAGATGGGTCTTGATCCCGGCATAGACCACATGAGTGCTATGCAACTGATTCATTCTATACAGGCAAAAGGGGGTGTAATTACTTCTTTTAAATCGCACTGTGGTGGATTGGTAGCACCCGAAAGTGACGACAATCCATGGCATTACAAAATAAGCTGGAACCCGCGCAATGTGGTATTAGCGGGTAAAGCCGGTGCCATGTACAAGGAAGAAAGCCAGGAAATTCATAAGTCATATCCCGATTTATTTACCAACAACAAAATGGTGCATATTCCGCACCTTGGCAGCTATGCTTTTTACCCCAACCGCGATTCACTCCGCTATCAGGAGTTATACCATTTAGAGGCGGCACACACTTTTATCCGCACCACACTCCGGCACCCTGATTTTTGTTTTGGCTGGAAGAACATTATTGACCTGAAGCTCACCGACGAAGAAAAACAATACAATACAGACGGGCTGAGCATTGCAGCGTTCTTCAGGCAGCATTTTGAAAAAAAAGGCTTTGACCAATGGCTCAACGATATGCTGATGAGCCGATTAAGTTTTGCTAAAGAGTTGATGGCGCAGCTTACACAAATAATTGAAACGGAAGAAAATGCCAAGGAACAGGATGAGCAAAGCAACGGCTTTTTGGTAGTGGACGAAAATGGCGAACTAAGCAGCGTTGCTATTGAGGATGTAAAAGATAAAGCTGCCGAAACAGTGGCCGGCAAAATGCATGAAGCCAATTTAACCTTAAAGCAGTTGTTTTGTTTGGGGTTGGACGATGAAATGCAGATTAATAAAGGACTTTGCAGTGCTGCTGATGTATTGCAGTTTATATTGGAAAACAAACTTGCTTTGCAACCCAGCGATAAAGATATGGTTGTAATGCTGCACGAAATTGAATACACATTAAACAACAAGCCGGCAATAGCCAGAAGCGCTTTAATAGTAAAGGGTAAAGACAATGTACATACTGCTATGGCAAAAACGGTTGGCTTGCCGCTCGGCATTGCAGCTAAGCTTATACTGGAAGGAAAGATAAAAGAAACCGGCTTGCATATTCCCGTAATTCCATCCATTTACGAGCCGGTGCTGGAAGTATTAAAAGAGCATGGTATTGCTTTTTATGAAGAAGAGTAAACAGGATTGGTACTATTCCATCTTCTCCAACATTTGCAGCAGGTCTTTCACACCTTCTGTAGCGGGCTTTTCAATTACGGTAAGATTTTGTAAATAGCCTGTTTCGGGAATGTTTTTATCAATGATAAACTTGGGTACAAACGGTGCTACATAATGCACCAAACCTGCTGCCGGATACACCACCAGCGAAGTACCAACTACTACAAAAATATCTGCCTCTGCAGCAATGTAAGCTGCTTTTTCAATCATGGGAACGGGCTCTTCAAACCACACAATATGCGGACGCAGTTGTGCTTTATCCTCTGCCAAATTGCCCAGATTAATGTCGCCTTTTATCTCATATACCAGCTCTTCATTTTGTTCGCTGCGCATCTTAAATATTTCGCCATGCAAATGCAGCACCTTTGTACTGCCGGCACGCTCGTGCAGATCGTCAATGTTTTGAGTAATTATGTGTACATCAAATTCTTTCTCCAAATCAGCTAAGGCTTTGTGTGCGGCATTGGGTTGCGCTTTAGCTACATCCTGCCGGCGCATGTTGTAAAAATCGAGCACCAACTGCGGATTCTTTTTCCAAGCACGTGGCGTAGCTACTTCATGTATATCATACCCTTCCCACAAACCATCACTGTCTCTGAATGTTTTCAGTCCGCTTTCGGCACTGATGCCAGCACCTGTGAGCACTACGAGTTTCTTTTTTGCCATAATGCTTTTATTTATAAATTATCCATCATCTACAATTGATTAGCCTTATACACTCTTAAGAAATTTTCGCCCAAAATTTTCTTAATATCTTTCTTGCTGTAGCCACGTTTTTTTAGTGCTTTAGTAATAAGCGGATAATCGGTAATATCATTTATCTGTTGGGGTGTAATGCTAATGCCATCCAGGTCGGAGCCTAAGCCCACATGGTCAATACCTGCCAGTTGTACCAGATAATCGATGTGGTCTATTAACATGCTTAGCGGTGGACGCATCGCTTGTATTTCATCCTTGTATTCCGCATATAAATAATCAGAAGCATAGTAGCTTTCAGGGTTTAATGCTAATAATGAATCTCTTTCTTTTTTATGCCTCGTATCAAAGGCGTCCGACTTTCTTTCAAAGCTGCTGTCTATAAAACCAGGATAAAAATTAATGTCAATTACCCCGCCGTTTTTTGCAATCGCAACAATCTGCGAATCCTTCAGATTACGTGGCACCGGACATAATGCATACGCATCGCTGTGTGAGGCAATAATGGGTTTGGTAGTGGTATGGATAACATCCCAGAACGTTTGCTCGCCTACGTGGCTTACATCTATCATCATACCCATCGCATTCATGCGTTTTACTACCTGTTTACCAAAATCATTCAATCCTTTCGGCTGGTGTAGCAAAGAGTCGTGTGTTTCGTCTCTTGCAGATGTTGCCCATGATGGAGAATTATTCCACGTGAGCGTCATATAGCAAACACCACGGTTTTTAAAACTATCTAAATATGCCAAATTATCCTCTATCATGTGACCACCTTCAACGCCCATCATAGCTGCTAACTGTTTATGTTGTAAAGCTTCCTGCAGATCAGCATAATTCTTCACAATTTTCATCTTTGCAGGGTTGCGTGCGGCAGCAGCATATAAAGTATCTATCTCCCGTATAGCCCTGTTAAACGCTTGCCCTTTACCAAAAGAACCATCGCACCAGATAGAAAATACCTGTACATCTATACCGCCTTTGCGCATACGGTTGAGGTCGGAATGGGTTTTCACTTTGAGGTTATTATCAAAACGGTAGTGTTTTTCAATACAGGTAGATAATATATCGTTGTGCGAGTCAGCAACAATGGCTTTTTTATGTATTTTTTTATAGGATTGCGCCTGCGAAAAAGTACAGGAAAAAAGAAACAATAATAACAAACAATATTTCATTCCAACATTCATTAAGTGCGAAAGATAAAGGTTTATGCTCACGGTTTTACATTAGAATTTTACCTTAATACTTTGTACAGCAGTTTGTTTAATGATAACAGGAAGGTGCATTTATTCTGTTATTACTATCTTTTCTTTTTTCATTGCAATGCGGTAGAGCATCATTGCCATGATTATAAAAAATACCACACCTAATAGCTGATATAATTCGGGGCTTAACGCCTTTTCCAAACCACTTTCGGCATTCAGCTTCTCCAGTTGCGCGGCAATGTTTTCGCTGCCGGCAGTAAGCAGCGCAACCGCTACACCGGCTAATGAGCCGCCCGCCACCAGACCGGTTGCAAACAAATTGCCTTTGCCTAAATCATCTTCTTCCGGTTGTTCGCCTTTGCTCCTCTTTCGCCAATCAACTATGCCACGCACAGCACCACCGGCAAATATGGGCAAGGTAGTACTCAATGGCAGATAAGCACCCACTGCAAAACCGAGTGAATTAACACCGCACAACTCCATTACCACCGCAAGCGCCACGCCTACAAATACAAACTGCCAATCCAGATTGAAAGACAAAATGCCCTTTATCAAAGTAGCCATGAGCGTAGCCTGCGGACCGGGAAATTTATCGGTGCCAATGGCATGGGTAAAGCCTTGCTTTATCATATCCGATGTAGGCGTATCCAGTACTTTTATGGTAAATCCAATGACAATAGAAGAGACTATGGCGCCAATAAAAAGTGCTATCTGCTGAAAACGCGGTGTGGCGCCAACAATATATCCCGTTTTTAAGTCTTGCGAAGTAGCACCTGCATTAGCCGCCGCAATACATATCATACCGCCCACCACCAGCACCATTGGTTCGTACGTTTTGCCGCTCCAGCCAATACCTATAAATACCAGGCACGTTGCCATTACGGTGGCAATGGTCATACCACTGATGGGGTTGTTGCTCGAACCAATAATGCCCACAATTCGGGATGAAACAGTTACGAAAAAAGCACCGAATACTACAACCAACACACCCAGCAATAATTTACTCAATACACTATCGCCGGGAATCATGGGAATGAAAGCCATGAGCAATATCAGAGCAAGACTACCTATCAGCACTACACTTAAACTTAAGTCTTTATCGGTGCGCGCTACGGTATTGGTAGTTACTTTATCTTTCAATGAACCGATACTTTCTTTAAAAGAAGAAATAATGGTAGGAATGGTTTTTAACAACGTGATAAAACCACCTGCAGCAACAGCACCGGCACCTACCTGCCGTATGTACGCGCGGTACATTGCATCGGCTGTATCGGCAAACTGGTGCGTGACAGGGTTCCAGTTACCCGGTCCGCCGGGCATAGTTACACTGCTTAAATATCCCAGCTTTACCAGTTGCGCTGCAATCATGGTTTGGTCTTGTATTAGCGTAGCCAGCAAAGGATTAAACACCAGCCATGATAACACGCCTCCAGCTACCAGCGCACCCGAAATACGCGGGCCAATAATGTAACCTACACCGAGGTATTCAGGTGTTATCTCTCCACTAATTTTAGCTGCCGGAAAGTATTTATTGGTAAGTTTAGTAGTGAACTCCGGCACTTCGGCAACCACATGAACAATCCTCTGTAAAAAAGCATATACCAGTGCCACGCTTACCCCCCAGAATGCTGTTTTTGCAATATCGCCGCCCTTTTCTCCTGCTTTCAGCACCGATGCACAGGCGGTACCTTCAGGGTAAGGCAAGGTATCGTGTTCTTTTACAATGAGTGACCGACGCAGTGGTATCATCATCAGCGTGCCTAAAAGTCCGCCAAAAATGGCTAAGATTAATATCGTGAGATAATTGAAAAATTGCTCGCCTACGCTTTGATCATTTACTACTGAAAGGAATAAAAAACCGGGCAGGGTAAAAGCAACGCCCGAAGCAATGCTCTCACTGGCAGAACCGGTTGTTTGAATGATATTATTTTCCAGAATCGTTGTTTTTAGCAGCTTTCTGCCGATGGTAATGGCAATCACTGCAATAGGTATAGATGCACTTACGGTAAGTCCGGCTTTTAATGCTAAATATACATTGGCAGCACCAAACAAGCAACCCATAATACAACCCATCACAATGGCTTTAAGCGTAAACTCTTTCATGTGTACATCGGCTGGTACAAAGGGCTTAAACGTTTTCTTTTCCTGCATTTGATGGTTAGTTTTATGGAGTTTAAAAGTAATAGTTATTGGTTGATTGCATATTGCAGCTATAAGATTTTATATTTTGTGGTAGCAGTAAACGGATAGGTTTGTTGTAAGATACATCCATTAAACAGCGCAAGCATACTATATAACTATAAATAGTAAATGAGGGTTGTAAGGATAGGTAAATATCCGATTAGCAGGAGAAGTGCTCTTTTCAATAGTAATAGTTTAATAGCTTTAATGCATTAGCAAGCGGTACTTTGAAACAAGTCTTCCGCAAAATAAATACTTTATTTCATTCAACTTCTTCAATGCCCAACGGATAATTCAATTGGCTCGGCAACAGGGTGCCCGGTGGTAAAGTTTGTACCCAGCAGCGCTGCAATGGTATTAGCAATTTGCTCCTGATAAATTTGCTGCTTCATTTTTATTTCACCTGCCGGTTTAATATCCGGACCCAGCAAAGCCAGCCAGATATCTGCAGAGCCTCTCAATAAAAAATTATGACTTTTCCAGTGTTTCACCTTCTTACCTCTACCATGATCTGTGGTTATAAGCAACGAGGTTTTATCTTTATAATTGGGATTCGATTGAATAAAATACCAAAGCTGCGCAATCATCCTGTCAATATTGTTCAACGATTGAAGATATTGGTCATACTCGCCTCTGTGAGCACACTCGTCAGGATCACCAAAAGAAATGTAAACAACCTTGGGAAGATGTTGCGCTACATACTCTTTCGCCGCTACAAAGGTAAGCGCATCATAACGGGTGGCATTGGTATCAACAATCACCTCCTCCTGCAGTTTGTTCAATAACTGTACACGGGCATTGGCTGTATCGGGCAAAGGCGTGTAGCCACTATACACCGGCAATTCGTTTCGTTGTGTACCTAATATCTTTGGAAAGATACTCCATGAGGTAAAAGCAACTACTTTATCGTTGTAAGCTGGTTGATTATTTAAAAATTCAAGGATATTAGTGTTTTTGTTTTCAACAGGTTTATTAGAATGAATTCCTGCGGGATAGCCAGTCAGAATTTCGTTGTAACCAGGATAAGAAAACCGATGATTATTGGCAACATTTACTTTATTGCGATACTTTCTATTGCCATACAACTGTCCGCGCTGCGCTATTATACTCCAGAAAAAAGGCATTAGTTTTTTTCTCCTTTCCGCTACCGATTTATCCCAAAACATCTGCTTTGCCAGCGAGGTATCCTTTGTAAAACGGGTGTTATTGATCAAAGTAGCATCAGCGCCCGAAAAAATTTCCTGCCAGCGAACACCATCCAGCGTTATGATAAATATATTTTCTGATTGGGTAGATTGCGCTGGTGCAAAAAGTAACTGCATTAACAATAACAAGGTTAAACACCATTTCATACGTTAGGTTTTGCAAAGTTTTATCTTACCTGTAAACCCAATGAGAAGCAATCATTAAGTTTACATTAATAGGTGGGGAAGACTTTTGAACAAGTATGCATCGTACAGTTGAATGACTGTTGAAGTGCATGCCGCTTTGTATAACATTATTATACAATAAAACTGCCAACGTGCTTATAAATGTTAGTTCAGCCTGCTTTGAATGAAAGAATAATAGCAGATTGTAAGACTATTTATTATATAATTAACCTTTTATTAATTCAACTCACTCAACAAACTATCTATATCCAGCGCTTTGGTGTACATATTCAAAGAACCATCTTCGTGGTAAGGCCACTCTTCTTTTGGCCGGTCCCAATACAATTCTACACCATTGTTATCCGGATCATTTAAATAAATAGCTTCTGAAACACCGTGGTCGCTTGCGCCGGTAAGCGGATATTGTGCAGCGATTAAGCGATTTAAGATGGAAGCTAAATTTTTCCTTGTTGGATACAATATTGCTGTATGATATAAGCCTGCACTATGTGCTGGTGCCGGAGGAGCACCTTTACTTAACCATGTATTCAAACCAATGTGATGGTGATAACCACCAGCAGAAAGAAAAGCTGCCTGCCTGCCGTACATAGTTGTTACTTCAAAGCCCAGCAGGTCGCGGTAAAATTGTAGCGACCGCTCCAGGTCGGATACCTTTAAGTGCACATGTCCTATATGTGTTTGTGCAGGTATGATGTATTTTTCTTCCATGTGTTGTAATCTTTATTAATAAGACAAAAATGCTGTTCTCTTCAAAGATAGGTTATATCAAAAGTTATCAATAGCCTTATGATTGAAGCATAACAATAGAAATTATCCTTTATGCACATCATTCCTAACAATCAACTATCACATTTCAACTTATACATTAGTTTATATAAGAAGCAATGCTGCATTTAGTTGTATTTTGCATCGCTTTTGCATACTGTATAAAAGCAGTACAAATGTTCGGAAGTTTTTAGTAAGCCAAACCATCTGCTCCAATACTAAAATCCATCTTAGAGTAAGTGGCGGGAAGACGTGGACGTATGCGCGGAGCGATCGGGTTGTCCCTGAACCCACAAAGTGGTTCATGGAGGCAAAAGAAGATAATAGTTCCCGAAATAACCAAGCGAAGCGTTCTGATGAATACCATTGAAAAAACATCAATACATTCATACTTTTTGGTTACTTTTTTATCAAGAAAAAAGTGACAAATAAGAACTATTATACTGAAATCATCCTATGAACACTTGTTACTTAACAGCATCGTTATTCTAAAACTCATTTTATGTCTCAACCGCTTCAAAAAGAACAGGCGCTGGAGTACCACTCCAAAGGTCGCCCCGGCAAAATAGAAGTTGTATCTACCAAAGAAGCCAAAACGCAGCGCGATTTATCACTTGCTTACAGCCCTGGTGTTGCCGAGCCTTGCAAAGAAATTTTTAGTGATAAAGAATGTGCGTATAAATACACTGCCAAAGGCAATCTGGTAGCCGTCATCAGCAATGGTACGGCGGTGCTTGGCTTGGGCAATATTGGTCCCGAGGCCAGTAAGCCGGTGATGGAAGGTAAAGGCGTGTTGTTTAAAATCTTTGCCGATATTGATGTGTTTGATATTGAAATAAACGAAACCGATCCCGAAAAATTTGTCCAGATTGTAAAAGCATTAGAGCCCACTTTTGGTGGCATCAACCTAGAAGACATTAAAGCGCCGGAATGTTTTTATATCGAACGTGAATTGCGCGAACAGCTTTCCATACCCGTCATGCACGACGATCAGCATGGCACCGCTATCATTAGCAGTGCGGCGTTGCTGAATGCACTGGAACTGCAGGATAAAAAAATAGAAGAAGTACGCTTTGCAGTAAATGGTGCGGGTGCTGCAGCTATGGCTTGTGTGCAGTTGTATGTATCATTAGGTGCGCAATACAAGAATTTTATTTTATTTGATAAAGATGGCGTACTGCACCAGGAACGAACTGATCTGGACGACATCAAACGGAAATTTGCCGTAAACAGGGCAGATTGGACGCTGACAGAAGCTATACAAGGTGCGGATATTTTTGTGGGTTTAAGTGTAGGCAATGTAGTAACGCCCGATATGATTAACAGCATGGCGCCCAAACCCATTGTGTTTGCCATGGCAAATCCCGACCCGGAAATTACGTACGAAGCCGCTACTTCAGCCCGCCGTGATATTATTATGGCTACCGGCCGCAGCGATTACCCCAACCAGGTAAATAATGTGCTTGGCTTTCCGTATATCTTTCGCGGCGCGCTGGATGTAAGAGCTAAATGCATCAACGAAGAAATGAAACTGGCAGCCGTAAAAGCGTTGGCACAATTGGCAAAAACAGCAGTACCCGATATTGTAAATTTGGCTTACAACCAGCGTAATATGGCTTTTGGCCCCGATTATATTATACCCAAACCACTTGATCCGCGCTTGTTGATAACTGTTGCACCCGCAGTGGCAAAAGCCGCCATAGAAAGCAACGTAGCCCGGCAGCCGATTACCGATTGGGAAACGTATGCCATTGAACTTAATAAACGGCTGGGCCTGGATAATCAAATTATTCGTGTAGTGGGCAGCAAGGCACGCCGCAACCCGCAACGGATTGTTTTTGCAGAGGCGGACAATCAAAAGATACTAAAAGCAGCCAGCATTGTATACGAAGAAGGGGTAGCTTATCCTATATTGCTTGGAAATAAACAAGCCATTAATGAAATAGCAACGGCTAATAAAATAGACATTTCCGAAATGCCTATTATTGACCCACACAGCCCCGAAACAGACGAGCAGAAGGAACGGTATGCGACGGTCTTTTTTAGTAAACGGCAGCGTAAAGGCTTCAACTTGTACGAAAGCAAAAAGATAATGAATGACCGCAACTATTTTGGGTGTATGATGGTGGAAATGGGCGATGCCGATGCGTTGATTTCGGGATTAACCCGTAATTATACCGAAGCCATCCGCCCGGCTTTGCAAATTATTGGTACAGAAGAAGGCGTAAAGAAAATAGCCGGCATGTATCTCTTGCTTACCAAGCGTGGACCACTTTTTCTGGCAGATACTACGGTCAACTTCAATCCTACTGCCGAAGAACTGGCGGATATTGCTTTGCTGGTAGCCAAAGAAGTACGCAATTTCAATTTAACACCACGCATTGCCATGCTGAGCTACAGCAACTTTGGCAGCAACAATTCGCCCGAAGCAAAGCTGGTAGCAGAAGCTACGCGTATTTTAAAACAACACAATCCATCATTGATAGTAGATGGCGAAATGCAAGCCTGGCTACCGTTTAACAACGAGGTGCTGCGCGATAATTATCCGTTCAGCGATCTGGTGGATGAAGAAGTGAATACACTTATTTTTCCAAATCTCGCTGCCGGAAACGTGGCATACAATTTACTAAAAGAGGTGGGCGGCGCCGATGCTATCGGTCCTATCTTATTGGGCATCAAGCGGCCGGTGCATGTGTTGCAATTAGGCAGTTCAGTGCGCAGTATCATTAATATGGCTAATATTGCAGTGGTGGATGCACAACAACGATCGCGCAACAATGTGGATGAAATAGTAGCGCAGTTGCCCTGGTGGAATAAACTAAAAAAGAATAAACGAAAAGTAATACAATAATGGCTTCTCTTCTTACCCATACCGGCAGGTACTTGCTTACACTCAAAGCAATGTTTCATAAGCCGGAAAATGCCAAAATGTACTGGCGCGAGTTTATGCACCAATGTGCCGAAATAGGGATTGGCTCACTGCCGATTGTGGTAATTATTTCGGTGTTTTTGGGAGCAGTGACTACGGTGCAAACGGCTTACCAATTGGTATCGCCGTTAATACCCAAAGCAACTATTGGTATGATTGCGCGGGATACCATTATGCTGGAACTGTCGCCTACCGTGGTGTGCATTGTGCTGGCCGGTGTGGTAGGCAGCAAAATAGCCAGCGAACTGGGCAATATGCGGGTAAGCGAGCAGATTGACGCGCTTAAAATTATGGGCATCAGCGCCGAAAGTTACCTGATACTACCTAAGATTCTGGCGTCGTTGTTAGTTATTCCCATGCTCATTTCCATATCGCTGTTTCTTGCTATTTTAGGCGGACGTATTGCTGCCAGTGCCGCCAACATTCTTTCGGTAGATGTATTTGATGCTGGTTTAAAACAATCTTTTGTTCCATTCAATTTAACTTTTGCGCTGATTAAGGCATATACATTTGCCTTTATTATTTCCAGCATTTCAGCTTATTATGGCTTTAATGTAAAAGGCGGTGCGCTGGAGATTGGACGCGCCAGCACCAAATCGGTAGTAGTAAGCTGTATTTTGATATTGATGGCCGATTATATGCTGGCAGCGCTGCTCTTGTAATGTTTTTACTCGTATCACTGATGAAAAGAAAGCGCAGCATTTTTACAGATCTTTGTGAGAATAAATATTACTGCTGGAGACGATATTCTTTTGGATGATTATAGTTACACCCTTATTTTTGCAGCCCACTAAACCGATTGCCCGATAGTATAAGGGTAGTACAACAGATTTTGGTTCTGTATGTCTTGGTTCGAATCCAGGTCGGGCAACAAAAAAGAGCATAGAAATATGCTCTTTTTTATTTCTGATATCCATACAATTTTTAGCTTTATTCGCCGGCTTCTATATACTGCTGTTCACAAGATTTCTTTACTTTTTATTGGTTTTACATTTTATAATTTCAGCGTGATAGTAACAGCTTTCGATTATAGAATCGAACTAAGCATACATACTCAATATTATTCCGAATTATCATTTCAACCAAAACAAATCAAAACCTTTTGCCAAATGAATTTCCTTAGCAAGGCCTCCTCTTAATTAATTCTCTCCTACTCTATTTTCATAATTACCGCTTCTGCACCACCAAGTGCCAGTGTGTTGGTAAATGTCAGTCCTTCCAGTTCGGGAGTAGTTGCCAATACCACTCTGCCTGTAAAGGGAAAATTTTTGGGCGTAAAATAACATGGAGCATTGCTAAGGTTAAGCACCATCAGGTATTTGGAAGCACCATTATCCTGGCGAATGTAGGCCAGCGCATGTTGGTCGGCATACACGGGTATGTAAGCACCTGTCATGAGTGCAGGTTCCTTTTGCCGCAGTTCTATCAAGCGCTTATACAGGCATAGCATTGAATAGCGGTCTTCTTTTTCGATGGTTACATTCCGGCGACGGTAACTACGGTGCAGGCGCAGCCAGGGCTTGCCCGTAGTAAAGCCTGCATGCTCGCTGCTGTCCCACTGCATGGGCGTGCGTGCAGGATCGCGGCTCAGGTTTTTATCGGGCATATTCAATCCCTGCGGGTCCTGCACTTCCTCAAACGGAATAGCTACGTCCTGCATGGCTATTTCATCGCCGTAATAAACCGTAGGTGTGCCGCGTAGTGTAAGCAGTAACATAGCTGCTACTCTTGCCTGCTGCAAGCCCACGCGGCTGGTGATGCGCGGCTGGTCGTGATTACCCAGCACCCAGTTGGGCCAGCTATTCGCCGGCAAAGCACCCTCGTATTCATCAATAGCAGCAGCAATCTGACGTGCATCCCAGGGCAGCGATAGCAATTGAAAATTAAATGGCAGGTGCGCACCGGTGTTGTTTACTCCGTAGTATCCAATAAGCCTGTGCACAGGCAGGTACACTTCACCAATCATCATACGCTCCTTATATTCATCCAGTACCCCGCGCATTTTGCGGACTATGTCGTGTACTTCGGGCTGGTCGGTACTGTACACATGCAATAGTTGCTCATAAGTAGCCATATGCGGCTGATAATCTACATTTACGGGCTCGTCACGCAGTCTGGCATCTTTTATCATGTGCCACATTACATCTACCCTGAAACCATCTACCCCTTTATCCAGCCAAAAACGCATGACGTTGAACATGGCTTCCTGCACTTCGGGATTGCGCCAGTTGAGATCGGGTTGTTCTTTTAAAAAAGCATGATAATAATACTGCCCTGTTTTTTCGTCCCACTCCCATGCACTGCCACCAAATACGCTCAGCCAGTTATTAGGCGGCGTACCGTCTTCTTTAGCATCGCGCCATATATACCAGTCACGTTTGGGGTTGTTTCTGGAAGATCGTGATTCCAAAAACCACGGATGCTGATTGGAGGTATGGTTGGGTACTAAATCAAGAATGAGTTTCATACCTCTGTTATGTACTTCTTTCAGCAGTTCATCAAAGTCCTCCATCGTACCAAAAAGCGTGTGGATGCCTTCATA
The DNA here is from genome assembly GCF_005233845.1 of Ilyomonas limi. GTDB lineage: Bacteria > Bacteroidota > Bacteroidia > Chitinophagales > Chitinophagaceae > Ilyomonas > Ilyomonas limi. The sequence continues at coordinate 106,543 of NZ_SZQL01000016.1, forward strand.
ATCTGAAATATCGTAGCCAAAATCTGCCATGGGCGACGGATAAATAGGCGACAGCCACACTGCCGTAATACCCAGCCATTGCAGATAATCTAAACGTTTAATGATGCCCTTTAAGTCGCCTACGCCATCGCCATTGCTATCCTGAAAAGAACGCGGATAAATCTGATAAATGATGCCTGTTTGCCACCAGAGGTATTGTTGATCATTCATAAGTATGCTGCCCGTTTTGTGGTTAAAATTGTTTGCTGCGCAAAAGTGTTGCCAGTATAAGTAAAGGTTGATTGTAAAAGCAAGGAGCAGGTAGTTACATCCGCATTAATAGTGGCAGGATTTTTAAGCATAAGAGTTTTAAACATGCATTTTATATTTGAGAGTAAAGCAACATCGTCACTGCGACTGCGAGGAACGAAGCAGGAAGCAGTCAGTGCTCAACCTTACATCAATATAGAAGGCTTAATAGAAGGCTTAGTTTGATTGTACTACCATCCACAGATTGCTTCACTCCGTTCGCAATGACGTAGCGTAAGATTGCACTTCAGCAGCTTTCAAACACCTATGGTTCTAAATCCTGTCCATATTCCATAATGGAAAATTATAAACTGCTATACACCACTGCGCCGCAAGGCTGTAATTGGATAATTTCTCCACCTTTTACATCCGCTTGCAATGATTGTGGTGCTTCATCTACCATCCACTGTTGTTCTTTAGAATCGAGCGTTTTATGCCAGTGCTCTTTGTAAGATGGCAAAGTATAAGCAATTGCTTTATCAGAAAAATTAAAACAACAAACCAAAAATTTCTTGCCAGCATCATCCTGGCGGATTACGATTAATCCATCCTGGTTGATATTGTATGCCTGTAAATTATTCTTATTAAAGTTCTTCAGCATTTCGTTGGTGCGGCGCAGTTGTATTAAAGTCGTTATCCAATCCAGCATTATTTTATACTTACCTTCTTTGCGCTTATGCCATTGCAGTTTGCAGCGGTTAAACGTATCTTCATCATACGGATCGGGAAAGTCTTCGCCTTCCCTCAGCCCATAATTGGCAAATTCCTTGCGGCGTCCTTCCTGCACAGCTTTAATGTTGCTTGTATCGTGATGACTGATGAAAAAAAAGAACGGTGTGTCTTCGCCATATTCTTCGCCCATAAATAACATGGGTATATATGGCGAAAGCAAGAGCGCCGCAGCCGCCAATTTTTGTTTTTCAAAACTAATCAGCACACTCAGCCGCTCGCCGCCAATGCGGTTGCCTGCCTGGTCGTGGTTGAGGTTAAAAGCTACAAAGCGGTTACCCGGCACACCTGCTGAAGAAGTACCATGCCGTCGCTTGCGAAATTGTACCCATTCGCCGCTGTGCACAAACCCTTCTTTGTAAGCTTTTGCCAACTGTTCCATCCGGTAAAAATCAACGTAGCGGTCTTTGCCCTCTTTATCAAGAAATATATATAAAATATGGTGAAAATCATCGAGCCATTGCGCATCAAACCCCCAGCCACCCTCTCCGGTATTTTTAACAACACGCGGACTATTAAGGTCGCACTCGGCAACAAGGTATAAACGGCGCCCAGATTGCTGCTCTGCCTGTGCTACTTTTTGTTGCATCAATTGCCAGATATTTATAGCGCCTTTATCATACATCTCGTGTATTGCATCCAGCCGCAAACCGTCTATATGATAGTTTTTAAACCAATATACCGGGTTATCACTGATGTATTCGCGCACCCCGTCGCTCCATTCATCATCAAAGTTTAGCGCATCGCCCCAGGGCGTACAATATTTATCGGTAAAATAAGGCGCGTACTCCGGCAAAAAATTGCCTTCGGGGCCCAAATGGTTATATACTATATCCAGGAACACGGCAATGCCTTTTTGATGGCAGGCATCTACCAGTTTTTTTAAGCCCTTTGGCCCGCCATACGAGTGATGCACTGCATACAAATATGTGGCATCATAGCCCCAATTGCGGTTGCCCGAAAATTGATTGACAGGCATTAACTCAATAGCATTTATGCCGGTTTCCGCCAGATCATTCAGATAAGGAATAATGGCTTCAAAAGTACCTTCAGGTGTGAAAGTGCCTACATGTAATTCGTAAAAGATAAAGTCTTCAAAAGGCAAACCATGCCAGTTTTCATCGTGCCATTGGTAAGCTTCGTGATCTATTACAGCAGATGCGCCAAACACATCTTCGGGCTGATAACTGGAGGCCGGATCGGGATAATCTTGTTTACCATCAGGCTTAAAAAAATAGTGACTACCTGGCTGTACATTATCTGCCGTTACACTAAAATACCCATCATTATCCTTTTGCATTTGCAGTTTTTGTTCTTTGGGATGTACTACATGCAACTGCATTGTTTCTTTTTCGGGTGCCCACACGGTAAAGCGTGTTGTATTGTTTTGAAGGTATTGTGCTCCGATATTCATAATGGCCGGAAAAGTTTTATACATGAAAACACGTAAGAAGCAAGGTATATGCCATTAGTGAAACATTGGGCAAACAAAGCCCTCGGATTTAACAGTAGGAAAAAGGAGTAAAATTTAATATTAAATAAACAAAATATGAGGTTAGTAAGGTAAGCGTCAAGAGACAAGGTTGGAACATAAGCTGTAATAATGTTTATAAAGACAGCTCTGCGGAAGGATCCCAAAAGTATTTATCAAAGTCCTGAATAATGTCATCTTTAATAACGAGTCCTTCCTTTTCCAATGCCTCCTGCATGGAAGATGGCGGGTTGAAATGTGCTTTGCCGCTCAACATGCCCAGCCTGTTCACCACGCGATGTGCCGGCACAGGCGGCTGTACATAATGAACGGCATTTAAAGCCCAGCCTACCATGCGGGCACTCATTTTGGTGCCGAGATATTTGGCAATAGCACCAAATGTTGTTACCCTGCCGGGCGGTACTTGCCGCACTACATCCCACACGTCCTCAAAAAAAGACTGGTGCTTAGGAGCAGGTACATCTTGCTTGGTGGCAGCATTTTTCATTGTTTTAGTAATTTATTTCACCGCAGCGGCAAAGTAGCAGCGTTTGCGCAGAGTGAATTTCTGGTCTTGTTTTCAACAGTATATAAAACATATTTTCATTACAGAAACATAGAAGAATGGAACCACTAAGGTTCAAGAGTATAAGTTACACAGGGTATACTTTAGTAAATCTTAGTGAAATACTGAGTTCTTCGTGCCCCTGTCTTGCCGGGAGCCGGTACCAGTAAGGCAGGGCAGGTTTGTGTTTCAAATAATTATTTTTGTTCCGTTTCTACATATCCGCATGCCTCCATTTACTCTTCTTTTCCGCGGGGAGGCGCTTCCCTGTTTTTTCGTTCTTCCAGCAGCCGGCTACGACGCGGCTCAGGCACCATCTTATAATCATATGGACAATTGCGGCAGCCATTACCACAGCAATAACCACGCTGCAACAGGTATTCTTCGGTAAATATTACCAGTCCTGAATTGTCGCTATAATATTCATCATCATCCGGCAATTGCTTCACGTTCCAATAGTTTTAATTGTTCATCTTTTTCTAAAGGCAGCGGCTGGCTGATGGCAAACTGCAAATAATGGATGGTGTTGCTTTTTGCAATGTCCATTTTTTCGTAATGCGTTTGTATGCGTAACTCTGGTGCTATATTTTCATTGGCATATACATTATCATTATCTACGAGCAGCTCCAGGTTGTACAATTGAATCACCTGTTTGGTAAAGGTATATAAATGGGGGCTATCAGTTTTTAAATGCACCACGCCAGTGGCTTTTAAAATGTGTTGGTAGATGCGCAAAAACCGCGGATGTGTCAACCGTTTTTTTTGTTTGGACGCACGCAACTGTGGGTCAGGAAACGTAATCCAGATTTCGTTTACTTCGCCACCCAAAAAATAATCGCCCAACTGCTCTATACTCGTGCGTAAAAAGGCGGCATTGTTTAAACCTTCATCCAGGGCCGTTTTTGCACCGCGCCATATACGGTTGCCTTTTATATCTACACCAATATAATTTATATCGTTGTGCAACCGCGCAAGCCCCACCGTATATTCGCCCTTACCGCAAGCCAGTTCTAAAATTATTGGGTGATGATTATGAAAGAACGTGTGCCATTTGCCCGCTATATCCTGCGGGTATTCCAGTACATTGGCAAACTCTTTTATATCTGCAAAACGCTGTAATTTTTTTTGTGCCATACTGGTGGCGAAAATACTAAATGTAGGATGAGTTGTGAGTTATCAATTGTGAATGGAGAAAAGTGAGACGTAAGAATAAAGATGTACCTTAAATTGTGATATTTCAACAGATGTGAGACAATCCAGGTTTCATTTTCTATAATACCACCTGCTATTTCTTGGGATGATCTCCACTTCCTTTTCCCAGTATTTTGCGGTTACTTTCGGTTGGATCGGAATAAGTTGTTCCAGTTCCAAGTATCTTTCGTAAGGCGTCTTTCCATTTAAAGAGGCATGTGGTCGTTTATGGTTATAAAAATGTTGCCACTCCAGGAGCCTTGGTGCTAATTCCAGATTTCTCTCCTTGTATGGAATAGTTGAATAGAATTCAGCTTTGTCAGACAGTTGCGATCGTTCTACTTTACCATTTAAATGCGGGCTTCTCGGTTTTATAGGTCTGAACTTAATGAAGTGCTCTGCCAGCTCATACTGAAACAAGTCATTAAAGAATTCTGTTCCCCAGTCAGTTTGCACCCGTTGAACAGGGAATTGAAATACATCCAGCACATAGCCCAGGAAATCAACAGTTGACTCAGCCTTTTTATTTGGATACAACTTTAGTGCTCTCAGCCGTGTACAGTCATCTACGGCTGTAAACTGGTAGCATTTAGCTCCAACTTTTGTAACATCCAATTGCACCCGATCTCCAGGAACAGGTCTGCTATAGCGGGTATAATCACTGTGTTTACGATATTTTTTAATAGCAGGTGTATGATGCTTTTTAAGCACTCGCCAGATCGTTGCTGATGAGAGATCAATATGATGCACTCTGAGCAGATGAATATGAATTCGCTGAGGACCGAAGTTGTACGTTGAACGAATGGATTGAATCAACTGTTCCAAGTCGTCATTGATCTTCTGCTTTGCCAGTTTCTTGGGGCGTTTGGAACGTCCTTTTAAACAATCTTTCCCTTCAGTATTACAGCGTTTAATCCACCGGTAAAGCGTAGATCTGGGAATGCCACATTTTCTGGCTGCTTTGCTAACAGAGCCTAACTCCTCAAAGCACTTGACCCATGTTTCCCTGGCTTTTATTTGCCGTTTTCCATCATTCATTACAGAGCAAGAGGAGTTAAGAGTAATGAAATAGAATAATGCTGCCGCAGGCTTGCTCGTTTTGAGTATATGTCTTTTGCAGCTGTAGGAATACTATTGAGCCTTTATCAGAAAAGACACATACTCAAAACGAGCGTTGAATCATTTCCTTGATAATCCAAACTAAATTACAAAATGTAGCGAATGTCTTGAAACTTCACAAATAATGCTCTTTTTCGTACATCAAACCACCTCAAAACAACAATGGCTCATGTGTTTCGTCATCCAGCCTTTGCAGTACCAGTTGCGATTCGTTGGGGTTTTCGGCATTGAATTTCAGCCATACATAATAGTCGGTAGTTTCTTTGTCGTTTTTTTCATTAACATGGGTAAACTTTATTTTGATATTTTGCACGGGCGCCAGTTTGGCTATTACATCCTGCCGGCTTAGCTTAAAGACTTCGTTTTGAATGCGGTACGTTTTTTCGCTCAGTGTCATTTCGTTATACAAATCTTCGGCTTCTTCAAAATCGGTAATATCAATTGGCTGCCGTTCGGCTAATGCTAAAATAATATCATTGTGCTTTTTGGAAGCATCTAAATACGTGTCGTATGCTTTTTGTTTTTCTTGAAGGGTATCTACTAACTTTTGCAGTTCAGCTTGTAAATCGGCCATTGTATGGAAAGTTTTATTGGATGGATGCAACAAGTATGCCTGCAAAGAATTAACTTATAAGTAAAAGAAGGACAAAGTAATACAGGATTAAAGTACGATGTTGTACAGCTAAGTGCCACCAGAGGCATACTGTTTATAGCAGATAAGTATGGAACCCTGCAGGCGCTTCCTTAGGAGACTCCGACGGAGTGTCGGGACAAATCAATTGTGTATCCTTCTAAAAACGGTACATTTCCGCAGGAACCGATTTCTCATTCATTGATATTCTGCTATTAACGTATTGCTCCTGCTGAATTTAATTTATCCGGCCTGAATAATATGGAATCAAAGCCCTTAATTATAGTTGGTGTGCGTGCAATATTTATTACTTTTTGTTCATTTTTATCGTTGCATTTTCTTTACAAATACATTTGTTTAGCCCACACTCCAATGTTCATCCTTACCTTTGCGGCGCGATTTTTTATATACATCTATTTCATACAACAATAAACTATGTTTGAAAGAATTGCTACAGTAGATGTAGTGCTTGTTGGTGCCGGTATCATGAGTGCTACGCTGGGCATGCTGCTAAAGGAGTTACAACCCGATATGTCAATCTCCATTTTTGAACGGCTTGATATAGCGGCTGCCGAAAGTTCGGATGCCTGGAATAATGCCGGAACCGGTCACTCGGCTTTTTGCGAGCTAAACTACACCCCACAACGCCCGGATGGTACTATAGATACGAAAAAGGCAGTAAAAATTGCCGAATCGTTTGAAATATCCAAAGAGTTTTGGGCATATATGATAGAAAAGCAACTGATAGATGTGCCGGAATCCTTTATAAAAAAAGTGCCGCACATGAGCTTTGTGCAGAATGGCGATGTGGAATTTTTGAGAAAAAGATACGTAGCCCTCACTTCCTGCCATCTTTTTAAAGGCATGCAATATGCCGAAGACTACAATACGCTGCAGCAATGGATGCCGCTGATGATGAAAGGCAGGGATCCGAACCAGGAAATGGCTGCTACACGCATGGACCTGGGTACCGATGTAAACTTTGGCGCGCTTACCCGCTGCATGTTCGACCATTTGAAAACAACAGAAGGCGTTTCACTCCATTTCAATCACCAGGTACGTACGCTGAAGCAGGATAAAAAAGGCAGGTGGCGGCTTAGGGTAAAGGATAATACCAACGAAAAAACCAGAACAGTGGCTGCAAGATTTGTTTTTTTGGGTGCCGGTGGCGGTGCATTACCGCTGTTATTAAAATCGCGCATACCAGAAGGCAAGGGCTTTGGAGGCTTTCCTGTAAGTGGTCAGTGGCTGCGTTGCGTAAACGAAGCAGTAATAGCCCAGCACAATGCAAAAGTATATGGACAAGCACCTGTGGGCTCGCCGCCCATGAGCGTGCCGCATTTGGATACGCGCTTTATTAAAGGGAAAAAAGAGTTGCTGTTTGGCCCGTATGCAGGCTTTACCACCAAATTTTTAAAACAAGGCTCGTGGCTCGATTTGATACTCTCGCTGCGCATCAAAAATATTTTTCCCATGATGGCGGCAGGCTGGCACAATATACCACTAACCAAATACCTGATACAACAGGTACGTCAATCGCCCGAAGACCGGCTGGAAGCACTGAAGCAATTTGTACCTACAGCTAAGCTGGAAGACTGGAAGCTGGAAGTAGCCGGACAACGTGTGCAGGTAATAAAAAAAGACGAAGAAGAAGGCGGCATACTGGAGTTTGGAACCGAAGTAGTGAGCGCGGCAGATGGCTCGCTGGCGGCTTTGCTGGGTGCCTCGCCAGGTGCTTCTACGGCAGTATCTATTATGATTACCGTATTAAACCGCTGCTTTAAAGAAGAAATGCAAACGCCGGAATGGCAGCAAAAACTAAAACAAATGATCCCTTCTTACGGCGAGCCGCTGGGCAGCGATGCTAAGCTGTGTGCGGAAGTGCGGGCTTATACGAGCAGGGTGTTGAAATTGTGATCAAATGCAATTGGTTCTTTATATACGTGGGACAGCATTAGGAGTTTTCTACATACTGTTCCACGTAGTTGTTTTATAGGGTTAAACTTTTTATACGCACCGTAAGTGTAAGTGATATGTTTGCAGCAAACTGCTATCCACATGGTGAACTATTTTGTAAACCTATTTTATCGAATGTTTTATCTTAATGATGGCTTGATATTTATATTCGGCAAAGTGATGTTGCAAGCCCTGTTGTGCAAATCGGCCTAACGTTGGATGAGTTTGCGTAAGGTCGCAGCTATGAATTGTATATATTTGAGAGTTAATAGCCAAGGCAACGAACGGCATACAACAGACAGAAGCGACATATAAAAAAATGAAATCATTTTTTAAAGAACTATTTGAGTACAGTCACTATTTCAATCAAAAATTGTGGGACACTTTTACTGATAATGCCGATAAAACATCGGACATGTCAATAAAGTTGTATAGCCATATTCTTAATGCTCACCGGGTTTGGAACAACAGAATTGAACCTAAGCAAACACCTTTTGGGATTTGGGAAATTCATCTTATTCAAGACTGCAAAGACATTGATAAAGTGAACCATGAGCATTCGTTGCTGATACTTGATAAGTTTGACCTGAACGACACAATTAACTATACAACCACTAATGGACAAGATTTCCGTAACAGTGTTCGGGATATATTATTTCAAGTGGTTAATCATTCAACTTATCATAGGGGACAAATTGCAATTGAATTTAGACAAAGTGGACTTGAACCGCTTTTAACAGACTATATTTTTTACAAACGGTAATATTATAAGCCTCAATGACACCAACAAAAATCTTGTGCCTGGCTTCTTAAAATGTTAGAAGACCAAAAATAGCAGGCGAGTTTATAAAGCTTTATCATTCTGATTTTGAGCAAACAGCATTTCCAGATGGAGTTACAAAAACGTAACAGCAAGAACACCAAAAGATTTAAAAGATGCTTCTGAAAAAGGCAGTAAACTGTTAACCAAACAAGAATACGAAGCCAAAAATCTAATACCGGTTGGCGGTACTGTTGCATTGAAGTGTATTTGGCGTAGGATACTTGCTATTCTGTTAGGCAACATTTCTTAGGGTGAACAAAAGACAGCACATTTTGCACAAATTGTTGAATTTAAAGACGGTAAAATATACCGGCCAAGAAATTACAATTGTTTTGAACCGTTTTGATAAAAATGCCTATGCCGCTAACAGAAGTTTTTCAATAACGCTTTTGTACTATATTCGGCAAACGAACCACAGATGTCCATCACAAAAGCAAAGCCGATGGACGTTAGCAGTCAGGCCGAGACTACACCAATCAGCAAGACAAACAAGAACCAATGAGAACACTATCACTTTTCATAGCAGCAAGTTTGGATGGTTATATTGCAAAGCCTAATGATGATCTGAGTTTTTTGAAGTTAGTAGAAAAAGAAGGAGAAGATTATGGTTATGCAGATTTTACTTCAACTATTGACACCATCATTCTTGGAAGAAAAACCTACGATTGGGTGCTTAGAGAAATTGGTACTTCTCATTATGATAACGGGGAAAGAAATGTTTATGTTATTACAAGAACTGAAAGACCAAATGTTGGTAAAACGCAGTTTTACACGGGAAACTTAACCAAATTAATACGACAGCTAAAAAGTGAAAATGGGAAAAATATCTATTGTGATGGTGGCGCAGAGATTATAAACGAACTTTTAAAAAATGATCTCATCGACGAGTTTATCATTTCTGTCGTTCCTGTATTGGTTGGTAATGGTACAAGACTTTTTAAAGACGGCAGACCCGAACAACAACTTGAGCTGGTGAGTTCAAAATCATTTGATACAGGTCTAATTCAACTGCATTACAGACGAAAGAAGTAATGTTTAAAGGCCCAACCAGACAAAGGCTGAACTGCTAACAGGTAATTTGTTGTTATGGGAACAGCCCAGCGCAGCATGAGTAGTAGATTCATTGTTCGGCAGCGGCCCTGGTATGGCTGAATGCTATTAAAGAATAAGATATGATTTGATATTGACTCTTTAACCGGTTTCAGGTATGAACAAACAGAACACGGAATACCGCTACAGCGCCAAGCTATGAGAGACATTATATACCATTTTTAAAACAGCGCGCTGCTACATGAATAGTAACAACCCGGAGGCAAAAACACTTTACGATTTATATCAGCTTTTAGGATTTGGAGTTGACATGATTGATCCTGCAGTTGGCTTTACGATTGTTAACCTTAAAGCGGTTGGATTCGAACTACCTTACCGGTCACCATCTTTCCGCCCCGATTATTTTTCCTTTCTTTTTGTAAAGGATGGTTCGGGTCAATACACTATTGACGAATATTCTTTTAAGACGGTGCCACATTCAATTTATTTTACCAACCCAAGTAACTATAGAACTTTTGGCTGGGATAGCATTGAAGAAGTATATCTCATTACCTTCGATGAAGCGTTCCTCAAAAAATATGTAAGCAAAGAAATCTTTGAAGACTTTCCCTTTTTACTAACTGAAACGGTAAGTCCAAAAATAGCAACCGATGAATTTTATAATTCTGTTGAAAAATTATACCAGCAGATTTATAAAGAATATACCGGCGAATCTTCCGCCAAATACAAGATCATAGGGCATTTACTTGCTGTTTTATTATACCGCATCAAAGAATACTTCTGGAACGACTACAATCCGATAGATGAAGGCAACCGCAGTTCGCAAATCGTCAAATCCTTCAAGCGTTTATTGGAAAAACATTACCGCGAAGTGAGTGCCGGTAAGGTGGAAACCGTGTTCAGGGTGAAGGACTATGCCGATGCACAACACCTTCATCCGAATTATTTAAGTAATGTCATTAAAAGCAAAACAGGAAAGCCTATAACTGTATGGATCACCGCTAAAACCATTGCCGAAGCCAAATCATTATTGCAAAACACTTCTGAAACAATCAAAGAAATCACATATCGCTTAGGCTTTTCCGAAACGGCTCACTTCAGCAATTATTTTAAAAAACATACGGGCATCTCACCGGTAGAATACCGGAAGGAATGGCTGGAAGCATCGCGCTGATAACTCCTCTTTAAAATTTGCAATGAATGCAGTATTCCTTGTAACAGCAGGTAGGCCCGGCTAACATACCTTTGCCATGTCAACAATAAATACTCACGTAAATGACAGGAACCATGAAAAGTTTATCAAATAAAGTAATTCTTGTAACAGGAGCTTCAAAAGGTATTGGAGCTGAAGTGGCTAAAAAAATGGCTGCTGCCGGCGCTAAAGTAATTGTCAATTATGCCAGCAACAAGGCCGAAGCCGACAGCATAGTGGCATTTATTAAAGAAAACAGTGGTGATGCCATCGCTTTGCAGGCCGACGTTAGCAAAGCTGCAGATGTGAAATTGCTCTTCGATCAATCTATTGCACACTACGGCAAACTTGATGTGCTGGTAAACAATGCGGGCATAATGATCACTAAATTGCTCAAAGATACCACCGATGAAGATTTCACCCGCCAGTTCGACATTAATGTAAGAGGTGTGTTCAATACCTTGCGCGAAGCAGCCACCCGGCTTGCAGACAATGGAAGTATCATCAACTTTTCTACCAGTGTAAACCGTTTAATGCTTCCTACTTACGGTACCTATGTGGCAACAAAATCTGCTGTTGAACAACTCACAAGAGTATTTTCGAGGGAAGTAGGAAGCCGGGGTATCAATGTCAATTCTGTTTCACCCGGCCCCACTAACACTGCACTGTTTGTGAATGGTAAATCACAGGAACAAATCGATCGTTTGGCATCACTTAATCCCTTCGGAAGAATTGGTGAACCCGGTGACATTGCTGAAGTGGTGGTATTTCTTGCAAGTGATAATGCTAAATGGATCAACGCACAAAATATCGGAATCAATGGTGGAATGGCTTAACAACAAATTTTTGGCAACCGATAAAGTGAAAGCAAAATAGGTATCGTTCAGGGTTGCTAAACAGTATTAGGAAAGCTGCTCAAAGCTAAACACCATGTATGGACATAGATTTACACCAAGCGAACTAAACGAGGCTGGTAATTTAGTCTTTTGAGTCTGGTTAGCTGTCACACTGCTACCAGTAGCCGACACAAGGAACTTCTACCATAATCAGATAAGTGACAGAATATAGCCGAAGACAGCACCGCCAAGGATAACAAAAGCTGTATTTAACCTCTTATAGAAGAAAGTAACGATAAAGCTGAACAAAGCAATTAAAATTGTTCGCCAGTCTAATAATGTCAATTTGCCAATTTCAACAATCACCGATAAGATAATGGCAATGGAAACCACGTTTACGGTATCTAAGAAAGCACTCATAATTTTAGACTTTCTTAGTTGTGGTATCATAGGATTGAGTAATGCTACAAATAAAAAGGATGGAAGAAAGATACCGATAGTAGCTGCAACTGCCCCTGCTGCACCGCCAATTTGCCATCCGATAAAGGTTGCTGATGAAAAAACAGGACCAGGTGTAAATTGGCCTACGGCAATGGCATCTACCAATTGTTGCTTTGTGAGTAATCCTTTATCTACCAGTTCTGCGTCTAAAAAAGCAAATAATACATAACCGCTGCCGTAAAGGATTGAACCGATTTTAAGAAAAGTGAGAAAAAGTTTGATGTCTGATAAACTGGTATTGGTGTTAGAGATTTGCAATAGCACAAAGGGGAATATGCCATTGGCTGTTTTGCTTGAGTTCTTTAAAAGATACATGATCATGCCTAAAAAACCACTACCAAAAAGCACATAGATTTCATTGAAGCCTGCTAATACCGCAACCGCTGCCAATATTCCAATAATTCCCAATTCAACATTTTTCAATGCTTTTCTTCCCAAACCAATCATTAGGGACAGCACTACGGCAATGATAGCAGGCTTAATACCATAAATGAATGGCTGCACTTGTGGCAATTGTCCGTACTGCTGATACAACCATGCAAAAAAAGCAGTAATAATCACAGCTGGAATAATGAAACAACAACCTGCTACAATCAGCCCTCTCCAGCCTGCCTGCTCGTGACCTATATGCATGGTCATTTCGGTGGAGTTAGGACCCGGTATTAAATTGGTTGCGCCCATGAGGTCCAAAAAATGTTCTTCGGTCATCCATGCTCTTTTCCTGACTACTTCTTCCTGCATAAGGGCAATATGTACAGCAGGACCACCAAAGCCAATGATGCCTAATTTTAAAAACAGCTTTGCTATTTCCGAAAGTGAGTTCCGGTTTGTTACCTGCTTTTTTACTTTTTCCAAGCGGCTTCATTCTTTTGCTCATAATCATTAAAAGCTTTCTCCAAACCTGTTATCACTTCTGCAGACACTTCAAATAATGCCTTTGCTGATGGGTCTTGTAATCTCTCCACGTCTCTGCGTAAATGGTCAATCAGTGCCCTGAATTCCTTCTTTACATTGGCAGTATGCTCCATTGGATTACTGGTATTTTTTTCTTCCATAACATACTTTTTTATTGGTTAATAATTTTGTTTATCGAAAAGTAAATTACACCTGCGGTGTAAATTGTGATAACTCGTAAATGCCTAATGACTTTTCAATAGCTGCTACCTTATTCACCATTGCTTCAAAACCATCATTACCAAATAATTTATGCTCATTGTTTTCAAATTCTTCTCCTAAACTGTCATATTCGTTCTTTGAAACTATTTTTCTGAATGCAGGAAATAAAACGGTGTCTTCTCGCGCTTCATGCGGACGATACATGGTATTGAATAAAGTAAGCAGTTGAATGAGTTGTTGATTTTCTGCGTCTGTTACTGTTTGCGATTTCGTCAGTTGTATAATCTGGTCTGTCAATCTTCTGCCTGCCTGGTGTTGTTGCAGGAGCACACTTACCAAATCAGTTAGTTGATTTGCTTTCTGAAAGCGGGGAAATAAATAATTTTCTTCCTGTTTTTCGTGATAGTCTTCAACAAATGTGCGAATGATATTTGCAGCATTGCTTAACGCTTCCTTTGGAAAAGCTGTTTTGTTTACAAGATGTGTTTTGCAGGTATCATAAATCAAAAGAACTCTGTTTAATAGTCCATGCTCCTGCATTAAATCTTCGGGTGGCGATACTTCCTGTCCTTCCCCTTCCTCTTTTTCATCATTGTCTTTGCAACCCGAAAGCAAGCGAATACCTGCCGCTCCCGAAAAGGTAATAATCAAGCTTTTCTTTACAAAGTCTCTGCGCTGTGTGTTTGTATCTTCATTGAAATGATCGATTTTTTGTTTCATTGTATTTAGTTTAAGAGCGAGTGAGCTTTTTATCTATTGAGTTATTGCCGCCGCCATATATCAGCAGGTAAATCAATAGTAAGGTCATGGCAAAGTCGGTTCTGTATTCGTGCGCAAATGCCCAAAAGCCTTTGCCTGTGAGTATAGAAATTTTGGTAGTAATAAAAGCAACAATCATTACTATAAGCAAAGGAATAGCTGCAATCCTCGTTAATAATCCTAACAAAATCAGAATACCGCAAACAATTTCAAACGAGCCGGTAAAATATGCCCAAAATGCAGGATTGCTGAAACCGATTTTAGTAAACCTTCCTACACCTGTTAGGTCAGGAGTTATATATTTCTGCAAGCCTTCAGAAAGAAAAATCAATCCAACTGCGAGGCGACATAGAAGCGTTGGAATTTCAGCCGTTCTGATTATTCGTTTCATGCTATTTTAGTGTTAGAGAAACCTGCAAATCTCATACAATAAATTAAGTTTTAACTATTTATGGGTTTCCACATTATTAATTTATCAGTCGGTTGCAAATCATTAATATTAAAATTTGAATTCAGCTTTGGATTAATTCTATTTTCTGCACTTCAGGAATACCAGCCATGTTAAATTCAAATCATGGCTCTATATTACAAAGGTATTCTTTGCAGGCAATAATTGTAATTACTGCTTATCTGTACGCCAGCATCTAAATTCCTCCTCTTTATGGCATAACTTTTTCATTATTAATATAAAATTCGACTATGGAAGAAAAGAAAACAAATCCTATTAATACGCCTGCAGAAGTAGATCAGACAAAAGACCCAAAGATTGACCAGGATTTTCCGGGTTATCCGCATTACCCTGCAAAAGAAGATATTATGAATCCGCAAAATCACACGGAACGGGTGAATGCTAATGTAGAAAATCTTACGCACGACAACCTGCGCAACGAGCCGGCAGATAAAAAAAAACTGGAAGAACCAGTAAACCCAAAGGAAGTAACCAGCGTAAGTCCGGATGAAACCCAAGGCGAAGATATAGATGATTCAGGCATTGTAATGGGCACCGAAGCCGATGTAACCAGAGAAGACTGGCTTGCACTGGGCGACCCTAACAGAGACCTGGATGTGGATGAAGATGAAGAAATCTTTTCGGAAGCTTCCGGCTCTGCCTTTGAAGCTACCGAAGAAACTGTAAGTGACTTTGACAGCCGTGACCTGCGCGACGAACTGGAACGTGTTGGCGGTGACTTAGACGTTGCCGGCGAAGAATTGGATGATGCTAACGAGGAAATAGGTGAAGAAGACGAAGAAAATAATTACTACAGCCTT
The DNA here is from genome assembly GCF_005233845.1 of Ilyomonas limi. Classification (GTDB taxonomy): domain Bacteria; phylum Bacteroidota; class Bacteroidia; order Chitinophagales; family Chitinophagaceae; genus Ilyomonas; species Ilyomonas limi. The sequence goes on from NZ_SZQL01000016.1 coordinate 122,039, forward strand.
GGCGGTGACCGCCACGATAATTCTGATGACGATCCCGATTCGAGCTATTGATAGAGGAAATAAGTAACTGCCAGTGCATACCCTTTCAGCCCTAAGCCGCTTATGGTGCCCTTACATTTTGCCGACACGTGCGAAATTTTCCTGAAATCTTCCCGCGCATGTACATTGCTGATGTGTACTTCTATTACCGGCGTAGTTATAGCAGCAATGGCATCACCAATGGCAACAGAAGTATGCGTATAACCACCCGGATTAAAAATAATACCATCAGATGTAAAGCCTTGCTGCTGCAAAAAATTGATCAACTCCCCTTCTACATTGCTTTGCAAATAAGTGAACTGTACGTTTGGAAACTGTTCCTGTAATGCTTTGTAATAATCTTCAAAAGTCTGGCTGCCGTACACACCCGGCTCGCGCGTACCCAGTAAGTTGAGGTTAGGCCCGTTGATAATGGTAATTTGCATGAGTGCAAATTAGGTAGTTTTGAGGAAGGAAGTACAATGTATCAACTTCAACCAGGTACGAAGGATTCATTACACTACTGGTTTCTGATCTCATTCTGACGGACTGAAGGAAAAATAATCTTTATTTATAATCATTATTGTGAATATAATAATATCAAAATAGACCTCCATAGTTAGACGTTTTTATATTTCAAGTATCTTTTCTGCCAAATTGTAAAAGAGACATACATGAATACAGGGTTTGCTGCTGGTATTGCTCTCCCGGTTGCTATCTCACCAACAGATGCGTATTGGTTTAGCGAAGTTGCTTATTGAAGAAACATACATTTAAATACATCACTGATTGGTGGAACACCTACCGATGGTGGGAAATATACCCGCCACTTAACAGATACTGCAGGCATCCCATCATCATTAAGTTATTGCTATGTTTATGAAACGATTGTTTATTGCTGTTTTTCTAATGATTTGCGTTATCCCAGGCTTTGCTCAAATACTGGTAAAGCAGCGCGCCATACTTGATTCTTTAAAACAACAGCTTACTGAAAACAGACCTGATAGCATCAAAGCGGCCAGCACACTTGCTATATCCGACTTTTACCTGTTTAATGATAACGACAGTGCGTTGTTGTATGCAAACAGGGCATTGTATTACAACAAACAATTTAATAATCCGGCTATCCGTATCAGGGCATACACAAACATATTCATTACACAAGGATTGCAGCGCAATGATGTTGCAGCACTTAAAACACTGTTTACAGCGCAGAAACTGGTAGATAATTATCAGGACCCATCTTTAAAACGGTATTTTTTACAGGCAGCCGGCCTTTTATATAACAGTCTGGAAGACTATCGTAACAGTTTACAGTATTTCTTTGCCAGTACTCCTCCTATCGAAGATACTGCTGCGCAGGATTTTTACCATACGGTTATTTGTCGTATCATTAGTGAAGATTATTACAAGCTAAATATGCTGGACTCGGCACTGGTCTATGCTCATATTGTTTTAAAAGGGCTTGAAAAAACCAGGATGGATAACGGTACTGTTGCTCATAGATTGCTTGGCAATATTTACCGCAGGAAAGGTCAGTTGCAACCCGCTTTAAAGGAACTGCATACCAGTTTGTGGCTTGCAGAAAATGCAGATTACCTGAATGTGGAAGCCATTAAGTCGCAGCTTGGACTGGCACAAACTTTTTATGCACTCCGCAACATAGATTCTTCGCTCTATTTCTGCATGGCAGTAATGCATGCTTCCAAAATCAACTCGTTTGTGGAAGAGAAATTACAAACATTGGATTTATTGAAAGATATTTATGCTAAAAAAAACAATACTGACAGCGCTTACAAATACACCAGCCTTACACTAAACCTTAGAGACAGTATTTACAATGCCAACAAAACAAAAGCCGTACAGCGCGCCGAACTGGAACAGCAAATGAGAACTGTAGCATTGGAGAATGAAAAAAAGTCATACGAAACAAGATCTAAGATATATGCATTAATAGCAGCATTACTGGTGTTTTTACTCATTGTTTTTATACTTATTCGTCATAATCGCCATAAGCAAAAAGCGTATGCATTGCTGCAAAAACAAAAAGAAGAGACTGATGAGCAAAAGCTCAAAGTAGAACAATCATTGCAGGAACTGAAAGCTACGCAGGTACAACTCATCCAAAAAGAAAAGATGGCTTCGCTTGGAGAATTGACCGCAGGTATTGCACATGAGATACAAAACCCGTTGAATTTTGTAAATAACTTCTCTGAGGTAAACAAAGAGCTGCTGATTGAAATTAAAGAAGAACTTAATAAAGGTGATCTGGCTGAAGTAAAATTGATAGTGGACGATGTAATATGCAATGAAGAAAAAATAAATCACCACGGCAAGCGTGCTGATGCGATAGTAAAAGGCATGCTCGAACACAGCCGCACCTCAAAAGGTGAAAAGCAACCTACTAACATCAATGCCCTGGCTGAGGAATATTTGCGATTGGCTTATCATGGATTAAGAGCCAAAGACAAGTCTTTTAATGCAGATTTTAAAACCGATTTTGATGAGAGTATTGGAAAGATAAATATTGTACCACAGGATATTGGCAGAGTACTGCTTAACCTTTTCAATAATGCATTTTATACAGTGAGTGAGAAGAAAAGCAAACTGAATGGAACTTATGAGCCCATGGTAACAATAACAACTAAAAAGGAAAATGGAAGTGTTATTATAAAAGTTACAGACAATGGAAATGGTATTCCGCAAAACATCGTTACTAAAATCTTTCAGCCATTCTTCACCACTAAACCAACCGGACAGGGAACCGGACTTGGCTTATCGCTCAGCTATGACATTATCAAAGCACATGGCGGAGAAATAAAATTGGAGAGTAAGGAAGGAGAGGGAAGTAAGTTCACAATTGAGTTGCAAAAAGATAAAACCTTAGATACATGAACTGCTTGTATATAAAAGGACCGGTAAAATGTTTACCTTTCCTAAACTTGCATAAGCTATACTCCAAAATTCTTTAATGAAAAAAAGTATTCCTCTATTCCTGTTATCCTTTCTCTTTATAGTTGCTTCTTTAGGACAAGATACCCTACCTCCTGTTTTTGAGATTAACAACGATAAAGGAGCGCCATTTCAATTACATGTAGCTTATACGCAATTACTGGAAGACGGGAGTGATACATTGTCCATTGAGGATGTGAGTGCCGGTGCTTTCTCAGATAGATTCCACCCCAATCAAACTGTCGCTCATGGTATAGATTACCAAATTCATACATACTGGCTCCGCTTTCAAATAAAAAATACGTTGAACCATGATATAACGCTTTTTGTTGCTAACAACTTTGGTGTACTGCTCGTAAATATGGATTACCTGTATCTATATCAGCAGGAAAGCAATGGACAATGGTTGGTTGAGAAAACAGGAAACGGAGTGCCTTGGAGCCAACGAACCGGGTTGAAGCTGTTGCAGCAATTGCCTGTAAGGCTCGCAGCACAAGAGCAGGCAGTTATTTATTTGCGGCTGCACGATGATTTCCGGCTTACTAAACCAGATGTTTTTACAGTAAACATGCAATCTGCTGGTTCTTTCTTAAACGAGAATTTTGCTTCATTTGTAGAAGAGCAGGAGGCAATCACAGGTTTTTTGATTACCATGCTCATTGGCATCATCTTTCTTACTATTATTTACAACGCATACAATTACTTTATCACTGGCGAAAGAGCTTATCTGTACTTTGTATTGTTCCTGCTATCATTTTGCCTGGCTCAGTCAGCATACCGCTTTTATTTCCTGTTTGTTGCCCAGTATCCTGCTATTGCATATTATGGTATTCCCTTTTATTGGTATTTCGCCAATATATTTTTGGTACAGTATCTCCGCATTTTTTTACATACCAAGAAAATTATTCCACGTACAGATACATGGCTGGTCGCCAGTTTATGGATCGAAGGCATCTATCTCCTTATTTACCTGCTCATCAATCCTTATGCATCCTATAATCAAAGTGTATATTTAAGTCTGGTGCAAAGTATCACTTTAGAACTGCCGGCTTATATGATAGGTATTACGCTTGTCCAGTTGTACCTTAAAAAGTATAAGCCAGTAAACCTGTTGCTGATTGCATTACTACCTTTTGTATTGTTATGGTCGATAGGTGATTTATTTTCTAACAGTAAACTTTTTTATATCGCTTTACACCGCAATGCCGAGCAATATAAAGTATTCGTAAGTCAGTCTGAAAGTTTCTGGTCTTATACACAGATAATTACCACCATTTGGCTGGTTGTGGGTCTTTCGGGAGCATTGACTAAGAGATACAATGAAACGAGAAAGAAACTTACTGAGAAAGAACTGGAAAAAGAAAAGCTGGAAAAAGAAAGAGAGATAGAGCGCAGCCGGCTGATAGAAGAACAAAAGATAGAACTGGAGCAGCAGGTGGAGAGGCGCACGGCGGAGTTAAAACAATCGCTCCTGGAACTAAAATCTACACAAGCGCAGCTTATTCAAAAAGAAAAGATGGCGTCTTTGGGTGAACTAACTGCAGGTATTGCGCACGAAATACAGAACCCACTAAACTTCGTCAATAACTTCTCCGAAGTAAATACCGAGTTAATAGATGAGATGGAAACAGCGTTGCAGCAAAGGGATACGAAAGAAGCTGTTGCCATTGCAGAAGATATCAAAGAGAATTTACAAAAAATCACTCATCACGGCAAGCGTGTAGACTCTATAGTAAAAGGCATGTTGCAACATTCACGGGCAGGCACAAGTAAAAAAGAGTTGACTGATGTGAATGCCTTGGTAGATGAATGTTTACGACTAAGTTATCATAGCATGAGAGCTAAGGATAAAGCGTTTAATGCAGAGATAAAAACGGAATTGGATGAGAGTGTAGGTAAGATAAATGTTGTACCACAGGATATCAGCAGGGTATTGCTTAACTTGTTGAATAATGCCTTTTATGCAGTCAATGAAAAGAAGGGACAATTAAATGGAACATTTGAGCCAATGATTTCTGTTGGTACAAAAAAGCTTGATAGCAAGGTTGAGATAGATGTGAAAGATAATGGTATTGGCATTTCTAGAAACATTATAGATAAAATCTTTCAGCCATTCTTCACCACTAAACCAGCCGGACAGGGAACCGGACTTGGTTTATCGCTCAGCTATGACATTATCAAAGCACATGGCGGAGAAATAAAAGTGGAGAGTAAAGAAGGTGAGGGAAGTGAGTTTACAATTGAGTTACGATATTAGAAGTCAGGTGCTCTCCTAGCGCTTCACCTCTTCCCTATTCGCTGTTGCAACCACAAAGTAGCTAAAATCAACCATGGAAGAATAATTCCCCGGCTTGGTTCTGTCCACATCACTCAAATCTATCTGCAAGTCATATTGTCCATCATAAGGAATTTTATAACTGTAATAGTATGTATCTCCTCGTTTAGCGAGCGTACCTAATTCCTGAAAACCTTTTTGTTTACTGGTAAGCAATATGGTGCTCAAATCTTTTTTAGTAGTAAAAGAAAAAACAACTTGCTTACCAACTGCGGAATGTATGACTGCCTGCATGGGCGCGTAGCTGCTAATATCGTTTTCTTTGGCGCCTAAACCAATATTAGCATAAGAAATAAAATCATCCCAGCTTACTGTATCTTTTAATAATTGCCATTGCCCCTTTTTAGGATAATGGTCTAAAATAAATACTTCCGGTTCAGTAAAAAAATACCAGCCATTCGATTTTCGGGTGAACGTATGCGTGCCTTCCAGCGTATAGCCGCTGCCCCAGGTTACATCGGTTAAGTTCCATTTGCCATTGAGCCACACAGCCGCCCAGGAGTGATTGGAAGTAAATTTATCATTGGGCAACACTTGTGTTCCGGTTTTCCCATAGCCATCAACTTCCTTTGCCGTAATGCCCAGCCTTTCGCAAAGCATTACAAACACATTTACATAACCTGCACAAACTGTAGTCTTGTATTTTAAAACAGAATCTATATTAGAAGCATAGTGCTGCGGACCGTTGCCTTCTTCGTTGTAAGTGATGTTTTTTGCTACCCACAAATAAGCAGCTTTTACGCGCGATAAAGAATCGGGGTATTGAGTAATAATTTTCTGGGCTAAAACGTCTAAATCTTTCGAGCTGCTGACTTCTATTTTTTGGGCCTGAATAAATTGCTCTGTCTCCTGTAAATCATAGGACTGAGCAGGGGCAGAAAAGGACAGGAATAACGTGATAATCAGTATAAAAAAACCGTAGTTTTTCATCTTGTACATCTATATAAAAATAAAGCATTTACACACCATTTTGCGTAAATGCTTTACTAATATTTGTATAATTAAAGCCTACCTAATATCCTTCTGCCGTTGCAGCCAATTTATGCTCTTCTATCAGCTTCATAAAATCGTCAAATAAGTAGCGGCTGTCAAACGGACCCGGCGTACTTTCGGGGTGGTATTGTACGCTAAAAGCCGGCTTGCTTTTCATACGGATACCTTCAATACTATCATCATTCAGGTTTACATGCGTTACTTCAATATCCGGATGGCTGCGCACTGCATCGGGGTCAACACCAAAGCCATGATTTTGGGTAGTAATCTCACATTGACCACTAATAATATTCTTTACCGGATGATTCAAACCTCTGTGTCCGTGGTGCATTTTGAAAGTAGGAATATCGTTGGCTAAAGCCAGTAATTGTTGGCCAAGGCAAATACCAAATACCGGTTTTTCTTCATCCAGTATTTTCTTCAGGTTTTCTACTGCGTAGGGCATAGCAGCCGGGTCGCCGGGTCCATTGGAAATAAAGTAACCATCAGGGTTAAATTCTCTCAGTCTTTCTGCTGGTGTATCTGCAGGGAAAACCTTCAAATAAGCGCCCCGCTCTGCAAGACAAGCTAAAATATTTTTCTTAACTCCATAGTCCATTACGGCAACTTTATAAGGTGCATCCGGGCTGCCTACTTCATATTCTTTATCGGTACTTACAATACTTGCCAGTTCCAGCCCCGACATATCGGGCACTTCTGCCAACATACGTTTTAACTCCTCTACGTCAAGTATTTCCGAAGAAATAATACAGTTCATGGCACCTTTGGTGCGCACGTGCGCTACGAGTGCTCTGGTATCAATGCCTTCTATTGCCACTATATTATTTTTCAGCAGATACTCTTCTACAGAGCCTTCGGCCTGGTAGCGCGAAAAACGATCTTCGAGGTTGCGGCAAATGAGTCCTTTTATCTTTACCGTATCACTTTGTATGTCTTCCTTCTTCACACCATAGTTACCAACGTGTACGCTATTCATAATCAATACCTGTCCATAATAGCTCGGGTCGGTGAATACTTCCTGATAGCCAGTCATACCGGTATTAAAACAAATTTCTCCTGTAGTTGTGCCTATTTTACCAAATGCCTGGCCATGTAATACATAACCATCTGCTAAAACTAAAACTGCAGGTTTTCTTACGTTAGTCATCTTTATTATTTACGTGTTTTATTTTTTGCAAAAAAAAACTATCTCTTGAAAATATTATTCTAAAGTTCTGCACACCTCCCCTGCCCTTATCCGGTAAGAGGGATTGAGGGCGATTATTTTTCGTTTGTACCTCCTGAAGGTAAAAGCGGCTGCACTGACATTCATAAAAAAGCTGCTGTTTTTACTCTTTAATCCATCATCTCATTCATCCCAATAATCTTATAAAATCCCAGTCACAAAAAAGGCAAAACCGAAAAACGATTTTGCCTTATTATTATTAAGAATTTTGCATTTTATTCAGGTGCTTTTTCTTCTGTTACAGGAGCTACATCTGTGGCAGGTTCTCCACCACCTTCGTTCGTTACCACTGGCTGATCGGTAGTTGGCTGTTGTTGTTGATCTGCAACAGCAGCTTTTTTACCACCACGACCGCGACGTGTACGTTTTGCAGGTTCTGCACCTTGTGCGGCAGTTTTTCCGTAAATGTCATTAAAGTCAACCAGTTCAATCATTGCTTTTTCGGCATTATCACCTACACGAATCCCCAATTTAATGATGCGTGTGTAACCACCGGGGCGGGCAGCTATTTTGGGACCCACTACAGTAAATAATTCTTTTACTGCCAGTTTATCCTGCAAATAACTAAACACGATTCTGTGCTGGTGGCTGATGACAGCGGGATTATCGGCTTTCTTTGTTTTTGTAATCAGCGGCTCAATGTAAGTACGCAACGTCTTTGCTTTGGCTAAAGTAGTTACAATACGTTTGTGCATAATAAGCTGGCTGGCCAGATTGGCCAGCAGCGCATCTCTGTGTGCCTTTTTACGGCCTAGATTGTTGATTTTGTCTCCGTGACGCATGGCTGTGTGTTTTAAAAATTCCTTCGCACCGTGCCGGGAATTGCGAAGGGAAAGCAGCCCCCAACCCCTAAAGGGGAGCTATGAGGCAACTTACATTTTTGAAATTAATTTTTAATAATTGCAGCATCCAAACTCCCCTTAAGAGGCTGGGGGCTGCTTCTATTTTTACTTGTCTAAATCGTCTAAACCTAATTTGTGCAAATCCATACCAAACTGCAAACCTCTTTCGTGCAATACCTGGTCAATTTCGCTCAACGATTTCTGACCAAAGTTGCGGAATTTCATCAGGTCTTCCTGTTCGTACTGTACCAGTTCGCTCAACGAATTGATTTTTGCGGCTTTTAAGCAGTTGAATGCACGTACAGAAAGATCAAGGTCTTCCAACGGTGTCTTCAATACCTTGCGCAGTTGTAATACTTGTTCATCTACCACATCTTCTTTCTTATCCTCTTTACTGTCGAAAGTGATGTTTTCGTCAGTAATAATCATCAGGTGTTGGATAAGAATGCGGGAAGCCTGCTTTACTGCATCTTCCGGGTTGATCGTACCATCAGTAGAAACTTCGAGCAACAGTTTTTCGTAGTCTGTACGCTGTTCTACGCGGTAGTTTTCAACGCCGTATTTTACATTCTTAATGGGCGTGTGAATAGAGTCAATGGGTATATAACCAAATACGGAATCTTTCACTTTGTTTTCTTCAGCCGGAACATAACCACGACCTTTTGCAATCGTCAGTTCAATATCCAGTTTGGCGGTGTTATCCAAAGTGCAGATCACCAGTTCAGGGTTCATTACATCAAAGCTTTGTGTAGCTTCGGCAATGTTGCCTGCGGTGAATTCGGTCCTGTTTTTAATGCTTAAAATCACCTTTTCGCTTGCTACATCCTGATCGGTACTCTTCTTAAAACGTACTTGCTTTAAGTTCAGGATCATTTCTGTAACATCTTCGGTTACGCCCTTGATGGTAGCAAATTCGTGGTCAACGCCTTCTATTTTGATACCAACAATTGCATAGCCTTCCAGCGAAGAAAGCAACACTCTACGCAAAGCATTGCCAATGGTTAAGCCATAACCGGGCTCCAGCGGGCGAAATTCAAACTGACCTTCAAAATCAGTTACTTTCTGCAATACTATTTTATCAGGCTTCTGAAAGTTTAATATAGCCATATTAAAACCTATATTTTGTGCCCTAAATCCCTAAAGGGACTTTAAAGCGTTTATTGTTTACGAACTACTTATACATTTTCCCCTAAAAATAACCAGGCTGTTTCCATGCTCCCCTTTAGGGGCGGGGGCATCATTACTTGCTGTACAATTCCACAATCAATTGTTCCTTAATGTTTTCCGGAACACTTTCTCTCTCAGGATAAGTAATGAATGTGCCTCTCTTTTCAGTATCGTTCCAATCCAACCAGGTGAATTTTGGATTACGTCCGCGAATCTGGCTAGTCAAAGAAGAATTGCCTTGTGCTTTTTCCTTTAAAGCTACGATGTCACCGGGCTTTAAAGTATAAGAAGGGATATTTACCACTTCGCCATTTACAGTAACGTGCTTGTGGCTTACTAACTGGCGTGCAGCAGGGCGCGAAGGCGCAATACCCATACGGAAAACGGTGTTATCCAAGCGTGCTTCCAGCAATTTGATCAGGTTTTCGCCGGTTACACCTTTCCAGCGGTTTGCTTCTTCAAACGTATTGCGGAATTGTTTTTCCAATACACCGTAGGTGTATTTTGCTTTCTGTTTTTCCTTCAACTGAAGTGCGTATTCACCTAATGTTTTACGCTTGCGGGCAGCACCATGCTGACCGGGAGGATTACTGTTTTTTCCTAACCATTTACCATTACCTAAGATCGGTTCGCCAAATATGCGGCTAATCTTGGTTTTAGGTCCATTGTAACGTGCCATTGTGTTTCTAAAATTTTGATTTTTTAATGACGATGTACAATCAATAAAAATCTAAAATGAATTGTACACCCTATGTAAATTATTTAAGATTTATAATATACAATTTAAGATTTACGATGGACGATGTTGCTTCGTAAATCTTAAATTGTATATTAATGTTATACTCTTCTCTGTTTTGGCGGACGACAGCCATTGTGTGGCAATGGCGTGATGTCTTTAATCATGGTTATTTCTATACCAGATTGCGATAAAGCACGGATAGCACCTTCACGACCAGAACCCGGTCCCTTTACATACACATCTACTCTTTTCAGGCCTGCATCTATTGCAACTTTTGCAGCATCCTGTGCAGCCATTTGTGCTGCATACGGCGTGTTCTTTTTAGAGCCTTTAAAACCCATTTTACCAGCCGAAGACCAGCTAATTACTTGTCCTTGTTTGTTGGTAAGAGAGATAATAACATTGTTGAATGTAGCGCTGATGTGGGCATCGCCGTAGGCATCAACTTTTACAATTCTTTTTTTCGCAGCGGCTTTTGCGCTGTTTTGTTGTGCTTTTGCCATAATTATTTACGAGGTAATCTTGCCTTGTACTAAGGCCTGTTTATAAAAAATTCCGCTTATTAAAGCGAAATCCGGCTAAGCCCTGCTCCAGCATTCATGCTGGCATCCGGCGCTTACCCGGTAATACACTACACCACTGCACGGATAATGCAGTGGCGTTAAATTATTTCTTAGGTGCTTTCTTTTTACCTGCAACTGTTTTACGTTTACCTTTTCTGGTGCGACTGTTGGTGCGCGTACGCTGACCGCGAACCGGCAAACCTTTACGGTGACGTAAACCACGGTAACATGCAATATCCAATAAGCGCTTGATGCTCATTTGCACTTCGCTGCGCAACTGGCCTTCCACTTTAAATTCGTTGGTTATGATGTTACGGATATTAGCTTGATCCTCATCACTCCACTGGTTTACTTTTTTATCGTAATCTACTCCTGCTTTATCCAGGATATATTGAGCAGTAGAGCGTCCGATACCATAGATATAGGTAAGACCTATTTCGCCTCTTTTGTTTTTTGGTAAATCTACACCGGCAATACGAGCCATAGTTCAATTTTGAAGCCACTAACCCCCTAAAGGGGAATAGAAGCATGTTTATTTAAATTGATGAAATATAATTTTAGTTTCCTCCAAAACTCCCCTTTAGGGGGCCGGGGGCTTTCTATCCCTGGCGCTGCTTGTAGCGGGGATTCTTTTTGTTAATCACATACAGCTTGCCTTTGCGACGAACAATTTTGCAATCAGCGCTGCGCTTTTTAATAGATGCTCTTACTTTCATATCCTTATGTTTTGTCGCTTTGCAGCGATATATGTGTATTAATAATTATTTATACCTGAATATAATTCTACCTCTTGATAAATCATACGGACTCATTTCCACGCCTACTTTATCGCCGGGCAATATTCTTATATAGTGCATTCGCATTTTACCAGAAATAGTTGCCAGTATTTCGTGCCCGTTCTCTAATTTTACGCGGAACATGGCATTGCTCAACGCTTCTATAATTACACCATCTTGTTTAATCAGCGGTTGTTTAGACATAATTTTTGGGAGCGCAAAGATAATGCTTTACGATGAAAAAAGAAAACTTTAGGAATTCTTTTTCTTTTATATAATCTTATACTTTTTTCTATTGCAACCACCTCAGGCATAAACATATATCCTCCTTTTTGAGTTTAGAGACAGTATGATTTCAAGGGTGTAATAACTGCATAAACTTCATATGTCTTTTGATTTTTTAGACCAAAAGCAACCTGACCAAACAGGCAGGATTTACAGGTATATAGCAATTTTAATTGAAATTATACATACACAGGTGTAAAATGTTTTTATTCCTGGTCAAGTAGATTGTTAGAGTCAGGGTATCATAATCGAAATCTTCATCCCGCAATTATTGCCAAATGAACTACCTCGCAGCAAGCTGACGAGGTATCAAAACAGCCTTAGCTGCTGTTGGTGAATCCTTTTATATTCTTTTTCGGCTCCCTGCGCTTTGACATAGTGCTGAATGGTATTTTCATCT
>NZ_SZQL01000017.1 GCF_005233845.1 Ilyomonas limi
ATCTGCAACTTCTGTGCTTCACTCCATTTACGTTTGATGATACTCATATTTTTAAATTTAGTGACTTTTGAATAAGTCAAACTATTTCTAAAACTATCTCCAGCCTTTTAGGGGGCTAATACAGAACCAAGAACAATAATATCTGCTTCCCGTAGTTCAGAAATATAAGCATTGCTGACTTTTAAAGCTTCCTGGTCTTCTACAGACCTTTTTGTTTCGGGTTTAAAAGCCGCATTAATCCATTTTTCGTTGATGTGTGGCACATTGGTATTCCCCAATTCACGAAAACTAATAACTGGACTATTATAGACACTTTTTAAGTGATTAACAAATACTTCGGTAAGTTTTCTGCTGTGTGATTTCAGTCCTCTTGCGCTTGCATTGATAACTAATACCTTTTTCATTTCAGTAATTTTCATTCAAAAGTATAAGTATGCTGGATCGTATTTGCATACCAACTCTCATAAAGACTACAGCCCAGATGCTGCATGTGCATTAAGCGCTCTGGGCTATCCTTTATTTCGATATTGGCATAATTATCATCCCTATCAGCGCTCTAATTTTGTGGAAATAAATACAAATGAATTCATCCACAACAGACCAGCAGACGCAAGCTATTTTAAACGGCTTTTATAAAAGTGTTGCAGAGAAAAACCCGGAGACAGTAGCTTCTTTTTTTTCAGATAAGATTGACGGGTATCTTCCAAAGTCAAACATATTACCCTGGACAGGAAAGCTGGTTTCTAAATCAGACATAGTAAAAGCGCTTACACTATTGTTCGATGCTCATGTAGATGGCGGGGATCAATTGGAGGTCGGGCACCTGTTCATAGATGGTAATGAAGCAGCAGCTTTTGGAAAATTTCAAGACTGGTTAAAAAAACAGGTAAAAAATTTTCAACCCCATTTTGCCAGCGGTTTACCATCACTAATGGTAAAATAACAGCCTTTTTGATGCTTGAGGATACTCCCGCAATCGAAAAGGCTTTTTAAATTAATGCTACATCGAAATAACAAATCTCATAAATATTTAATAATGAAAACACGAATTAAAATTGACAAGATAGAGCCGGCAGGGTACCGTGCCATTCTTGGCCTGGAAAAATTTATTGAAAGCACACCACTAACAAGAACGCATAAAGACCTTATTAAAATCAGGGCTTCGCAAATAAACGGATGTGCATTTTGCATTGATATGCATACGAAAGAGGCACGTAAAGCAGGGGAAAACGAACAACGTATTTATGCGCTGAATGCATGGCGGGACACACCGTTTTTTACAGATGAAGAAAGGGCAATATTAGCGCTGACTGAAGAAGTCACCTTAATTGGCAATCATGTAAAAGATGATACCTATGAACAGGCAGCGAAGGTAATAGAGGAAAAATATTTAGCCCAAGTGATCTTAGCAATCATTACCATTAACGTATGGAACAGAATTGGGATAGCAACCCAACTTGCACCAGGCGAATAATAGTATAGGCAAATAAAAGAGGCTGCCTCAAAAAGTATGAAGCAGCCTCTTTTATTTAAGTACCTGATGAAAGGAAGCTTTCATTTAAACTTCCACGTTCTTCAAGCTGTAAGCGTCAGCGCACCTCTGAGTAAAGGATAAAGACAGGTTGCCTAATATGCCTTTGTATTTACGAGCTATGCTTATCTTTCTACTATGGCTTACACATAGCATATCAGACCAAAGCGCCGTTTACTTTCTTACCTGTACCGTAGTTAACTGGGTAGACGTATTTACAAGGAGAAATTATAGCGATATAGTAGAAGATAGTCTCAACTTTTGCATTGAAAAGAAATGATTAATTGTGTATGGTTACGTTATCATGAGCAATCATATCCATGTGCTCCTTCAGGCAAAGAATAACAACCTATCTGACATTCGCCGGGATTTTAAAAATTCACTTCCAGGCGAATTACTGATGCTATAGCAAATAATGAAAGAGAAAGTAGAAAGCATTGGATGCTGTGACTGTTTAAACAAGCTGAAGACAAAGGAACAAACAAAACCAATTATCAGTTCTGGCAAGCAGATAACCATGCAGAACTATGTTTTAGCCTGCCATTTGCATGGCAAAAGCTCACTTATATTCATAACAATCCTGTACGTACTAGTCTTGTATATGAAGCAGAAGAATACAAGCATAGTAGTGCAGCCGATTACTACTATGGCAAACAAAATGGGAAAGTAAAGATTACCTTTTTGGATGCGATGACTAAAACAGTTAAACAGTTGGATAATTCGGAAGAATCATCTTTATCTGTTCTTCAAGGTGCACTATCGCTAACACCTTGAAGAACAGAAGCTGTAATGAGACACTGAGGAGAAGAAGGAATCCTTACACCTGAAACTGTAGAAGAACGAACTGCGTACAACATTGTTTTCACGAATTAGGAACAATAAATAATTGAAACTGAGCAAAAACGCTAAATTGCCTCAGCATCAGCGGAAAGAGCTGCAGCATTTCGTATATCTATACTTCATTAAGCATTAGTACATCGAATATAAATCCTACCAGAGAACTGTTTTTTATAAACCTGAAAGAATTTGTACACGAACATATTTTCTCATTTATTTAAACAATCTTTTTATGACAGATCCTACCACGAACGCAGAAGTTATACTTAACAAAGTAAGCCGAAGGTATTTGTTACGCAATGCTGCCATTGCCGCTACCGGTGTTGTTTTACTGCCGCCATTTATTACAGGATGCAGTAAGGATGGTGATGCTCCTGGAGGAGGCGTGGGGAGTGTAGGAGGCGTTCAATTAACCCCAGAGCAACTGGAGCAAGCGGCGGACAATTTAAGACGTATGCGTACATGGATAACCGAGCTATATCCTTTGTGCATTGAATATGAAGACGCAGTATTTCATGCGTTAAAATCGACCAAAGAGAATCCGAACTGGACGAACTTTATTGTGGACGCATTTATTGACATTGCCACTGCATTAGCAGCGGCGGCGGCCATTGCCGAAGGTGCCGGGCCGGCTGTGCCGGCATTCGCCTTTTTATCCTCCATCCTGCACGACTGGGGCATTGGGAAGGATGTACCGGAAAACTTAGACGAGGTGTTTGCAGATTTTGAGTTTGGACATGTGAAAATGCAACTGGCAATAGAACAGCAATTAAGTCACCTGGTAGACCCGACTAATAATTATAATAACTTAACGACTGCGTGGACAGAGCCTATTGAATTTAATGGCAGCACTTATACCATTGGGAATTTGGCGACTTCGTATTTCCCGGATCTTGGTGATAACTACAATACATTACAGAGCGCTGCACTTATTTCATTTGAAAAATCTGTTTGGAATCTGGCGATAATGAAATGTTGCACCTTAGGTGACGTAAGTGACTGGTATATATATTTATATAATGAACCTAATGACAACTATCCCCATACATCTGTTGTTGAATATGCACAAACAGAAATGTACCCGCAGAACAAAGCACATTACTTACGAGGTGGTTATTACGATCAGAACGATGATTATAGGACTATAAGGCTGCATTCCTGGCGTTTGGGCATCAACGGTAGCGACTTTCCGGAAGAGGCTGTTAATAGATTATTTATGGACGACACCCCCGGTCATATCATAAACCCCGATGGGTTGTTTACCCGCGATTATGTGTTTACACAATTCGCCTTAACAAAACCTTTTTGGATTGCGGATTGGCAGTTATTGTCAGACAAGCCAAATGGTGATTTCTGCGATGAATGCAGTACTGACTGGAACTTCACAGGCGGGGTGTTCCCCGAGCTAACACATTAGATGTACCAAGCCCCTACCCGGCAAAGCTTGTAGCTTCGCGGGGTAGGGTACAACATTGTTTTCATTAATCAGAAACAACAAATAATTGATACCGAGAAAAAAATGCTAAATTGCCTCAGCATCGGACAGGAACTGCAGCATTTCGTATACCTATACTTCTCGTATATCTATACTTCCTAAAGCACTATAACACCGGCAAAAATCTTAACTGAGAACTGTTTTTTATAAACCCAAGAGAATTTGTAAACGAACATACTTTCTCATTTATTAAAACCATCTTTTTATGAAAGATCCTACAAAGAACCCGGATGATATACTTAACAAAGTAAGTCGAAGGTATTTGTTACGCAATTCTGCCATTGCAGCTACAGGTGCTGTTTTACTCCCTTCATTTATTACAGGATGCAGCAAGGATAATGATGCTCCCAGAGGAGGCGTAGGAGACGCTCCATTTACACCAGCGCAACTACAACAGGCTGCAGATAACTTAAGGCGTTTACGTGCATGGGTTGTTGACCTGTACCCTTTGTGTATTGAATATGAAAATGTGGTATTTCTTGCTTTAAAAGCTACCAAAGACACAGGTGGGTGGGACAATTTTATTGCAGACATTTTTATTGACATAGGTTTTGCATTGGCTGCCGCAGCCTGCATTGCAAGTGATGGCGCCGCCGCGGTGCCTGCATTTGCGTGTTTATCTGCATTTCTGCACGACTGGGGTCCAGGGAAAGCACCACCCGACAATTTAGACGCCACATTTGCAGATTTTGATTTTGGACATAATGCAATGCAACTGGCAATAGAGCAGCAACTAAGTTTACTGGTAGACCCGGCTAATAATTACCAGAACCTGCAAGACGGGTGGAACGATACTTTTGTATTTCAATATGATCCTAATCTACAAGGTAAAACTTATACCATTGGAGATTTGGCGAGCTCATATTTCCCCGATCTTGGTGAGGATTATAATACATTACAGACCGCTGCATTTATTCAATTCAAAAAATTACTTTGGAACCTAGTTATAGTAAAATGTTGCGATTACGGCCCCTTTCCTGCCAGGTGGTGGGTATACGTATATAATGGCGATACCCCTGCTAACCTCCAGGAATATGAACAGCAAAAGTTCTTTGCGCCTTCGGAGGGCAACCAAGGACGATACATGCGGGGTAGAGTTTATGATGTTGACCCCGGCCATTATAGATATTTTGAGTTGTGTTCCTGGCAATTAGGTATCGGGGGCAATGTATTTCCGGATGAGGCTTGTAATATATTATTCATGGATGACTCACCCGGTCATATCATAAACCCAGACGGTTTGTTTCGCCGCGATTACGTATTTAAACAATTCCACAAAACAAAGCCAACCCTGCTTTATGATCACGAACATGATTTTAATTGGTTAGATGTTGGAGATGCTGTTAAACAACCGGGGGGTGATCTTCAGCCGGCTGCTGAATGGGATTGGGATTGGCAATGCGGGCAACTACCCTCTTTAAAACAATAGACGACAGAAGAACTTACTGTTATTCAGAAGTTGTGTAGGTTCATTCACCAGCCTTTAATTAGAATTGTTTCTTATTAAAGCTAACCTATTTTCTTACCTATTTTAATACACCTTTTATGACAGATCCTGCCAGGCGTTCAAAAGAAATACTCGAAAAACTAAGCCGAAGGAAACTAATACGCGATTCAGTTATTACCACGGCCGGGGTAGTTTTATTACCATCGTTTATCACAGGATGTCATAAGTCAGACAACGGTGACGGACTTGGTGAGACAGATACGGATTGGAAAGGTGGATTTGCGCAGTCAAACCCCGCGTTTGCCTATCCTGATCCGGATCTTTCATCGTTGCCGCTGCTGGATAATATGGCAAACATTAAATTACTCCAGCGCCAGCAGGCAGCGCTGTGGCCAGAGTTTAGTTGGGAGAGCCAGATGGGGAACCCCGATCCTAAAAGGTGTTTCCAGATGTTCGCCCCCGACATTTCAAGGGTTGGATACACCAACACCGGGAGAATATATGCTATTATATGTCCCCAGCAAGGGGTTTGTTCTACTAATTATGGCTGCATGAATGTAGAAGTTTCTGTTACCGGGCAAAGGGGTTGGGTGGATGAGGATACCAAACAGCTGGCAGCAGATATGACCGTAGAAGGGAAGATATGGTTTAGCCCGAGCGGACTCCAGGATGCTGCCATCTGGGGCTTGTGGGACGCTTTTCAAAATAGTGGTCTTCCTTTTCCCGCCACTAAAGCAGATTCAATTAAGGTGAGCACACATAAACCCGGAAATCCGGACCAGCCTGTTTTTCCACTCCGCAGTGGTCAAACCACCCGATTTACAAGTCCTGACTTTGCCATTCACAAGGATGTAGCATGGGCAGTAGCAAATATAGATGTGGAAATAGGCCCGATCAAAACGACAAATGATGCGCTCGTTGATGATTTTAACCAGCTTATCATGGATTTTTTCAATCTCGCTTCGGGTAATATGCTACTGCCAAGCAATGTACTGTCTTGGAACGTCTGGCTTGACGAGCCCGGCCTGGTAGTCACAAAGGAGTGGCAGGAACATGCAGAGAAGTGGCGGGACTCCATTGATCAGGAACATGAACATGGCCCAGGAACAATTGCAAGATACGCCGATGGAACCCCTTTCGACCCGGCAGAAGAATTAATTGATGAAAAGATTGAAGAACTTGCGCAGTGGATATATGATCATCTTTAACTATTTTAGTAGGTTTAAAGTTTTACTGCAGCAGTTGCGGTATATTCCCCGTTTGCAGCTATACATATGTTTCTAAAGAGCGAACAATAATGATTAATATGAGAAAATTTATTCTTTACACCATTTTTCTTACTTCTGCTATACAAACGCTATCCTGCGCAAAAAATGATTCGCCCGCTTCCGATGATGATCACCAGCAAAAAGTACAGGCCGCTGTAGATAGTGTTCGGCTTGCATTATCGGAAAAGATGAGCATTGATTATCCATATATCAATGTTATTATCCAAACACCCACAGAAAAGATATTTGTAAGTTCCGCTGCGGCCGGCAATCAGCCACTTACCGCTGATACGTATTATAGATTTGCCAGCACTACTAAAAATTTTACTTCGGCAGCCATCCTTAACATGTATGAAGATGGCTGGCTCGATTATAAAGCAAAAATTACTGATACCATTCCTGGAAGCGACACCCCCTATGTGCCCGCTACTCCGGATTGGGATTTTCGCTATAAAAATGATATTACCATTGAGCAGTTACTCCAGCATAGTGCCGGCGTATTTGATGTGGATAATGATACTGTGCCGGGATATAACGGTGAAACTTATACAGACTATGTAATGGCATTGGATTCAATGCACCAGTTCACCACCGATGAAATGGTAAATGTGCTCGCACAAAATAAAAATCTTGTTTATTTCACTCCGGGCAATGGCTATCATTACAGCAACACAGGATATTCCATACTCGCAAAAATTATTGCAAGGGTTTACAGTTTTAAAGCTGGCGCAGACAAAACGTATGACGACTATATGCAGGATTATATTGTAGGAGGCAACAGTCCTGTGCCTATTGATGAGATTCATTTTCCTGTATTAGCAACAGATAATGCGATGCCCGATCCCCATGTAGCAGGTGCTTATCTCCTTCCGGGTGGCATACAACAGTTTGATAACTATAACATGAGTGCACAGGTTGGGGAAGGTAACGGCTATGGAACTATGAATGCGCTGAATACGTATATCCGTTCGCTGATGAGAGGCGAAAATGTGCTGCAGCCGTCCACCGTGCAATTGATGCAAACAGACAAGACACCTTATGATTCTGCTTATGCACTTGGGTGTAACTATCGTATCAACCTGGGATATGGGCATAATGGCGCAAGAATTGGCTACCTCTCTCTAATGGCGTATGATCCTGCGAATGATATCTCCATTGTATCAATGGTTACCATGTGGGACTTGCGAAATGGCACCACTTCCTTCCTGCTGCCCTTTAATGCTATTTATGATGCAGCGTATGCAGCAAGGAACGCTTTAGGATACCCCGGAAAACCATAATTGTCATTGGCTAAACATTTCTTTCTCAACAACGTTTTCATTAACAGCCAACTGCACGTAAGCCTTGGAACATTGCGGTAGTTGAGCAAGCCGTACTATTTTCTTATTTATCATACATTCAGCTAACCAACTTTTATTACTATTCATTTACTTTAATTAAGCTCCCGGCACATCAGTATATTTTGTTTGTATAAGTAAATAACACCTAAACCTATAACCGATGTACGTTTTATTGGCATTATTTTTATTGAATCTTGACGATATTTTTCAAGAGCGCCAGTTGTAAAAAAACACTTGTCAGGTCTTCTCCTTACGAATTAAAGAATAGCAATCATTACTTAACGAACAGGCAATTATAATCTACTTTTCTGGCAACTGCATTTGTATATTCTTGTTTTAACACCCCTATATTTTAACACCTTAAAACATCATCTATGAAATGTAGAATTTCTATTGGTTTTCCCGGCCTGTTTGCGTTAATGTTTTTTATTATGGCATGTAATAAAGAAAGTGAATCACCAACTGCTTCATTACCAAGTGACGCTTTACAAGCGAATGCTACTAAAACATTACCCAAACCAGATCATATTGTTATTGTAGTGGAGGAAAATCATGCCTATTCTCAAATTATAGGATCGTTAAATGCACCATACATCAATGCACTTGCAAATGATCCATTTGCAGCCAATTTCAAAAGATCACATGCCGTTACGCACCCGAGCCAACCCAATTATTTAGATCTGTATTCCGGATCAAATCAGGGAGTTACAGACGACAATAATCCGGCTAATGATCCTTTTACTACTGCTAACCTGGGAAGGCAATTGATTGATGCTCGCCATACTTACGCTACCTATTCGGATGGACTGCCAAGTATTGGATACAATGGCGATAGTTACAACGCATATAGACGCAAGCATAACCCCGCTGCAAACTGGATGGGGACCGGTGTTAATCAGATTCCTGCTGCCACCAATCAACCATTCACCGCATTCCCTGCAGATTATAGCACATTACCTACTGTAAGCCTGGTGATTCCAGATCAAAATAACGATATGCACGATGGCACAATTAACAGAGGAGATAGCTGGTTAAGAAATAATATGGATGGCTATATCCAGTGGGCAAAAACACATAACAGCCTTTTTATACTCACTTTTGATGAGGATGATAAAAACCATAGCAATCATATTGTAACTATATTTTGTGGTAGTATGGTAAAAAGAGGACAGTATATAACCAAAATCAATCATTATAATGTACTTCGCACCATTGAGAATATGTATGGCCTCTCATATGCCGGTAATGCAGCCAATGCTACGACCATCACTTCCTGCTGGAAGTAGGGAACAAGCGAAGTAAAAATATGATCAGTCTGTGCGCTTCTCCGCTACGTTTCACAGTTTACGCTTTGGGGCTTAAGGCAGAAATATGGCAGGAAAGAAAGAGATGCGTATTGGACTCTTCTTTTGGAAGTAATGGAAGAGTAATAACCAGATTTACTGGTGGGGATAATGAGGCAAATACTGTAATGTGCAGTGTAAAAAGTTCAACAGTATCATTAGCAATGGCACCTGTTCACCTTATCAGTACCACTGTTCCCCTTTGCATATACTGTGCACCGGTATAATCAACCGCTTTCAGCATCCATATATAAGTACCGGCGCTTTGTTTTTGCCCGCTGACTGTTCCATCCCAGCCTTTTCCATTAGCAGCAGTACTGAAAAGGAGCTGTCCCCAGCGATTGTAAATATTGAACAATTCCATGCGCTGCATGCCCACTGCAATAGGTTTCAGTACGTCATTTCTTCCATCGCCGTTTGGTGTAAAGCCGGTGGGCACAAATACGGTGGGTAATGTGCCAAACACCTTAACGGTAAGCGAAGCAGAGTCCACACAGCCTGCTTCGTTGTACACATACACCTTATACCGTATGCCCTCTGAAGGAGACGAATACAAGGCAAGCGGGTTGGCAATACCGGCATCAGACAATCCTGTTGCGGGAAGCCAGTTATATTTTATTCCACCGCTTGCATTGAGCTGTAGTGTTTGTCCCGCTACTATGGCTGTGTCATTCCCCGCAAATGCATGTATTGGCGGAAGCACTGTAACCGTTACGGTATCCCTGCCCGGCTTAGGGCAGCCTTTTGTATTCCAGGCGCTCAACACATAAGCCGTTGTGGAAGCAGGATATGCTACCGGATGGAGCGTGCTGGCATATTGTAACGTTGCTGAAGGCGACCATGTGAAAGAACTCCCGTCGGTAATGCCATGCAGTTCAGCCCCTGTCTGAAAACAGATCATGGTATCGTTGCCAGCTATGGCAACCGGATAATCTATTGTTGATATCGTGATATTTTCTTTTGCACTGCAACTCCCTATTTGGGCAAGCACTTCGTAGGTTGTAGTAGCTGAAGTAACCGCAAGTGGATTTTTTATACCGGCATTGATTAACGACGATGCAGGTGTCCACGAATATTTTAAACCGTTGGAAATAATACCTAATGTGATGGTATCACCACTGCAGATGGTGGTGTCTCCCATCGCCTGTAATGCAACCTGATCAACAACATGTATAGTTAAGGAATCCCGATTCAGACAGCCGTTATCATTTAAATCAACATAATAAGTGGTGGTAACTGGTGGCGAAACTATGGGCGAGGCAATATTTGTTGCGGTGATGAAGATATTGGGCGACCAGGTGTAGTTGCCACTGCCTGTTGTAAATAGCTGCACTGAATCCCTCTTGCAGATCAGGGTGTCTTTAAATGCAGTTGCAAGCGGAGGTTTATCAACAATAGTAACATTGCCGAATACGGTATCTGTACAGCCTTTGCTGTCGCTTGTTATGAGTCTTACGTTTTTAGTTCCGGCTGTAGTGTAGGTATATGCAGGATGCTGTAAACCGGAGGCATCTGCCAGACTGTTATTATCCCCAAAATCCCAGTTCCAGGAATTTACATTGCCATACACCGAAACAGAAGTGTCGGTGAATTGGGTGGGCTTATTTAAGCAGATACCATTAAACCGGAAACCGGGTACAAAGCCGGGATACACTCTTACCATTGATACGGCAGAATCTGAACATGCATCACTTTTATTGATGATGAGTTTTACCTTATATATGCCGGTATCGGGAAAAGTATAGTTTGCCTGTTGCTGGGTGGTTGTATAAACAATAGCACCCGCGGCATTTGTAAACTGCCAGTCGAAAGTTTTTATCAACGGGCTATTAGACATATTCCTGATCGAAATGTTCTTTGTATCACCACACAGGTTATACTCCGGCAACAGTGTGGCTGCTGCAATACTGCACGAGGTGATGGTGATCTGTATATCCTTCCGTTGTGTTGCGATTACTGTATTGTTCCTTATTTCCGCTACACAAACGCTTATTACGTAAGTACCTTCGGCAGGCGCAACACCGCTAAGCAATCCTGTAGCCGGATTGATAGATACATTAGCACCTAGCGGTAATGATCCGTTGTACCCCTGCCCGTATGGCAGGGAAGTGTAAGGGGGCGGACCAGTGGGAGTGCCTCCTTCACTAAAACCACCTGATGTTTCCCGGTAAGCGTTGCAAAAAGAATAACTGAGTTGATCGTTGTCCTTATCTTTTGCAGCAAAACTGTAGGAGAATGAATTGTTGGCGCATATTACTACAAGGTCGTCACCGGTAAATTGTGCGCTGTTATTTGCAGGAGCATCCGGCACTAAAGCATTGCCCGGTATTTCGGCAGTATAGGTTGCGCCAACCTGGTCGTAACCTGCAAGGAGGTTTTTCATTCCATCTACCCGGTATATAACCTGCGAGGATAAAATATACCCATCCTCAGACGCTGGCAGCGTGATACTGAAATTGTAATAGCCTACGCGGTAGCAAACCGTTGGCGGATTGGATATACAAGGTCCACCGGGCGTATAACTTAAGAGTTCTGTTCTAGCAAGGTTAACACTCACATCCTTTACTCTTTCACCAGTGCCCTTATTGAAAAATGAAACATAAGTTGGATTATTAAATTGTCTTTCGGTATTGCACACCATAAAGAGCTTAAGGGTAATGCTGTATTGATATTGTCCGCCCGAAATGCCAGTAAGAGAATAATATATCTCGCCCCCCGTGATATGATCTGCTATGGCAGTGTGTACCCAAAAAAAGGAGAGATATAATAAGACATATTTTTTCATACAAACAGGCAGAAAGGATGATATAATGCTAATGCTACGGCGAGATGTGCAACAGCTATTTTCCCGGCAGTAATATATAACGTACCAACAAAGGCAAAGGTTGCGCCTCCGTTTTGTATCCACCTTTCCGAGTATGCTGTTATATAGTCCTGTAGCACCCTGCCCGGCGTAATCTCCCGATTTGCGCAAACACACTTATAACAAATCTATCTCCGGCACACTCTTCAATCCTGCATAATTTCTGGCACTGCTATAACAAGTAATCTTCCGGCTTTTCTACAATGCCTGCCTTTACCGGATTGTTATGGGTATAGTTCAGCTTCTGTTGTGTAAAAACAGGTGTAAAGCGGCTTTCCTGTGGCAGTTGCAATAAAGGCAGTAATTGGTTGGCTGTAAATTTCTTAAAATCACGAATAATATCAGATAATCTAAAAGGCTCTTTCACAGGTAACTAAGTGAATATGATTGGTGATAATGGCATATACATATAGTTCCAACCTTTTGTGCTTTTGGCAGCAATCGAAGCTGTTTACAACAATTTGTTTGTATTCGCTTCTGGTAAAAACATCTACCCATTTTACAATTTGGAAAGTGAGATAGTATGCCTGATTTTGGTCGTATGTCTGATAGCCTTGGCTCATACAACAAAATAAGCAAAAGATAGTATATTCGAATCCGGGGATTCGCCGACAGAACGACGTAGTTGGAAGACTCCGACAAGCAAAGGCTCACTTTCAGGATTAGAGACAAAGCCTCCATTATCTACTCAATAATACAATACTTTTTTGCAAAATCTGTTAAGATAAAATGCTGGTAAAAACATACCAGTTTATCTGTTGAATTTGCAAAGCAACTTAGCATGCAGCCTCAGGCTATCAAATACTACATCACCTGTTTCAAAATCTCCCGGTAGCTTCTTTCAACATGTTCTTTAAATTTCATATACCATTGCTGCCAATCATTTTGACTCAGGTTACCTGTTAGTGACTTTTCATATTCGTCCAGGGTATCAAACGAAGCTTCTAATATCAATCTGTATGCATCACCCGTAAAATCCGTGAGCACCCGCGGCTGTTTCATGTCTTTCAATAATCCCTTTTGCATTATATCATCCATTAATGCTTTGGCATCGCGGTAATGCCCGAATTTAAGATGGAATATATCGCGTACGACGTACATAGCAAGTAGTTTTAAAGTGAAGAAATAAGGTTTACTATAATAAAGGGTACCAGCAGTATGTTGGTCTTACAAAATTATATACTTTTTAGAAGTCCATTGCATTTTTGTAATAACGAATTTAATGCTACGTAACATAGTGGCCTTCTTTGGAAGCAACTGCTGCAACAAAAGGCATAAAGGAAATAGTGGATAGAGGTTCTATCCAAAAAGTTTGCAAGTAAGTTTAAGTACGCCAAAAGCAAAGGCGTAAAGTGCTGTTAGAAGTACCTCAATTAATGTTGTGCCTATTTCATTTGCCCAACTGTTTGTGGCACTTGAATTCTTATCTTCTTCTAACCTACCCTTTTATCTTTAATTATTCTCGGCAAACAATACGGCACTAACACACTACTATTGGCTTTACGTTTATTTTCTTAACTTCAATAAAAATACAGTTACTTATGTCAAGCGAAAAAGCAATATTAGCCGGTGGTTGTTTCTGGGGAGTGGAAGAACTGATAAGAGCACTTCCGGGTGTAACATCAACCGTTGTTGGCTATACAGGCGGAGATGTAAAAAACGCCACTTACCGTAATCACGGTACCCACGCCGAAGCAATAGCCATCACTTTTGA
Source organism: Ilyomonas limi (assembly GCF_005233845.1). Taxonomy (GTDB): domain Bacteria; phylum Bacteroidota; class Bacteroidia; order Chitinophagales; family Chitinophagaceae; genus Ilyomonas; species Ilyomonas limi. The sequence goes on from NZ_SZQL01000017.1 coordinate 13,839, forward strand.
TCCGGAACAGTTATCGTACCGCAAGCTGCTGGAATTCTTCTTCCAGATTCATAATCCTACTACGAAAAACAGGCAAGGAAACGATATTGGTACTTCCTACCGTTCCGCCATCTTTTATCTCAGTGAAGAACAAAAGAAAACAGCAAAAGAGCTAATCAATGAAATGAATGCCTCAGGCATTTGGCCGGGACCTATTGTAACCGAAGTAGCTCCGGCATCCGACTTTTGGGATGCAGAAGAAGAGCATCAGAATTATTTGCAAAAGCATCCTAATGGATATACCTGTCATTTTGTAAGACCCGACTGGCAATTACCTCAATTAAGTAAAGCATAATATACCTTTTTTGCCGGATGGTGCCAATAGCATTACTAGAGAAAAACAATAAGACCTGCTGTTATGTAGCAGGTCTTATTGTTAAACGCATCTGTTAGATATGCTATCTCGCAACTATAATCTTCTTTACGGTAATTGTTTCGTTATTTCCATCTACTATTTGCAGCATATACATGCCCTGGGCGAGCTTACTTACATCTACCAGCATGCTTCTTAATGCATCTGCCTGCACCTGCTGTTTGTTCCAGACTACACTGCCATTCATATCTCTCAACCACAGTGATGCCAACCCCTGCACTCTGCTGCCATTTAGCTGAATAGTAAACTGCGTGTTTGCAGGGTTGGGATAAGTAGTGATTACTGCATCTGCGGCTTCGTCTGTTGTTGCCGGTGCAGCCATTTTTTGGCAATTAACGAAGTAGTATTTCAGCCTTCGTATTGTCAGGCTCTGTTTCGGCAGCTTGGGCAAGATGGAATAACATGCATAGAAAAAGAGTAAGAAGTGTGAAACTGTGTTTCATATTTTATAGGTTTTGGTGACAAATAGGTTTAGGCAATGGATAACAACTTGTATATGCAGTTATTGAAGCGGGAGGTACCGGCAAAGTCAGGTTATTTGATTGGTTTAGAGTTTCGTGCAATAAAGACAATCATCGTCTTTTAATTCGCGCAGCAAATTTATAGGGCATGTATATATGCAAACACTTACAATAAGTATGGCCGGCTATTAGCTGTTTTAAGTGGATATACAGCCTGTATTATTCTGACAATCAATATGTACGAGTAAAGGTCAGGTTTTTAAATACCCTGTTTAAACCATTGTAATAATTGAATGATTTTGAAAAATCACCTTTATCCCCCTGCTTCGAGGTGCCCTGTTGCTAACACCTGTGAAGAGCCTAATGCTATTGGCATACAAGGAGATCAACTAATGAAAAGACCATAAAATCGCAAAGCCCTAATCTGAATAAGAGCCGGAAACTGATATCATCTAAACCACTGTAGTACTATGCGGTGGTGACCACAATAAAGCGCATTTTCCCGCCAGACTAAAAGTTAAGGTTTTGAATACTAATAACCGGGGACTACGCTAAGCAGAGCGTAATAGTAAATACCTAATCCTCTTTATACAATAAGGTTTAAAAATCTATCTCCAGTTTATATTGTGTTCTTTCTGAAAATTCGCACAGCGGAATAAATTGCTGGTAAAACTCCTTCCATCCGTCCTGCCTGGTCAGCAGGCATTTGGCAGGTTCAAGATCTGCATAATTTGTATAGCTTAATTCCAAAACAATGGTATAGTTGCGGCCGGTAATATCAGTGAGCAATCGTGCATGGATTGATTTGTTTATGCTCTGGATCTTCTGCAGGTATTCTCTCCATAAAGAAATCGCATCTTTCGCCATTCCGAACTTTAAATGAAATACGTTTCATTCAATAAACATAGCAGTTAATGATTTTATTAAAGTTAGCAAATGAATGTCCATGCAGCAATAAACAAAGTCAAATTCGGAACTGTAGTTTCTTCTCCAGGTCTGCCGGTGCACTTCATTAACTAATAAAACATTTTTACACTTTACTATTTCCTCCTCCCATTGCATGTTTTTAAATAAGCCATTAACAGGTTTATGTATTATAAAACATACCTAAAATGCCACCATAAACTAAATGGCCAAGCAGTGTCGCAATAGGCGTCCCCTTGCCATAGTTCATAGCAAAAAATCCTGGGGGTTCCAGTTGTTTAGTGGGCGTTGGTCCCTGGAAGGGGCTAGCCATTCTTGGATGGTAATAGCCCAGGATTTCTAACCCCACAGACAATACAAAAGCGCCGTGCACAAAACCGATAGCCAGCCCAAACCACCACGTATGCAAGCCCGAACTCTCAAAGGCAGCGCCATAAATAAAAGCAAAAATCCACCCCATTATTAAATGAACAAGGAAGCCAATCCACGGTGCTTTATTGCGGTTGGAAGTAAACATAGTTCCCAGCATAAAAGGGAAATCTATACGCGTTAACCCTAAAGGTCTTGATACAGCCATTAACGTGGTGAGGATAACAGTAGCGGCAAAACCCCATAAAATCAGATTGCCAATATTCATACAGTTGATACTTTTTTTTGAGATGCTTCTGTGATAGCAAGTGCGGCATTTATTAAGCCAATATGAGTAAAGCCTTGGGGGTAGTTCCCAAGTAATTCGTGCGTTTCAGGATCTATTTCTTCTGAAAAAAGTCCGGTAGAACCGACATGCCGCAACATTGTCTCAAATGCCTCCTTCGCTTTTTCCAGTACCCCTGATTTTGCCAGGTTTTCAGCAAGCCAGAAATAACAAATGCCGAAAGTGCCTTCTGTTCCTGCTATGCCATCATCTACATTAAGATAACGGTAGATCAAATTATTTTTTGATAACTGCTCATGTATCAACTGAGTGGTAGATAGCGTCCCTGGTGAAGCAGGATTACAATATCCTACGAGTGAAAGAGTCAATAAACTGGCATCTAATTCCTTTCCGTTCAATTCACGGGTGTAAGATTTCAAGTTGCTGTTATAACCCTGACGCTCTATTTTGTCGCGAATACAAGATGCTATAAGACTGAATTTTTCAAGAGGTACTTCGTTCCATTGGAATTTTTCGGAGAGTTGTATCAGTCGGTTCAAACCAACCCAGGCCATCACTTTTGAGTGGGTATGATGGATTAAGGAAGTACGTATTTCCCAGATACCATTATCAGGCTGCTCCCATATTTTGCAAATGGTTTCGCCCAGTCCTATCAGAAATTTACGGGTGTCCCGGTCAAAGTCTTCAACAAGCGGAGCATAGGTGTAAAAAGCATCCAACACTTCGCCATACACGTCCAACTGAAATTGCCCGCCTGCTTCATTGCCTATACGTACCGGCCTGGAGTTTTTATAGCCTTTTAGCCAGCCAAGTGTTTTTTCTTTAATGGATGCCCGTCCATAAACAGAATAAACCACCTGAACCTTTGGCCGGGTGAGTTGTGTAGCGTGTAAAATCCAGTTCATAAAGGCATGCGCCTCTTCTTCAAACCCGAGCTTTACCAATACCCGGATGGTAAAGGAAGCATCTCGCAGCCAGCAATAGCGGTAGTCCCAATTTCTCACTCCACCCACTTCTTCGGGCAAGGAAGCGGTTGGGGCGGCAATAATAGCGCCGGAGGGTGCGTGGGTCAGCAGTTTTAGTACCAGCACACTTCGCCGGACTTCTTTTTCATATACACCTGAATACCGGAAATTGCACATCCAATTTTTCCAATACGTAACGGTGTTTTGCATGCGGCTCCAACCGGTAACTTTTACTTCCGGAATAATAGCAGGACTTTGGCCAGCGTAGCTAAAGGAAAAAATAACCCGCTCCCCGGGCTGCAACGAAAATTCGGCGTTTACTTTATCTTTCCCCGAACTTAGTTTTAGCTGCGCCCCTTCCAGCGTACTCAAAAGAGTAAAAGCGTTTCCTTTCCAACTGAAATGTATTCCTAATTTTTGCCGATCTTTCAAATGCGGCAATTCCCTTCCATAAAATAGGCGGGGTACAAATTCCATTTTCATCTGCACTGTTCCTGAAACGCTTTCTGCTACGCGTAGTATTTCATGGTCCGCAAAAAGTGCATGTTTTTTCTCTTCTTCGCTGTTCACTGCAAAAGCATCCATTAACCGTACCTTACCGCTTTCAGTTTCAAAAATAGTCTCAACCACATTGGTATCCGCAATATATGCCTGCGTGGAAATGTAGTGATCTGTATTAGGATTAATGGAGAAATGCCCGCCCTGTTCTTCATCTAAAAGAGCAGCAAAAATGGCGGGTGAATCAAATTCCGGAAGGCAACACCAATCAATGGAACCTTTGTTACTCACTAAAGCCGCTGACCGTGCATTACCAATGAGTGCATAATCAGAAAGCTTATTGGGCATACCGGAAAGTTTAGCTGGATTTTTATTAAGTTAAAGTCTTTACGCTTATAAGCGGAAACTGCTATAACAGATGCTCATTCTTAAATCGGGCACATTGCCTGTTAATACGAAAAGATATTTTTCGGGTTGCCTGTTTAAGCCCTGAGATTTACTTCCAAGACTACAAGCAACAGTTCTATTGCTGGAATGCAGATAACAGCAAATGATTTTTCTATATCTGAGGCATTATGAAAACATATCACTGGTTATCAACAAGTGAATAAGTATGGTGCATCGGTAACCGCTTTATGATGTGCACTCACACATTTTTCAATAATCTTACTTCTATTTGACCATTATTCACCCGCACTTCAAACTTAGGTTGCGGGGCTGTAGCGGGCCCATCTACCACGCTGCCATCCTGCAGAGAAAAAACGGAGCCATGCCAGGGACAGCGTACATTGCCATCGTCCAGCAAATCGCCTTCAGAAAGCGGACCGCCCAGGTGCGAACAAGTATGTGCAATAGCATATATTTCGCCGTTTTTCCGTGCCAGCAGCACCGGCACTTCGCCAGCATTTACACAGCGCATTGTATTTTCTGCCAATTCGTTTTCGGGCAGCACGGCAATAAAATCCTCCGGATATTCTGCTGCTGTAGCAGTGTGGTCAACGCCAATCTGCTCTCCATAAACAAGATGTCCACCCAGATAAGCCGCCAGCGATGCCACGCCATAACCAAGCATTGCCAACCCAATTGCTGTTTTACGGGAACCTTTTTGTTTGCGTAGGAAATACGAGGTGGTATATAAAGTAGTCGCAGTAACGTTCAACAGGGCATGCATCAAGCCAATTTTGCGACTTTTTCCGGATGTGCCGGTCCAGTCAGTCAGCCCGGTAATGGCTGACCCGGCCGCACCTACGAGCCCTACGGCAATAGCTGCATCTGCTCCTGCTTTATATTTTTTTCCGCCGAGCAATTCAAGGCTGTCTAAAACAGCAGCGGCCGTCCATGCCCCAACGGGAACATCTGTTAATACAGGATGAAGCGGGTGGCCAAGCCAAACTCCATGCAAAAAGTCCTTAATTTCCTGGCCGGTTTTACCGCCGGCTTCAAAAGTTTTGATAATAGCGGGTTGAACCGCATCGCCCACCTTATCCAGCCACTCCTGTTGTGTGAGCGCGTTGATTACTGTTTCCTGGCTCATTCGTTTTTCCTCCTTGGTTTAATAAAATCAAATCGCAATAGATTAATGGATAAAGCTTTATACTTCCACAAACTATGCCACGGCATCCTTGCAGGCAATGCTCATTTTGTATATAAACTGTAGAAGAATATATGGTGGGGAAGTGTAGCTGTTTAGCTAACAAAAGAATTGATTTGTGAAAGCACTAACCAGGGCAGAAGGCACTGGTGGCAAAGCCAGCGAGTGGGAATAAGTATGCCTACAACCGAATGAAAGAGGTTTCAGCTTCCTTATCCTTATACATTTCCGTTCTCGGGTGAAAAGCGTTCCACGATTTCCATGTTTCTAAATAAGATTGCAACTCCTCCAACTGCGTACCTTGTAAAGCGCCGTCAATGCAGGCACCTTGCATATTCCACGTAGATTGTGTGTTTACATCTCTTATGTTGCCTGTATTCCCAATTCTTTCAAAATGTAAAACATAGCCTTTTACCTTTCTATTCCATAAATGAAAAGATGCATTATCTGTTTCAAGCGTTAGTAATACAGATACATCAGGTAAAGAATCTTCTAAAAATCTTGTGGCGGTTAGCGCCTCCCAATCATATGCTTTTGCATATCCATTGTACAATACCCCTATTACCAAAGATTTTGATTTGTATTCTTCAGCATTTGCCTGCATATATTTAAGCCTGAAGTACGCTCTGTCATTATTTGCTAAACCGTAGGCAGCTAAGTAGTTGGAGTCTGGTTGCATTATCACAGCCTCCGGATATTCTTTGAACCAACTGGATAACGTGACCTGGCGCGATGGAATTTCTTCAAGCTTTTTATCTTTCATCGGGCCTGCTATGGCTACTCCTGTTTCCTGCTGCCACCAGCTTTTTGTTGCTTTATCTTCAAACACAGAATTAAAGTTATTCAGCCCCATTAACACAAAATTAGCGGGCTTACCTTCTACTACAGCATTGTACACCCGTGCAGACCTGCACAAAGTGCAATAGGTGATAAGAACAGGTGTTCCGCCAATAGTATCTGCCACCTGGTGGTGGTAGCCTACAATTTGTATTGGGTATGCTTTGGCAATACCATTCATCGCTACGCCTATTACAAGTTTATCGCTGCTTATTTTATTCCTGTTTTTTGGTGCAAATGTTTTTACCTGTACAGGTTGATATATTTGTGCAGGTGCCATGTAATAGTTAAAATAATAAAATACTATTACATACCCTGCAAATACCGGCAATAGTAAAAGCTTCTGCCATATTTTTTTATACCTCACAATATAATATACAGGGTAAGCTATCAGCACTAATGCAAGCACACGTAACCATAGAATGTTATGATGAAAGAAATAAGTAATAGCTGTGGTCTCTTTCTCCTGAATGTCTGTAAAAGGCATCAGAGAATATACACCCCATACTTCTGTACCGAATAGTAACAGCAGCCCCGCCACCAAAAAGAAAACTCGCATATTTTAAATGGATATAAACTAATTGTAATGCTATGTAAACAATGTTTCTCTTTATATCAATTTTCAAAGCCCAGCGAAGTGTTCCATTTAGCAGGTTTTTTATGATAGTATAGCACTTTAAATTATGGCAGCTTTACCATCATCCTTATTTTAATTTTCACTGCTTTTAATGTCCTTTTCACCAACAATCCTCAAGCGCTATACAAAAACCCATTCCACAGAGAAAGCACCACTATTCATCTTTGAAAACCTAAAAGCATTTATTACACTTTTAGAAACAAGCTCTTGCCGCCAAATCTTACTTAAGCTTTGCGGTAGAACTTCTTTACTATTTGTAGAAAATCTACACTCATTCACCACAACAGTTATTCAATTGCAGAAAGACAAGTTATCCACTATTCACAGCAGGCACTACGTTACGAAAGCAAAGAAAAGCCCATCTAAAGAGCAAAGTAGCTTATTACAGGGCTATCACAAATCTGCATCGGTAAAATAGGAATGCACAGCGGTGAACAGGAAAATATCATAGGTGGTAACGATAAGTGAATAGTGCAGGAAGAAACAATGTGCGGCTGAAATGAGTATAAACAAAAATGTAACCATTATAGGTCAGCATGCAACAGCAATAGTTAAGGCTGAAATAATCAAAGATAATAACCACTAAAAATGATGTGTAGCAACTAAAAATACTCCGGCAGTACCTCCTGTGCTCCCCATTCCGCACGTCCCTTAGCTCCTGTGCATAAGCTAAGAAAAGACATGCGGAGAAGAGCAGCTACGACGGAACTCATGCCGATTGTTGCTATTTAATAACAACAATTTTTTGTGTTATTCCTGTAGAGTTGTCTTTAAGAAAATAAACGCCCGAAGGCAAGTGCGTAATATTGATGGAGCTATTTCCATTAACTTTTTGCGTCAACAATATTTTGCCCGATTGGTTAGTAAGGGTAAATGTTGCTGACCTGCCACCATTCTGTATGTGAATTATATCTTTTGCAGGATTGGGATAAGCAGAAAACTTACTGTCGCTGCTTGCTGTAAACATTACTTTCTTCTGGTTTACAGAAGCAATAGGACTTGTGCTCGTGCTGGTATATTTTAATTTTACAATCCAGTAATCATCGTATCCCTTTGAGGGGATCGTTTTATCTCCGGAAATTGTTGAATTAGAAGATCCGCCTACTACATAAACATTTGGCCGCACTTCTTTTACCACCTCACATATATCATTTTCCCTTCCACCAATGGTTTTATCCCATTGAATATTACCTATACTATCTGTTTTTACTACCCAATAATCAAAGTAAGGATCACCAAATTCATCACCACACGCCCCCGGGCACTTATTATCTTCTGTTTTATCTCCGGATTTATTGGACCAGGACTCTGAAGCCATAATGTAGCCTCCGTCACTGGTTTGCTGAATGCTTAGATTATCGTTACCATCCAGGCTACTTCCGCCGATCGTTTTATCCCATTGTTTGTTACCTTTAGTATCCAGTTTTACTATCCAATAATCATAGTTGCCTTTGCTGTTCTCGGTTTTGTCGCCGGTTGCATTTGAATTGGAAAGACCGCCTACAATATAACCACCATCACGGGTCTGTTGAATGGTATTATACCCATCATTACCGGTAAATCCACCGGTATCACCCCCACCGATCGTTTTATCCCATTGAATTTGTCCATTACCGTTCAGCTTTACAATCCAATAATCATATGAATAAGTGACATCGGTGCAATTGCATTTATTATTTTCTGTTTTTTCGCCCGACGCATTGGAGTTGGATTGCCCGCTTATAATATAACCACCGTCTTTAGTTTGGTGAATAGCGGTCAATCCATCTACACCGCTTCCACCAATAGTTCTTTGCCATTGAATGTTACCCGCTTTGTCTATTTTCAATACCCAATAGTCATTGCTACCCCTGCTGTTTTGTGTTTTTTCACCCGATCTGTCGGAGATAGACGTACCGCCCAAAATATATCCCCCGTCCTTTGTTTGCTCAACAGACGATAAATAATCATAATTACTTCCTCCAATGGTTTTATCCCATTCTATTTTTCCGCTTCTGTTCAGTTTTACTATCCAAAAATCTTCCAACCCTCTGCTGTTTTGCGTTTTTTCACCCGACTTATCAGACAAGGAACTCCCTCCCAAAATATAACCACTATCCTTCGTTTGATGAATAGAGGATAAATAATCAGCAGCACTTCCACCAATTGTTTTATCCCATTGAATTTTTCCATGCCTGTTATACTTTACTATCCAATAATCATAACCTCCCCTGCTATCTTCCGTTTTGTCTCCTGAAATGTTTGAAGCCGAATAACCACCTGCAATCAACCCCTTATCGTTTGTCAGATACATACTTTGTAAATCATCATAGGAACTGCTCCCCGATACAACCTGGTTGGTAATGGCAGGCTGACCAAATGCATGTAAACAAATGAAAGCCGCTGTACAAAGTGGCATAAGTAATTTGTGTTTCATGGTATTTTATTTTTGGTTGAAGAAAAGATTTAGCGGGGTTGTAAAACTCAGAGCAGGCATTTGCAGGATCACAAAAACAGGGCAGCTATAAGTTAGTTTAATTATGTAAGATAACACTATTTATTTTAAATAAAAAGTAATCGAATAAGAATTGATTTTGAGATTGAAAAATGCACATTTTTCTTCGCAGTATCTCCTTCTATAGAGTAGGTGATATAAGCCGCGGACATACCGTAAGAACTTCCCTTTAAAATAAATCACTTTTAATTATCAATTCCGGGCAGTACCTGCATTACTGCCTGAAGCTACCCCAGACATGTGAAAAAGGCGTGATGCAGTATGGTGTTTTTCACGTTGAAGAGCGTAATTAAAGGATTATATATTTGAAACAGCAAACGTTAATTAAAAAATAACCATAGCTTTTGCTATCACAACAAATTTTCTCAACACCTAAAATTCCCTCTTATGAAAACCCTAACCATGCTTTTACTTGCTTCCCTTTGCTTAGTTAGCAGCTTTACAAACGCGGATAAATATTATGTTATCAAGCAAATTCTGGAAGACCATAAATACACCATTGTGAAAGATATTTATGGATATATAGCACAAGGAGAAACGGTGTATTATTACAAGACTTTTTATGCAAATACCACTTATGCCATTTATGGCTTTAGTGAAGATGAAAACGTAAATGATTTGGATATAGAAGTGCAATATAGTGATGGCACTACTTATATGAATGATAGCGGCTCAGATGATGAACCAGTTGTTGTGTTTACACCATCATATACACGTACAATGAAGGTTGTTTTAAAGAATTATAGTTCATATACACCTGATGATGAATCAAGATGTGAGTTTCTGATAGCAGCTAAATAAATATTTGTTAGAAAGCTAATTTTCAGTATTCTTCAAAGCATTACTTCAATGTACCATAAGTATCTAAAAGGCAGATTATAAACCTGCCTTTTAGATACAACTACATTTATCTCGATACGCTTTATATTTTCAAACAGACTTTAAGCAAAAAAGTCTGATAAAAATATCACATGCAAACAAAATAAAAAAGCCCTTTGAGATAAACTCAAGGGCTTTATAAAATATGAATGTATAAATATAATATCAAGCACTCAAACCAATTTCCATTCCTTTCGGTACTCCCGGTGCAAATATTGATTGGCTTCTTTATCATTCACAAAACGCTCCTTTTCACTATCCCAATTCAGCTTTCTGTTTAAGCGATAAGAAATGATTCCAAGGTGCATAGGCAGCGTGAGTTTGCGGGCATAAGCAAGGTTCGATTCAGGCTGCTTGCGCGATTTAACTGCATCAATAAAGTTCTGCTGGTGCCCCGGTGAGCGTACAATGGTTTTCGGCACTTCGGGTATATCATTCAATACCTTGCCGTCTATACGTATTTCACGCGTATCATAATCACAAATCAGCGTTCCCTTATCGCCTTCAAAAAAAGCGCCTATGCCACGGTCTGCAGCGCCGGGAACATCGGGTGGCACATGTGTCCAGTGTACATTAAGGTCATCAAATTCGTAGTCCACGTCCAGCCACAGTGGCGCATCGTTGATGCCCTTGGGTGCCTCTCCTGTTGCACTCACTGTTTTCAGATTTTTAGGTTCTAAAGACCAGTACATAATATCGGCAATATGGCACCAAAAATCTGCAAACACACCGCCCGAATAGTCCAGAAAGTATCTGTAAGTAAAATGGCATCGTTGTGGTGTATATTCAGCATAAGGAGCAGGCCCGAGCCACATATCCCAGTTGAGTGTTTTTGGAGGAGTTTGTATTTGGGCCGGACCTAAATCGGGTGGAAGCCCTGTTTTCCACAAGCGCACTGTATGCACTTTACCTATTGCGCCCGAGCGGATGATTTCTACCACACGATGGTAGTTATCGCCTGCATGAATTTGCGTACCCATCTGGAAAATCCGTTTATGCTTATCCAGGTTGCGAAGCATCATTTGCCCTTCGCCAATATCGTACGAAAGCGGTTTTTCGCCATATACATCTTTGCCTGCCTGGAAAGCCATGGTGGCAATTTGCGCATGCCAGTGGTCGGGCGTAGCACAGGTAATAGCATCAATGTCTTTACGGTCAAGCACACGCCTGAAATCGCCATACAGGTCTGCTTTTGTGCCGGGCTGTAGTGTTTGCAGCGTTTTAAACGTGCTGTTTAAATGATCCTCATCCACGTCGCATAACGCAACAATCTCTGCCTCCGGTAAAGCAGCAAACCATTTCATGTGGTTGTTGCCCATTCCGCCAAGACCTATATGGGCTACTCTTACTTTATCGCTTGGCGCTATAGTACGACCCAGTGCCGGAAGGAATGCAAAACTTAATGCAGCGGCGCCACCCTGCTTTATAAAATGTCTCCTGTTTAATGTGTTACTCATGAGCAATCGTTGAATTTTTATTTAGGTTGGTAAGTTATAAAAAACCTGATAAAGTTGTATATTTTCTTCTCCACGATACTTCATTTTACGGCACATATAAAGAGATCCAAAAGGTATGGTAGTGTTTATAATTATGTTGATAATCATATTAAGGTTTAAAGGAGTAGCCGCTTCATTGTCTTATGCTTCCTGCGTAATGCACTGTATTCAATCTATAAATGTTATGCAAAGAGATAGTGTGGCGAAGAAGCGTCCACACCATTAAACTTGCCATATGAACCATTACTACAAAGTTCTGAATCACTTAGCTAAGTGTATTCCCTAAACCAATACATTTGAACTACAGCTATCATTCAATTACACCAATATATGTTTAAACATCTATTACCAACAATTGCTCTTTCCGGAATATTTGTATTCACATCTTTTTCAGTCGCAGCACAAGGAGTAGAAGAGCCAAGAGTAACCAATGCAACATGGTCGAAGCCTTACCCTCCATTTAAAATCGCAGGTAATCTATATTATGTAGGCACGTACGACCTGGCATGTTACCTCATTACAACACCAAAAGGAAATATACTTATCAATACCGGACTTGCAGCTTCGGCACAGCAGATAAAAAGTAATATAGAGACACTTGGGTTTAAGTTTTCCGACATTAAAATACTCTTAACCACGCAAGCGCATTACGATCATGTAGCTGCTATGGCAGCTATTAAAAAGACGACCGGTGCGCAATTGATGGTGGATGAAAAAGATGCTGCTGTATTGGCCGATGGCGGCAGCTCCGATTATGCACTGGGTGGCAATGGCAGCACTTTTGAACCTGTACGGGCAGATCGCTTATTGCACAATGGTGATACCATCCAATTGGGAGATATGCAATTGATGATGTTGCACCATCCCGGCCACACCAAAGGTTCTTGTAGTTTTTTGTTTACGGTAAAAGATGATCAACAATCTTATAAAATACTTATCGCCAACATGCCTACAATTGTTACAGAGAAAAAATTTGCAGAGGTAACCAGTTATCCAGACATTGCAAAAGACTATGCCTATACATTAAAAGCAATGAAAGATATTTCGTTTGATATATGGCTTGCATCGCATGCGAGTCAGTTTAAGCTGCACGATAAACACCATCCCGGCGATGCCTACCAGCCTGCGGCTTTTATAGACAGGCAAGGCTATGATGCTGCACTCAACGAACTACAACAGCAATATGAAGAGAAGCTGGCAGCAGATAGCACGCAAGCTGGCGTAACGAAGTAAAAATAAAAACTTTCCCACCATAGCAATTTCTCCTAAATGGAGCACTAAAGCTATAGAATGAAATAGCTGCAACAATTTGCAGGCTTTACAAAAAAGAAACTTATTAGCGTGGAATGATTTAAATTTGATTTCAACACCCATACAAACCAACATGAACCAAATCAGAAAAGAAGACATCAAACAAGAAGTATTTGACCTGTATGATGATTATGCACATAACCGCATTAACAGGCGCAACTTCGTGCAACAGCTTTCTGCCTATGCAGTGGGAGGAATTACGGTAACGTCGTTGATGAGTTTTCTGATGCCTGATTACCAGGGCGCCATCCAGATTAAAGACGATGATCCCCGTTTACAATCAACATACGTTAATTATCCTTCTCCTAAAGGCGGTGGAACTATCAAAGCCTTGTTGTCAATGCCTGCAGATGCGAAAGGAAAACTTGGCGGCATAGTAGTGGTTCATGAAAACCGGGGATTAAATCCGCACATTGAAGACGTAGCAAGAAGAGCCGCGCTGGCAGGATTTATTTCGATTGCTCCCGATGCATTAACACCATTAGGTGGCTATCCCGGCAATGACGATCAGGGTAGGGAGTTGCAAAGTAAACGGGACAGAAATGAGATGCTGGAAGATTTCATAGCTGCATACGACTATCTTAAAAATCATAAAGATTGCAATGGTAAAGTGGGTGTGGTAGGTTTTTGCTTTGGCGGTTGGATTGCCAATATGATGGCAGTACGAATCCCCGATTTATCGGCGGCTGTTCCATTTTATGGCGGTCAGCCGGCGAGCGAAGATGTACCTAAAATACAAGCTCCGCTCCTCCTGCACTATGCAGCATTGGATACACGTGTTAATGAAGGTTGGCCGGCATACGAGGCGGCTCTAAAAGCGAATAACAAAACATATACTGCTTACATATATCCCAACGTAAACCATGGCTTTCATAACGATACGACACCCCGCTACGACAAAGCGGCTGCAGAACTTGCCTGGCAACGTACCATTGATTTTTTTAATGAAAAACTGAAATAAGAAGAGCGCTATTTGAAATAAATTAAGAATGTGCCACGAAGGCACGAATACATAATAAATTTATATCATCAACTTATACCATTTCAAAGTAGATAGTTCGGCTAATCAACAGAAATAAATTAGTTGCGTAATCTTATTAATCCCCACAACTCAATTTAAAAATGGTATAATTACCGGTGCAGGCACAAGTATGCAGCATTCATTACTGCACCTGTGTGCCTGCACCGGTAAGAAGTTAGAGGTTAATTAATTGGTTCGAAGCTGCTCGCATACGGATCGGCAGGCGGTTCACCGGGCGAGATTCTAAGCCATTGTCCATCCATTTTATAAGCATATCTGCCTGTAAGATTATTGGAAAGTTCTTCCTCAGTAGCATCTCTGTTTACTGTGGTTGTACCCCATCCGTTGTAATGTGCCCAGGCAGCATAAAACACAAAAGACCCTTCTGTTGCTGTTGAGCCTTCATCAAATGCTATTGTGCCTATAGCTTTGGTGGCCGACTGCATATACTGAGTCTCCATAGTGTAGTAAAATTCTGCGTTTTTGCCATCTGCAGTAAATGAAAAAACTTTACCGCTTTTCCATGCCGGGCCTACTACTTTACCGGTGTACACATCGTATAGCTCGAGCATTGATGCAAAGCCGCTTGCCCAGGTGCCTTGCAAACCGGTTGGTGGTGGCGTGGCTGGCGTATCAAAATGGATGTCGGGAGGAGTATGGTCTTTTTTACAGCCTGTACCTGTAAAGAGCGCTACCAATAACAAAGTAGCTAAAAGAATGTTCTTTTTCATGGGTTTAATGATTTGGGTTTAGTTATTAAAGGCAAACTTACAACGGCTGTAAGGCTAATTAAAGTGATACTTGCATGAAGTGAGCTTTTTATAATATGAATTGCTGGTCCTCTGTTAGTACTTTGGTATTTTTGTCTAAGCAGATGCTGTGATGCCTATCAGGTTGTTTTTAACGGCCTGTTGGCATATTCTTCAAGGCACATACCGGCGTAAAATATAGCAGGATTTCAATCTGCTTTTATTTATAGCTATGTTTTTATTACCCGCTGTATCCGGAACTGTTCACCGTATCTTATACACTTACTTACAGGCTGGCATTTGCGTTATCATTTTTCTTTAAAACAAAAAAGTACATTTCCTTCCTTGTTTCAAATCCTATGTTTTTATACACATTGATTGCCCTGCTGTTCTCATTTCTTACATGCAGAAAAGGAGTGTTTCCTGCTGCCAACATGCGGTACATCTGGCGCAAGAGCAGTTGCCTTGCATAACCCTTTCCTGTATGATGAGGATGGGTACAAACCGCACTAATTTCTGCATAGTTGTATAGATGTAAACGCTGCCCTGCCATAGCTACCAACTCACCGTCTTTTAAAATACCTTGATAATAACCGAAATCAATAGTTCGTGCAGCAAAAGGACCAGGATTGGTAAGTTTAGTTAACAGCAGCATCTGCGAAATATGTTCATCTGTTAAGGATATAATTTCTTCATCATCCCGGAGCTCCGGCAGAGGTGAGCCGGCATACACCATCTGCAAGCCACTTATACGGTGCAAAACCCTCCAGGAATCAGGAATGACCTGGTCTTCTGCCGAAAAGAGAACAATAGTCCGATCAAAAGAAGTTATATCATACAGTATATTGAAATTGGCTGTAGTGTACTCTTGTAACCCTACAATAGGAGAAATTTCTTTTGGAAAAACTTTTACAGTATCTGTACCCAACGCTAAAGCTTTATTGCCCGAAATTAATGCGTGCCAGACAGGATTATCCAATACAGGTGTCATGATTTTTAATAGGAAGCCGACTGGTTTGTAAAAAAGGCCACAATATTACAAAACAGGATGGTGTATTTCTTTCACGTTTTTCGGGATAGTAACGCAGTGTACCCAAGAACATAAGAAACGATTTAAAGAAGCGTACAATTCTTTTATGTAAATTACAGCCATTACCTTATTCATAAACCTACCTGCTATGAAATACCTGTTTATTATTCCACTCTTATTACTGAGCTATTGCTCTCAAATGTTTGCACAACAGGAAAATAAATTAACTCCCGTTGCTGCCGCCTTATTCAAAAACATACAAACAAAACTAACTGTAACAGCGCAAAACAGTATTGCTGAAAAACTCGGCTTTGTTTTATCGGGAAATGAAGAACAGCCTTTTGCACAGGATAAGGAGAGCAAAGATTATCCGTTTGCGGCAACCGTATTGCCAACCGATATAAACAAGGACGGTAAAGAGGAGATTTTTATATCTTACGGCAACGCTTTTACCTCAGGTAATACCGGCTCCAGCATTGTGCTGTTTATACCAAGTACGGCAGGAAGTTATACACCGCATCTGAATTTTCCGGGTACTGTTCCGGATGTATTGGCGACCTCTAATCAAGGCTATCCGGATTTATTAATTGGCGGTCCAGGTATGGAATTTCCGGTGTATAGATGGAATGGTAAAACGTATGCGCTTTATAAAACAATAAAAGATACCGACTACGATAAATTAAAGAAAGTGAATATCGAAGATTTGAGTAAAGCATATATAAAAGGATAAGTTTGGTTGTTTTTCAAAAGGGAATACAATTAACAGAAACTATAGTGTAAATTCCAACAATGGTGCCCCGGTTCAATATCTTAAAAAGCACCAGCCGAATCAGAATGGCCTAACCGCATTGTATGCTGCGCATTGGCTGTGATATGAAAAACAAGAATAAAAAGAAAATTGACTATTTTAATCATACTGTTTTGATCATATTGTCGCTTTAAAAATTCTATTGAGGAAGCCTTTGTAAAAAATTCATCACCGGTTTAAAGCTATTTAATATATTCCTTCACAATAAAACAAAATTAAACCTATGCCAGAAACAACTCAATTAGTTCCCGACAATTCTCTTTTAAAAGCCTCTCCCGAAGGAGGAAGACAACTGGCTATAAAATGGCAAGACTAACCATTAAAGCTACACAACCAGATGCGGCCGTACGGGAAAGGCTGAGAGCTGTATATTCTGAAGACGCTGCCATGCTGATTGTTATTAGTCAGACTGTTGCGGTTGAATTTGCTACAATAGCTGCTGCAAATAATTATTGGAGAAAATAACTAAACTACTATAATCGCATTTTAGTAATTGGAGAATTCTTCAAAACCGAATATAGGTTGGTTGGGCTACCCATAAGTAGCTACTTTGCAAGGTCTTCCGATGGAAGACTTTGCAAAGTAGAAATATGTCCTTTCATAATTTTTACCAGCCAACGTACATCGCACAAAAGAATATTTAATCCACAATTGGTAAATCAAATACACCTTCTGTTATTGTTTTTGTGCCTGTGCTTCCTTCTACTATATTCGTAAGCTTGCCACTGAAGGTTCCTTTTACACGGGTAGCAGTAATGCTGGTAACAATAATTGTAAAAGGCGGATTGGTGGTAAGAAAATTACTGCTGGTATTCCAGATAGTAACAGAATGATCTGCATTTACTGCCTTATAATCTACTTCTATGCGATAAGTACCAGGTGGTATATAATGCTTTTCATCGTAAGTGCCGGCAGTTACACTGCTTCCATCTGTTTTTGTAATAAATATCTGCAGTTCAGGAATGTTTTCTCCGTTGGCAGGTGCAGTAAAACCATCAAGATACAATTGCTGAGCACCACTCAAATCCGGTTCGTTTGTAGCTTTCGCTCTGTTGTTGAAAGCGGTAAACACGCCATCTATTTTACAGGTATAAGTTCCGGCTACAACAGGCACATCCACCACGTTCACTTCAAAAGAGCAGGAAGACGTGCCGACAATCGGCGTAAAAGTGAAGGTGCCACTGACTGCGGGTGTACCGCTGGCTTGTAATGTTACAGTTTGCAAGCCTGTTTTAGTAAAGGACCCTGACGCTGAAAAGCTCATTCCATTCACTTCAGTGGTAGCAATGATATATGTGCCAACCGAAGTCACATCCACTGTAATATCTACACTATTAGCACTGTTTAAGACAGCTCCCGAAGTATAAATGCCATTTATCGTTGTGTTGGTACAGGCGTTTGGCGCGCCACCTAAAGTAAATACGGCAGCAACAGGCGCAGCCTCAAAGGTTACCGGAAAAGAACAAGTAACACCATTGCCTGAAAGATTGAAAGTCGTTGTTTCCGCTGCCACGGGTGTTCCGGTGGCTGTTAAAGTAACTGTTTGCGGCGTGGAGGAGGCAGCAGCAAACGTTCCGGTTCCGGTAAAAGTTACCCCGTTAGCAGCCGTTGTTGACAATGAATACTTACCTGCTTTAGTAACAGTTGCAGAAACAGTTACCGTGTTTTGCGTAGTCATTGGTGTGCCTGCCATGTAAGTTCCGCTCAGTTTTGCAGTGCCACAGTTCAACGCAAAAACGGCATCGGGCAAATTGTTGGGGGTAATTGTTAGTGTAAAATCGCAGGTTCCTACTGTCACCGTTATATCGCCCTCCGTTTGCGGTGTACCCAATCCCTGCAAAACTATATGCTGCGTACCAGTAGTAGCAAAGGTACCATTGCCTGTAAAAGCAATACCATTATCAGTGGCTATGTTGAAAGCATAAGTACCCGGTGTGGTTACCTGTACATCAAAGGCAAGCGTATTGGATGCATCTAATGCAACACCAGCCTGATAAGTTCCGCCAAATTCCGGTGTGGGGCAGTTTCCGTTTGCATCAGCTACGGTATATACCGAAGTGGTGTTGCCGGGAGTGCCGCTGCTGATTACGGTGATTTCTTTGGCACAGGTGGTAGTACCATACGTTACATGTAGTATGAATGTGCCGGTAGCAATGGGCGTTCCGTGCCCTGCTGCCTGGAATGTAACAAGTCCTAATGTATTTACGTGACCCACACTTCTGAAATAAATGCCATTAACAGTATCAGAAGAAATGGTATACTTACCTGCTTTGGTAATCTCTGCCTGCAGAGTAATATAATTTGCAGTATCAACAAGCGCGGAATCTGCTATATAAATACCGTTTATGGCTGATGGCAGACACTCACCCGTTGAATCTGATTGTAAGGAACCCATGGACGCGTCGCTTTCAAAAGAGCTTTCCTTTTGACAGGACAACACAGTAAACAACAGGAAAAAAAATGCGGCAAGGCTAAAGAAAAGAGATCTCATCATAATGGTTTCGGTTGCTTTTGCAAAAAAGCTTCATTTTGAGCTTACTTCCAAATTTTTCTTTATATGATGTGTTGTATTAGGTTCGTTTCTGTTATGCCACATTAATCCTTTTTGCAGATGCTGCGATAATAATCAAACGGCTTTCACCTTTATTAGTAAAGAAAAACGCTCAGGCGTATATTCTTCCCGCTATGTCTTCTTCTTTAGCTAATTGCACGAAGCGCTAATGGAAATTGCAACAGCTATGGCATTGTAAGTTGAAAACATTAAATTTTGAAAAGCAAACTATCTGACTTTTATTTCTCATGGGTTCTTCATTTCAAGGCTTTTGTTACACCGCATGAGACTTTATGGGAACGAAAGGATGCCGTGCAGAGAAGAAAAGGCTTTACTTATAATTTATACCATTTTAGCTTCCTCAATATCAGGCGTTGTGTATAAATTTTCTGGTATCTCTGCCAACGTTGAATAATGGATTTGGTTACTAAGACCATAAAATTTTTGAAAGCTCATAATAAGCGGTCGCCATTTATCCGGATCTATCCTGTTTGTGCATCCATCCATTAAAATAGATGGTGCTGTATGTACGCAAACAATTTTCAATTCCATCGTTAATATGCGACCGTTTTGCAAAACATCATCTGCTGCAAGCTTGTGTATCGCAATCAGCTTTGCCTCCAGTTGCACAGGACATTCCTGCACCAGCGGCGCTTTTACCTTAGTGGCAGTCGTAGCCGTAACACCGGCAACATCAAATTTGTCTGGTTCGTACCTGTAACCTTTCAACCTTTTCCCTTCGGGCACAGGGTTGGAACCTGTTGTACGTGCAAGGTAGTTTACTGACGCCACTTGTTCTTCCGAAGGCAGGTTAAGCACACATTCACGCGTGCGAATAATATTCTCAGTTGTTTTTGAAAAGGCACTTATACCTATCATGCAGCGCCAACCAAGCCAGAACGCCGAAGATATCGGGGCAAGATTATACGAGCCATCCTGGTTAATAGTGCTTATTAAAATTACCGGTGTTCCAAAATACAAAATAGCGGGTTGAACAATTTTGTGCATAAGAAAAATATTTAGAACAAAATTGCTTTTTAGTTATACGCTATACAACCCGAATCTTGCTCTTGTTCTTCAAGGTTAAGCAATACTGCAAAACATACATAATATGGGAAGAACCACCATTTGGAAGTAGTTGAAAATGCATACTCCAAATTGTAGTTATATGTCGAGGTGTGCTTCCGCAATTTTCATTACCCGAGCCACAAAAGCCACAGAAAGATATTCAATAAAAATATACTAAAAGCTTTGCGGCTCCATTGCTAATTTAATTTTTAGTACCTGCCGGGCATCATCGTCATCATATTTATTTATTAATTGTAATAGCTGATGATGCAAGTCACTTTCTATTTTTTCATATTTTTTTTGGTTGAAAATATTGTGCATTTCATTAGGGTCTTTTTTCAGGTCGTACAGTTCCCAACTATTTACCCTTTTGTAAAAACGAATGAGCTTGTACTGTTTTGTTTTAATACCAAAATGCGGCGATACTTTGTGTTCACCGTTTTCATAATAATGATAATACATGGCCTCGCGCCCTTTGGCATTTACATCTGTTAGCAACGGCAAAAACGATTCGCCCTGCATGTCCTTTGGTATGGCTACGCCGGCTGCATCCAGCAATGTAGGTGCAACATCCACATTCATTACAAATTCGCTGTTGACCATACCTGATTGAACTACACCGGGATAGCGCATCATCAGGGGTGTGCGAAACGATTCTTCGTACATCCAGCGCTTATCGAACCAGCCATGTTCGCCCAAATAAAATCCCTGATCGGATATATAAATAACAATTGTATTGTTAGTTAGGTTATGTTTATCAAGGTAATCCAATGTGCGCCCAATATTGCGGTCGAGCGAAGCAGCAGTACTTAAATAATCCCGCATATACCGCTGATATTTCCATTCGGAAAGTGCATTGCCGGTAAGATGACGGGCTTTAAAATCCTGGTAAATAGGTTGATAATACGCATCGAATTTCGCACGTTGTGCCGGGTTCATGCGTTTAATATTTCCATCTCCATTTTCCTCCTTTTCGGTAGAAAACATTTTAAGGTCATACCCCATGATCATAGTATTGGCAATGGTCATATCCTGCACTTTGGCTGCTTCCCTGCCTGCGTAATTATCATAAAAGTTGCCTGGCAGCGGAAAGTTGATGGAATCAAACATACCCATATCACTGGTATCGGGCAGCCAGACGCGGTGCGTAGCTTTATGACCAATAACAAGGCAAAAAGGCTTAGCAGTATCGCGTTGGTTCAGCCAGTCTTCAGCTACATCTTCTATAACATTGGTTACATATCCTGCTGTCTTTTTTTGTCCGCCATCCATTGTTAAAAAATCGGGATTGTAATATTGTCCCTGTCCGGGTAATATTTGCCAGTAATCAAAACCCTGCGGCTGCGTTTCGAGATGCCATTTACCGATCCACGCAGTGAGATAACCGCTTTTACGCAGCTCTTTAATAAATGTATTCTGGCTGCCATCAAAGCTGGAGTTTTCGTTGTCCTTAAACCCGTTTTTATTGCTGTATTTACCAGTCAATAATACGGCGCGGCTTGGTCCGCAAATAGAGTTGGTAACATAAGCTTTTTTGAATAAAACACCTTCGTGCGCAATGCGGTCAATATTGGGCGTTTTGGTCAGTTTGCTCCCATACGCACTGATAGCCTGATAGGCATGGTCGTCTGAGATAATAATGACAATATTAGGTTTTTGCTGTGCTGCAACAAACAATGTAGTACATACAAACATCACTAAGAAATGGAACTTCATGTTGTAGTTATTTACTGATTTTGTAACTGAGAAAGATCCGTTATCCTGCTGTCCTAATTTTCTTCTCTTATAATGCGCAAGCTAAGGCACATTGTGGTAGTCACAAGGCATTTGGTTACATCAATATTATCCAATTTTATAAGCGTAATAACCGGATAAATATATTATTCTTTACTATGCAACAATCTAACATATCAGGTACAGGAGGTTGAAAGAATAAACATCCTTACTGCAAATGCAGGAAATACTTTAGTAAAACAGATGCAACCATTATATTGCATACCTCGCTGCAAACGCATAAAACTATTTATTATGAAATTGAACATAAGCCGTTCTCTCTGTTGTTTTTCATTACTTATACTTTTTGTTTTATCGTGCACCCGGCGGCAGCATACAAAGGAGGAGATAGAGCAAGCTATGAACAACTACGATTCGTTGATAGTAAAACAAGACCCTGCAGCTATTGCACAGGCTTTTACGCCGGATGGTAAACTAGGCAACGCAGCAACTGGCAGAGAAAACATCCGGCAATTTTTGTCGCAGATTACCAGGTTCAAAGTCATTGAGCAATCTTCTGTTACCAATAATATCCAAATTCGTGGCGATTCTGCATTGCAACAAGGCACGTATATCCAGCGCAACGTAGATACAAAGAATGATACCGCAAAAGCAATGGGTAACTTTACGTGTAAATGGAAATGGATAGATGGCGAAGGCTGGAAGATAAAACACATCGTTACCACCCCGTTTTAGCCGTGTTATTATTTCATTTTAACAGAATTTCAATTTTGCTTGCCTTCATTTGTAAGTATATAATTTTAAGTCTCCGGTTGCTGCTGTTCTTCATCCACAAATGCCGATTAGCTGATGAAAAATGTTAACAATAGCAGTAACAATTTTATCCTGTCATTTTCCAAAAAGGTTTGAATGGAACAAAATAAATATAGCCGTTTTACTACAGAGCTCAGGGTACGCCCGGATGATATTGATATGTTTAACCATGTGCATAACAGCATTTACTTTGATTATGTACTGGCTGCCCGGTATGAGCAAATGCAACAATACTACGGCATGTCTATGGAGGAATTTTTGCAGCAAGGATATGGCTGGGTAGTGAAAACAGCTTATATGGATTACAAGCGTCCACTAACGTTAGGCGATACTTTTTTGGTAACAACCGGCATCGTTACATTACAAGCAACAGGATGCAGGGTAGAATTTGATATTGTAAATAAAAAGACTAACAAACTGTGCTGCGATGGTTGGTTTGACTATGTAATGATTGATATAAAAACAGGAAGAAGTGCTACTATAACCGCAGCAATGATGGAGAAGTATTCTATTTGAAATAATAAATAGCAGCTCTTATGTACCCTTGGGCCCTCCATTGGAAGCCCTGTTACAACAAAGCTTTCATTAGCAATTGTACATCTTTTACTGTCTCCTTCTCCTTTCATCACGGCGTTTCTTCCAGCGCATAAAAACAAGCACTGCAATGATGACAATAATGAGTGCGTAAAACCCGTAGTCTGGTCGTATATTTCCCATAACGATTGTTGTTTAGTATAAATACAGGAATAACAGGCTACGCTAAATTAAATAAAAATATGGGGCAAATGCAATCTGTTATCATGCCTGTGCCCCGCTCCTGCTTTTAGTTGCGAATTGCTATACTTCTCTCATACTTTCAATTTGCCCTGAATGCCATCGTCCATAGTTTTGCCCAAAACAGCGCCTGCTACAATCTTTAAGAAAGATACCATTTTTCCATGCTTTGTATCCCAGTAATACGCTTCATCGGGCGTAAACTTAATGATGCTGATGTTGGGATCATCTTTACCCCCGGTAAACCATGTTTTTACAATAGGATTCCACAAATCAGCTATCTTTTGCTTATCGTACACTATTTCACTTTTACCATGTACCGATAAATAGTTTTCTTTACTCGGCTGGGCAAAAATCAGGTCGGTAGTGCTATTAGCTTGTATATCCCTGTTGCGTGTACTATCCTTAGCACTTAAAAACCAAAAGGTGCCATCATCATCTATTTGGTTTGCACTCATGGGGGCTGTTTGCATTACCTGTTGTGCATCGTAAGTGCAAAACATACATATTTTTACTTCCTCCGCCAGGTCTTTCATTTTCTTAACAGCATCCTGATTAGAAAGGTTTTGTTTATCTCCCATAAAAAATATTTTTTGGTGTATCTTCTAAATATGTGCCAGTAATTTATTATTTAATAAACGGGTGGGTTAATCTTGCTGCTTATGAGGATGAGTCACTGAATTAATCAGGCAATAACAGTTTATTTATAATGCAGTAGTTTTGGCGCTTTGCTAAATACAATAAGTTTGCCCCAGGTACTGCCACATTCACTTATTCAATCTTTGCAAAGCGTCAACGGCTTTGATGAAGCTGCATTTATTCAAGCTCATGTATCAGCAGAAAAAGTAACATCCATCCGTTTCAATCCTGCTAAATATTCCAGGTTTAGTAAGCAATATTCAGTTAATGACTTACAACTACCAATAGCCGATGCTGTTCCCTGGTGTCCATACGGTCAATACCTAAGCGAGCGGCCTTCTTTTACTTTTGACCCGCTTTTTCATGCAGGATTGTATTATGTGCAGGAAGCCAGCAGCATGTTTCTGTGGCAGGTATTGCAACAAACCCTTGGCAGCCAGGCTTCAAGTTTAAAAGTGCTGGACCTTTGCGCTGCACCCGGTGGAAAGAGTACCTTGCTCGCTTCTTATTTTAAAGATGGTTTGGTAGTAGCCAATGAAGTGATTAAATCTCGGGCAAATATTTTGGTAGAAAATATAACCAAGTGGGGTTATCCCAATGTTGTTGTTACGAATAATGATCCAAGCCATTTTCAGCGGTTACAAAATTATTTTGATGTAATGGTGATAGATGCACCATGCAGTGGCAGTGGCTTGTTCAGGAAAGATGCTGATGCGATCAGTGAATGGAGCGAAGAAGCCGTTGTACTATGCAGCCAGCGCCAGCAGCGGATTATAGCCGATGCGTATGCCTGTTTAAAACAAAACGGATTGCTTATTTATTCTACCTGCTCTTACTCACCGCAGGAAGATGAAGCCATACTGGACTGGATGATGGATAATTTTCAACTTTCACCCATATCGCTCCAACTGTCTGAAGAGTGGAATATTATAGAAACGATTTCACCAGAACATAATGCACGTGGTTACCGTTTCTATCCTGATAAAGTAAAAGGGGAAGGCTTTTTCATAGCTGCATTTATTAAATTGGATGGGGAACATTTTTTTGCACCAAGCAACAAATTGCCTGCTTTATCCAAAGCAGAAGAAAGTTTGTGGCTGCCCTGGCTGTACAAGGCGGAACAATTGTATTTATTTAAACAAAAAGAAACTGCAATAGCCATACCTGAAGCATGGCATCAGGATGTTGCTTTTTTGCAAAAACAACTGTACATCAAAAGTGCGGGCACGCTGCTGGGCAATATAAAGGGGAAGGACATAATACCGCATCCTGCTTTAGCGTTAAGCACTATATTAAGTGAGCAGTTAACAAAAACAAGCTTTACTAAAGAACAGGCTATTCAATATTTGCAAAAGAAAGATATAGCCATAGATACACACACTTTAACTAAAGGCTGGCAACTGGCAGCTTATTGTGGATTACCATTGGGCTGGATGAAAGTTTTACCGAACCGTATAAATAATTACTATCCCGCCGAGTGGAGAATTTTAAAAAATTAACTTTATCCCGTTCTAAAAAATTACTTCTTTTGACGTTATGAAACAAGGGATTTTTCGTGCAGTATATACTGTATTATTTATGTTGTTTTTAGGTGCATCGGTGCAGGCACAAACCGCCGCTTACACACTTCATACCATTGCCGCCGGCGAAAGTTTAAGCGGGCTGGCAAAAGAGTATCACACCACTGTAGGCGATATTATGCGCCTCAATGATATGCATGCAGACAGTAAACTGAAAATTGGTGAGAAAATAAAAATTCCGGCAACCTCCGAACCAGTACAGCGAGCTACGACTACGCCGGCAAAAACACAAACTGCTGCTGTATCAACAACCAACAAAGAAGCACTTACACATACGGTGCAAAGTGGTGAGTCGTTGTATCGCATCAGTAAAACATACAATGTCTCTGTAGAAAAGCTGATGTCTTTAAACCATCTTACCAATGCAGGTGAAATAAAGGTTGGACAAGTATTGCAGATAAGCGATGGTACACCACCACCATCTGCTCCGGCAAAAACAAGAGCAGAAACGGCACCTGCAACTACTGCACAGCAGCCGGCAACTAATACGCAGCAAGCACCTCCTGTTCAACCAAAACAAACGCCGGTTACAAATACTGCTCCGGCTGATAATGCGACTTCTTTACCGGCAACACCCGTGCAAAAACAAAGCAATACGCCAATAACAACAAGCAGTAATACTACTTCACAAGTGGCACAACCGGCTTTTGCGAGCACCACAGTAGCGCCTAAAGAGGGCTTTTTTACCGCCCAGTTCAAACAAAATGTAGAAGGCAGAAGCGAGCAAACCAAAACCGGCGCTGCCATGACTTTTAAATCAGCAAGTGGCTGGGCAGATAAGAAATTTTATATACTGATGAATGATGCGCCACCAGGTTCTATTGTAAAAGTTACTAATGATAATAATGTGGTGTATGCAAAAGTATTATGGAGCTTAGGCACGCAAAAAGAAAATGATGGTTTGGATTTTCGTATTAGCACAGCAACTGCTGCTGCATTGAATATTTCGGATGAAAAATTTAATGTTACGGTTACTTATTTTCAATAGTTTTTTACCGCTGAAGCGCAAAGAAAAAGGTTCCGAATTCATTAAAAATCCGGAACCTTTTTCTTTGGCATAACTCTCTTCAAGTTTTTATTTTTCTTCACATTGCTTATCGTCCTTTGAGCCTTCGGGGTTCAATCTAAAACCTCTCAAAAAGTCTTCTATCAACATACGTTTTTTGCCTTCCATTTGCACATCCAGCGCATATATATATCCATCAGCACAGGCAAATTTCAAGTAGGTTTTTCCATCCGATTTGCAACTCCCCGGTTCAGCATTATGCAAACAAATTTCTTTCTTCGCTTTATATATTTTCAACAACTTATTTTGTAAAAAAGTAAATGCAGCAGGAAACGGCGATAATCCGCGGGTTAGATTATAGATTTCATCTGCCGGTTTTGTCCAATCTATTTTGCAGGTCTCGGTAAAGATTTTAGGTGCATGTTGTTGGGCTTTACTTATGTTTTCATTTTGCTGCAACACTTCTTTAATACTGTTTTCAGCCAATCCCTTTATCGTTTTTATCAACAGCTTCGCGCCAACTTCTTTCATTACATCATGCAGTTCACCAGCTGTTTCATCATCGTTTATCAGTATTTTTTCCTGCAATAAAATATTACCGGTATCAATCTGATGTTGTAATTTAAAAGTAGTCACCCCCGTTTCTTTTTCACCATTGATGATTGCCCAATTGATAGGTGCCGCACCGCGATACGCCGGCAGCAAAGAACCATGCAGGTTAATGGTTCCCATAGGTGGCATATTCCACACTACTTCGGGCAACATTCTAAATGCAACCACTATCTGCAAATCGGCATGGAGATTTTGTAGCGCTTCCAGGAAAGCAGGATTTTTCAGTTTCTCCGGTTGCAAAATATGCAAGCCTTTTTCCATTGCATATTTTTTTACAGCACTTTCAGTTAGTTTCATGCCTCTGCCGGCTGGCTTGTCGGGCGCTGTTATCACGCCAACAATATTACAACCCGCCTGTACCAGTGCATCTAAAGACGCGACTGCAAAAGCTGGCGTACCCATAAATACAATCCGCAAATCCTGATAGTTCATAGCGCAAATGTAAACGCTATCAAAGAATTTGAACCGCGAATACAGAAAGAACTAAAAAACGATACAAAGAATATAAAAGACACTTTGTATAACATATTTTCTCTGAGCCTTTGTAACTCAAATCTCTTATCTCTCATCCTCATACAACAAATACTTCTTTCTTATTTTTTTAAACGCATCTAATTGCGGCTGCCAGCTTGCGCGTATTTGCGCTTCGGTTTTGCCACTAATGATTTGCTGCATTAAAGTGCTGTTTCCAGTTAGCTTATTAAAAAAATAATCAGCAGGCTGCTTACTTTTTGGCTGAATAAAAAAACTGTCTTTATCGGGAAAAAGCTGGTACGCCTGCAGCAACCATTTCAGTTGCAATTGCGGGAGCAGGGCTGCATCAGTAATATCCCACCCGTAACACAATTGGTTTTTGAGCTTTGGATCTTTGGCAGCAGTGGTGCTTTGCGGTGTAAAATGGAACAAATTGTCGGGCAAAGATGGATGCCCGAAATATTCAAACGGATGTGCAGTACCGCGACCTTCGCTCAGATTGGTGCCTTCAAAAAAACAAGTGGATGGATACATATATACAGCGTGCATAGTTGGCAAATTAGGCGACGGTGCTACAGGTAATTGGTACCGGCTGGCATGGGTATAATTGGCACATTTTATTACTATAAAATGAATAGGTGTATCCTTAGTTGCTTTAGCATGTTCATAAGAAGTGTACACTTTATTGGCAGTTTCGCTCAGCCATTTTTCACCGGCTATCATTCGTGCATACTCGCCTATCGTCATGCCATATACAACGGGTATTGGCTGCATACCTATAAAGCTTTTATAAGCAGGCTCCAGCACGGGCCCATCCACATAAAAACCATTGGGATTTGGCCGGTCTAAAACAAATAACGGTTTGCCATTTTCAAAAGCACCTTCCATAAAATACTGTAACGAAGAAAGATACGTGTAAAAGCGAACACCTACATCCTGTAAATCAAATACCAGCACATCTACGTCTTTTAAATCAGCAGTCGTTGGCTTTACCTTTTTTCCATATAAAGAAACAATAGGAATACCGGTTTGTTTGTCCGTGTCATTATTCAGATGTTCACCCGCACCGGCAGTACCTCTGAAGCCGTGCTCGGGTGCAAATATTTTTACAATGTTTACACCCAGCTTTTGCAAAGTATCTACCAGGTGCGTTTGCCCGATGGTTGAAGTTTGATTGGCGAATATGCCTACTTTTTTGCCTGTTAAATATGGCAAATACACATCTGTGCGATAAGCACCCGGCAGTATGGCCGTATCTGCTTTTGTAGCGGTTTGACAAAAAGCAGTTGTGAGCAAAACACTTGAAAGCAGGAGCAGGAGCAATCTTTTGTATATCATTTGCCGAAATTAAAAATAGTTGCTTACAAAAAAGGATAACTTTATCTTTCGCGTTTTAAAACTTATAAAAACACCAATTATGGAACAGGTAAAAAAAGGAGATACCGTACAAATACATTATCGTGGCCGCCTGGAAGATGGAACTGTTTTCGACAGCAGTGAAGGACGTCAGCCGCTCGAGTTTGAAGTAGGTAGCGGACAAGTAATACCGGGTTTTGATACAGGTGTAACCGGTATGGAACCGGGTGAAAAGAAAACCATTCATATACCTGCGGTTGAAGCATACGGTCCAAGACACGAACACATGATTATGGAGTTTCCGCGCGACCGCTTCCCGGCAGATATTACGCCCGAAGAAGGCATGACTTTAAACATGAGCGATGGCCAGGGACAGGTAATTCCTGTAGTGATTACTGAAGTGAAAGATGATGTAGTACTGCTGGATGCCAATCATCAGTTGGCAGGTAAAGATTTGATTTTTGATTTGGAACTGGTATCTATAAATGGACAAGGCAAGTCGAAAATTATTATGCCGTAATTCAAAGATTTTTTCATCATTTATTCACATTACTACTTTTCTCACACCTGCCTTTCTGCCGACAGGCAGGTGTGAGCAATTTACTATCGTTCATGTTTTCTCAATATCATTTTACTGCTGCAGAGCGGTTTACACGTTATGTGCAAATAGATACGCAAAGTGACCCTAACAGCACTACTGCGCCTACTACCGAAAAGCAAAAGACTTTAGGTCGTTTACTGGTGGAAGAATTAACGCAAATGGGAGTTGCCGATGTGGAGTTGGATGTGTATGGTTATGTATATGCAACCATTCCTTCCAACACCCATAAACAAGTGCCGGTGGTTTGCTTTTGCAGCCACATAGACACTGCGCCAGACTGCAGTGGTACAAATGTGAAACCTATACTGCACAAGCAATATATTGGTAAAGACATCATATTGCCCGATGATAATTCTCAGGTGATTTCGATAAAAGACTATCCTTATTTAAAAGAACATATTGGAGGCGATATTATTACTGCCAGCGGATTGACTCTATTGGGTGCCGATGATAAAAGCGGTGTTGCCGAAATAATGGATATGGCCAACTTTTTATCAGAGCATCCCGAGGTAAAACATGGAGAAATAAAAATAGTATTTACGCCTGACGAAGAAGTAGGAAAAGGCACCAATAATATTGATTTAAATAAAATAAATGCCGACTTTGCTTACACCCTCGATGGCGGTGAAAAGGGCACGATAGAAGATGAAACTTTTAGCGCTGATAGCGCACGCATTACAGTAAATGGCGTGATAGCACATCCCGGCTATGCAAAGGGAAAAATGGTGAATGCACTGAAAATAGTGGGTGAAATATTAGCGGCTTTGCCTGATAATGAATGGAGCCCGGAAACAACGGAACAACGCCAGGGCTTTGTACATCCGGTTGCGATTGGCGGAGCGGCCGAGCAGGCAACCCTTGACTTTATTGTCCGTGATTTTGAAACAGCAAATCTACAACAGCACGAAGAGCGGTTAAAAAATATTGCCAATAACATTGTTGCAAAATATTCAAGAGCTACAATGCAGTTTGAGGTAACAGAGCAATACCGCAACATGAAAGAAATAGTCAGTCAACATCCCCAACTAATTACATATGCCGAAGAAGCAATACAACGTGCCGGTTTGCAACCCAAAAAAGAACTCATTCGCGGTGGTACCGATGGCAGCCGGTTGAGCTTTATGGGTTTGCCTTGTCCCAATTTATTTACCGGTATGCAAGCCATCCATAGCCGGCACGAATGGATTGGTGTGAAGGACATGGAAAAAGCTGTGATGACATTAGTGTATCTGGTGCAGATTTGGGAGGAAAAGAGTTAGTTTTTAAACCACTAAGTCGCAAGGACACGAAGGGTATCCGGAAGATAAGAAGAATGCCTAATGTAACTTTTTTCGAGTCTTTGCAGTTCAAAAAACAGCTTATTTATTCCCATACTAAAGTGGTGAATACCTCTGTGAAACTCTGCCTCAACTCCTTTTCCTCTGCGGTAAAAAACAGCTTTTGTTTATCATACTTTATCTGCTGGGTTTTCATTCATAACACAATACTTTCACATGAAAATCCTGGCAGCACTCATCCAATCTCTTTAGCGCTTATTTTTACAATCTTATCTTTTTGCTTTACAATATGAAACACTTACCAATAAGCAATACGTTGTTTACCAAAAACCGGCAGCGTTTTGTACAGGAAATGAAGCCTCACAGCATTGCCATTTTCAACAGCAATGATGAAATGCCATCTAATGGTGACGCGCTCTACCGTTTTTTGCAAAACAGCGATTTATACTGGCTTTCGGGCATTGAGCAGGAAGATACGATGGTGATTTTATATCCCGGTAATCCCGATCCAAAATATCGTGAAGTCTTGGTGTTGGTACGTCCGAATGAAATGAAAGAAAAATGGGACGGTAAACGCCTGCGTGCAGAAGAAGGGAAAACCATTTCGGGCATTGAAAAAATTGTATGGCTGGATGCGTTACCTGCATTGCTGCAAATGTGGATTCATTCGGCAGATATTATTTACTTAAATACGAATGAAAACGACCGGAAAAGCAGCCCGATACAAACGCGTGACTACCGCTACATCCACGAAATACAACAACAATATCCGCTGCATCAGTTTGAGCGCAGTGCAAAAATTTTGCGTAAGCTTCGTGCTATAAAAACCCCTGAAGAAATTGAAGTAGTGCAACAGGCAATTGACATTACAGAAAAAGCATTTCGCCGGTTGCTGCAATTCATTAAACCTGGGGTAATGGAATATGAAATTGAAGCGGAAATCATGCATGAATTTTTGCGCAACCGCGCCCGTGGCGAAGCTTATGGCAGCATCATTGCCAGTGGTGACCGTGCCCGGACCTTGCATTATATATTTAATAATGAAGAATGTAAAAATGGCGAGCTGGTGCTGATGGATTTTGGTGCTTTGTATGGCGGCTATGCGGCCGACCTCACGCGTACCGTGCCGGTAAATGGCAAATTTACAACGCGCCAGAAAGAAGTATATAATGCTTGCCTGCATCTGCACAACTATTGCAAATCCATTCTCAAACCGGGTATTACGCTGCTGGAATATCATGAAAAAGCAGGCGATGAAGCTACCAGTCAGTTTATTAAACTTGGATTGATTGGCGAAGAAGAGGTAAAGAACGAAGACAAAGACAACCGTGCGTACCGCAGGTATTTATATCATGGTATATCGCACCATTTGGGTATTGATGTGCATGATTTGGGCACTAAAACAGAACCGTTGCAGCCGGGCATGTTGCTCACCGTAGAACCCGGTATTTATATTGAAGAAGAAGGTATCGGCATTCGCATAGAAAACAACGTGTGGATAACCGAAAATGGTAATAAAGACTTGATGAAAAATATCCCAATAACGGCCGAAGAGATAGAAGCGTTAATGAAAAAATAATGAAGCAAGTACCTAATATTCTGACGCTGCTCAACCTTGTTTTCGGATGCATGGCTATTGTGTGCGTACTGCAATCCGGATTGACATTTACTACCGATGAAACCGGTCAGAGCCTGGTGATTTTACCCGAAAATATTTATTGGGCGTCGGTGTTTATTGGCTGTGCAGCCATAATAGATTTTTTGGATGGTTTTGTAGCACGTTTATTCAAAGCCTCCTCCGCTTTGGGTGCACAGTTAGACTCGTTGTGCGATGTGGTAAGTTTTGGCGTGGCACCGGGCTTAATTATTTACGAGTTTTTACGCTTAAGTTTTTCGCAACAGCCCAATGGGTTGGATGTAAGTACAGCCTGGCTGTTACCGGCTTTTATTGTGCCGTGTGCAGGCGCTTACCGTTTAGCAAGATTTAACCTGGATACTTCGCAAAGTACCGGATTTAAAGGCGTTCCCATTCCTGCTGCAGGCTTGCTCATTGCCTCGTTTCCGTTAATTTGGTTTTATAGTAATACACCTGCTATTATCAATTTATTTTTAAATCAATGGTTTTGGTATGCGGTGGTTATCATTGTTAGTTACCTGATGGTTTCTACTTTGCCCATGCTGGCGTTGAAGTTCAAAAATGCATCTGTTAAGGCTTTCACACCGTTCATTATTGTCGCTATCGTTGCCATAGTTTGTGGCTTTTTATTCGGATGGCTGGCAGTGCCGCTTAGCTTTATTGCTTACGTCATTTTATCTTTGCTTTTTAAACCAAAAAATAATCCATGAAGTATAACGTACAGATAAAAGTAATGCCGCTGAAAGATTTACTTGACCCACAAGGCAAAGCCGTGATGGGTAGTTTGCAAAATCTGGGTTTGCAAGGCGTGCAGGACGTACGCATTGGCAAGCACATAACGTTGCAGATAGACGCCAACACTGAAAGTGAAGCCCGAAATGTAGCAGAAGATGCTGCCAAAAAACTGCTCGCCAATCCGGTAATGGAATTTTACGAAATTGAAATGGTGAATTGATAATCTGAAATAAATTTTTTCGCCCATGTTCGTGTCTTCACGAACCTGTTTTTGAAATACAAACTATTATTTTGTTTTGCTGAAAGGCACTTAATAAGCCTCGTGGAGACACGAACCTGAGCAGATAAAAGGTATTTCAAAAAGAGCCATTTCCCGAAAATTAAATCAAATCACACATTAATGCTGCATCTTGTTCCTACACCGCTTGGCAACTTAAAAGACATTACCTTACGTGCTATCGAGGTATTGCAAAGTGCCGATGTAATATTGTGCGAGGACACGCGTACTTCTTCCAAATTGCTGCAGCATTACAACATACAAAAACCGCTTTCCCCGTATCATCAACATAACGAACACAAAATTTTACAACATTTGATTGACCAGTTGTCAGGAGGAAAACATTTTGCACTTATCACCGATGCGGGTACACCTGGCATTTCTGATCCGGCTTTTTTATTGGTACGGGAATGTATAAAAAACGACATTAAAGTTGAATGTTTGCCTGGCGCTACTGCATTCGTGCCGGCATTGGTCAATAGCGGATTGCCAATTAATCGTTTTGTGTTTGAAGGCTTTTTACCCCTTAAAAAAGGGCGGCATACTTTGCTTACCAAACTGGCTGAAGAAGAGCGCACGATGGTTTTGTACGAAAGCCCTATACGTCTTGTAAAAACATTAGCGGAATTGATTACTTATTTTGGGGCAGAACGGCAATGCAGCATCAGCCGAGAGTTGACGAAACTATTTGAAGAAAATAAAAGGGGCACCTTACAGGAAGTGCATGATTATTTTAAACAAAAAGATGTAAAAGGCGAGATCGTAATAGTGGTGCAAGGAAAAGCATAATGTAGTAAAAAATACGGCAACTATATCCAACCATCCGTTCACCTAAAACCATCATATATTGATAAAAAAATACGTCGGTCTTTCCCTATTAATCCCGCGGCAAAAACATTACTACAAAACCATACTAAATTATCAACACTTTATACCAGCAAAATTCACTTGTGCTACCAGTAATTGTAGCAAAAGGAATAATGGAAAGATTTTAGCTATGAATACAGTTAAGGCTGTTACTTTAAAAATACTATTATGGTAATAAACAAAAGAAAGATTGCCAGTTAGGTTATTTTTAAAATACATAAAAAGCAAAGCGATTCAGCATGTTATTCGCAGTAAACAAAGATTGTCCTCATAGCGAAGCTTTGTAAATAAATGATTTATGGCTGAGAATGAAAAACACTGGTATGCTGTGTACACCCGCCCAAGATCGGAGAAAAGAGTAGATACATTGCTGCAAAAGAAATTTATTGAAAGCTGGTGCCCCCTGCAAAAAGTAGTGCGGCAATGGAGCGACAGAAAGAAAACAATACTGCAACCGCTTTTTACATCGTATGTGTTTGTGCATGTTACCGGGCGGCAGCGCATTGAAGTATTACAGACCGATGGTGTACTCAACTATGTACATTATTTAGGCAAGCCGGCCATCATTAAAGACGAAGAAATTCAGCTCATCAAATCGTACCTTCAGGAAGGAGAAGCAGCTATTACTACGCAATCGTGGGAGTCGCTGGAAGAAGATATAAAAGTACAGATCACACAAGGTGTTTTTATACAAAATACGGGAACCATTATAAAGAGTGGTAAAAAAACATTGTATGTAAGACTGGAAAGTTTAGGACAGGTAATGGTCGTAGAATTTCCGGTGCAGCATGTAAAATCCGTTTAGCATAGAAAAAACTTTGAGCAACAGGTGCTGAATTAATATAATTTAGTACGTACTGCTTGTGACTTGCAGTTTGAACATTAAAGCTTACATAATGATTTTAGGAACAATATGCTGCATAGGCAACAACAAAGACATGGCAGATAAAAGTGCGTTGCTGCTGAATGATAAGCCACTCATTGCTTATACTATAGAGACTACGCATCAATGCAGTATGCTGGATGATGTAATTGTATCTACCGGTAGTGAGGACATTGCAGCAACAGCTATCCAATGCCATGCAAAAGTCCCTTTTATGCTTCCAGCTCCATTGGCAATGGAGGGGTCATCTAAGTGGCCGGTATTATTACATGTTTTAGAAAAATATGAAAAGGAATTTGGGAAAGAAGTCAGCTATATCGTGGATATGGATGTCACCGTTCCGTTTAAAACGGCAGCAGATATAGATGGTGCTGTTAAAATGGCTTTGCAGCACCCCGAAACAGATGTCGTAATTACCGGCTATCATTCCCGAAGGAATCCGTATTTAAACATGGTAGAATTAACAAAGAAAGGCTATGTTGAAATAGTGAAGAAATTGGATGAACCCGTTGTTAGGTGGCAGGATGCACCTACAGTATTCAGCCTTTCGAATGCTGCATTTGTAATAAAAAAGTCAGCATTATACAACTACTCGCACTGGAGTCAGGCAGTATGCAGGGTATATGAGATACATAGCAAAAGAGCGTTGGATATTGATGAAGAAACAGACTATGAATTGATAAAATTTTTACTCAGCCGCCATCCATCTTTTGAATAGCATACGGTAGCTATTTTTAACTTAGATATTACGTTGTATTGATCAATTATTGAAATACCTTACGCAAATGACAGTGGCTAAAAACTAAAGCTCTAATGATTTTGTCGTCGCAAAGTCTTTGCTAAACCAAGCATATATTTCTCAGTATAAAACATGACTTCAAACATTTCCTTTGCTATCGTTGGATGCGGCAATATTGGTCAACGACATGCATTGCACATAAATAACTTTGCAAAGCTTGCTGCCGTTTGTGATATTGATATTGCTAAGGCAACAGCCTTGGGTAATCAATACCATGTAAATAAGTACTTCTCTTTAGAAGAATTATTAGTAAATGAACCAGCAGTAGAGGTAATAGCTATTTGCACGCCTAATGGTTTACATGCACCCCAAACAATTGAGTGTTTAAAAGCTGGCCATCATGTAGTATGTGAGAAGCCAATGGCAATACATATGCCGGACGGTAAACAAATGATTGCAGCAAGCGAACAATACAATAAGTACTTATTTATTGTAAAACAAAACCGTTTTAACAAAGCCGTTGCCGAAGTAAAGAAAGCTTTAATGCAAAATGCGCTTGGCACTATTTTAAGCTTTCAAATAAATTGCTTTTGGAATAGAGATGAAGCGTATTACCGCAATAGCTGGCATGGCACGAGAGACCTGGACGGTGGCACATTATTTACACAATTCAGCCATTTTATTGATATACTCTACTGGCTGCTTGGCGATGTAAAAGAAGTGCAATCCTATTTACAAAACCGGGCACACCCATCGGGCATTGCTTTTGAAGATACCGGTGCAGTCATCCTGCACATGCAAAGTGGCGCCATAGGCACATTAAATTATACAGTTAATACTTATAAAGAAAATATGGAAGGCTCATTTACCTTGTTCGGAGAAAAAGGAACCATAAAAATTGGTGGACAATACCTCAATATTATTCAATATCAAAACATTCAGGATTATGTTTTACCTGTGGTAAATGAACATGGCAAAGCTAATGATTACGGTACTTACAAGGGTAGCATGAGCAACCATGATAAAGTATATCAGAATGTATTGGATGTATTGCAAAACGGCGCTGCTATCAGCACCAATGCCCATGAAGGTTTAAAGACCGTGGAAATTATTGAAAGAATATATGCGGCTAATCTTTTGAATATATAATAAGTACTTTATACTACAGCAGATTTATTAAGCCTGTTGCCCCAGAACGACTTTACTCCTGCAGAAGGATAGCCTTTAAATTCAGTTAAAATATACTCTCCTATTTCTACCAGCCATTACAATTAACAACCCCTCTCGCTTCATTTATGTATGTTTGCGGATATGCTATCCCTCTTCCGGTCTTCCAAAGTAGCACCCGATTTATCCTTTATTGGCGCCGACATGCACTCGCATCTGCTGCCAGGCTTAGATGATGGTTTAAAAACAATGGATGAAACCATTGCCTTCATCAAAGAATTGCACGGCTTGGGTTATCAAAAGTTCATCTGCACACCACATATTATTGCAGACCTGCATCCCAACAGCCCGGCAACTATTTTGCCGCGTCTGGAAGAAGTAAAAAGGGCTTTGCGGGAGCAAAACATACCAGTGCAAATTGACGCCGCAGCAGAATATATGGTGGATATAGACTTTGAAAACAGTATTAAAAGAGGAGACCAACTACTCACGCTTTGCGATAAATACATCCTTATCGAGATGAGTTATATTGCGCCATCCCCCAACATGGAGCAGGTGATTTTTGAACTGAATATGAAGGGTTTAAAACCCATTATTGCACATCCCGAGCGTTACCTCTATTATCATAACGATTTTGCAAAATACCAGCGCCTTATAGACCTCGGTGCTGTATTGCAGGTCAATTTGCTTTCGCTGTTGGGCTATTATGGAAAGGGTGTAAAAATCGTTGCTGAAAAACTGATTAAGCAAGATATGATACAGTTTGCCGGCACCGATATGCACCATACCAACCACCTCAATGCCTTGCAGGAATTGGCAGCTAAAAAAAGTTTTCACACCCTTTTAACCGGAGCCAATTTGCTTAACAAAACACTCCTGTAAACAGTTACGGGTAGCACTTCTTTTTAATGCCCGTAGTTCCGCCTTGCATTCATTTCGCTTTGCGCAGCATACATTTGTATAAACAAAATTGCTCCGCTGATGAAAAGAAAAATAGTTACACTCTTGCTCTGCACTGCTTGTTTTTCGTATGCGAATAGTCAGCCGCCTCATGTGACTAATAAAACAGCTTTCATCAATAACCTGATGAGTAAAATGACCATTGATGAAAAGATAGGTCAGCTCAATCTGGTAACGCCCGGCGGCGCTGTTACCGGCTCGGTAGTGAGCCAGGATGTGGATGATAAAATCCGCAACGGTTTGGTAGGCGGTTTATTTGGCATTACCGGTCCTACGGCTGTGCGGCAGGCACAGGATATTGCTGTAAAAAACAGCCGTTTGCATATTCCCTTACTCTTCGGGCTCGATGTGATTCATGGCCATCGTACTATTTTTCCAATACCATTGGGTTTATCCTGTAGCTGGGATACTGCACTGATAGAACAAAGTGCAGCCATTGCCGCCAAAGAAGCTACTGCTGATGGGCTCAACTGGGCTTTTTCGCCAATGGTAGATATTGCCCGCGACCCACGCTGGGGACGTGTGGCAGAAGGCAGCGGCGAAGACCCTTATCTGGGCAGCAAAATTGCAGCCGCTATGGTGCGCGGCTATCAGGGCAGTAATTACGACAGCGCCATACACCTGATGGCCTGCGTAAAGCATTTTGCACTATATGGCGCTGCCGAAGCCGGCCGGGATTACAACACAGTGGATATGAGCCGTATTAAAATGTATGAATACTACCTGCCGCCATACAAAGCTGCTGTGGATGCCGGTGTAGGCAGTGTGATGAGCTCTTTTAATGAAATAGATGGCATACCCGCAACGGCAAATAAATGGCTGCTCACCGATTTACTGCGTAAGCAGTGGGGTTTTAAGGGTATTGTTGTGTCAGATTATACTGCCGTAAGCGAAATGATTGCACATGGATCAGGCGATTTGCAAACCGTATCGGCCTTAGCTTTAAAAGCAGGCCTGGATATGGACATGGTAAGCGAAGGTTTCCTCACCACATTGAAACAATCGCTGAAAGAAGGCAAAGTAACAGAGCAGCAAATAAATGTGGCTTGCCGTAGGATACTGGAGGCAAAATACGACCTTGGCTTATTTGCCAATCCCTATCGGTTTTTGGATGAAAGCCGCGTATTGCGCGATATAATGACCGATGAAAACCGGGCTGCTGCCAGAAATTATGCCGCCCATGCCTGTGTATTATTAAAAAATACCAACGGTGTTTTACCCTTAAAGAAAAGCGGCACTATCGCATTAATTGGTCCCTTAGCCCAAAGCCAGCGTAATATGCTGGGCACCTGGAGCGTGTCGGGCGATTGGCAAAAATCGGTAACTATCGACAGTGGTATGAGATATGTGGGTGGTGACAGCGTGAATATTATTTATGCAAAAGGTACCAACATTTCGGATGATACAGCATTTGCAAAAAGAGTGAATGCTTTTGGCGAAGAAATAAGCATAGACCAGCGCACGCCGCAGGAAATGCTGGATGAGGCGGTAAACATAGCTAAAAACGCTGATGTAATAGTTGCAGCTTTGGGCGAAGCTGCCGATATGACCGGCGAATCATCGAGCATGACTGATATTAGCTTGCCCGAAAGCCAGCAAACGTTATTAAAAGCTCTGGTAGCTACCGGTAAACCAGTGGTGGTGGTATTAATGAATGGCAGGCCAATGACATTAACCTGGGAAGACGAACATGTAGCTGCCATTGTGGATGCGTGGTTTGGCGGCACTGAAGCAGGCAACGGCATTGCCGATGTGTTGTTTGGCAACTACAATCCTTCGGGAAAAATAACCATGACTTTTCCGCGCAATGTGGGGCAAATTCCCATTTATTACAACCACAAAAACACAGGTCGCCCCTACATAGAAGGACAAGGCACCAAGTTTAAAAGCGATTATCTGGATGTAACCAACGATCCGTTGTATCCTTTTGGTTATGGCTTAAGTTATACCACTTTCAGCTATTCTGATGTAAGCCTCGATAGCAATACTATAAGCGGTAATCAAACATTAAAAGCAACCGTTACGGTTACCAATACCGGTGCTGTTGCCGGCGAAGAAACAGTGCAACTGTACATTGGCGACCCGGTAGCAAGTGTAACGCAGCCGGTGAAGAAATTAAAGGGTTTTCAAAAAATAATGCTGCAACCCGGCGAAAGTAAACAGGTAATATTTAATATTACCTCTGACGATTTGAAGTTTTACAACAGCGATTTGAAGTATGTTTTTGAACCAGGTACATTTATTATCCATATCGGACCAAATTCGCGCGACGTAAAATCGGCAATGGTGAACTGGGATAAATAATTAAGTAAGCTGCAAGTAGGATGCTTAGAACTAAATGTACATTGTGAAATAGAATCAGACTTTTTGAAACCATATAGGCGCGAAGAACACTCGCAAGCACCAAGTGTTTTAGAAAATAAAAGGCTCAGAACCTTCAAAAGTTCTGAGCCTTTTTCATGCGCTTTTATTACACTTTATATAACCCGATTTATATCCTCTCAAACAACCAGTTGCTAAAGTCCTTTACCGTATAAAACAATTCATCCGGCTGTAATGCTTTTAAGCTTTCGGGCGCTGTAGTTTCGGCCCACGCTGCCGCAACTACCGGAATGCCTGCTTTTCTGCTTGCAATAATATCGCTGGGCGCATCACCAACATACAATGCTTCCTCTTTTTGTACTTCTTTAAATGCCTCCAGAATTAATTGGATACCATTTGCCTTTTGTGGTCCTGCGGGTGAGCCGGTTTCAATTATTTCAAAGAAAGGTGTCAACTCAAAATGTTTTAAAGAAATAGCAGTGCTGTGTTTGCCTTTGCCCGTAACCATGGCAATACGCACACCTTTACCTTGCAACATTTTCAATACTTCTTTAATACCATCAAATGGCAGTGGACACATCTCGTGCAAACTTTCGTAATGATGTAAGTAATCTGCTATGCCCTTATCGTAATGCCCGGGAGCTAAAGCCATAATAGTTCCCTCTTCAGAAGGTCCGAAAGTGGCGATGATTTCAGCATCAGTAATTGTATGTTTTATTAATGGCTCTATTGATTGGCGAAATGCTTCAATACAAAGTGGTAAGGTGTTTGCCAATGTTCCATCAAGGTCAAAAATGACTGCTTTTATTGTAGGCATTTGTTTTATAATAATGGTTGTTTATAGATGCAATGGATAAAAAGTGCTGTACTTGTAAGTTATTTTTTGGCAACATAAACAAAAAGGGATTAGTTACAAAACAGATGCAGGTAGTAAAAAGGTAAAGCTTTATTAGCACACTGTTAAAGGCTTATTTTTTTGGAGTACATTTCAAACAGTCGCATTGATTTTATCTATTATCTAAAGATGCAATTGTAGGTTACAGGCAAAAGACCTTACAATCTTATTAAAAAGATAGAAAATAAGGCTGTAGAGT
Organism: Ilyomonas limi; assembly: GCF_005233845.1. Classification (GTDB taxonomy): domain Bacteria; phylum Bacteroidota; class Bacteroidia; order Chitinophagales; family Chitinophagaceae; genus Ilyomonas; species Ilyomonas limi. The sequence goes on from NZ_SZQL01000017.1 coordinate 55,772, forward strand.
GTGACTATGTAAGAGCAGCAGATAAAATTTGATAGCGCAAAAGCCTGAATTGTTTACATTCTGCATTATCCATTGAGCATCGTAACAAATTCATTTACTTAACTTTGAAATATTCGGTATTCTACAAATACGCCCTGGTGCTGATCTGTATTTTTATTAAATAAACCGGTAGCAGATGATAAGAGTTATTACAATGTATTTAATGGTTGTATTGTTTTGTTCGGGTTGTGGCTTGAGAGCCCGTGAAGAAGCGGTACAGAAGAAAGAAGACGAGCTGGCGCAAAGAGAGCAACAACTCTCGTTAAGAGAAAAATCGCTGGCTTTAAGAGAGGAAGAGGTGCTGGAGCTAAAGCAAAAGCTGGACAGCGTTAAAACAAAAACCGATACGGCATTGGTGTACAACCAACAGCTTATTGGCGAGTGGAATGTGAAGATGACCTGCACCGAAACAACTTGTCCCGGCTCGGCGGTGGGCGATACAAAAACAGAAACCTGGAATATTGGTTACGATAGCAGTTTTATTGTTGCAAAAGCAATTGCCAGCGATAAACTGGTAAGAGTATATACCGGCAGCTACGACGGTAATATGCTCACGCTTACTGAAAACATAACAGATGCCCCCACAGAACCAGCAACCAAAATGACTATACGTCTCACGCTGACCGGCAACGATACAATGGAAGGTCAGCGGGAAATAGTGCGGGAGAATGATTGCAGAATTATATATAGCCTGCAATTGAGCAAACAAAAGTCATCATCCAAATAAATTTTTTGCATGGTATTATTAGCCGATTTGAATTTTGATTTGCCATTGCGCAATCCTGTTATAATATTTTCGCTCGTATTGTTTATTATACTGTTTGCTCCTATTTTATTTAATAAAATAAAGGTGCCACATATAATAGGATTGATACTGGCAGGCGTAATTGTGGGACCGTATGGCTTAAACCTGTTACGCAGAGATAGCAGTATTGTATTGTTTGGAACAGTAGGCTTGCTGTATATCATGTTTTTAGCCGGACTGGAAATAGATCTCACCGAGTTTAAAAAAAACAGAAATAAAATTATCGTATTTGGCATTACTACTTTTTTGCTGCCGCTCACATTTGGCACGTTGGCAAGCTATTATATATTGGGCTATGGCCTTTTGTCGTCTATCCTGCTGGCAAGTATGTTTTCTACACACACGCTTATTTCGTATCCTATTGCCAGCCGCTTTGGCATTACCAAAAACAGAGCCGTTACGCTTACCATTGGCGGAACGATGATAACCGATATTTTTGCTTTATTAATATTAGCAGCCGTTTCGGGCATGACCAAAGAAGAAGTTACTTCTTCGTTCTGGATTACATTGGGCATATCTACCCTGGTTTTTGTACTTATTGTTTTTCTTGTTTTTCCATATATCATCCGCTGGTTTTTCAAGAAATTTGATGATGCGGTATCGCAATACATTTTTGTGCTGGCTATTGTTTTTCTTTCTGCTTTTTTAGCCGAAGCCGCAGGTATAGAAGCCATTATTGGCGCTTTTTTTTCGGGGCTGGTGTTAAACAGGTTTGTACCGCACACTTCGCCGCTGATGAACCGTATAGACTTTGTAGGTAATGCTTTATTTATTCCTTTTTTTCTCATCAGTGTAGGTATGCTGGTAGATGTAACGGTGCTGGTAAAAGGATGGGGAGCACTGCGCGTAGCGGGCGTGATTGTAGTAGTAGCCATCAGCACAAAATATGTGGCAGCCCGCATTACCCAAAAAGCATTCAAACTACTACCGGCAGAAGGCAATATGATTTTTGGATTAAGCACCTCCCATGCTGCGGCTACGCTGGCAATTATACTGGTAGGCTACAATATTATCATTGGCGAAGCGCCCAATGGCGATCCTATCAGGCTACTGAATGAAGATGTATTGAATGGTACTATTTTGCTTATATTAATAAGTTGCGCCATCAGTTCCTTTGTGGTTGAAAGAGCAGCAAGACAGCTTGTATTAACCAATGACGATGAAGCAAAAGATAACACGGCGGCACAACAACGTATTTTGATTTCGCTGGCTTACCCGCACAATGTAACAGAACTGGTGGATATAGGACTGATGATGAAAGGCAAAAAAAGCACTACCGCTTTGTATGTACTGCATGTGGTAAGCGATGAAGATAATAACGAAAAAGCAGAACCTGCAGGTAAAAAGCTGCTGGACAAAGCAGTAAAGCAGGCGGCCGCTGCAGAAGTAGTGCTGCAACCTATTACGCGCTACGATACCAACATTAGTAATGGTATTATTTACACCATTAAAGAGCAAAACATTACCGATCTGATCATCGGGCTGCATCGTGGCGAAGATGATAAAAAAGATTTTTTCGGTGCTATTACCGAAAGAATTATCAAGCGTATTTACGAAACCATTTTTATCTACAATCACGTTCAGCCACTAAATACTATCAAAAGAATAGTAACAGTTGTAACGCCCAAAGCGGAAACTGAACCCGGCTTTACACACTGGTTGCTGAAGATAATGACCATTGCCAAAGAAGCCGGATTGACACTATCGTTTTATGCTGCGGCCGAAACAATAGTAGAGTTAAAACAGTTTCAGAAAAATGCAGGCGAAAATATTCCTGCCGTGTATACCCTCTTTCACAATTGGGACGATTTTTTGATTTTGAGCTCTTACTTAAAGCAAAACGATTTGTTTGCAATTGTTACCTCCCGTAAAGGATATGCTTCTTATCAAACAGCATTGGAAAAATTGCCCTATTATTTAAAGATCTATTTTGCTAACCAATCTTACCTGCTTATTTATCCTAAGCAGGTAGAACAAGGCATTAAGATGGATGACGTGCAATATGTAGACAGTTCGCTGGCAGAAACAGTAACTGAAAAAGTACAGGTGCTTAAAAAACCGGGCGATTTGTTGAGAGAATTATTCAGGCGAAAAAAGTAGAGGATTGCCCATTTAGCACATTATCAACTACACTACTATACTTTCCGGCGGGTGGAAACGCCCGGCGGTTAATTTATTATCATTATTTAATATTGGGCAATAAGTACAACACCAGCAGGATGCTGCCAATCAAAATGCTCAGCGTAAGTAAAGCAGACAGCCATTTGGAAGGGAAATAAGAATTGTTGTTCAACTGCTTTTCTATATTTAAATATCTGATGAAAGCCAGCATTGCCAAAATTGCGCCTAAAGCTACCATAATAACGCCTGTGATTGCCGAATAGCCTTTGCCCGGAATGGCTACCTTACCGCCCAGTGCCACCGATAATTGCCTGATAAACAAAGCAAATTTTACAATCACAAAGCCAAAGCCCATCAGTGCAATGCTGGTACGTATCCATGCCAAAAAAGTACGTTCATTAGCAAGGTGGTCGGTAGGTCCGGCCGGTTTTCTTTCTTTCTCGTTGTCTTTATTATCCATGCTTCTTTTTGCCTACGCATGCAAATACAATACCTACCGGCACAATAAGCAATTTGCATGTTTTGTGAGAAAAATACCAGATTCAAAAAAAGGTACTGATTATTATTCTAAATAGCCAAACTTTCCTTTATTATAATCGTCGAATGCCTGCATTAATTCTGCATTTGTGTTCATTACAAAAGGTCCGTGTGCAGCAATAGGTTCGTTAATGGATTCCCCGCTTAAAATTAAAACAATTGAATTTTCTTGTGCTTTAACAGTAAACGTTTCTCCATCATTTTCAAAAAGTACAAAATGGTCGGCAGGTACTTCTTCCGTTTCATTAATTATTACACTTCCTTCAACAACCAGCGCTGCGGTATTGTATTGTGGTGGAAAACTAAAGTCGGTCTTTGCTTCTTTATTCAACTTTGCATTTAACAAATGAACCGGCGTAAATGTGGAAGCTGAACCCTGAACATTTTTATATTGCCCGGCAATTACTTCAATTTCCCCGCTATTGTTTTCCAAAGTATAGCGATTGATTTGCTTGTTGGAAAGTGCCTGGTATTTTGGGTTCGACATTTTATCCTTTGCAGGCAGGTTTACCCAAAGTTGCACCATCTGAAAATCGCCCCCCTCTTTACTCCAGTTTTCTTCGTGGTATTCTTTATGCAACACGCCCGATGCTGCCGTCATCCATTGCACGTCTCCTTCTGCAATTACACCGCCGCCACCACTGCTATCCTGGTGTGCTACCCTGCCTTTATAGGCAATCGTCACTGTTTCAAATCCGCGGTGAGGATGTACACTAACGCCTCTTGGTTTATCGCTTGGAGTAAAGTAAAATTTCGAGTTATAATCCAGCATGATAAAAGGGTTCATTCGCTGCATATCCAAACGGTAACCGCCCGGGATAAAGTTGTGCACTCTAAAACCATCGCCTACATAGTGTGGCGCTCGTGGCGACATGACTAATTCTACATTTTTTATTGCCATAGTATTAAAATTTTCTACTGTAAAATTAGCAATCACAGCAAGCCTGTGCATTGATGTAAGGTAAGTAATTATCGCTTGAAATTTTTTGCAGCCAGGTCTTTTCTTACTCTGCTTAAACTTTCGGGGGTAATGCCTAAGTAAGACGCTACCATAGACTGTGGAACACGTAGCAGCAGGTTGGGATAAATTTTTATAAAATCCAGATAACGTTCTTCGGCAGTGGCACTTAACAGTTGGTTGATTCTGTTTTGCAAATGCCGGATATGGTTATGTAATAGCTTGTTGTTAAACTGGAGGAAAGATGTATTTTTTTGAGCTAATTGGGTGATAAAATTTTCATCGAGCAAAATAACACTGCTGTCTTCCAGTGCCTGAATAAAATAATGGGATGGCTGATTAAAATAAACACTTTCCCTATCGGCAACAAACCATGTCTCAGGTGCAAATTGAAGAATATGTTCTTTTCCCTTTTCGTCTATTGAATAGTATCTCAATAAACCCTGCTCTACATAAAAAGAATATTTACAAATTTCTCCCTGCCGCAGCAAAAAACTGCCTTTATCTACTTTCAGTAATTTACAATTTTCAATTAATGCCTCAATAGAGTGTTTGTCAATATCAATATTTGATGTCAGAAATGTGATTAACTTAAAGTCGTTCATTTTTAGGCGGCTCATTGTATCAGCACCAGCAGCAAAAATATACGTTACGCTTCACTTTTATTAATTTCCAACTTTCTCTTTTCTTCCATCTTTTTCTATGTTTTTTGTGTTTTCAAATGATAAATCCGCAATTAACTGCTATCAAATTATGGAATACTATTTGAAATTATACAGCGCATTTATCCATCTCAACATACGGCTATGATAGAAGATCTCTGGTATAAAAACGCTATTATTTACAGCCTCAACCTGGAAACCTATATGGATTTTAATGGCGACGGCGTAGGCGATTTTGAAGGGTTGGCGCGCCGGCTCGATTACCTTCATGCCCTGGGGGTAGATACGATATGGCTCGCTCCTTTTCAGCCCACACCCAACAGAGATAATGGCTACGATATCAAGGACTATTTTGGTGTTGCTCCGCGCTATGGCTCCAGTGGCGATTTTGTAGAGTTTATGCACCGTGCCAACAAGATGGGCTTCAAAGTAATATTCGACCTTGTTGTGAACCATACTTCCGATGAACATCCGTGGTTTCAGCAATCACGGAGCGATAAACATTCGCCGCAAAGAGACTGGTATGTATGGAGTAAAGAAAAGCCTGCCAATATACACGATGGCGTTGTTTTTCCGGGTGTACAAAAATCTACCTGGACGTACGATAAAAAAGCAAAGGCTTATTATTTTCATCGCTTCTATCATTTTCAGCCCGACCTGAATATGGATAATGAAGATGTGCGTACCGAAGTGCGCCGCATTATGGGTTATTGGCTACAGCTGGGTATTGCCGGCTTTCGCATAGATGCATTGCCTTTTATGATAGAATCCAAAACGCCGGAAAGCAAGTATGAAAAGCATTTTGAATACCTGCAGGATATGCGCCGTTTTATGCAATGGCGGCGTGGCGACGCCGTGTTTTTAGGGGAGGCAAATGTATTACCTAAGGATACGGAAAAGTACTTTGCAGACGGCGATGGCGTGCATCTGATGTTCAATTTTTATGTAAACCAACACATGTTTTACACACTGGCAACAGCAGATATTGCACCTTTAATTACAGCACTTAATCAAACCAAATCACTACCACCAACAGCCCAGTGGGCACAATTCCTGCGCAACCACGATGAGCTGGATTTGGGTAGGCTTACCGATGAACAGCGGCAAAAAGTATTCGATAAGTTTGGCCCTGATAAAAATATGCAGTTGTATGGGCGCGGCATTCGCCGGCGGCTGGCTTCTATGCTGGGCAACCACCAGCAGTTTAAGCTTGCTTACAGCTTAATGTTTTCGCTGCCCGGCACACCGGTCATTTATTATGGCGATGAAATAGGAATGGGTGAAGATTTAAGCCTTGAAGAACGTGCGCCCGTACGCACCCCTATGCAATGGTCTGATGATTACCAGGCTGGATTTTCCACCGCTAAAAAATTGGTATTACCTGTTATTGAAGATGGCGCGTATGGGTATCAGCATGTAAATGTAGAAGCGCAACGACGCGATCCGGATTCGCTTTTAAACTGGATAACTGCGTTGATTCGTCTGCGGAAAGAATGTCCGGAGATTGGTTGGGGCGAATGGGAAATAATAGATGTGCATAATAATGCCGTGTTGTGCATCTGCTATTTTTGGAAAGGCAATTCTTTATTAATACTGCACAATTTTGATGAGAAGCAGTATGAGATACAATTGAAGCTGGCGAATAAAAAGTCGGGACAGCTTATAGACTTGCACAAAAACGTAACCTCCAATGCAGACGAAAATGGTGTGTACAAGATAATCGTAGAGGCATATTACTACCGTTGGTTCCGCGTAGGCGATCTTACGCATTTGCTGCACCGTGGTAAGCAGTGATATTACTACACTTAAGGCTCCGGCTACTGTTTGGAAGCGGTAAAAGTTAATTTATATTCTGCATGAAACTTTGTGTCCTTAGCGTTTCTGTCTGCCAGCAGGCAGGGTTGCGGCTCAAACAATTATTTTAAGGATAAAAATGCAATGCAGACGATATGCAAAACCGCCTAACTTTACCCTCTGTGTTATGAAACTGTTCAACATTTTTTTCTGTTTTGTTTTCATCCTTTTCGCAGCCTTGCAGTACAACGATCCCGATCCGTATTTATGGATGCCTATTTATTTGTACACAGCAGTCCTTTGCTGGCTGGCTTTTCGCAACCATTTTTATCCTAAGGCCTATATTGCCGGTATTGTTGTATATGCTGCGTATGCCGTGTACAAAATATTTGATGCTAACGGATTGATAGACTGGATGACCAAGCACGGTGCACAAAACATTGCCGAAACCATGAAAGCCGAAAAACCCTGGATAGAAGAAACAAGAGAATTTTTCGGACTGGTAATTTTAATTGTGATGCTACTTATTAATTTCTTTTATGCCAAAAGAAAAAAACACCAGGTAGCAAACAGCCCATTGTAGCTATTTGCTTACAGCTAAGTAATCGTTATTGCGATCTCACCAAGGGCGAACGATGCAATCTGTGGATGGCAGTACAACCAACATAAACCTTTAAGATTGTTTTGCTGAATAATATTACTAAAGGCTTTATTATAAATTTCGTCTTTGGCTACTTATCTTGATTTACAGCATGACACAGATTGCTTTACTCCGTTTGCAATGATGATCTTCTACTTCACTCCTTTTTTTAACAGCTACAATTATTCTTCCTATACTAAAGACCTGATAACCCTGCATGGATTGCCGGCAGCAAATACATCGGCAGGAATATCTTTGGTTACTACGCTGCCGGCGCCAATTACACTCCGGTCTCCTATCGTTACACCGGGACAAATAACGGCGCTACCGCCTACCCAAACATCCGCTCCAATTACAATCGGCTTTGCATATTCCAGTCCCGAGCTTCTTTCTATATGATTTAGTGGATGCGTAGCAGTATAAACCTGTACATTAGGACCAAACATCGTACGGCTACCAATGGTTACCGGAGCTACATCCAATACAATACAATTGAAATTGAAAAACACTCTTTCGCCTACTTGCATATTGTAGCCATAATCGCAATAAAAAGGCGGCTGTAGCCACAAGTCCGGTGCTGCATTAGGTATCAGCTCCTGTAAGATACGGCTTCTTTCTGTTACCTCATCTTCTCGTGTATCATTAAACGCTTTTATAAGTAATCGTGTTTGCAACCTGTCTTCTACTAGTTGTTTATCCAGTGGATTGTATAGCTGCCCTGCTATCATTTTTTCCTTCTCTGTTTTCATGTGGTGAAGATAGGCGGTGCTGTAAGAAAGTTTGTGTTTTTATGTAGTTTAGTTACATAATTAAATTAACCTTTTGCCCTGCTTAAGAAACTGTATCTAAAAATATGCACAACGCCTTGTTTGATTCATGGGCAATTTGTCTACTATCTTTAGCTATGTTTCATCTTCATTACTTTCAAGGGATAGATTGTAAAATCTGGTGCAGGAATGATCACCAAAGCTTTTGTTAATAAATCTTAAGAGAACTAATTATAATGCTGCCTGTTAAGTGTATGGCAAACTGCTATTGTAATTTATACATCATCAAATCCAACGTCTTACGTTTGCCTTATAGTCGAGATAAGTTTTCCCAAAAGCTCTTTCCAAATACCTTTCTTCAGGCTTTATAATAAAGTGAGTAATAACGACAATGAGTAATGGAAGCAGCAGTAAGGTCCACCAGTTTCCAATCAGCAAGGCAAGACCGGTATAAACTAATAACAGGCTCAAATACATAGGATTTCTGGTTATTGAGTAGATGCCTGTTGTCTGCAAAGAATTAGCCGGTTTTACCGTTATGAGCGTATTTTTTGTTTTTGCAAATTGGCGTAGTGCAGGTACATTAAAGCAGAGACCGATAACAATACATACGACACCGATGATAGCTGCAATGGTAGTGCGAAAGAAAGACTTGTCAATTGGTAAAAGCTTTTGTAAGAGCAACGAAATAAGAAACATTCCTATATACACCAACGGCGGAGGAACATAAACGCCAGGGCTGTCTTTTGTGTTTGACATACTACCTACATTTATAAACTAAAGATACTTTTTATTTAATATTGTCTCTTCTTCTGCGTGATAATTATTGCCAATATATAATAAGTTATAAAAGTAATTGTGGCGAAAAGAAAAAGGCATACCAGAGATTTGCTTTTTACCTTTTACGTTTGCGTTTCGCAATACTTCCAAAGAGGTGGTTATGAGCAAAATGCATTACGCGCAGCGCTATTGAAAATGGTATAATTAATTTCTTTTCTGCTTTTAAATACCAGTGAGTATTTCTTCAACCGCTTTTATCCCCATGCTCAACCGCTGTTCATAATCGCCGCTCACTTCTGCCCAGGGCACGTTTTGGTTAATCAGAATATCGCGGTAAATATGGAATAGTTCTATGCGTGTTTGCTCATCGGGATACTCGCGCAGCTCATCCTTTACCCAGGCAATATCGGGTTTGCACAAGAGATATAAATCATACTTGCGCTGTACAATTTCATCCAGGATAAACTGGTGGCATTTACCAAACACATATTCGCACCATACTTTCATTACATATAGGTCGGTGTCAATAAAGAGTAAAGGGGAAGCAATGGTTGTGTGATGTACGATGTGAGATGTACGATGTGAGATGTTGTTATTTATTTCGCCTTGTACCACTTTTTTTTCCGCTTCCTCTTGCAGCAGCAATTGTCCTCTTGCTATAGTGAGCAAATCTTCATAGGTATAATCGGTACCGTTGTTGAGCAAATATTCCCGAGCATATTCAGCACACCAGATTGTGCCGTAATGTGCAGCCAGCAGTTGGCACAACATACTTTTGCCCGTGCTCTCGGGGCCAATCACTACTATTTTTTTAATCGCTTGCATACAACAATCCATCGGTTTTCCCTCCGCTTACTCTTCGCGTCCACGACAGCAACCCCATTACTGCCAGCACCAGCAAAACAATATACTGCACCGAGGTAAACACATAGCCTTTTATAAAATACAAGGGTATAGATGCAACGTTGGTAGCTATCCACCACCAGCTTTCTACCTTCTTTTTTGCCATCAGCCACATGCCGGTATAGGCGGTAGCAGAGGCAAACGCATCGGCATAAGGAACAGTGTTGGAGTAAAAAACCTGCTTTAAATAAGTAAGCGCTGCAAAGATGCCAATATAAAATGTAGCAAAAAACAGCAACTGATACAACCATTCTTTGGCACTGCTGTAGGTAATTTGCAATACCGTTTGATGCCGTTCATCTTTTTTTGCCCATAATACCCATCCATAAATACTCATGATGGTGTAATACAGGTTAACGCTTGCCTCGCCAAATAAGCTGCCTTTCAAACTGATATATACATAAATAATAGTATTGATAAGCCCTACCGGGTACACCAGTATATTTTCTTTACGCGAAAACCATACACTTGCAATGCCTGCCGCAACGCCTGTAAACTCCAGCAGGCTGGTGTCCTTCAGGTTTTGTATACATTCATTCCATATCTCCTGTGCGCTCATGGCGTGAAGATACAGTTGGCGATGGAGTTATATTCGGGCACAGGGAGAAATAAGTAAGCTTTTAAAAGTAAATTGGAACAATCCAGTACGTACTTTTATAAATTCAATCCATTCAAAAACAAACAGCAATTCTACCGGCAACCATTCAGCAACGAACTGTCAATTTTTACTAACTTGGTGTAAATGTTGGTAAATAAGAAAAACTAAAGCGCTGTTCTTATGATGCAAACCACTCCCTTTATTGTTCGTCTCAGTCATACGTTGCTGAGTATAGGGCTGATTATACTATTTATGTACATTGCCAAAAGCGTGTTGGTGCCGCTCATTTTTGCTTCCCTCCTGTGCATTGTATTAATGGTGCCGTGCGATTATATGGAGCGGCATCGCATGCCACGAAGTATAGCCGCTATTATTTGTTTGGTATTAGCTATTACGGTAGTGTTTACCATATTCTATTTTATCTCTTCGCAAATCATCAACTTTCGCGATGATTTGCCCAAATTGGGTCAGCAGCTTTTTGATGGTATTCATAAGCTGCAGTTGTGGATACAACAACAATTTCATCTGCGTGCATCGGTAGTAAAAAATTATTTGAATAGCGCCACATCCAATACGTTGGCGCATACTTCTGCCCTGCTAGGCACCACTTTTTCTACCGTAGGTTCTACCCTTATTTATCTGGTGCTTATACCCATTTATACTTTTTTACTGCTGTTGTATCGCAATATGATTGTAAGTTTTTTACTTAAAAGCTTTAGTGAACAACACTCGCCGGTGGTGCATACGATTTTAAACAAAACCAAAGCAGTAATAAAAGGCTATATTGTTGGGTTGGGTATAGAAATGCTGATTGTTGCTACCATGATATTTGTAGGTTTTACGGTGTTGGGTGTAAAATATGCCTTGCTGCTGGCAATGATTGTAGCGGTATTAAACCTTATCCCCTATCTGGGTATTTTTACGGCACTCCTGTTAAGTGTGCTTATTACATTTACCACCAATGCTGCCGGAACCGTGCTGGGGGTAGCTATTGTGGTGGTGTGCACGCATTTGATAGACAGCAATTTTTTATTGCCTAAAGTAGTGGGTAGCAAAGTAAAAATAAATGCACTGGTAACTATACTGGGCGTTATACTTGGCGAACATTTATGGGGTATTTCAGGAATGTTTTTAGCCATTCCTGTTATTGCATTGCTTAAAGTAGTATTTGATAGTGTGGATACTCTGAATGCATGGGGCTTTATTTTGGGCGATGAAGTAGTGATTTCCACGCCCGGAAAAAAGATTTTTAGTGTGAAGAAAAAGGTTATTAAACCGGCGGATACAAGCACCGTGGAGCAATTGGAAGAGTGATTCTTTTATTACGAAGGCAGAAAGATACAAAGGTTTATAAAAGTTCGTCAATGCGAGCGCAGCAATCTGTGAAAGATAGTACGATCAACATAAGCCATCCAGGTTATTTAACCATACAGATTAGATTATTACAAAGCCCCAACTAAGTCATCTGCATTGATTTAAAACATGCCGCAGATTGCCTCGCTGTGCTCGCATTGACTATGATGTTGCACTTTCCAATGTACATTTTGCTTTCGAACACTTCTGCTAAATAAAATACTTTATACATCTTTGTGCCTTCGCGGCTAAAAAATGCATCTATGAACAAAACCATACAAGTAGGTATTGCAGGCTTTGGAATAGCATCCAAAGTATTCCATGCACCCTTTTTAAAAGTATCGCCACACTACGAAGTAGTAGCCGTACTGGAGCGCCATCGTGAAGAATCCAAAGCGCTTTTTCCAAACGCGCAAATTGTGCGCAGCTTTGAAGAACTGCTGCAAACCAACGCCGATTTGATTGTGATTGGTACGCCTAATGAAACGCATTACCCGTATGCAAAACAATGTTTATTAGCCGGCAAGGCAGTGGTGGTGGATAAACCTTTTACCATCCGCAGTACAGAAGCAATGGAACTCGCTGCACTGTCAAAACAAACCGGCACATTACTTACTGTTTATCAAAACCGCCGGTATGTTGCCGATTATAGAACGATACAGCAAATATTGCAGCAGCAATTGCTAGGTGAAGTACATACATTTGAAGGCAATTACTTCCGCTATCGTGCCGAAGCAAAACCCAATGCCTGGCGCGAAAAACCCGAGCCGGGCAGCGGTATTTTATACGATTTGGGGCCGCATTTAATTGACCAGTGTTTGTGTTTGTTTGGCATACCCAAATTCATTACTGCCGATGTGCGGTTGCAACGTCCGCACGCAAAAGCCGATGATGCTTTTACAGTGGTGTTGGATTATGGTTTTTTACAGGCAACATTAAGAGCGGGCATGCTGGTACGAGAGCACGGGCCACACTATATTATTCACGGCACCAAAGGCTCGTTTATCAAATATGGCGACGATCCACAGGAAGCAAAACTAAAGGCGGGTGAAATGCCCTCAGAAACGTTGGGTATAGAATCTGAGGAATTTTATGGACTGCTGCACACCGAAATAAATGGAGCAATAGTGAAAGAATATGTGCCTTCGCAACAGGGGAATTTCGGTTTGTTTTACGAATATTTATACCAAACCATTGCCAACGGCGCACCACTTAAAACAACACCTTGGCAAGCATACAATACGATAAAGCTGATAGAACTGGCTTTTGAAAGCAGTAAAAAAAGATGCACGTTGCCGGTGGAAGGATTGATGGATGCTTATTGATCGATTGTAAGAACAATCTATTTTCTTTTTGAACCACTAAGACACAAAGAGCACAAAGGTTCACAGAGAATCCTGTATAGAAAATACTTTGTGTGTCTTCTTACCTTAATGCCTTTGTGGTTTAAACAAGATAGCGTATCCAGCTTTTTATTTGAAAGCAGCGCAATTATCGTCATTGCGACTGCGAGGTACAAAGCAATCCGTAGATTATAATAAAACCATCATTGATGGCTTACTTTAAATTGTATAGAGTTTCACTTCTAATGGCTTATGTTGATCGTAATAAATTTCACAGATTGCTTCGCTCCGCTCGCAATAACGATAAAGGCTTCAAACACTTGTGGACTTATTCCATAAAACAATGATCATGAAATATATTATTGCATTTCTTCTTTGCTGTTGCTTTTTCCAGCCTACACTTTTTGCGCAGCAGAAACACAGCTTTGCATTGGGCAAAGAAGATTTTCTGCTGGACGGAAAACCTTTCCAGATGATCAGCGGCGAAATGCACCCGGCGCGCATACCAAAGCAGTACTGGCGGCAGCGCATACAAATGGCAAAAGCGATGGGCTGCAACACCATTGCGGTATATGTTTTTTGGAATTATTTGGAACAAACACCCGGTGTTTTTGACTTTACCAGTGATAACAGAAACATAGCGGAGTTTATAAAATTATGTCAGCAGGAAGGCATGTGGGTATTACTGCGTCCCGGACCGTATGTGTGTGCTGAATGGGATTTTGGCGGATTGCCTGCCTGGCTGCTACAAAAACCCGACATTAAAGTACGCTGCATGGATAGCACGTATATGAAAGCCGTAACAAACTACATAAACAGGCTGAGCAAAGAAGTAGCGCCACTGCAATGCACCAATGGCGGACCAATACTGATGGTGCAAATAGAAAATGAATACGGCAGCTACGGCAACGACAAAATCTATCTGGAAGCATTGAGAAAACTATGGCTGTCAAACGGTATCAATGTGCCATTTTATACGGCTGATGGACCTACAGATTTTATGCTGGAAGCAGGCAACATAGATAGTGCTGCAATAGGACTTGACAGCGGCGGCAGCGATGCAGATTTTGCTACCGCAAAAAAACATAATCCGGATGTTCCGGTTTTTAGCAGTGAAACTTATCCCGGCTGGCTTACCCATTGGAAAGAAGCGTGGCAACATACCGATACAGCTTCGCTATTAAAAGAAGTGAAGTATTTATTAGACCATAAAAAATCGTTCAACCTGTATGTGGTGCATGGCGGCACTAATTTTGGCTATTGGGCAGGTGCCAATGCCTTTTCTCCTACGCAATATCAGCCCGATGTAACCAGCTACGATTACGATGCACCTATTAATGAAATGGGACAGGCTACGCCAAAATATTTTGCTATCCGCAAGCTTCTTAAACAATATGTGTCATATCCAATACCGGATGTTCCAAAGCAGCCGGAAGCTATAAAGGTTGCTCCTTTTACCTTACAGCCTTTTACGAGTATCTGGCAACATTTGCCTACACCTGTTCATTCGCCACAGCCTGTACCAATGGAAAGTTTACATCAAAACAGCGGCTTTGTATTGTACAGCACTACCTTAATCGGGCACAAAAGCGGCAAGCTGACCATTACCGAACCGCGCGATTTTGCCTTGGTGTTTCTGGATGGAAAATTTATTGATACGGTATATAGAGATGGTGGTAAATGGACGATTGAACTGCCTAAAACAAATAGCAAAAACCCCAAGCTGGATATACTCGTTGAAGCAATGGGACACATCAACTTTGCGCAATACATGATAGACCGGAAAGGCATTACAGACAGGGTAACGTTAAATGGCATGACGCTGATGAACTGGAACATTTATAGCCTGCCTATGGATGAACAATTTATACAGCATCTGCAACCAACCGCTTCAACAGATACAGCAAGAAATAGCATCTTTTTCAAAGGCAGCTTTAGCATTGATACGCCTGCAGATACTTATCTGGATATGCAACATTTTAAAAAGGGTATTGTTTGGGTAAACGGACATAATCTCGGACGTTACTGGAATGTAGGCCCGCAGTTTAAATTTTATTGTCCTTCTAACTGGCTGAAAAAAGGCAGTAACGAGGTAATTGTTTTTGATATGCACCAAACAGAAGCAGCACAAATAGAAGGTGTAAAAAGTTTGTATTAAAATAAATGCCGAAGCATTTTTATAGGACGATAAACAAGAACTTCATAATAATTAGTTTATTCATTCTATTCAATAGCATTATAACATTTACAATTACTTTGTGCAGTGCTATTTATTAAGAGCAAAAAAATTCCATTATTATTTATGATGGAATTATAGGAAGAAAATAAAAATTAAATACTAAACAGTTGTGTTTTCACTCTACAGTTTAAAACCAACCGTCAGTATCACATTATTCTGATTGTTTTTATACGATGCAAAAGTGTTGGCTTTATCCTGTAAGCGATAGGGGAAATCTACATTTTTATTCATTACATACGCGTAGCCTAAATCAATAAAAATCCCCTTGTTTCTGTAACCCAAACCGCCGCCTAATTGCGTGATATTGGAAGATAAGTCGCTGTTTTTGTAAGGATTGCCATAGTATGCGCCCCCCAATCTTACCATCAATGTATTAAACTTCAGTTCGCCGCCCAGCCGGAAGTTAAAAGCCCCTTTATAGTTTGCCTTGATAATGCTTTTAAGCGCATCATAATAAGAATTGGAGCTGGAGGATTCGGCATCTGTTGCCGAAAAGGAACCGGAAGAATAAGTGTTATATTCTACATCAGCAGTTATAAAACCTCGTTGCTTTGTTACGTCACTTACTTCGTTTATCACATACGAGGCACTCGCAATAAATTTCCAGGGCGAATTTGCACTATAACGCGTACTGCCAATACCACCATCTATAAACCGTGTAGAACTGGATTGATAAGGCGCACTGCCTTCTGCATCGGTGATCATGCTGGCACTTTCTCTATCTGTTAAAATATAAAAAGAGGGTGTGTGCACTGCCAGCCCAAGCCGCACCTGACCAGCGGGTTTGTAAATAAGACCTATTTTACCATTTAAGCCGGCACCATTAGTAGTCAGTTTATCATTCCACTCCGAGTAGTTAAAGCCATTATTTGTATTATCCGTTGCATCCGACTCTCTGAAAAAAGTATTGCGGGTATAGCTTACAATAGGAATACCAATTGAAAGCCCCCAATAAAATTTATCATTGGTGTTAGCAGCATATCCCAAAGCTATCTCATAAATGCCGCCGCTTGTTTTAATGGTTTTTTCCTGGTTGAGTGCGCCGCCGTTTTGCAGGATAAATTCAGGATAACCTTTTATAATACTACCATTATTAAATGTATCAATCAGGTACGTATCAATAGCCAGCGAGGAGCCAAAAGCAAAAGACGGATCATTCAATACTGCATCGAAATTGGAATAGCCACTGCGCGCCACTTCTTCGCTAAACTGTTCCGAGTAGCTGCTGTAGTCATTCAATCCTTTATAAGTAAGCGTATTATTAAAATTAGCCGTTTGACTTATACCAATGCTAAATGCCTCACTTCTGTTGCGACTGTATGGGCTGCCATTACCAAATACAGCGCCTGTAGTACCGAGGTTAAAACCCGTTTTATTGCTTTGAAAACTGGTGCCGCGAAAATCTGCCTTGTTGTTGTTGAATCTAAACCCTGGACTTATAACAATTTCCGATGTTCTATACATACCCAGCCCCGCAGGATTTACGTACATGGCACTTATATCGCCCCCCAGCGAACCCATGGCACCGCCAATGGCAATGCTGCGGGCAGTACCTTGCTGCTGAAAATAGCTGTAGCGTAAAACATCTTCGGGCAATTGGGCATAAGAAACTATGGCTGCCACAAAAAGCAGCATAGCCGTAAATAAACACTTTTTCATTAATGGTGTTTTTTCGTCAGTCAATTCTTTAGTTTGATATTAAACCAAAGAGTGTACAGCAACAATTGTACGCTTTAATGGCGTGGTTGCCTTGATACACCGCCGCCACCGCCTGAACTGCTGCTGCCGCTGCTGCTCGAAGGCGTAAAGCTTCTTACAGGTGCAGAATTGTTGTTGTTATTGAAGTTGCTGTTAGAACGGTTAACATTGTTGTTATTAAGGCTATTATTCCGGTTGTTATACCTGCTGCCGTTATCATTAAAGCCGGGGATATACCTGCCGTTTGTTCTGCTGCGATTGTTATTGTTGTTGTAATTATTGTTAGCATAACTGCCAAGCAACGGACGGTGTACACCATTAACCTTTCTTGTATTGCTTGTAAACACCGGCATGTACCCGTAACCATAATTGTGACCGAAATAGCCGTTATACGGCGTGTAATAACCATATGTTGGATAATAGCTGTTAAACCATCCATACGGACGGATAGAAGCAAACGGACTATAGTAATAGCTTAGACCCCAACTGTTAAACATAAATGGATTGAAGCTGTTGTAGCCGTAATAGTTGTTGAAGGCATAGCTTGGGCTATACCAATAGTCATAATCGTCCAGCGCACCCCAACGGTAGCGGTCCTGTATCTTCATGCGCAGGTAATTGTCTTCGCTGCTACTGGTATAATCATCGTAATTATTATTGTTACGCTGCTGGTAGCGGTCATATTGCCTGTTATTATTTGCCGAAGCATAAGCTTCTGTTTTTTCTTTTGCCGGAGAATAATACACATCATCCGGTGTTTGTCCCTGACGGTATGCAGTAGAGCAACTGGCAAGGCCTATGGCGATAGCTAAAACGCTAAGTATTCTCCTCTTCATAACTGCTTTTCTTTTAAGACACTAAATTACTACTTTTGCGCTGCCTAAAAAAGATAAAATTAAAAGAAATAAATGCCGGATGCTGTAATAGCTTAAAGCCGGTAGCTGATTATGAGCAAAGAAATAACATCGCGGAGCAGCGACTACTCACAGTGGTACAACGATCTGGTAATTAAAGGGCAGCTTGCCGACTACAGTGCGGTGCGTGGCTGCATGGTAATAAAGCCTTATGGCTATACACTTTGGGAGAATATGCGGGATGTGCTGGACAAGATGTTTAAAGAAACCGGGCATACCAATGCTTACTTTCCGCTCTTTGTTCCAAAAAGCTTGTTTGAGGCCGAAGAAAAAAATGCAGAAGGCTTTGCCAAAGAATGTGCAGTGGTTACGCACTACCGCTTAAAGGCGAACCCCGATAAAAAAGGTGCGCTAATGGTAGATCCAGAAGCAAAGCTGGAAGAAGAATTGGTAGTACGCCCCACCAGCGAAGCCATCATTTGGAACACCTATAAAACCTGGATTCAGAGCTATCGCGATTTGCCAATATTAGTAAACCAATGGGCAAACGTGGTGCGCTGGGAAATGCGTACGCGCTTATTCCTTCGTACGGCAGAATTTCTGTGGCAGGAAGGTCATACTGCACACGCTACCAAAGAAGAAGCCGTTGCCGAAGCAGAACAAATGCTCCGCGTGTATGCCGATTTTGCAGAAAACTATATGGCAGTGCCGGTGATACAAGGCGTAAAAACACCAAACGAACGTTTTGCGGGTGCTGAAGAAACTTATTGCATAGAGGCCATGATGCAGGATGGTAAAGCATTACAAGCAGGCACTTCGCATTTTTTAGGGCAAAATTTTGCAAAGGCATTTGATGTAAAATTCAGCGATAAAAATAACAAACTCGATTATGTGTGGGCTACAAGCTGGGGTGTAAGCACCCGGCTGATTGGTGGATTGGTAATGGTACACAGCGATGACGAAGGGTTGGTGCTGCCGCCCAAAATTGCTCCCTTACAAGTGGTAATTGTGCCCATTTTTAAAGGCGAGGAACAAAAAGCAAAGCTGGATGAAAAAGTAAAAGGTGAAATTTTACCAGCATTAAAAGCACTCGGTATTTCGGTAAAATACGATGATAACGACAACAACCGGCCCGGCTGGAAGTTTGCAGAATATGAATTGAAAGGTGTGCCGGTGCGCGTTGCAATAGGTATGCGCGACCTGGAGAATAATGTAGTAGAAGTTGCCCGCCGGGATACGAAGGAAAAGAAACAATATAGTCTGGATGGCTTGCCCAATGCTTTACAAAATTTATTGGACGATATTCAGCAAAGTATGTTTGAAAAAGCAAAAGCTTCTCGTGATGAGCATATCACTAAAGTGGACACGTGGGATAAATTTGTAAAAGTGCTGGACGACAAAGGTGGTTTTATTTTGGCACATTGGGACGGCACTGCAGAAACAGAAGAAAAAATAAAAGAACTTACAAAGGCCACCATTCGCTGTATTCCCTTAAATAATGAATTGGAAGAAGGTAAAGATGTTTTAACAGGAGCGCCTTCTAAGCAACGTGTGTTATTTGCAAGAGCGTATTGATATTCTTAATCGTTTTTATGTAAAAGGCAACGTCAATTGTTGCCTTTTTTCTTTATCATATATTATCTATTTTTACTAAAATGGATGTTATATGTCAGCAATACAACTATTACCAAGATACACTTACGACGATTATATACAGTAGGAAGGGAAGTGGGAAGTGATATATGGAATAGCGTATGCGCTGGCGCCTGCACCAGTTCCAAAACATCAATATGTAGCGAGTAATCTTGCTACTGAATTTAATATTGCTCTAAAGAAATGTAAAAAATGCAAGGTATATCAACCGGTAGATTACAAGGTAACAGATGAAACAATTGTACAGCCGGATTTATTTATTACCTGCAAAGAAATCAGAAAAAAGTACCTTGATTTTCCGCCTGCGTTGGTAGTTGAAATTTTATCGCCTGCAACAGCCTTGAAGGACAGGCATACCAAATTTGATATTTATCAGCAGCAAAGAATACGGTACTATTTAATCGTTTCGCCGGAGGAGGAAACAATAGAAGTGTACGAAATAGAAAACGAAGAATATGCGCTTCGCAAAAAAACACATGCTTTTACTTACACTTTCACATTAGAAGATTGTGAAGCAACTGTTGACTTCAGTGAAATATGGTAAATGTTCAAGAAGCTTTTTCAGCAAGGCTTCTGATTGTTCCTGTTAAAACTGCCCAGCTATATTTTTGTTTTTCTGCTTGTAAGTAAGGCAAAAAATAACTTTCTCCCAAAGCATACAACCTCCATATTTTATCTGCAATATCCTGTGCATTAGGTTCGGCTACAACACCTACTTTTTCATCGGGCACCAACGCGGGTAAGCCACCCACATTTGTTACCAGCATGGGTTTTTCAAAATGATAGGCCAATGGCGTAACCCCGCTTTGCGTTGCATTTCGGTAAGGTTGTATTACAAAATCGGCAGCGCTTAAGTAATATTTTACTTTGCTGTCTTCAATAAAGGAAGTGTGCAGGTAAATAACATCCTGAATGTGCAATTGTGCCAATTGCTCCCGGTAAGGCTGTTCATCTTCATAAAATTCGCCCGCTACTAATAGTTTAATACCAGCATTTCGCTCTTTTAAAATCTTCATTGCATCAAACAAAATATCCAATCCTTTGTATTTGCGGATAAACCCAAAGAATAAGATGATTTTTTCTGTTGCAGGAAGATTCAGGTAAGCACGTGCTGTTTCTTTACTAACCGCTTCTCCAAAATTGTCGTATAGCGGATGTACAATTTGTTTAGCGGGTTTATTTGTAAATTGCTTTAGGTCATTCAACACTTTAGCACTCATCGTAACAAATGCGTCCACAGGTTTTACAAAATACCGGGTAAATTGTTTATCACCAGGGCGGTGCTCATGCGGAATAATATTATCGGCAATACACACCACTTTGGTGTGCTTATTTTTTTTTGCTATACGCAAGATAGTACCCAGGCAAGGTCCCATAAAAGGCAGCCAGTAACGCACCACAATTATATCGGGACGTAATTTTTTCAATGCCTTACCCACCTGTATCCAATTAATCGGGTTAACAGAATTGATACGCACTTTAATGCAAATATCATCCGGTGCCGGCTCGCTGGAATATTGGGTAGTGCCGGGAAAAAGAAAGCCGGGATATTGTAATGAAAAAGTGTAAATGCAAACATCATCCTGCTCATGCTGAAATTGCCGCGCGAGCCGCTCGTTAAAAGAAGCCAGTCCACCGCGGAGCGGGTGCGCGGGACCAAGAATAACTACCTGTTGATTCATGCTACAAATAACCGGAAAGAAAAGGAGAATGTAAAAGGAGATGTCGGCAGTTGGTTTAAATTGTCGTTATTGCGAGCGGATTGAAGCAATCTGTGCTAAGCTTTAACAATATAAATGGCTTAGATACAAGTTTATTGTAAAGTAATTACTATCATTCATCATTGCAGACATATTTTGATTTTATTACTACCCACAGCTTGCTGTGCTCGCAATGACGAGTTGTTACCTCAATCCTATTTTATCTTCAACCAAATAATTATTCCTTTCCGAAGAATTTCGGGAAATCATTTCCGCCAGAAAGCCGGTTAAGAACAATTGCATACCCAGTATCATCGCTACTAATGCAATATAAAACGATGGACGATTGGTTAGTGCAAAATCTACATCAACTATCTTGGCTATAATAAGATAAACAAAAATAACAGAGCCTATAAAGAAAAAAAGCGTGCCGTACATGCCAAAAAAGTGCATAGGTCTTTTGCTGAAGCGGCTAACAAAAGTAATGGTGGTAAGGTCGAGAAAACCATTTAAAAAACGCTCCCAGCCAAATTTTGTAACACCATACTTGCGGGGCCGATGCTCCACCACCTTCTCTCCTATTTTCTTAAAGCCCGCCCACTTGGCAATCACCGGAATATAGCGGTGCATCTCGCCATATACTTCAATGCTTTTGACAACTTTTTTACGGTACGATTTCAACCCGCAATTAAAATCGTGCAGTGGTATGCCCGATATTTTGCGGCTTACACCATTATATACTTTAGACGGGAGATTTTTAGTAAGTGCATTATCATAGCGCTTTTTCTTCCAGCCGCTTACAAGGTCATAGCCGTCTTCCGCGATCATGTTGTACAATGCCGGAATTTCATCGGGCGAGTCCTGTAAATCGGCATCCATCGTTATTACCACATCACCTTGTGCCGCCAGAAAACCTTCGTTCAACGCAGCCGATTTGCCATAATTGCGCTGAAAACGAATGCCTTTGAAATACTGATTCTTTGCAGCTATATGCTCCACCACCTGCCAGCTATTGTCGGTGCTGCCATCGTCCACCATTATTACTTCGTAAGTAAGATTATTTGCTTCTACTACGCGCGTTATCCATTCGCTCAGTTCGGGCAAAGATTCTTCTTCATTAAAAAGGGGAATAATAATAGAAAGGTTCATTACTGCGGTTCGCCTATTTGATTTATTTGAGAGAATGGGTCGGCTTGAATTTTTTTAGGAATAGCAGCCCCGATTAATGAGGCAATAGTACCAATGAATAAATTTCCAAACAGACTTCCACCCAACGTACTTATCACAAACATTTTAGAAACCATGGCTAATCCTTTATCCCGTTGGTCATCTGTTATCTTCGGGTTTTTATTCATCTGGTCCTTTATTACATCCAGCATGTGCACCTTATAATCGGGAAAGGCATAAATAAAAATCACCATAAAGAAAAAAACTATTAATGCAGCAACACAAACAGATTTAAATCCATATCCAAAACAGCTACCATAAGTTACTACATTGTTTTTTGCTTTTGCCCAGAGGTTAATAAATACAATGATAATAACGATAGATACAGCCATTGGAATAAAGCTGGTAAAATCTCTGTGATAGATAAGCCCCGTAAAATAATACAGTAGGAAAAGGACTATTGAAACTAAACCTATGATAAGCCCTGCCGTTGCGGGTTTTATTTCTTTTTTTTCCATAGCCATTATATATTTAAAAATAAATTGCCTTTATTAATAACACCTGCTACTTTCCCATTCAATTCTTTATTTAAAAAAGGTGTGTTGCCCGATTTGCTCTTATTGTTTTCTTCGGTAAGCAATGTTTTTCCAGAGCGGTTGAATAAAGTGAGCTCTGCTCTTTTACCTTCCTGTATTGTAGCTACCGGTAAGTTAAAAATAGTTGCAGCATTAATAGAAAACAGTTTTGTTAGGGCTTCATTGGCTAATTGCGGCAATACCGTTTGCACCACAGCAAAAGCCGTTTGCAACCCAATCATTCCCGGCTTTGCATATTCAAACTCACATGTTTTATCGTCCCAGTGCTGCGGAATATGATGTGTGGCAATACAATCTATCCATCCGTCCAACACTGCCTGCCGCAAAGCATCTCTGTCTGCCGGCGTGCGCAATGGCGGTTTTACTTTCAGGTTCGTATCGTAAGACCGTAAATCCTCGTCACAAAAATACAAATGATAAGGCGCCACACTACAGGTAATCTGCAAACCTTCTTCTTTGGCTCTTTTTATTAATTCCACACTTTTCGCTGTAGAAATACCGGTGATGTGCAACTTACTACCGGTGTATTTCAAGAGTTCAATATCTCTTTGTATAATCAGTTCTTCGGCGATGGCCGGTATGCCGGGCAATCCTAATTGTGTGGAAACAATGCCCTCGTTTATCAAGCCATGCGCGTTGATACTTTTATCTACGGGCAATTGTATCAGCACGCCGTCAAATGCTTTTACATACTGCAATGCCTTGAGTAAAATACCAGCCGACTGTACAGGCTGTAGTCCATCGCTAAAAGCTACTGCGCCGCTGTAGTACATATCATACATTTCAGCCAATTCTTTGCCCTCGCAGTTCTTGGATACTGCACCAATCGGATGAATACTAACCGGGGTATCTTTTGATTTTTGAACAACATAACTCACCTGCGTTTTGGTAGAAAGCACCGGTTGTGTATTTGGCACTACCAACACTTGCGTAAAACCGCCTGCCAGGGCTGCGGCCGCGCCGGTTTCTACTGTTTCTTTGTGCTCAAAACCGGGGTCGGCAAAATCGGCAAACACATCTACCCAACCCGGCGATGCAATGAGGTTAGGTTCATCCACCACCTCCTCTGCTGCTGCCTCAATAGTATCATTTATCGTTTGAATGAATCCATCTTGTACTAAAACATCTTTAACTGTATTGCAATAAGGAGAACTGGTATCGGCTATTAAAACTTTTTTCAGCAAGATATTCATGCGAAAGGACAAAATTTATCGCAAGATAGGTGGATTTTTATAAAAACACTTTTACATTTGCAGCCCTTACTGCCGAAGTGTAGTTGATTAACAGGAATTTCGGGATGTAGCGCAGCCCGGTAGCGCACACGTCTGGGGGGCGTGGGGTCGCAAGTTCGAATCTTGTCATCCCGACAGTAACCGTATCAAACAACAATGAAAGCCTGTAAATAATTGTATTTACAGGCTTTTTGCTTAGGATGTTTAACATCTTACATATTTTTATACCTGGTGTTTGGCCCTTTGCCCTCGTTAAGCTCTGCCTATTCTTCTGCACACTTACCATTTCGTGGAACGCTGTAATTATACCATATATCGTCATAACTACTTACAATTATTTATGCATCTGCAAAACACCATCCTGCATTTTAACAGGCTTACTGATTTATAATGGTAAAGAAGCTGAAAACGGCAGGTTCTGCCACAACGCCTTGCTGCATTAAGCCAGGACGTGGGCTGCGATCCCAAGGTGGCAAAAAACCGGCGTTGTAATAATCACTTCCCGTTTTTATTTCGGTCCAGTTCTTACCTTCTTCGCTCCAATAAAACCTGCATTGGTAACCTTTGTCTATTTTCATTTTTAGTTGCAAAGGCATTTTTACCCTTATTTCTTCTTCCGCCAAAATCATTCTTTTTTGGTTCTTTACTTCCCATATCTGTACCGTATTGTTTTTGATACCAATGCCTACCGACTGACCTGCATCGCCATAAAGCACCAAACCTTTTAGCGAGGCATTGTAATTGACTATTACTGTAGTGATTTCGTAATCGCCGCTTAGCGGGCGCACAGTCAACGCTGTTCCGGTAAGATTATCTGCAGCCGTTTTGCCGGAGAGATATAGCTTACCTTCTTTTACTTTATAATCTGGCTGTGTATGACGAAAATCCCATTGCCAGGCACCAGACAAACTATCTTTTGAAAAATCATCCCTAAAGTTCTTTTTTATCGCTACTTTCTCTCCTAAAGGTTGAATGTATGGCCAACCGGTTTGCGCATCCCAGGTTACTGCTGCCAGCATGCCTTGTCTGCCGGTATATACACCATCCGTTTTGCTATACGCATGATACAGATAAAAATCTTTTCCTTCTTTGGAGGTTACAATTGTACCATGCCCCGTGCATTTCCAATCTTCCGTTTGGGACAGGATGGGGTTATTAGAAAACCTGACATAAGGCCCCTTCAACGAAGCAGACCTCGCTACCGCTACCTGATAACTACAACCACCTCCGCAACAATTTCCTACAGAATAAAACAAATAATAGTAGCCATTCCGCTTCACCAGGCACTGACCTTCCAAACCCTTTTTTTCATCATCGCGCAGCAGCATAAACGGTTCTCCTTCTACTTTCAATCCATCATTTGAAAGCCGGCTGCCCAAAATCTCAATCGGGCGCTGATCCAGCCCGTATGCTTTCCAGGTGATGTATAATTTACCACTATCCTCCATCACAAACGGATCAATAGCTTCTTTTCCAAACTCCAGCAAAATACCATGATCGGTAAAACCTTTTGCGGGATCCTGAGAAGTAGCCACACCAATGCAGGAAATACCATCGCTTTTTTTCCTTGCAACATAATACACATAATACATTCCATTATGGTAAAAAAGTTCGGGCGCCCAAAAAGACGCTGATGCCCAGGACGGCGTTTTTGAAAACACATAACCGATCTGCTGCCACTGCAATAAGTTGGTAGATTGAAACAACGGATAATGCGGCGCCCACTCCGAGGAAGTACCCGAGGCATAATACATATCGCCCTGCCGTATGATGGAAGGGTCGGCAAAATCACCTGGAATTACAGGATTTTCCTTGTTCTTGCTACTATCTGCCGGATAGATTGCAGCTATTTCATGCTTGTTTTGGCTTATTGTATTTTTTTTATGAGAATAACATTCTGCCTTATCACTCAAAAAATAAACAAGCGAAAAGAAGAAAGGCAGCAGAAAGAGTGTTTTCATGTTATTATTTTAAACGGGTAAATGTAGTGAAGAATCCATTTGGCACCGGTAGCATTCCACAAGTGACTAACCTCTATCACGGTGCAGTACATACCCAGGTTTTAGCACATCTGAACTTCACCAACCCCTCTATTTTGGTAAATTCTCTAAGCATAATACAGAAATGAGTTCTGCACAATATAATAGTAAAGAGGAGCTGAGACAGCTCCTCTTTACCAAACTTATACCATCGTATTACTCAAATAGGAAGATCAATAACCTTTATCACTATTGGATGGCAACTCATTATTGGTGTCTATTTCGCGCTGAGGATACGGGAATATATTATATCTTGGATTAACGCTTATACCTTTAGCTGCCTGAACTCTTTCCTCAAGCTGGCCTGTCCTTACCAAATCAAACCAACGGTGACCTTCGGCAGCAAGCTCCTTTCTTCTTTCTGTAAGTATTTCCGCTCTGAAAGTTTCTAGGTCGTTAATATCCACATATGTGAGACCAGCCCGGTTTCTCACCATTTCCAGGTAATCATTTGCAACAGTTAAGTTCCCGAGTTCTGCTTCTGCCTCCGCGTACATAAGGAGTACGTCAGCATATCTTATCACAGGAAAATCCTGCTGCGAATCGCCCCCGTTCGGCTCTACCGACTGATCCCAGTACTTTTGAAAATAAGGATCACTGAGTTTCACAACACTGCCATCGTCTGCTACAAATTCTGTCATAAAGGTGACGCTCTTTCTTTCGTCGTCATCAGAAAATGAATTATATAAATCCCAGGTGGCTACTTGCCAGCCCTGGGTATTCCTGACGTTACTCCTCTTTTCTGTAAGCTCTTTGGGTAGCAGCCTTACATTAAATTGCCCGAACTCCCAAAAAGAAATGGTGCCGCCAGCATCGCCATTACTAACCGAAAAAATAGCTTCCTTGCCATTCCTGTTCGACTGTTTAAATACATCTGCAAAATGCTCCCATAACCCATATTTATTTGATCGGATTACTTCCAGCGCTTTGGCCGCAGCTTTATCCCACTCCTTTCTTGTCAGGTACACTTTCGCAAGCAACGATTTTGCTGCACCGCTCGTTGCCCTTCCTTCCTCAATGTCTCCATCGGCGGGTAAAGCTTCTGCTGACTGAAGATCACTGATTATCTGTGCATAAACGTCATCCACACTGGAGACACCGATGTTAATAGGCGCGTCTTCGGTTGTTATAAGCGGAATCGGACCGTACATCCTTACCAGGTTGAAATACATCAATGCTCTTAGGAACTTCGATTCATTTACAAGCCTGTCCCGCAGGGTTGGGTCCATATCTATACCGGGAATTCTGTTAATGGCAATATTTGCCACAGTTATCGTTTTATAATGGCTGCGCCATATACTGAGAATAGCCCCATTTTCCGCATTCCAGGCAAAATCATCGAGTTGATCCATCGAATTGTCGGTTTGCTTATTAGCCATTTCATCAGAAGCCAGCCCCATTGCAATCCACGTTGTACTATGGTATGGACCATCACCATTGTCAAAATAAGATCCTAAGCTGGCGTAAATGGCATTGGTTGCGGCTATAGCATCTTCTTCCGTTTTGTAAAAATTGGCACTGAATACTCTATCCTTAGGCTCTTCTTTCAAAAATTTCTCGCACGAACTTAACCAGATCACCGCGAGTAAAAAGGCCACTGCAAATGTTCTTATATTTATAAAGCTTTTCATTTTCAATTTTATTTAAGCAGGTGATAATTAAAACCCTATGTTAAGACCAACGGTGTACGTTTTGGCGAGTGGATACCCTCCATAATCAACTCCTACTATATCCGTTGTGCCACCATACGCGTTACCTTCAGGATCAAAGCCACTATAGCCGGTCACCGTCCATAAGTTCGTACCACTTACATATAATCTAACGTTGCTTAAACCCATTCTTTTCAAAGCAGATGACGGAAGATTATATCCTAACGTTACGTTTTTCAATCTCAGGTAAGATGCATCTTCGATGAATCTTGAAGAGAATACGTTATCATTGGCATCGGTGTATGCACGGGGATATTTATTACCGGGATGCTGCGGAGTCCAGCGGTTGAGTGCAACATCTGCCAGAACGTTTTGTTTTCCATTGAGATTTGCCAAATCTGCCAAATTCTGGTTGATCAGTTCATTGCCTTGTGACCCCTGAAAAAAGAATGATAAAGTAAGATTTTTAAAGCTTAGGGTATTATTAAGCCCCCAGGTAAAATCTGGTTGCGCGCTGCCGATGATCGTTCTGTCAAACTCATTTACAATACCATCGGGCGCACCACCCGGACCGCTGATGTCTTTATACTTCAGGTCTCCGGGAGCCGGATTCGTTCCCGTAAGTATAGGACTTTTGGCTATGTCGTCGGCATTCTGAAAAATTCCGTCAAACACATAGCCATAGAACGATCCAACGGGTTGTCCTACCCGGAGAACATTGCCGGCAATCAAATGAACATCCTCATCGCTTACAAGTTCAGTAACCTTATTTCGGTTTACTGAGAAATTGACCGACGTTGTCCAATTAAGCACTCCATCAAAATTGACCGAACTAAGCGACAAGTCAACCCCTTTGTTTGTGATGTTACCTACATTGGTCAGCGAACTGCCGAAGCCTGTTGTATAGGGCAGCGGAGTGCTAAGTAACAGGTCTTTGGTGTTCTTGTGATATACCTCCGCAGTAAGACTCAATCTTCCCCTAAAAACCGCCATGTCAATACCTACATTAGCCTGGTCTGTTGTTTCCCATTTTAAAAGTTTGTTAGGATATTGGATAGGCTGTCTGCCGCGAACTGCAGTTATGATATTTCCGTTACTAAAAACGCCCTCGATACCACTGCCGGATATTAATGCCAGAGACTGGTAGGGAGGAATAGACTGGTTTCCTGTTCGTCCATAACTGGCTCTGAGTTTCAGGTCTGAAATAAAGCTGACATTTTTCATAAATGGTTCCTCAGACATTCTCCACGCAAAAGCTCCGGATGGAAAAAAGCCATACTTATTGCCTTCAGCAAACTTCGAAGAACCATCCACCCTACCTGTAAGAGTGAACAGATATTTATTCATCAGCGAGTAGTTTAGTCTGCCGAAATAAGAGGCTATGCTCCATTCTGTTTCACCATTCGACAGCGGCTGAGGGTTCTCTCCTGCACTTATATTGTGCCAGCCTGTTGTGGATTCAGGAAAGCCAAAAGCATACATACTGGTCGTTTCGTTTCTAAACTTCTGGAACTCCAATCCTGCAAGTGCGTTAATACTGTTGTTTGCATTAATTTGCTTGTTGTATGTAAGCGTATTGGTATTCAGCCACGTCAATGCTTCCAGCGTAGCAATGGATGCTTCCCCCATACTGTTTTCTGTCCGCTTAAGGAAGTTAGGACCAAAAGTATTAGACTTTGTAGACAAAGCATCTATACCAAAACTGGACCTCAGTGATAAACCTTCGATAATTTCGTATTGAGCAAACACGGTTCCGAGTAAACGGGAAGTTGTAGTTACAGCTTCATACTCCCTTGCCTCCGCGATAGGGTTGGCCACTGCATCTCTCCTGTCATGAGCAAACGTGTATCCTCCCGCTCTTGAGGAATCATAAACAGGAAGAATGGGATTGAATAAAAGTGCGTTGTAAACTACCCCTTGCACAACGGGAGCAGGCCCGGTTAAAACACCATTTGTTTGCATTCTATTGTAAGAGATGTTAGTTCCGACAGTCAGCTTTTTACTAACTTCTGTTTCAAGATTTGTTCTGAAGGAATACCGGTTTAAGTCGGAACCAACTACAATACCCTTCTGAGAAAAGTATCCTCCACCAACTGCGTATCTCGTTTTTTCGTTGCCGCCAGTCACTGAAAGCTGAACATTAGCAATCGGCGCCTGCTGAAAAAGCGCTTCCTGCCAGTCGGTTCCTTTTCCTAAACTTTGAGGATTAGGGTAAACCGGCGTACGACCAGCATTTTGTTCAGCCTCATTTACCAGTTCTGCATACTGAGCAGCATTTAACAGATTTAGCTTTTTAGTAGCTTCCTGCACACCGTAGTAGGATTCAAGATTCAGAGAAGCTTTTCCTGCCTTTCCTTTCCTTGTGGTGATTAATACTACTCCGTTGGCGGCTCTTGATCCATATATTGCTGTGGCTGATGCATCTTTTAATATCTCAATGGACTCAATGTCACTGGGGTTTATGGTGGCCAACGGGCTTACCGCAGGACCTCGTCCACCAATGGACATCTCACTGGTATTACTATTGATTAATAAACCATCAATAACATATAACGGTTCGCTACTTGCATTTACAGAAGTTGTACCCCTGATTCTTATGTTCGTACCACCGCCCGGGGCACCAGTTGCCTGAACTACCTGAACGCCTGCCGCCCTTCCTTGTAATGCCTGATCAAATGTAGTTACAGGAACTGCTTTTAATTGCTCGGAAGAAATGGAGACTACCGATCCGGTGAGATCGGATTTCTTTACTGTTCCATACCCCACCACTACCACTTCGTTCAGTTTACTGGCATTTTCTACTAAAGTCACATCAAATCTGCTTTGCCCGTTTACCGCTACTTCTTTTATGGCAAATCCAACAAGTGAAAACACCAGGGTATCACTATTACTTGTTACATTGATGCGAAAATTGCCGGCGTTATCTGAAGTAGAACCAACCGTAGTATTTTTAATCATGATGCTCACTCCCGGAAGACTTTTTCCTTCTATATCTGTGACCTTCCCCGTCACAGTTTGCTGAGCCTTTATTGCAGGCCAAATGGAGGCTATTAATAAGCCTAATAGTAGCATTTGTTTCATAATGTTATTAATTAAGCAGGTATGGATGAATTGTTAGGAATATGCAGGTATTTCAAAAAATCCGGAATATAAAATGGCAGGCATTTATCGGAACTCATAGGAAGGTTTTAGCGTGTTAGAAAAATCGTTTTTGCAAGTAGGAAAATCGTTTTAGCAAGATAAAGTATTTAAATAGATATTAAACAATAATTTCTTCAGATTATTTATATTAATTTGAATCTGGCCAGCAATCAGGTCTGGACAAACAGCCCAAAACTGTTTGATTCATTTCCGCCTTACCGGTGTTTTTTGTTATAGCTACGTCCATTTCCTTGCGAATCTATAATTACAACCGAATCCGCCTCCGGAGGAACTTCAACTGTTCGGGATGATTGGGACAGGTAACCTGAACCGTAATAGAATTCGAGTTTTCTTTTGCGGGAATCCTTTGTTATCAGCGAACCAAAGACATCCGTATGCTGTAATTTAAAAAGCGTCGTTCCTTGTGGGATTTTCTGAGAATAAGCAAGTAAGCTATCGGAATTGGAGGCTCCGGCAATCAGCGCCTCACCGCTTCCCGAATATAACTGTATCAACGATCTCGAATCGGAATTAATAAAGAAGCCGCTTTCAGAAACAGGGACATTTGCAAAGTTTCCTTTGCCATTTCCCCTTAGGTATAACCCGGTGAAAGCATCGTACCGCCCGATGGAAACATCGGGAGCGTACCAGTTTCCCGTAAGCAGACAGTCAAGATTTCCGTCATGGTCAACATCCCTGATAATAATGCCATTGACCGGAGCAAACTGAGCTTGTATTGGTAATGGCTTTAGTTCGAATTTTCCTCCTCCGAGGTTTTCTAAATAGGATGTGGAAAAGCAGGTGCTTTTTAAAACAGAAGCCTTCTTGTAAATTTCAGACGGGATGATATCCGTTATAGTTGCTTTTGCAAAGTCATTATACATAAAGAACTTTTTCCCTAAACGCGGCATTTGCCCGAGCATTACATCTTTGGATGACCAAGGATAATTTTTCCCCCCGTTATACCATGTTAGTATCGTATGAGGAATTCCACTTTGATCAAAATCACCGGAAATTAAAGTCAGTGGTTCGCTCATTGAGGCACGAAAAGGGTTGTTCAATCCCAGGTTTCCTATTATATAATCCATATCGCCATCATTGTCTATATCCCCGCCGGCAATACTGTTCCACCATCCAGAGGTCTCACCCAATCCCGCAGAAGCGGTCACATTGATTAACTTTCCTCCGACATTTTTAAAAATTGTTATGGGCATCCATTCACCTACAACCAGTAAATCTATCAGTGAATCATTGTCAAAATCCGTCCATAGCGCCGATGTTACCATGCCTATATTTTTCAGTCCACCGCATATCCGATCTGTCGCATTGATAAACTTCCCCCCTCTGTTTTCAAGAATATAACTTTCGGGTGCCAGTGGGTATTTTCCGGGAGAAAATCTACCGCCCACAAACAGATCTAGATCGCCATCCCTGTCAAAATCCGCAGCCGTTACGCAAGAGCCACTTGCTGTAATAACTGGCAGCGCTCCGGAATCCTTTTTAAAATTGCCTTTGCCATCATTTTTATAGAGTCTGTCCTGATAGAAGGCGGATCCCTCAGCAAACTCACTCCCCCCGCTCACGATATATAAATCCAAATCATTGTCGTTATCAGCGTCAAATAACAACGCTCCCATATCTTCATACTCTATGTCATGAGCAAAATCCTGTTTGGTGAAATGACCGGATTTATCCTGAAAATAAAAGCTTCCGGCATTTCCAGCGGAGCCTCCGATAAAGAAGTCGTCAAGTCCGTTGCCATCCACGTCTCCTGCTGCCATTGCAGGTCCCATGGTCGAGTACGTATGAGGCATTAATGGCTTAGATGTCAGGTCTGAGTACCTGTTTTCCTTGTGAAGGAACCGGATTCCCTTCAAAGCCGAAACCTCTGAAAAGATCGTCGGACTTTTATTAGGTTTTTCGTGCAACTTAACCGCAGCATCTTTCTTGTTGACTACGATGCGCTGATTAACAGGAACATCAACCAATTGCTGGACTTTACCATCCGGCCACAACACATTGACAGAATCAATCACATTGATATTTCCAAGTCCAAAATGAATCACGTTCGTTACAGAAGATTCATATCCGCGGTATAAATTATGTTCATAATATTGAATATTTCCCTGATGATATATCGTAACCTTTGTTCCCAGGCCGAATGTGTTCAAAGAGTCACCTACCAGGGAAATCTGCAGATAATTATTTTTTTTAGTTTTTTCTGACTCATTTCTGTAAATGAATGCTTCATCGTTAATGTTGTTAATCACCAAATCCAGGTCGCCGTCGTTATCAAGGTCGGCAAAGGCATCGCCATTCGAAAAGCTGGGCTGATCAAATCCCCAATCAACTGCTTTTGAGAATGTGAGATTGTGATTATTCTTAAAAGCATAATTGGGAAGCTTTACCCCCTGCTGTTTGTTCATGAGCTCAAGCAGTGTTTTATTGGCAGCTTTTGCATCCTGCAGCACCGTTTTGTTGTGGCTGTAAACGATGAAATCCCTATCAGTGATATCTTTCAGGTATCCGTTGGTAATGAAAAGATCCTTGAATCCATCGTTGTCGAAATCGGCAAATAAAGGACTCCAACTCCAATCTGTCTTATCTACACCAGCCAGTTGCGCAATTTCGCTAAAATGTCCATTTCCATTGTTGAGTTGGAGTGTATTCCTCATATACTGAGGCTCGTATCCTCTTTCGAGCATGAAATCGAAGTTTTCATTGGTCATGCTTCCCAACATCATCTTTTGTCTATAGTTATCTTCAGGAAGCATGTCCACCACTACAATATCCGGGTGTCCATCATTATTAAAATCGGAAACATCAGCCCCCATTCCGTTATAGCTCTCATGCTTTAGGTACGCTCTTATTCTGTTGGTAAAAGTTCCGTTCTGATTATTAATGTACAGCAGATCGTTGCTACTAAAGTCGTTGGAGACATATATGTCTGGCCAACCATCTGAGTTAATATCACTGATTGCCACACCTAATCCATATCCTTCTATCTGTATTCCTGCCTGTGCGGACACATCTGTGAATGTGGGGTGTCCATTGCGAATATTTCCGTTGTTCCTGTATAATTTATCCGTATTTCTGCCCTCGCCATGCTCTTTTATGGGGTCGATATTATTTACTGTTTTCGGCGAATGATCATGTGTTAACAAGTAAAGATCTAAATCCCCGTCTTTGTCGTAGTCAAAAAAGGCGGCTTGCGTGGTGTACGCGGTATCTGCTATACCATAGGCCTGAGCTGACTCTGTAAACGTGTTGTTTCTGTTGTTAATAAATAACTGGTTTGCCCGATCACCCGGAATTTTACTTCCAGCCCGACAAACGTAAATATCTAAGTAACCATCATTGTTAATGTCAACAACAGCTACCCCGGTACACCATCCTTTTGTAGTGATGCCTGCTTGTTGAGTAATATCCTGAAACTGGAAATTTTCCTTGTTTAAATAAAGCTTTGATGTAACCATATTGCCGGTAAAAAAAACATCTGTTAATCCATCGTTATTGATGTCTCCCACACCAACACCACCGCCGTTATAGAAGTACATGTATTCCAGAATATTTAGCGAATCGCTTTGCGTAATAACATTAGAAAAAGTGATCCCGGTTTCATTTGAAGGAAGTAGTTTGAATAAAGCGTTAGGCTTTTGACTATCAGATGTACAACCTGACATGAAAAGTGTTAAGATGATGAATAAAGAAAAAATGAGTCGCAAAGCAATATTCATTTCAGAAATAATTATAACGCATTTGAATGTACCTATATTCTATAAAATAAGTTTTCAATTCCGTACCCTATACAACGTTGGTTCGAATGGTTCTGAATCCTGACTCTTTATTTTCTTCCGGGAAAACGCAGTTGTATGCCATTTTAAACTCATAAAAACTGCCCTGTTTTCCCAACTGATCGAATCGGTTTTCACGAATAGTCCAGAGAATGAACTGCTAAATGAGAAAAGCGAAACAATGCCAAAGATGACCTTAAACATAGCCTTCAAAGTTCTCCTGGACAGGATGCTATTTTTAATAGTCTCTCAAATTCTCTTTTTCCACTATACGGATGTATAAAATAGTATGGAATTTTTATGTAAAGAGAGGAGTTGAACGAAACTACGCTTGTTTAGATAAAAGTTGTATAAATGGTGAATGATTAAAAACACAGGGAGTATAACTCATTCCATTGAAAGCGATTTAAGTATGCAGAAGCAGGATAAATGTAATTACCGGAATAGCAACAGATAACGCCGTAATTCTACAACATTTACAACTATTCCATTTTATAGCATTGGTAATTGCAGTACTGTATGTCCTTACCAAGTGTAGTTGCAAGAGAAAAAAAGTACAATTACAGCGCAACTTACGAAGCCTCCGTTGTGAAGTGCAGCACAACTTCCTGTTGAGCAGGCTGAATAGTAAATTCATCCGGACGCTTGCCTTTGGTGAAACTGCCATTGGCTGCCACAACAGCGTATTTCATTCCTTCGAACATAGCATTCATACGATTGCTGGCAATGCCTGTGAACGGTAGCTTTTTACCAGCAGCGGCAGCAAAAGAAAGATACCAGCGAAATGAATCATTACCCTGTAATGACATAGATATGGCATCTTCACTGAATTGCACAGTAAGCTTGCCCGGTACATTCTGCAAAGGCCAAGATATAAATAGCTTACCCGGTACACTATCCGATATAGTAGGTATGCCACCTGTAATATCTTTTTCTACGCCATTGATAAGACTTTTGAACCGGAGTCCGGCAAAGAAAGTAGTATCGCTCCACAAATAGCCATCTACCAGGGGTAAGGTATAAAACTCGCAATCGTTGGTGGTAGCAACCTCGGTTTCGTAACGCGATGGTAACTCCTCGCTGAATAAATGAATATCGCGAAAACGCAGATGACCATTTTCCCAAAGCAGATTAGCACGATAGAAGCGGCTGTTAAACCAAACAGTTTTCTTGTTGCTGCCAGGCAGATCGTGGTTGATGGTAACAGCCGTTGCAGGCGTAATCTTGAATTGTGAGGCGAACCACGCTCCCGACTTCGCCAAGGTTTCTACACGTATCTTTTTTTCATCCCGCAGACGTTCTATAAGCGGAAACTGTATTTGCAGTCCTTTTGCCATTGCATCCCATGTAAAGGAATTCTCCTGCCCGGCCTGTGCATACGAAAACGCCATATTAGCACCACTCACAAACTCATTAAAAAACCAGCGCACCCATGTAGAATCACCTCCCGCACGCGGATATACCGGTTCCAGTGTAATAACGCCCTGCCTGTCACGTGAGAGATTATCGTCGTATTGCCGCACAGGATCGCTGCCCAGCATACGGAAGACAGGAACCGGAATCGCATTAGCCTGATGTTGGGCTGGCATATAGGCGTTAAGCTTACTAGGATAATAAGCACCATTCCAATAGCCGCCCCAAAGTGTATAACCGTCGGTACCGTACTGGTCTTTACAGTTTGCCGAGGCTACAATGTGATAATGATTGTACATATAATACAGGCTATGCGCATCAATAAACCAGGAAGCCACCGATTTAGGATAATAGCCAAATATCTGTTTAAAATCTTTCATATAGGTATCAACCAATAGCTCGCGTTCGCGCGGTGTGTAGCCGGTGGAGAAGCCTATATTGGCACGCCAGTCCCATGGATAACGTCCGCGCCATACCATACCGGCGTGCTCTACCAAGGGTTGCGGTATCTCCCACCAGGCACCAATTTCAAAGCTATCGCGTGGAAGCGTTTTAAGCAGCTTTTGATAGCGCGGGTCCATCAAAGCATCGTACTGGAGTAGGAAGGTGCCGCCGAGGTGGTACTGCCGCATAAGTTTGATTTGGTTAACGACTGTTTGATACAACACATCCTGGGTTATGGCAGCATCACGTGGTTCCAGCAGGCGAATAAAGTTGACAATATTGACTATTCTGGGCGACTGGCTATGAGCATAAATGCTGTAAAAAATAAAGAACAAAGCGGTAAGTAATTTTTTCATAGGCTTGTTGATGCGGAAGGTTCAAATATAATACAGCGCTCCTGCAGGAGCGCAACAATGTTAGCAATCACATTTATTTTGGGGGATATTGCGCACTTGCATTTTTCAGGTTAGTGCAATTGTGAAAACAACAAGCTATATTCAATTAAAAGTCACTGTACCCACTTGTGCTATGTTTTAACTATATCCAGAATGCCTGCCTTATCCGCTCCCAATCCTGTGAATTCAAAAAACTCATTGAGTAGTTTAAATTCTGTCCTGTTTGTCTCTCTCCTTTATCTGCACAGGAAAAAAATTCTTTTGCATAAAATCATTGTACAACGTAAGGTTGCTTGCACTAAACAAGCCATTTTTTGTAAATTCGCAACACTTGATCCATTAGTTTCGAACCCAGTTTAAATTCTGTTTTTATCAGAATTCTTTTTTTTGGTAGAATATTAAAGAGGCAATTCCTCCCGGTTAACAATCCTTTCAGCAACATACTTATTTTGTACAATTTGTTTCTTAATAGTCCGAGTGAATTCTACATAATTTTTATCACTTTTCATTCAGGTGTATTTTCAGGAGTAAAATGCCTCTTCAGGCCAACATCAGGAGTACCGGCATACATTCCGGATAGCATAGTATAATAATGCCCTTACTTTCCCTACATTTGAAACAATATTACACCTCGATTCTGCCAATCATGAAAACTCTGGTAAGTTTACTTGTTATTCTTTTATATGCAGCGCCAATAGCAGCGCAGTCCCCATCTGCGAAAGATACGGCTGCTCCCGTACAGCAGTTACAGCAAAGAAAAAGCGGACGCCCAATAGACCATCTGCCCAAAAACATAGAAGTCCTTACCGGCTTTGGCGAGCGGGCCGACTTTTCACCTGATAATAAACGGGTAGCTTTTATGGCAAAAAGCTTTGGCGATGCTATGGTGATTGATCTGGCTACCCGCAAAATTACCTGCCTCACCTGCCGCATACCTGCGGCTGCCTTCCTGCGCGTGATGCACCTTGTATCGGGAGATTATATCCTTATTGGTCCGGAGAAATTCGAAGATATTAACGTCAGCCGCTCCCGCGATAATGAACTATGGTATTTAAGTAAAGAAAAAGGAGCAAAGCCTGTAAAGTTTGGTATAAAGATGAGTGAAGGAGTAGCTGTCTCTAAAAAAGGGATGAAGATCGCCTTTTCGCAGGTGCATGTACAAGCACCCGAATTGCCCGAAGGCGCCTCGCGCCTCATTGTAGCCGATGTGGATACTGCCGGTGGCACGCCGAAGATTGTGAACCGAAAAACGGTGTACCAAAGCCCCGACCGGAATTGTACCATCGAAGCACAGGACTTTTTTGATAATGATACTAAAATGACTTTTACCTGTTATGAGCCCAATGGCCTGGCTTCGGTAATGACCATAGACCTGCAAACAGGTGCTGTTACCAATCAGTCTAAAGCACCAGGCTCGTACAACGAATGTGAAGGTATCTTCCCTGATGGAAAATACACGTGTGTGGAAGCAGACCGCCAATGTGAGTGGCTGGGCGGCAAACGTGGTGCGGGCAATATTGACATCTGGAAACTACAACTGGATGGTACAGGAAAGAACTTTGTGCGTCTTACGCATTTTAATGATTACGAAGGCGGTAAAGCTTCTAATCCCGTGGTGTCCACCGATGGAAAATATATGTGTTTTCAGTTTGCCAATACTGCCGATCCTGCAGGCGTAGGATATGGACTGCTGTTGTATAAGTTTAAGTAAAAATATACTAAAAACATTAAGGTAACGTGCCTGCACAGGCATCGGTTTACGGGTAGTTTTTTAAACCGCTACCTGAATATCGTGCTCTTCGGGGTACGCTATGATATTACTTCGGAGAACGGAACGGATACCTGTTTCTTCAATGGTTATTTATGCTGCTGCGAAAAGTGTATTTTAGCACTTTCCTTTACGCTAACATAAAAACTATGAACATTACACTTCAACAATCCGAAAAAGTTATTAAAGCTGCCTTCCAAAAAGCAACAGATATTAAAGTACCCATGAACATTGCTGTAGTTGACAGGGGCAGCAATCTCGTGGCATTTATACGTATGGATGGCGCCTGGCTTGGCTCGGTAGATATTGCTATAAAAAAAGCAAGGACTGCGAACTTTTTTGATATGAACAGTGGCGAAATAGGCAAGCTGTCGCAACCGGGACAGCCGTTGTATGGCATTGAAGTCTCCAATGGCGGATTGATCTCTTTTCCGGGTGGTGTAGTGCTGAAAGATGCGCAAGGCAACATTATTGGTGGTGTGGGTGTAAGCGGTGGAGCTGTAGAACAGGATCATGAAGTGGCAACTGCAGGCGCCGCAGCATTATAAGTTAAATTGGACTACCGTATTTTGATATATTTCTTCTCTGCAATATTTCCCTTTGAGACATTGCAGCGGTTGTAAGATAAGTGCATTAAATTTATTGGATAGTACTTATTTCAACTTGCACCCGCTGTCCTGCAATGTCCCTTAGCTATCCACACATAAGTTGTAAAAGCAGAGATTGCGGAGAAGAAAGAAATTGCACGTAGTTTATTACTCCTGTTTTGACTTAAAGTTATAAGATAAAGGGAGGATACTTCTGTATCCTCCCTTTTACAAAAATGCTATTGTTATACTGTTGTATTCAAAAGTCAGGCCTCATATTATTTGTTTATATCAGCTATCTTATTTTACTACTATCAGTTGCTTGGTTGCTGCCGTTACACCATTTACAATAAGGCTATAAGTATAAGTGCCGCTTCTTAATTCGGCGGCATTCAGTTGCACCTGACCGCTGCTTGTTGCTTTTACAGATTTTATTAAGTTTCCACCGGTACCATAAATATTGATTTGTGCATTGGCGCCTGCAGGTATGGCGTACTGAATAGTTGTAGTACTGCTAAAGGGGTTAGGATTGTTTTGCTTCAGTACAACACCTGCTAAGTTATTGCTCACATCATTCTTACCGTTAGTACCAGCTACTGCTTTCAATGCTTCTTCCAGTTTGGCAACACGTTGTTCAAGTGTAGTTATTATTTCCTGCTGTTCCTGTATAGCTTTTACAGCAATTACCCCAAATATTGAATAATCCATCGAGAGGTAATCGTCTGTACCATCGTTTTTACCACTTTGTGCATATACTGCTTCCGGAAAAATCGGCTGTACTTCCTGTGCAATCAAGCCCATATATTTACGTGCATTAGATGCGCTTTGCGTGTTAAAATGATAGAGCTTCGGACTTAGTTTCATTACCCTTTCCATTACATTGTCCATAGGCACAATATCTTTTTTCAATCGCCTATCAGATGGTGGTGTGTACGCACCCGAGGTACCATCAATCGTAGCTACATGTGATCCATCGTTGGAGAACCAAAGATCATCGGTTGTTGCAGAGTAAATATTCCAGCTAAGCCCTGCAGCAAAACTGTTTTTAAGCGTAATACCATTCGAAATAAAACCGTTGGTATGTACCAGGCTAATGTCAGAAACAGGAGATGGTGTGTTTACGCCAAATTTTGCACCGGCAACAGTGGTTCCGTTAAATATCAAATTACCTCCATTGTTATTGAGCGTTAATGTAGAAGCAGCGCCGTTGTTTCGGGCAATGATTTCATTATCGTCTATCACTACATTGAAACCGGATATAGGTCCCGAAACAATAAAGCCATTGTTGGTTAAGCTGGCATCTGATCCGCCTACAACATGCAATTTAGTAGCAGGGGCAGTAGTGCCAATACCTGCATTCCCGGCAACAAACAAACCATTAGCTGGAGGAATGGATGAACTGCCGATAGAAACACCTCCGCCATTGTCCACATACAGTTTTGATGCACCATTGACTTGTACCCTGAAAGGATTTTGCCCTGCAACAGTGCTGTTGATATGTACCAGGCTGTTAGGTGCCGGCGTACCAAAGCCCCATAAACCAGTATTGGTCATTCTGCCGCGTTCGGTGTTGAGTGTTTCAAAAATTACAGAAAAATTGTTGTTAGAGCCAAAGCTTCTGTTTCCGGGCAGATTATTACCGTTTATTGCCCATTGAGCCAGTAGTTGCATGTTACCAAACAGCAACAAGCAGAATAATGTAAATAAAATTTGCTTTTTCATATAGATATGATTTGTTATGAAGAAATGTTTTATACAATAAATGTCTTAAGGGTAATGACTGATTAAAGAAGCACACGCTAAGGTGGAATGTCATAGCTACTGTATAATTTATTGACAGTACAGTGTATTATAATATATAGAATATGGAGCATACAGATGTTTGTAAATTTTATGATCAGGAAGATGGCTTGGTAACTTTTTTATGCCTTAATTGTTCTATTACGTGCCGGTAAAAACAACTTAATACAAGTGCTGCCTGGGAATGAAATTGACTACTACCCTATTTTTTTTTGATAATGTCTGAAGTATAAAAACTCAAAAATGTAAATGTTCAGTCTGCTTTTATGAACATTTAAAAAGGTTACTATTGAGAATTTAAAGGATACCTGAATAATTTGGATTCATAATGATGCAGGCATTCAACCATTACTTTGACGTATAAGCATAGCCCCAAATATTTTGTAGTACATATACATGCTTTATATATACTGTATGGGTGCCTTTTGTAGAAGCTTTGGAGGCATATAAAAAATGTACTATCAATTACTTACTGCGATAGCATACTGTATAGAAAAAGCATTTTCCAGGTATTAATTTTTCTATTTTGGCTATATTATGTAATTCATTCTCAACAAGGCTGGCGTTAAGATATCCGGGACGTTAGTGTGTTGATATTGTGTTTGCTATGGCTTTATGAAGGTTTGTTTTCTGGCGATCTTTATTAAAAACAACTAACGTTGCATCAAATGATCAATTCCTTGATCTAAGGTAAATAAAATAATTGATTTCCCTTTTATTTTTCTTCTCCCTTTTTCTTCCCGGTATTAAGCGCAGCGCACCTCGGAGTAAAAGATAAAAGCTGATCTCTCTATCTCTTTATTTATAACTGTTCACCTCCACTATTGCATGATGTTGTAACGAAAGCTTCCCAATGCTAATATGACGTTTAATTCAAGAATATTTTCAAACCCAAAATTCACTACAAAATCCAAATATTTACCCTATATTGAATCGGTTTTGTGCAGCGCCTTGTGGGTGCAGCAATGCAGCTATGATGAAACAACCAGACTAATGCCATTCATTCGCTTTAATCTTATACTCCTGCTACTCAATCTTGCTGTTTACGGGTTGTGTCAACCTCCGGAGCAGTATGCTTATACTCATTACAAGTTATCAGACGGGCTCGCCTCCAATGTGGTCAACAACATGGTGCAGGATGAAAGCGGTTTTCTGTGGCTGGCTACCAACAATGGCCTGCAACGTTATGATGGCAACAATTTTATTACCATCAACAGCGATACTGGTGATGTCGCCGGTCTGCCTTCCGATGAAGTAACCGAGGTGTACCTCGACAAAAGAGGCAATCTTTGGGTCGCCACGGCCGATAACAAAGTGGGCATTTTTAACACACACACCTTCCGGTACACCGAAGTACCCATCAAACAATGGAGCCGGGAAAAAGTACATGTTGACAAACTCTTCATCGAAACAGCTGACAACCGGCTGCTGTTGCAATTTCGCAAATCCAACAAGCTTTTTCAGTACGATACCCACGCTCATGCTTTTGTACCTTCTACCTACTTTCCCTTTGTTAACAGCCGGAAGATCAACTACATTGTTTATGACCAATGGCGACAGCGGTTTATTTGCTCCACCGATTCTGGTCTTCTGGTATATAATCCAAAAACAAGTGTTGCAGCATACGACGATCACAATCCCGAAGGAGACCCGCTTATAACACAATACAAAGGCGAGCGATTTTTCAATTACCTGTATATGGATGCGGCG
Organism: Ilyomonas limi; assembly: GCF_005233845.1. GTDB lineage: Bacteria > Bacteroidota > Bacteroidia > Chitinophagales > Chitinophagaceae > Ilyomonas > Ilyomonas limi. The sequence goes on from NZ_SZQL01000017.1 coordinate 98,951, forward strand.
CACCGGCTGTTTGCCGAACAATGGCTACCAAACAATACGCATCCTTCGCTGCATCTTTTCGACTTTAAAACAGGCGTGCAAAAAAAGTACGACCTGCAAAAGGAGTATGGACTTAGTTACCACCAGATAAAGGGCTTTTTGCAACAGCGGAGTGGAAAGCTCTGGATATTCGGACTTCCTTTTTTAGCGCGGTACACAGGTAGTACCGAGCCTTTTTCTTTTTTGAAGAAAGATTACAACAAGGAGCAGGAACCGAAGTTTAATATCGTGTACTCTTTGTTTGAAGACCGCCAGCACAACATCTGGGTGTGTTCCGATAATGGTGTTTACCAGTTTAATCCAGATGCGCAGCTTTTTCACAACTACACGCTTACCACCCCCAAACGCTTTACTGTGGAAGGCCGCTCCCAATCGCTTTTTCAATGGCCCAATGGCGAATTGTGGGTTGGTTACCGCGACCTTGGTATTTTTTGTTACGACCGCCACATGCTCCCTTTGCCGCTCCCTGCATCCCTTGCTTCTTTGCGGGAAGGGAAATCGGTGTGGGACATGCACCTGCACAGCAAAACCGGGAAACTCTGGATTGCGCTGCGGGGTGGTCAGTTAATTATTTACGATACCACAACAAAAAAGGCACAATTACTGGCACCCGAACCAATGGCACAACGTGCCATTACACAAATCATCGAAGACAACCAAGGCAACCTCTGGTTGGGAACACAGGGTGGCAACCTGGTGAAATGGGACTATGCGGCAGCGGGGAAAAACATCGCTGCAGGATTTTCTTTGGTGAAAAAATGGGGGGTTATTGAAAAACTCTTTACCGACAAGAGCGGGTATGTATGGGTAGCAGCCGAGGCTGAAGGTCTTTTAAAAATAGATCCCCAAACAAACAAGGTGGTAGGACAAATTAATGCAGCCAGCCCGGCAGGCTATGCGCTTTGGAACAACAATCCGAAAGACATGCTGCAATACAACGATAGTTTGCTGGTGGTGGCTTCCGGCGCTTTGAACATCATTAACCTGAACACGCTTCGCGTACAACATATCAGCCGCTATGATGGGCTTCCATCCAATACTGTGCAGAGTGTGGTAAAAGATGCTTCGGGAATGCTTTGGCTGGGAACGCTGAATGGATTATGCCGTACCGATATAGCTAAACATACTTTTACTACCTATGACCAACGCGACGGGCTGATGAACGAAAGCTTTAACGTAGCCGGTGCACACAACCTTTCCAATGGCAGGCTCCTGTTTATGACGGCAGAAAGTTTCTTGATCTTCGACCCCTCTTTCATACTACGAAAAGACAGCTTCAACACGCCCTTCATCACCGACTTTAAACTAATGAATTGTCCGTTGCTGGTGGATTCTTTGCTGCGACTAAAAAAAATAAAACTGGACTATAATGGCACCAACATGATGATCGAGTTCAGTGCGTTGAACTATAACAAACTGGCAAAGCTGGATTACTATTACCAGTTGCAAAACTTTGATACCGCCTGGATTAAAAGCGATGACAGGCACCAGGCGATTTATACGTATTTGCCACCGGGCAATTATCGCTTCAAGGTGAAAACGAAAAATATAGAAGGCATTTTCAGCCCGGCAATCACCTACTTTTATATTTCAGTAAATCCGCCGTTCTGGAAAACATGGTGGTTCTACTCTGCCATTATTGTGAGCATCGGACTGGTGCTATATCTCCTCGACAGGGAACGGATGAAACGTCTTGCCACTCTGCACAATATGCGGTTAAACATTGCCAGCGAACTGCACCAGGATGTTAGCTCCACACTCAACAACATCAACATGCTTAGCCAGATTGCCAAACTGAAAGCCGAAAAAGACATTGTGCGCTCGAAGGAACTGATTGATGAAATCAGTGGTAAAAGCTACGACATGATTGTTTCGATGGATGACATCCTGTGGAGCATTGACCCGAACAATGACACCATGGAGAAAACCTTACTCCGCATCTTAGAACTTGCCAATACACTGGAAACTGCCTCTGGTGCTTCCATTGACATGGTGGTGCACGAAAAAGTAAAAGACCTGCGGCTCGATATGAAGGTGCGTCACGATTTTTTCCTCGTTTGCAAAGAAGCATTACAATACCTTGCCCAATATTCGTCCAATAAAAATATTATGGTAGATATTGACCTGGTGCGGACAAAAATTGTTGTAAAAATACTAAGCGTTGGTTCGGAGACCGAAGAAGGAATTTTGCAAATGCAGGAACTGCACAAGAACCTGACAGAACAAGCACGCGCTATGCAGGCACATTTAAATTTTGAAATGGGGAAACGGGATACGTCTATTGTCTTGACAATTCCGGTGAAGTAACATCTTTTATTCTACCGCAAAGTCTCCGTGGCATTGCGAAGGTCGGTTGCTAACATCTATGCGTACCATCTGGTAAAGCAATAAAAAATTCTTATACTCGTGAACCTTTACGCAGGTGTTCATAATAGCGGTACTTATTACAATTATATGGTCATGTTGTGCGCCATCATATAGCCAATTACCGCAAAAAAACTCCCGATTATTGCCATCACTATAATCCTTTGTCCCTCCGTTATTTCAATTACCTGTCCTTCCGCTTGGCCAGTATTGGCTTTCAGCTTGATAGAAACATTCCAGCCAATAATTGCATCAAACATCCCGATAAGGATATTACATGCTATGGCTATATCCATTGAATTATTTTTTGAAATAAAATAACCAATGCACGTGTAGATAGCAAAGGAAACTGGCGATAATAACCCGTAATTAAATTTGAGCTTTCTGGAAAGGATGGATCCAAAGGTGTCAAGCAGGGCGATTAATACGATACCTATTATTACGTAAATCAGTATGCTGTAGTTGATGAACATAGCTGCAATTGTAAATAAACTATGCAGATTTCACCTTAGAATGAGATTAAAATTGGGCTGACGATGATAGACATATTACTATAATCACATGTTTTTAACATTTTTCTTCAATTTATTTATGTTTCCAAAATCTCTTGCACCCGCCCTATTTGCCCATCTTCCAGACGCACCTTTATGCCTCTGTGATGTTTGGGCGAACTGGTAAGTATATCCTTTACAATACCTTCCGTAAGTATGCCGGTCCGTTGGTCTTTTTTAAGGACAATGTTTACCAGCATACCGCGTTTGATGTTTGCTCTTACTGTTCCGTCCATATGTGTTATTTAAATTTGTTTATGATAATACAGTCTTCATGCCATTAGCAATAAGTGCATTGTCTATTAAATATATTTAAACGCTATGGCTACCATTTCGGCAGGTAAGGCACCACCGTTAGAGAGCTATTGGCGGGTGTCCCACCCGACGAACACCTAAGTTGCTTAATTGATAATGTAATAAGTGCACTTTGCTATTATTGTTAAGTATTTAACCAGATAAAACTTTTTATCCAATCTGTGCCGGAGTGCAAAGTAAACGGATGAACTGAATTGTTATCTTTGATGGTATAAGCCATAATAATACGATGCTGGATATTGTAATAGAAGCACGCAAAGCTTCCATCGGCCATGGGCTGGATGTACGCAGAATACTGCCTTTCCGGTTACGCAGAATGGTAGGTCCTTTCATCTTTATGGATCATGCGGGCCCGGTGAATGTAGCACCACAGGCCCTGCCGGAAATGGATGTATTACCGCATCCGCATATAGGCTTATCTACAGTGAGCTATTTATTTGGCGGACAGGTAACCCACCGCGACAGTACGGGTGCCCAACAAATTATTCGCCCCGGCGAAGTGAACTGGATGACAGCCGGCAGCGGCATAGCCCACTCAGAACGGTTTGAAGACCCCGCAGCACTGGCAGGTGGTGCATTAGAAATGATACAAACGTGGGTAGCATTGCCTGAAAAGGATGAAGAAGATGCGCCTACTTTCAACAACTATAAGGTGAACCAGTTGCCCATCTTTACCGATACGGGTGTTTGGATGCGGCTGATAGCCGGTAATGCGTTTGGGCTCACTAATAGTGTACGAACACATTCTCCCTTATTTTACCTGCATGTAGTATTAAAACAAGGTGCACGCTTCGGCTTGCCGCAGGAGCATTCGGAAAGAGGAATTTACATCGCCAAAGGGACGATTGAAGTAGCAGGGAATCGTTATACTGCAGGGCAAATGCTGGTGTTCACCAAAAGTGCTGATCCCGTAATTATTGCAATGGAAGATTCCACGTTAATGCTCTTAGGCGGCGAACCTTTGGGGCAACGCTTCATCTGGTGGAACTTTGTATCTTCCAGAGCAGAACGCATAGAACAGGCAAAGAACGATTGGAAAGAAGGGCGCATTCTGCTGCCGCCTACCGATAACCAAGTGTTTATGCCGCTACCCGAAGATAAGTCAAAGCCCTCTGCAGGTCCTCCGCCTCAGGCACTTTCATGAGGATAGCGGTTTGATCAATTACTGTTTTTATGGTTGTAGAAATTCGTTATACCAATTAACTAAAGCAAGTCAGTTTCCGCAAAGTGGCTACTACCATTCGTTTGAAAGGAAAATTTATCACTTTTTGAATGGTTCATATTTCATCCAATCTACTTCCAACGCATACGGGTGCAGCGGCTTCTCTATAGCATTTGCATTGGTTTCAACCGACCATTCGTTGGTATGCCAAAAGTTCATCCGGTAATACGACGGATGCTGAGGTATGCCCCTTTGAGAACCCTGATAATCCCACAACACGATTTTCTCTCCTGTCTCCGGATGAATCATCCACCATCTGAGACGGTTGGAAAACCAGTCAAAGCCGTAAGTATAAAACTGAGCCGATGCATCATAACCATCAATAGCTGCAATTGTTTCGGGTACATTTTGAGCACCTGTTAAAGGAGTATTTTCACCTGTATGCCCCTCTCTATAAACGGTATTATATACAATGCCCTTGGCTAAATTGATGGTTCGCCCGATTCTTTTAAGTTGCCCTTCATAACCAGTCCAGGTGCCTATATACACAATAGAAGGATCTGCAACCAGCCATTCAAAATCTATTTCACTTAACCCGTACACACTATCCATATAGTAGGTGAAATAACCAACAACAGCACCGGTATTTGGTTGAATTGCTTTTACATCAGGAACCTTCAGCCGCGCTGTATATGTACCAAAATGAGTAAAATTATTGGATATAATTTCCGGACCACGCCCTGCACCGGCACTATCCGCAGGATCTATTTTAAACAGGAGCACATTCGAGCCTGGTTCTATTCCCTTAACACCGGATGTCCATTTAAATGGAGCTTTATTTCCGGTAGATCCATATCTGAAATTATGTAGAATAGAATCACTAAAATCTTCAGTAAAAGCGCCGGATAACTTTCCTTGTTGTGCATGAATAATACAACCAATAAAAAATAAAGCCAGTAGCAGCGTGGTTTGTTTCATGAAATGATGAATATTATGCTTTATACGAATGTAATACATTTTACAAGCTAAGACTCAACAAACCCTTCTCTCCTACTTTCTTGAACAGCCCTGGATTCGTTTGAAGAAGTACAAAATTTTTGGCTATGGAACGATAGTTTATTTTACCCACTTGCAAGATTTTCATCATGCTATTAATAACAAAAACGAACCTGCTGTTTTCCTATTAGAAAATCCACCGGATGATTTTAGGTTTTGTAAAATGCCTGTTGAGGTTATAACAGCCATTTTATTATATGAGCATTCAGTTATTCATGAAGCATATTCCTTGTAATCCTGTTTGCCGTTGCGCAACATTCTGCGAACAAACAGGTGGTTACAAAATTTGTAGCCTTTTATACAGCGCTTAACCTTAATCTATTTGTCTTCCAATATAAATTCTCCCTTCGTCAACCACGAAATACCAAAAGCCGTAAGTGCAAGAAATTCAAGAATTAATGTTGGCCTTATCGATTTAATATGGTCGTGAATAGCCGGAATACCGCTAACAGGAATACCAATGACACAAACAGTCATAATCACGCCGCAAATCCTGTAAACGCGATTTCTTTTCTTTTTCTGTGGTGTCATATTACCAGCGCTTCGTGTAAACAGAAAGATGGACATATATGCCAAAATAGCAAAGAAAATCCCGGAGGTAATATAGTGCAGCGTACTTATAATATCGCTCTTATCGCCGGTTGCAGAAGTAGGCAAAAAGGCAATGCCCAATGCAAATACGCCTGCCAGTTTGCTTGCCCACGCATCCTCCCAGGTGTAACCATTATAAGAGAGTAAAAACAACGAAATTCCACACACAATACCCACCAATGCGTTGCGCATATTGGTGTGATAATAAGCACTTACAGAGACTTGTATTTCATTGGTATGATCAAATATAAATGAACCTACTACCATTACAGGCACCAACGAAATGCCAAGCAGTCCTACTAACTTACGCAGGGTTAAGTAAGAAATCACCAGCGAATCGGGCCGTGTTGGGGTTTGCGAATCGGTTGCCATGATTAAGCAAGGGATTGAAATTCGGTATAAAAAACTCAACTAAAAATACAAAAGTTTTAAACGGCTGCACTCTTCTTTTTTAATCGGGCTACAAAATCATCTCGCTTAAAAATTTAAAATCTATACTACAAAAAATAACAAATACACAAGCCTGTGTACTTACATGCACAGGCTTGTTATTAATAACTTATATTCTTTCAACTTAAGCCGCTTCAATCATAGCACCCGCAGCAATATTTAAAAAGTTGGGCAAAATATGGCTGTAGGTAAACATGATTTTATCCGGATCATTCAATTGTTCAATCATGCTTTTCCACTTAGCCTCACCATGATTTTCAATTACACTTTTCTTTTTATCTTCTGTTTGCAGGTGCATGCTCATACCAATTGCATCTGCCTCCGGGTGAAACTGTGTACCAATAAAATAATCATTAAACCGTATAGCCATCACCGCACGGTCGTAAGGTACATGCGGCCGGTCTTTTTCTATTGCTAAAATTTGCGCGCCCATTTTTTCTATCACCTCATCATCAGGCTCCGTTACCTGATAGCTCCGGCTGTCCACTGCATAAAACGGATCCTGTAAACCATCAAATACCGGCTCATTACTGGCAGCTTCGGTCATGTGCATAGGAAATACGCCGAACGACATTGATTTCCGCTCCGATACTTTAGCCAACCCATAATAACGGCAAGCCAGTTGGTAACTATGGCAAATAAAAAATACATGTTTTTTAGGGTAATGATTAACATCTGTATTATAATCTTCTACCGCCTGAATCCATTGGCAAAATTGTTTATCCCATGCCTCATCCACACTCTCCAATGGCGAGCCGGGGCCACCACTGGAAATGTATATATCATATGATAAATCAGGCAGTTCAGTCTTTTGCCGAACATTAAACTCATCCAACTGTATATTGTACTGGTGCAATGTACTCCAATGCTTTATTATCTCTCTTATGCAACGCATACCCTGATTAGCATGACCATCATTCATATCCAATACTGCAATCCTCAAATCCATGTGTTACTTATTTGAATAAATTACAAATTTACACTTTTTAGAAAAAAATACGTTTTGCTGACCAAAACATTAACCTCACTTACATAAAAAGTGAGCAAAAAGTACAACGTTTTGTAATGTTGGATGTGTGTAATCAAATGGTCTGATGATAGAAAAATGATGTATAAAATGGCCGGTATATTATCATATTTACGCGTAAAGAAGCATGCTCCAGATAAGCTTTCTATATGTTGCCTGTACGTACAAAAAAGTGCCACGGCGCTGTGGCGACGTAGCACATAATTACAACATATTTGCAAAGGCTTGCTTATAAATAGCTGAGGTTCGTTTCGGGTGTCAATGCCAGCAACGTATCATACATCAGCCGGATGGTGTTTTCTATATCATCTTTATGCAACATTTCTACCGTAGTGTGCATGTAGCGCAATGGTATAGAAATCAGCACCGACGGGCAGCCATCATTGGCATATGCAAAGCTATCCGTATCGGTGCCGGTACTGCGGCTTACAGCACGGTTTTGTATGGCAATATTATTCTTTTCTGCCACATCCATCACAAAGTTGAGCAGTTTGTTATGCACTGCCGGCCCATACGCCAGTGAAGGTCCTTTTCCGCAGGCCACATCGCCTTCAATCATTTTATTTATCATCGGCGTTTGTGTGTCGTGTGTTACATCGGTGATAATGGCAACGTTGGGTTTTATACGACGGGCAATCATTTCGGCACCGCGCAAACCAATTTCTTCCTGTACTGCATTTACAATGTATAAACCATACGGCAGTTGCTTGTTGTTTTCTTTCAACAAACGCGCTACCTCGGCTATCATAAAACCACCAATGCGGTTGTCGAATGCACGACCTATGTAATAGTTATTTGCCAGTTCATCAAAGCCTTCTTCATACGTAACTACCGCACCAACATGAATGCCCAAATCTTCCACTTCTTTCTTGTTTCTTGCACCGCAATCCAGCCACAGGTTTTCTACTTTGGGCTGCGGTTCTTTTGCATCATTATTACTTAAGCGCGTATGGATTGCCGGCCAGCCAAACACTGCTTTTACCAACCCTTTTTTACCATGTATCAACACCCGTTTTGCAGGTGCCACCTGATGGTCAACACCGCCGTTGCGTTTCAGATAAATCAAACCCTGGTCGTTTATATAATTTACAAACCAGCTTATCTCATCGGCATGAGCTTCTATCACCACTTTAAAAGGTGCATCGGGATTGATGATGCCTACGGCAGTACCATACGGATCTACAAAATGCGTGTTTATATAAGGCTGCAGGTAGTTGAGCCACATTGTTTGTCCCGAACTCTCAAACCCTACGGGCGATGGATTGTTGATATAATTTTTAAAAAACTGAAAAGAGGTTTCTGTGATAATCGTTTGCTTTTCATCCGGTTGCTTCTTATCTTTTTCTTTTGCCATTATGTATGTTTATATTCAATTTAAAAAGTGCAAAGTTAGTGGGGACTTTCATCAAAATAACACAACAGCAATAATGCCGCAGATTGCTTTTACCAGCAAAAGCCCGTCTATTACCGCAAGATAATAGAGAATTTTTTTGCGCTGTTGCAGCGACCATGCAACCATTGCCAATAAAAGGAACGGAATGCAATTAATAAGTATTTGTATAAAAGAATAGTTTTTATTAATGGTAAAAACAATAAACGCCATCATTCCTACAGCTATAAAAGGCAGCAACACATAATAAATGGATCTGCGCAAGCCGAAACGAACGATTAGCGTTTTTAAACGGCTATTATGATCGGCAGCATAATCTTTTATATCGAACATGATAGCAATAACAGTAGTAAACATAAAATTAGCTATAAAGAAAAAAGCTTCCTGCGCCGTGAAGTGAAATGCCGTATTTTCTTCAATGCTAAAAAAAAGGAGCGGATAAACTGTAACAGTGCCGGTTGCAACAAAGCCAATAACAAAGGGCTTTAACTTGCCATAACTGCGAAGATTGAATTTGCGGCGCGGAAAAATTAAAATGCCATAATACATACACGCCAGCGAAGGAAAAATAAGGATAAGCAACCAGCTTGCTGCTGATAAAACAAGCAAGTGATGGTAATAGTGGATTAAAAAATAAATAAGAATAACTACAGCAACTGTTGTATAAAATTTTTGTGCCGTGCGGATAAAATTGCGATGTTGCACGTACCACTGCGTGCGCACATTCGTACCTCTATAAAACTTTATTTCACTGGTGTAAGCATTGGTGTAATACACTTTGGTAAGCAGTACTACTTCAATAAAATATAACAGGTTGATGGAATGAAAGCCGTTCTGTACAAGGGTTTCGGCAGAAAGCATAGCAATACAAAGTCCTAAGAAATAATTTCCGAAGAAGAAGAATTGCCCAAGCTTTCTTACCAATACTATTCATTTAAAAGTTTGAGTGTGGCAGTTGTAACCGTATCACTTACATTACCTGCTTTGTCTTTCATCCAGAATTTAAAATAGCAAGAGTCGGTGCGTTGTTCGCAGCCGGAGATAATAGGATATGGGCTTACTGAGCAGTTGTAACAGTAATTAACATCTAACTCTACTTTTAGGTTTTTGCTGCCGGTGAAATCAGGAATTTTGTAAGCGCCCGGCCAGCCAACATTTGCATCGGGGCAACTGTAAGAAATTTTTTGTACCCACATGGTATCCTGTATGTCACCTTCCTTATCGGTAACATCAAATTTAAAGCTGAGATTCGCGCCACTTGGAAATGCCTCCCCATTTATGGATTGCAGCTCCAGCTGAGGTTTGGTGGTGTATTTATCTTTAGAGCAAGTTGCCATCAGCACACATACTGCAATAGTTGCTAATAAATAGGGTAGTTTCATTATCAGGTTTAATTTCGTTTCAAAATTATAACAAACAAATTTCCTTTTTAGTGTGAATCAAACTTTTGTTAACAATATTTTCAGCAACCCTGCTTTTGATGAAGCAACGTCTTTGGAATTGTTTCATTACCAGTACCAGTATAATAGGGTATATCAGCAATGGTGCACTTTACTCAATATCAATCCAGCCACAATCAGGGATATTCAACACATCCCTTTCTTACCCATTTCTCTTTTTAAAACACACAAAGTAATAACCGGCAATGTACAACCGCAAATGAGTTTTACCAGCAGCGGTACCACGCAAACCATCAACAGTCATCATTACATTCACGACATCAACATTTACAAGAAAAGTTTTACCAAAGCATTCTCTCTATTTTATGGCGATGTACAGGACTGGTGTATTATTGGCTTGTTGCCAGCTTATTTAGAAAGGACTAATTCATCATTAGTGTATATGGTGAACGATTTAATACAGCAATCGAAGCACGAACGGAGTGGTTTTTATTTGTATGATTTTGAAAAACTGCATGCCACTTTATTACAACTGGAAGGGAGAAAGCAACAAACGTTATTGATTGGTGTAACCTTTGCCTTGCTTGACTTTGCAGCCGCATTTCCTATGCAGTTGCAGCATACGGTTGTGATGGAAACCGGTGGCATGAAGGGCAGAAAAAAAGAACTCACCCGCAACGAAGTACATGCTATCCTTAAACAACAATTGGGTGTTAATGCCATACATAGCGAATATGGCATGACGGAATTGTTGAGTCAGGCTTATGCTAAAGCTGCCGGCGTATTTCATTGTCCGCCATGGATGAAAGTGTTAGTGCGCGATGAAGAGGATCCGCTGAAAATAAGTGTTTCGGGTAAAGGTATTTTAAACATCATTGACCTTGCCAATATAGAAAGCTGCGCCTTTATTGCTACCGACGATGCCGGGATTGTGCATGAAGATGGCTCTTTTGAAGTGTGGGGACGCGTGGACAACAGCGATATTCGCGGTTGCAGCTTATTGGTTGTTTAAAATTGTTTTTGTGAAATGAATGCAGTGTATATATTTGCACCCCTGACACAAAACCTTCTTTCAGGAAGGCTCTTTTGAATAGTATTGTAAATGCCCAGGTGGCGAAATTGGTAGACGCACTGTGTTCAGGTCGCAGCGCTCGCAAGGGTGTGCTGGTTCGAATCCAGTCCTGGGCACTTCTCAGCCTTGTAAATCATTGATCTGCAAGGCTTTTTTATTTGTGGTGTGCCAAAAAAGTGTCGCTTTTTTACGCTTTCTACTACTATTGTTTACACAATGCCAAAGTCTATTGTAAGCCGTAGTTTTTACGAATATTCTGAAATGAAGGTGCAACACTAGTCGCCTTATTGGGTAAATGACAAGCCTTACAGTTGTTGTCAAAAATTATTTTGTCAATGCTGTCCTGCTTTTGAAAAGATAGGTGACCCGTCCTGAAAAAAGTTGACTGGTTTTAGTTAATAATCCTGTTATTGGTTGATGAAGATAATACATCCTGAATAAGGTTGATTTTTTTGTTGTTTGCCCGTGCGTTGGCAAAAATATTT
>NZ_SZQL01000018.1 GCF_005233845.1 Ilyomonas limi
TATAAACCGGTAAACTTATTATTTTTGACAACTGCTTTTACAGCAAACTATACAACACTTCGCCAGCAAAACAGGTGGTCAATTTGCCACGAAATCACCTGGTCAACTTCTACGAAATATCCAGGTGCTTGTAAGGCAGTATAATAATCAAAATTTTAAAATAAATAAGCCCTGTTACATTCAATATGCTTTTAAACAACCATTTACCTGCCGTTCAATAAAGATCAAATCAAAAGGTTATAATTATCAGGCAAACCGACTGGTTGTAGAAACAAGTAATGATGGTATTCATTTTCAACAGTTAACAAGGCTTGTTCCGCCACGCACGGGATGGGAAGACAGCAGCTCGGTTACGCATTCGGTTCCTGCAACTACCGCAAAATATTTCCGTTTTGTTTACAATAATGAAGGTTCGGAGCCCGGTGCAGAAGACATTGATGCTGCCAAATGGAAACAATCATTGAGTGTGAAAGAAATAACGTTGTCATCAGAACCTTCGATCTACCAATATGAAAGTAAGAATGGGGAAGTGTGGCGCATTAGCAAAAGTGGCAACGAGCATCAATTGCCGGATTCAGTTTGCGTGCCACTTCATTCTATTATAAACATAACAGCTCATGTGGATAAAAACGGAAGATTGAAATGGAATACTCCTGAAGGAAAATGGGTAATTTTAAGAATAGGCCATACATCAACGGGTTCTACGAATGCAACCGCTGGTGGCGGCAAGGGACTTGAATGTGATAAGTTTGATACAGCAGTTGCTGCATTGCAGTTCCGTTCGTGGTTTGGTGAAACCATACAACAGGCGGGTCCTGGCCTTGCGAAGAAAGTTTTATCCATTTTTCATGTTGATAGCTGGGAATGTGGCAGTCAAAACTGGTCGCATGCATTTCCTGCAGAATTTAAGAGAAGGAGGGGCTACGACCTGATGGATTATCTTCCTGCCATGGCGGGCATTCCTGTTGAAAACAACGAAGTAAGTGAACGTTTCTTACATGATATCCGGCAAACAATTGCGCAACTGATCGTTGATAATTTTTATGGTACAATGGCTGAGCTTGCACATAGCGCTGGTTGTACATTTAGTGGCGAAAGTGTTGCACCAACTATGATGAGTGATGGAATGCTGCATTACAAAAAAGTGGATCTGCCAATGGGCGAATTCTGGTATAACAGTCCCACACACGATAAGCCAAATGACATGTTAGATGCCATTTCCGGCGCACACATTTACAACAAACAAATTGTACAGGCAGAAGCGTTCACTACTTTAAGAATGGATTGGACTGAATCTCCAGCGACTTTGAAAGCTACAGGCGACAGAGCATATGCAATGGGCATTAACCGTTTTGTATATCATGTATATACGCACAATCCTTTTACAGATCGAAAGCCGGGCATGACATTAAATGGCGTTGGCCAGTTATTTCAAAGAGATCAAACCTGGTGGAAGCCGGGAAAAGCCTGGATTGAATATGCACAACGCTGCCAGGCATTGCTACAAACCGGAAAGCCGGTGGTGGATATTGCCGTTTTTGCAGGCGAAGACGTACCGGTAAGAGCAGTATTGCCAGACAGGTTGATGAAGGTTTTGCCGGGAATTTTTGGTAAGGAAAGGATTGAAGCTGAGACCAAAAGATTAGCAAATAAAAACAGTCCGATAAAAGAACAGCCTATGGGTGTTTATGCTTCGGCTAACATTGCTAACCCAAAGGATTGGGCAGATGCTTTAAGAGGCTATAAATACGATTCATTCAATAAGGATGCTTTTTTACACACCATTGTAAAAGACGGTAAAGTTGTTTTTGAAAATGGCAATGCATATAGTGTACTTGTATTTCCAGGTTCGATGAAAATGAATCCGAATGGAGGATCTATGTCGCTTGAAGTTGTAAGACACCTTGATACATTACTGCAACAAGGCGCTACAATCATATTGCCACCTGATGCACCAGCAAAAACTTTCAACCTAAACATTGATAAGGACAAGCAATTGCATGCGCTTATACAATCAGTATATCAACAACAAAATAAAAAACGGTTTATTGCTCCATGGCAGCAGGATGATTTTGTATCAACCGGTATACAACGTGATGTGGAAATACATGATGATAAAAACGCCTCAATGACTGATTTTGCATGGACACATAGGAGAGATAATGATGTAGATATCTACTTTATTTCAAATCAAAAAGAAGAAGAAAGGTCAATCAGCATTTCATTGCGCACAAAAGGAAAAGTTCCCGAAATATGGAGTGCTGTTACAGGCTCAATAAATAAAAATCTTACATGGAAGTTTACAAATGGCAGAACAAATATCTCGCTGGACGCAGCCCCCAATCAATCCTTCTTTATTGTATTGGCAAAGCCCGCAGGCACAATAACATCGAATAACAAGATCGCATATCAGTCAAAAAAATTATTCGATTTAAACAAGAACTGGAAAGTACAGTTCGATACCGGTTTTGGTGGCCCGGAGCAGGAGATACAATTTGATTCATTAACAAGTTGGACAAAAAGTTTAGACAGCAGCATAAAATATTATTCCGGAACAGCTTCTTATCATCAAAATTTTATATTGCCATCATTGGATACAAATCAAAACAGCTATTATATACGGCTTGCCGGCGTGCATGATCTTGCAGAAGTAATCATCAATGGTAAATCATGTCGTATAACCTGTACTTATCCTTATCAGCTCGACATATCAAACGCTTTGTATAAAGGCAACAATGATATTATCATTAAAGTAACTAACACATGGCACAACCGGCTTATCTATGACAATAGCTTGCCCAAACAACAACGCATTACCTGGACGAATGCTCCATTCCGTTTGCAAGGTTGGCCACTAACACCTTCCGGTATTACAGGCAATATTTCAATTTTTATTGAATCAAAAAACAGTGATCTCCGTGCGAATAGCAAATAACAAGACTCCACTTAGCCTGAGATTAAAATTTAAAGCTTCCTGATACGATGTACTTAGACTAGAAATTTAGAGATTTTTAAAGGATGACTACCTATTTTGAAACACCCTTTTCATATACGCCGTATTAGCGCTATAGTTTCTTTTTACATTTTTAGGGTCGTTGGCATCTCTGGAGCGTTCAATAACCAACCAGCCGCTCCAGTGCCATTTATCAAGTATCGCCTTTACTTTATACATATCAATTTGTGGATCATTTTGCAGCCAAACGCTATCTTTGTTGGTGCAATGTATCTGGCAAATCCGGTCTTTACCTAAGATCTCCATCTCCTCGTACAAATCGCGGCCAGCAGTCAAAGGAGTCTCAAAATTGAAATAGATTTTTATAGCCGGTGAACCAATATCTTTTAGCAACTGCACTTCCCCTTTTGCATCCAACGATGTTTCAATGCCAATAATAACACCTGCTTTTGCTGCCATCGCGCCTATCCTTTTTAAACGGGTAACAACTGAATCTCTTACATCAGGATTTTTTACTAAATCGCATTGAATACCCATTGGTAAAAAAGCAATGTTGATATGCATCTGCTGCATGGTGAGGATGCAATCAGCAACAGTACTATCTACATTGGGACGGTTACAGAATGATTGCGAATAAAAGCCGGTCATGCCAATGGAACAAAACTGGATATCTAATGCTTTTGCCTTGTTTAGATACTGCCCGCGAACGGAATCTATAGCCAGCTTGTTATCGAATGTAGGTCTGTTGCCAAGCCCACCCATGTCAATCTCCACGCCATCAGCACCAAGGTCTTTTGTTAACTGTAATGCACTCAACTTCTGACGCTTTAATAGCATCAGGTCAATTAAACCGATCTTGTATTGCTGTTGTTTTGTCCCCGTTTGCTGTGCAGTACTACAACCACTCATTAATACAAACACACAACAGATTATTACTGCAAGCAGCTTCACTGGTTCTTTTTTAAATTATTAAAAATGGCTTCGAGTTGATCATAACCATGTATTGCAGTGGCTGGTAAGTCTTTCCCATCCTTACCAAATACAAGCATAGCATCCGTCTTCTCAACAGTTATTCCATGCTCATTAAAGTTCCCGGCAGCATCTAACAAATGTGTTGAATCGAGATTAAAATGCCTGGCTATAAAATGATATAATGCCTGTCGTTTTGAGGGTCCGTAATCATGACCTTCACCGGCTAAATGAACATTTTCAACATTGTTTGCTGCGCCATAATAACTATACATTTTTTTCAGGTATGGAAATTCGATTTGGGGTACATGATCGGTCCAGTCGCCACCATCCGAAACAATCAACTGCGGACGTGGTGCCGCCATAGCAGCTATTTCGGGGTTATTGGTGCCGCCGCCGCAAAGGTGTATTGGCATCCCAGTTTCGCAAGGGCAGCCGCCATACATATAACACGACAGCATAACCACCGGCGCACTCAATTTAATGCGGTCATCCAAAGCAGTAATCAACATCGTTTGGCTGCCGCCGCCTGAGGCACCACTGATCGCTACACGGTTGGTATCTGCATCCTTTAACGATAACATATAATCCAGTATCCGAATACTGCCTAATGCCTGCACCGCCATAGCAAGCGGGCGGCGATGATCTGCTTCATTGAATTGTAACAGAGATTCATTCCAGGCAAACAAATCATAGTCTATTGCCATGCAACCCATCTTCGCCAGCATGGCACAACGTCGCTGGCAATCGGGACGATAGCGATGACCACCGAAATGCCCGTCAGGACTTAATACAACCGGTATTTTTCCTTTGATTACAGCAGGTTTGTATAAAGAGCCGCAGATGTACACGCCGGGCAATACTTCAAAACCAATATTTTCTATAGTATAACCATCCATTTTTCTTTTGTTGGTGATAATCGGTTGTGAAGCTGGCTTTGGCGGGAGTGGCGATAGCTGCAACGCTTTATACATGCAGCTTCTTAAGGAGTCTTTGCGCAGCTCCCAGCTTTGCTGATCGTGATATTGTGCGGATAAATAGTCCAGTTTTTCTTTGCCATCTACAACAGAAGTTCTGTAATATTCGTAAGCCTTGATCTTATATTTTCCCGGATCTGTTTTTGCCGCCACTAAATCAAGTGGTGTGAGCATATTGCTCAATGTTTCATCTACATCTGTTCTATATCGCCAGTCGGCATACGTTAATGTTTTGCCTGTTACCAAACTATCAGGATAGCGAATGGAAATATTGAAACGTTTTTCCACTTGTTTCAACACTTCTGATAAAGGCTTTTTGTATTGCTCATCGGAGTTTTGTTGTGCAAAAGAATTTGTAGCTATTGCACATAGAAAGAGTATCAGTATAAAAAAGTGCTTATTCATTTTTTATATTTCGTGTTAAGTATAGTGTTACATTAATATGTTTAGAATAGAAAAAATCTTTTTGGATGCTGTTGAGATTGTAATTGTTTTAAAATGTGATTGCTTACATATAGTTTTTGTTTGTCATTTTTTTCTTGATAAAAAAGTAACCAAAAAATCAAGGATGGCAAGATCGCTCCGCGCGTTTTCCGGGCCTGCGTCTCCACTCTGCCTAAAGCGCATCTTTGTTTTTGGCTGGATGGTTCCGCTAACGAAAATGTTATGTGCACTTGTGTTCATTGGCCCCACTGAAATTGAAATTAATTTATTGTAATAGTGCGTTGAGTCTTCAATATAATAATCCCTTTGAGTAGTTGAATTAATGAAGTTTATTAATACAGTACCAACTAAACATTTCAGGTTATTGCAGGTTAGTCTCCAACCAAAATGAAGCGATTTCTTCAAAACGTATTTAGCTGACAATCTACTAAACACCACCTACTGTTTACGCTACCTTACAACTTTTGATTTACCAGCTAATGCCAAAGGCAATCCCATCCATCCACTGCGTATTCACGAAAGCCGCAAGTAACACTTTGTTATCCAAACCAACTACCAAGCAGTAGAAATCCCTCTTAGACAATATGGAGGCGTTGGCCCGGCAAAACGCGCGGAGCGATCGTGTTTGCCTTGAACTTTTTTGTTGCTTTTTTCTTTTAAGAGAAAAAAGCAAGACGACAACTTAGTGTAAGCAAGCACACTTGAGAGCTTTAGAAGCATACAGCATGCAAAACAGGTTTTCTATTCTAAATGTACTAATATGCCAGTTCATTTGTATGCACAGGCTCTATTTGTAATCTGTTGCACCAGCTTAAAAAATTATCATATATCTCATCCAGTGTTCCTTTTTGCTGCGGCGTTAGTGCCAGTGCATGTGCCCTGCTGATGGTGCGCACCGGCAATCCCCGCTTTTGCAAAAAATATTTTGCGCTCATGGGATATGCAATATGAATCAGTGGGTCCACTCTTGTCAACTCCGATTGAAGCCAGCGTACTTCTTCCTGTTTATCGGGGTTGGTGGCATTATTACACATCCACACTAAAATTTCAGGATAAAAATTTCCTGAAATAGAGGACATACCTTTTGCGCCCATCTGCAAGGAATACATAGCATTGGGTGTATGTGCATCATAAAACTCCAGCGTATTGTTATTTTTTGCAACTGCCAATTTAGCTTTTACCTGTTCCAGTTCAATAGAAGTATCTTTATGATAAACGAAACGGTTGGTGTCCAATAAAGTTTTAAAGATATCGGCACTTAAAATTCTTTTGTAGGGAGCAGGACATTCATATAAGCCAAGCGGAATATCATCTGTAAGTTGGAGCATTGTTTCAAAATTGCGCAGCAGCACTTCATCATTATCTTCCACTTTTGCATAATGCCCGGTAATCAGTATTCCTGCATCAATACCGGCATCATAAATCTTTTTGGTAAACTCCGCTTTATCCTGAATGGTTAAACCAAAAGAGCTGGTTGCTACAATAGGTACACGACCATTTACATATTGTACCACATGCTTTGTAAGTTCCAGCCGCTCATCTTCGGTTATGCTGTACATTTCGCTGCTGAGGCAGTTGGCAAAAAAACCTTTTACGCCTGCAGCTAAATAAAAATCAATCAGTGCTGATACTGCGTCCAGATCAATCTCCGCTTTCAAGTTGAACGGCGTAATCATTACCGGAACAAATTTTTTTTCTGTCGTGTTCATATACATATTTTTAAGCTCCAAACCCATGAAGGGGAATATAATAAATATTCATCTCATACCGTTTCTTTAAATTCTTCATTCACCACCATTCTGCTTCTTTTTCTTTTCCCTGCCGTTAATAACAATCCTACTAAAAAGATAGTTAAGGTGCCCACTACAACAATCATATTCTGATGTAATGGATTTATTAAAAAGGCATATTTAGCAGGAATGCTGTCCGAAAAAGTCATCCATAAGATTACCATAACACCAATGATGGTTGCGGTAAATGCTTCATGTCCTGTTGCTCTGCGGCTTATAATGCCCAGGAGAAATAACCCCAGCATGCCGCCTGCAAAAATGCCGGAAAGCTGCCACCATATATCGAGTAAACTTTTTACACCAATCATCGCAATGCCTGTGCTCAGCCCCATCAAACCAAACACCATAGTAGAAATATACAATGCACGTAATTTTTCTTTTTCAGTTGCAGTTGGATGAAAGTACCTTTTATAAATATCCATTGTAAAAACGGTTGCAGATGCATTCATTCCGGAACTGATGGTGCTCATGGCTGCAGACAAAATAGCAGAAATAATAAGCCCCGTAACACCGGTAGGAATCTGGGTAACCATAAAATGAGGCAATACTTTATCGCCGTAATCAGCAGGCTTTAAGGTGGAAGCAAGCTGTGTGATTTCAATGGAGGACGCAGTTGTTGAGAGCCTTTCACCTGCCACCTGTTGCTTTACGGTTTCAATCAACTCGGGATGAACCTGGTAATAGGTAAACAAAGCAGTACCGATGATGAAGAACAATAAGGAAACAGGAACATATAAAGCCACACTTAACCAAACTGATTTGGATGCCTGCTTTGCAGATGCTGCCGTATGGTACCGCTGCACATAATTTTGGTCTATGCCAAAATTATTGAGATTCATAAAAAACCCATAGAACAACACCACCCAGAATGTAGATTCTGTGAAGTTGGGCGAGAAACTTCCAAGACTGAATTTTTGATGGCTTTGTGCAATTGTAAATACTGTTTTAATGCCACCAGGAATGCCTGCAATCAAAAGGTAAAGAATTAACAGCGCACCTAACGTTTTAATCACCGCCTGAACAACTTCTGTCCATATCACAGCTTCCATTCCGCCCAAAACGGTATAGAGAATAATGCATACGCCAACTACAATCATAATGACAGACATGGAGTAACCCGTTAATGCCTGCAAGCTTAAAGCAATACCAAAAAACACAGAGCCGATGCGTGCCAGTTGCGTCAATAAAAAGCAAATAACGGTATAGGTTCGTGCCCAGGCACCAAAACGTTTTTCAAAATGTTCATACGCCGAAATGTTGCCCGACCTTCTATAAAACGGAACGAAATAACGTGAAGCTATCCACGCAGCTGCGGGCATTGAAATACTAAAAACAAAAGCGTTCCAGTTGCTGCCAAATGCTTTGCCCGGCACGCCTAAAAAAGTATTGCTGCTTAAAAAAGTGGCATAAATAGAAAGTCCTATTGCCCAGCCGGGAATAGTGCCCGATGCTTTTGTAAACTGCTCCGGGTTTTTGTTTTTTCGCATGAAATAAAAACCTACCAGCACCATAGCAGCGAGATAAATTAAAATGATGGTAATATCCAATATGGGCAAATTATTCATTGAGTATTTTTTGTTCGCTACTAAGTTACAAAGTCATGAAGCAGTGTGATTACAACTTGGAATCTTTATGTTATGATGGCAAAAATGGTCTTATCTATATGGCGTTATCAGTACCGTTGCCGGTTAAATAAAATTACTCTTCCTCTTTATCATTAGCATTCTTTCTATTATTCCAGCCCGATGTATTTAAATCTATCATTTGCAATTGCGATGGATCTATCTTTACATATTTGATCTTCTGCCGGCGCCAGGTGTACACAATGTGTATCATACCATCTTTTGATTGTATTACCGAAGGATAAGAATACTGGCTGATGGGAGAATCTTCGAGCACCAGCGATGCATACCATTGTTTCCCATCTTTCGACAAAGCAATATTTAATGGTGTTCTGGCACCTTTGCCATTCTTTGCATCTGCAGGAGGTAATACATGATTGTACACGATTAATTGCCTGCCATCCTGTAAAGTTACTGCATCCGTTCCTGAGTTGTTATTTGGCAGTTCGGTGCAGGTTAAAGGTGTCCATGTTGTACCACCATCCTTGCTCCAGGACGATGCTACACATCTATTTTTTGTTCTGCATAATAACTGTAAACGACCATCCTTATAAGTAAGTAAACTGGGCTGTATTGCCTGTATGGAAGAGTCTGTTTGTATAGGACCAATCATCTTCCATGTTTTACCTGCATCATGGGTGACCTCGAGATGCACATTCCAGCCTTCACCCTCCGTACTGGATGGACAAAAGAGCTGATTACCCACCATCACCGGTTTGTTTTTGATAGGTCCGAGATACCCTTCGGGTAATGCTTCTGCTGCACTCCAGGTGGCACCATTATCTTTAGAACGCTTCAGCCAGCCTTTCCATTTAGAAGGACTTCGACCCACTTTATAAAACAGCAATAAATCACCTTTAGGCATTTGGTACAAAACGGGGTTCCAGCAGGCATAGCGCAAGGTATCGTTGATAATGCCATCTGCCACCTGCACCGGCGTTTGCCACTTATTATTTACCCGCCTGCTTACGTAAATACAAACATCGGGATTGCGTTCTTTGGTGCCACCAAACCAGGCGGCCACCAGCCCTTTTGGCGTCTCTGCTATAGTGGCTGCATGGCAGGATGGATATGGTGCGGTATCGTAAATAAATTCATCGGTAACAATGCCTTTCTGCCAGTCTGTTGATTGAGAGGAAGCTGATGTTATTATAAATAAAAGAGCGGTTATTGCTATAAAATATTTAAGCATAATTAATTTATTGAGATGATTTAGCGGCGGCAGCTTTCTTTGCTTTTTGTGCATTCACATACGCTTTAAACAACTCGTGCCAGTTGCGACCATTTGCATTCAAATATTGTTCGTTCTTCGTTTTATAAATTTCAAAGATGGCAGAGATCTGTTTCATGCTTTTATAATCCACTGCCTGCGCTCTGGCTTTCTCTAAGTTGCCTTGTATTACAGCCTCTTCCTGTGCTGTTAAATCAGGCACTATTGCCTTATAGCCGTTCATGGTGAAAGCTACTTTACCAATCGTGTATTTATCCAAAATAGCATTTACCTGCTCATCCGTTAAGTCTGTATGCAGCCCGTTCATTAAGTTTTCATGAATAGACTTCGGCATAGCAGAGTTAGCAATGATTTGCCTGTCGAGTTCGCTTAACGGATCACCCGTTCTTGGGTCAATGCCTGCGGGAACGGAGGTGTAAGGATGTGTATTATTCCATTCGCGAATTGCTTTTAGATGCGTGGCAATCACCGCTGTTACACGCTGCGTTTTAGCAGCATCATTCAAATTAAGAGTAGCAACCCATTCACCAGCCTTCTGCTCTATTTCCGTATTGGCCTTTGCTTCAGCATTTGCATCCTGTGCATATATGACTGTTGCTGAACTAACCAGCAGTAACAATAAAAAAGTTTTAAAATAATTTTTCATAGGCTTTGTTTTAAAGATTTGATATAAATGGATTCCTCGCAATCATATTTATTGTTGCTTCTTATGGTCTATCGCCGGTTAACTTCCGGCTTTCATCACTTACAATTGAAAGATGATGCGAATATTATAAGTGATTTGCATAGTATGTACAGCTTCATAAATGTTATTCTCCCGAAAGGTTGAAGTACAACGTTACATTTTTCGAATAAGTACCATCGTTTCCATAATCGTAATACATATTCGGCTCGCCTGAAGGACCCATTTTTTCAGGCTTTTGAGACTTGGTACCAATAGGTGTTATGGCATGCATAAACGATATATCGCCATCAGGAAATGGAGGTGCCGTGTTGTAAGGTTTGGCTGCAAACTTTGGCGTAAACAGGCGCAAAAAAATATCTTCGCTGGCACACACAATCGTAATGGGCTGTGCTGTAGTTATCAGCTTCATCCAATAAAAGTTGGAGTAATAACCTTTAAATTCAGGATACACCCAATCTTCGCCGGTGGAGGTATTGTTGTATTGTTTATCCCATACATTTAGCGTAGTGCCTTTCATGCGATTTTTCCATACACGATAAGGACCATTACCCAGGTATTCAACTGCTTTCACATTCGCTTCGGGATAATGAAAATTGATGCCGAGCAAAGGATATTCATACTGCGCCGGAAAATATTGCGCATCTAATTGTATCCATCCGGAGGGATAAATTGTCCACCTTAATTGCTGCCATAAACTTTTCTTTTTAAATGCAGCTTCCACCACAACAGCCGTATCGTTTTGATGATAAGTTACACTTTGCGGAAGTTCGCTACTTGAGGTGAGCTGCGGACCGTTAGTAAATGGAATAATGCCTTTTTCATTTTTAACCTGCACCAGTTTTGCTGTATTGCGGCTGATATGAAATGTAATATTGTTCGCCGTAATAACATACAATGAATCCTGCTCTGTAACCTGTACTTTATTATTGCCATTTTTGTGTACTATTTCATTAGCAATATCTGCAGGTTGCTTCACAGGAAAACTCCATGTATAAATTTCTCTGCCATGCGGGTCGCTTGCTGTTACATACAACACATCATATTGCATAAAATCTTTCGGTAACTGCAATTGCAAGGTTCCTTTTTCTTCGGGTTTAATATCCGGTGCAGTAGCTTTTCCGGTAATTTCTTTTTTATTGGATGAGTCGTATGGTGTTGGTAATTTGGAAAACTTCCAGCTAAAACTGCACTGATTGATATTGGTAAAGAAATAACGGTTTTCTATCGTAAGTTTTCCATCAAATTGCGGTGTTATTTCCCTGTGTTCAACATACACCGGGCTCCATATCTCTTTGATGGTGTAATAACTTCCCTCTTTTTCGTGATAGGGTCCCACAATACCATCCGGCGCATGATCTTTATCATTATCAATCATGCTATCCCTGTCTGTCCGCACCACCCCCTCATCGGCAAACACCCATAAAAATCCGCCGGCAGATAGCGGATTATTCCACATCAGATTCCAGTAATCATCCAGTCCTGCACCATGACCGCCATCATATAAGCCGTGCAAAAACTCTGTTGGAAAAAATATCTCATGACCATGTGCATGTGTGCCATTGCCATAATCGTAATTAATGTAATGCTGGGTATCGGTATGCCTGAATATTGCCCAGGGATGAATTAACGGGCGATGCTGAATATCATATTCATCAAACAAATGATCGAGGTCGAAATTAAAACCACCTTCGTTACCATTATCCCAAATAACAATAGACGGATGATTTACATCGTGAGCAATCATTTCTTTTACCAGTTTACTGCCTGCTTCCGTATCATAGTTCTGGTGCCAGCCGGTCAGTTCATCCAGTACCATTAAGCCCAACGAATCGCAGGCATCGAGGAAATGCGCATCCGGCGGATAATGACTCATACGCACCGCATTCATGTTCATATCTTTCATCATCTGCACATCGGCAATACTTAATGCTTTGCTGGTTGTTCTGCCGGAGGAAGGCCAGAAAGAATGATGACATACACCTTTGAACTTGATCTTTATGCCATTGAGATAGATGCCATCTCCTGGTCTTAATTCCACCGTTCTGAATCCAAATTTCTGTTCAACAGTATGAATAATATTATTGCCGCTTTTAAGGGTAAAAACGGCTTTGTATAAATTAGGAAATTCCGGTGTCCAGGTTTTTATATCATTAGCTTTTGCTTGTAGTGTAACAGTCGTATCATTGTCCTTTAGTGCAGCGTTGAATGTATTACCAACCTGCTTGCCATCTGAAGTATATAAAGCGCACTCAACAGTATTTGCAGCTTTAATATCATCTAACTGAAGTTGCGCGTTAAAGGAGCCATCCGCCAAAGCATTCACTGCCACATGACTAATATTTTCCGCAGGTAAACACTCGAGAAACACAGGTCTGAAAATGCCGCCGAAGATCCAGAAATCACCATGCCGTTCTGCTTTGTTTACCGATTCATTGGCTGAATGCTTAGATACAGTTACCTCCAGTAAGTTATCTTTTCCGTACTTCAACAGCTTACTGATATTGTATTTAAAACTATAAAAAGACCCCTGGTGTTTAGCACCTGCAGCTTTACCATTTATCTTTACTTCCGTATCTGTCATGCTGCCTTCAAAAACAATATTTACTTCTTTGCCTTTCCATGCAGCTGGCACATTAAAATGGTACTTGTATAAGCCCTGTTCTTTACCTCGCACAGAATCTTTATCAAGACCATAATTGTATTTGCCAAAGCCCTGTAATTCCCAGCACGACGGCACAGCAATAGTGGTCCATTTGCCGGAGTTTCTTCCTGCGGTGCAATAGAACTGCCATTGCCTGGTATCATCTTTTCCGGTGCCTGATAAATATTGAATCTGTGTTTGCTGGGCATAAGTGTGTATGCAAACAAATAACGTAAAAACGATGAAAAATTTTTGGCTCAATTTCATGTATTCAATTCCTGATTAAAAGACTTAAAACTTTAATGCTGATTTTAAATGTGTGATGTTATTTTAGGCAGCGGTGTATGACACTTGTAAGTGTCTGATACCTGTATTGCACACTACATCTTTGCTTCCAACCTTTGCATATGCGCTGCAAAAGCCACTTTCTTACCATCCACCCAAACGCTCAAACCTTTACCACGGTTGTATTTTGTGCCATCTGCATCCCAGATAATAGTAACCGGCTTATTATGATACATCACTTTATCCAGGCAAAACCATTTCCATGTATTTTCTGGAATCAACGGGTTCACTTCAATAATATCATCGGTACGTGGACGTAACCCTACCAGACCAGTTATAATTAAATCATTAAAAGTAGAATGGTTATAATAACGGCTTCGCTCTGCATCGCCTTTCAACCAGAAGCCTGTAGAGTCATCCAGGTACTCACCAATGTAAGGTCTGCCACGGTAATATTGCGATTCCACATAGGTTTCCAACAAATCAAAATAATCGGTTTTGTTAACCACGGTTTGATGATAGTTATTCATCAGGTTTGCCATTGCCGTCATGGTTTGCGAAGTAGCAAACGGCCAAACGGCGCCGTCCCATTCGCACTTACAGCAACCATGTGTTCTGAATGCTGAATCGCTACGCTCTACCGTGGCTATACCAAATGGTGCATTGAATTTTTTGTTATCCATCAATGCATTCCATGCCACATTGTATTTTTCATCCGGCATGTTGAAATACCAGGGAATAAAACCCACCTCTTCCCGTACGTTGGCACTTTGCATATCCTTTTTAGCTGTTTCAAAGAAGCTATCGGTACTGTTCCATAAATATTGATTAACCAATTGCTTTATAGTATCTGCTTTTGCATTGTATAAAGCAGCTTTATCCTTATTTCCTGCCAATGCCTCCATCTTTGATAGCGCCATTGCATTACCATACATATAGCTGTTGATGGTGGGACGTGCATTCTGCTCGTGCCTGCCACCGCTGATGGTTTCTTCCATGCCGTCTTTTACATCGGTCTGCCAGAACAATCCATTGGGTAAACGCTTTTCGTTTTCCCATCTTGCGTAATCGGTTTCCAGGTCGGGCAGCATATCTGTCATAAAAGCACTATCCTTATTTACTTTGTACAAGTTGTACATGGCGTTCATTGTCCAACTGCTAAACGAATGCAGTTTGCTCATAGGCTTGCCATCCTTACCACGATACCAAACATGAATGTCATCTTTTACATATTGCTGGTTGTGAAGCCAGCGTGCTTCGTAAATATGATGCCCCAATGCACAAGCTATCAGGTTGTATTTATCAGCATAAGTACGTGGTACCAAAAACTCCGTAAACGCATAGCCCACCGGCGTTTTGATGATGTGCTTGCGGAATGTCCACCAACGGTAATAATAGATTTCTTCAAAGTTGTATTGCGGGCACTCAAAGAGGGGAATATTGGCTTTCATCCATTGCCACGATGAATCATTTGGGATAGCACCTTTGATATTTTCATCTTCCATCGTATTGAAATAATCTACAAAATGCTGAAAGCTATCCGCCTGCAAAACACTTCTATTAGCATTAGCAGCAGTCATTCTCTGGGTGAATGCACAACTGCTGAACAGTATTATCAAACACAATCCTATCGTATAGCTTCTTATCATTAATCAACCTGTTTTTGTGTACAGAATTGGGTTATATAAAATACAGCAGGTGTAGCTTTTGCACCGGCATTGGGCAAATCAAAATCCTGATCAGTTGGGGTATCTGCATTGGGAAAGCGGTTGACAGCGCCGGTACGGAATGCGATACGTTCTATTGCATGCAAAGGCTGAAAGAAAAGATTATTGCCAATACTTTTTCCATTCACCGAAATAGTGTAAAATCTTGTTGCAGCATTCAATTGTATATGAAAAGAATAAGAAGAATCTGCTTTATAATTAAAGAGCTTTTTGTTGCGATAGCCCGACTTTACATAGCACTCACCGGTAGAATCAAATGCAATGCGGATACCCGGTAAGCCTCCCTTATCAACAAACTCCACCTCTAATAAACCCGCATTATTTTGTGCAGGAACAATAGTAAAGTCGGCAGTCATTCTAACAGCGGCAGGAATGATTCTTTCTGCTTTTGCATAATCAAAAGGATCTTGATCCTGCAGCTTAATTGCCTGAACATTATCTTTTGTTTTTGCCATTGAAACAGGTGCCCATAAAGGACTGTAAATATTCCATTTTTGTAAGGAAGCAAGATTGGTTACTGTATCAAAAACATCATGTGCATCAGTAGTTGCACCTGCGGTAACAGGTACAGGAAGACTACTCACCCAAATGTCTTCTTTGTTCATGCTGTACGTCACCCACAAATTACCATCAGGTGGTGTACCGTTTCCTTCAATGATACCACGCACATATTGCGGACCATACGATTTGTAATTGCCTCCATACCGCATCTGTGTTATTTCACCATTCACCAGCAACAGATTTTTATAGTTCCATCCATCCTCACTAACAGAGATAGCCAGGGGCCAGCGGAACTCCGAAGGGTTATACACGGTCGCATATTTGTTATCCGATGTTTTTTGTCCCCAGATCTTGGCATTTGCATTCACAAAAAAAGGCGCTCTGGTAGGATTATATTGCCACGATTTGCCTTCATTCGTACTTACCGATGTTAAAGCATACTTCCACAAGCCAACTACCTTTCCATTTGGCAGGTGGTAGTAATTAAAAGCTTTATATTCTTTCTGTAATGGAATCAACGGGTCATCCCTGTCAGCTTCTTCATTCCATTGCTGCATCATTAATGATGTTGCCATTAACTCGCTACATGCCTTAATAAAACCCTTATCTTTTGACTTCATATAAAAAGGATAGTCGGTATTTTTTTCATTCCAGTTATGATTATAATGCAGGAAATATATCGGACCATAACTGCCATCTTTATACACTTCTCTCACCACGCGACCAATGCCATTGCCATCATTTGGGTCATCATGCGCATCCAAACAAATACCATAATACCCCAGCACCAGCAAACGGTTGTCTTTTGAAACATAAAAGCCCATGCGCTGATGCATAACGGCGTATAAATTCTTTGCAACATTTGGATTGCCCGGTTTTGTTGTTCCATCAGGAACTTTATACACCGGGAATATAACTTCCGGCTTTGACCACTTATAACCATCTTTAGAATGTAGCAATAAGGTATGACCGGGTGGTACGCTTTCGCCAACAGAATCACTTAAATATTCCACATAAAAAGTGTTGTTCCAATAGCAAAGCATCGGTGCATGATTATATGTCCAGCCAAAGCCTTCCGCTTCCTCCGGATGTTGCCTGTTGGCGCGAAATATTTGTATGTTATGTACACCAACAGCTGGCTGTAACATACCATGATGATAATCTACATTCACCAACGTATTGCCGCAATACCGTATGGTATCCTGCGCAAAAACTTGCTGTGATATCATCAACAACAGAACTAATAGAATTATATGGCTCGTAATACATTTCATGATGACCTATCCTTTTACTGTTTGCATCCAAGCGTCTGCCATTAACTGAGTGCCGGCAACAGTTGGATGAACACCGTCAATCGTCCAGTAAGAGGCCGGTGCCGATTTCATTGCTTTTTCATAAATGGATTGATAAGGGATGAATACTGCATTGAACTCTGCTGCAATGTCTTTTGCTGCCTGCCGGTAGCCATCAAAAGCAGGGAACCATTTATCATCTACTGCTTTAACACCTTTTAATGCGTATGGTTCGCCGATAATGAGTTTAACATCGGGCAATGCAGTTAACGTGCGTTTCAGCAATGCTTTATAATCGTTGGTGTAGGTTTCCAAAGTGCCTTGGTATCCATTTACCAGTGTGTGCCAAAAGTCATTTACGCCAACCAAAATGCTTAATACCGTTGGTTTGATAGCAAGGCAATCTGCTTCCCATCTCTCAGCAAGCTGATATACTTTATTACCACTAATACCTTTATTGTAAATGCTCAAATTTTTGGAAGGATATTTATACAACAATTCAGCCGCAGCCAAATGCGCATAACCACCACCTAATGCGGAAGCATCGTTGGCATCCATATCTGTTTTTTTTCTGCCCGCATCTGTAATAGAATCGCCCTGGAACAGTATTATATCGCTTGAATTTAATGTTATTTTAGGCAATTTTGCTGATGGAGCGGCTTTGAGTATAGCAGGCAGGCTTACAGATGCAATGCCAGATAAAGCAGCACGTTGTAAAAATTGTCTTCTGTTATTTATCTGTTCTTTCATAGTTACGTTGTTTATTATTGCTGAACTTATTTTAATCTCTATTGCAGCTTTTTGATATCTTTTTTTGTGACAAGTACTATCGTTCCGTGTTTATGTCCTGTCGGAATGGATATTTCCTTTGTTGCCCCAAACAGACTTTAATGCGATTTATAAACCATTTAGTTCTGTTTATTCAATTACATAGCAAGATATGTTCTTGTTAATACCATGTTTATTTTGAACTTAACCAAAGCACCAATTCTGTTGACTGCGGCTTAGCTACAGCTACACCTGGGGCTATTTTTATTTTTTTATTTGCGATTGTTTTTCCTGTTGCAGGATCAATCCACACAGCGTGGTATGTTCTTGAAATCACAGGCGCTTCTAAATGAACAGTACGACCGTTATTGTTGCTGTAAATAATCAGGTCTTTTGAAGGACTCATCAGCACCAACTGAGCACTGTCTTTTGAAAGCGGTTGCGGCTGCATCCTGCTTGCTGCCTTTAAAAACGATTTATTTTGTAAGGTAGGAAGCACCGGCAATGAACCACCGCCCATTAAAACAGCCCATCCAAAATGATCATAATTATCCGCATTGTAGATAACGACTTTAGTGGGATAGCGTAATTTGTATTCACTCACTGCATGATACACATCTTCAAAAGTTGCGGCTTTGGGTTTCAGCAATCTTGCATGCTGACGCGGTGCTAAATGCTGTCCTCCTTTCGGTGCGTACAACTCACCTTGGCGTTGATAATTCCAATAACGGATGTCAATTACATCCACCACATCGCTGTAGTTTTTGTTTGTCAAAATAGAATCCTGAACATCCTTTGTGGTACTAAGCGCAATGAGTTCTTTTTTGTTATGCGCTGCTTCCCAATTCCTGATGGTATTGAGCCAGAACTGAACAAAATGTAACGGACCGGTATATTCAGCAGAGATAAACTGAATGACATTGCTGTTACCAGCAAAGTTGTTTAAACAGTGATTGATGTAAGCAATATTCAATTCCCTGCGATGTGCATTGGTGGTATCGTAAAATTGCTCCGCCATGAAATTGCGTTTATCGCCTGCATAATTTGGCGGCTCCGGAAAACCTGTATTGTTGATGTTGTTTGCTGTGCGCCAGGGAAAGTCAACATAGTGCGCCCCTGCTTCTAAAATGTTATGCTGAAAATAATTTTGATGGAACAGTACTAATCCGTTTGCATCTGCTAAATCTGCAAATTTTTGTAAACGGTTCCAGTACCATTTATTGTATTTAGTCAAATTGTATTTACTTAAGCCATCCCATGCGGTATCTTTTCCGCTTCTTGCAAAAGGCAATTCATAATACGGTGGCCATACATCACCATCCATGCGGCGTATGCGTTCATGGTCATCTCTTCTTCTTTCGTACCATAAAGCATAATTATGGTCGATGGTAACGATGTGATGAGCAAGCATTGTATCCACTACATCATGCAGATCATCGGTTAAACCCTGACCTGTTCTGCCCGGCACCCATCTGGTAATGTGTGGCTTTGATTGTAACAATCCTTTCGGATCAACACTGCCATTCCACCATTGCACATCTGTTTTACCGCCGCTTACCACCGTATCATTTATCACCAGCCAACCATTTGTAATTGTAAGCGACGGTTCTTTTGTATGAATAACGGGTTTGGGTTGCTGAATGTCATTTATGGTAATAGCCCCTTGTGCATTGGTATTAACAGGATGTCTTTGTGGCGATTGCTCAATCCAATCTAAAACAGTTATTGCAGGTTGCATAGCAGAATCGGAAAGTGCTGCAGCCTGTTGCACTGTCGGACTGCTGGTTGCGTTTGTTGTTATGTGAAACAAATCATCTCTCCCTTTAGCAGCATCTCCAATGCGCTGTTGTAACTGGTAATAATACAAACTCCAGGGCTCAATACTATTGTTCGATTCAGCCCAAAAACCATCGCCGGCAAACTGGCTCCATGAACCAAAAGCCCAGTTTTGAGCCGTTGGCGGTTGGTAACAATCAATGCGTGCAGCGCTGCAATTCCAGCAAACGCTATTGGCAGATGCCCAGCCTGCACCTTGTCCATCCTGACCTCTGTTCATAAAGGAGATAGCATTGCCATCCACATACATAATATCCATTAAAGTACCCGATGCCCAGCTATTAATGCCACCGCTGAAACTATACGGCAAATACGATTCGCATTGTACAAAAGCATTTGGTCCGGGTGCACAATAGCCTGTTGCAAAATCATGAAAACCATGCTCGGCATAACAATGTTTGAAGAGTATTTGCTGACCATTAGTAAAGAACGTAATGCGTCGCCAGCCACCAATTTCGGATACTGGTTGCAGCGATGCGCAATCTTCAACAGAGATGCGTTTGGTAGTTTCCCAGGCGGCTACTGCTGAGCCTGCAAAATGCCTGAATGTTATCTGCCTTACCCATACATCCTGCGCATTATTAATGTTGATGGCAAACCAGCGGTGTGCCTCATCTTTTGGGTTGGATGTATCATACGCCGACACCAACTGCATGTTCTCCACACCACATTGCTGCACCCTTCCATTCCATGTGTATTTTGAAACAGTGGCATGTGTAAGCGTGGAATCAATGGCAGTGGTGATGGGCGCATCTACCGTAATAATATTGCCGTTAACAGCAGTGATCGTTCTATCCCAATCCAAAAATCTTTCGCCGGGCTTCCAGCCTAAAGCTGATAAGCCGCCACCAAATGTTTTGGTGTGAATGGCATCAATCCATTTTTCCGTGAATGGAACATGAATAATAATAGGATCGCCCTTTTTGAAAGCGTTAGCTGCCAGCGTTAGCTGCATACTGTTTACCGGCACATACGCATCTGTTACTGCAATGGTGTCCAATAGTTTTTTATCGCTAACACCGCCTACATTAATCAGTGTTGCCCGGTCTGTTCCTGCGCCATATAAAATTGTTCCGCCTTCCTGCATGCCGCTGCCCCTTAATACCACGCCGTTTTTATTCAGGTATAAACTTCCTTCAACAGTATAAGTACCTTTTTGCAGCAACACTGCCCCGCGAACGCCATTGCTGTCTGCAGGGAGTTTTGCAACATAGTTGATGGCATTTTGAATAGCTGCTGTTGCATCACCATTCATCACCGGTACAACTATTTTTACCGGAACATCTGGTATTTCCTTTTCACCTGCACTATAACCTGCATAAGAAAAATCGGGTATGCGGTTACCTTGTGCGTCGGTATTAAAGATTAACGAATCATTGCCCGACCAGCAAATAGGATCAGTGCAAACCTTTTTCTTTTGCGCATAAAGAGAAGAAACAGCCGGTTGCATAAAGCAAGCGGCGGCTGTTAATACAATAAACTTTACATAATTCCTTTTCAATTGTACAAATACAGGTTGTAGCATGAACAATCTTATTTAGCCGCTGTCTCAAAACCTGGTTTATCGGTATTGTTGATAATAAGCGGCTTTTCTTTTTGCAAAGCAATTCCATTAAGATAGTTCTCGATATTGCTATAGCCCGATTTGGTGATAACCGATGCATCAGCAGCATTATTAGGATTCAATCCATTCTTCTTTTCATAATCATTCGGCATACCATCATTATCGCTGTCTTTGTAAGGCGTTCCTTTATAATCGGGATAACCACCCACTTCCGCTACATTGGTAATAATGCCTTGCTTGTAAGAATCTTTTGGCAGGCGGCGATGCTTGAACTGGGGCATAGTATCCGGTACATAACGGTGGTCGTAAATGGCTTTGCCTGTTCTTACTTCTGTGATAATTCTTCTGTCAACCGTATCTCTCACGGGTAAATTGGCGCCTACATGTTCCAGCACATAACTATATGCTTCCTGTGCGGGCATAATGGTCATTGCAGGCATTGGCAATGGCTCATTCCACTTCATATCTGCCGTATAAATGCCGGTATTGGCACTATCCTCTACCTGCACACCACCAGCCCAGTTGTTTTGGGTGATTTTTGGATACCCATCCATGATATTTCCATGTACATAACAACGCCCGAATACCAGATAGCTCAGCTTGCTGCGTCCTGCTTCCGGC
The DNA here is from genome assembly GCF_005233845.1 of Ilyomonas limi. GTDB lineage: Bacteria > Bacteroidota > Bacteroidia > Chitinophagales > Chitinophagaceae > Ilyomonas > Ilyomonas limi. Next base: position 21,907 of record NZ_SZQL01000018.1, read on the forward strand.
TTTAAGATGCGATGTCCCACATAGTTGTCTTTAGGCGTTGCAGGACCTGGTTTAAAGTAGTTGTTGATGATGTTGAACATAGCGCGGTAATCGCCGCCATCAATAGAACGATGCACCCAGTTATACACCACATTATTTGCAAAATTAAACACCCCATTCTCCCCCACAGATGGGTTGCGACCGGTATTATTTGCCCATAAATTACGCATGAAGGAACAGTTTTCTCCACCTAAGGTGCTGCCAAATGCATGGTTCCAGGTATCGAGCGATTCTGAAAAAATAGAATTTTGGATGGTGATATTCGCTGTAGGTAATTTTTGTTCAATAGCTCCAGTGCTGTCGTTGTACATGTGCCGGTACATGCTCATGTTTTCATCCAGGCCCCAGCTTGCAGATACGTGGTCCACCATAATGTTACCAACAGGATTGCCACCAATAGCATCATCTCTTCTTCCCACATTGGTTTCGCCTCTTCGGAAGCGCATATAACGGATAATCACATCATGCGTATTAATCCAAACACTTTCGCCGGCAACACATACGCCATCACCCGGTGCCGACTGCCCTTCAATAGTGATGTATGGTGCTCTTACAATCAGCGGTGTTTTTAAATGTATGATACCGGCAACATTAAACACTACGATGCGGGCGCCGCCTTGTTCGCAAGCCCATCTAAAACTTCCTGGTCCATCATCATTCAAATTGGTAACTACATACACCTTACCACCACGTCCGCCAAAGCTGTACATACCACCGCCCTGTGCACCAGGGAAAGCGGCTATATCGGCTTGCGGCAGATCGTAAGGACGGGCAGCCCAGGGAATATAAGGCTTGCCATGCATAGCTTCTTCCTGTATAATAGGATACGCTACTGCCCATGCAGAATCGGAATGCGCGCGGGCAGCATTTAACAGCGAATCGGACCACTTTTGAACGTTTGATGGTATTTGGGGATATTGGGCTGAAGCATAGTTGTACAAACCGGTTAATAATACTAATGCTATAAGTGTTTTTTTGTTCAATGTCATAATACTAATTTTTGCTTTTCTATTTTTAAACAGCAGGTTTGTTGTGTATCGTTTATTGCAATGGATCGAACGTGCCGTTGGGCCAGCCAATTGTTTGTTGCAAAGCCGTATTATTATCCAGTACTGTCTGTGGCAATGCAAAGAAGTAATATTCTGGTCGCCAGTTGATATCGTAGGTATCCATTTGTTTAGGTTCCATCAGCATATTGTTTTTGTATGCTGAATCCAACGGAAGGGCATCGCGCACCTGCAGGAAGGCATCGTGCGTTGGAATATCTGCAGAAGGCTGGAATGTATAAGCAGTACCTGTTCTTCTTTTCCCATTCAATACTGTTTCAAACAATTTATATCTTCTCAAATCCCAATACCTTTTTCCTTCAAATGCAAACTCAATTTTTCTTTCCAGCAAAATAGCATTTACCATCTCCTGCTGTGTCATTCCTGCTTTCAAACCATACATGCCATCAGCACCTTCTTCAATGCCTGCTCTTTGGCGGATAGCGATTAACTGATCATACGCTTCGTTTAAACGGTTAGTACCGCAGGCAGCTTCGGCAAGATTTAATAATACTTCTGCAAACCGTATTTCCATCCAATCGGTCCCGATGTAAGGAACTTCACTGGCGGATAGTAAAGGATTAATTGCTTTTCTGCAAAAGAATCCGGTGTTGGAAGGCGATGTTTCGGTAGTAAGTGCTGTAAAAGGTGCATACGTGCTGCCGGAAGCATAATAGAACCAGAATCTCGGATATTCAATATTATTCAACGTCCAGGTACAGCCATTGTAAGCAATAGTTGCATAAAAGCGCGGGTCTCTGTTGTTGTAAAAAGTCTGCGGATCATACGTATAGGCACTTGCACTAGGCTGCTTTCCATCTATCATAGGATACGCATCTACCAACTCTCTTACCGGTTGATTAGAACTACCCGATCCGCCTGCAACTTTTGGCCGGGTTGAATTATCATACGGATTATTTTTCTTGAACTGGTCGTCGCTGGTTGTATTATATTCCGTTACAAAAACGGCTTCGGGATTATCTACTTCGTCGTACCACATGTTTGCATAATCAGGATTCAAACCATATCCATTTGCTTCCAACACCGTTTTAGCCTGGAGGTTTGCCTGGTATGCTGCTTCCCATCTGTCGGTTAACTGGTTGGGATTAAACTCCGGGCTTGCCCAATACGTTAATACACGCCCTTTTAATGCCAGCGCCGCACCGCTTGTGATACGTCCCCAATTAGCGCCGTTATTTGCCGGATCGTCCCATTTACCAGGCAGCAACAGCGCAGCAGAATCGAGGTCTTTAACAATCTGTGCTACACATTCCGATGTTTTGCTGCGTGGCAGCGCAGCAGCTTCTTTATTAGCTTCGCCTACTGCCGGCAAAGGCGTTAGCACCAGCGGAACACCGCCATATACTTTTACCAATTCGAAATACCGCCATGCACGAAAAAAATAAGCCTGTCCTTTTATCTGATCTTTTAAATTGTTGCTAAGCGTACCTGCTCCTACTCGCTGAATGCAGTCATTGATAGCTCTAATTTTAACCCAGGGACTGCTGGAGGAAGTAAGGGAGGTTCCAAAGTCCTGCACATCATCCACAGTAAGGGTACCTTCTATATACTTGTTATCGCCATACGATTCATCGCTCCGGTCTGCAAGCGTTCCGCTGGTACCGCCCCAGGTGGGCAGGTTTTGATTATAGATGTAGTCGATATAACCAACAGACAAGTTTGAATCGTTAAATACAAGATCGGGTTGTAATGCCGTAAGATCTCTTTTATCAAGCACTTTTGTACATGAAAAAAGTATAGTAAAGGCAAACGCAAAAAGCGGTAATATTTTAAGTGTTTTCATTGTTTCCATTTGAAATTATAAACCAAGGTTGATTCCAAAAGCCCATGTTCTTAACAGTGGATAAGCATCAAAAGAACCAAGCGAATTATCCTTATAACTGTAAGGATTGTAAAAATTGATAGGATTCACCACATTCACATATACGCTTGTATTTGTAAAGCCCAGCTTATCCGAAAATCTCCTTGGTAAAGTGTAAGAAACATTCAGGTTGCGCATTCTGAAATTAAATGCACTTTTAAACCAGAAAGAAGATGCCAGATCGTAAGAGAAATTATAATACGGATTGGGATATATTGCATTGGGGTTTTCCGGCGTCCATACATCCGACCAAAAAGCGGGTCTTGATGAAGTTGCGGTAGCCATTTTTCTTGCCGCACTTTCTACCACACCCTGCCCTCCAAAAGAGCCAGCCATCACCATCTCTACGTGCAAACTTTTGTAGGTGGCACCCAACGTTAAACCAAACTGGTAATGATTTGCAGCTTTTTTGCTGATGAAGTCTATATCGTTTTCATCAACTATTCCATCCGGTGGTGCATATTGATTGGTAACAGGATCTTTAGGTCCGCGTATATCTTCGTAATACAACATGCCAGGTAAAGGTGCCTTACCAAAGATGGTATAATTAGGATTCTTTGCCGTAAAAGCATCTACTTCTTCCTGCGTACGGAACATGCCCAGGTAATGATAACCTTCCACTCCCATATCGGTGCTCCTACCTGTAGGGTCTTCAAACGTACCTAACTTACCTTTCTCCACATCTACTTTAATAGCTTTTGCATCATTCCAGGTTAAGAAAGCATTGGCATTATAGGAGAAGTTTTTGCCGATATCATCGCGCCAGCCTACCGATAATTCATAGCCATAACCATTCACTGTAGCATAATTTTCGGATGCTATGGCAGAGCCTATCAAGATAGGAACAGAGGCGCTTAAAGCAGTAAGCATGTTGTACCGGTGATCGAGAAAAACATCAACACTGGTAGATAAGCGGTTATTCAAAAATCTTGCATCCACACCTCCATTTAGCTTAAGGTCATCATCCCATCTTACATCAGGGTTAGGAATGGCTTCGTTGCGTACACCTAAAATCAAATCACCATCACCGCCAAACACGGCGCCGTAATTTTGCAACGGTGTGTAACGTTGCAGGTAACCATATTCTTTTGTATTATCCGATCCCATTTTACCGGCAGATAATCTTAATTTCAAGAAATTAATTGCTTTTGAATTTTCCAGGAATTTCTCTTGTGAAAGAATCCATCCTGCCGAAACTGAATAGAATGGTTTCCACCTGTTCTGAGGTGCAAACTTGGTGGAGGCGTCATAGCGAATCTGAAACTCTGCAAGATATTTATTGGCATAGCTATAATTAAGCCTGCCTATATAACCCAGCAAACCACCTTCATTTTCTGTTTCAAAAATATCTTCTTCCCCAAAAGCAAACCTTCCATCGGGCGGCGCACCCGGTGTTGGATCTTCTACTAACGTTTGAATATCGTTGTAAGTAAACTCTGTTTGTTCTACAATTGCCAAAGCACTTATTTCATGCTTTCCAAATTTGTTGTTATATCCTAAAGAACCATCAAATTGGTAAGCATCCCTGTAAGATGGTTTGATATAAATACGATTACCATTACTTACTTTAACGGGCGATGTATTGCTGAGTATCACATTATCGGTATAGATGTGATTATGCTCACCCGTCATCTCAAAATTATAGAGGTCGTACCTGGTACCATATTGTTTAGGAAAAGTATTGTTCAACGTTCTGCTATATTGAACTTTTGCAGTTAATCCTTTCAAAAAAGGAGCATCATACTGCAAGCTGCCAATTATATTTAAACTATTATCCCTGCTATTATTATAGTTATCGAGTTGTTGCACCTCGAAGAAATGAAAGGCGTCGATTGTATTTTGATTGCTGGATTGAGATAACCTTACAGGATAACCATTGATGTATGGTGGCGTAAAGCCGGGTGTATATAATAATCCTTTTACATCGTTTTCAGGGTTCTCACCACCCTGTTTCAGCAGGTATTGATTGTTTTTGCTGATGTCGCCGCTTATGGACAAACCAACTTTAAAGCCATTACCCAGTTTTACATCCGTATTTGCCCGGAATGTCCATTTGTTGAAATTGATTCTATCCAGATTACCATCCTGGTTTACATAAGAAGCACTTGCAAAAAAGGTAGCTTTATCAGAACCACCACTTATATTAACTGTTTGCCTGTACAAATGCGACGGCTTCCATGCATTGGCAAGCCAGTTATAATTATGTGTTTTAAAATATGATAGTTCATCATCTGTATAATAATTGCTTTGTGCCAAATACCCATCTTGTCCATCTGCTACAAAACCTCTCTGCGCCTGTATAGATGCATCTAAATAGTTAGCTAATTCATAACCATTCATCATCGTTGGCAACATGGTTGCATCATTCACCGCATAAGAACTATTTATATTTACCTGTGTGCGGCCAACCTTACCTCTTTTTGTTCTTACTACCACGGCACCCTGACCAGAACGAACACCGTATATCGCCGCAGCAGCATCTTTCAAAAACGAAATGTCTTCTACTTCTGATGGGTCTAAATTATTAAAATCACTTTCTGTTCTTATCACATCGTCAATAACATATAAAGGGCTTAATGTTCCCCCATCTTTAGAAAGAATTACCGGATTACGCAACTGTAAGGTAGCATCTGCGCCCGGCCTTGCCGTACCGCCGTTAACACTCAAGCCTGGGATACGACCCGTTAAACTGGCAGCTAAATTGGTAACCGGATAATCTTCCAGTTTGCTCGCATCAATGGTACTGATGGCACCTAAAGCTTTAGATCGTTGCTGTGTTCCATACCCTACTACAATTACATCGTTCAATTCATTGTTGTTGGGCTGCAAAACAATGGTGAGTTTAGCGCCGGATTTTGCCTGTATTTCCTGGTACTTCATACTCACATGCGATACCTGCAACACATTGGAAGCAGCAGGTGCTACCAAATAAAATTTGCCTGCTGCATCTGAAATAACGGTTTGCCCTGTTCCTTTAATACGGATGGTAACATCGGCGAGCGGAACACCTTTACTGTCCGATACGATCCCGGTTATTGAATTAGCTGATGAATTCATGCCGGGACTTGTGTCCTTAGTTGGAGATGGATTACCTGATTGTGCCTTAGCTGTGTTTGCAATGGTTAAACAAAACAACAGGCTGATGGCAAGCAAGCTGTACTTCATAAAAAATTAAATTGTTTCGTTGGATAAATGATCTGCCGAATTGGTTAGAACATAAGTTATTAATACAATAAAGGTATTATCTCAATGAAACGGAAAGAATGACAGGTTTCACTATGCTAATGGATTATTTTACTATTTTAAATGAAGTTTTAATTTATTGCTTTCCTGCTTTAATCCTGTTTTGCCATTCAGTAGTTGCTTTGTTCAAATCATAGCCCTGCGCTGACAGATAATTATTGATTCTGCCTTTATACTTACCAAACCAGGCATGTTTTTTCTCTGATGATTCTGCGTCCATTGCATGCTCTCTTGCTTCCACCAGCCATGTATAAATTTGTTGTTTTTGCTGGTTGTTTAAAGTTGGCAGCATTTGCTGATAAGCGTTATACGTAACATGCAAAACATCGTAGGTCATTCCATCTTTTACTTTGTTTATCCCCGCTGTATCAAGATTTTTGGCCAGTTCTGCAATAAAAATATGATGCAAGGAATCAACCGAAGCATTGGCAGCATCTGTTACGGTTTGCTTACGTTCGGCTGCATTCACCTTATCTTTTTTTACAATAGCTAAAGCGCTGTCGCGTTTCTTGTAAATTTCGTTTAAGTTATAGTATTGCCAGGCAATTTTATTTTGAACATCCTCCTTATTGATACCCGAAGGCAGGTTCATTTTATCTACAATCTTCGCAGCTCTTTGTTGCACCACGTTCATGTAGGCAGTATCCTTTACCTGTACTATATCACTACGCTGAGCTTGCGTTCTACACATAGCAAATACTAATAGTACGATTGTAAGACCGGAATATTTCATTTTCATAATGGTGAATTTTATTTATTGTATTTCAATAGATGCCAGGCTCAAACCTTTGGCATTGTCAGTAATAAAAGTGATGGAATATTTTCCTGCGTTGATATAAGAGCCGGTGTTGGTTTCATAAGTACCCCATTTCTCTTTTTGATACAATGGTAAATGGAGTGTTTCTTCTTTTATAACGATGCCTTCGGCAGATTGGATGATCATTCTTATGGCTGCGTTTTCATCATCATTTGTCCTGTATCGCAATTTGATAGCGTACATACCCGCAACGCCTACCGGAATATGGAACTGAACAGTATCGGTACTGTTGTCTTTAAATGTGATGGCTTCCTTTTTATACAGAGATACACTTGTGATACGATTCCCTTTTACCAAAGCATCTGTTACAGGATAAGTAACAGAACTCCTTAGGTCATAGGACGAAGGCAATTCATCTGCCTGTGTAGCTGCTACGATAAATGGCTGATGTGAGGATATATGTATCTTATCATTCTTTTCAAATCTTTTTCTATAAACATGCCAGTGCCGGGCAGGGGAATCAGCAATACTTATAAAGGTAATAGCCGGACCAAAGCTGCTGTCTAATTCTTTACCTGCATCCCTTTGAAAAGCAACATACACATCTGCTTTCTGTGCAACAGTAAAGCTGCATGCATGCACATTGTTACCTGTATCAAACGCTGTTTTTATCCATTCGCCACCATACAGCGCAGCAGGTAACAGGCTGAATGCAGAAGCTGTGTTTGTAAATGCTGTATCGCCGGTGTTCTTCCAGTATTGAACAGTTGCCGGTACTGTTTGATTATTAGTAAAATATTGGAGTTGCTGTATAATTCCGTTGGAAGCATTAGCAGGTTGTAAGATTTTATTTTTTGAAGCAACGGCGATTGCCATGATTACTGCTTCACCGGCTTTCTCTTTTGGAAACAAGATTACTAACTCGCCACCTGTAACACGTACATTGAACGATTTTTTTACTGCATGACTATATCCCGCTTCAGCATACAAATCCACATCGCTTGCAACAATACTATCATTGATGGCAATATCAAATAAGCGCCAGCCTTTGCAGCACATATTAGCTAAGCCATACCAGGGTTCAGCAAAATACAATTCAACCAGATAATGACCATCTGCTACAGGAAAGGTATATTTCAATTCACTTAAACCATAGCGAAATGATTGAAACAACGGCCATGCATTGGTACCCGTAACAGGATCACTATTCGTACGCTGACTGGCAAAATTTGCAGGAACATTTTTAAAATCATCAGCCCAGGACGTATAGCCCCATCTATTATCATCCAAATGCATATCAGCAGACCAGGTATTACCAAATGCATCTGTATAAGCCTTTCCACCGCAATTCACGCGGTATAAATAGTTGTAATCTTTTTGGGGCTGAATAACATCCTGCTCTCTTGAAGTAAGTAAAGCATTCCAATGCGGTGCTTTTGGAAGATGATGCAGTACAATGATGTCTTTTGTTACTGCCTTACCGTTCACATAACCAACCGCATACAAAACGTTATATTGTATGCCAACATTATTCCATTCGAAATGTGTACCAATGCCGTTACGCTTTTGTTTACCAAGTGATAGATTATTTACATCATTAAACAACTCCGCCTCATCACAATTGGAATAAACAATAATGTTGTTTTTTATACCGGCTTCCGTCCATCTGTCCGGCCATTGATGTGAAGCGATATACACCATTGGCTCTTTAGCAGCATCTACATAATTAGAGCGATACATATAAAAAGCGTCCACCGGTTCGCCCCATAATGTGAATAAGCCTTTGTTATTTACGGGACCAATCCGGTCTATGTCCCGCATCCCTTCACCACTTTGTACACGCCCGGGATTTTCGTGCGAATACAGCAACCAGTTAAAATGACCTGCCACTTCGTTCCTTACCGATTCTGCCAAACGTACTTTTGTTTCCAGCACACTGGTCATATAATTTTCAGTAAGCTTCATGCCCTTGGCTGTATCCTGTTCTGCATGCAAGCCAACGCTGCGCCATGCTCCATACTCACCAACAAGCACTTCCTGTTTCAATTCATTACCATACTGAGCAGTGTCGCCGCCATAGGTGCCCGACCAGTTTTGCGGCACATTCCAGTCGGTGCCGCTGCCACCATTACAGGTAGCTATTTTACGTTGAGAGGAAGCAGTTGGGTCTAATGAACGAATAATATCGGAGCATTCTTTTGCAAAATCTTCCGGTAAAGTGCTTTCATTTTCCAATCCCCATAAAATTACCGCAGGGTTGTTACGCCGCTCTTTAATCCAGTCTTTAAGCAACTGTTTGAAGTTGTTTTTAAATGATGGATTATCATACCAGATATGTGCAGCAAATTGCGGCCACCACAGTAAACCATCTTCCTCAATCAATTGCTGATAATACAAATTATGCGGCTGATGTGCATCGCGAAAAGCGTTAAAACCGGCAGCTTTTACCTGCATCATTCGCGCAGCAATTTCTTCATTTGTAAAAGCATGGCTTTTACCTAAGAGATGTTCATACTCTGCAGTTCCATTTATAAAAACCGGCTTACCATTGAGGAGTAATTGCTTATGCTGTGCATTTGGCCAACTAATAGTTCTGATGCCAAAATCATTATTTACTTCATCAACAATTTTACCTTGCTGAAGAATAGTTGTTTTAATATGATATAAATAGGGATTATCTAAATTCCATAATGTTATATGCTGCAGATTCTTCATTTCCTGCTGCACAACCACTACTGAACCGGAAGGGAGCGTAACAGGCTGTTGTACAGCAAAAACGGCTCTATTATTTGCATCCAGTAAAGACTGCTTTATGATAATGTGTTGGGGTTGAGGTTGATAATTCTTTATTTCTGTACTAATGTTTACTGTAGCAGATTGTGTATTGGCTGTACTGTCATTCCATATATGCACACCAAAAGGCGTAACATTTATTGGATTGGTAATGATGAGTGAAACCGGCCTAAAAATACCTGTTGGCTGCGAGCCTTCCGAAAAGCCAACTTCATCGGAACAGCCGCCGCAAACCCAAGGCAAATCCTTAATAAATGCAGGCTGCGAAGCTTTTACAACAAGTAGATTTTTCTTACCGGGATAAATAAAATCAGTGACATCTATAGTGAATGTCGTTCTGCCGTCAGCGTGTTCGCCCACCTTCTTTTCATTTAGCCAAACCGTTGCAAAAGAACCCACACCTTCAAAAAAAAGAAAGGAACGTTTATTATTCTGTGCAGAACAAATAAAAGTTTTTCGATACCATGCATCACCATGATAATCGTTATGCTTCATGCGCTGAACGCCTTCATAGGTATTTACGTTATCTGGTACATTTATTACATGCCATCTACCGTCGTCATAAGCCGCTTTTTCTACATTAGTAAATACAATGTTGCTGTCTTTAGCTGAAGCCCTGTGCCAGTTATCATTTAAGGAAATAATAGTGCGCACAGCAAGATGTGGTTTTGCAAAACACAACACACTCAATAGCATACATCCTGCAAATAACAGCGGATGCAAATGAACCTGGCTTTTTATTGGATAATACCGCTTCAAATCAAAGTATATTCAGCTTGCCATCAAAGTGGTAAACGCCATTTTTTGTGGTTAAAAAATCAGTGACATATTGTTTATACCTGAGCCTGCACGGCAAACCAGAAAGTGAGGTGACGGTTACCTGCTGCAGGCTTCCGTCTTTCCATGAAAAACTCAATTTAAAATCGCTAACGGCGCAAATACCTGACACGTTTCCATGGGGAATTTTTGTTGGCAAGGCTGGTAATAATTCTATTTTATTCATATCACTTTGCACCAGCATGTTTGCAATACCTGCAGCACCACCAAAGTTGCCATCAATCTGGAAGGGTGGATGCGCGTCAAACAGATTGTTATAAGTGCCACCGCTTTCCTTGCCGTTTTGTATAGCCGGGGTCAATAAATCATTTACCAGTTGAAATGCATGTTCGCCATCCTTTAATCTTGCCCATAAATTTATTTTCCAGGCAAGGCTCCAGCCTGTTCCGCTATCACCCCGATACAACAACGATTGCTTTGCCGCCTGCATCAACGCACTGTCTTTCGGGGTAATATCAGAGCCGGGGTAAACGCCCCATAAAAACGACACATGACGATGATGGTTTGCAGTATCATCTACATCCTGCAACCACTCCTGCAACTGCCCGAATTTGCCAATTTGATTGGGTGCTATTTTCTTATATTGTTGTGCCAATGAATAGGCAAACAAACTGTCTGTATGTAGTATCGCAGCAGCCATGATGCAGTCTTTATACAATTGCCTGATGATCTGATGATCCATTGTAGGACCAGCCACCAAACCACCATTTTCGGGTGAGTTGGAAGGCGAACTGATCAACCAGCCGGTTGCTGAATCTTTTACCAGAAAATGTTTATAAAAATTAGCAGCTTTCTTCATGATTGGATACGCCTCATTACGCAGGAAAGCCGTATCGGCAGTGAATAAAAAATGTTGCCATAAAGGAAGGCACAACCAGCCGGAGCCACCCACCCAAATACCATGATTGGATGCATTTACCGGCACTGTTCCGCGCCATATATCGGTGTTGTGATGCAGCACCCATGCATTGCTTATACCGTAGTAATTTCTGGCTGTTTCTTCACCTGTTGTACTTACATCATTGATTAAACTAAATAAGGGCTGCAGGCAGGAAGAAAGATTCAAGGTTTCGGCAGACCAATAGTTCATTTCAAGATTGATATTCGTGGTGTACTTACTGCCCCAGGGTGGTGTGAGTTCATCATTCCAAATGCCTTGCAGGTTGGCAGGCTGTGTGCCCTTTCTTGATGAGGAAATCAGTAAGTAACGTGCATATTGCATGTATAAAGCCAGCAGCGAAACATCCTGATTATTTTTGAATTGAATCAATCGTTGATTTGTTGGAAGCAGATTGTTTGGTTTACCAAAAGAAACAGAAAAGGTATTAAACAGGCTTTGATAATCTTTTATATGTTGCGCTTTAATAGTAGCATAAGACAGCCTGTTTAAAGCTGATAATCTTCTTAAACAACTGTCTTCAGGATTGCCGGAAATATCGTGATAATTCTTAAACGAAGTGGCTGCAACGAGATAAAATGTTACTACATCTGCATTGCCAACCACAATAGAAGAATCTGTAACGTGTGTATTGCCATTAATTGCATGAGCAGATAAAAAAGCGGTTGCTTTTAAAGCACCATGTACAGGTTGCAGGTAAATACCAAGTGTGGTATCGTTTATCTTTTTTAAAGTATAATTAGGATGCAAGGTTGAAAAAACTGCCTCGAGGTTAATAGCTTTTTTTGCATCAGCTATACAATGCATGACCATTGCCTGTTGGGGGTAGCTGATAAAATAAGTTCGCTTGTAATGGATATTATTATTGGTAAAAGTAACAGTTTGCAATGCACTATCCAGGTTTAGTATTCTTTTATATGCCGTAGTTGGACCGTTTAATTTCCATTTAAAAAACACATCCGCAAAAGCCAGATAAGAGGCATTGTAAGCAGGTAATTCAGGCGGTGTTCTGTCTTGTATAAAATACTTCCAGTTATTATTGATGGAGATTTTTTGAGCAGGATGATGGGCTGCGCGAATGGTAAAATAACCCGGTTTAATACTTTTATCAGCAAAGCCGCCTTTATCACCAAAATTCAATATCTGAACCGCAATCGTATTCTTTCCTTTTTGTAGCAGCGAACTGTTGAAGTGGTATTCCCGAACTGTATTAGCACCAGAGTCAACGCCCACCAGTTTACCATTGATGTACGTATAATCAATGTCTCTTACTTTACCGAGATTAATGATGAGTTCTTCATTATTAAATTCATTTGAAACATCGAAAGTCGTTCTAAACCAGACTGCACCATCCAAGCCTGCCAAGCCTTCTTTTTCCCAGCCATCTCTTGTAGGTACTTTAGCAACAAGCCATTTTGCATCATTAAACAAGGGCAAGGCATACACCGTATCTGAACGCACTTTATTGAGCCATTGCTGCTTTTTAAATGGATATTCCACTTCATTACTTTTCATACCCATAAAATGCTCCTGTGCCAGTTCTTCTGCCTCTGCTTGTTTATCTTCCACAAGTAATGTTCTGATAGGTTGTAAATATTGATAAGCATCTTTTCGGTTATAATCACGTGGTCCGTCACTCCACAATGTTTCTTCATTAAATTGTATATGATCTTCCTGTACACCACCATACACCATGGCACCTAAACTTCCGTTTCCCAATGGCAAAGCATCTGTCCATGCTGCAGCAGGTTTATCATACCACAACAACAAAGACTGTTGCGCATGACCAACACTGGTAATAACCAATATAAAAATGATATGGTATAATAGCTTTTTCAAATCAATCATTCTTTAACGTTCAAACAACCAATCCACTTGTTTTACTTTGCCTCCTGGTGTAAGCCCCGCATCATAGGTTTTGATGGGCTCATCCCCCTTTATAAAGCCGAGCAGTAGTACTTTCCCTTTGGGTAAGACCAATTTATTGTTTCCCCGCTCAAATAAGTAAGTATGGATATTGACAGGCGGCATTTGTTTAATAACCAGCGCATTGCCTATAATCACTTCCCCTTGTCCACGGTCGTTGGCTGTCGCATTCGTTTCCAGTTGTGGTTCCTGCAGATAGCTGCTGTCTTTACTTACAAAATAGCCCACAAGCAATTTAACCGGCTCCTCATTTTTAAACTGCAGCAATGTTTCCTGCTGTTGCTGTGCCAATGTATCTACTACAATTCCTTTCAAATGCTGCAACTCAGGAACAACATCACTGATCGTATTTGCTGCATGTAAAAACGGTTTTGCTCCTGCTGTAAATGGATAATATTGTACGTTGCTATTGATGGTAACCTTTGCAGGCTGCAACGGTTCAAGTGCGGTATTACCTTTTCCTGCATTTGCTTTCATGGAATCAATGTGGTACTGAAATGCAGCTACTTCTTTTTTAAATTCAGGTAGTATCTCACTCCATTTTTTATACGTTGCATTTACACCACGAAACGGAATTTTCCGTTGTGCCGTTTGCATACTGTTGGCATAGCGATAGGTACTATCAGTAAGCCTCGTTAATGTGGTGTACCACTCCACGCTTTTTTGCAAAGGAAGCAGGGCGCTATCCAGATCTTTTATATCATCGGAATATTTATAACGCAATACATGCAAGGCAGCTTCTGCTTTATAAGCATAATGGTAAGCCAATGCACGATAGCAATACATATCGTTTTTAATACGGTTAAACTCCTCTTTATCAACTACAATATAGGGTGCTGCTTTCTCCACCGCAGCTACGGCGCTGTCTCCTTCGGCTTTCACCTGATTAATAATATCCACCGGCGTTTCACCAACATGTGGCTGATGATTCCACTCTTTCTGTGCATATTCGCTCAGCGTTTCCCCTTCCGGCGATTCAGAGGTGTACAATAATGTAAATAAATTAAACCGTTCCGGATTCACGAGTTGTGCCATACGCATACCCAGCGTTAATGTTTGCCTGTTGCCATCTGTAATACCAAAACGGCGCAACAGTTTCGGAGCAATCTCACCGGCTTTTTCATAAGCCATTAAGATATCCGTTGCAGGTGCATCATCACAACCCAATCTTAATGCTATCTGGTGGCTCCAGTATTTTACTTCGCCCTCTCGGTTGCGGTTGCAGTTCCAGGAATAGCGGGCCCATTCTTTATACCACAGCCAGTCACGGTCAATCTGTAACAATAAAGGTTCTGTACTATCAGCAGCATACGGCCAATCCCAATAAGAAGCCTGCGGATATACATGCACGCCATTTGCTTCATAAATTTTGTGCATGCCCTGCACACATTTCTGAATAAAATCATCGGCAGCATACCGGAAAGGCTCAAGATTAGCAAGAATATGTACATTTTCAATTTGCACAGATCCTAAACGGCTTAAGGTGCGATGCAACTCTGCCCACGAACCACGCGGCTCATACGTGGTTAAAGCCTCACCATTAAACTTTGCCATCGTGTACAAATTGCTGTACAAGCCTTTGGCAGCCTTGATATCATCCGGTGCATCGGTATCGTGCGCGCGTAAAATAATTGGTGGTTCTGTTTTGATGTTGGCAGCCCGTAACCCATCCTTTACGCCCGGAATAATGGTTTTTGTAAACCAGTCAATATCTTCCTGACCCGCACCTTCCATGGCTTCA
This sequence comes from Ilyomonas limi, assembly GCF_005233845.1. Classification (GTDB taxonomy): domain Bacteria; phylum Bacteroidota; class Bacteroidia; order Chitinophagales; family Chitinophagaceae; genus Ilyomonas; species Ilyomonas limi. The sequence goes on from NZ_SZQL01000018.1 coordinate 37,069, forward strand.
CCTAGTGTAAACAATAAACCAACATTTGGATATTTTGCGATAAAAGCAGCAATTGATTTTCTTGTGTAATCGGCTATCAGCGGAACAATATGGCGCTCCCTATCCTGCGTTTTGATGCCATAATGCTCGGCAAAAGGTTTTGAAACGATAATGTTGTAAAACATTTGGATAATCCAGATGCCCCGCTTATCTGCCTCTTTGGTTAGAAAGCGATAGATGTCTTCATTTTTCTTAAACGTTGCATCATCTACTTCTACGGCAAAAGGGTATTCTTTTAGTTTAACCAGTGAAGCAAAGGGATGTCCATTCCATAAATACAATGAATTGATGCGGTATTCAGCCAGAGAATCAAGGTATTTTATCCAAAGCTTTTTATTGTAAAACCAGGGAAACGTTTGTTCGGTATAAGGATATTCATATACCGTTCTTCCGGGTAGATAGTAAGGCTTCTGCAATCCCACACAAACGCCACGCATCACCATTTGCGGCTTGTCTTTTATATGGATGGAAGCAGGAACTTTCCCATTTAATTTAATACTATCTGCCAGTTCAAAACAACCATACATCACGCCCGAAGCATCACTGCCCGTAATAATAATATTATTGTTTACAGAACGAATAATAAAGCCTTCCTTACCAGGTATTGAATCAATTGGCAACTGCAATTTTGTAATCGCTGATTGAATCAAAGGCTCTGATATTAATCCGACAATTATTGCATTAGTCGTTGGTACAGATTGATATTGATATACAAGTTTTGAATTATTATTCGTGTTGCTTAGTGATGCCTGCAGTTTAGAAATACCATAAAGGATGCGCTTACTTTGCCCTTCCTGTGCGTAAATGGTATAGTCCTGCCTTTCAACGCCAGCATTTGTACTTTCAACAAAAAAAAGAATACAGATTATAATACAAAAGCATCTGTACTTACAGAAAGAATTTTTCAAGATATCAATCGTTATTTTAAAAAGCTAAAACTAAGCAGCCGGCATCAGCCTTAAAATAACACATACGTGCTTACAGATGGATAATCTTACTATTAGTCTTTTTGCAGATTGCGATACCTGGTTGGAGATACCCCAATAATCTTTGTAAAGCGCCGGGTAAAATAATAGGGATCATCAAACCCCATGTCTATCGCAATTGCTTTTACGGAGTCATTACTTAAATCAAGCTTTTGGCTGGCACGCTGCATTTTCATCTGGATAAAATAATCAATAGGCGCATAGCCTGTTTTCTGCTTGAACAATGCGGAGAACCGCGAAGGAGAGTAGTTATACAAGCTGCTTAATTGCTGCAAAGAGATATTTTTTTGGATATTCTCCTGCATATATAAAATAGCCTTATCAACACAATCGTTGGTTTCGGGGTTTTTGGAAGCGAAGTGTTTGGAGTTGTGAATAAAATACGAGATAAACTGGTTAAGACACATATTTACAAACAGCAGGTTTTCGTAGCTATAACCTAATTCCAGTGTTTTATACATTTTTTCAAACAGTGAAAACACCTGCTCATTGCTTTTTATATAGGTAGGCTCAAAATGCTTTTCAACAATGTGCATGGAATTAAACGCGGGCAATCCATCTCCTCCAAAATGTATCCAGTAAATCGTCCAGGGGTCGTTAGGATCGCTGCCATAAGCATGCTCCACATTTTGTGGTAAAATGAAAAACTCGTTAGCATTTACTTTATAGGTCTTGTCTTTAATTTTATAAAAGCCTGCACCATCAATACAATAAAAGAGGAAATTTTCTTTAAGTCCTTTTTTCCGGTACGTATAATGCCCTTCCGCCTTTGGATAATAGCCCAAACCATGCAGGTACATATTCCGCATAAAGTCGTTCTTTGTTACCAAAGCATTTAATACAGATTTGGGAATTTCAATCCGCTGGCGACCAATGCCATACCAGACATTCTTAAGAGATCCACCCTTGGAGTTTGCAGTCATACAAGCAAGCATTAATGATAATGGCGCAAGCTTAGTAAAAAAGATTAAATATCTAAAGCAATGGAAGAAATTTTATCAGATTGATAAGCAGCTTCCACGCACGCCATGGTGTATAACGCATCCTGTACCCCATTATCCGGCAATTGTTTCTCACCCGTTGCAGCCAGCATCAATTCGTTCATGGAGCCAATAAAAGCATCCGGAAACCAGGAGCCTTCCAGCTTCAACTGCTGCCATTTGCCTTGTCCATCGCTACTCTTTAAAACATATTCAAAACTATCTTTTATCCCTTCCGGGTAGTTCATCAAAGCGCCTACATTAATTTTGATAGCACCTTTTGCACCTTCTATTTTTATATAAGCATGCTGATTGTGCAAACCATAATCGTGGGTGTGATTGGTATGAATAAAAGCTCTTGTCTGGCTACCATAATCCATGATAATATCGCTTCGTACAGAAGACAACTGTGGCATGGCTGGATGCTTAAATGTTTTGGCAATCATACCGGAAGGATTACCCAGGAAATGCCGAACAAGATCAATATAATGTATGCTATGGTAGAGTATTTCCACGCGTGGCGCCGTATATAAAAAACTCCACAAATGCCAGGGTGTAAAAACATTGATATTAATTTCTATATCGGAGATTTCACCGAAGCGGTTTTGTACAATCATGCTGTGCGCTGCATTGATATACGGCGCATAGCGCAGTTGAAAATTAACTGCTGCAAGCATATTGTTGTTTTCCGTAAATGCAACAATTTCTTTTGCTTCCTGCAGGTTTTCACCCATTGGCTTTTGTATCAGCACATTTGCACCGTGTGGCAACTGGTGCAGCACCTCCATTATCTTGTTTGCAGGAACGGCAACATCATAAATACATTTTACTCCTGCATGTTGCACCATTTGATTAATACTTGTATACACATGGGGAATATCGAATTGCTTTGCCAGTATGCAGGCTTTATCATAATCAAGATCAAAGATTCCGCTTACAAAAAAACCTGCTTTTTTATAGGCAGGCAAATGCGCATCTTTTACAATTCCACCAGCCCCGATGATGTATATAGGAAATCTTATTTTAGATAGCGTTATTGATTGTTGTATGTTTAATTCATCCCGCATTTTCTTTATCCTTTAAATCACAGGTCAAGTTTATAGAAATTTGCCGCATTATCATCATATACTTTTTTTAAGGCTTCACTATCCAGCAAAGCAGCGAGAACAGAAGTATAGATTTCCCATGTTTTTTTATAGGAGTTTGCCAGTAAAGAAACCGGCCAGTCGCCACCACAAAAACACCGGTCTGTACTAAACGTTTCTAACACAAATGCAATATAGGGCATTGCATTCTCAACAGATAAAGAGGCATTTTCAAGACAGGTTCCAAGCCCTGAAATTTTTACATATATGTTTGGATACTTTGCAGCCTCTTTCATTAAAGCATACCAGTTCGTGCTTATCAGTAGCCGGTTAATCATTGGATGATTCATATGATCCAACACCAGCTTAAGTGAAGGTATTTTTTCTGCAACAGCAATAGCGCAACGCAAGTGCTCATCCAATATGCCTACTACATCATAAGCGAGCTGGCAGTCAGCAACCAATTGCAAGCTTTCCATTACTTCCTTTTGCAACAGCCATTTTGAATCGGGCTCATCATGTATTAAATGCCTGATACCTTTTATATATGGCTCGTGAATATATTGTTGTGATAATATTTTTTCAGTTGCTTTCGTATCCATCAGGGGCAACCAGCCCACCACCCCTTTTATCCAGGCAGTTTGGTGTGCAACGTCCAGCATATAAGCTGTTTCTTTTAAGGTGTTGGCTGCCTGCACCAGAACACCTTTTGTAATGCCTGCCTTCTTGCGCTCAGACTCCAGTTCTTCAATAAAATAATTGCGGTTAAGTATCGTGGTATTATTATCGAGCCATTCATAGTAGGCGCGCTCAAAATTCCATATATGCACATGCGTATCTGTCATAAACAGATGAAAATTATTACAGCAAATATGCGCAATTGTTATTGTATACCAAACTGTTGATTGATAGCGCAGGTATCCTCGCCTAATACCGGCGCACCCTTTCCGGAAGTGAGTAGTTGTCCGTCCACCTTAAAAGGACACCGCGTGGTTTTTACCGTTAACCCTGCAGAGGTTTGCACTTCCAGCTCCATTTGTAAACACTGGTAACCTTTTTCCTGCATCAGCATTTCATAATCCAGCACCTTAGCACACCATATATCTTTTAGTCTTAACACTGCCAGCCATTCATCCGTAGTTTTCGCTATCAAACAATCTGCTATAATGGATTTGATCTCATCGCGCCGGTTATACCATTCGGCAGGTTCCGTATATACAAGTAAATCTTTACATTGGATGATATGTCCCAACGCTACAATATTCGTCATTGACAAAGCAAGAAAACCATTCAGGGTTTTATAGATTCCATAAGGTGCAGCGATATAAGCATTGGCATTATTAACAGCAGACCGCACCGGTAATTGCTCGCCATCATTGTAGAAGCAAGTGAGCACTTCAAACTGAAAATCCAAAATACTTTCCAGCATACTTACCTGCACCAAAGCACCTTCGCCGGTTTGTATCTGCTGATACAAGGCTGCCAGGATACCTTGTGCCAGATGCGTTCCGGCAACAATATCCACTACTGCAACGCCCATGGGTGTAGGATTTGTGTTGGCATTATTACTTAGCCAGGTAAGTCCGGATACAGATTGCAGCAACAGATCCTGACCGGGTAAATCTTTCCAGGGCCCCTCGTTGCCGTAACCGCTTATTTCACCATAAATAATAGACGGATTAAGCGCTTTTACTGTATCATAATCCAGCCCCAAACGCTTCATCACACCCGGACGAAAATTATGAATAACCACATCTGCCTGTTGTATGAGCTCCTTTATCTTGCGTAAATCATTCGCCTCTTTTAAGTCAGCAGCATAGCTTTCTTTATTGCGGTTGATAGCATGAAAAATGGTGGACTCTCCTTCTATCCTGGTATCGGAAACATATAAGTACCTGCAGATATCTCCGGTTGAAGGCTTTTCTACTTTAATCACCCTTGCACCCATATCTGCTAACCGCAAACTGGCGGAAGGTCCTGATAAAAACTGACTAAAATCAATTACCAATATATCTTCCAATAATCTCATGCCATGCTTTTAATAGTGTGCTGCTGCCCGCTGCACTCATTTTGAATCAATTCATTCTGCTCGCCCAAAGCCGGTGCTTTTACCGGTGATTGCAAATAGGCGCCATTTATTTTTATGGGACAACGGGTGGTAATAAAATGCTTTCCATTACCAAGGTCAATTCTTTGTTCCATTCCTAATTGTTTATAACCATCCTGTGTACGCAACTGGCGCCAGTCAAGTACATTCATTGCCCATATTTTATGATCATGCAACTTTTCTAACCAATACATGGTGGCATGCGTAATAAGGTGCGCTGTCAAAATATCTTTAATGGCATCCCGCTCAACAAATGCATGCTCCTGCTTGTATTGCAGTATCGCCAAACAGTCAATTGCACTGGCTAATACATCAAGGTTGGTCATTGCAATGGCAATGTATCCATCTCCGGTTTTATATATGCCATAAGGTGGTGCCAGCAAGGGGTTGCCATTACTTACGGCACTGCGTTTTGGCTGCTTTTTGTTTGCGTAAAAAGTGGTCAACAATTCAAACTGGAAATCCAAAATACTTTCCAATAAACTCAGTTCTATCAGCGCTGGTTGCTTTGCTTTTTGCCTGCGGATGAGTGCAGCAATAATTCCCTGTACCATCTGCGCACCACAGATATAATCGGCTATGGATAAGCCAAACGGAACAGGTGCATCCTCTAAATTACCGGTTGTATAGGTTAATCCACTAATAGCTTGTAACAACAAATCCTGCCCCGGTAAATCTTTCCATGGACCTTCATTACCATAGCCGCTGATGGTTGCATAAATGATAGATGGATTTATTTGTTTTACACTGTTAAAGTCCAATCCATACTTCTCCATAACACCGGGACGAAAATTATGTGTAATGACATCTGCCCTTTTTATAAGCTGATGTATAACAGCTATGCCTTCTTCATTTTTCAAATCAGCCGTTATGCTTTGTTTGTTGCGGTTGATGGTATGGAATAGGAGTGAATTATCATCTATCCACAAATTTTTGATGGCTAATTTCCTGCCGGCGTCGCCCTGTTCAGGCCGCTCTACTTTTATAACGCGTGCACCAAAGTCGGCGAGGCGCAATCCTGCAGAAGGTCCGGAGAGGTATTGACTAAATTCTAATACTGTTATTCCGTTTAAAGGCAAGTGTTTCATGCTGCTGGGGTATTATCATAAATGGGTAAACTTTTCCTGTACAGGCTGTTTAGCTTATCAAGAATTGTCTTTGTATGCGTTCCTCTATTTTTTAGAAAGTCATGCAATACTTTACCGGCAGTATGCTGAAACTGCAGGTAACCTTTATATCGCGGACGTAAATAGGCACGTTGCAATGCAGGCAAAGTGTTTTGGAAATAATGATTGCAAAACCGGTTGACTTCCTTGTTTTTCCATGCATCCAGGCAAGCAGGCTGACCACCATATTCAACATACAAGCCACGCTGCATTGCAGGCGAGGCTAACATACAGGCAACCTCCACTGCCAAATTAATATGCTTGCTGTAAGCAGATACAGCTATACCCGTACCACCTAATGTTGAACGTAACTTTGTACCATTATAACTTATTACATCATCATACGCCAGGAGTTTACTCGCATAATTTTTTCTTACATAGTTGGAATAGCCATAGGTAAAAGGGCAATACCAGTATTCATCGGCCGAACTCATCATTTCAGCTACCGCAATGGGATTGCAGGAGAACATCAATTCATCAAGATAACTATATAATTCACCCGTCATCTCTAAAGCCTGCAAGCCGGTTTCTTCATTTATCATCTCCTCTCTGCTAGTAAAAGGCTGATGACCACAGGCTATGCAGAAGGTGTAAAAGTTCATGAGTATATCCACCGGAATGGCAGGTATAGCCACTTTGTTTTTTTTAGCCAAAGCAATTAACTCGTCCCAACTTTGCGGTACAGGCTCCCTGTTTTCTTTCAGTAAATCTTTGCGATAGCAGCTTACGGGCGTTGCCGCATCAACAGGCAGTGCAAGCTGCGCACCATTATAAGTATAACTCTGATAAGATAACCCTGCCGAGTCATGTAACCGATCGTCCAAAAAATGGTGATCTATGTAATTATTAAGATGAACAAAACATCCGCTGTGGTATGCTTCGCCAACAAAAGGATGGTCTATAATAAGCAGGTCGTAATCATTCGCCAGTGTTTCTACAGGAAAATCGGCAAAGGATTGTAATGATCTTTTATACCATTGCACATCCACATAAGGATGCTGCTCATGATAACGCTGGCAACAGGCAACAAGCGGTGTGAAACCTCTGCTGTGATCCCAGGTTATACCTTTCAATTCAATCATATATTGCACTTTTTTACTAATAAAAGGTGCTCGCAGGCCATCACCAGTTTTTCGTTCTGGTTATATACTTCCACCTTTTCTGTTATTAATCCATAGCCGGGCTTTTTATAGTCCTCCTTGGCTGCAATCGTTAAAACTGTATAAATAGTATCCCCAATGAATACAGGCAGTATAAAACGCAGACGGTTATAACCGTATGTCATAGAAGCCTCGTTAATAACCGTTGCAGTTAAGCCAATGGCAATGCTGAATATCAATGTGCCATGTGCAATCCGCTTTTTGAATGGCTGTGTTTTACACCATTCCTCATTCATGTGATGCGGAAAGAAATCGCCTGTTTGGCCGGCATGCAATACTATATCGGTTTCTGTAATGGTGCGCCCCTGGCTCACTCGCTTTTCATCAATGGCATAATCGTTAAAATATCTTGTCTGCAGCATAATAAATAAACGTCCTGAAATGTGGTACAAATTACTATGTATGCTACAGGCAAACAATGACAGATAATAATAACAAGATGGATTATTTTCCTACATCATCACAAACACAATTATCTTTTTGTATAGCATCAACGAAAACATTCCGTTCATAAAAAGATAGAAGAACTATCCTCCCCACAACCAGTCAGAAAACAAGACGACGCCCATCAACAACCTAAAAAACATTAATTTTAATAAACTGTCCGCCGGTATATTGTAGCATCAGGATTATCAACATCCACTGTATAGCTAATTTTAAGATGAGACATAGTTTATAAGAAGCCATGCTGAAAGTCATACCAAAGCCGTAGCTTTCTTATAACAGCCTGGGATATTTCGCTCATCCTATGTTTTTTACAGCGATTGGTAATATAAAAACCAGGGAAAAAGCAAGGGTATAGAGAAGAATGTAAATACACACTATCATACCATTAAGTGCAAACGTATTAATTGATCACATCAAAATCGTATACGCCAGAACCGGTTTTAATATTCATAGTTGAATAATTACCTGTAGAGGTCTTTCGTACATTTTTTACATCAACAGGTTTGCCATTCATTAATACTATTGATTTTTCTCCGGCAGGCAAATACATTGTAGTCGTTGTGTTAACAGGAATTTCAACATGCAGTTTGAACGAGCTATCTGTTTTAAACCAGCTACTTTTAATTAAGCCATACAAAGAGCCGAAGGATGCTTCGGCATGATTAATATTGCCAACAGGTTGGGGGGCAATAATACTATTTTTATACGCTACCGAATTAGAATCCTGACTAATGCCTGCCAGTCCGCTATAGAACCATTCCTTTAAATGCCCCAGCATAAAATGGTTGTTAGAAACATTAGGTAATGCCTGCCAGGATTCCGTTAGTGCAGTTGCTCCTTTTGTTAACTGGTAGCTATAACCCGGCACATCACTTCTGCTGTTCATATCATAAATCACATTGCTTTTTCCTGCTTCATCTAATACTTTCAACAAGTAGCGATAACCAATATCACCGGCTGATAAACTGTTATTGTGCTGCCGCAAATCTTTTACAATATTATCAACAACAGCTTCTTTGTATTCATCGGGAACCAGTTGCATGTACACTGCCATTGCATTGGCTGTTTGACTACCGGTTGCATATTGTTTTGTTTGCTGATTAAAGAATTTATCGTTGAAAGCATGCTTTACTGTCAATGCTAATGAACGATAATATTGTCCATCCCGCTGATTATTTAATAAACCGGCGATTTGCGATAAAATGGTAAGATCGTAATAATAAATGGCTGATGCTGTAACCCCCGGAGGTGTAAGCTGCGAAACACCAGGTGGTTGCGGACCGAGATCATACCAATCGCCAAGTCCCTGGTATAAAATATTATCTTTTGCCTTTGATTGCAGGTAAACAATATATTTCTTCATCATGTCGTAAGCTTCCTGCAATACTTTTTTATCTCCAAACCAACTATACATATACCAGGGTACGAGAATACAACTACTCCCCCATTCCGGTGAGTCGCGAAACATACCATCGCCATAGGTAAACTGTACAAACTCTGGCGCAACTTCCGGCACCAACCCATTGCTTGTTTGTGCCTGCATCATATCATGTACCGTCTTTTTGTACAGAGTAGCTACATTATAATTATACTGAACAGAATTACCCATTAAATGCGTTTGTTCAGCCAGCCAAGCTTTTCACGGTGCGGACAATCCGTAAACACACTCATCATGTTACTTTTGACAGCCCAACCAATTAAAGTATCTATACGATTGAATAAGGGATTAGAACACGAAAAATGGCCAATAGTTTCTGCTGCATTTCTTATATGCAAAGAAGCCAGTTGTAAAACTTGAGGAAGTTTTGCAGAGCAATTTGCCTGCTGCGGAACAGCACCTTCTACCTGCACATAGCGGAAGCCATAATACGTAAAACGGGGCTGCCAGCTTTCAATGCTATCACCTTTTAAAATGTACTAAAAATGGTATGGCTTGCCGGTTGCTTTTTGATTCACTGTGCCATCTGCATTTAATAATTCCCCTGGAATAATCTTTATCGCATCTCCTTTTCTGCCTTTTATGCTGATAGATGGAATAGCTGATGCATTTTGTCCAAAATCATACACATATATAGAATCATTAACAGCAGTTACTTTTTTTGCAGTAAAATAGTCCATCACCTTTATCGGCGGCTGCATTTGAGTAATCAGTAACGACGGACCAACGACTACCATAGCATTCTTCCAGCCCTTATCATTAAAATGTATATCATTCCAGCCCTGCTGCTCCTTTGTTGCATTATAATCTTCACCACCATAAATACTTGAAAAAGTGATCGGGCTTTCAGCAGTTTTCCAGGAAGTATCACTAATAACATTTTGCATTGTGCCATCATTATATTCAATCGCTAAACGACAAATCATTTTAGGATAGCCGAATGTAGCTTTTAACTTCCTATATCGCTTTTTTACAGGTGGAATATAATAGAATCCATTGCCCAGCATAACACCAATTGCGTTATTGCCTTCCCGAATAGTGGAAGTAACATCAAAACAAACATATTGTGCCTCCTTGCTGTACTGTGTCCAACCCGGATCAAGAAAATGGTCACCGGTTTTTTTACCGTTGATACTTACTTCAAATTGCCCTAAGCCGGAGATAAACAAGGTGGCTTTTCTGATTTGTTTATTAGATGCAAATTCCTTTCTTAGTAAAGGCAAAATGTTGGCCCCTTGTTGTTTGTCTTTTGCTGTATCCGCGTTTAAAACGGTTCTGTATGGTGCAGGTAATTCCTGATTACTTATCCATTCCGCATTTGCCCAATCGTTTCGGCTTTGCAAACCCATTTGCCAGTTTGCAATATTGCTCCAGGCAGATTCATTGCCATAATTATCCCACACCTTTACTTTCCAGAAATAGGTATGTGCCGGGAGTAGTTGTTTTCCTTTATAGCTAACCTGTATTGAACTATCGCTTTGTACCTTTTTTGAATCCCAAACATTGGCATCATCATTTGCCAGTGATGCATAATTATCACACACCAGTATGCGGTAAGCTGTTTGCACTACATTCTGCTGATCTGATAGCAACTGCCAGCTTAAACCGGGTACTGCCGTTTCAATGCCTAACGGCTCCTCTGCATATTCACAACGCAGATGAGCAACTTGTATTTGCTGACCCAAAGCAACAACATTCATCAGGCTTAATATGATACAGGCAATCACTTTCATTAATCAACCTTAATAATCAATTCTTTACTTTTTAATGCCCCTGCTGTTGCAGTAATATGTATGTTACCTTTTTCTTTTCCTGCTTTTACAATCAATAAACACTTTCCCCGCCATGTCTTTCTTGTATCAGATATACAGCTTTCTACACTTTTCGGATTGGCATTACCCACACCGGCAATGGTTCCTGCGCCCGTTACATTGAATTGTACAGGCACTTCAGTTGCAGGGTTTGTTGTGCCCTTATCATCTGCCAAATCAACATCTATATACACTAAACCCTGATTGTTTGCACGTAATGAATTCTTATCAGCATTTAGCAAAATAGCAGTTGGCTCACCGGCAGTCTTTAGTACTGCTTCCTGTACCTTTTTTCCATTTGTATAACCAATTGCTTTTAATTCGCCGGCAGTATAAGACACATCAAACGGAGCAATAAATTTGGTACTGCGATCTGTCTGCTTTCTTCCTAACGATTTTCCATTTAAAAACAATTCCACTTCATCACACGAGGAATAAGCAACTACATGTAAGGTTTGGTTTTCATAACCTTTCCAGTTCCAGCCTGCCACCACATCATTCCACTCCCAGCGGCTCCAATCTGCTCTATCCTTGTTCAAAGGAAATGATGGAGAAGGTGGTTGCACAAAAATGGATAATTGATTTTGTTTCCATAACACATCACGGTAAAACGATTGCGGACGTTTCCATCCGCAGACATCAATATCACCACAATAGGCCAGATTCCAGGGATAAAACGCCTGTGTTTGTGGATAGCCTAACCACCCAATACTTGCTTCGCCTATGTAATCAAATGCAGTCCAAACAAAGTCACCAATCACATACGAATGATCCTTAACTGCCATCCAGTACTCAAAAGCATCTAATGGGAATGATTCTGTTGCGAACATAATCCTGTTTGGCAAACGCTGGTGATCGTTTTCATATTTATCAACCGCATAATTATAACCGGCTACATCCAATGCTGATATAAAATCATCTTTATCTTTATCAATCCCGTTCACACCGGCAGTTACCGGCCTTGTACTATCCAACTGTTTTACATAAGCAGCTAATGTATGCGCAACAGCAGCCACTTCCGGCTTTTCGCGATGTGGTATTTCGTTACCAATGCTCCACATAATGATAGATGGATGATTGCGGTCCCTTTCAATCATACCCGCAATATCTTTTTGCCACCAATCATCAAAATATAAATTATAATCAAACTGATTTTTAGGATCGCCCCAGGTATCAAATGCTTCATCAATTACCAACATTCCCAAACTATCACACGCATTCAACAATGCAGGCGATGGAGGATTATGTGAACAGCGTACCGCATTAAAACCGGCAGCTTTCAACAATTTTATCTTTCTTACTTCAGCATCATCATACGCTTTTGCTCCTAACGGACCATTATCATGATGGATGCAGCCACCTTTTAATTTTACGCTTATACCATTCAATAAAAAGCCTTTATCAGCCGAAAAGGAAAGCGTACGGATACCAAATGTTGAAGTGTAACGATTTACTTCTTGACCACTGTGTACTTCTGTAACTGCTTTGTAGAGTGCAGGATAATCAGCAGACCAAAGTATTGGTTTTGTAATTTGCACAGTTTGCTGAATGTCGGAAATATTACCTGCTTTAATGTATTGAGCAGAAGTAACCGATGCTACTTGCTTGCCCGATGGATCAATAATATTAGTAACAAGTTTTATATTGTTGTTGATGGAATCGCCATTCTTAACTGATGTATTTATATTGATTGTTGCAGACTGATTGCTTACCTTTTTTGTAATGATATATGTCCCCCAATTTTCAACATATACAGGCTCGGCAACCCGCAACCAAACATGGCGGTAAATACCCGAACCTGCATACCAGCGGCTGTTTTCACCCTCATTCTTTACCTCTACGGCAATCGTATTAACAGTGTCCAACTTTATTCTATCCGTTATGTCAAACCAGAAGGACGTATAACCATAAGGATGTTTGCCAAGGCTTTTACCATTCAGCCAAACCTTACAATTCATATATACACCATCAAACTGTATAAAAAGTTTCCTGTTTTTATAAGCAGCAGGTACAGCAAAATGTTTACGATACCAGCCAACACCACCTTCAGTAAAGCCGGTGCTTACCTGTCCTGCTGCTCTTTTTATAAAAGGTGAATTTGCTCCAGGTATATCTTCAATACTCCAGTCGTGCGGCAGATCAATTGTTGTCCAATCATTGTCTGTAAAAGAGGGGCTCTCGGCACCCTGCGCAGCCCCACGATAAAACAGCCAGTCATCATCAAACAGGATGTAATTATTTTGCTGTGCAAAAACGTGCTGAAAGCAAGTGATTAATATGGCAATGGCAATACTTTTCTTCATGCGTAAACATAATAAAAAATGGGGCAAAGCGGGAAACCACTACCCCAGAATGATTGCTTGTCAATAAAATTTTACTATAATTAATGAGCTATTTATTACAAATTTTTCCAGCGTTATTTCTTTCCTTAATTTGATGTAAAACTACAACGCCCATATCCGGTAACAATTGCAGTTATAACTAAAGTAATGGATTATTTTACTACACACCCAAACAACTTATGCTTTTGACGAAGTATTTGTAATATTGATTTTTATAATCATTTCTGCTGATGAAATTTGTTTTCTTTTTATTTATTCAGTTAATAGCAGCTTCCTTATTTAATAGTTGTTTATCACAGCAAAACGGATTGGCATCCTGCAATGTTAACTGGCACAGGCAAAGCAAAAATTCATCCGGGTCAATGCCTTGCAGCGGCGGTGATATTGGCTTAAATGTATGGGTGGAAGATGGTGATATTCTTTTTTACATGGCACAAAGCGGAACCTTTGATGAGAACAATACTATGCTAAAAATGGGCCGGATAAGAATAAAAATGTCACCCGACTTACTGAGTAATACAACGTTTCAGCAACAACTGAATATATATGATGGTAATGTAATTATTCAGGCAAAAGATATTAAAGTGGTTATCTGGGTGGATGTTTTTAAACCGGTTATTCATGCAGCTATTCAGACGAAAAAAGCAGTCAGTATAAAAGCTTCTTATGAAACATGGCGATATGAAGACCATTCAATAAGCGAATCAAAAGAACTCCGGTCCTCTTCTTATAAAGCATCACAACCTTTTGATGTAATCACATATAAAGATGTTGTACAATTTACCAACAACAGCATTGTATTTTACCACCGCAACCGCAATGATGTAAGAAATATATTTGATTATACGGTACACGCGGAACACATGGATTCTGTAAAGGAATCAATGTTTAATCCCATAGCCAATAATACTTTCGGCGGGATGATGCTTGCTGATAACATGAAAACAGCAGGTGTGGATTCAGGAAAATATGCGGGTACGAGTTTCAGGTCGTATTCCCTGCAAACTACAAAACCTGTTTATCAGCAAAACATTGCTATTATTCTGAATACAAAACAAACTACTACTATTGGTAAGTGGATGGACGATCTTACTGCAATCAAAAAATCTTATAACAGCAAAGAAAACTTCATTAAAACTAAAAACTGGTGGCATCAGTATTGGAACAGAAGCTATATTTTTATAGGCGGTATTGATAGCAGCATGAGCATTAATTATCAACTATTCCGCTATATGCTTGGCTGCAATGCTTTTGGGAAATACCCAACAAAATTCAATGGTGGGCTTTTTACTTTCGATCCTGTGTATGTAGATAGCAGCTATCCCTTTTCACCCGATTTTCGTTTATGGGATGGCGGAACCTTTACTGCTCAAAATCAACGGCTTGTATATTATGGCATGTTGAAAAGCGGTGATTATGATGTAATGAAACCGCAGTTCAATTTTTATACAAGGATTCAAAAAAATGCTGAGCTAAGAAGTGAAGTGTACTGGCATCATGCAGGTGCCTGCTTTACAGAACAGATTGAAAATTTTGGACTACCTAATATTTTTGAATACGGATTGAAGCGTCCTCAAAACTTTGATCCCGGGCTGGAATATAATGCATGGCTGGAATATTCGTGGGAAACCGTTTTTGAATTTTGCAATATGATGCTGGAAACCCAACATTACAATAATGATGACATATCTTATTACATTCCTTTTATAGAAAGCTGCCTCCGCTTTTACGATGAACACTATCAAATGCTTGCAAAACAACGCGGCAGTAAGGTATTCGACAGCAGCGGACATTATGTGTTGTACCCTACATCAGCTGCAGAAACCTATAAAATGACCTATAATTCCACAACTGTAATCGTTGCATTACAAACAGTTTTAGAAAAGCTGCTTTCATTACCTTCACCTTACCTTGATAGTGTAAAGAGAGATAGATTTACAACAATGCTGCAACGCATTCCACCGATCTCTTTTTCCAATATAAACGGACATACTACCATTGCTCCGGCACAAACCTGGCAGCGCATTCAGAATACGGAATCACCACAATTATATCCTGTTTTTCCGTGGGGTATTTACGGCATTGGCAAACCGGGGCTTGATACTGCTATCAACACTTACAAACAAGATCCGCAAGTAATTAAAAACAAAAGTTTTAAAGGCTGGCGGCAGGAAAATATTTTCGCTGCAAGGCTTGGGTTAACAGATGAAGCATTTGCATTAACCAAAGCGAAATTTGGTGCCGGTAAACATCGCTTTCCTGCTTTTTTTGGACCGGGATATGACTGGACACCCGACCACAACTGGGGTGGCACCGCGATGATTGGCTTACAGGAAATGCTGCTGCAAGCAGATGATGAACATATTTATCTATTGCCTGCATGGCCCAAAGACAAAGATGTATCCTTTAAACTACATGCGCCGCATAATACTATAGTAGCAGCTAAAGTAAAATCGGGAAAAGTGGTGTATTTAAATGTACTGCCTGCTTCAAGAAAAAAGGATGTAATAATTATGTTGAAGTAATGATCTCGCAGGTATTCGAAACCTGCATTCCATATTTGAAAGTAAAGCAGCATGGTCATTGCGAGCGGTAGCGAATCAATATGTGGGTGTTATTAAAATCAATATGGATGGCTGAGTTGGAGAACATTAACCTGACAGGTTAGATTATCATAAAGGTCAAAGTAAGCCATCTATATTGACTTAAGGCATAGCACAGATTGCTTCGCTACCGCCCGCAATGACGAACAGTATATAATCGAAAGCTAATCATCGCTTTGGTTACTTTATTTTCAGGATTTATCCAGGATGGAAATTGGTCTCCTGCTTCCATAAATGAAGCCCGGTGTGTAAGGTAATTTTCGGGCTTTATAAAATGATTTTCAAAGCTGAAATAACGTATGAAAATTGTCTTTAGTTGCATTACGGCTGCTCATTAAAATGGCTTCTCTTTTATGAAATTCGGGATGGCTGAAGCACATGGCTTCTTTTTGCAATCCCACCAAAACATACCTGCCGCTATGAGCTAAATAATGGATACTGTATTGATTGATTTCAAATTTCCGGTTGCATCAAATACAGCGGTAGGCATATCGCCGTTAGTAATGTGTAGCAATTCTTTTACTACGTCCTCATGTAAATCATCAATAGTATGTTTGATATGTAATTCTTGTGTGCAAAACTGCAACCGGTGTTCATTCACTTCTATAGCAATTACAGTTACATACGCATTTTTTGCAAATTCCATAATACCCATTCCAATCGAACCTGCCTCCATCACCAACACAAATTTACCTTTTTGAAAATGTACATGCCTTACAGCAGGTGCGCCTACAGCCAACGGCTCGATCAAAGCCAGTTCATCCAAGCTTAAGCCTTCGCTCTTCAGTAATTTATCCTGTGGCACAGTAATGAACTCACGAATGCCGCCATCTATATACACACCAAATACTTTTATGCTAACACAACAGTTAGGTTTATACTTGTATAATCTAATTGTTGGGTGTTGTACAGGTAAGTGATCTCACTGTTACTATTTTAAATTACAATTCCGGAGACAAAAGCATTCATCGTCTATAAACCTATTTACTTTATGTTCATATTCTTCTATTGCCAATATCCCATTTCAAATACTGTTTCAACCTGTTTATCATATTACTACTGCCGCAGTAAAACTGGCTCCGCTGATGCAGCTCCTTAGGTACAATATCCAAAATTCTTTGTTTACCATTTGTAGCTTCTCCTTTAGCCGCTTCAAAAATAAAAGCAAAGGGATTGCACTCATACATTAATCGTAGCTTACCCTGGGGCTTATCTGCATTGCCGGGGTATAAAAAGATGCCACCTTGCAATAACGTACGGTGCATATCTGCCACCATGCTGCCTACATAACGCTGCGAAAAAGCATCGGGCACCTGTTCATTCCATCGTTGCATATCATTAATGTATTTTCTTACACCTACAGAATACTGGAAGAAATTGCTATGATTGATGGAATAAGTAGAACCATTTGCCGGGCAAATAATATCGGGATGGCTGAGGCAAAACTCACCTATAGCCGGATCGAGCGTAAAGCCATTCACACCATGGCGGGTAGCATATACCAACACCGTGGATGGTCCATAGATAACATAGCCTGCCGCAATTTGCCTGTCACCGGGCTGAACAAAATCGGCAGTTGTGCAGGGAGAACCAACAGGACTGTTACGCCGGTAAATACCAAATATAGAACCGATGCAAATATTGTTATCAATATTGCTGCTGCCATCCAGCGGATCGAAGAGCACTACATACTTGCTTTGATTACTTTTTGCATCATCAAATATGAGTGTACCCTCCCATTCTTCACTGCCAACACCCGCACAGCTTACACCATTTTTCAGCACGTTTGTCAACTCGTTATTAGCAAACACATCCAGCTTTTTCACTTCCTCACCGTGTTTATTCAAATCGCCGGTAACGCCGAATATATCTAATAAACCGGCTTTATTAATCTCTGCATTAATACGCTTGGCAGCCAACCCAATATCACGCATCAGGCTGCTTAACTGCCCGGTTGCATTCGGGAAAAGTCGTAATTGCTGAATAGTAAATTCATCCAGCGTTAAGAGTTTTTTTCTCTCGATAACAGTAGTCATAAACGATAGTTTTATAAGTAAAAAGGGTTACAGGCGCACCTGCTTCATAGAAGGAGATAAAAGATTCATCATAAACCAGGCTAACAGGTAAGCACCGCCACAAATACCGAATATGATGTTATAACCTGTGTTTAGCGTTCCCAGTGCTTTAAAATGGTCTAATAAAATACCTATGAGTAAAGGAAATAAAATGCCGCCTACCGATCCTGCCATGCCGCCAATACCTACCACAGAACTTACTGCTTTTTTGGGAAACATATCGGATGCAGTGGTAAAAATATTGGCGCTCCATGCCTGATGTGCAGCCGCAGCCAAACTTATGAGTATAACAGCAGTCCATGCATGTGTAGTAAACTGTACAAAAACAACGGGCACTACCAGCAAGGCAAAAAGGAGCATGGCTGTTTTTCTTGCTTTATATACGGGTAAGCCCCTTTTTATCAGCAATCCCGAAAGATACCCCCCGAGTACGCTGCCAAAGCTTGCTGTTACATATATGGTAGATACATAAATAGCCGATTGCGATATGTCTAAATGGTAAGTAGTATTAAAGTAAGAAGGAATCCAGAAAAGGTAAAACCACCAGATAGGATCTGTCAAAAACTTACCAACTACAAACGACCAGGTTTGCCGGAAACCTAATATTTTAGACCAGCTCACCCTGCTGTCATTTTCCGGATCGGCTTCCGGTGCATCGCTGTTGATGTAAGCCAACTCTGCTTTACCCAATCTTTTTTGGCGTGCAGGAATTTCATAAAATATCCCCCAAAACAGCAGCCATATAAAGCCCAATACGCCGGTCCATATAAAAGCTTCGCGCCAGCCGTACGATGTATAGATCCAGGCAATTAATGGCGGACCTGCAATAGCTGCTATGTTGGAGCCGCTATTGAAAATACCGGTTGCAAGTGCCCGGTCTTTTTTGGGAAACCATTCTGCTACCGATTTAATGGCAGCCGGGAAATTACCGGCTTCGCCTAACCCTAATGCGGTACGTGCAACACCAAAGCCAAAGGTACTTTTAGCCAATGCATGCGCCATAGCAGCAAGGCTCCAGATAACAACAGATATAGTATAACCCAGCTTGGTACCAATACGGTCAATCAATCTGCCAAACAGGAGCAAGCCTAAAGCATACGCTGCTGAAAAAGCCATTACGATATTGCTGTAATCTTTTTCCGACCAGTTAAACGATCTCGCTAAATCATCTTTGAGCAAACCAATCACCTGCCGGTCGAGATAGTTGATGGTAGTGGCAAAAAACAACAGAGCAACAACTACCCATCTGTATTTACCTGCGACTTGTACATTGGACGTCGGCTTTGGGCGCGGTGGCGCGGTTTGTATCATATCAATCTCTTTTAATAATTTTTATCGGATGGCTGCAATAGTTTGCAGAGCGTTCGCTGTAAAGTGGCTAATGCCTGTATAATTTTCTTCTTCCATGATTTTTTTGCTTAATAATTTACTACCCATACCTACTGCGCTTACGCCTGCGGCAAACCATGCTGAAAGATTTTCATGCGTTGTGTCTACGCCGCCTGTGGGCATGAAAAGCATACCCGGAAACACATCTTTAACAGCACTCACAAAAGCAGCACCTAATACGCTGCCCGGAAAGAGTTTTACCATCTTCACTCCAAAAGATTCTGCGTGCATAATTTCGCTTGGCGTCATACAGCCGGGCATCCACAATATGTTTTCATGTTGCGCTACTTCAGCAATGTCTTCTGCTATACCGGGACTGATTAAAAAATCTGCGCCGGCAGCTATGAATACTTTTGCTGCGGCTGCGTTTTTTACGGTGCCGATGCCCAAACACATGTCCGGCATTTCGGCATCGCAAGCCCCTTTCATCGCTTTAAAATTCACGAGCGCTGCTTCACCACGATTGGTATATTCTACTGCCCTGATGCCTGCATGGTATAATGCTTTCAGTACACCAATACAAATGCTTTGGGAAGAATGAAAATATAAGGGGAGTAAGCCTTTACCGGTAATTTCATTAATGATATGCTGCTGCTTGTTCATGTTGTGTTGTTCTTTGTTTGATTGCTTCTACATTTTGTTGCGTGGCATCGCCTTTTTCATGAAGTTTGCCAACCGCTGCAGATGCTGCAAAATCAACAATGTTTTGTAGTTGCCAGTTATTACGCATGCCGTACATCAAGCCTGCCATAAAGCAGTCGCCGCTGCCGGCTTTATCTACAATATGCTCACTTCTGAATTCTCTGGATATAAACTGCTGCTCCTGCTGCTGTAACGTAGCATAATAGTGTATGCCTTTACCTTCATCAAACCGGAACGTGTTGGCTACAGTCTTACAATTAGGAAAGCGGCTCATAATTGTCCGGGCAGTTTCATAAGCATGATCTGTATAAGCCTGTTTGCTCTTTTTATCATGAATGTATTCATCTACTTCAATGCCTAAGAGGGTGTTGGCGCTCCAGATGTTTGCCATTACCACATCGCAGTAAGCTACAAGCTCCGGCATTATTTCTTTTGGTTGCTTGCCCCACTGCCAAAGCTTTGCACGATAGTTTAAGTCGACAGATGTAGTAATTCCTTTTTTGGAAGCAGTTTCCAGCGCTTCTTTACACACGCTTACCAGATTACTACCAAGTGCGGGTGTAATAGCACTGAAGTGTAACCAATCTACATTTTCTAATATCGTGTTCCAATCAATGGTACCGGGTTGTAACATTGAAAAAGAAGAATAAGCGCGGTCATAAATAACGCTGGCATGTTTTAAATCGGCACCCTGCGGAAGGAAATACAAGCCAATACGATTGCCGTTATACACAATGGCAGAAGTATCTATGCCTGTATCATTCAGGCACTTTACAATTTCATGCGACAGATAATTATCGGGTAATGCGGTGCCATATTTTACAGGCATATTCCATTTTGCTAAAGCCTGCGCCACATTTAATTCAGCACCACCGGTATATACAGGCATCAGCGAATGATGCAACCAGTGTTGTTGTAACACCGGAGACATACGTAATAACAACTCGCCAAAACATAATACTTTTTTCATACTGCAATCGCTTTTTTATTATTATAACAGGTCTGCTACGGGCACCCCATCCATATCGGTAAATTCTTTATTCTCGCCAGCCATGCCCCAGATAAAACCATAGCTGGAAGTGCCACAGCCAAAATGTACTGACCACGGTGGCGAAATAATTGCCTCATGGTTCTCCACCACTACATGGCGCGTTTGCTGAGGCTCGCCCATACAATGAAATACACGCTGAGATGCAGGTATATCAAAATAAAAATAAGCTTCCATACGGCGGGTATGGGTATGTGGCGGCACCGAGTTCCAAACACTGCCCTCTTCCAGTATTGTTAAGCCCATTACCAACTGGCAGCTTGGAATACCATTATTATGAATGTATTTGTAGATAGTTCTTTTATTGGAAGTGGTTTGTTCACCAAGCGATACAGGAGCGGCTTCTTCTTTTGTCATTTTTAAAGAAGCATATTTATGATGCGCAGGTGCTGATAAAAAGTAAAATAAAGCGGGATTTGATTGATCGTAACTTTTGAATGTTACTGTTTTAGTTTCTTTACCAAGATATAAGCAATCCAGCTTATTCAGAGTAAATGTATTATCCTCCGTTATTATTTCACCAGTGCCACCAACATTAATAATCCCGGCTTCTCTTCTTTGTAAAAAATAGTCAGCTTTCAATTCGGGATGATTGGGTAGTGCAACAGCAGCAGTAACGGGCTTTATGCCACCAATGATCACCCGGTCATAATGCGAGTAAATAAGTCGTATCTTATCATCCTGCATCAGCGCTTTACAAAGAAAGTGCTCACGTAGCTCATCCGTATGCATCCCCGCTACTGCTTCAGGACTATTTTGAAAACGTACTTCCATGATAATAACTTGTATTGAATATGTTTTAATTAAGAAAATAATTGTTCCATCTTACCTTCCCATCCAGCCGCCATCTACTGTCAATATGGTTCCGTGTACATAATCAGCCGCTTTGGAGGCAAGAAAAACAGCAGGACCTTTAAAGTCGTTACTATCACCCCACCTGCCCGCAGGAATTCTATCCAGTATAGTTTTATTTCTTGCCGCATCGTTGCGCAGCGCTTCTGTATTATCGGTAGCAATGTAGCCCGGCGCAATACCGTTTACATTTACACCATGCACCGCCCATTCGTTAGCCAACGCTTTTACCAACGATGATAAGGCACCTTTGCTGGCTGCATAGCCCGGCACATTAATACCGCCCTGAAAAGAAAGCAGTGAACAGGTAAAGATGATTTTACCGGACCCACGCTGTACCATTTCTTTTCCAAATTCACGGGCAAGTATAAAAGGGGTATCAAGGTTAACTGACAATACTTTATCCCAGTAGTCATCCGTATGTTGCGCTGTCGGTGCACGTAATATGGTGCCTGCATTATTGATTAAAATATCAACAGTAGCGTGAGCTGCTTTTACTTTACTGATAAATTCATATAAGCTGCTTCTATCTCCTAAATCGGCCTGGTAAGGAGTGAATGTAGTACCTGCAGCTTTTATTGCTTTTTCAATCTCACTTCCTTCCAAAGCCATAGAACGCGATACGCCTATGATAGCAGCACCTGCTTCTGCAAGTCCAATTGCCATAGCCTTACCAATACCACGATCGCAACCTGTAACTAAAGCCGTTTTGCCAGAGAGATCAAATAAAGTGATGCTCATAAATAAGATAAGTAATTGAAATGCTGTACTTTGTTTACAGCCAGTTATACTTCCTGCAATGTTTCTCCGTTCAGTACCTTATCCTCAATCATTGAATCCCAGTTGAAGTACTGTTTTGCATTATTAAAACAAATGTCCTGTATAATTTTACCTGTCCATTCCATATCATCCGGCAATTCGCCGCTTTCTATTTCTTCGCCAAAAATGTTACATAATAAACGCCTGAAATACTCATGTCTCGGGAAAGAAAGAAAGCTGCGCGAATCGGTGAGCATACCTACAAACCGGCTCAGCAACCCCATGTTGGAAAGTGCATTCAACTGCCTTGTCATACCCTCTTTCTGATCTAAAAACCACCAGGCAGAACCCCATTGTATTTTACCGGGGATGGTACCATCATTAAAGTTACCGGTCATGGTTGCCATCACTTCATTATCGGCGGGGTTCAAATTATACAAAATGGTTTTAGTGAGCTTATCTCCTTTATCAAGGGTGTTTAAAAATTTAGCTAATGATCTTGCCTGCGGAGAATCGCCGATAGAATCCCAGCCTGTATCAGCGCCTAACTGCTGCATCATACGACTGTTGTTGTTGCGGATAGCACCTAAATGATATTGCTGCACCCAGCCCTTTTCATGGTCCCATCCGGCAAAGGTGATGAGCATGGCAGACCTGAATTTTAGCACCTCTTTTTCATCCAGCTGTCGACCACTTCTGATCTTATCAAAAATGCTTTTGATCTCATTTTCTGTATAATCTTCTGCATCTATTTTTTCTAATCCATGATCGGATACGCTGCAACCATTTTCAGCAAAATAATCATGACGTTTTTTAAGTGCTTCCAAATAACCGTTGTAATTATGGATGGAAGTATTGGCACTTTTTTCAAGCTTTGCTACATAGTTGTTGAATGTAGTAACATCGGCTACATTCATAGCAGCATCCGGGCGAAAAGCAGGGAGCACCGGAATTTCAAAACCTTCTTTTCTTAACTGCTGATGGAAGGCTAAATCATCCACCGGATCATCGGTAGTACAAACCAGCTTTACATTCATTTTACGCAGCAGGTTGCGAACACTATATTGCGGCGTACGCAGCTTTTCATTGCATTCTTCATAAATTCTTTTAGCACTCTCCGCATTTAGCAATTCATACACATCAAAGTAGCGCTGCAGTTCCAGGTGTGTCCAGTGGTAGAGCGGATTACGTAATGTATAAGGCACTGTTTCAGCCCATTTTTCAAACTTTTCCCAATCGCTGGCATTGCCGGTAATGTATCTTTCATCCACACCATTGGTACGCATTGCACGCCACTTGTAATGATCGCCATATAACCACGCCTGCGTAATGTTTCCAAACTGCATATCGGCAGCGATCTGCTGAGGCGGCAAATGGCAGTGATAATCTATAATGGGCATTGGCGCAGCATATTGATGATAGAATTGTTGTGCTGTTTTATTGTTCAGTAAAAAGTTTTCATCAAGAAATGGTTTCATATTAAGTTTTTAATTACTAACCGTTTATAAATAAGTGTGTCGTTAGCTAAGTTTGTTTAAATCTTGCCGGTGTTGCCCGCAATGACGTTTATTCATCTTTTAAAGTTTATGATGCTTAACATCCGAAATCTATTTGCTTATCCGAAATTTACTTAGTTGACAATGTAATAAGTTATACGAAAATTATTATTTTCATCACAAACTAATGCCCCGCTTCCACGGAATAAAATCATCCTGATTTAATTGCACTGCTTTTGGAATTATTTCTCCACTGGCTGCTTTAATACAATATTCTAAGATTTCTTCGCCCATCTGTTGTATTGTTTTTGTCCCTTCTATAATGCTGCCTGTATTGATGTCAATAATATCTTTCATACGTTTTGCTACAGATGAATTAGTTGCCACTTTGATGGTAGGACAAACCGGATTGCCGGTAGGCGTTCCCAGGCCAGTTGTAAATAAAATCAATGTAGCGCCGGATGCTGCTTTACCAGTAGTAGCTTCCACATCGTTGCCTGGCGTACATACTAAACTTAATCCTGGCTTTGTAGCTTGTTCTGTATAATCCAATACATCCACCACCGGTGAAGTGCCACCCTTTTTTGCTGCGCCGGCACTTTTAATAGCATCTGTTATTAAGCCGTCTTTGATATTGCCGGGCGACGGATTCATATAAAAACCGGAGCCTACCGCATGTGCTTTGGCATCGTAGGTTTGCATTAAATAAGTAAACTTTTCTGCCATCTGTTCATTCCGCATACGGTCAATTAAATTTTGTTCTACGCCACACAATTCAGGAAACTCAGCCAGCAATACTTTACCACCTAAAGCAGCTATCATATCGGCGCAATAACCCACTGCCGGATTAGCAGAAATACCGCTGAAGCCATCGCTGCCACCGCATTTTACACCAATGCATAAGTTGTTTAAAGTGGCTGGCTGGCGTTGCAGTTTGTTAATCTCAATCAAGCCTGCAAAGGTTTTTCGTATTGCTTCTGTAATCAACTGCTCCTCACTTCCAGATTGCTGTTGCTCGAAGACATGCAAAGGCTTATCAAACTGAGGATTGAATGCTTTTAAATCCTTTAAAAAATCCTGCACCTGTAAATTCTGGCAACCCAAACTCAGTACAGTAACGCCACCTACATTCGGATGATTAGCATAAGCTGCTAACAATTTGCTTAGGATTGCAGCATCCTGCCGGATACCACCGCAGCCGCCCTGATGATTTAAAAATTTTATACCATCCACATTTGGAAACAAGCGTTGGCTATACGGAGTATTATTGGCATTTGTCAACCCGGCAGTTAACACATCTTCACCCTGTTTATACAACTCAATCAGTTGCCTTGTTTTTGATTTATATTTTTCCGTTACGGCATAGCCCAATTCGTTTTGCAACGCTTCGCGTATCACATCCATATTACGGTTTTCGCAAAATACCAATGGAATAAATACCCAATAATTGGCAGTGCCCACACGTCCGTCGTTACGGTAATAACCCATGAATGTTTTGTTCTTAAACTTAGAAACATCCGGCGGCTGCCATTGATAACGATAGTCGCGCCAGGCATAACCTTTTGCAGCGTGTTTCACATTAGAAGTAGTCATCCGTTCACCACGGTAAACGGGTATTTGTGTCTTGCCCACCAGCACGCCATACATTTTTACCTCGCCGTCTGCAGGCATATCCTGCATAAAAAATTTATGCTTGGCAGGTATATTTTCTGTTACCGTACATTCTTCACCCTCATACACCACAGTGCTACCGGCAGCAATGTCTTTTAAGGCTACCAACACATTATCATCAGGATGAATTTTAATGACCGCTCTTTCCATTTACATGACTGTTTTTTGTTTATCTGCTTCATATAATGCGGGCTGAACACCATTATGCATCAGCTCATTCATAAAATAAATCACTTTATCTGCAAAACCGGATAACGAAAGCAAATCTTCGCCCCACAGCTCTTTATTTGAAAGGATAGTGGTGGCAACGGCTTCTACCCGTTTTTGTTGTTGCCATACTTCCGCATAATAAGCTGCATTATCATCATTCACTACATACGCTTGTCCATTGACTTTACCATGCCATTTTCCATCTTCTTCCTGCCGGCACCTCATAAAAAGCAGGTGCGCGGCAAAGCCCAATGCCATACGTACCGGAACGCTGTTAAACCGATGAAAATAACTTGTAATCAGCGGCACATTACGCATAGCCATTTTGGAGGAATATTGCAGCGTAATATTGAGCCATTTATGTTCTATAAACGGGTTTCTGAACCTATCCAAAACGCTCATGGCAAATTCTTCTTTCTTGCTTTCGGGGATAGATGCATCCTTTATTGCAGGCGCAATTTCATCGAGCATCAATGATTGTATAAAAGATGCAAAAGCCTCATTGTGCATAGATTCTTCTACCGAAACAAAACCTGCCAAATGTGCGAGCCCGCAACTAAATGTATGCGAGCCATTCAGCAGCCGCAACTTTAATTCGCGATACAACGAAATGTCAGGAGCAATAATAACAGTATCATCTGCCAATGCAAAAGACAGCATTTCTGTTGCCTTTGAATTAGCAGTTTCAATTGCCCAAAGGCTATAGGGTTCCGACATAATCAGCAAATCATCGGTATAACCAAGCGAAGCTTCAATGGCTCTCAGAAAAGGAGCTGCCGGTTTGCCAGGCACAATGCGATCAACCAAAGAATTACAAAATGTGTGGCTGTTCTGCAGCCAATTAATAAAGTCTTCAGGTAAATTGTTGTATCGTGCAAGTTGTTGTAGAATATCTTTCAGCTTTACCCCATTATCTATGATTAGCTCTGTGGGAACAATGACCATTCCTTTATCAGCCGCACCATTGAACACCTCAAAACGGCGATATAAAAAAGCTAATAATTTACCCGGAAAAGAAGCGGGTGGTGTATTGAAAATACTTTCTTCTGTATAAACAATTCCTACTTCGGTAGTATTGGAAATCACAATTTGCAATTCAGGGTTAGCGGCACATTCCAAAACAGCTTCCCACTGGCTTTTTGCATGTAATACGCGGCTAATGGCAGCATTGATAATATTGTAATTAACCTGCGCTCCTTTTTGCACACCACAAATACATTGCGTGTACAAGCAATCCTGGTTTTCAAATTCAGCCGTATCGCTGTTGCCGGTAGATTTTACCACTACGATGCGTCCGTTGAATATGCCCTGCTTATTGGCTTTATCAATGTAATAATCGGGAAGCCCACGCAGCAAAACGCCGGTGCCAAATTGTATTACTTTTTCAGGCAAATCGAAACAGGATGCCGGAGGTACTTCAGCACCTGTTATTTGTGATAGAATATGTTTTGAAAGTTGCATGTTTATCTTGTTTATATGCTTCCGTTTCTTATTAAATATATGCTGTTGAATATTACTTTTTATAGACTGTTTGCTTTATCAGCCATTGTGCCAGGTCTTCCGCAGCTATGTAATTTTCCAGATCAGCAGGCAATTTTCTGCCATCCAAATATTCATTGTACAACCAGGGATCACCTACAGCAAAAACGGTTCCTTTACCTGTTTTTGAAACAGCCATAATCACATCTCCACCTTCGGTAAATACCGCGTAAGCAGGCGGTTGTACATAGAATGTTGATAGTTCTTTTATATAAATTTTTTTGGCATTTTTGAATATAGAATCATCTGGCTGAATCTTAAATGTGCCGACTGCAAAATTGCGCCCCTGCACCCTATTGCGCGAATCTTCATTGAATCGTATTCCAAACTTTGCAGCCAGTTGATTGAAATGTTTGAACTCTACATTGCCGCTGTCATTTCCGAATAATAACAACACTCCACCATTTTTTACCCAGTTGTAAATAGTTGTTATGTTGCGTGGTTCGATATAATGCGAATGTGGATTTTCTTTGGTCCAATCAGGGTCAACAATCATGTACATATCCGCGCCATTCAATGCTGATGGCGTTACAGAAGTAGTCAACAATTTTGTTCCAATACCATATTTGGTAAAAACATTTTTCAACATGGAAAATCCATTATTATCTTCTTCCTTCCAGATGTAATGGCATTGAATGGTATCGCCTGTTATAGGGTCTGTTTTAGTCTCGTGGTTAAAATAACCATCTAATAAAATAGTCTTTCCTTTACCTAATTGTCTGGTAGGCAGCAGTTCCATCTCGCTGCACATTTGTATAAACGCACCAATGCCTTTCAAATCATTCGTTACTACTTTCTCCCGCAGGTAATATTCATAGCTGCCATCGCGGTAAGGATCACCGCCCAGTCCACTTACATTCACCGTTCCATTCAGACTCAATAAACCATTATCATCCTTTGCTATGAAGGTGTTGCAGATGCCTTTAAATCCCTTTTGAGCAGGTGTTAAATAAGTGTTGGGCAAATAGCCTAAACGCACCCCTTTTGCCAGTGTATAAACAAACATGCACGAAGCAGAAGCTTCAGGATAGTTGCCTTCGCGCGCCGGAAAATTGAGCACATTCCACCACAAGCCGGTGCCTTTATCCTGCACTTTTACAATGGCCGCTGCATAGCGATTTAAAATAGAGCGCAGTTCTTTTTTTCTACTATTGGTGTCTGGAAAATGTTCTAAGACATCTACCAACGCCATTCCATACCAGCCCATAGCGCGTGCCCAAAAGTTAGGAGAAGTGCCGGTGGTTTTGTTTGCCCATTGCTGTTGTTTGGATTCATCCCAACCATGATACATCAATCCGGTAGTACTATCTCTCGTATGCTTTTCTGCATATACAAACTGGTCAGCCACATCATTAAAAGCGGAATCATTATGTGTAATTTCAGCATACATGGTATAGAATGGCTCTGCCATATACAAGCCATCGAGCCACATCTGATAAGGATATACTTTCTTATGCCAAAAGCCTCCCTCGTTTGTACGCGGTTGTGTTTGCAGTTGATTATAAAGCAAAGAAGCAGCTTTCCGGTATTTCTCTTCACCTGTTATTTTATACAGGAGCAATAAAGCATCGCCATTTCGTATATTGTCTAAGTTGTAACGTTCTTTATCATATGTTCTGATACTTCCATCTTCCCCTACATAGTAATCAATATGTTTTTTTATAAATCTGAAATAATCTGCATTACCGGTATATTTCCAGAGGTCTGCCAAACCATTGTACACAACACCTTGGTCGTAACTCCAGGCTGCCGGTCTGGAGTGGCCGTACACCACAGAATCTTTCCACAACGTCATTATCGTAGCTGCCATCTGCTCGCCATAAGACAAAGTATTCTTTTGTGCAACTGCAAACTGCACGAAGAAACAAACAAAAAGCACTATGTTAAAACGATATTTCATGTAAGACAATTCAATCCCGATATGTTGAATATACTTTATGTACTATTCTTTTATTAATACATCTTCATTGGCTCCGGCGCCATATTGTATAGCGTTTAGGCACCTCCACTTTAATGGTATCGGCATGCAATAGGTTGATGTTTTTACACCGGTTTCTGGCAAGTTATAACAGCCTGTTTACGTTATCATTGCAACGCGCACCATTGAAAGTAATAGTACTGTTATTTAATGTACTGTAAGATTATCAGTCCGGCAAAACAAAGAGTAATAATACCTTTCAACATGGGCAATACGATAATTTCATCCCCTAAAAAGAATAGAATATAACACGTTGACAGTGCGACATGGTTACTTGCAAAACATACAATTTAATACTACACTGCTATTGTAATTAGAATGAACAGAATCGTACTACAATTCTTTTTTACAGATAAAGATGCCCCAGCATATCTTTCTCATGCAAGTGTACTCAATTATCTACAATGTATGTGATTGAGATGCTGATTTATTTACGCAAACGTTTTCATTCCGTGAAGTTCTTTGGACATTTTATTCATGTATTTCTTGCCCAACGAAGTGATTAAGTGTAAATTTTACTTTTATTGCATCAGTACTATAATATGCACCATTAAAACATTGTATTGACAAGCAGTAGCAGGAAAAGAACTGCAATGGAACAGGTGCTAAAGTGGGTTGCGCAGCAATTAATTAAAGAATTTAATTACTATTACTGCAAACGAACTTAACCGAAGTGTATTGAAAAGGTTTTTGGAATACCGTAGTTTCAAATATTACCTATGGAAATTCATGTTTAATTTCATTTTACGCTCTTTCGGAGTACTGCAAAACTTTTCAAGTGTTGAAATGTGAAAGTCTGGTTTAAATTTCTTCCGGACAAATTGAACCGGGTCAGGAAAAGAATTTTTGTAATGCCAATCAGATGATATCCTCAGTGAGGTAAACTTGCCGCTAAAGATCCTTATTAATGTTGCTGCATTTATGTATTCTTCAGGAAGATTGTGTGAAATTGATGCACTATCTGATAAAAGGTTTTCGGCGGGTGTACCCACCCGCCGAAAAGGAAAATAGTTTGTATTACATGTATTAAGCGGAGGTTAACGACAAAATAGAATACTATTAATAACCCGGATTTTGCTCTAAGTCAGGTTGATTGCGGTCAATTTCCGTTTGCGGAATTGGCCAAAACTGGTATTTATCCTCATATTTTGTTTTGATATTTGGAAACAAAGGATTGGGAACAAAACCATTCAGTTTTTCTGTTGCTATTCCCCACCGGCGCAAATCATGATAACGCAAACCTTCTAATGCAAACTCTACCCTTCTTTCGTGCCTGATGCGTTCCCGCATTTCTGCCTGGGATAAGCCTG
Source organism: Ilyomonas limi (assembly GCF_005233845.1). Taxonomy (GTDB): domain Bacteria; phylum Bacteroidota; class Bacteroidia; order Chitinophagales; family Chitinophagaceae; genus Ilyomonas; species Ilyomonas limi. Next base: position 68,202 of record NZ_SZQL01000018.1, read on the forward strand.
CGGGCAATGGAGGCATGTTTACATCCGGCCTTGCACGCACCTCATTAACTTGCTGATAAACGCCTGCATCCGGACCTACGGCTTCGTTTTGGGCTTCGGCATACATCAGCTTAACATCTGCATAACGCAGCAGTACAAAATCATTATCATCCAGGGCGCCATAATCGGGGTTAACCATTCCGGGTGTAAGCCATTTTTTTACAGCATAATACCCGTCTATCCAGCTATCTTTTCCCGGAGTAGCTACTGCAAGGTCGCCGGTAAACGGCCATCCCTGTGCCTGCGTATCCCCGATAAAGAAGAATGTCATTGTTTTTCTCGGATCGCCGGGTTCATATTCATTAATCAAATCCTGCGTACCCAATTCGCCTTTCCATTTTTGTAAATGTACTGCCAACGCAACATCCTGGTGTTGCACGTTTGGCAACTGGTATTTTACAGAGAACATAATTTCGGGGCTGGCATTTTGATCGGGCTTATAAAAATTGCCGGCATAATTAGGATTGAGCGAAAACTTTCCACCATCAATGATTTCTTTGGCAAGTGCGGCAGCTTCCGCCCATTTTTCTTCTAATAGTAAAGTACGCAGCTTATAGCCCTGCGCTGTTCCCTTTACTGCATGACCGGTAGTATAAGGCTCATCGGGCAAGCCGGCAATTGCCGAATCGAGATCGGATTCTACCTGCTTCAATACCTCTGCTTTAGAAGATTTCCCTTGGGTAGATTTAAAATCAATCAAAAACGGATCTTCTAAAGTGATGGGAACATTTCCGTAAAGCTGCGCCAGCCATTCATAATAGAAACCTCTTAAAAAGTAAGCTTCGGCTTTATATTGCGTTAATTTATCGCCGGTTAACACCTTTCCTACATTGGCAAGAAAGGAATTGATAGCAGCTATTGCCTGGTAAGAATTTGCATAATAGGAATATACAAATCCACCCGATTGCGGGGTAATACCACCGGTAAGTGCAGAAGTACCGCCACCATAATCGTATTGTCCGTAAGCATCATCACTAAAGTTGTCCCACGACATTATTGTAAACTGCGAAGTGGCATAACCGCCGCCGGGAGCATACAAATAATTGTACAGCCCCGTTAATGCAAGGTCTGCATCCGATTCTTTTTGCCAAAATATGGCAGTAGAAAGTCGGTCAGTTGGTGTGCGGTCTAAAAAACCTTTTTTACAGGAAGATATGGACACTGCTATGGGAAGAAACAGGATATATATTATTGTAATTTTTTTCATTGTAATTCCGTTTAAAAGATTGAACTAAAATTGTACAGATGCACCAAACGTAATTGTTCTGTTTTGCGGATAAGAAACATACGTGCTGCTAAAACTGGTGCGTTCCGGGTCTAAGCCGGGAAACTTACTGGCGGTGAAAACATTGTCGGCTGAAACAAAAACACGCAAATTTTTGATGCCTGCTTTGCTCATAATGGAGGCAGGAAGCGTATAGCCAAGCTGTACATTTTTTAATCTTAAAAAAGAAGCATCTTTTAAGAAATAAGTAGAAGCATAATTCTGAACGGCAGGATAACTATCGGCTACGTAAATCTTAGGTAATGTAGTGGAATGATTTTCCGGTGTCCAACGGTTAAGCCAATCTGTAGTTGGTAGAGAGCCTTGGCGAAATGGCTCAATTCCCCAGCCGTTTACATAAATTTTTTGTCCTTGCGACCCAAACAACTGCGCACTAAAATCAAAGCCCTTAAAGGAGGCGCCCAGGTTAATTGCATATTGAAAAGACGGGTATCTGCCACCCGTATAAGTGCGGTCATCAGTATTAATAATACCATCTCCATTTATATCTTTAATTTTAAGATCTCCGGGAGTAGGCGTAACAGGCTGCGTGGGCGATTTATCAATTTCTTCCTGGCTCTGGAAAATGCCATCCCATTGATATAAAAAAAACTCATCGAGCGGGTGACCTTCTTCGCGAATAGTATTGCCTCCAATTTCGGTTTTTCCAAATTCTTCCAGCTTGTTCTTGTAGGCCTGTATATTGCCTCCTACATACCAGGAGAAATTTTTTCCGATCACATCCCTGTACTGTGCTTCCAATTCAAAACCGGTATTTCTTAAGGCACCATTGTTTATGGTAGGCGCATTTAAACCCAACCAGAGTGGCACTTGCGAAGCACGAAGAATATCAAAAGTGTATTTATTAAACCAGTCGGCTGTAAAAGTGAGCCTGTTATTCAGCACAGTCATATCAAGTCCTACATCAACCACTCTGGTCGTTTCCCAGGTAAGGGAAGGATCAACCAATGTACTGGCAGCAAAGCCTGTTTGTACGGTAGTTCCAAAAACATAGCTACGGTTATCAAGTGTTGCCTGATAGGGATAAGTACCAATGTTTTGGTTTCCTAACTGCCCCCAGGATGCACGTATTTTTAAATCATTCAGCCACGATGCATTCTTAAGGAAATTCTCTTTTGAAATGCGCCAGCCGCCCGAAAAAGAGTAAAACAAGCCCCATCTTGAATCTTTTGGAAGGCGTGAAGTGCCATCGTAACGAATACTTGCGCCTAACAAATACTTATCCTCAAAACTGTAATTGGCATTTCCATAAAAAGAGCGGATTGCCCATGCTGAAGAGGTTCCTCTATTGGTTTGTCCATCTGCAGGACCGGCGTTCAGCTCTCTTAAATCATTAGTAGGGAATTGGATTCTTGACGCATCAATGTTGCTGGCGCCATTGTATTCCTGCTGAAAACCTGCAAGCGCAGAAATATTGTGGCTGCCCAGTTGTTTTTTGTAAGTCAACTGACTGTAATAAACGGTATAAATATTATCAGCCCTGCCTACATTGAGTCCCGGCGTTCCATCGTCGAGGATACCTGCGGGACTTAAATCGTTGTAATAATACGTTTGTACCACCGGCCTGAAATCGTTGTATTTATTGGCATCAAAGTTCATCCCCGCACGGTTTTCCCATTTCAAGCCATCAATAATATCTACATCGAGCGATAGATTGCCTTGTGCATAGTAATCATCGTATCTGATTACCGCATCTTCTGCAACAATGGCAACTGTATTTTTATTACCTAATTCATTTGGATAAGCTCTTTTTATCCAAAGTCCGTCAGCAGTTCTTGGCGGATACAAGGGAGATTGAGCAATAGTAGATAAAAACATATCTGTTCCACCGTTTTCAGGAGCTAACCGGTGGCTATACCGCATCTGGATATTGGTACCGATAGTTATACGCTTGCTTACGCGTGAAGAAAGACCAAAATCCATTGTATATTTCTTTTCATTAAAACCAATCATCACACCATCCTGATCGGCGTAGCCTATACTCAGGCTGTAATTGGTATTTTCTGCTCCGCCGGTCATATTCAGATAATGATTTTGAACCGTAGCTGTTCTGAATACATCGTTTAGCCAGTTATGATTTGGATATTTTACGCGGTCGGTAGCATCTTTATATAAGTCAATTTGATCCTGCGTATATAAAGGTTGCAGCCCGGAATTAAGTCTCGCTTCATTGGACAATTCCATAAACCGGGCAGAATTGGTAACCAAATCGGGCAATGCTGTTGCTTTTTGTATTCCCAAACTGTAGTTGTAGTTGACGCTAAAACCGCTGTTCGGCTTGCCTTTTTTTGTTTTAATTACAATTACACCATTCGCACCCCTGGAACCATAAATAGCAGCCGATGCAGCATCTTTAAGCACCGAAACAGATTCTATATCGTTAGGGTTTAACACACTCAAACTGCCGGGCAAACCATCTACAATGATCAACGGAGCGGTACCTGCACCGCTAAAAGTTCCTACACCGCGTATCAGCAGGCTTACACCTTCATTACCAGGCTGTCCCGAATTTTGAACTACCTGAAGACCTGGCAATTGACCTTGCAATAAAGTAGCGGGGTTTGTTTGTACGCGCTTATTTAACTCGTCGCCGCTTACAGTAGCCACGGCGCTGGTAAGATTTCGCCTGCTTTGCGTATTGTAGCCTACCACTACTACTTCATTTAGTTTGGTTTCGCCTGGTTGTAATACAAAAGAAAGCGGCTCACTTCCATTAACTGTGATCTGTTGATTGATATAACCAACAATAGAAGCTTCTATAACATCGCCGGCTCTTGCAGCAATAGTAAACGCTCCATTGTTATCGGTAACAACTGCTTTGTTTGTATTCTTATTAGTCACCGATGCATAAGGCAAAGGCTCATTGGCAGCATTGGTTACGCGACCACTGATATTGGTTTGAGCAATTGCACTTGTAGCAAAAAGAAAAATCAGCACGTTGGAAATACAGAGTAAAAGCAATGTTTGTAGAAGATTTTTGTGTGGGGAATTCTTCATAGATTAGCAATTGTAATTATTAAAATGATTATGCTAATTTAGTTCACCACATACGATAAGCCTTATGCCCGGTTACCTTCTTTAGGGTTTTTATTATCAGCAACTATTCAGCGGAAAAAGATGAAAGTGCTTATTCAAGCGCTTAGCGGGTTAATGAGCGTATTATATGCGTCGCTTTTCCAATAACAAGTTTTTTTCATTTATTCATTTATTTGATTTTCTAAATTGTTAGTATAAAAACATTTATGGAAGTAACGTGAATGCAGGCTTTCTCAATAACACCTTTTATTTACTTTTATTTTTAAACTCATAAAACCTTACCCAATCAATTTCCATTTCTACAGGTAAATTGTCAGGATCTATTTTTCCTACCCAATTGCCGCCAAGCTGCATATCAATGAGCAAATAATGTTTGCCATCTGCATACGGGAACTGCGCTTCTTTATCGGTTTTTATGCGTGGGTAGGTAAAGGTTTTCTTATCGTTTACATAAAACACAAGACTATCCACATATTTTTCTACTGCATAGGTATTAAATTCGTTGGGATTGATAGCTGCGGTTGCGTAGTGTGGCGGATTGTCCTTGATGTTAAGCGTAACGGTGTAGTATGAATGAACGGTTTGATAAACGATACTATCAAAATTCAACCGTTCCATAATATCTATTTCGCCGCCTGCCGGCCATTCGGCATTTTCCGCCAGCATCCAGAAAGCCGGCCATGCACCTTTAGCCCCATTCAGTTTTGCCCTCACTGCTAAGCGTCCCAACCCAAAGACAACTTTATCTTTGGTGTACACTCCGCCGGTAAGATATGTTGAGGTGTCATCTGGCAAGCTATTGTTTTTAATGCCACGCAGTATCAGCTTTCCATTCCGCATACCATAACAAGAATCAAAATCACTCATGTGCCTGTTCCAGTCGCTGGTACCGCGAGGAATCTTTGACCACCTGGTAATATCAAACGATACCGGCTGGTTGAAATTTTCTTCCCACTGCAACGCACTTTTTTGTACGTAAGCAGGCTTTGAACATGCCCAAAAAAAAATCAATGCTGAAAGCACTGTAGCTGAAAGGAATTTTTTACTCATTGAAAAACTATTTTAACAGAGATGTATTTGTTACACAGCACGGACAATTTGTTTATAATAGATTTCCTATCGCATCATACGATACACTGTGCATGCATGTGCTTCGAGCTGATAAGAAAGCTTATCTGTTTTCTTTACAGTTTTGTTTTGAAAAACTTCTTTTGCAGCAGTAAAGGGTTTCCATATATCAAGGTCTTTTTGCAGGCTTAACAAACCAGACTTAGGGCTATTACTTCTATTTAAAATACAAATAGCCACATCGCCATTAGCCAATTCTTTTTTCAATACCTGTATATCTTCCTTTTTATAAATTGTTTCTGCCTGTTTACCCAGGCTGTCCTGATTGACAGCAATAAGGTCTTTGTTGGTTAGCAACTGCAAGGTTTCTGCAGAAAGGTGGCGCAAATCGGAATTTACAATTAGCGGTGCAGCCAACATGCACCACAATGCAAAATGCGACTTGTATTCTGCCGGAGTACAACCTTTACCATTCGTGCCTGCATTGGAAGACGAACCTTTGCCATATAAACCCACCATCAGCAAATCAGGGTCGTTCCAGCTGCCGGGGCCGGCATATTGCGTTAAGCCTTCCTGCTGGTCGAATACTTCCATAATGCCGGTAAGATTTTTATTATTCGATTGCCAGGTATCCCGCAGGTCCCAGGTGGTTCTCCATAACTGTCCGCCTGCAGCGCTTGCCCAAAGCCAGGGCTTACGCTGTCCCCATTCGCAAATGGCATATACAATAGGGCGACCTGTTGCCTTTAATGCATCGCCCATTTTTTTATAACGGGCAAATGCCGTTGTTACATCTTCCGGCGCATTACAGTAATCGTATTTGAGATAATCAATACCCCACGAAGCAAATGTTTTTGCATCTAATTCTTCAAAGCCATAACTGCCTGTAACACCACCACAGGTAAGCGGCGCAGCATCGGAATAAATACCCAGCTTTAATCCCTTTGAATGTACATAATCAGCCACCGCTTTCATCCCATTGGGAAAACGCACCGGATCGGCAATCAGCCTGTTTTTATTATCCCGTCCTCCTGTCCATAAATCATCAATGATAATGTACTTATAGCCTGCATCTTTCATTCCATTGGTAACCATCGCATCGGCTATTTCATGTAACAGGGAATCACTTACTTTCTCTTCAAACAAATTCCAACTGTTCCAGCCCATAGGCGGCGTAGCACATAACATAGCAGTACTGTCTTGTGCTTTAATGGAAGTGTATGTTGCCAACAGCAGGCAGAAAAAAAGACAAATTGTTTTCATTCTCATCAACAAATTAATTTATAAAGTCAAAAACTATTTGGTAGTGTTCATAATTGTATGGTAGCAGTTTTACCATGATAGCATCATAGGAACATAGAAAGAAACACATAAAAAAGTTATGTAAAATATTATGTTTCTATTGTGTTTATGTAGTTTGTTATGCAATTGAAAACATAGCAATTATTCTACTCATATCCATTCTTTAAAAGAATCATTCCGCCAGGATTGCAAGCGAGCGTTACAAATCCATCGCCGGTATTTTTTACTTCTACATTCCTTTGCGAAGCAATGACCATCGTTTTAAAAGGCAGCTTCAATTTGGTAGTACCACCTTTTTCCGAAATGACTTTTACTTCATCTGTAATGCCATTTGTTTTTTTTGCACTTATTAAAAAAGCGCCTTCTGCTCTTAAACTATCAAATGAAACATTTTGCCAGGAGGAAGGCACCGCAGGAAAAACCTGTAGATATCCATTCCTGCTTTGTAATAATAATTCCTGCACACCTTGTGCAAAAGCAAAATTGCCTTCAAGTGTAAACGGGCGATACGTGAAGTTGGAATACTGTCCGCCTTTTTGATCGCCATTTAAATGGAAACTATTGGGTGAGCAAAAATTAGAAGCAAAGATTTGTAATTGTTTTACTGCTTTATCCCCTTCGTACGCTCTTGCATACAAACAAGCCATCCAGGCAAATGAATATCCGCACCAGTTTTTGGTACCTTTTTCTTCCAACTGCTTAAAAGAATTATCAATAATTGTTTTATGCTTTGGATTATTTATATCCAATAATGCCAACGGATAAATTGCCATGTACGGCGATAGATGCCGGTGCGATTCATCTAAGTTTTGCCCCGGTGCTATGGTAAGTCCTGTTTCATTTACATCATAATCCGGTAACTGCTGAAGTACCTGTTGCCAGTGAGCAGCCTCGTCCGTCTTGCCCGATGCTTTTGCCACTTCGCTTGCTGCAGTGAATAAAAATTTTGCCAGCGATAAATCATAGTTTGTCCAGTTTAAAAACCATGCATTAACGTTATTGTCGTTATACTCCGGGCTTGAGCTTAATGGCAATTTTCGGATGCCGTTTTTTAATGGCGCAATGTTTTCCATGTAAGTAGCCACCTCATGAATGTAGGGATAAGCTCTGTTTTTCAGAAACTGTTCATCCATTGAATATTTCCATTGCCAGAAAAAATGCTGCGCACCCCACGCACCTATCGTTGGCGATAAGGAATATTGAATCCATCCACCCATCGGTTCTCCATCAAGCGTAACTACCCCGGGAACATTCAAGCCTGCAACCCCGAAATATTGTTTGGTGTATTGCTGATTGTTTGGTTTGATTTTCCATAACCAATCGGTATATGTTGCAGCTTCCTGCAAATGATTGCCGGTGTAAGAAGGCCAGTAACTGAGTTGCGTATTCAGGTCGTTGTGAAAATCCCCTTTCCATGGCGGAAGGCTGCCGTTATCTGCTGTCCATACAGCTTGCAAAGTGATTGCAGGTGCGCCTTTTCGGGACACACAACCCAACTTGTATTGTTCCAGATAATATTGTTTTTCGAGCAATGTATCGGGAATATTGATGGATGATTGTGACCAGAAATTTTTCCACCAGTTTACATGCGCATCCCATTCTGTTGGCTCTGATGCTTTAGCACTTAATGAGGAAAATACAGCGGGCTTATCATTCGAAATAGTCCAGGTGCCGATAATTTTATTATCCCGTATTTTTTTCCATTGTATCAACACCTCATAGTAGTGCCCGTTGTAAGTGGGTTGATGATACTGTATAGTATTTCCTGTTTGTGTAACAGTACCTTTTACATAACCAAGCTTTTGCAAACCTTCACCGGCATGGCTGTTATCATTTTCATGCTGAGTTTGATTGCCGGTATAATTAGGTGTGATAAGATGGGGTGCGATAAGTGCAGCTATTTTATCAACCGCTGCTGCAGGTACATGTTCAAAACTAAAATAGCCTTGAGGCTGTAATGCATGTATATAACAATTAAACACCACACCGTTTTGAAACTTTACAGTATTAAGCGCAGTTTTAATATCGAGTACATTGGAGACTACAATTCCAAGAGAGCTAATGTCAAACTCTATGGCAGCCGCCGGCAGTTTGGTGGGATAAACAGTATTATCATAAGGCGCATCGCCGAGTGCATGTACAGTATCATAATCATTTGCCAATACATGTTGTGTAACCCATTTGAAATTAAATGCAGAAAGGTCTAATGCTTTGCGCTCATCCCACAAGTCTGCCCTGTCAAGCGAAAGCCGCAGCCTGCTATCTTTTTGCCAAACCAAAGCGCCCAGCATACCATTGCCCAATGGCATTGCTTCGTCCCATCTTGTTGCCAGATGCTTGAACTGCAAGTTATATGCAGGCTCCGGCTGGGCAGATAACTTCAGCACACAAAAAATACAACAAAAAAGAGTAATTATTTTTTTCATCAGTTACTATTTAAAATCTGCGGTTTACTGGTAAGGGCCAATAAAGCAACCATTACTAACAGTCTTTTATGTCCTATTACCGTATAAGTATCCATCTTATTGTTTAACCGGATTGCTATCAGCAATGCTGCTTCCCTTTCAGGCTGACATACCAAAATTAGCCTTGCCTCCGATAAAATTACCAGCCCTCTATCTGTATTGTCTTTTTAGCTTTACAGATGAACAAAAGTCTTAAAATACATTTCAGCATACATTACTTTACTTCTGCCTTTGCCTGCTGAACCGGATGTACCCTTACATCTGCAAATGAAAAAGTCTTACCCTGCCAATCTTTGCCTAACGTTGCTTTCAGTGGTTTTTTATCTATATAAATCAGTTTATGCGAGCCTTGGAAAACAGCACGCCACGTAATCGTTTTTTGTCCGTTATTACTGAGCGAAGACTTCTTTTTACCTGAATGAGTTAGGTTGATCATCGTGCCGCAAACAGGTACATTATACGTTTAATACTTCACTACTTGTCAAAATACGTTTAGTAAAGTAAGTAAACCAACACCTTTAGATTAAAACATATACCGTATGATTTATGCACAAAAATGCACAATAGATTGCTGTCTGCACTCATCCCTCTCTCTGGCCAATGCCCGGCTGCCTAAGCACCTCATCACACAACCCTTAAGATAACTGGTGGTTATTATGCAACCCATAGCGATTGCTGCGCTAAACATAGTTATTGCAAGCAATAAATCCGGATTATTATTGAACAGCAGTGCGCTTGTTATTTAGCTGCCTTCCTGTTATGATAACCAATAGGCGCTCCTCCCCTGCCGCTGTATGTGAACCGATTAGCTGGATAGAGATTGATTGGCCATTTACATGTAAAAGTCATCATTAAACGCAAAGATTGCTTATCTGTTGTGACTTCATTTTTACCTCCCTCTAAAAAAAATTTCACCTCTTTTTTCATCTGCCTTATAACATTGCTACATTGCAGCAAACTAAGGTAATCCGCCTTCGTTTTTTAATTTCCATTGCTTATGAAAATTTATAGAATAGGCGCTTTATGCAGTTGCGTATTGTTACATTCTTTTTCTTTTTCGCAGGATACTGTCTCACTAACAAAGGCACTCGCCTTAAGAGATGCTTACCACTACGGCAGAGAAGCTGTATATACCGATGCGCTGGCATATCAGTTATTTAGCAATACGCTGCAGCAACCATTAGCAGGGCAAGCGCTTGATATAAATGCTAAAGCCGACTCTTTAAAGTGGGAAGCTGCTACAGCCGACAGCAACAATATATTCAGCAGCCGCGGACGCTACTTCAACAATCGTTATTTATATTTTACATACAGGGCAGATAAAGAAGGCGCTGCTATACTCAACACTACCGGCAGCAGCAGTGTATTTGTAAACGGTGTATTACATGCCGGAGACCCTTACGGTGCAGGCTGGCTCAACATTCCGGTATGGCTTAAAAAGGGAGAAAATCAAATCATAATCCGTGCTTATGGAAGAACAAAGGTCAATATCATCAAACCAAAAAAGCTTATTAGCCTGCAGGTGAGTGATGCTACTCTGCCCGGCATTGTTTTAAAACAGCAGGATAGCCTGTTGAAAGGTGCAATAGTGGTGCTCAATGCTACAAAACAGCCATTAATCAATTATACAATTACAAGCACCATCGCAGGCAAACAAAGTGTAACCAGCCTGCCTGTTGTACCTGCCATAAGCAGCCGCAAGGTTATCTTTACAATTGATCCATCGGCTGTTGATGCTACTGGCAAATATGATTGTGTATTAAAACTAACCGGTGCAAATGCAGCAGACCAGCAAACAATTACTATTGAAGCAGTGAATGCTACAGACAGGTACAACAATACTTTTATAAGTAATATAGATGGCAGCCTGCAGTATTTCGCAGTTACTCCGCAGCGTTCCAGGAATACAGCTAACAGTGCATTGTTTTTATCGGTACATGGTGCCGGCGTAGAAGCCACAGGACAAGCCGCTGCTTACGATTATAAAGACTGGGGCACTTTGGTAGCAGCTACCAACCGCCGTCCGCGTGGTTTTAACTGGGAAGACTGGGGACGAATAGATGCGCTTGAAGTACTGGATATTGCTACCCAAAAATTTAATCCCGATCCGGAACATATTTTTCTTACCGGACATTCTATGGGCGGGCATGGCACCTGGTTTTTAGGCGCCACTTATCCCGATAAATGGGCTTCCATTGGTCCATGTTCGGGTTATCCTTCACTCAAAGATTATGGCTCTGCTGATGGTAAAATTCCCGACAGCAGCCGTCTGCCGGCAGAAAAAATGGTATTGCGTGCCGGCAATCAAAGTGATGTACTAAAACTTATTCACAACTATAAGCCATTTGGTGTGTATGTGTTGCATGGCGATTCGGACCATGTAGTGCCTGTACAGTTTGCACGGCAAATGCGCGACTCTTTGGGTACTTTTCACACCGACTTTGCATACCACGAGGTGCCCGGCGCAGAGCATTGGTATGGCAATCAGAGCGTGGACTGGCCAGCATTATTTCAGTTTTTTAAGGATCGCCAGCGCCTGCCCGATAGTGCGGTAAACGAAATTGATTTTATTACTTCCAGTCCTGGCATTTCTGCTGCTTATCGTTGGGCATCGGTGCTGCAGCAAATTCATCCGCTGCAGTACAGTCATATTGTATTAAGAAGATACTTAGATAAAGACTCTATAGCTGGTACTACCGAAAATGTGCAGGTCTTACAACTTAATTTGAAAGATTTCGAAAGAAATAAACCTGTAAAAATACAGTTAGACAGTTTGAATACGCTTACTATAACTGCAGCAGGCAATACGAACATAATTTATTTAAAGCGGAATAATGATACCTGGATAATTGCAAGCAGACCAGATGAAACAGAAAAGAATCCTTTACGCTATGGCACCTTCAAGGAAGCGTTTAACAACAGGATGGTTTTTGTGTATAGTACCGGTGGTACTAAAGAAGAAAATGAAAATACGTACCACAAAGCCATTTACGATGCTGAAAGCTGGTACTATCGCGGTAATGGAGCAGTAGATATAATTGCCGATAAAGATTATACACCTGCAAAATATAAAGGACGAAACATCATCATTTATGGTAATGCCAACACCAATAGTGCATGGAAAACCTTGCTGGCAAACTGTCCGCTGCAGGTAAGCAGAGGCAAAATAACAGCAGGTGATAAATCATGGGCGGGCGATGACCTCGGTGCTTATTTTGTATGGCCGCAGGCAGATGCGCTTACCAGCGTAGGTGTAGTTGCAGGCACCGGCATTAAAGGTATGAATGCAGCTTCCGCCAATCAGTATTTCGCTGGCGGCAGCGGCTTCCCCGACTTTATGGTTTTCAGGCTTGCCATGCTAAAAGATGGCGCTAAAGCCATACAACTTGCCGGCTATTTTGATAATAATTGGAAATTGAGTAATAGTGAGATGGTGGCCACTGAATAACTCTTGAGACTTTCATCAAACGTCATTTTTTTTCTGTCAGTACCTTTTGCAGCTTCTCTTTCCCTGTCTTCCGAATGAAAGATCATCCGTAGAAACTGGTCTTTGGTAAGGTAAGCAATCGTCCAGCCATAGAGTGTTTTAATTTTGTTGTTGTAATTGACGAGTGATATGAGGTGTATAAACAACCAGCTTAACAATCCAGGCAATCCGCCAAAGTGCAGTTTGTGTTTGAAGAGGTCTGCCACCGCATAGTTTCTGCCAATGATTGCCATCTCACCTCTATCAAAATAATCGAAGGGTTTCATCGGTTTGCCTTCTGCAAGGCGTTTCAGGTTTTTCGCCAGTTGCGTTCCCTGCTGAATGGCAGGCTGCGCTAACTGTGGGTGTCCCTGCGGGTAAGCAGCATCACCAAACTGAATGCTGATATCGCCAACCGCATACACATTATCATAGCCCTGCACCCTGTTGTAATCATCCGTTATCATGCGGTTACCTTTATTGATGCTACTGATGGAAATACCATCGAATGTATTGGCTATAACACCGGCTGCCCAGATAAGTGTTTTGGCTTCAATGATACTGCCGTCTGACAGGTGCACTTTATCATTTTCGAAAGAATCAACTCTTGTGCTGAGTTTCACATGCACACCCATTTTTGTCAGCCTTTTCAAGGCATCGGCATGTGATTGGTCGCTCATGGGCTGCAGCAGATTGGGTGCTCCATCTACTACATGAATCTCCGTTCCTATGCTTTGCAATTCAGGATAATCTTTGCCAAAAATGTACTGCTTAAATTCAGCCAGCATACCGGCTACTTCTACGCCTGTTGGCCCGCCACCTGCAATAACCACGGTAAGTAGTCTCTTTCGTTCCGCCGGATCTGTTTCAACAGATGCTTTCTCCAATACTTTAATAAGCTCATTGCGCATTAGCAAAGCGTCATCAATGCCCTTTAATGAAAAAGCATTTCGCTGTATTACTTCATTGCCAAAGAAGTTGGTCTTAGAGCCGGCAGCCAGTACCAGTATATCATACGTCAATACGGCACCATCATGCAGATAAACGCTATTGGTAGCTGTATCAATGGAAGTTACAGTTGCCATCCTGAAATAAATGCCTTTGTTTCTAAACAACTTGCGGAATGGATAACTGATACTGGACGGCTCTAAAAAACTGGTGGCCACCTGGTATAGGAGCGGCGTAAAATAGTTGTAGTTATTTTTGTCAATTAATGTAATATCATAATAATTGCTGTTATATAGATGCCTGATAAAGTTGAGCCCCGCAAAGCCGCCGCCTGCAACAACGATGTGCTTTTTATTTGCTTTTATCGTATTCATATCAGTATGTTTGAATAATGATTATCTGTAAATAAAACTGCTCAAGCTGGCAACTTTGCCAGGCCGCTCCCATCCGGTAATCAATACATTTGCGCTTCACAAAGGTATTCCAATAGTAATTTCAATAAAGTTTATAATTGATACCGGTTTCACTCCTTACAATGCCTGCGTTGCGCTAATAATGAAATCTGCTACCTTATTCGGCTGCGATACCATAGGAACATGACTCGATGTAAGCTCCAGCGTTTTTGCTTTGATCATCTTTGCTTCTGCTCTTGCCAAATCAGGAGTTACCATATAATCTTCTGTACCAATGATAGCCCATGATGGTTTTATTTTCCAGGCTGCATTGGTTATTTTACGTGTTGTAGCTACTGCTGCCCAGGGAACCTGGGTGGCAAATATTACTTTTCTTTCTTCTTCGGGAAGGTCCTGGGCAAAATAGGAATTGATTCCTTTTAAAGAGAGCGACAAAAAGCCTGAAGCGTCCTGTTTAAACTCAGCACTGCCTGGTGCCTGTGGAAATGCACTTACAACATCTCCTACAGATTGTTGGTCGTTTGGTATCAACGCACATACATAAAGCAGTCCGGCTACTTCAGGATCGTTGCCCGCTTCGGTAATAACCATTCCGCCATAGGAATGTCCTACTAACAATACCGGTCCATCCATGAGTGCAATAGCACGTTTGGTAGCTGCCACATCATCTTCCAATGAAGTGAGCGGGTTTTGCACCGCAATTACATTAAGCCCTTTGGCATGTAACAAGGGAATAACCTTTGCCCAACTGGAACCATCGGCAAAAGCGCCATGTACTAATACTACATTTTTTACTCCTTTTGTTATAGATTGAGCCGGTGCAGGTTGTGGCCGGGATAAAATGGCAGCTTCTGCAATTGAAGCATCTGATGAAAATTCTTGTAATGTAGACATAAAACTTGTTTTTTTGATTAAGAATTGTTGAATTACAAAACCGTTTGTAGCAGTACTTGTTTGCCAGCTTATTCATTTTTATTCGCTGCTGTAATATCCAATGGCTGGTCTTCTATTGCAATAGCATCATCGAGAAATTCACTGCCTTCCGTTATATTTACTTCATGCAGATATGGATGTATGCTTTCCTGCATTTCTTCTGATGGATAATGGCTTCCCCCGGAATTTTCTTTAGGTGTATGAGAAAGAAATGTGAACATGGCTGAAGATTTTTGTGATTTGAATATGTGTTTAAAGCAATGCTTACTGATGTGCTTTTTTATTCTATAATCTTTGGAATGAATAAGTTCATTTTAATAAGAACAATGCGTTCCATTCAAATATGTTTGCCTTTACCTTCGAATCATTGTTTAGCTCATTGGTTTCCGCAGAGACGCCGCGCCTACGTGGGGTTGCCTCATGCACGAACGGGTGGAAAGTGCACGCCCTTACAGCCTTCTCAACGAACTAACACCCGTCATCTTCGTTTCAATTGGGAAGAAGCAAATACTCGAATGATAGTTACGCTATTGCGTGTTGGGCGTGCAGCCAGTCTTTAAACCCGATTTTACCAATGCGCGGATTTTCGCCGGGAACAAGTGTTTGATCGTTTACTACTGCTCCGAAATAAGGGGCATTTTTATCAGGCACCAACCTGCGTGAATCTTCTGTTTCTTTCAGAAACATTCCAACAAATTCATCCATACCCAGCCTTTCAGGACCGGCAACTTCCACAGTAGCATTGAGCGGTGCCCCAATGGTAATATCAAATAAAGCAGCTACCACGTCGTCGGAAGCAATGGGTTGAAACAATGCAGTTGTAACGTGCACTTCATTACCAACTTCACCAGATTTCGCAATCCCGCCTGCAAATTCAAAGAACTGTGTAGAATGTAAAATGCTATACGGAATACCTGATTCTTTGATGAGCTTTTCCTGCGCCTCTTTTGCATGGAAATAGCCAATGTTAGAAGGACGTTCAACACCTACGATTGACAAAGCAACATGATGACCAACGCCTGCTGCTTTTTCTGCTTTCAGAAGATTGGTGGTAGAAGTTTTAAAAAACGCCATCACTGCTTTGTCTTCGAAAGACGGCGAGTTGGAAACGTCAACAACAACCTGCGCATTGTTCAGCACTTCATCCAAACCTTCACCGGTAATGGTATTAACACCCGAAGAAGGCGATGCTGCTACTACTTCGTGACCAAGCTGGCGAAGCTTGTTTACGAGCTTTGAACCAATAAGCCCTGTTCCGCCGATTACTACAATTTTCATAGTTTTAATTTTTGCGGTCTTTTATTAAGACCATTGTTAGAGAAAAAATTACTGTTGAGAAATACGTGTGAGGAATGAGTTTGAGACATAGTATTATCCTTTCACTTCTGTCATTGTTTTTTAAAGAAGCAAATAATTAAATGGATCTTATCCTTCGGAAATAATGATAAATGGAATTAATCAGCGAGTGCTTTTCTGATACTCGCACCTGCATGAAGCAATGCAGTTTGCACCGCAGGAACGTAGGCTATCGCATTCAGCAAACCATAATCGTGAATCAAACCATTAAATCTCGTAATGGTTACGGGAACACCGGCTTCGTCTAATTTTTGTGCATAAGCTTCACCTTCGTCCCGAAGCACATCGTTTTGCGCTATTTGAATTAAGGCTGGCGGAAGATTCTTTAATTGATCAACACTTGCCTGCAGTGGGGATGCATAGATTTCTTTGCGCTTATTTACATCCGGCAAATAATTATCCCAAAACCAGATCATCATATTCCTGGTAAGAAATCTTCCTTCGCCTAATTCCTTATAAGAACCGGTATTAAAATCGGCATCGGTTACCGGCCACAAGAGTACCTGTAATTTTATTTCCGGGCCTTTTTTGTCTTTTGCCATCAATGCTACGGCTGCTGCCATATTTCCACCCACACTATTGCCTACTATAGCAAGGTTTTTTCCATTAACACCAATTTCATTGCCATGGTCAGCCACCCATTTTGTTACTGCATATATTTGGTTAATTGCTACCGGGTATTGTGCTTCGGGCGATGGCGCATAATCCGGAAATACCGCCACTGCCCCGCTTGCCACTACCAGGTCTCTCACCAATCTTCGGTGTGTTGGATAATCTCCCAGCACCCATCCACCACCGTGAATAAATATAAAAACAGGAGCATTGGGTTTAACGCCCACCGGTTTTACAATATGCACTTTAATCTCCTCATCATTGTGCACTACTGCTCGTTCGGACTCTTCAATACCAGCATAATCTACCGTTACTGATTGTTGTGCATTCACCAATACCTGGCGTGCATCTGCTGGAGTGAGCTGCTCAATGGGTTTTCCATCTCCTGAATTAAGCACTTTTAAAAACTCCCTGATTGTAGAAAGAATGCGGAGGTCATCTTCTGCTTTTACCCCTTTATTTTGCGGTGTCATAATTGAAGTATTTATAGTTGTTAAAGATTGTTGTAGTGCAAATTTTATTTTCAGAAACGGGATATAATGGATTGGGTATATTGAACCAGCATGTCAGGATCGGATGCTTTCACCGTTTCTTCAACATCCTGCCAGGGATACATCGTTATCCTGTTGATGTGTTTCTCCTTTGCTGTCTGGTAATATTTTTCCCTTTGCAGATCCCGCTCCGCATCGTTGATACATTGCGGTTGTGGTTCTCCTAAATCAATACAATTGGCATAACCTGGCTGCACATATTTTTTCATAGGAACACCAAATAAATCGTTTACTGCATTATGCCCAGCCCACCTTCCCTCAAACTGTGCATATTGACAATCCATTAATGAGGAAGTTCCTTGCCCGGACGAATGGGCGACATTGCCGGCTGCTATAACGTTATTATACGCTGGCAATTTCAAAAATTGATCAACATGAAGCCTGTCAAATTCATCTTTTGCACCCTTGAAAAACTGCGTAAGCGAACTGGCAGCCAAGCCTTTTGTCCAAATGACTGTTCTTGTGGCTATACGATCTCCATTGCGTAAAAGAACAAATGCTGGTTCAATCCTTATTATTTCGCTACCGGTTATAACCTCTATATTTTTTGATGTTATTACATCCTGTACATATTGGTTGCACGCTTTTGAAAACTGCGAAGCCATTCTGCTTTCACTTTCCAGTAGAATACTCCTGAATGTTGATTTTTTACCGGAATAATATAGCTGAATAGTATGTGCTTTTTGTTCAACGCTGGTTACCGTTTCAAGACCGGTAAACTCTGAACCTGCCACCACAAAAGTAGAAGCACCTTCTTCATTAAAATCTTTTTTTGCAAGCTCAATAAGGTGGTCTTCGAGTATCTGTGCATTAGCAAACGAATCAATTTTGAAAGTGTTGCCAATACCAGGTATATCCGGCATTCTTAATGAAGCTCCTGTTGTTAAAATAAGATAATCATAATGGAAGTTGCTAAGACTTTGAACTGTTGAGATGATAACTTCATTTTTTTCAGGATGAATTATTTCAGCTCTCCCAAAAATTTGATGAATGCCTAATGGCTTTAAATATTTATCCAGCTCAAAGCGCAGTCCTTCTAATAATGGCTCATTCAACGTTGGGCGTAGGGTAACTTCGTTATCGGGATTAACGAGTGTTATTTCAATATCTCCTCTCTTTTTAATTACCCTGCTCTGGCGAATGGCACTGATGGCACTCCAGAATCCGGCAAATCCACCACCTATTATTAAAAGTTGCTTTTTCATTTTTATCTTTTACAATTTCTTAAAACTCCTGCTACCAATCTAACAATTTCAAATAAGTCTGCACTGGATTTGCAATGTATGTGCCGCCATATAACCTGTTAGCCTACAATAAGTTGCGAAAAAGAGCTAACTTTTTTCACACGATATTTCGTCAAAGCACGTCAGGATTAACGAAATATCGTGTCTTGAATAAGAAATTATTACTTAATACTAAAGGCTGATGAGGAAAATAAACACTGTGGTTGTAGTAAGCAGTATCGGTTGCAGAAATTAAAAGTAGGAACGGGTATTTTTAGTGAAGGAATTTAGGAAGGAAATGTATTGTAGTAGTTATCATTTTATGATGTAAAAGGCCATGACGAAACGTTTAAAAATAGAAATATTATCAGCAATTAATTACTACTTTTTTTGGAAATAATCCTTTTTTGAAATACCTAACTTTTTCATCTTGGAGTGCAAGGTGGTAGGGGGCATTTCTAAAGCATCAGCCGCTCCTCCGATACCCGCAATTTTTCCATTGCACCGCACTAATACTTCTATAATGTGTGAGCGTTCAATTTCATGTAGTGTTTTATACGAGATATCAAGTTCATCCACTTTTCCTTTGCCGACGTTTTTGGGTAACTGTATTTCTTTCAAAACATTTCCACTCGTGAGCAGGATACTTCTTTCAATCAAATGTTCAAGCTCTCTTACATTGCCGGGCCAGGGATAAGCCTTTAATTCTTTAAGTACATTGGAAGAAATAGCGGTTACTTTCCTGCCCGTATTTTTACTGTACCTGGCGAGAAAAAAATAAGCCAGTGGCTCTATATCGTCAAGCCTTTCCCGTAGTGGCGGCAACTGAATGGGAAACACGTTTAGGCGGTAATAAAGATCAGATCTGAAATTACCTGCATTTACTTCTTCTTCAAGGTTGCGGTTGGTGGCGGCAATAATCCGTACATTAATGCTGATGGTGTTTCTTCCGCCTATTCTCTCCAGTTCCCGCTCCTGGATAACACGCAATAATTTAACCTGCATATCAAGTGGCAATTCGCCTATTTCATCCAAAAATAAAGTACTGTTATTCGCCAGCTCAAACTTGCCAATCCTTCGTTCGGTTGCGCCGGTAAAAGCACCTCTCTCATGACCAAACAACTCACTTTCTATGAGGTTTGGCGGCAGTGCGGTACAATTTACCTTTATCATCAGCTTGTCTTTTCTCGGCGATGCGTTATGAATAGCACGGGCAATCAATTCCTTGCCGGTTCCTGTTTCGCCCAGCAATAAAACGGTAGAATTGGATGCGGCTACCAGCGACATTAAATGATATACCTTTTGCATGGCTGTACCATTGCCAATAATTTCATTAAAATTGTAAATGGTTCTGATCTCTTCTTTAAGATGATCGTTCTCCATTTCGAGCATTCGTTTATAGGCAAGTAACTGTTCATTCGCCAGAATATTTGAAACAGCCACCGATAAATGGGAGCATACCGCTTTTAGTAAATTAGTTTTTATTTTTTCTGTTTCATTACGGTTGATATGCAGGAAAACACAACCAATGTTTTTTCCACCAACACGCAATGCCATGGCTAACACACACTGCAGCCCTACATGCTTCCAAAAGGTCACAAATTCAGGCATTCCTTGTTCCACTGCAATGTTGTTTATATCCAGGAGTACCGGATCTTCCGCATGCATAATACGGCTGAACAGCGGATCATTTACGCTGTATGCAGCAGAAGTAATTTCTTTAAAACCCGGATGATTGGTAATATTCCCGGTGAGGTCCATTACAAAGGCGCTGTAAGAGGATTGATCTTCGTCTATCTGCGCGATGCCAAACTCCTTAACTGAAAACAACGCTTTAATTCTGGTGTTCACGATATGCAACAAATCATTCCTGCTTCGTAGTGCCGCAATTTCTTCGCTTAAAGCAAGCAATATCGTCTTTTCAGCTTCCCTTTCTGCGATTTCCTGATTGGATTGTATGTTGGAAATCGCCACTGCAATCTGGTCGCATATTCCTTCCAAAATAGGCATGTTTATTTTGTTGGTTATTACCCAAAGAATGCCTAACGTGGCGCTACCAAACCTGAGCGGCGTGCCTATAATTTTTTGAAAAGCATCCTTACCCGATTTTAAGTTCTTCCAGAATTCTATATACGCATCTGTATTTCCTTTACCCGCCTCCTCTCCAAGATCAATCAATAACGGAGCATGACTGCTTAATACTTTTGCTGTTATACCAACATTTACCGGAATTTTAGTGGCAAGCAATTCCTTAAATTCGGGCGTATTGATATAATGCACTTCATCATCGTGCATAAACGGACTCATGGTAACGCCATCTTCATTGATGGTGCGTATAAAATAAGCGCTTATCTCGCTTAACTTTTTTAGGGACTGATGGATGGCTGCACTAAGCTCGTTTTTTGTTCTTGCAGACGCTATATCATGGCTGAATTCCAGCAGGAAGGATTTGTCTTTTTCTTTTCTCAGTATCTCCTCATTTGCCGAAATATTGCTTGCAGCGGTGGATAATTGGCTGGAAATGCGTTCAATAATATTTATTGACTTATCGGTGAAATTATTCAGTCTGTTTGAAAATAAGATGATACCATGCTTGTGTTTGGCTTCACCCGGCAGTATTTTCATCAACATTTCTTTTGCACCCGCTTCATAATTAAGCCGGAACCAAAGTGGGGCTTTGGAAAGTTCAATGGAGGACATATTAAACACTACGGGTTTATCGGAGACTGCTGCAACATCATAAATGCCATCTTGTACTGGATTTGGCGTAGTGATGGCTTCGGTATATTCGGGAAACCTTTTTGCCTGCGAATCCGGATCAAGTAAAAAGGCATGATAGGTTTCGCCGGTTTCACTTAATTCAGTCATTACACTGTGTGTGAAATAGATCAGTTTCTTTAAACCAAAGTTGATCACTTTCAGCAAGTCTGTTCTACTCCGAACGGTTACGGTATCATTACTTAGTGAAAGCAAAATCTCATTCTCCCTTTCTTTATAGCTCATCTCGTCATTAATGATAATGTTAGCAACTGCATTGGACAAGTGTGGCACTATAGCTTGTACCACCTTTTTAAAATCATCCGAAAAACTATCGTTCCGGTCAGAATAAATAAACAGAAATCCAATGGTTTCCATTTTATTCTTCAACTTCGCGATCAATGTTTCTTTTATACCACATTCATAATTCACTTTTAGAAATGCCGGTATGCCGGGCTTATCTATTATTTCATCCAATAGAAAAGACACTGGTAATGCTGCATCGGCAACCTGGCTAATAAATGGATCACTTAAAACATAATGCAGGTTTAATAATGTGGGAAGTTCAGTCCGGTGCTTAATGGGTAATGCCGCTCTGTCGAGCAGGAAAGGATAGTAAGTGTTGCTTTTTCGATCAATCAATGAAACAACAGCATGTGTAAAATAGAAATAACTTTTTAGCCTCGACGAAAGAATCCTGATCAGGTCATTCTTCTCGCGAACTTTCGTAATATCATTACTTAAATCGAGGAGAATATGTTTTTCCTGTTCATAAGAAGCAAGCTGCTCCCGAAGCGGGTTGATATCGTTTTGTGCCAGGTTCGCCTGGGTCTTATTTTCTCTTACATTTTCAACCTTCGGGGCAGTTTTCATGTTGAATGCATTTTGCAGTTATCCTGGAAGTTCATTTTCCGTAGAAAGCCTTATCATAACCATAATGAGGTCCAAAGTCTTATGAGTCAGAAAAAGCTGGCTAAAACTACAAAATTGTTTACCGGGTGGTCCTTATTTTGTTTTAAGTGGAACACAAACCGGATAATTGCGCTTTATTATTGCTTGTTAGTGTTTTCAAATGTATATGCAGGTTGATTGCGTTTGCCTAAGATGCGCTGATAAATACATAGAGTGAAATTGCCTGCATTAGCAATTCAAATGAAAGGAAGGGGGGACAGGTACAGGGGTGATTAAAGTTGTGCAACGGGGCAAATATATGGAAGGTAGCAAGTGGTATTGGATGCATTTCAACTTTTCGCTGATAACAGTTTATTGCCCGGCATGTATGTTGGCAGATGAGGGTTATAGCCAAAAGTACGTACGCTGTTTGGTTACAACCCTTATCCTGCCCCGTTTACCACTCCCGGCAAACATGCCGGGGCTATGATGCGAACATTTGAAATGCACCTTTCAGTATCATGGTTAATAGCCTATAATTTCACCTGTGTATTACCACCTTCCTTCAATAAAATATCAACCGGCTTATTGGTTTCCCAGGATCCGGAAGTGAAGTCGGGGACATCTACAGTGGCGGAACGGTTAGCTACCGACTGCTCGGTAAGCGGCGCAATAGCACTCCATAAGGCAGCATCATATACATCCTGATCGAGCGGCAATCCGTTGCGCAGGCAATCTATGGTGCGCCAGTCCATCAAAAAGTCCATGCCGCCGTGACCGCCTACTTTCTTTGCCAGTTCGCCCACCTTTTTTACAATAGGCGGCTGGTATTTTTCTGTTAATGCTTTTATTTCCTGCTCATTCAACCAATCCTCACCGCCGTTAGAGATTTTTCCCGGCTCAGGATATTTTAATGCCGTTCCGTTGGTACCCACTACTTTGTGGATTCTGGAATATACATTGGGAGAAGTAACATCGTGCTGTATCATAATGGTTCTCCCGGTATTGGTACGAATAGAAGTGGTGTTCATATTGCCACGGTAATGCGCATACGCATATGGCTCAAAGAAATTATCTTTTGCAGCCAGTTCTTTTGCTTTGCCTGCCATGATAAAATCTTTGCCTGACATAGAAACCAGATAATCCATTTTTTCTCCGCGATTAATATTCATGAGCTGGCAAATAGGTCCCAAACCATGGGTAGGATACAGGTTTCCGTCTCTCCGGACGTTTTCCCGCAGGCGCCACATTTCGTAATACCCATCTTTATCAAAATTAAGTCCCAACAGATTATGAATATAAGCACCTTCGCCATGTACAAGTTCTCCAAAAAAACCTTGCCTTGCCATGTTTAATGTAAGCAGTTCAAAGAAATCGTAACAACAATTCTCCATCATCATACAATGTTGGCGGGTTTGTTCAGATGTTTCCACCAGTTGCCAGCATTCCTCCAGCGTTACGGCAGCCGGTACCTCAATACATACATGTTTGCCCTGCTGCATGGCATATACCGCCATGGGCACGTGCATATCCCAGGGCGTAGCAATAAATACGAGGTCAATGTCTTTACTATCGCACAACTTTTTCCAGGCATCAGAAGTACCCGAATAAACCTGCGGGTTATGACCAGCACCTTTGGCCATTTTTAGTGCCTTATCAGCAAAATCAGGACGAATGTCACACACGGCTTTAATTTCAACGCCCTCCAGTTTGGTCATGTTATTTAAATGTGTAGGGCCGCGCATGCCCAACCCTATAAAACCTACCCGCACGGTATTTAGTTTAGGTGCGGCATAACCACTCATGTTAAAGTGCTGTTTCAGCGGCTGGTAGTATTTACCGTTAGCGCTGGTATTCGCCAATTCTCCCGCCACGCCTTTCAGAACGCCGCCACCTAAAATTCCAAATCCTGTTAATCCGCCAAGTTTTAAAAAGTCTCTGCGATTATTTTTCATTTACTAAATATTTATACTTATTTAAAAATAGAATTTATTTCGCTTGAATCAGTTATGTTGTCCTGCATTTACAAGTGATATTGTGCCGGAAAGGCAAACAGCATGATGTTTACGCCAGGCAATCGTTTAATGACATAAACATACATACTTAATGCTTTCATTTTTTACGAAAACGTTTGCTTAACTTTTTAATTACAGGAAATTACAGGTATTATACATCTTCTTTCAGAATTTTTATACATACGAACATATTTACGGCTACACAACAGCAGCATGAAAACAAATACCTGCACAGATGACTGCCAAACACTGCCCATCTATTTTTAAATAAGTAGCAGGATATGCTCATAACCCGCGGCTCACCGCTTGCAGCTTATACATAACCTACTTGAATTCCGTTCTATTGCTTATTTCACGGATAGGCTTTGAAAAGCGTTAGCAAATGTTGCTTTTGCATCTCATATTTCGCATCTTCAAAAAGATTCACTCTTTCCGAAGGATCCCAGGAAAGATTATAGAGTTCGTACAGTTGTGTGCTATCTTTCTTTGTTATCCGCAGCTTCCAATCGCCGTCCCGCACGCCTTCCGGCTCATAGTTGTGATAATAAATGGGGCGATGTGGTTCATTATAATTTTTATCAGTAAGCAGCCCTGCTACCGATTGTCCGTCGAGCATTTTGCGTGGCAGTGAGGTATGTGTCCATTCGGCAGGCGTGGGTAATATATCCAGATTTGAAAAAGATTGGGTTAATGCAACATTGGAAAGCGTATGGTCCTTCCAGTAAACAATAAAAGGAACGCGATGACCACCTTCGTATGAAATACCCTTGCATCCTCTGAATATGCCCGCCGAACCTACATGATACAGTTTGGTAAAGCCATCCTGAAACATGCGTGGCGGTGCATTCAGCCATGGACCATTATCACTTGTAAAAATGAAGATGGTATAGTCAACTGGTATCTTACGGTCTTAACAGAGTCTTAATCCTTATTCTAATGGATGATGTTCTTCAACTACCTGCTCGAACAAATAATGCAGGATATAGAGTGTCTTAATCCTTATTCTAATGGATGATGTTCTTCAACTGGCAGCACTTGGCTCAATTGAAAAACAAAAGCGTCTTAATCCTTATTCTAATGGATGATGTTCTTCAACCTATGTAGTAATGTTTGTGGACAAAGGCACAAGCACCAAGTCTTAATCCTTATTCTAATGGATGATGTTCTTCAACACAACTACGATAACAGCAAAATGGAAACAAAATTTAGTCTTAATCCTTATTCTAATGGATGATGTTCTTCAACTGTTTCTACAGTGGCTTTTATTTAAAGTAATTATAAAGTCTTAATCCTTATTCTAATGGATGATGTTCTTCAACTGTTTCTACAGTGGCTTTTATTTAAAGTAATTATAAAGTCTTAATCCTTATTCTAATGGATGATGTTCTTCAACTGAAGAAAACGAGGATGATGAAGAATAGGTCGCGTGTCTTAATCCTTATTCTAATGGATGATGTTCTTCAACAAGCTTATCTAAAAAGGATAGGGATGAAAATAACGTGTCTTAATCCTTATTCTAATGGATGATGTTCTTCAACACTGCGGCCAGCAAAGCAACGGCCGAAGCTTACAATGGTCTTAATCCTTATTCTAATGGATGATGTTCTTCAACTTTAAGCAAAAAAAGGATTGAAAATATTTATAAAGTCTTAATCCTTATTCTAATGGATGATGTTCTTCAACCAAGCGTTTGTGGGAGAAATGGAAACTACCGGAGAAGTCTTAATCCTTATTCTAATGGATGATGTTCTTCAACATCATCTATATAAATTCATTATATGCAGCATAATTGGTCTTAATCCTTATTCTAATGGATGATGTTCTTCAACTTGCCTATCCAATAATAATAATGGCAATATATACTGTCTTAATCCTTATTCTAATGGATGATGTTCTTCAACGGTAGGAAAGCCTCCACATGGGTACTTAAACACATAGGTCTTAATCCTTATTCTAATGGATGATGTTCTTCAACCCTGGTGAACGATGCTTCTCAAAAAGTTGCTTTCAGTCTTAATCCTTATTCTAATGGATGATGTTCTTCAACTTTGGACAGGGAATCGCCTTGTGAATCTGGTGATTAGTCTTAATCCTTATTCTAATGGATGATGTTCTTCAACTACTTATTCGTCAGCCGACAATGGCGCAAAACATATTGTCTTAATCCTTATTCTAATGGATGATGTTCTTCAACCAGCACGAAATAAGCATTAAAGATGCGGTTAATTGTGTCTTAATCCTTATTCTAATGGATGATGTTCTTCAACTGAATAAAAACTATAAAGGTGAACCATATACGCAAAGTCTTAATCCTTATTCTAATGGATGATGTTCTTCAACTGCAGCCCTTAACGCTAACAACGCCGCTACAGCAGGTCTTAATCCTTATTCTAATGGATGATGTTCTTCAACCTGTTGCACCTCGGCCTAAAGGTCGCAAAGCTCCCAAAGGTCTTAATCCTTATTCTAATGGATGATGTTCTTCAACATTTTATTGAAGGCATTGGAGAAGTCTTACAAGGGGTCTTAATCCTTATTCTAATGGATGATGTTCTTCAACCCTTAACGCTAACAACACTGCACCTGCACCGGCTAAGTCTTAATCCTTATTCTAATGGATGATGTTCTTCAACTTACAGACAAATTCTGTCATACAACGAAAGTATCGGGTCTTAATCCTTATTCTAATGGATGATGTTCTTCAACTATTGTACACAGCCATTACCAGACCAAGCAGGCTATGTCTTAATCCTTATTCTAATGGATGATGTTCTTCAACAGCATTTTTGCTTTTGAATTGATTTTCAGGCTTATAGCTGTTGTTTGCAAATCAAAAGGCATGTTTTGTGCCCGCATTTCTTTCATTATTTACCGTACAAATTTAAAAAAATAACGTATTCGGCTTGTTTATAATGGTGCTTACCTGCACATCTTTACCTATAATTTTCATACTCCGGGCATCGGTGGTATTAAAAGGCACCAAAATAATACTGTCGCTATTGTCGTAATGCTGTTGCACTTCATGCAGGTCTTTATACATCTGCTCGTATAGCAGGTGTTCGGCACTCGCCATAAAAACCGATTTCTGTATGCGGATGCAGCCTTTTTGCTTCAGGTACTTGGCTACTTCTTTGCGCACTTTATCGTCTTCTATATCGTACAAAATCAAAAAAGTCATTCGGGTGGCTTTTACCGGCGTTGTTTGCAGTAAATATAGTATCTTTTTAATGCGCTCTGCCAATGTTTCATCTGCTTCAAATACTGTTGCCCTTACTGGTACAAGGGCAAGACCTGCATCTTTTATTTTTTGCAGCCGCTGCTCCAGGCTTTGCACTGTTTTTCGTGGCCGGCTCACCTTGCTTTATTTGAGTTGTACAAATTTTCTTCCAGCACCTGCACACACAAATCGGCCAGTTGGCTGTTGGAGCCGGTTTTGGTGGTTTTTACAAAAGTAAAACCCCTGCTGCCATAAAAAAGGTTAATCTCCGCCCACATACCGGTAGTGCCGATTCTCAGTTTTCGCCCGTAGTGAATGGGGCTGGTTTCCAGTAACTGAAGCTGATACTCTTTTAGCCTTTCAGTTATTTTTTCAATGAATGTATCCACTTCGGGCGGTATATAGTATTGTTTCTTTTCGGGCTTGCGGTAGTGCGGGTTCAGCTTTTGCCTGATGGCAGCCAGCACCTCGCTGCCGGGTGATGTTGTAGGTCGTTTTACTTCACTGCCGGTCTTTTCCTTTTCTTCTTCAAAAGCCGTGGATGCCTGCTGTGCAGCATGCCACAGCGTTTCCGGTTCTTCCATGTTATACTCCCTCATGTCCACGGGCGCTGCACCGGCATTGTAATACGCATGTTCATCATAACTGATAAAGCAGGCCCGCGTAACGTCAGAGGTCGCCGTATCTATCACCGGGTGCAAATGAAAACGGCTGGCAAGGTGCTGAACAAATTGCTTGTAAAAAGCGCTGAACAATCCGTAATCGCGGCATCGCTCCTGTAGCCGGTATAGTAGTTTAAGCCCATCCCCGCCGGGCGAAGTGAACAGGAGTACCAGCCTGCTATCGGTGACCAGTTGCCGCCAAAGCATTGCTTTATCAAAATGACCGGCAATGCCATCCAGGTCAATGAAAAAGTACTCGATGTATAAAAAGTTTTCGCGGCGGCGGATGGCGGGCTTAAAAGCGGCACATACGAGGTAAGGCAATAGCTTTTTTTGTGTCTTGTAGCTGTTTTTATCCAGTGTTTGTATCACTCTCAACTGGTCTATCAGTTGGCGTGTTTTAGGTTTGGGATGTAGCAACGCTTGGTGCAGCGTATCCACAGCAATAGGTTGCAGTACATCGGCGGGGGTAGTAATAGCAGTTCCAAAATAAAGCATGTGCTAAGCTTTTAAAAATTCCTGTGCAAGCGATTGTGCATAAAGGTCTATATGGGTGGCGCGGCTGCGGGGCAGCCCTTTAATGTCTATAATTTCTGCCAGGTAGTCGTACATGCTTTGTATCACAATACGCTTGCCCAGCCCATCCAGCAATACCGTGTCTTCTTTATTTGTAAAACAGTCATCGTCCAGTACTTCCTGTTGTGCCAGCCGTATCATTACAAAATCCACCCAGATGCGAAATTTTTCTATTACATCAAATACCAGTGCCGGGCGGTTATATTCATCGCGGTGAAAAACGCCCACATAGGGGTCGATACCGGCTTTTATTAACGCGCCTTCTATTTTTCCATACAAAATGCCATAGCCATAGCCTAGCATGGAATTAAACTTATCATGCGGCGGGTACTGGCTCCTGCCCTCAAACCGGAAAGAGGGCGGTAATACCAGGTTGATAGCTTCGAAGTAGCGCCTGCCGGCAGCGCCTTCCCATCCCCGTATAGAGGGCGCCACATCCGAAATTACTTCACCATCCGTTTTTTCTATTTTGCTGCGATGGTCGGAGATGCTATTGATAGCTGCCTGTATCCGCCGCTGGTCGGCTGTATCGCACCCATCTTTAAATGTAAGTAAAAGTGCAAGTTGGTTATTTATTTTTTCGGCAATTAACTGCTTTACCCATGCAATGCAGGTAGGTCCGTATAAAAATTCTACCTGCTTTTTCCGGATGTCGGAGATACTGCCATATTGCACGCTCCATACCCTGCCTTTAGGCTTACCCAGGTTATCTACAAACAGCACATCTATTTCGTTTTCTACCGCCAGCAAAATGGCATCCGATGATATTTTGGCGCTGCGGCTAATCATAATCGTTTTTACATCCTGCGGGTGAATACTTTGCGAAGTTTCGGCAGAAGTTACATAAAACAGTCCGTCTTTTTTGGTAAGCGATGCGCCGAAAGAGTTTAGAACAAGCGTCATATTATTTGTTTTTAGCGGGCAGCAATGGTTTGAATACGGGTTGCCTTAGGACCTTTATTTCCTTTAGGCGGCATAATTTCATAAGAAAGCTTCAGTCCTGGTTGGAGGATAGGATAAAGCGGATTTTTAGCAGACAGGATAAAATAGATTTCTTCTTTTGTATTATCTGTTTTAATAAATCCGTTAACGCCCTGCTCGTTCTGATTCAGCAGCTTGCTTACCACACCTGTTAACCGGCCCGGTGTATATACCTGTACCCGTGTGGCTGCGGCCGCTTTTGCTTTTTGCAGGTCTCTCCAGTACCGGCTGTTTTCTTCGGGGTGTCGTTGAGCAAACTTTTCTATAAAGGGACAATCATTTACTACCAGCTTTTGTTTGGCACGGGTAATAGCGGTATAAAACCAGCGGTGATACCGGTCGGCACCATCGGGATGTCTGCCACCTTTATTATGATACACCTGGCTGTAAACAGAACTGTTCAGGTACAAAAAAACTACATCCCATTCGCCTCCCTGGGCTTTATGTACCGTAATGGCATAGCCATATTTTGCCCGCAGGGCATTCAGGTATTCGTCTTTCTTCATTCTGTTTTTGTATTCTTCGCTATTGCGCTTTACTTTCTCCTGCCGCATCCGCTCATCAAAATCTATCAGCAAACGCTTTACTTCATCGCTGGTAAGTGCCGGTTGATCATTATACAACAAGTCATTAATCAGCAGCACCTGGTATTCCTTACCGGCAAACAGTGATGCTACTTTTATCTTTATAAAGGAAAATCCTGCCCGGCTACTGCTGCCTGTTACTTCTTTTACCAGTACCTGGTCGCCATTTACGAGTTCAGTACCGTAGCTGTTTTGCACTACCATGAGCAAATCGCCCGCCTGCAGTGCGGCCTTATTATGCAGCCGGCGGCGGATGAGGTTGTTGAGGTCGTGTGCCTGGGCATTGCTATGGCAGATGGCTACTGTTTGGGTAAGCCCTTTTTCCTGCACTGCCATAAAATAGCAGTTCAAAAAGGTATCTTTTCCTAATGTGGCAAAAACATTGCGTTGTTTGGGTACCGGCAGCGACAATAAATTGTCTGCACCTGCCAGTTCTATGCGTCGCCGGAAGCGGGAAGCTATTTCCAGTATTTCGTTGTGTTGTTGCTGTCGTACTATCTGGGTGAGCGTAAACAGCCGGGCTGCCCGGTGCTGCTCCTTCCAGTATGCAGGACTCAGGGCTGCACTCAGGGAGGCTTCTGCAACAGGCGGCAACTGGCAGGCATCGCCTACAAAAACAATTTTGGCAGTACCGGCATACTGCAACAAGTCATTCAGCAGGTGGCCGCTGCCAAAGCGGGCGGTATGGCTGTCCGCCGCCGGCAAATGCGATATCATAGAGGCTTCATCTACAATAATAACGGCTGGCAAAAGCTTTTAATAAGTGTTGTCTTTCCGGTACCGGCAGCCCCGTTAAGAATAAAAATGGCATCGCCCGACTGATAAAATTCGTTAAAGCAGGCAGGGCTTCTGTTTGTTAGGCGTTGAGCTTAACGTTATTCATAGTGCATTAAAATGTGCTTTCTAATATCATCATATAAGCCAAAATTGGCTACTGAAAGCCATGTATCCAGATAGGAGAAAAAACAATCTTCGTCTGGTATCAATTTCTTTATATCACTTTCTGTAATTGTTCCCATCTTATGAGCTAAACCATTACGTCTTTTTGAGAGACTTTCAATTGTATCAGTTAACTGGATAAAATCATCAGTTGGCATTCTTTCAACAATTTTACCATTATGTAAAAGAAAAAGATAAATGGCTTTATAAGAGAATCGGTTAGGATTGTGGGTATAAATTCCTTGTGCTTTTAAAGAAGGTAATAAACAGGAATCAATGCTATTTAATGCCTCATTCCATTTCGGGTTTTCATCTTTTATGTTCAGGTTTGGTTTGAAATGCTCATGCATACTATCGTAGCCAAGCAATTTGTCCGTTTCATCCTGAGTCAGATTTTCATTAACAGTATAAATCCGCCACAAAAATTCATTATATCTTTTCTGATGAAATGCAATCTTAGCCGCTAAATAGAGATCAACAATCTTTATCCTGTTTTGTTTTACTCTGCCTATTTTATTCCATTCAAGGTCTGGTGCTAAATGGCCCAGGTCAATAGAACGAAGCATTTTAGATAACTGTTGGATATTACTAATAGATGAATAATTGAGCATAAGTCGGGATGAAGCATAGTTACAAAGTTTTATCACCCAACTCTCCGGCTGCAATGTGTCGTCTACTTTATCAAAATCATAATCACTTACATGTTTAATGATGTTTTGCCTAATTAAGTCTTTTATGAATAATTGAGGGAATGCCAATTCTTTCGTAGCAGTTTCTTCAGCCTTTTGCAGGATGTGTACTCGACTTTTAAATGCCTGTAATAATTGCAGACGTATAGATTGATTGATTTGGTCAATACCGCCCTGATCGGCAAGATAAACATGTGAACCTTCATCTAAACCTTCCCTCCAAAATTTTACTTTATTTCTAAATCTCGGATATAGGTGATCAATATCAGTTACTTTATCTACACCTATTTCATCAAAGAAAATTTTAGGATAAATAGTTTGTAACCATAGCTTTATGATTTCTTTTGTAAATAAAGTATCAGATTTTCTAAAATTTATGTCTTGTTGATCTGTATAAACAAAAGCAATCTTACTTAATTCAATGTTGTTATCTTTTAAATATTGAATTATAGGTGCAATCAAAGGGAAGTGAAGTAAGTGCTGTACCTTATCTATGTTTTTAAGAAGCACCTCACCGTCTTTACGGCTCTCCCTAATTAAAAACCAATTGAAATAGTTCCTGTTACTTGTCAGACGCGCAATTGAGTTATCAGAAAAGATTAAGTATTCTCCGTTCTCATCTTTATGCAGATAATAGTCCGTATTGCTTAATTGCTCTAATTCATTTCGATCAAATTGCAGATCACTGTTACCTATAGTAAGTACTAAAAAGTTCATGTCATAGACGCTTTACATGAATAGCTAGATTAATGTTCTTTAAAACTAATTTTTACAAACCCTAAAGCAATTCCACCAATAGTCATTTTTCGGGTTTTAGGCCAGAAATCCATATTACTGTAGTCCCTCTTTTGAATAGTTCGCCTTAATTGCAGGTAATCTTCATCACTTATGGGTACTGCTGGTTTTGTAATCCACCCACCTGTTGTAAACTTCCAGCCACTACTACCACCTACCCTAAGGATTGTTTCATTGCTTTGCTTTTTTTCAATTTCTTCTATTTGTTTGTAAACAGAATTTAAAGTATCCAACATCCTTTCACCCTCTTTCTCTCTATCAAAGCCATTGTTTTCAAGGTCCATAAACTCCCAATTTATTAGCGTTTTCGTATATGTATTAATCCGTTCGCAAAAAAGGTGAATATCTTCAGTGATAAAGCTGGTATCAGTAGCTTGCCACTTTTCTCCATACCTTTCGATATTACATTTTAGCAATAGCCGGTCTAATTTAATCTCAGTTTGAGCAGTTGAATGGGCCGGGATAACTTCTGCTAAAAAACTATTGCCGTTTTTAAAATCCCAACTTTTACGATAAGCATTGTAGATACCAACTTCACAAATCTGCGTAGGAATATCAGTGAAATGGCAGTCTCCTACTTTCAGGAAACGGGTAGATTTTTCATTAGCGTTTTGTCCAAATAACTTTTTATCAACTGTTGCATCCTTCCACTTAGGCGGAAAGCCAAAGTCGGTTCTTTTTAAAGCATTAAGAAAATCATCTGTAGCAAGCGATTCCCAGATAGCTGTTTTAATAGCTCCCTTTAAAGAACTTCCTGGAATACAAGCGCCTTTTATGGAAACACGATAATGCTCCTTTAGCTCAGTGGTATTGGCGCTTACATTAACAGCTTCAGCTATTCTGACACAAATGTCTTCCAGCTTATAATTTTTAAATCCTCTGCCTTTACGCAAAAACTCCCCCAAAGGTTCACCTTTTTCAATAGCCGCAGACAATTGGGGAATAGAATCTGAACCTATAAGATTTACTATTTTATCAATGTCTAGAAAACCGATCTTGTTTCCTTCCTGAATAAAGTCAAATCCTTTTCTTAAAGTTTGTCCGCTACCTACATGAACAGGGGTTAAGGTTGTAAATGTCGCCTTTGCCATAACGTAGGTTTAAATGGTAATAAATAAAGGTTGCCCGCAACGATAAACCGGATGTAGTTCAACATCATTAAATTCAGGCCTTAAATTGGTATAACGCCCCTTTAAAGCGTGATCTGTTTTAAACACACTGCCTTCTGCAAAAAAATAAATACAGTCTTTACGTAGTGACATAAACTTCTCATGGCTACTGCCTCCGATGTACCCTCCCCGTTTATTTAACTGCCAGTAACTTTCATCCAGATTAATCAAAGAGACTTCTTCCCGCTTTGGCAGGTACAAACCAAGATTCAGCCGGAAATTGCCTTGGGAACTATCCGGAAATTCAAAGGGAGAAATATGAACCTTTGTATCAAAAGAAAAAAGGCCATTACCCACAGTACGGTCAGTACCAATACCTAATTCACCCAAAATAGCTAGGGCATGAAGCACCTGTTGACGTATCATTTCGTTATGAAAATGTACAAGAAAGAAAAGTCCAGCATCCCTTTCAAAATATAAGCGGTCAAAATAGAAAGGTCTTGATTCACCATCTTCGCCTTCAGACGGCACCTGCACTCTTTGTTGTACTTCGGCATGCAAAAATGCTTTTGTCTTACTAGGATGGCTGAATAAATAGCTACCGCCCGGGCTAACCTGCGCTTCCTCTACTGCCAAAGGTTTATCCCTTTGTTCCATCCATTGCCTAAACATGGTGGCACTGATGAAGGATATCTTCTTTGCTTTCTTAGCTTGTTTTTCTTCCGTTGTTTTAGCAAAATCGAACCGTATACCATAATAAGGCTTAGGCATGAACAGTTCTTCTTCACAAAAAGGAAAAAGGGATGAAATATGGAAGCTGTTAAAAAAAGAGTCAGGCATTGTTTCCCATTCCTGGTAATAAGACAGACCTACTGCATAAAGTGCTGATTTTAAAGCATCTGAATGATAAATACTGCTTGTTTTGTCAAGCTCAATAGCACCACGGCCAATATGCAAAGGTGTGTTGAAATGCAGTTTGATAACCTCAACAATCATAAGTTAATTTTGGTGCAGACTTTCTACTTCTGCTTTGTATTTTTCTTTAATAGATTTTGCACTATTGCCTGTTTCACTGTAAAAGGAGGATACATTTTTTTCTTTGATATCAGCTATTTCAAAAGCGACTTGTCCATATCCTCTGCTACCATGCCCACCTAAGTAATCATCTTTCAGCAGCTTTAGACTTTTAAATAAATTTTTCATCAGTTCCTCCTCATTATTATCCTTTTCCCAAATGTTTACTACAAGATTTAATGAAAATTCAGCGCCTCCGGGTACACGTTCAATTTGACGTGGATTAGCAGCCGAAGTAATGCGATCAATAACTACTTCTGTTTTGCCCTCCGTATAGGGCAGCTCAGTTTTTTCAAATACATATTTTGCATTTGTCATAACGCAATCACGTACAATAATGCGTGAAGGCTTCTGTGTATCATTACCAGTTGCGTTTCCAAACAAGTCGGCAGCAGAGCCATCTTTAGAAGGTCCGTTAGGCACTTGTGCAGATGATCTTTGAAGATTAGCACCTATTGATACTTCTAATAAACTTCGCATTTTACCTTTAAGAGAGGAACCCGGAATAAAAGGCTGATTAGTTAGTGGATTACGGATAACGGCTTTATCAATACCACCAATAGACATACTACTGTTGGTGCCACCAATATGTAAGCCGGTAAGCAAAGTGATCATGCCTGTTATTTCAATTTTTTTAATGAGCTTATTTGCCATTGTAGTTTAAATTATAGATTAATAAATTATTCTTTCCCACCATGATATTTGTGGTAAGCTAATACAGCCTCAATTATCTGTAAGAGATTATCAAATTGCTTTGTCCCCGCTTCTACGTTCTTTGTATCAACTTCATTATAGGCTTTACTGAAAAGATTGTAAAATTCTGTCAGCCCTATTTTATCATGACGTTTAACAGCATAAGCTAACTTGGCTTTTAGCATCAAAAAGCTGGTTTTCTCTTCATTAAAACCATTCATTTGAATTTTTCTTAATTCGCCAAAAGCTATGCGGATTTGAGAGGTGGTAAGTGCCTCGTTTTTATTGTTTGGTGCTTTTCCGGCAATGAAACCTCCAAATTCATCTGCGAACGAAATTGTTTCTTTATCAATTTCATTTCTTACCCATGTTTTAATTTTTTCATTCCAGGGGTTAAAATCAAAAGTTGCTTTTTCTTTTCTAAATCCACTATCGTTTCCGCGTGTATTACTACCTTGATATCCTCCACTTTGGCGAGAATAGTTTTGATTATAGTCAGGCATATTAAAGTGTTATTGGGTTAAGTTTATAATTTACTTCTTTCTTCTAATGATGCCCAGCGGGCTGCAGTTGCTAATAGTTGTAAAGCATGATAAGACGTATCCGGTACCTCGTCTATTCTTCCGGTCATAATATTTTGTACCCATGACTTATAAAAGCTTTTTGCTGCGTCACTCTTTTCCTGGGCAGAACGTTTAAATTGATATGCTGTCAGCCAAATCACTCTTACTGCTTTTGGCAGATACCGCCTTTCCTTTTCATCATAATAAAAGTCAGCCTGCTGCATTAAATTATACATAGCGGAAGGAAATCCTTCAGCTATATCTTTTTTATATAGTAAGACTTTTATGTATTCTTTTAGCTGTAGAATATATGGGAATTCATTCGGCCAGTTAAAAGCCATCGTTATTTCTTGTGGCTTACCACTTATATACTGTGTATAGTTTATGAAGGAAAAAGCATTTTTTGCGCTTTTATCAGTTATATAATCTTTCGCTGCCTTTTCAAATCGCTCACTATACGTTGCAGCCTTTAGCAAAGGAAATTTCGGACCAACCGAAGCCATGCCACCGGAAAGCGTAATATCAGGATTATGACACACCCATTCTTTAAATTCTTTTTGTATAGCATAAGCCATTTCTATTACAACATCCCACTTGCCTACAATAAATAGGTCATCACCGCCT
Source organism: Ilyomonas limi (assembly GCF_005233845.1). Classification (GTDB taxonomy): domain Bacteria; phylum Bacteroidota; class Bacteroidia; order Chitinophagales; family Chitinophagaceae; genus Ilyomonas; species Ilyomonas limi. The sequence continues at coordinate 105,068 of NZ_SZQL01000018.1, forward strand.
GAATAAATGATTTGGGTGTACATTGAAAATTCTTTATTGTCTTTCCAAATAGTATTTATATAGCCCTTAAAAAAATAATCAAGACTCCGGCTCAGCGTGCTGTAACGACTGAAAGAACGTTTACTTTCAGGTAAGCCACGCCGGAAAATGGTACCTAAGTTATCGACATCCATTCTTAACACACCGAGGCGCACCAAAGAAGGTCCTGACTCTCTTTTGGCGTCTTCTTTCGAGTTTGGTGCATTCAATGTTATACCACTTAGTTCTTCAAAAACTTTTGGCTCTCCAAATTGGTTGATCGCATATTTATTGCCGCCGTACCATTCAAAGCCGTAAACATTATTAATGCCTTTAGAAGCTGATTGAAGAAAATTAGTATTGTTAATTCGTAATACCCGTACATTATCTGCAGATCCTTTTAGTCTTTCTTCATATTCTTTAAGTCTGATTTCAGAAACAAAGTAGTTATACAAATTCAAACCTAAAGGTTCAAATGCTTTATCAGGAAAATAGGAAAGTTCTTTCTGTGAAAATATCCAATAATCTGCATCCTTTAGCTTTTTTCCAAGCTCTATTTGCTGGTAAGTGGTTTTATTAATCATCAGAGCACCTCTTCCATTATCTTCCTTATCTAATTTATATGCGCCCTCGCTAAGCTCTTCCCCTGTAATTGCATCTTTAGCTTTTTCTGGCGATACTGCTATAGGTTCGAAAAATTCTTTGAATTTAGTAGATAGCAAATGGCTAAACCTCTGACTTTTTTTCGCTGATAGTTTATCACTTAATTCTTTCCAGATATCGCCAATGGTTCTCGAGCTTCCTTCTTTATAAAATAAATCTGCTTCACCAAAAGGCACATAATCTAATGCCAGAAAGAGACTTGTGCCGTGCGCATTAAATAAATGTTCCACAATTTTTTCTTCCAGCTTTTTTAATTTTTCTGGAAGATTGATTGTATTGGCCGTTAAAATATAAAATCCACCTCCACTGGCATAAATGATATTACCACTTAGCAAGGCAAATTCATTTAAAATAAGCTGAACAATATTATCTACCAGTAATTGCAGATAAAAGCTGCGGCCCTTTAAGTTCTTTGCCGCTCCCCTTGCTATAATATTATAAATAAACTGTTGTATGCCTGAAAGATCACCACCAATTAAAGCAAATGGCTTTTCATCCTTATCCGGTAAAGTCTCGCTTTGAAAATAATGCTTATCAACCACATAGTCATATAAGGAAATAGCAAAAGCTGCCGTTGTTTTTAAATGGTCGTATAAGGATACATCAGGAAGATTTATGGTACTGGCCGGAATCCGTGACATGTATTTTTCTAGCAGAAAAAGTAAGCTTTCATTAAAGCTGTGGCAATCGCGGCTTTGAATAAGCTGCAATTCTGCAATAAACTTTTTCCAGACTTCCTCATACGTATTTTCTGAATCTGATTGTTCCGGAAAGAAGCTTCTATCTAATTTTATTTCACTAATTGGTAGTTTATGAATCTCTGAAATCTTTTTACTTTCTGTGAGGCTTACTTCATCAAATACACTGCGCATTGATATCCTCTTAAATGCATCCCATTTCTTATCCCCTTCTTCTTCTGCATCTTTCCAGGCTTCTGTACTTACAGAACGGTCTGCGCCTGAACTATAATGGTCAGCCTTGCGAATTATCCTCTCAGGAAAAGAGGTAGGTTGGTGATGAGCAGCCGCTAAACGAAGCATAGCGTCGTAAGAAAATTCAGGAGTAAACATTAAATATTGTTTCAAATGACTTTCAAAGTCCTCAAAAAATTGAGCTGTCCACAATACATGTTTATGGCTATATTTTTTACTGACAGGATGTAATGGGCAAATAATTCTTTCTAAACCCTTTACATTATCACTCAAATTTTTTGATGTGCTTGCACCTGATTCATCTGCCCTCTGATAAAATTTCCCTATGTCATGCAATAGTCCTGCTAAATAAATTTGTTCTCTGATATAGTCCATTAATCTTGGTTTCTTAGTTCTCTAAATTGTCTGATTACCCCAAATCCATGGCTTGCACTTTTCCCCAAGCCAAGATAGTTAGGCAAAAAAACATTGCAGCTAAAAATAACATCAAAAGCCACTAAAGGAACACCTTTATACCTGATTATTTTCTCCCCCTTCAACTCCTGTATGGCTACTGTTACAGGCTTTTCAACCCGCCATTCAATGCCTTTTGCAAACGAGAGAATATTACCCGTAAGTAAGCGCTCCAGCAAGGTTACTTTCTCTTTTAAACTGTTCAACTGTACATATTTCTGGTAATTGACCTCATTTAAAGCCAGCCAGTTTTGTATGCTGTATTTAAATTGTTTTTCCCAAACGTTGACCGTTATATTATTCATGTCGAGCCGGTGAATTTTAAGGGCATGCTTTACTCCGTTGATATGCACATCCCAGTTTCGCAGCCCAAAAAACTTATGTATTTCATCCACGCCATCTCCCAGGCACAGTAAGGATGGCTTTTGCTGTACACTTTTATATTGTATAACGGGATACTGATAAATAAAGCCTTCCTTTCCATTGTGTTGATGGAATAAAACATTTTCACGGCCAACCTTTTCTATTACAGCACCTCTGAAAGAAGGAATTTCCCATGCAGCAAGCGTATCATCAAATTGAACAAACAGGGTTTTGAGTTTTTTCATCGGACTAATATATAGAAAAAATCTTTTTACCGAAAAATTTCTACGACTCAAGTACAAGAATATACCTGTACCATCAGATAACCTATCGCATCAAATAAGGAAGAATGTGTGACAGCAAGGCAAACCACCGGCTATTATGATAGATAATCCGTATGCTACATGTAAAAACAGTATTTGCAATCGTTATTACGTTATTTTTTAAACAATTCCACTATTATATACCGCTCCGGCTAAATTACCAGCATCTGCTGTATAGCTATAGATATTTTACGGACCCTAATGTCTTGTCCTGAAATGGCTATACGCAAAATCAGGTGTATATGTCTAAAGAAGTTGAACAATTTAGTGTTCGTCCTAACCGCCTTTCACGGTATGATAAGCGGTTGATTTTAAAGGTTGTAGC